>UCMT01000025.1 GCA_900473795.1 Hyphomicrobiales bacterium | reverse complement strand
CAGCTTCAAGCAGACAAAATCCTCGCCTCTCGGTCGAAAATGGAAGAGAGGCATTTATACGCCCCGAAAGCACCTTCCAGGATGTCGGCGCCGGGCGCCGGATCGATGGCTGCCGTTGGACCGGCCAAGACCTGGCTGCCGCCGTCACGGCCTCCTCGACAATCCCGCGCCGAACGATAAACTCCGGCCAATCCGATGCGATGAAGAAGGCCGCCGGCGTCACGGTGGCAGCCAAGGCCATTCTCGACCTGATCTAAAAGGGACGGCGACATGCAGGACAGGCTTTACATCGACGGTGAATGGGTAAGGCCTGAAAAGGGCGGGACATTGGACGTCATCGATCCGGCGACCGAAGCGGTGATCCACAAGGCTCCCGCCGGCACCAGCGGCGACATCGACAAGGCCGTGAAAGCCGCGCGCTACGCCTTCGATTCCGGCCCCTGGCCGCACTTCACGGGGACCGAGCGGGCCGCCTATCTGCGCGCCATCGCAAAAAAGATTGCCGAGAAGCGGGAGTTTCTCGCCAGGCTCGAAGTCGCCGACAACGGCAAGCCGCTGCCCGAGGCGCTGTGGGACATCGACGATGTCGTCGGTTGCTTCAACTATTACGCCGGCCTTGCCGAGGAACTCGATCACAATCCCGAGGAAACGATCCCGCTCAGCGAACCGCGTTTCTCCTCGCGGGTGGTGCGCGAACCGTTGGGCGTCGTCGGCGCCATCACCCCGTGGAACTATCCGCTGCTGATGGTCGCCTGGAAGGTGGCCCCCGCCCTTGCCGCCGGCTGCACCATGGTGCTGAAACCCTCGGAGTTGACGCCGCTCACCGCGCTCGAACTGGGCGTCATCGCCGAGGACGTCGACCTGCCGGCCGGTGTGCTCAACATCGTCACCGGTACCGGTCCGCAGGCCGGCGAGCCGCTGACCGAACATCCGCTGGTCGACAAGCTCGCCTTCACCGGCTCGGTCTCCACAGGCCGCAAGGTGATGATGGCCGGCGCGCAGGACATCAAGAATGTCAGCCTCGAACTCGGCGGCAAATCGCCCTTCATCATCTTTGCCGACAGTGACATCGACAAGGCCGTCGAGTGGATCATGTTCGGCATCTTCTGGAACCAGGGCCAGGTCTGCTCGGCAACCTCGCGCGTGCTGGTGGAGGCAGGGATCTATGACGCCGTCGTTTCGCGGCTATGCGAGGAAGCGGCGAAGATCAGGATCGGCAACGGCATGGACGAAGGCACCCTGCTCGGCCCGATCGTTTCCAGGGGACAATACGACAAGATCGTTTCGGCGATCGAGCGCGCCCGCATCGACGGTGCGACGATTGCCTTTGGCGGCAGCCGCCCCGCCGGTCTCAACAGCGGCTACTTCATCGAGCCGACCGTGCTCACCGACATCAGCGAGGACAGCTACGTCTGGAAGGAGGAGATTTTCGGCCCTGTCGTCTGCGTCAAGCCGTTCAGGGACGAGGACGATGCCATCCGCATGGCCAACGACAGCCGCTTCGGCCTTGCCGCCGCCGTCATGTCGAAGGACGTGATGCGCGCCGAGCGCGTGGCCGAGGCGTTGCGCGCCGGCATCGTCTGGGTCAACTGCTCGCAGCCGACCTTCGCCGAAGCGCCCTGGGGCGGCTACAAACAATCCGGCATCGGCCGCGAATTGGGACGCTGGGGACTGTCGAACTATCTGGAGACGAAGCAGATCACCCGGTTCAACAGTGATGAGCCGTGGGGGTGGTATATCAAGGGGTGAGGTGATTTCAGGACGGGAAAATTGTATCGCGTATAAAAAAACAAATGGTGTATTTGCTGGGATAGCTCGCGTTTTAGGTCGATTCATGGTCTCGCTTCTCTTAACTCTGGCAATCGCAACATCCATTTTATTTCTGGCTTACCGCATAAAGCGCCAGCGCCTCCTGAGAGGTTGTTTTTTGATAGCTGGTACTGCACTTGCGACAACAGCGATAAGTAGCCTCATCCAGATTTGGGAAACCGGCGAAGGGCTGGACGGTTGGCGGAGAGACAACGGCGCTTACGAGCAAGCCCTTGAACTCATTCAGGCAAACGCCTTCTTTGCCCCGCTTTTCCACGATCATCCCGAGTATCGCGAGAAACTCCGTGTTGCCCTTGCAAACGATACGGCGTCTCCGGGGACGAATACTGAAGGCCTCATATATACGACCCTGTCCAAGGAGCATGGCGTGCCTGCGGTGCGGGAGGCGGAAGACGAATTGCTCATTCGTGTGTGGCAGTCACGCATTGAGATCATCAGGTGGCTTTCCACGCGAGACCCAGTGGCATGCAAGGCTTTTGATCTGGGCCAATACCAGGACTTCAAGAAGCAGGGGGTTGCCTTCGATAGTCTGCTGCAATCCTTTTTCGAACGAATGGGCGCCGCATACGAAAGCGGCAAAGCAAAGCCGCGGCAAACGAGTGCAGATAGAGACTTGCTCGGACAAGTCCTTATAAGCGGGCGACATCAATTGACTGAAGCGGATGCCGCTTCCCTCAACGATCAAGGTTCCTCGCCAGAAGCCTATTGCCACGCCCTACTTAAATCGATGCTGTCAGTAGAGGACGTCCCCACCGTAGACAGGGCGAAATACATACGTGCTTTCTACTGATCTCAGATGCGGTTGATACTTGGCCCAAGTGATTTTTCAAAGAACACGCCGAAGCGTCCGCGCCGGTTGGCCGGCACGGTTCAATCGAGCAGTCGGAGGGAACCTCGATAGATTTTAACAGACGGCTCCGCATTTGCGTGGCCTTCGGCGTTCTTCGGGGCTTCCGGCCCCTTGAAATGCGCACCCTGTCTCGCTGCACCGCTTGACAGCGGCTTGCATGGCTCAACCAAACCGGACCTGGCAGCCCGGGGAGACATTGTGACGGCGCGAACCGCCCGGCTTGCATCACCCTGGCCTCGGCCGCACGTTACGGCTTCAAGCGCAGGGCGCCGGCTCCCACCTGCCCGCGACCGTCTCGCGAAACACTCCGGCGATGGGAACGCAGCCATTATGCGGCACGGTTTCGACGCGGGGATGGACGGGGACGAATTTTATCCCGATGGAAACTGAGCCCGGACGCCATGCGGCCGCCGGAAACTGAGACAGCGGCGCAATCTGAAACGCCATTTTTGTCAGGTCAGACGTTTGAACGTCCATTTCACGGTATATTCGCCGTTGCGCTTCATTTTGGTTTTGGTCCGTACCTTGACCGGTCCGCCGAGAGCAATTTCTGCGCCTTCGAAGGCCTGACGCGCCTCGGCGATGGCCTGATGATAGGCGCTGTTGTCACGTTTTGGACTTTCTACAATCGCTTTGAGAAGCGCGATCGTATTTAGCTTGTCTTCGGCCATGAATTGGTTGCACTCCTTCGCGGCCGCGCATCAATCCATGTCGCGATGCCGAACACACATTGGTCCAATACACGAACCAACGCGCGCTTCTCAATCCAAACCTGGCGTCAAATCTGCGGTCGTATGGAGCGAATGTCATTCCTCGATATGCTGTACCTCCACAGCGTCCGGATTCTGGATGATCAAATTTATCAGGGGGTGATGACACCCGGTCATCCGACGCGCAAAGTGATGGAGACGTTGAAGGAACGCGGTATCGCCGTCTGGATCCACTGGGTATCCAGCACGAATGGGGATCTCCGGGCATACGAATAGGCGATGCCTGGCTTTTGTCCGCATCTCGGTCGTCCGTTCGGCGAAGCGTTCACCTCACCAACACATCAACCGACTCCTTCAAAGACCTCCTATTCCGCCGCCTCCGCCCGCGGTGCCGGGACGTAGTTGAGGATCGGCCCGAGCCAGCGTTCGACTTCCTCGATCGGCATGTCCTTGCGCGCGGCATAATCCTCGACCTGGTCTCGCTCGACCTTGGCAACGCCGAAATAATAGACCTCGGGGTGGCCGATATAGAGGCCGGAGACCGAGGAGCCCGGCCACATGGCGAAGCTTTCCGTCAGCGTGACGCCGATTTCCTCCTCCGCCTTCAGGAGACGAAACAGGGTTGCCTTCTCCGTGTGATCGGGCTGCGCCGGATAGCCGGGGGCCGGGCGGATGCCGGCGTAGGGTTCGCCGATCAGGTCGGTTGGGGCGAAGGTCTCGTCCGGCGCATAGCCCCAGAGTTCCTTTCGCACATATTCGTGCATGCGCTCTGCGAAGGCCTCGGCGAAACGGTCGGCCAAGGCTTTGACCATGATCGAGGAATAATCGTCGTTCGCGCGCTCGAAGCGCTCGGCGATCGCCACTTCCTCAATGCCGGCGGTGACGACGAAGCCGCCGAGATAGTCCTGTTTGCCGCTCTCCACCGGTGCGACGAAATCGGACAGCCCCACATTCGGGCGGCCGTCGCGCTTGCTCATCTGCTGGCGCAGGGTGAAGAAGGTGGCAAGGTCGGCAGTCCGCGTCTCGTCGGTGAACAGGCGGATATCGTCTTCCACGGTGCCGGCCGGCCAGAAGCCGACCACCGCCTTCGGCGCGAACCACTTTTCGGCGATGACCTTGGCCAGCATGGCTTGCGCATCGGCAAAGAGCTGGCGCGCGGCTTCGCCCTGGCGTTCGTCGTCGAGGATTTTCGGGTAGACGCCCTTCAGCTCCCAGGTCTGGAAGAACGGCGTCCAGTCGATATAGCGCGCCAGTTCCGTGAGGTCCCAATCCTGAAAGACGCGGGTGCCGAGAAAGGACGGCGTCTTCGGCTGATAGGTATCCCAATCAACCTTCTGCGCGTTGGCGCGGGCCCTGGCCAGTGGCAGTCGCTGCTTTTCCAGCTCGTTGCGGGCATGCGCGTCGGCGACCTTCCGATATTCGGCGCGGATCGTCTCGACATAGCCATCCTTCGCTTCCGGCGACAGCAGGCTGGAGACGACGCCGACGGCGCGGCTGGCATCGGTGACGTAGACCGCCTGTCCCTGCCGGTAGCGGGGGTGAATCTTGACCGCCGTGTGCACGCGGCTTGTCGTGGCGCCACCGATCAGCAGCGGAATGTCAAAGCCTTCGCGCTCCATTTCGGCGGCCACATGGGCCATCTCGTCAAGCGACGGCGTGATCAGGCCGGAAAGGCCGATGATGTCGACATTCCTTTCGCGCGCGACTTCCAGGATCTTCGCGGCATGCACCATCACGCCGAGATCGATGATCTCGTAATTGTTGCAGGCGAGAACGACCCCGACGATGTTCTTGCCGATGTCGTGCACATCGCCCTTCACGGTGGCCATCAGCACCTTGCCGGCGCTCTGGCGCTCGCCCTCGCCGCCACCGGCCAGCCGCTCGGCTTCCATATGCGGCAGGAGAACCGCGACCGCCTGCTTCATCACGCGCGCGGACTTCACCACCTGCGGCAGGAACATCTTGCCGGAACCGAAGAGGTCGCCGACGACATTCATGCCGGCCATCAACGGGCCTTCGATGACATGCAGCGGCCGCGCGGCATTTTCCCGCGCTTCCTCCGTGTCGGCGTCGATGAATTCGGTGATGCCGTTGACCAGCGCATGCTCCAGCCGCTTTTCGACGGACCACTCGCGCCATTTGAGGTCCCGCTCTTTGGCCTCCTTGCCAGCCGTGCCCTTGAAGCGTTCGGCCAGTTCCAAGAGCCGCTCGGTCGAATCGGCACGGCGGTTGAGGACGACATCCTCGCAGGCTTCCTTCAGCTCCGGCTCGATCTGGTCGTAGACGGCAAGCTGGCCGGCATTGACGATGCCCATGTCCATGCCCGCCTGGATGGCATGATAGAGGAACACGGCATGCATCGCCTCGCGCACCGGCTCATTGCCGCGGAAGGAGAAGGAGAGGTTCGAGACGCCGCCGGAAATATGGACATGCGGCAGGGTTTCGATGATCTCCCGGGTCGCCTCGATGAAGTCGACGCCGTAATTGTTGTGTTCCTCGATCCCGGTCGCCACCGCAAAGATGTTGGGGTCGAAGATGATGTCTTCCGGCGCAAAACCGGCCTGCTCCGTCAAGAGCCTGTAGGCGCGGGTGCAGATCTCGACCTTGCGGGCCTTCGTATCGGCCTGCCCCTTTTCGTCGAAAGCCATGACGACGACGGCGGCGCCATGGGCGCGGCAGAGTTTTGCATGATGCAGAAAGGCTTCCTCACCCTCCTTCATCGAGATCGAGTTGACCAGCGGCTTGCCCTGCACGCATTTCAGCCCGGCCTCGATGATGTCCCATTTCGAACTGTCGATCATCACAGGCACACGGGCGATATCCGGCTCGGCGGCAATCAGGTTGAGGAACTCGACCATCGCCTGCTTCGAATCGATCAGGCCCTCATCCATGTTGACGTCGATGATCTGGGCACCATTCGCCACCTGATCGCGGGCGACATCGAGGGCGCCCGCATAGTCACCGGCGGTGATCAGCTTGCGGAACTTGGCCGAGCCCGTGACGTTGGTGCGCTCGCCGACATTGACGAAGGCGATATCCTTGCTCAGCGTGAACGGCTCCAGCCCGGACAGCTTCATCAGCCGCGGCACCTGCGGAATCTGGCGCGGCGGGTGTTTCGAAACAGCCTCGGCGATGGCGCGGATATGGGCCGGCGTCGAGCCGCAGCAGCCGCCGACGATGTTGACGAGGCCTTCGCGGGCGAAACCCTCGATCTGCGCCGCCATCTCCTCAGGGCTTTCGTCGTAGCGGCCGAATTCGTTCGGCAGACCGGCATTCGGATAGGCGCAGACGAACGTATCGGCGACATCGGAGATTTCCGTCAGGTGCTCGCGCATGGCATTGGCGCCGAGCGCACAGTTCAGCCCGATGGTGAAAGGGTCCGCATGGCGCACCGAATGCCAGAAGGCCGCCGGCGTCTGGCCGGACAGCGTACGGCCGGAAAGGTCGGTGATCGTTCCGGAGATCATCACCGGCAGGCGAACGCCTTTCTCGGTGAAAACCTCTTCGGTCGCGAAGATCGCCGCCTTGGCGTTAAGCGTGTCGAAGATCGTTTCGATCAGGATGATGTCGGCGCCGCCATCGATCAGGCCGCGCAACTGCTCGCCATAGGCGATGCGCAGGTCGTCGAAGGTCACGGCGCGGAAGCCCGGATTGTTGACGTCGGGCGAGATCGAGGCGGTCCGGTTGGTCGGGCCGAGCGCGCCGGCGACGAAGCGGCGCTTGCCATCGACCTGCTGCGCCCTGAGCCCCGCACGACGCGCCAGACGGGCCCCGTCGCGGTTCAGTTCATAGACCATCGCCTCCATGCCGTAATCGGCCTGGGCGATCGAGGTGGAGGAGAAGGTGTTGGTCTCGAGGATATCGGCGCCGGCAATGGCGTAGTTGTAGTGGATTTCCTCGATGGCGCCGGGCTGGGTCAGCGTCAACAGGTCGTTGTTGCCCTGGAGATGACAATCGCAGCCGGCGAAGCGGTCGCCGCGGAAATGCTCTTCGCCGAGGCCAAGCTGCTGGATCTCCGTGCCCATCGCGCCATCCATGATCAGGATGCGTTCGCGCGCCGCCGCTTTCAATGCAGCCATGACTTCCGACCCATCCGGACGGGGTGAAACGGCGCCGAAAAGGGCATCGATGGCGGACATGGGAAATCTCCCGTTCTGAAAACGACAATAACGTAGCACACAGAATTCACATAAAGATATCTTTATGTCAATATATGCGTTTCCGTCATCAAGCGAACGGGCAAGAAGAAACCGGCCCGTCTCGGTCGAAACGGGCCGGTAAGGAGATCAATCCAGGTGCTGCCTCAGAGCCGTTTCAGGCAGTCGTCGACTTCGTAGATGGCGCAGAGGATGTGATAGAAGCTGCTGGCGGGCGCCGGCTCGTCGACAAAGCTGCCGTCGGCCTTTTGCTTGTCGCGCCACAAACCGGGCACCGGCGTGTCGAGAAACCGCAGCAGTGCCGATGCGGCGCGCACGGAGGAGCGGAGATAGCGCTCGCGTTCCTCACCCTGCGTCAGCGCCGCAAAGCGGATCGCGGCCTTCAGCCATTCCGTTTGCGGCCACAGCCGGGCGATCGGATCGGCCACCGAGAAATCGTCGAGAAGCGTCATCACGGCCACGTCGCGCGGCTGCGCAATGCCATATTGCTCGCCGATCTCGAACAGGCGGCGCGCCTTGACGAGCGCATCGGCATTGCCGCGCCGCTCGCCCCAGCGCAGAAGCAGCCAGGCCCATTCGAACTGGTGGCCCGGCTCGACGATGCGGCCCTTGTCGCCCGGCATCGGCGACCAGTCTTGATCGAAGAATTCGCGCAGCGCGCCGGTTTCCCTGTCGATGAAATGCCCCATGCACAGCGCTGCAATCTCATCGGCAAGATTGGTCCACGCGACCGTGTCGAACCCTTCGACCTCCTCGCTTGCCAGGCATGCCTCGAACAGGTGCATATGCGGGTTGGAGCCGAGCGGCAGGCGCGGCGGATTGTCTTCCTCGAAGCCGGCCGATGGGTGCTTGTAATGGGCCTCGAGCTTTTGCAGCAATGTATTGCTGCGTTCGATCATCTCCGCCTTCCGCTCCGGAAAGACCTGGGCGAGATAGGCAAAGGACAACAGGGCGAAGGCCTGATTGTAGAGATCGAACGACGCGTCGATCAGGTTGCCGTCCGCGTCGGCGAGAGCGCCGTAAAAGCCGCTCGGCTGCAGATAGACCCGATCGAAACAGGCAATGCCGCCCCTGGCCACGCTTTGCCAGTCTCCCGGCCAGCCGCGACGGCCCGCTTCCGCAAAGCAATAGACCTGGCGCGGCTGGACGCGCGACCGGCGGTTCGCCCGCGTCGGCTCGCCCGTCATGTCGATCGTCTCGACGAAACCGCCGCTCGACATGTCGAAGCCCTTGTCGTGCCAGATCGGCAGCGCCGCACTGGCAAGCCAGTCGTTCAGTTTCGCAGAGAAGCCGGCAATATCCATTGTCACTGTCCGTCCGTTCTTATGCGCCGAGTTTCAGCGCGCCGAGATCCTTGCCGAGCACATCGGCGAACGCTTCGACCACCATGTTGTGATCCTCGCGCTGCGGCAGGCCGGAAACAGTGACCGCGCCGATGCACCCCGTGCCCTTGACGACGATCGGGAAGCTGCCGCCATGCGGCGCAAACTCGGTGTCCGGCAGGCCGAACTTCGCCTGCAGCGTGCTGTCCTGTTTGGCGAGCGTCAGGCCGATCGCGTAGCTGCTTTTGAAAAAGCGGAAAACGCAGCTGCGCTTGCGGCGCACCCAGTTCGGATTGTCGGGCGTCGATCCTTCCAGCGCCGCATAAAAGACCGGCATCGAAAACAGCGTCACGTCGATCACGACGCCGAGCTTCCGTTCCACCGCCATATCCCGCAGCAGCGAGCCGAGTTTCCAGCCCGTTTCCAGGCTGAAACTGTCGAACTGCAGTTCCTGTTCCTGCAACGCGATGCGTTCGAGATCCTTGTCGACGTTCATAGCGCCTTCTCCCTTGTTTTTTAGTCTTTCCAGAGCCAGGCGGCCCCGCGTACGCCGGAACTGTCGCCATGCACCGCCTTGCGGATCGGCGTTTCGAAACTGTCGCCGAAAATATATTTGACGATCAGATCCGGCAATTCGTCATAGATCTCGTCGACATTCGACATGCCGCCGCCGAGCACGAAGACATCGGGGTCGACGATGTTGGTGAGCAGCGCGAGGCTGCGGGCGAGCCGGTCGACGAAGCGCTCGTACACGGCGGTGGCGGCCGGATCGCCGCTGCGCTTGTCGGCGATGATGTCGCGGCCGCGCCGGTCGATGCCCGTCGTCGTCCGGTAATCGAGTTCGACGCCGGTGCCGCAGGCATACATGTCGAGGCAGCCATGTTTGCCGCACCAGCATTTGTGGCCCGGATACTCGTCAGGCGTCATCCAGGGCAGCGGATAGTGGCCGATTTCAGCGGCGATGCCCTGATAGCCGGCATGCACATGCTTGCCGATCGAAAGCCCGCCGCCGTGGCCGGTGCCGACGATGACGCCGAAAACCGTATGCGCATCCTTGCCGGCGCCATCCACGGCTTCAGACACCGCAAGACAATTGGCATCATTGGCAAGCCGCACGTCGCGGCCGAGCGCGGCCTGGAGATCGCGCCCGAGCGGCTGGCCGTTCAAGAGCACGGCATTGGAATTGCGCACGATGCCGGTGCGCGGATTGGGGCTTCCGGGAATACCGATGCCGATCGTCCCCTGTTCGCCCGCCATCTGCTCGGCGGTGGCGACAAGCTCCTGCACGGCGCGGATGCAGGCATCGTAGCCGCTGGTCGGCGTGGCGATGCGGTGCCGGGCCCTGGTCGTGCCATCGCGGTCGAGCGCGATGACTTCCATTTTCGTGCCGCCCCAGTCAATTCCAATGAACATGTCGGATCAAACTCTTATGCATCTCGTTGCAGGGAGCGGCGCCTCATCGGCAGGGTGTTCTCCCGTTCCACCCCACCTGCTTAGCACCGGAAAAGCGTTTCGCGCCAGTCCGCCCGACTGCGAAGGTCACGAGAAAATCCGGTTCGGACCAAGCCGATGCAAAACCGCATCGGAAAACACTTGGCTTCGCGGCCGAGCTTTTGTAAGGGTTCTTTCCGGCTGGTCCCATAGCTCAGCAGGATAGAGCAAGTTTAATAGCGTGTAAGTTTACCGATTTCTCAGTTGTTTAACCGTATCAGTCGGTTAGGTGACCGGTAAACTTACGTGTCTAGATCACTCTTCCTCACAAGCGACGGCTCACGATGCTCAATCCATCGTACACCTTCACCGAAGGTCGCCCCTGCAGGCGTAATCTCAACGTTTTTCGCTCTGAGGAATGCTTCGTAGCGTTGAAGCCACGCATCGTTAATTTGCTTTAGGTCATCTCTTTCGAGGCGAGCGATAAAGGTCTCGTCGATCCCGGCTTCAATAGCTACTTTTTCTTGAGATAAGTCAGCGAGCCCCCGAGCTGCGCGGAACAGATTGCAACGAACGGGGTCAGCCGGTCCTACCGTCTTCCATCGAACCCCAGAACCGTGCTCGTCCACGGCGTCAACAAATTCCACGCCCTTCGACTCGTAGTGGAGCTTGAGTGCGAAAGCCGTTCTTGGAAGCCGCACGTGGATACCGGCTTCGATTCTGTTGACCGTCCGATTCTTAAATTTGCACTCGCTATCGACTTCACCTTGCGTGCTCCCAAGCAGAAAACGCGCAGCTCTAAGAAGGTGCAAAAAGGGACGCATTATCCAGAGAAACCATGGCACCGAGAAAAATGTCAACATTAGTGAAAAAAGCGGCGCATTTATTACAAAATGAAGCCGAATAATTACAAAAAGAATCATTTTCGATTGCACAAAGAGCGCGAATCAGTCTTTCTGGCTTTGCGCAAGCGGCGAAGGTCACCTGAACTAAAACCAAGCTTTTTCGCGCAGCTCATAACAACAACAGCATAGCGATTGCGGCACTTCTCCCGGCCAACGACCTACGAATGGTCGCTAACCGAAAGCCTGCACGTGTTCAGGCACCTGCTTTCTTGCTGAAACCATGGTGATATCGATGATGAAGAGCGACTTTGAGGTCGGATCACAAAGAGAGTTGAGCGATCTTGCTGAGCGACTGCGAGACCTCGCTTCAGCGCTGGACGAATTGAACTCTGTCGGTAAAGACGGCATCCAGGCAGACGTTTGTATCAACGACTGGGTGCTGGCCAAACGAGCTGTCCCCATTCTCGTAGGTCGAATGAGAGGTCATCCAACAATAAAAGATGGCAATATCGGCGCAACAACAGAGATATTTTTCATCGATAAGGCCGCTGGTTTGGCACGGTCATTCAATCGCTGGTACCGGCTTGGTCCCGGCGTCACCGACCAATCGGTGCCGCAATGAGCGAAAAACACGGTTATCAAGTCGATGAATTCATTGATGCTTTAAGGACAGTGGCAGACGCTCAGAGAGAACTTAATCGCGTTCTTAGAAGAACCCCTCAGCGCCTACGCCTCAGACGAGGCAGGGAACTGCTTGAGAAAAGTCCACATGAATTCCTTGCGTATTGTGCTTTGGTCCGCGTTTTGAAGCGGCACCATGAATTTCTTTCCAAGGGTGGCGGTGTCCTCGTTGTGCGAGTGCCGACGCATTGGCCTTTGGAAGACTTTGAACCCTTGGCTGACTTCTGCTTCGGGACAGGCAAGGACAGGGAGAAATTCGATTTCAGCGTTTGCTGCCACGGTCCCAAGAACCGGAAGGGCAAATGGGAATTCCAGCCCCAAAAATATCTTTCCGCGCCTAGAACAATCGTTTTCATACCTACGGGTGCTGAGCTGCATGCTGAATTTGATACCGCCGTCGACTGGACAGTCGACCTGGAAATTTTCGACGGTCGTTGCGTCGCAAGTCTTTGTAGGTTCTTAGGGGCCGGAAAACTCGACGACGATGACAGGGACTTCCTCCGCCAACAGGACGTTGGCCTGGTAGACAGCACATTTCGTCGCGGAAGGCCCGCAGAGCGGGCTATCGGACGACTTAGAAAGCTCGCTTCACTAGCGACGAATAACAATCCAACTCTTCCATTGTCGTCATTTGGCCCGGCGGGCGAATGGGGACAAAGCCTCGGACGCGATCTTGAGCTTTGGAGGAAAGGAGTTCTGCCATGGAAACAGGTCGCAAAAGGTATTCTTCTCTACGGCCCTCCAGGAACCGGAAAAACATCTTTCGCGAAATCCTTGGCTGTTGACAGCAACGCGCACTTTATCGCGGCCTCCCTCGGTCAATGGCAAAGCTCGGGGCACATGGGCGATTTGCTCAAAGCGATGTATGCGGCTTTTGCCGAGGCAAAGGCATGTGCACCTTCGATTTTGTTCGTGGACGAGTTCGATTCTTTCGGTCACCGGGCAAAACTCAGCGGTGACAATGCCCAGTACATGTTGGAAGTCATCAACGCCATGCTTGAAGCCGTCGACGGGGCTACCAGCCGTGAAGGCGTGATCATTGTTGCGGCAAGCAATCTTCCTGAACGTATTGACCCCGCTTTCCTCCGTTCTGGTCGTCTTGAAAAACACGTCGAGCTGTCGAAACCGAATATTCGAGAGCGGGAGGCAATACTCACCCATTATCTGCCCGAGTTCACCGGAGATGTAGCACTAAAAGCGATTGCGAGGAATTTGGGTGGCAAAAGTGGTTCCGATCTTGAGTACATATCCCGACAAGTGCGGCAACGTGCCAGAGACGAAAGCCGCTTACCAAGAGTAGGAGACCTAGAGGAGCTGGTGCCGGTCTTCATCCCGTTAACGCCGGAAGAGTTATGGCGAATATGCCTTCACGAAGCAGGTCATGCCGTTCTCGCTAAGGTTTTCAACATCGGTATTGTCACGTCGGTGGAAGTTTACACGGAAGACCATCGAGCCGACCAGGACGACGATATTCATGGCCTGACAACGATTTTCGCCCCGCTTACGACCTTGCAGACCGAAAGTTCATATCGTGCCGAAATCGCGATGAAGCTCGCGGGTATCGCGGCCGAGGAAGTCTTCGTCGGAGATCGGTCAACGGCTTCCGGAGGTTCAGAGAAAGGCGACCTGGCCGAAGCAACCGACTTGGCCATCAGGATGGTCGGGTTGTTTGGAATGGGCAGCACATTACGCGTCGTGCCGGTGCGTTTTCTGGACACGAAAGATGCGGCTCTGTTTCAAAGGTATTCGTTCCTTCAGGACGATATCGATGACATCTTACAGTCCGGATTTGAAGAAGCGCGTGGAACGCTTATCAGACACCGCGATGTCGTCCTATCTTTAGCCGAAGCCTTGAGGCAGAAGCCCAAAGTCTTCGGGGATGAACTGGACTCTCTTCTCCTTCCCCTGCCTTCCCGCAGCTCACGCGCAGTTTTCACAAGAGACCGCGACCTAATGAACGTACCCGTCGCTGGGTAGCACGCAGGCCGACCTGCCTTCGGAAAGGCAGGTGTGCGGCGCAACATCCGATAATCACCCCGAAACTTACGAGGCAAGCCATGCGCGCGTGGATCGTCAGTGATATGCATGTTCATGATCCGGCCAGCGCAAAAATAGCGATACCGGACGCAGATATCTGCATCTGCGCGGGTGACGTTTCCGGCCACGTTGATGTCACCTGGAGTTATCTGCAACAAACAATCGCACCTCACATGCCCGTTGTTGCGGTACTGGGAAATCATGATTTTTATCACGGCACCATTGATGCTGTGCTGGAAATCGCACGCCTGCGAGCGCAAGGCACGAACATAACGATCCTGGAAAACACTGCAATCGAGATCGAAGGTATCCAGATCATCGGCGCAACGTTGTGGACGGATTTTTTACTGCCGTTCGGGGGACCTGGTCCAGAACTAAGGCTTCCGTTTCGGAAGAACGCCGCCATCGATGCATGCCAGAAAACGATGCTGGATTTTCGGGCCATCTGCGGATCACCCAGCTATGGCGCTGCAGGTCTGATATGGCCAGATGAAATGATCGGTCGTCATGAGGTAAGCCGGTCTTTCATCAGCAACGAATTAGCAAAGCCTTTTGGTGGCAAACGGATCGTCCTTACGCACCACGCACCATCACCTTTGTCCCAGGACCGTCGCTACATTGGAAGTCCAACAAATCCGGCGTTTATGTCCGATTTGACGGAAGTCATCAAACGAGGTGAGCCCGATTTCTGGATACATGGCCATGTCCACCAACATTTCGACTACATGATCGGGAAGTCCAGAGTTGTATGTAATCCAAAGGGGTACGGCCGAGAAACAACGGGTTTCCGGCCAGGGCTCGTGATCAATATTTAACCACCAGTTTCGGGACTTATCGCCTTCAGCGCTCACGTGTCCTCGAAAGCTGACGGCATTGATCGGCCTCGGACGCCTTGAAACGATGTTGCGCCCCTTGACGGCAACCGAGATTGCGGTCACTGGCCCCGCGATTTCAGCGCAAATCTGAGATCACCCCCTTAGAAATGGTAGGCGAGATCGTAGGCATCAAGAGCCAGCCACAAAGCCGAATTTTGTAAGGGTTTCAGATGCGCAAGGGCTAACGACGCTCGATTGAGTGCCAAGCGCTTCCGTTCCTTGGCGCTCTGTCCCTTTTACGCCGTCGCAGATGTAACCTCGGTTATCCGGCAACGCACAAATCGCATCGCTTACCCGAAGCATCCGCAGAGAGCCGGTAATGTAATTCAGGCAACCTGGGAATTCCCGTGCCAGCACTCGCGGAGCATCATCGACCGTCGTGTTGATCGAGTTGTCAGCGCAGATAAACAAAGAATCCGCGCCTCGCTCTAGCTTAAGAGTGGCATCAGAAAACCTTCTTCTGAGGTCGGCGAGACTTCCACTCGGGCATCCAAGTTTTGACTGCAGGTCGATTTTTACAGCGGTCGGCCCAACAAATGCACGCACCGCCCGCATGATGAGCGTGCTGACTCCAAATCCGACAACTTCGGAAAAAATAACGGTGGTGATAAACGCTAGCGCGGCAACTGTTTTCGTTCTCATACCGCTGGCGCAACCATATAGACAATACGGGCCCCCTTGACGGGGATTTCCAGCCTCAGCCATCCGCTGGCCTCACTTACACGACAAACAACACCGCCATCGCCGTCCTGTACGAACCCGCGCTTACGCTCGGCGAGTGCAGTGACGCAATTGGCAATGAGCGCGGCATTCTCCTTCAATCGACTGGTCACAATGTCTGCCGCCTGGTTCAGGTCAACGAGGCTGCCCTCTACGGCCGATACCTGGAGGAAGTTGGCGAACCTACTATGCAACACATCCACCAACGCGGATGGGTTGGCGGCGTTCCCAAGAAGTTCCACTGATGTGGTCTGCGTGGCCTGAGAGCCGTGTACGCTTTCGACGACGATGTCGCACCAATTCAGGTCCTTCATCTCGGTCGACCAGCAAGCAGTCGCGTTTTTCACCCATGCACCATCAGCAGGTGGATCGTCCGGATCGAGGTTACAGGTACATTTCTCACGTGTTGGGTTTTCTGCTCTCGCATCAACAGAATGAGCAATCAGCATCGCAACTGCAAAGAACAAGCACAGTATCCGCACGATGTTTGCCCCCAAACCAACGGTAATCCTACAGAAAACCCTTTTAAGAACAACGGGCCAATCTGGAAACGCGAACGCTTGCAATCTTGAACGGCGGGAGTTGCCCGCCGTTCGTCATGCCGTTCCGCGCTGCCCAGGCTACATTACGCATATGATTTAGTGAGGAAATCCAGTGTAATATTTTCAGCAAGAACATCATGCGGGATCAAGACATATGTCCAAGGCTTCCCCCCATAGGATCGCGCGTGTTCACTTGCCCATAGGCACCATTGGAGAGCGACGTCGCGTTTTGCCAAAACATCCTTGTCACGCATCTGGGTCGCCATCTTCGGCTCAAGCATGAGAATACGGTCAGAAGTTTCGGCCACGAAATCTGGTTGATACTCTAAATGGTCGTTGCCGCTGCGATAGAACATCTGGAACTGCCCCTTCGCGGGACGTAGCCATTTCTGTGCTTCTCGTTCCAAAATCACAGCCAGCTTACGCTCCGAATCCGAGTGAAACTTTGTTACCGTCGAGAGGCATTTGCTAAACCCCCCGAACAAGTAACGCGCCATATTGCTCTTATCAGACGGAGGAACGCGAAAATCGAGGGGTGCTTCGCGCAAGGCCGTGTAGGCGCTTTCTTTCAACTCGGTAAATCCTTGCCGCACCTCATGATGGTATTCGATCATCTCGTCCTTCCAGAAATGATCCTGCATCTGAGCGTGCACGGCGCGCGCGATCTCGCGCTGATGCAGAGAAAGGACCTGACCCGCATCCTTTTCGGACAAATAGTTCAGGAAATGACGGACCACTTGGGATGAAAGGTCGTAGAGCATGTCGGCATGTTCATCGTATGCAATGTCCGGGAAATCGATGAGGCCGCTTACGACGTAGTCTTCAAGTCGTTGCTCACGAAAGTTGCCCTTCGACAGGCCGATGATATCCACCTGATCCGTTCGCAGGTGCTTTGCCCATAACTCCTCGCTCGGCGCAGGATAGCGCATACCCGATAGATCGAGGGTAAATGACGTAAAACCTGACTTTACATGCCCCTTCGGCATGACGGTAATCCGGGGAATGTCTATAGTACGCTCGGCCATAAGTTTTGCGGTTGCAGCAATGACCGCCGCCATGTCCGGTGCAGGCTTTGCAATTCCTTCAAGTTCCATCTGTTCAGGCTGATACTGGCTCTGGACCTCCCGGAGGACCTGGTCCTGAATGTCTGGCTGCGCAAGGTATGTGACACTGGGGACTTTATCGGGCTCCCGCGCAAGCTTTCGGAAGGCATCATAAGCCATTCTTGCGACACGCATCTCCTCGGAAGTTGCGAACGCGGGTGTCGGTACTGGGCCAACAGCGCCAGCACCATCTTTCCCCGGTGTCGATTGCAGTCCAAGGCTTCCCAAAATGGTTGGCGACGATACGACCGTTACGGTTTTTCTGATGAAATCGGCCTCATCGAGGATCAACTGTTTCAGTCGGATAGGCGAGTTTGGATTGTTCGCCTCATCGACGATTTCCTGAAACCTATCGTGGGCAACGATGTTGAGCCGATCCACAGCAACAAGCCCGGTTCGCTTACCATATGGGAGGCGGAGTCCACGCCCTATGCTCTGTTCAATCAGCGTCCTGGCGTTGGCCGCCCTCAATGGAATGATGGTGTATAGATTTGTGACGTCCCACCCTTCCTTGAGCATGTTGACATGAATGACAATCTCGACTGGGTTGTCATTCTGCTCAACCGTCAACAGCTTGTCGACGGTTTCCTCTTCCTTCACGCTGGAATCGACCTGGATCACCTTGTCGGCATAGCGGCCCTGAAAAAACGCATCCGACTGTATCAACGTCATCAAGTCGGCGGCATGGCTAGTGTCGCGTGCGATGACCAGCACGAACGGCTTAACGATCCGTACGCCATTTTCTCGGGCATAGGTCTCCAGATCAACCTTCACGCTTTCATGTAGACGAATACCGTCCTCCAGCTTCATGGTCTGGATTGCTTCGGGCGATTTACCTGCTGGGTTAAAATCTTTGCGGGTCACGACGGCGGGTTCCTTGACGAATCCGTCCTCCATTGCTCGCGCGAGCGGATAGTCGAATATGACGTTCCTGAAAGGTACCGGCCCGCGCGGGCTTTCGACGAAGGGCGTCGCGGTCAACTCAAGACCAAGTACCGGCTTTAATTCGTTGATCGCGCGCATTCCTGCCGTCGCGCGGTAACGATGCGATTCATCCATCAACAAAACTAGGTCGGGCAAAGTCGCAAGATAATCGAAATAGCTTTCGCCGATTTCTTCGCGAAAAGAGCGAATGCGGGGAGAGCGTCCGCCGCGCACCTCGGATGAAATTTTGGCGATGTTGAAGATGTTGATGGTCGTTGGAAAAAGCTGCCCGCCTGATGCGATTTGCCGTTCATAAGTTTCGCCAGTTGTCAGCACAGGCGGCGAGATTGCAAATTCGGATATCCCCTTGAATACATATTTGGGCGTGTTCGCCGTAAAATCAGCGATCAGCTTGTTGTAGATTGTCAGGTTTGGGGCAAGCACGAAAAAGTTGTCGATGCCATGCGCGATCTTCAAATAAGTTATGA
This sequence comes from Hyphomicrobiales bacterium, assembly GCA_900473795.1. Classification (GTDB taxonomy): domain Bacteria; phylum Pseudomonadota; class Alphaproteobacteria; order Rhizobiales; family Rhizobiaceae; genus Pararhizobium. The sequence continues at coordinate 86,984 of UCMT01000025.1, read as the reverse complement.
ATGCGCCCATGAGGCGCGTTTTTCCTACGCCCGTTGCCAGTGCAAAGCAGAGAGAAGGAAAACCTCGCTCGAAATCCACTACGCTGGGAAACTCGCTTTTGATGATCTCAAGGGCGACAGTAAGGTCAGCGGCATTGATCGGCGGAACGATCTCAGTCACGCGGTCGAGAATTTCCAAACTCCGGCGCTGGGGTGGACGGAGGCTCAATCGACCCGAAATTGCATTGACGTGGCGGAGATTGCTCATTGACTCTCCTCCAGGTCAAACAGGCTGGGTTGCGCAGTCCGGGGCGGTGCAGGTTCGGGTTTTGCCATTGGTAGGTTGGCGACGTTCAAACTATAATCGTCGTGCCCCCATTCGCATTTTTGACGAATATGATTAGGGATTTTTCGCAGCGTCAAATTCGGCCAAAGGTCGGCATTGCCTCGGAAGGCGGCGCACAGGACTAACAGTGAACGATTTTTACCAATGTCCTCCGAAAGCGTCGCTAGTTCTTGCGGTCCCAATGTCTGTGTCGTCACATAAATGAAGTCGCTTTCCGATGAATGCCCCTGTTGCCAGTAAATACTTTCGCTAGGCGCGTAAGTGAAACCCTCAAGCTTGCACAGGGCCTTCGCCAACATTACACCGTCGTATTCCTTCGAGATAACATTCCGACCCCATTTGTCGGTTTCGAGTAGAGAGGGTGCGAGTTCATAATAGCGAAAACCGCCTCCTCCTCTCCAGTCAAAAACTTTGCTTATCCCGCTCTGATCCCTACCGTCGACCACCTTTTGCAGTCGCGGCAATATGTGCGTCCTGCAATGATCGCCCAACTCTACCATGATCCAGCGACGGCCCATTTTCTGTGCGACAGCTCCAGTAGTGCCGGAACCGGCGAAGGAATCCAGCACTATGTCTCCTGGATTCGACGCAATAGACAAGACCCTCTCAAGCAAACGCTCCGGTTTAGGTGTGGCAAAAACATCGGCTCCAAAAAGCTCTTTACTTTCCTTCTTTGCCTCATCGTTGTGGCCGACGTCCTTGTAGTCCCACCACGTAGTGGCCGGAATAGTGTCACTGACCTCGGATATAAATCTTTTTACCGCCGGTCGAGAATCGCCGTTTGTTCCGAACCAGATTCGATTGTCCTGGATCAGTTCCGCAAACTTGTCTTTGGTATAGCGCCAGCTTGTCCCGTCAGAAGGCCAGACTTCCCGCCCCGACGGAAGCCGTACAGGAAATACGGCATAATCGCGCACTTCGTTACGGAGGACATCTCCTGCTTTCCAAGGGCCACGGGGATCATTGTCCCGGTTTGTATAGCGGGCAGTCTGAGTCTCGGTTTTTTCCAACCGGTTCAATTGAACAGCGTCAATATTTTTCGCGTAAACCAATATAAAGTCGTGCGAACTGGAAAGTAGTTTCGAATCCGATTTAGGGGCATATTTCTTCTGCCAAACAACAGATGTTACAAAATTTCGCCGTCCAAATATTTCATCGCACATTACTTTGAAATAGTGTGCTTCGTTATCGTCAAGCGTAACCCAGAGCGATCCGTCCTCGGTCAACAAGTGCCTGATAATCTCCAAACGATCTCTCATCAATCCAAGCCAAATTGAATGTTCCTTCCCGTCTTCGTAATGAGTGAACGCGCTACCAGTGTTGTAAGGTGGATCGATAAAAACGCACTTCACCTTGCCCGCATAATCCGCCTCAAGCGCCTTCAGTGCGAGCAAGTTATCGCCGTGGATCAGCACATTGTCGAAAATGTCATTTTCGCTAACTCGCGCAGCTGCATGATAAGACTTCTCAGTATCTTCGATAAGAATGCGCGGCTCCAACCGAGGTCGATTTTCTTTCCCTACCCATGTCAGTTCAAGTTTCTGATTTTTGCTCATACTAGGTTACCGATCTGGGGAGCCTTACCTGCTAGATATTTGAAAAGGTCGACCTGATAGGGCTGGCCTATAATGGTCTTGGCACGAAGGACGGTGATCAGCGGATCACTTTTCAACCCATACTGCCGGGTCATCAATTGTCGAATTACATTGAGAGTGTGGTCCTGGTTCTTTGAAACCGCGAGCGGACCCGGCACTGCAATGGTTTGGATAATTTCCCAAATATGTTGGCGAAGCGTGTCGTATGGCGCGCTACCTGCAGTTTTCAATTTTGCCATGTTGATAAGATCATTACCGCCAACTGCATCTCGAAACTGCTTCGCAAAAACGAACGCCATTGCATACTCGCTATGCTTGTATGCTTTCCGCTCTTCATGCCAGCAGCCGCGCACTGACGCGGAAACCTGTTCCTTAATGTAGCGATACACCCTGACAGCATTAACTAGCCTGATAGAATTGAGCGACTGACTGAAAATCTGCTTGTATGGTTCGCCGTCTACCTTCTGGAAATCAACCAGTGATCGTTTCATCCACACAGGATAACGTGGGTCTAATTCAAGCAGTGCTAAGGCCTGATTTGCTTCCGCCACAAAGACGCGGTTTGCATTGTGACCCGCCACGGCTTCTCCTACGCGATAAACATATTCGATGTCGAGATGCTGTAGCTCTCGCCGGATGCGTTCCTGCTCCTCGTCCAGCGCAGCGAAGGCAATTTCCTTTACGTCGTTTTGAGTATTGCGCGCCCTTGTTACTTCTTTGCCGAAGTCGCCTTCTGCGTCGGCCTTAATTAGAGTGATCATAACCTTAGCGTCGGAAATGTCTGCCGCAGGATTTTCAGCGACGAAGCTCGCAGTAGATGCGACAGTTTGTGCACCGTTTATAATTGAAAAGCCGGTAAGCTCAAAATCTCGATATTCTGTGCCTTTCCCGCCCTTGGGAGCTATATCCTCGCACAGAGCAGTGACCCCGTTATTGAGATATTGGAATCGGCCCGGCTTAGTTGCGAGTGTTTCGCGAATAGCCTCATTGACCGGCGTATTCTGGCCGAGCCAGGTGCGGATATTCTTTTGGTAGAGAGCTTTTCCGTGCTTTTTGTGAAGATCGGAGAGTGCCGACAACGTGACTGTGCCGTAGTAGGCGATTTTCGGCTCAGTAGCGACACCATGGTTGTAGAGCGTAATCCGACAATCGACAGGCTCAACTGCATTGACGCTGTGTAGGCTATTGACCGTCCGGGCGGCATCAAAATTCAAGATAGTATCGGAGAGGCGCGCATCAACGCTAGCTTTGTCCGCCAGCAGGTCCTTTAACGCCTTGTCCGCGTTAGCGGTGATGCCTTCGCCAGTATGCGCAATAACAATCTCGATCCTATCGCAGTGGTCTAGAGCACTCCGAATAGCCGATTCACGCGCGGTAACATTTGCATTGAACCCCGTGAAATCGCCGTTGAGCAATTTTCGAATTCCTTGAGAAAATGCCAGGGCCTCGGCTTGCGTAAACGATGCTGTGTCTTTTAGCTTCGCCTGGACAAGGTAGAGAGCTTTCTCTCTCGTGTGATAATGGATTGCGTCAACGCCATAATCGTCAAAATCATCGACAACTGCCTTAGCCGCCTTTTTAGGGTCGAGGCGGCAGATGTGATCAATTGCGAAAGCCGCAAAGGATCGGTCCACATTCTTCTTCAGGTCGTCCGTTTGCGACTTTGGCTGCAGCAGCTTGGGTAAATGGGGGACATAGATTTGTTCAATATGTTTTTTAAGGATTGCAAACTGCTCAGGACGAATTGGCATATTCTAGCTCGGCTTTTTTAATGGATGTAGGCGGCGTGAATCGGCACTGTTGCGCCAGAAGCTGCCTGATTTGTCATTACTCGGCCAGCCATCTTCAGGATGTGTCAGCGCATCTACCAGCAGAAGGACGTGTTTGGCAAAACCAATGGCGTCGGTATCAAGCAGCTCAAAGGAAATGGCTTTGAAATGCGCGCCAAAGGCGTTGCGAGCCTGCGCGATGCGACCCAACTCCTCAAGAATTGGTTTCAGGGGGATAATGGTTGTGGGTGCTGCAGAAGCATCAGTGATTCCGTCACGGATTTCCACTTTCAGCGCGTCGCGCAGCTTGGTGCCGATGGCGGGCAGCAGGTCGCCCAGGGTATAAGCGGCACCATGACGACGCGGCACGGCACATTCATATTTCAGCGTCAGATAATCCAGTGCCGCTTCAAGTATGACGCCCGCCTTGCTGCAAATCGCCTGTGGATCAATCGGCGATTCAGCGAGCAGCACTTTTAAGCGTTCAACTTCCGGCAAGGAACTGACTACGCGAATGCCATCGTTGATTGCCCAGCCTGTCAATTCCACGAACTGGCAGGCCTGCCCCGGCTTCAACCAGCCCCAACGATATTTCTCGCGCCACGGTCGATAATGGGTTGTGACGATGGTGTGCCGAAACTTCTTGCTGATCTCGTAGATCATTCCGATAACGCGGTCGACATGCGGCTCGTCCACGCTGCCCAATACGTCATCAAGGATGAGCACCGTTTCATCGGCACGATCACGAACGGCGAGCGCCAGAAACACACAAAGGCCCAAGGTATCCAAATGGGATTGGCTGAAATAGGCTTGTGGTGGCGCGTCGTGGCCAGAGAAATCGGCCTTCAAGTCAACGGACGCCCGCTTTTTAGGGTCAAGTTCAAGCCCGATGGTGTCCAGACCCTCGCCGGGATGCACTTTTTCGTAAAGTTTGCCCACTTCCTGGGCGATATCGCTAATGATGCTGTCGGTGAATTTCTGGCGCTCCTCAACGCACTGTCCTAACGCATTCTCGATTTTTGGAATCAAGGTGGCGAACTCTTTCACGCTGGCGGCGTTGGTATCGTACCGCTCGGCGGCAGCTTTTAACTGGGCGATGAATTTGCTCTCATCACGCCAACCTGCCTCAATTCCTGCCCATGAAGTCGCAATTGCCTCATTGTCGGTCAGCCATGCAGGCAGCACGGCGGTATCACCTGGCGGCGGCGAGACAGGAAGTTGAACACTCGACTTCCATTGGTGGTTGGCCTGGACAGCCGCAAACACGGTTACGGCTTTCTGATAATCCGCTAGCGTCTGCTCCAACGTCGTTTCTGCATTATTCAACGCCGTCTGCTGAGCGCTTTTATTGGCGTTGGCTGTTCGCAACGCAGAGAGCGCGTTTAGCCTTGCGTCGATCTCCGCCGCCAAACCAGCGATGTTTTCCGCACTGGTACATAATGGGCATTCTTTCGATTGCGGATGGGCGTGGAGATAATTACGGCCCGCCTCCAAAACCGGCAGCGTCTCCCCGGCTCCCTCAGTCGCGATTGCTATTGCCGCACTCAAAGCCGCGTCCGCCGTCGCCAACGCAGTTTTGGCGGCGGAAACTGTCACCGTCCGATCTAAGATGTTTTCAGGATAAGGTTTGACGGCTTCGAACGCAGCCCTTAGCTTTCCGATAGCAGTGATGTCAGCATCCAAGTCTGTTACCGGTTCTGCCAGCTTCTGCTTCGCCCAACTGACCGCGTTCAAGCCTGCTGGGCTGCCCGAACTTTCATAAAAGCCTTGAAGTGCGCTTAAATTTTCCTGCTCAGCACCTTGCGCTTGCTGCTTTTCTGTTGCCAGAGTTTTACCGAGCTGCCGAAGTGTCTCCTCGGAACGCTCAAACGCCTCAATGTCAATGAAGCGCTTAATCGCATCATAACGGGCGGCAGGCTGAGCTTGGACCAGTTCGAGAATCTGCCGTTGACGAAGAAGTTCGATACGGGGCCGCGCCAAAACGGGCAGCACCGAAACCTTTTTGTCCACAATTCTGCCCGAACAATTTGAGGCGTGCGTTTCTAAATCAACTGCCAAGGCTGTCGGAAGCTTACCGGCAGTTGGCCAGAATTTCTCCAGTCCTTTACCCATGCCGCGATTTTCTAACGAACCGATACGCTCAAAAGCTAGGAACTCAAAGGCATCGCAGATGGTTGTTTTTCCCGTACCGTTTTCGCCGTATATTAGGGTGAGTTTTTTGTTTTTTTCGAAGTCGAGCTTGAACGTCGCAGCGGACCCGCGAAAGGCGGTCAATTTGAGTGATTTCAAAGGTGCTGGAGCAGCCATCAGTTACCTGCTTTCGCCGACGCAAGATCGATTTCAAGTTTCCAGTCTTCGCCTTGCATGGAGCCTGCTGCGATTTTGGCAACGAGAGCATCACGCTTCTCCGTGCGCAGCAAACCGGATTTGATCAGACGATCCACTGTTAACGTGGCTAGCTTTGTAGACGTCACTGCATCATTGCTCATTGAACCCTCCAACGAATCGTAAATAGCGGCTGCACTTCGCTTTTCTGCTCCAATTTGCCTTCAATTTGAGCAATGAGTGTCGTGCGCTGCTCATCAATTTTATCCTGGGCGTCGAACAGCGAGCGGCGCTTTGTCGTCCGGTCCGCCTCTAATGCTTTTACCGCTTTCTGCCCCGCCAACTTCTCTTCTAGTGAAAGGGCAATAGTGGCCGCGCGTCGCGCATCCTTGATCTGGCGATCCAGCTCCTTTAATTCCCGCTCAAGCCCGACCTTCAAATCATCTGCCCAGCCGTCCAATTTATCGGCTTCGGCCTCAAAAAAGCGGGCATTACGCTCGGAGATGTCGCGGCGAATCTTTTGTTGCTGCACCAGCAAAGCATCGGCCAGAGCGGAAGCAACGTCATTCGGCTCAGTGATTTCCCCCATGACCGATCCAGCGACGGTCATAAGGCGCGACGCCGCTTCGGTTCCAAGCACTGCGCCGTCATCGCCTATACCGGACAACAACAGATAGTCCTCGCTCTGGCCGAGCGCATCGACAGTTAGGAGCGATGCCGCCAGCCAACCTGTGTTGCCGATTATCGGCTCGATCTGAGAAATACGGCCTTCATGATTTGAATAGTCGAACATGATCTCGGCAGTGGGCAAATCTCGCGAGCGCGCTCTCGAAACGATGGCCTCTCCAAGTGGGTGATTGACACGGAAGAAATGCGCATCACCTGTGCGGCGGGGCAGTTCATAAAGGCCGGTCGGAATACCGGTGCCACCAATCCAACTCGGTAAGTCGTTGAGACGGAAGGATGATGAATCAATGAAGTCCGCTGTCCCGTCGAGTTCATGCCTGGCGAGCCGCATCAACTGATACTCAAACTGACTGAGATGTAGATTCGTGTCGGCGTTGCGTACTTTCAGCTTCTCCCGAACTTCGTCGTCGAAATTTTCCAACAGCTTCTGCCGCGCGTGCGTCATGGCCTCGTTAATCTCAGTCGTCAGTTCCCGCTGGAGTTCGTCGAATGCAGCTTTGATCTCGTCGGTCTGACGACATTGTTGGTAAATACCTGCGATGCGCTTCTCAAAATCTACACCAGACTCAATGACGCCAAGCACCTCGTCACTTGCTCCAAAGACGCCTTCAAACAGCTGGAATTTCTCCGATAGAAGCGCATAGACGCGCTGATCGGCCTCATTTTTTTCATTGAGGAAATTGACAACGACAACATCGTGCTTCTGACCGTAGCGATGGCAGCGACCAATGCGCTGCTCGATCCGCTGAGGGTTCCAAGGTAAATCGTAGTTTACAACCATAGCGCAGAATTGAAGGTTTATTCCTTCAGCACCTGCTTCTGTGGCAATCATGATTTTGCCTTGCTCACGGAAGTAATCGACGAGTGCGGACCGCATGTCAGCGGTCTTTGAGCCTGTGACGCGATCCGACCCGACATGGCGCGCTAGCCATTCTTTGTAAATGGCTTTAGATGCGTCATCCGTATTTGTGCCATTGAAGAGCACGATGTGATCGGCAAACGCGCTGCCAGCCAGGACGCGCAGCAAATAGGACTGGGTGCGGCGCGACTCTGTGAAGATGATCGCTTTTTCTTCCGCACCAAATTCACGCGCCTTGGCGAAGCCAACCTCCAATGCCTTTAACAAAGCGCGCCCCTTGGCATTCTGTTCAATTGATGTTGCTAGGGTTGAGAACTCACGCAACTCCGCAATTTCAAGTTCCAGCGCCTGCTGGTCGGCTTCGGTCAGCTGCTCCTCTTCATCATCCGTCCATTCTTCCTCTGTCTCATCCAACGCCTCGTAGTCTTCTTCCAACTCCTCGATGAGCGATGCGGGCTTGCTTTGATCGAGCCGCTTCTGAAGTCGGTTGGAGATAGAAGTAAGCGCCCCGGCGATTGCAAACGTCGATGACGCGAGCAGCTTCCGGAGGACAAGCGTCATCAGCGAACGCTGGCTTGCCGGTAGAGCCTGCAGATTGTCACGCTGCAAATATGCCGTAACGAGATTGTAGAGCCGATCCTCTGCCTCGTCCGGGTTAAACTTTTCTAGGATCGCATGACGCTTGGTGTAGGGAACGTATGCCGTGACCTGACGCCGCAATGTACGGTGGCAGATCGGTCTCAAACGTTCCTTCAACATCTGAAACGTGCGCTCTTGCGCGCCTCCACCAAATTGCTCGCGGAAGCTCTTCAAATCTCCAAAGGTGTGTTCGTCTATGAAGCTAATCAAGCCATAAAGCTCAAGAAGCGAGTTTTGCAAAGGAGTCGCCGTCAGGAGCAGCTTATTGCGTTCCGCAAGCGCGCGTTTCAGTGTGTTGGCGATGACGTTGGAAGGCTTGTAGACATTACGAAGTCGATGGGCTTCGTCGATCACGACTAAATCCCAGGGGGTGGCCTGGACGTCCGCCGCTTTGTTGCGCGCGAACTGATAGGAGCAAATAACGATGCTGTCGGTGCGGTCAAAAGGTCGGAAATTACCCGCCTTCACCTCTGCATTGTAGGGCTTAGATTCTATGATTGTACAAGGTATGAAAAACTTTTCGTTGAGTTCCTGATGCCACTGTTTGCGAAGGTTGGACGGCGCGATGATGAGGATGCGCCGCTTGCCTTCTGCCCACCGTTGGGAAATTACCAGTCCTGCCTCAATGGTTTTGCCAAGGCCGACCTCATCCGCGAGCAGCGCCCCTTTGGACAGCGGTGATGCAAATGCAAAGAGCGCGGCATCGACTTGGTGAGGGTTCATGTCGACCTGTGCGCCAGCGACGGCGACAGCCAGCTTATCGCTGCTGTCAGACGGTCGTCGTCGAGTGAGATCGTTGGCAATATACTTTGAGTGATAATCTGTAATCAGCTTGACCGCTCCTCTCACGCTCTGGTCGCTCAATAGAAATATAGGTTTCCGCAGGACCGTGATCGGCATTCAGCACGCATAAGGAACCCCCGGTAAATGGCATGATCCAAAAACTTTCCTTGAAGTAGCTTCCACTCCGACTGTTTGGTCTCTCAACTTATGTATGTATTTTGCGGAGACAAAAATCAAAAGCGGTAATTTCGTTAAACTGCGGGAAATGCGCAAGAAACTTAAATTTGGCCCGGGCCTTTACGATCCGCATAGAGTTGCAAGTTACTTCGTGTCCGATCAACTCACCGATGGCCGCAAGTTCCGGGCTCTAACGGTCGTAGACGATTGCACCAGAGAATGCCTGGCTCTCGTCGCCGATACTTCGCTCTCCGGCCTGCGGGTCGCCCGGTGAGCTGGATCGGATCATCATGGAACGTGGCAAGCCCAAGATGATCGTCAGCGACAACGGCAGCGAATTCACCAGCAACGCCGTCCTGCAATGGACGGATCAGAGCAAGGTGGCTTGGTATTACGTTGCCCCAGGCAAGCCGATCCAGAACGCCTTCATCGAAGGTTTCATTGGACGGCTGCGCGACGATCTATTGAACGAGTCACTCTTCTCCTAATCGCCGCAAGCTGGATCAGCGCTTTCAAACTGGCGCAGCGATTACAACGCTCACCGCGATGCCATCGCCTGATATTGAAGACGTCGACCTTCGGCAAATTTCCGACGAGAGACGACGGAACTCTAAACATCGAGGGGCGCTCAATTTTGGGGACAGTGCCTTCGTCATAATGACCTGAGACCCTGAACTTCCCCAAAGCTGGTTGATGTCCTGGAATATATAAGTTAGGAGACGTTGTTCGCAGTGATGCGAAAGTGTCCACGTAGCTCAGTAGGATAGAGCACAGGATTCCTGGTTGTAAATTGGGGGCCGCACAACGAAAGAGTGCGGTCGATCTGCTCAAAGTCGGGGAACGCTTCGCTGAACTTCAGCATGCCAATCCCGAGCCAAGCTCCGGAGAAATTCGGTGAAGGTGTAGAGACTGGATGGGCAGCACCTAACGGCTTCGGCCCATGGTGAAGGGACAGTCCAGACCACAAACGTCTTCGGACGGCGGCTAAAGTCGAAGTGGTATGAATCCTGGGGTCGGAGGTTCGAATCCTCTCGTGGACACCATTCTCTCCTGCTTTCAAACCAGCTCCGGATCACCATCATCTCCGCGCAGTTGCTTGCTCTTCTGGACGAAATGATGAGTGTCGACCATTTGTTTGAGTCCATCCCAGATCATGTGGTCCATTATGATTGTACCGGGAAGCGACCTGGACGTGACAGTCAGGCCAAATTCTTGCACCTCGAACCCGTCGAGGTGCACCGTTTCAATCCAGTGCGCAAGGTCTTCAATGAAACTACCGTGATTAGGTCCGAGATGGTCACCGTACACAGGAACGTGGTCGGTAATCAGTTCTTTCAGACCGAAGTTCTGCTGCCTCAACTCTCTTACTAAGCGCTTCAGGTGTTTGATGTTTTCCAAGGAACCCGCGTCGAGATCGCTCGCATCCCAATTGAGAAGCTCGTCGTCCGACGTTGATGGTGCCGCTTCAATGTTCTCGATGTCACGAAACGCCTTCCGCCAGACCGTAAGTATCTCGCCATAGTCGTTGTAGATTGTTTGCCGCGATGGAAAGCTCTCAAAGCCAAACGTTGCTGCGGTCCCGCTTTCGGCAACTTCGGCTGCCGTGGGAAAAATCATTTTGCGCCTGTCAACCAAAGCTCGACAAACGATGTGAATCTTCTTGAGGTTGTGCTTCCTCTTTGCTTGTATTGGCCTCACAGCTTCGATGAGCCCCTCAGAGCGTTGATCGGCCCATTTTAGAATAAGGGTTCGACGGGTTGTCATCTTTGGGCCTCCTCTTGCTCGACGAGGGCGTTACGAGAAGTATTGGCTTCCGCAAGCGGCAAGAAACTTACCTGTTCAATCAGTTTCGCGACTTGCTTGTCGATGGCGAGTTCCTTAAGGCTCGTCCTGCCGTCGGCAAGTGACTGCCGTTCGGCGCTGGAGACGTTAGTGATCAGGAACTGGGCGATTGTGTCGGCGCTTGCCTGCTTCTCCTCAGCTGTGAGGTCAGCGCGCAACGAAAGCGGTGTTTCGGCAGCGTTGAATAGTATCTGATCTATGAATTGGCGCTTTGCATTTTCCAACGAGTCATCCCGTAGGATGGACCAAACCCGACTTGCTGATGAAAGTGTGACCGCGACATCGAACGGTGACCATTCAGTATACGCCACCGAGGATCGGGAATCATTTGCAATCAGACTAACGCTCGGACTACGGCCTTCCGATAATTCTTGCTTGACCAGTTTTGCTGCTGCCTCCAAATGCAGCTTGACGTTAAAGATCGCGTTATCGATGCCTTCTATCTTATCTTTCAACTCGTTGTTTTCGACCCGCAGCCTATCGGATGCGTTTCGAAAATATTCTGGCGTAATGTCTCCGATTCTCCGCCTCTGATGAAGCGAACTTAGCCGTGCTCGATGCTCCTGTTGCTCCTGGGCGAGAGCGTTGCGCTTCCAGAGTAATTTCGAACCGAATAGCTCAAGTTGCAGAATGAAAGGGGTACCGGAGATAAAATGACGGCACATTATACAGTTTCTGGCACCTCCTGGGACTGGGCCGTACACACTCTTATCATTTTTGCCGCTTCCGTTATCCCGACGGAGCAATTCACCTCCATCGCCGCATCGCGTCCCGTCAAACGGACATATTCCAATATCTACGTTACAAAACTGATTATGGTCACCAAGCGTCAGGGCAGCTTCCACAGCGGCCTCATTGATGAATGTTGTTTTTCTTTTTGCGTCAGCGACCTGCATTTTGCGCAGGTCGTTGGCAAACGATGTCACTTCAGCAGAATTGTTGGCTAACATGGCAGCGTTAAGCCGATTGTTAACTTCGGTGGGCTCGAAGAGAAGATAGTAGAGTGTCATCATAATGGTCGCATGACCGGCGACCACCTTACTCAGTATTTCGATAGGTACGCCTGCGCGAAAAAGATCGGTGATCCCTCGTACGCGAAGGCCGTGTAACGTATAGGCACAAGAGAGCGGCTGTCCTGTTACTTTATTGTAGGAATGAACAATCGAAACTTGATTCTCAGGGTTCAGATCATTCCAACGTCGCTCGACCTCAACCATGAGCAACAAAAAGGCCTTAACCACCATCCCATGCGATGGGGGCACCCCAGATTTTGGGTTTTTTGCCGACGGTAGAAGCCTGAAAAGCGCAAAAATGCTCGGAAGCCGCTTTTCCGTAGCATCCGGCGTTTCGTCTTCTAAGTAGTCAGATGGCGCGATAGGTCCATCAACAGGGTTGTTAGCGATCTGCCACTCAGCCAGTTCCCAAAGCAGTTTATGAAGATCAACGGACATCCACGGAATACAGTATGGTGCCCCCGTTTTGTTCGTATTGACAAAAAAACCAGTTATCTTCGGATCGGAGTCCGAGAATTCAAAGGCATATCCTCGGGTATCGCCCTTCTTCGCTAATTTGTTCTTCAACCAATAGCGCGCGTGCGGTGAGCGATTTTCTTCCCATTCCATCGCGGTGCCGTTGAACCGTCTTTCGTCCCCTTCCCCGGAATCAAAACGTCTCAGTTGCACTATACGAAGCGGTATTTCCATGGCAGCTCGAAGCAACCCGGGAAGGACCGGGCAATATACTGATCTGCTCTCGCCGTTTTGCAAAATATCGGCTGTAAAATTTCGACCCGGCCATCCTTCCGCTCCTTCGTCCAATATCTGTTTTGCAAGAAAGTGAAAGCGCTCAGGAAGGGCTCTTGCCGCTGCTTGTGTCCGCCGGAGCGCTCGGTTGCCAGCGCGATTGATCGCAAACGCTACCTCGGCCTCCGTAACCAGCGGAAAGTGCGTCTTATCCGGGAACTGCTCACCGAGTTCAGACAATATAAAGTCTGAAAACCTCCTCGCCGACCTGATCATGTGAACGAAGTGGCCCGAGAGCGAACCGTTTCTACGCTCGTAATGCTGTGTGAAGGCGTTTTTTTCCAGAGGCTGCGCAAGTGCATCCCTCACAGAGACGAACCCGTTCTCAGATATGAACCTGTCAAGGTCCATCGTTAGCTGCCTGTCACGCGACGGCCGCGAGCGGGAAAACTTTGAATACCTTTCGTGGTATTCCATCAACTCCCTCTGCAGCGGAGTCGGATTTTGCTGAATGTATTTCCATGTTGATGTATTGCGGTGTCCTACCCTGTTCTGGCGCGACTTTTCGAGTATATCGTTGTCCTTGTAAATCGAACCAAAAGCGCGCGTTATTTCTCGAAAGCATGAAACGTTAAGTTCTTCGCTTCCAAGTAGTTTATCGCGCCACCGTAGACCATCACTGGTTCGATAGAAATTAATTATATCGATAAGCAACTCTTTTGGTATGTCATCAACTTGGCCCGCGCCGCACGTCATCATGGTTATTGAGGCTATGATCTGCGCAAGACTCATCATGTAGCCGCCGCGAAACCACCCGTGCTTCTTTTCTAGGACCGCCGTGACCCCGTGATTCCCTAAAACCTCAAAGAGGTCAGCCCCAAAAGCCGTCCTGGTCATAAACTCATAGGGAATCCGTCGGTTCATACCAGCTCCCTGCTTGCCCAGGAAAAACTCCGGATTTAGAATAACGCCACAATCAATGATCTTATCAATTGCTTTGCTGACGTCTTCGTTCAGCGCTACTCTTTTCGGGTAACACTTCAACAATTCGATGCTCGCTTTGCATTCTGATATTTCTAATTCGTCATCAGACTGAAAGTATACTTGGTCTTCGAAATTAACGATAATATCCTTGTTTTTGTGTGCATAAATCATAGGTCTATTCCATAGAAGATAGGGATTTTATACTGCATATCGAGGCGATGGAATCGTCAAGGCCTATGATTTGCAGCCCGCCTTTTCAGCGCGGCTGCGACCGAAGTTGCCATCGAGGCAAGGTCGGTGTTGCCCTCACTTCTTCGATGAATAATCTCGTTCATTTCAGCTGGAGTGAGTGCCGTGTATTTCAGAGCACTGAACGGGCTTTTGTGATGCATGCACCCAGTGATGTCTTCTGAGCTGCATCCCAATGACTTTAGGAAACTGCCATAAAAGTGACGCGCCGCGTGAGGCGTTGTACCTTTATGCTTAGCCACCGTTAACTCCGGCTCGTTACAGATCACGCTTGTTCGCGCAATGGCCCGGTTCCATGCACTTCTAAATGCTTCAAGGGTATAAGGCGCACCTATTTCATTGGTGTTGCTGGCAAAGGTTTGACCGGTGCCAACGAAGAGATAATTATGATCTGGCAGGCCTTGCCCTTTGCGGAGCGCCATAATGCGTGGTCGTGTTACGAAAATATAATGCCGAAGGCGTGTCGAAATCTCTTCGACAAGTTCCTTGACAGGGAGCCAGATCAACTGAGCGCCGTACGCTTCTTCAGCCAGTCCCTTGAATCCAGCATGACCCCGTTTTCTCAAGGTATTGCGTGGGCGGCGTGCGCGCGGCTGGTTGAGCAAATGTTCGGCCCGGGACATGCGCCTGCCAAATTCATCAACGACCATCCCGTCTCTGGGATGATGAAATACGAAGATGGGTTCATTTCCGACGAACTGAACGTCCTGAACCCAGGCATGGAAATACTCGCTGCATCTTCCACCACCGGCAAAGAGTAGGAATGCGACAAGCTGAGCCGTCTCATCGGCTTGCTTAGTTCGCTTCGACTGAAAGCCCTGGAAAAGAAACTGCCAGATGTATTTGATCGGGAAACGGTAAGTCGGGGTTTCGCCGGATAAAGCGGTGGTGAGTCCGCCCAAGTGGCGGCCTGAAGGTAGCGTCACCTCATCGTCAGCAAGATGTGCTAACAGGCTCTTGTTCTTCTGAATTACACGCTGATGTGCGATACGTATGGCAACCATAGGGCCTCCAGGGTCCTGGTCGACGGCGGTTCTCCAGGCGATATCCCCAACGGCCGGAGAACGAAGAAATTCCGTCAGCCTTAACAGGCTTTTTTTGGCGGCCCGTTGCGGCTTCGGAAGCCAGTAGAGACCCATTCCATCAACAGAAACTCCATCCGTCGCTGACCTTGTTCCATTTAAATAGGATCGAACGAAACGCTTCAGTATTGCATCGTGAGATGCTTCGGGGTGCGATCTGTTTCGCGCTGCCCGTAAAAAAGGCAGCCACGCTTGCACAAAATCTATGAGAAACCCCACAGTCCTTGCTATGTCGAGCATCCAAGACCCAGATCGAGCGCTATTGTCGAAAAGATAATCCACAAGTGCATCGAGCCGCAAAATGCGCAGCCGAGCGCCGCCCGAATCTATGATATAGAGCACCGGTAGGCGCTCGCTCTGCTTACCTTTGTAGACAGTTTGCCACACTTTGAAATGATGGAGCCCTCTTTCAAACCTAGAGCCGGTGACTATAGCTGTGGATTGAAAAGCCATTGTCCTTACCTTTACGCGAGGAGAAACCGTAAAGCACAGACCGTCGACCGCTCCATGGTGTGGATAGTCGAGATCAATCTCCTAAGCTTGATCTGAGCGTCGTCTGCGACGGAAGGTCGTTATAAATCCGAGTCAGGGATGCGGACACATGAGTCCGATCCGCAACCTGCACGGTTCCGACGACAACATTGTTCTGAAGGTGAGAATCGTTTAGATGGGCTTCATATTCCGCTCCTTCCTGAAGCAGGGGCTGGGTATCAAGCGGTTCACGGTTGCAACGTGAGCCGCTTTTTGTTTTTCGACTTGCCGAATCGGCACTGTTGGACGTTAGCCAATATCGCTTCCCGATACAACTGCACCTAACAATATAGAACGAAGCGACATAAGTATAATGTTGACACGTCGGAGCAAAAATCGTGATTAAAAGGAATTCTCTATTGAGACAGAGAACTCCTTTCACTTGGATAATTATTGCGAAGTGAAGGAGTTCTTAAATCAGCGCAAGGAATTCTCGCACTTGCCGACTTCAAGGAAAACCTGACAGTTTGGTTGCAGGGGATCATGCGCCTGAGGGATTCCATTTGCTCATGAGATACAAGACGACTCCCGTCGACGGGATTCCGACTGCGGAACTGGCACAAATGTCAGTTTCCGACCGTTCATCGACCTTTCCACTTGCCTGCCTCGTCCAGTGCGAAAAGCGTCTCTCAAAGCTCACATGAGGATTTCGCCGTCAAGATCAATCACTTTTTCATAGCGTGCTCCTTTCGATTTGTATCGAATCCATGGCTGAGCCAGCTTTCATGACGCGGCACGTTTCCGTCGCCGGTTCAAACTCACATACGGTCGCCGTTTTGTCCGGCAGCACCACTATCCCGCTTGCGTAGCGGCAAGGCTCAGGAGAACGGGACCAATCTAAAGCGCGGCATTTGAAGCCCAACTTAGAGGCGGTTCGTTCACCTGGATCCGCCAGGATTGATCAGTCCTGGAAGATTTGTGTGTTCGGCCATTTTATGGTCGTCAGGCGGTCTTCATAACAGCCCCTTCGATGACAACACCCGCAGTGACAAACTTCCACAGCGCGATAAGGAGCTTGCGCGCCAGGGCAACTATCGCGGCTTTCTTTAAACGTCCACCATTCGACTGGACCCGATCCACAAACCAACGACTGAGCGCTGACGCTGGCTGATTGCGTAGCCATAGCCAGGACAATTGAATCATCGTGGTGCGCAACCGGGGATTCCCTGCTTTTGAGACACCTTGTTCGTGGTCAATCGTCCCGCTCATCCATGGGGTCGGTGTCAAACCTGCATAGGCGGCAATCTGGCGCCGATTATCAAAATGTCGGCACAGCGCTTCGGTCCAAAGAACGGCGGCAAACTCAGCGCCGACACCTTTTAAGGTAAGCAACATTGCCGGCGCCGGTGCCTCAGAGGCTAGCGGCTCATGTACGGAAAGCAGGGAATTACGCTCGCTCTCCACCGCGGCGATTTGCTCAAGCAGCAACTCAAGACGATCGAGTTCTCGATTTATTTGAGCCTTGAGATGCTTCGGCAAGCGACGGCCGTCTCCGGTGCAAAGCTCCTCAAGCCGTATGCGGCGATCTTTGCGAAGCGGTTGATAGCCGCTGACGCCCTGGGCGAAAAGTAGACCCTTGACGCGATTAACATGCCTTACTCGCTCCGCAATCAACACTTTGCGTTCCCGGCAGATTCGACGCCGGTCTTCGTCCTCTGGATCTGGCGCTCTGACCATTGCGCACACACGTGGCTCGCCACGCTTGAATGCCAGCAATGTCCGCGTCAGTGCCTCTCCATCAATCTTGTCGGTCTTAACGCGCCGACGTCGACGAGAGGTCGCGATAGAAGCTGCATCAACTACGTAACTCTCAATCCCGTTCGCTTCCAGAACCCGATGGATCCAAAAGCCATCCAATCCAGCCTCTTGGATCGTCACGATGGGAAACGACTTCCCTGTTCGTAGCCGCGCCTTCAGTTGGAGCTGCTCAAACCGAGCGAGCAACTCGGCTATATTGCCGCCGTCCACCACGTGTTTCGACATCTTTTCGCCGTTGCCCGGCGACAACGAAGTGATCAACCAGGTCGATTGGCTAAGTTCCAACGACACAAAAATTGCGCCAAGATCAGTGCGGACAGCGGTTGGCGTCTTTGATTGAACGGATGTGGCTTCCATAACCTGTTCCTTCTGAGCGAGTGCTTTGATGCAGCCTCACTCTGCCAGAGCGTCGGCCGCTGTTCACTCCTCATGGGATCTAAAGCCGAAGTCACCTAACACCCGCACTTGGCCTACCCTCTGCAACCCCGGCCAGCGCCGGGCAGGCCAAGCGCTGATCGCCTACAGGTGAGACACCGGATGCTGATTGAACTGCAGGCGGTAGTAGCGGTAAAAGCCAGTAGAAACGGACCCGCTTATATACGAGCGCAGGATTCCTAATCCTGAGGCCGATGGTTCGAATCCATCTGGGATCACCAGCGCATCTGACGCGGCACATCCGACCGGACCAGCGCCAAGTCTATCGGACTCAGCACCAGAACTTTTTGGACTCGTGACGAACGTGACGTGGGTTCATCCTCAAAAATGTTGATTTTTCGCAACGCTCAAAGGCCACGCGAGAGGCTTGTAAACTTCCTGGACCTCCCTCTATCGTGCTGTATGACGAAAATGGGCGAGAGTTGCGGGTAGAGGACATGGAAATTCGATGCCACGAAGGGGTTGGGCCAATACGGTTCGGTATGAGCCCGAGCGAAGTTCGTGCAGTCCTTGGGGTAGAATTCGAGAGCTTTAAGCGAAGCTCAGAGAGTGTTCGTCCCTGTGACCACTTCACTGGCCTTGAATGCTTTGTCTACTACGATGACGCCAGGAACTTGGTTGAGGCGGTCGAGTTTGCGGAGCCAGCGAGACCAACGCTGAACGGGATAAATCTACTCGGTTTGAGTTTTGCGGGCCTAATTGAACAAATAAGGATGGCTGACCCAAACGTATCTGTTGAAAGCGATGGGTTCACTTCACTGCGTCTCGGCGTAGGGGGATGGGCTCCAGCTGCCGCAGATGAACCTGACGCCTCCGTGGAAAGCGTAATTGTCTTTGGTCGTGGCTACTACGATTGAGACAGGTGGCGTTTTCCATAATTGTTGCCCTGGATCGGAAGCGGGATGTCGCATGACATCCGAACAAGGGTAAGGCGATTTCGGTCCGAAGCATATCACGTTGGCAAGCGGCCGCGGCTCAGGTGTCCGGCCTTGCCTTGGCCTTTCTCGTGGACATCTCCAGTTCCCGAAGGCGGCGACGCTCCTCTACCCTGGCGTCTATCCTTGCCTGTATTCGCGCCTGACGACGATCCTCTTTTCTCTGCTCGGTCCGAAGGCGCACCATCTCGTAGTAAGAACGCTCGGCCGCTTCCTGACCGTGAATGCCGATCTTGACATCCTCGTCCATGGCGACCCTGAAAGCTTCCGCCAATTCCTCTGCGGGCAGGCCCGGATTGCAGTAAAACGCTTCGAACACCTGCATGTTGAAGTCGAGGACGTGGGGGTAGATGTGCCTGCGATCTGCCATCCACTGGTTCTTGAACAGCCTGGTGACCGCTTCGTAACTCGGCATGTAATGGAGACGCTCATCGGTCCCGTTCGCCCTCATAAACTCGTCCAAGGCTGCCCGGATTATGGCCTTGGACACCGCATCGGCGCTCAGGCAGGAAACCGACCTGAAAGTTGCCGCCAGGGGTATTGGGGAAACCGAGAACAGGATATGCGCATTGGGCCGGAACTTTCGGATCAACGCTCGTATGGCCTGGAGGTTCGCAGCGTTTTCGGCGAAGGTGGAAACGCGGAATTTGTGCCGGGCCGGATCGTATTTATCCATCGGAACGGCACGCCAAAACACCTCCCCTGTCGGCTCGTCGTACCAAACTTCCGACAGACCGAGCGTGATGATGAAGAGATCCGCTTGGTCGAACAAGTCTTTGGTCTCGAGCCTGACCGCTTCATCGTAGCCGAATTCTTCGGCCGCATATCCATGCCAAAGATCGGCATTCGGGGTCTTGTTGAGCCAGGCCCACTCGAACTGCTGAAGGATGGCGAACGTGTTCACGATCCCGTCGCCCATTTGCGTGACGTAAGCTCGGCTCTCCTTTTTGGTCAAGACATTATAGTCGCGGCCATGGAGATAGTCGCTGATGTTCGCTGCGAAACATGAGCCGAAGGCGACAATGGGCGTTTCCCTGGTGACGAACTTGGAAGCTGGGGCCCACCCCTCCATCAGGTATTCGGCCAGGAAATTTGGTGCGGCAAACGAGTTGTTCGTCGGATGAAAGTTGGTGTGTTCCCCGCGAAAGAAGCTCTGCGACGTCTTGCGTTGCCGTCCGTCTTGCTCGTATGCGTAGAATGCCATCATTCACCTCTCAAATTGAGACCGGCACGCTACTTCAAGGGCTGACCGTGTCAATGGGCAGCGTGTCGCGCTACTCCGTTCGGCGGGGATTTGAAGTCGGGGGCATCCAGTCCAACGCACCGCCCAAAGAAAAAGGCCGGGTGAATACCCGACCTCTCCGACCCGCCTCGACAGCACTGCCAGTACATCCGTGGTCAGCCGCTGGAAACGAATTCCATGAGCGCAATATGGTGCACGAATGTAACCGTTTCAAGACATTGCCAGAAATAAGCGCAAACAGGATCGCGCCTCAGGCCGCATCCAGCGCCAACGTCAGGTCGGCGATCAGGTCGTCCGGGTGTTCGATGCCGATCGACAGGCGGATGGTCGATTCCAGGACGCCGATCCGCTCGCGCACCTCCACCGGCACGCCGGAATGGGTCATCGTCGCCGGATGGCTGGCGAGCGATTCGGTGCCGCCGAGGCTGACGGCCAGCTTGAATATCTGCAGCGCGTTGAGAAAGCGGAACGAGGCCGGCTGGCCGCCGCGGATGTCGAAGGAGAAGGTCGAGCCGGCGCCGGTGCATTGCGCGGCAAAGGTCTTGCCGACCGGAGAATCGGCGTCGTGATAGGGCAGGTAGTGGATCGTCTCGACCTTCGGATGATCGCGCAGGAAATCGGCAATCTGAAGCGCGTTGCTGTTGGCCTTTTCCATGCGGATCGACAGCGTTTCCAGCGACCGGCCGAGCATCCAGCAGGAATGCGGATCAAGCTGCGTGCCGATGGCACCGCGCAACGCCTTGATCTGCTTCATGATCGCCTTGGTGCCCAGCGCCGCGCCGGCGATCAGGTCGGAGTGGCCGCCGACATATTTGGTCAGCGAATAGAGCGAAAGGTCAGCACCGTGCTCGATCGGCCGCTGGAAGACGGGTCCGAGCAGCGTGTTGTCGCAGGCAACGATCGGCGTGTGCCCCTGGGTTTCGCCGATCCTGTCGGCGATCAGGCAGATCATCGCAACATCGACGAGGCTGTTGGTCGGGTTGGCCGGCGTTTCGATCAGGATGACCGAGACGCGGCCCTTGGCCATGGCCGTGTCCGCCGCCTGCTGCACGGACGTCTCGCTGACGCCATCGGCGAACCCGACGGCGCCGACGCCCATATTGAGGAAGGTCTTTGCCAGGAGCGTTTCGGTGCCGCCGTAGAGCGGCTGCGAATGCAGGATCGCATCACCCGGCCGGACGAAGGCAAGCAGCGTTGTGGCGATCGCCGACATGCCGGAGGAAAACAGCGCGCAGCTTTCGGTGCGTTCATAGACCGCCAGGCGGTCCTCGACGATTTCGCTGTTGGGGTGATTGAAGCGGGAATAGACGAGGCCCGCGCCTGTGCCCGCCGGCGGTTCGCGGCGACCGGAGACGAAGTCGAAGAAGTCCCGGCCCTCCTCCGCCGATTTGAAAACGAAGGTCGAGGTCAGGAAGACCGGTGGCTTGACCGCCCCCTCGGACAGTTCCGGATCATAGCCATAGTTCAGCATCTGCGTTTCTGGATGCAGTTTATGATTGCCGATATGGGTTTTGGAAGGGTGTGGAGCAGTCATGACGGTCTCCGGCGTTTTGATGCGATTGACGCAGTCTACATCAAGTTCGATCGCTACTTCTTGCCAATCTGATCGCGTTTGAGACTAAAAGTTGCGTGCCGGCGATCAAATCTGGACAAAATCCGGAATTCCCGGCGACGCCAAATGTCTCGAAGCCCGGGGAAATACGGAGGCTCGCCCGACAGAAACTCGGAGCCCAGGGCGCCGAGTTCAACTGAGGCTTTCGCCTGATCATTTCTGGTCGATCTGTCGCAGGCGGGCCCTACCCGTTCCCTGCATTAGTCCACGCCAGTTTGGGCGTCGCGCAGGATATTCATCTGCTTGCGCTCGCGCGCCATGTCGCTGACGGCGGCCCGCAGACGCGGGTGCCGGGTCATGAAGATGTTGAAGTCGCGCCTGTCGAGCTTCAGGAACTGGCAGAAATCCACCGCGATCACATCGGCGGTGCGCACTCCGCCGCTGAGCAGGGCCATCTCGCCGAAGAAGGCACCCGCTTCCAGGAGAATTGCCTTGCCCGGCAACCGAACCTCGACGGCGCCGGAGGCGATGAAATACATGGCGTCACCGCGCTCGCCGACCCTGATGACCTTGTCGCCCGGCGATGCCGACGCCGGCCGGAACAGGAGGAGAAGCTCCTCCAGGGCATGTTCATTGACCTCGGAAAACATCGGGAAGGTGTTCACCAGTTGCTGCTTCTTCAACTGCTGCTGGCTTTCCTTCTCTTCGGCCTTTTCGCGGATGACATCGAGGTTCTGGGTCAGTGCGGCAAATTTGGGCTGGCCATACTGGCTTGCGAAAACGGGCATCGCACGGCCGATTGCCGTTTTCAGCTTCGCCGCGACCGCGAACATCAGCGGGTTGAGCGTAATCGAAAGAATAGCGCCGGCGAGGATGAGGTCGTGGCCTTCCTGTGACAAGAGCCCGAGCGAGACGCCGAGCCCGGCGACGATGAAGGAGAACTCGCCGATCTGCGCCAGGCTTGCCGCCACCGTCAGCGCCATTGACAGGGGATAGCGCAACAGCAGCACGAAACCGGCTGCGATCAGCGACTTTCCGCAGGTGATCAGCGCCAGGATGGCGATCACGGCAAGCGGCTGGTGGATCAGCACCATCGGGTTGAACAGCATGCCGACCGAAACGAAGAACAGCACCGAGAAGGCATTTTGCAACGGCAGCGAATCGGCCGCAGCCCGATGGCTGAGGTGGGATTCGCTCATGATGACGCCGGCGAAGAACGCCCCGAGCGCGAAGGAGACGCCGAAGATGGTCGCCGAGCCGAAGGCGATGCCGAGCGCTATGGCCAGAACGGTGAGCGTAAACAATTCCCGCGAGCCGGTGCGCGCGACCAGCGTCAGCAGCCACGGGACGAGCCGGGGTCCGAGCACGACGGCTAGCACCGCAAAGGCGCCGAGCTTGACCAGCGTCAGGAGGATGGTGAGCGCGATCGAGGTCCCGCCCGCGGGCCCCGCATGCGCCGCTGTTGCCCCCTGGTCGCCCAGCACCTCCGCGACGATGGGCAGGAGGACCAGCGTCAGGACCATCGCCAGATCCTCGACGATCAGCCAGCCGATCGCCACGCGGCCGTTGGGCGAATTGACGAGGTTTCTCTCCTCTAAGGCCTTGAGCAGCACCACGGTGCTGGCAACGGAAACACTGAGGCCGAAGACCAGCCCGGCCCCGAGGCTCCAGCCCCACAAGGTGCAGAGACCCATGCCGAGCAACGTCGCAAGGATGATCTGGCCAATGGCGCCGGGGATGGCGATCCCGCGAACGGCGATGAGGTCCGATGCCGAGAAATGCAGCCCGACGCCGAACATCAGCAGGATGACGCCGATTTCAGCCAGCTGCGCCGCAAGGTCGCTGTCGGCTGTAAAGCCCGGCGTGAACGGCCCCATCAGGATGCCGGCAACCAGATAACCCACCAGCGGCGGCAAACGAAGCCTGTCCGCAAGATAGCCAAAACCGGCGGCCAGCACGAAGCTGATCGCCACCGTCGCTACCAAAGCCATATCCTGATGCACGCCCTGCTCCCGCCTGCCTACGGCTGTTGCGCCAATACGATATTTTTCTGACATCGTATGCCGTCCTTGGCGCTCTTATAAAGTGGCACATCAGGAAAATGACGGGTTTATCGCCGCGAACCGGCCAGCGATCCCGTTATTCTGCGCGCGAAGAATCTCCATCCATCAACCTGAGCTGGAACTGCCCATCCGGCTTCAGGATGAAATCCGCGCGCGTCCACGCTGCGTTGCCGGACCGATGCGATGTCTTGTGCAGCTGCCGAATCGCCTTGACAACGGAATGGTCGAGCCGCCGGACATCGAGGTCCGCAGGCGCACCGCTTTCGCGCAAATAGTCGCCGGTCAGGCCGATCGAATTGTCGACCACGTCGATATGCAGCCGTATCTCGCGCCATGGTTCGCCGACGCAATCGACCAGGGCCTGGCCGATACGGGCATAGATATCGTCTGCATCTTCCTGCATGTCGCTCGCCTCGCCGCATCGTGATACTATGCGAACTAGGCAAGTCTCGACCGGCGTAAATGGACGTGCAGCAAAAGTAATCCGGTCACGTTCTGAGCATGTTGCCTAAATTTTAGGCCGCAGATACCGAGCATCTATTTTAGGCATTGCCAAGATTGCTGCACTGCGTCATCTATGCGCCATGGCTTATTTTGACCTCACCATTCTCGTCATCGATGAGAACGCGATCCGCGCCTCCATCATCGAGGAAGGATTGCGTGAGGCGGGGCATACGAAGGTGACCGTGGTCCATGAAGTCAATGGCATCGCCCGGATCATCGAGACGCTGCAGCCGGACGTCATCGTCATCGATCTTGAAAACCCCAATCGCGACATGATGGAGCACCTGTTCCAGCTCACCCGCACAGTCGGCCGACCGATTGCCATGTTCGTCGACCGCTCCGATACGGCCTCGATCGAGGCCGCGGTGGAAGCCGGCGTCTCCGCCTACATCGTCGACGGCCTGAAGAAGGAGCGCGTCAAGCCCATTCTCGACATGGCCGTCAGCCGCTTCAATGCCTTCAGCCGGCTGCGGCGGGAACTCGCCGATGCCAAGTCGGCGCTGGAGGAGCGCAAGATCATCGAGCGGGCCAAGGGCATCCTGATGAAGATGCGCGGCCTTTCCGAAGAGCAGGCCTTTGCGCTGCTGCGCCAGACGGCCATGAACGAAAAGAAGAAGATATCGGACATCGCCCAGAGCGTGGTTACCGCGGCAGGATTGCTGATGTGATGAGCGCGCGCACGTCCGACATCTTCCGGGAGACATGGGAGTGAACATGATCACCAACCTCACGGAAATGAGCGGCGACGGCCGCCTTGCCGCACCGGCAGGGCTTGCCGGCGAAGGTTCGCGCACCCTGCGCGCCGGTTTCATTCCGCTCGTCGACGCCTCCGTGCTGATTGCCGCTTGCGAGTTCGGCTTTGCGCAGAAAGAGGGCCTCACGCTCGACCTGGTCAAGGACGTTTCCTGGGCGAACGTCCGCGATCGGCTCGCCTTCCGGCAGTTCGACATCGCCCACATGCTCTCGCCCATGCCCGTCGCCTCGATGCTCGGCCTGGGCTCCAACCCGTCGCCGACGATCACGCCCTTTTCGTTGGGGCGCGGCGGCAATGCAATCACGCTGTCGACCCGGCTTTTTACCCGGATGCGCGAGACGGCGGCCTTGCCTGAAACGGCGGGCGCCCTGGAGAACGCGCAGGCGCTTTCGAAGGTTATTGAAGACCTGAAAGCGCGCGGCGAACCGTTGCCGACATTGGGCGTCACCTACCCCTTCTCCTCGCACAACTACGAATTCCGCTACTGGCTGGCGGCCGGCGGCATCGATCCGGACCGCGACGTCAAGCTCGTCGTCGTACCACCGCCGATGACGTCGGACGCACTCGCCGCCGGCGCCATCGACGGCTTCTGCGTCGGCGCGCCCTGGAACATGGTCGCCTCGGAGCGCGGCGTCGGCCGTATCGTCGCCGCCAAGCAGGACATCTGGCCATCCGCGCCGGAAAAGGTGATCGGCATGCGGCCCGAATGGGCTGAGACGCATCCGGAAACGGTCTCCCGATTGATCGTCGCGCTGGATGCCGCGGCACGCTGGTGCGACCGTCCGGACAATCACGACGCGCTGGCAGAGGCGCTGGCAGACGGCCGCTATCTCGCTGCGCCGGTCGATATCATCCGCCGCGTGCTGGCAGGCGAATTCAATCTCGACGACCGGGGCAACCGGCGCATCATCGACGACTATTTCACATTCCATGCGGGTTTCGCCAACTATCCACGCCCGAGCCAGGCGCTGTGGATCTACAGTCAGATGATCCGTTGGGGCCAGACCGACCTGTCCTCTGCCGGCATGACGGCGGCAGCCGCGGCCTATCGGCCCGACATCTACCGCACCGCTCTGGGCCTTGCCGCGCCGTCGGCAGACCAGGATATCCGGATCGAGGGAACCACGGCGGATGACCGCTTCCTGGACGGACAGGTTTTCGACCCGGATCGAATCGCCGACTATATCGGCGGGTTCAGCGTCAGAAGCGACATGCGCAGCGGATCGGCCGTCGAGGAAATCTGACGCCACCGTTTTGCGCTGCACAAAATTTCGCACATAAACTTGGCACCGCAAAAGCAACCGCCGAAATTTTTTGCACAAATCATCCATGGTTAAAAATTATCCATTTGCGGCTTGCACGTAAAATTCCATTTGTTTTCAAGACTCTCATACTGCCTCTCGAAACTGGCACGGGCTTTGCATGACATAAATCGCTCCGGTCAACGGCGACCGCAGTAAGACGAACGCGCGATAGGCGTTCGCAAGAGACATCGACGTCGCAAGGGTTTTGCAGTCCGGGGTTCCTCCTTCCCGCAGACGCAAAGTCCCGAGCGACGTTTTTTATTGCCCATTTTCCCCGTTGCCATCGGAAGGGATAGACAGATGACCGAGAAATTGACTGGTGCCATGAAAACATTGCTCAACGGAGCGGCGACCATCTGTTCCGTGATGGCAATCGGCACCTTCGCGACGCAAGCCGCTGCCGAAACACTGTCGCTTGAAAAGGACGAGCTGAAGCTCGGCTTCATCAAGCTGACCGACATGGCGCCGCTGGCGATCGCCTATGAAAAAGGCTTTTTCGAAGACGAAGGGCTCTACGTCACGCTGGAGCCGCAGGCGAACTGGAAAGTGCTGCTCGACCGCGTGATCACCGGCGAACTGGATGGCGCCCATATGCTGGCAGGCCAGCCGCTGGCCGCAACGATCGGCTATGGCACCAAGGCGCATATCGTCACGCCTTTCTCGATGGATCTTAACGGCAACGGCATCACTGTTTCCAATGCGATCTGGGACATGATGAAGGCGAACGTCGCGAAAGACGCAGACGGCAAGCTCGCACATCCGATCAAGGCCGATGCCCTGAAGCCGGTCGTCGACAAGTTCAAGGCGGACGGCAAGCCGTTCAACCTCGGCATGGTCTTCCCCGTTTCCACCCATAACTACGAATTGCGTTACTGGCTGGCGTCCGGCGGCATCAACCCCGGCTTCTATTCGCCGGCCGACGTTTCCGGACAGATCAAGGGCGACGCACTTCTCTCCGTCACGCCGCCACCGCAAATGCCGGCAACGCTCGAAGCCGGTACGATCCTCGGCTATTCGGTCGGCGAGCCCTGGAACCAGGCCGCTGTCTTCAAGGGGATCGGCGTGCCCGTCGTGACTGACTACGAGATCTGGAAGAACAATCCGGAAAAGGTATTCGGCCTGACCGAGGAATTCGTCGAGCAGAACCCCAATACGACGCTGGCCTTGACCAAGGCTCTGATCCGCGCCGCGATGTGGCTTGACGAAAACAACAACGCCAATCGTGCCGAGGCCGTCGAAATCCTGTCCCGCAAGGAATATGTCGGCGCCGACGCCAAGGTCATCGCCAATTCGATGACCGGAACTTTCGAATACGAGAAGGGCGACAAGCGCGAGGTGCCGGACTTCAACGTCTTCTTCCGCTACAACGCCACCTATCCCTTCTATTCCGACGCCATCTGGTATCTGACGCAGATGCGCCGCTGGGGCCAGATCCCCGAATTCAAGGACGACGCCTGGTACGCCGAGACTGCCAAGTCGGTCTACAAGCCGGATGTCTATCTGAAGGCCGCAAAGATGCTGGTCGAAGAAGGCAAGGCCACGGACTCCGACTTCCTCTGGAACAGCGACGGCTACAAGGCCCCCACCGCCGAGTTCATCGACGGCGTCAGCTATGACGGCAAAACCCCGAACGCCTACATCGACTCACTGAAGCTTGGTCTCAAAGGCCACCAGAAAATCGATGGCGCCGAGATCGTCGGCGGCTGATCCCACACCTTCCTCACCACAAGGCAAGCATAGATGGCACACGCAACAGATACCATCGGCACCGGCAAGCTCGATACCGCGATGCGCAGGGAACGCCTGTTCCAACGCATCAACAAGGCCGGTACATGGCTCAACATTCTCGGGCTCGGCTGGGTTACGCCGATCCTGAGAATCGCTGCCGGCGACAGCGTTCGCGAACAGATGACGGAAATCCGCAAGACCCTGGTCATTCCGCTCGCCGGCATCCTGCTCTTCCTGGTTGCCTGGGGCGCCCTGGCGCCGACGATCAAGACATCGCTTGGCGCCGTGCCTGGCCCGGTCGAGGTCTTCGAGCAGGCGGGCACCCTGTGGCAGGACCACTTTGCCGAGCGTGAAAAGGCGGCGGCGTTCTACCAGCGCCAGGACGAGCGCAACGCCAAGCTCGTCGCCGAAGGCAAGGCAGCCGAGGTCAAGCACCGCGCCTTTACGGGCAAACCGACCTATGTCGATCAGATCCTGACCTCGCTGCTGACCGTCGGCCTCGGCTTCCTGTTCGGCAGCATTATCGCCATTCCGCTCGGCATTGCCTCGGGCCTGTCGCGCACGATCAACGGTGCGATCAACCCGCTGATCCAGATCTTCAAGCCGGTCTCGCCCCTCGCCTGGCTGCCGATCGTCACCATGATCGTCTCGGCTCTGTATGTGAACCCGTCCGACATGCTGCCGAAGTCGCTCGTGATCTCGGCCGTCACCGTCACCCTCTGTTCGTTGTGGCCGACGCTGATCAACACCGCGCTTGGCGTCGCATCCATCGACAAGGATCTCGTCAATGTCGGCAAGGTTCTGCAGCTTTCGACGGCGACCACGATCCGCAAGCTGGTTCTGCCTTCCGCCCTGCCGCTGATCTTCACCGGCTTGCGGCTGGCGCTCGGCGTGGGCTGGATGGTGCTGATCGCGGCCGAAATGCTGGCGCAGAACCCGGGCCTTGGAAAATTCGTCTGGGACGAATTCCAGAACGGCTCGGAAACGTCGCTCGCCCGCATCATGGTCGCTGTTCTGACCATCGGCATCATCGGCTTTGCGCTCGATCGCATCATGTTCGCGCTTCAGTCCGCCTTCACCTTCTCGGCCAATCGGTAAGGGAACGATGATGACCATTCTCGAACTCAGCGACGTCTCGAAATCCTACGGCCAGGGAAAGAGCCGAAACGACGTTCTGGCGAACGTCAACCTGAAGGTGAAGGAAGGCGAGTTCATTGCCATCGTCGGCTTCTCCGGCGCAGGCAAGACCACGCTGATTTCCCTTCTGGCCGGCCTTGCAAAGCCGGATTCGGGGGCAGTGCTCTTCAACGGCAAGGAAGTGACCGGCCCCGGCCCGGAACGCGGCGTCGTGTTCCAGTCCTATTCGCTGATGCCCTGGCTGACGGTCGATGCGAACGTGTCGCTGGCCGTCGACAGCGTCTTCAAGACGAAGAGCAGGGCGGAGCGTCGGGAGATCGTCTCGCGCTATGTCGGCATGGTCGGCCTTGCCCATGCGAAAGATCGCAAGCCTGCCGAACTGTCCGGCGGCATGCGCCAGCGCGTTGCCGTGGCGCGGGCTCTCGCGATGCGGCCGGATGTCCTGCTGATGGACGAGCCGCTCTCCGCACTCGACGCACTGACCCGTTCGAAGCTGCAGGACGAATTCGCCGCGATCTCCGAACAGGAGAAGAAGACGATCATTCTCGTCACCAACGACGTCGACGAGGCGATCCTGCTTGCCGATCGCATCATTCCTCTGACGCCCGGTCCGAACGCAACGCTCGGCCCCAGCTTCGACGTCGCTTTGCCGCGCCCGCGTGATCGCGCTGCAATGAATTCAAACCCCGAATTCATCCGCTTGCGCGCCGCTGTCACAGCCTATCTGATGGACGTCGGCGCCGAACGCAACACGTCTGCCGGCCGTATCATCGAGTTGCCGAACGTCATTCCGATCACCCAGAAACCGGTGAAGGACAAGCTGCCGGCCGCTTACGAGCGCGCCGCCCGCACGGTGGTCGAAAGGCGTTTCGTCGAGTTTTCCGAGGTCCGCAAGACCTATGCGACGCCGAAGGGTCCGCTGACCGTCGTCGACGGTTTCGATCTCAAGATCAACAAGGGCGAATTCATCTCCGTCATCGGTCATTCGGGCTGCGGCAAGTCGACCGTCCTGTCGATGGCAGCCGGTCTGAACTCGATCTCGGGCGGCGGCATCATCCTGGATGGCAAGGAAATCTCCGGTGCAGGGCCGGACCGGGCCGTCGTGTTCCAGTCCCCCTCGCTGATGCCGTGGCTGACGGCACGCGAGAACGTCGCCCTCGGCGTCGACCGCGTCTATCCCACGGCTGCTCCGGCAGAACGCACGGACATCGTCGAATACTATCTCGAGAAGGTTGGCCTTGGCGATTCCATGCACCGCATTGCCGCCGACCTGTCGAACGGCATGAAGCAGCGCGTCGGCATTGCCCGTGCCTTTGCCCTGTCTCCCAAGCTGCTGCTCCTCGACGAGCCGTTCGGCATGCTCGACAGCCTGACGCGCTGGGAATTGCAGGAAGTGCTGATGGATGTCTGGACCCGAACCAAGGTGACGGCAATCTGCGTGACGCACGACGTCGATGAAGCGATCCTGCTCGCCGACCGCGTGGTGATGATGTCGAACGGCCCCAACGCCCGCATCGGCAACATCATGGATGTGCATCTGCCGCGTCCGCGCAGCCGCAAAGCCCTGCTCGCACATCGCGACTACTACGCCTATCGCGAAGAACTCATCGATTTCCTCGAAGCCTATGAGGGCGGCGCCAATCCGTCGCCCGAACGCCTCGAAACAATCCGGCAGAAGCGTGCCGCCCGTCTCGAAGAGACCGGCAGTTCCCTTCCCAGAACCGCAGCGGAGTAAATCCAATGGCTGAAAAACTCGTCATTATCGGCAACGGCATGGCCCCCGGGCGCATGCTGGAGCATCTGTTCGAAGAGGCCCCCGGACAATACCAGGTCACCATCTTCAACGCCGAGCCGCGCGTCAACTACGACCGCATCATGCTCTCGCCGGTCCTGTCCGGCGAAAAAAGTTATGAGGAAATCGTCATCCATGGCGATGGCTGGTACATCAACCACGGCATTACCCTCTACAAGGGCCACAAGATCGTTTCGATCGACCGTGCCAAGAAGACGGTGACCTCCGATCACGGCGTCACCGAAAGCTATGACAAGCTCGTCATCGCCACGGGCTCCGTCCCCTTCATCATCCCCGTTCCCGGCAAGGATCTGCCCGGCGTCATCACCTACCGCGATCTCGACGACGTCAACGCCATGCTGCTCGCCGCCCAGTCGCGCGAAAAGGCCGTCGTTATCGGCGGCGGCCTGCTCGGGCTCGAGGCGGCGGCAGGTCTTGCCTCGCGCGGCATGGATGTGACCGTGCTGCACGTGATGCCGACGCTGATGGAACGTCAGCTCGATCCGGCCGCCGGCTACCTCTTGCAGAAGGCCGTCGAGGAACGCGGCATCAAGGTCATCTGCAAGGCCAACACGAAGGCGATCATCGGCGATGGCAAGGTCGAGGGCATCGAACTCGACAACGGCACGATCATCCCGGCGACGCTGGTGGTGATGGCAGTCGGCATCCGGCCGAACGCGGGCATAGCCAAGGAAGCCGGCCTTGCCGTCAATCGCGGCATCGTCGTCGATGCCGGCATGCAGACCTCCGATGGCGATATCCTGGCGCTCGGCGAATGCGCCGAAGTCGGCGGCATGGTCTACGGACTCGTCGCGCCACTTTATGAAATGGCCCGCATCGCCGCTGCACATCTCGCCGGCGACCGCTCGCCCGCCTTCGTCCATTCCGACACGCCGACCAAGCTCAAGGTTACCGGCATCAACCTCTTCTCGCTGGGCGATTTCGCCGAAGGCGACGACCGTGAGGAGATCGTGCTGCGCGACGCGACGGCCGGTGTCTACAAGCGTCTGGTGCTGAAGGACAACCGCATCATCGGCACCGTACTCTACGGCGAAACTGCCGACGGCGCCTGGTTCAACGACCTGAAGAAAAAAGCCACCGATATCTCGGAAATGCGTGAAACGCTCATTTTCGGGCAGGCCTACCAGGGAGGGTCCCCGCTGGACCCTATGGCGGCCGTTGCAGCCTTGCCGGATGATGCGGAAATCTGCGGCTGCAACGGCGTCTGCAAGGGCAAGATCACCGGTACGATCACCTCGAAGGGACTGACCTCGCTCGACGACGTGCGGGCCCACACCAAGGCATCCGCCTCCTGCGGCTCCTGCACCGGGCTGGTCGAACAGCTGATGTCGATCACGCTCGGCGACGCCTACAATCCGGCCGCCGTTCAGCCGATGTGCGGCTGCACCGAGCTCGGACATGACGACGTGCGCCGCCTGATCAAGGCCAAGGGGCTGAAGACCATTCCGGCAGTCATGCAGGAACTGGAATGGAAGACCTCCTGTGGCTGCGCCAAATGTCGCCCGGCCCTCAACTACTACCTCGTCTGCGACTGGCCGGACGAATATGCCGACGATTACCAGTCGCGCTTCATCAACGAGCGCGTCCACGCCAACATCCAGAAGGACGGCACCTACTCCGTCGTGCCGCGCATGTGGGGCGGCGTGACGAATTCGAAGGAACTGCGCGCCATCGCCGACGTGGTCGACAAGTTCGAGGTGCCGCTCGTCAAGGTCACCGGCGGCCAGCGCATCGACCTTCTCGGCATCGAAAAGGAAGACCTGCCCGCCGTCTGGGCCGATCTCGGCAAGGCCGGCTTCGTCTCCGGCCAGGCGTATGCGAAGGGCCTGCGCACGGTAAAAACCTGCGTCGGTTCGGACTGGTGCCGCTTCGGCACACAGGATTCGACCGGGCTCGGCATCCGCATCGAGAAGTTCATGTGGGGATCGTGGACGCCGGCCAAGCTGAAGATGGCCGTCTCCGGCTGTCCGCGAAACTGCGCCGAGGCAACCTGCAAGGACATCGGGGTCATCTGCGTCGATTCGGGCTTCGAGATCCATTTTGCAGGGGCTGCCGGTCTCGACATCAAGGGCACCGAAGTCCTTGGCCTCGTGAAAACCGAGGACGAGGCTTTGCAATACATCGTGGCGCTGACGCAGATGTACCGCGAGCAGGGCCGCTATCTGGAGCGCATCTACAAATGGGCCAAGCGCATCGGTCTCGATGAAATCCGCCGCCAGATCATGGGCGATGCGGAGAAGCGCCAAGCCTATTACGACCGTTTCGTCTTTTCCCAGAAATTCGCCCAGGTCGACCCATGGTCGGAGCGCGTCTCCGGCAAGGACAAGCATGAGTTCCGGCCGATGGCGACGGTTGGATACTCGGAAGCGGCGGAGTGACGGACATGGAAACGAACTGGATCGCAATCGGCGACATCAACGACATCCCGCTGCGCGGCGCCCGCTGCGTGAAGACGCCGCAGGGCAAGATCGCCGTGTTCCGCACGGCCGAAAACGAGGTCTTCGCCATAGAGGATCACTGCCCCCACAAGGGCGGGCCGCTCAGCCAGGGCATCGTTCACGGCAAGGCGGTCACCTGCCCGCTGCACAACTGGGTGATCTCGCTGGAAAGCGGCAAAGCACTCGGTGCCGATGAAGGCGAGGTCAAGACCATCGCTGTTCGCAACGAGGACGGTGCGCTCTCCATCGCGCTCGAAAGCCTGATGATGGCGGCGGAATAGGCGCATGGAGCAAGAAATACTCCCCTCTGTCGCTTCACGACATCTCCCCCTCAAGGGGGGAGATTGGATGGCATATGCCGCTGCCTCGTACAGCAATTTTAGCGTCTGTAAGATGCGCGTTGCCGTTGGAGGACACGAACGGCGCGGCACGCCATCGATCTCTCCCCTTGAGGGGAAGATGTCAGCAAAGCTGACAGAGGGGGGTGAAAGCCACGGACGCCGGAATGGCGGGGGGAACACCAGTGTCCACTGAAACCAAAACCACCTGCCCCTATTGCGGCGTCGGTTGCGGCGTCATCGCCAAGATCGATGATAACGGCACAGTCAGCGTCAAGGGTGACCCAAACCATCCCGCCAACTTCGGACGCCTGTGTTCGAAGGGCTCGGCGCTCGCCGAAACCATCGATCTCGACGGACGCATTCTTCATCCTCGGATCGACGGACGCCGCGCGGACTGGGACGAGGCGCTTGATCTCGTCGCCACGCGTTTCTCCGAAACCATCGCCGAGCACGGCCCGGATTCGGTCGCCTTCTACGTGTCCGGCCAGTTGCTGACCGAGGACTACTACGTCGCCAACAAGCTGATGAAGGGTTTTATCGGCTCGGCCAATATCGACACCAATTCGCGCCTTTGCATGTCATCCTCCGTCGCCGGCCATCGCCGTGCTTTTGGCGCCGATACCGTTCCCGGTACCTATGAGGACATCGAGCTTGCCGATCTGGTCATCCTAACCGGTTCCAACCTCGCCTGGTGCCACCCGGTCATCTACCAGCGCCTCGCCGCCGCCAAGGCCGCCCGGCCCAGCATGAAGGTCGTCGTCATCGATCCGCGCCGTACCATGACAGCCGACATCGCCGATCTGCATCTGGCGATCCGGCCGGATGGCGACGTGGCGCTGTTCATGGGCCTGCTGGCCCACCTTGCCGGCACCGCCGCGATCGACCAGAACTATATCGGCACGCACACCAATGGTTTTGCAGAGGCTTTCGCCGCGGCTTCGGCCCTCGGCATCGCCGAACTGATGGAATTGACCGGGCTGCCCTCCATGCAGTTGCGCCAGTTCTTCCGCCTGTTCGAGGAAACGGAAAAAGTCGTCACCTGCTACAGCCAGGGCGTCAACCAATCCGCCTCCGGCACGGACAAGGTCAACGCCATCATCAACTGTCATCTCGCGACCGGCCGCATCGGCCGGCCGGGCATGGGCCCCTTCTCGCTCACCGGTCAGCCGAATGCCATGGGCGGACGCGAGGTCGGCGGTCTTGCCAATATGCTCGCCGCCCACATGGCCATCGAGAATGCTGAGGATTGCGACCGCGTCCAGCGCTTCTGGCAGTCGCCGGCCATCGCCCGCAGGCCCGGCTTCAAGGCGGTCGACATGTTCCGCGCGGTCGCCGATGGCCGGGTCAAGGCGCTCTGGATCATGGCCACCAACCCGGTCGTCTCGATGCCGGACGCCGATGCCGTCGCCGCCGCAATCGCCGCCTGTCCCTTCGTCGTCGTATCCGACATCCTGCAGGATACCGACACGACGAGGCTGGCGCATGTCCTTCTGCCCTCGCTCGGCTGGGCCGAGAAGGACGGCACCGTCACCAATTCGGAGCGCCGCATTTCCCGCCAGCGCGCCTGGCTTCCCGCTCCTGGCGAAGCCAAGGCCGACTGGTGGCAACTGGCCGAAGTCGGGCGCCGCATGGGATTTGAGGACGCGTTCTTGTTCCCGTCCGCCACCACTGTCTTTGCCGAGCACGCGGCCCTGTCCGCCTTCGAAAACGATGGCAGCCGTGATTTCGATATCGGCGCCTACGAGCGGATCGATGTTGCGGCCTATGACGGGCTTGCCCCCTTCCAATGGCCGCAGCCAGCCGCTTCGCAGGTGCAGACCACCCGCTTCTTCGCCAACGGCGGCTTCTTCCATGCCGATCGCAAGGCGCGTTTGATCGCCGTCAACGCTCCCGCCACGGATCGCACCAGCGCCGACTTCCCGCTGACGCTGAACACCGGCCGCATCCGCGACCAGTGGCACACGATGACACGGACGGGAAAGAGTGCGCGTCTGTCCGCCCATATCGCCGAGCCCTTCGCGGAAATCCATCCGCGCGACGCGATCGAAATCGGTGTCGCCAGCGCCGGCCTCGTCGAGATCGAAAGTCCCTACGGCAAGGCCGTGGTGCGCGCCTTGGTGACCGAGCGACAGGCTCGCGGCAGCCTGTTCGTGCCGATGCACTGGAACGATCAGTTTGCCGCAAAGGCACGTATCGATGCCGTCGTGGCCCCGATCACCGATCCCTTCTCAGGTCAGCCGGCCTCGAAGAACGTCGCCATTGCGGCGCGGCGACTGAAGGTCGCAAGCTATGGCTTTGCGGTTTCTGCCACCAAACCGCAGGGTCTCGACACCACCTATTGGGCTCTGGCAAAGGCCGATGGCGGCTGGCGGCTGGAACTGGCATTCGATGCCGCGCCGGAAAACTGGACCCACTGGTGCCGAAGCCATCTCGGGATTCCCGACCATATCGAGCCGCTCGGCTATGCCGACGCCCAGACCGGCGACCTGCGGCTGGCCTTCTTCGAAGGTGACCGCTTGCTTGCCGCCTTCTTCCTCGCCCGCCAGCCGGTCGCCGTCGCGCGCAACTGGGCCGTCGAGCAATTGACTGTCCAGCATGCCGACATGGCCAAACGGTTTGCGGTTGCCGCCGGGCGTCCCGGCGCCGGCCGCATGGACCCGGGCGCCACCGTCTGCTCCTGCTTCAGCGTCGGCGTCAACCAGATCGTCGCTGCCGTCAGGGGTGGCTGTCACAGCGTCGAGGCTGTCGGCAAGGAATTGCACGCCGGAACCAATTGCGGCTCCTGCCGCGCCGAGATCAGGGGGATCATCGATGGATGCCTTGCAGCTGCTGCCGAGTGACCGGAACGCCCCGCCTGCCCGCATGGCGCCGCTCGCCAAATTGCCGGTCTTTTGGGCGCTCGAGGGAAAACGCGCCATTGTTGCCGGCGGATCGGATGCGGCAGCCTGGAAGGCGGAACTGCTGGCGGCCTGCGGCGCGCAAGTCCACGTCTATGCCGAAGAGCTGAGCGAAACATTCACGACCCTGATGCAGGACGACGGCCGGTTCCTGCATCACAAGGAGCAATGGTCGCCTTCATCCTTCGAAGATGCGGCGATCGCCATTGCCGATTGCGAAGACGACGAAGCAGCCGCCGCGTTCTTCGATGCGGCCTGCAGGGCCGGCGTGCCGGTCAACGTCATCGACAATCCGAAATACTGCCAGTTCCAGTTCGGTTCGATCGTCAACCGCTCGCCTGTCGTCGTCGCCATTTCCACCGATGGTGCAGCCCCGATCCTCGCCCAGGCCATCCGCCGGCGCATCGAGACGCTGCTGCCGCCGGCCCTGAAATCCTGGGCGGCGCTGGCGCATTCGATCCGGGACAAGGTCAATGCGCGGGTCAGCCCGGGTGCGCCGAGGCGCGCCTTCTGGGAAAATTTCGTCGATCGTGCCTTCGGCGCGGCACCCGAGGCCGAAACCGAAGCCGGCCTTCTCGCCGATGCCGGGCGGATTGTCACGAAGAACACATCCTCCGGCGGACGCGTGACGCTGGTGGGTGCCGGCCCCGGCGATGCGGAGCTTTTGACGCTCAAGGCGGTGCGCGCGCTGCAGGCGGCCGATGTCATCCTATTCGACGATCTCGTTTCCGACGAGGTGCTGGAACTTGCCCGCCGCGAAGCAAAGCGCATGCTGGTCGGCAAGCGCGGCGGCCGGACGAGCTGCAAGCAGGACGATATCAACGCGATGATGATCCAGCTCGCCAAGGCCGGAAAGCGCGTGGTGCGGCTGAAATCCGGAGACCCGATGATCTTCGGTCGCGCGGGCGAGGAAATCGCCTGTCTCGAACGGCAAGGCATTCCCGTCGATGTCGTGCCCGGCATCACCTCCGCCAGCGCCATGGCAGCCCGCCTCGGCGTCTCGCTGACGCATCGCGATCACGCACAGGCCGTCCGCTTCGTCACCGGCCACTCGCGCCTCGGCGACCTGCCCGAACATCTCGACTGGCAAAATCTGGCCGAACCGCGCACCACGACGATCTTCTACATGGGCGGCCGCACCGCCGGTCAGATTCGCGCCAGGCTTCTGGCTGCCGGCATGGACGGCACGACGCCGGCCGTGGTGATGAGTGCGGTCACCCGCAGCGATGAAAAACGCTGGATCGGCACAGTTGGCGATTTGGCGGACGCGGTGGCGCGAATCGGCGTCGACAATCCGATCCTGATCGGCGTCGGCCAGGCCTTTTCGGAGGCGCAGTCCAAAGTTGAGAGCCCGGTCCGAAAGCCGACGCCGGAAGACCGGCATCATCGCGCCCGGGCGGTGTGATGCCGTCCGACCTTTTCGCGGCCCTGTTCCTCAGCCTTGCCATCGGCTTCAGCTTTAGCCGGTTCCGCCAGATTTTCCTGGCGACGACGGATCACGCCATCCTTCTGTCGCCCGCCACCGCGCTTGCCAGTGCCATCAGCCTGTCCTCGGCCGCGATGGCATTCAGCGGCAATGGCATTGGCATCGGCGGAACGATCGTTGCGCTCGGATTGGCACTGGCTGTCGTGATCGGCCAGTCCGCGCTCGGCACATCGGCGCGTCTGGCCTTGGCCGCGGCATGCCTGTTTGCCCATGCAAGTCTGGGCATCTTGCCTTAAATCTGGCCAAGGTGGTCGCGAAACGCATTATTTGTCGTGACTGCCCTTCCGGAACAACCCCGCACTCCATACGTTTGCACAGCACCTAAAACAGGAAACAATGCTATGCAAATGACCATGCGAGCCGTCGTCTTCGTGATCGTTGGTTCGATCCTGAGCATCCTCTTGATCAAATATGTCAGGAACGATCTGAACACTGCAGTTCCGATGATGGATCCTGCCGTCGCGACCGAGCCGACCTGATATTCCGTAATTTGCCGACAAAGCCGCAGCGGCTATCCACATTGCGAATCCCCTCAGTCAGAAAACCGCCATATTCGGCCGCCACCCATGCCGGGCGCGAGGCACGCAAGCTTCACGGTACACGCTTGTCGTGTGGCCATGGATCACGCTTCTTCGCTGGGCAAACGCATATTTCTGATGAGATGGGGGACACGGGGCATGACGAAATGGCGCAACGAGCCGATGCTGCCGCATCACGTTGAACTCTGTCAGCGGGTCTTCGACGCGGCCAAGGTCGCCCGCAACATAACGCCCGACAGCGATGCGAACGATCCGGTGGCAGCGCTGGTGCTGACTCTCTACCGGCATGGCGTGTGGGAGGAGGACGAACTGCTCCGCCGCGTTCTCGGTGCTCTCGACGAAAATTCCTGATTGAAAGCCTGACTGCACCGCTTCGGGCCAAATCACATATTGCTTTTACCCGGTAAACAGGACGAAAACTTACAGGCTTGACCGCCGCCTAATATTGATAAAAACTATAGACTATCAGAATTGACCGGCGGTGAGATGTCATGAACCAATTGATCGTCAATCCGATGACCTTGTCAGCACGCGAAGAATCGACAGCGTCGAAAGCGAACCGACCGGTGATCGCCATCATTGGCGGCGGCGTCTCCGGCGCGGCCACGGCGTTCCATCTCGCGCAGGCGGACCAGGACCCGGCGCCGGAGATCATCGTCTTCGAACCGCGCGACGGCCTCGGCAGGGGGCTCGCCTATGACACGGTGGAACCCGCCCACCGCATCAACGTTCCCGCCGCACGCATGAGCCTTCACACCGACGAGCCGGATCATTTCCTGCGCTGGATCGATGCCCATTCGGCAACCGCGGGTGATGCCGATGCCCTGCGGCCGGACGGCAATCTCTTTCCCCGGCGAAACGTGTTCGGTAACTATATCAATGCCATGCTGCAGCCGCTCATCGCCGACGGCGCCGTCCGGCATCATCGCGCAACCGTTGCGCACCTGCTCCGCGACAGACAGCGCTGGTGTCTCGTCGATGAGGATGGCGGCGAGACGAAGGCCGATATCGTCGTCATCGCCACCAGCCATCCGCCGCCGGTGGCGCCGGGCGGGCTTCAGACGCTGCTGAAGGACCATCCGCGCTTCGTGCCGGACCCGACGAAAGCCGGCGCGCTCGACGCGATCCGCCCGTCCGACCGGGTGCTGGTTATCGGCAACGGCCTGACCTCTGCCGATGTGATCGCATCCCTGGCACTCAAGGGGCACACCGGCGCGATCACGGCGGTCTCCCGCCGCGGCCTGCGGTCGCGCGGGCATGCGCCCTTTCCGCAAGATCCCGCCGGTGACTTCCTGACCGATCCGGCTTTCACGGCCCGAGCCCTGCTGAAGAACGTTCGCCGCGCCATTCGCGATGCCGTCACGGCCGGCCTGACCTGGCATGGCGTCATCGACCAGGTGCGGGCGCAGGGCCAATCGATCTGGCAGATCCTGCCGATCGCGGAACGGCGGCGCATCGTTCGGCACCTGCGGCCTTATTGGGATGTCCATCGCTTCCGTGTCGCGCCGCAGGTAGAAGTGGCACTGGACGAAGCGATCGCGCAGGGCCGCCTTGAAATTCTCGCCGGGTCGATCGCAGGTACCACAATCGAGAATGAGACGGTCCGTTGTGCGCTGCGGCTCCGCCGCCACCGGGAGACGGTGGAGCGGACCTATGATGCCGTCGTGGTGACCACCGGTCCCGGACATGGCGGCATCCTCGCCAGCCAGCCCTTTCTCGCGGAATTGGCCGAGAGCGGCTATCTTGAACTCGACCCGACCGGCCTTGGGCTCGCCTGTACCCGCAATTCCGAAGCCATCGGCCCCGCCGCCGGCGTGACGCCGTCGCTGCTGATTGCCGGTCCGTTGGCGCGCGGCACGTTCGGCGAACT
Source organism: Hyphomicrobiales bacterium (assembly GCA_900473795.1). Taxonomy (GTDB): domain Bacteria; phylum Pseudomonadota; class Alphaproteobacteria; order Rhizobiales; family Rhizobiaceae; genus Pararhizobium. The sequence goes on along the minus strand of UCMT01000025.1, from coordinate 46,598 downwards.
TATGGGCCTGCCGCAGGTGACGGAACATGCAGCCTTCGTCGCGTCCGTCGTTGCCGGGCGCCTGCAGGCGACGGCTCCGGCAGAAAACCCGCTTTAAGGAAAGACTTTTCTTAGTCCAGTCGATCTATAGAAATTATAATCTTATCTTTTCGACCAACTTCTTCCACCCATACTCCGTTACAAAAACGGAGCGTGCGATGGAAACCCTCTTGCAGTATCAGCCCCCCATCCGGCACGCGGCTGCGCGCCTTCGCAGCGATTTCGAAGCCATCGAAACCGCCCGGACACTCGCCGCCGATTTCGCCGGCCGCGCCAGCGCCCGCGACGCCGATCGCATCCTGCCCTATGACGAACTCGACGAGCTCGCCCGCTCCGGACTGCTCGCCATCACCGTTCCCGCCGAATATGGCGGCCTTGATGTCTCCAACGCCGTGCTGGCCGAGGTTACGGCCATTCTGGCAGAAGCAGACGGCTCGATCGGCCAGATCCCGCAGAACCATTTCTATATCCTGGAGGCTTTGCGGGTCGACGGCAGCGAGGAGCAGAAGCGTTATTTCTTCGGCCGCGCCCTCGCCGGCGACCGCTTTGGCAATGCGCTGTCCGAACGCGGCACGAAGACGGTGGGTGATTACAACACCCGCGTCGTGCCGGACGGCCCCGGTTACCGCGTCAACGGTCGCAAGTTCTATTCGACCGGCGTGCTCTTTGCCGACTGGATCACCGTTTTCGCACTCGATCCGGAAGACCGGCTGACCATGTCCTTCGTCGCCAAGGGCACCGAGGGCGTCGAGATCATTGATGACTGGGACGGCTTCGGCCAGCGTACCACCGGCAGCGGCACGACGGTCTTCGACAATGTCTACGTCAATGCCGACGCCATCGTCTTTCATCACAAGGGGTTCGAGCGGCCGACGACGATCGGTTCGGTTGGCCAGATCATCCATGCCGGCATCGATCTCGGCATCGCCCGCGCTGCCTTTGCCGAGACGCTGGATTTCGTCCGCACCCGGAGTCGTCCCTGGATGGATGCCGGCGTCGAGCGCGCCTCCGACGACCCGCTGACCATCGCCAAGGTCGGCGAGATCGCCATCAGGATCGAAGCGGCAACGGCCCTCGTCGAACGGGCCGGGCGCAAGGTCGATGTCGCCCAGATGGACCCGACCGAAGCCAACGTCATCGACGCCACCCTCTCGGTCGCGGCAGCAAAGGTTCTGACCACGGAAGTGGCGCTCGCGGCCTCCACCACGCTGTTCGAACTCGCCGGCACCTCCTCGACCCGAATCGGTCTCAACCTCGACCGCCACTGGCGCAACGCCCGCACCCACACCCTGCACGACCCGGTGCGGTGGAAGTCGCATGTCGTCGGGAATTATCATTTGAACGGGATGAAGCCGCCGAAGAACGGGGCGTTGTGAGGGAGCGCGGCTCACAATTGACGCAAGCCCGCCGATAATGGCGGGCTTGCGTGCGCGAAGGTCTTTTGCCTCAAGCGGACAATTGGCCCCTACATGTCTCGACTTCGGAGGCTGCGAGCTTTCGTAAATGCGGCAATGTCCGCTTCTTGGCGCAAAGCAGCCGCCGGTTCACCTCAGCTATACAAACTCACCACCGGGATCCGATCGTTCAGCACGAACTCGCCGACCTCCTTCGCCTTGTAGAACACCGGATCGTGCAGTGTGTGGGTGCGGACGTTGCGCCAGAAGCGATCGAACCGGTATTTCTCCGCGGTCGAGCGGGCGCCGGTAAGTTCGAAGACCCGCGCGGTGATGTCGAGCGCCACATGGGTGGCGTGGACCTTGGCCGCATAGGCTTCCGCCGCCGCCTCGCCGCGCTCGCGCGCAGTCACGTCCCGCCCCTTCGCCAAGGCCTGCTGCACCGTCAGCGCCGCGCTGTCGGCAAGGGCGGCAGAGGCTTTCAGCGCTGCCGTGAACTCGCCGACCCGCTCGAGGATAAAGGGATCGTCCGATGCCTTCTCGACGCCGGAGGTGAGCCAGGGCCGCGTCGTGGTGCGGACATAGTCGAGTGCTGTCGCCAGCGCGCCTTCGGCCGCTCCGAGATAGAAGTTCACGAACACCAGCTGGATCAGCGGCGTGTTGAAGGTCGCGAGCACCGGTGCCGGCTCGTTTGCATCCGCCGGCGCCCCGATGAAGTCTTCCTCGTAGACCGGAAAATCATGGAACTCGACGCTGCCTGAATCGGAAAGCCGCTGGCCGATATTGTCCCAGTCGTCATTGGCGACATAGCCGGGGCGGTCGGTCGGAACGGCAAAGTTGGCGATCTTGCCGTCGAGCGTCGCATTGGCGTTGATGTAGTCGGACACGCGCGCGGCGGTGGAGAAGGATTTGCGGCCGTTCAGCACATAGCCGGTACCACGGCGGGTCAAAGTGAGACCCGGATCGCGCGGATTGACGGCGGCGCCCCAGTAAAGGTTGCGGGAAACCGTTTCGGCGCCCAAGGTCTGCGCGCGTGCCTGGTCGGCAAAGGCCCAGGTGATGAACTGGCTGTTGACGAAGTGATAGCCGAGCAGCTGGCCGATCGACGCTTCCCCCCGCGCCAGGATCCGCACCAGTTTCAGGCCGTCCACCCAGTCCAGCCCGCCGCCGCCGATGTCGCGCGGATGCAGCGCATTGAGCAGCCCCGCCTTTTTCAGCTTGACGATCTCTCCAATCGGCGGGCGTCCGTCGCGGTCCAGTTCCGCTGCACGCCGTGAAAGATCGCCGGAGATTTCGGCAGCGCTGGCAAACAGACTATCGCGTGTCACGCCGAGGCCGGCCGCATAGACGACGTTGGATTGGCTCATGGGAAAGACTCCAGTTCGTGGGGGAAAAAGAGCGGCGGGGCAAGAAGCCCCGCCGCCGGATTTCAAACGATCAGAACAGCTTGGCCGGGATCCAGTCTGCCGTTGCCGCATTGCTGGCGCTGAAGGCCGGGACCTTTGCCGCCAGCTCCTCGATCGACTTGACGCCGGCTTCGCGCAGGCTCTTCTGAGTGAGCAGCGTCGGCTCGACTGTGATCTGCCGCGGAACCTCTTCGCCAGCGATCTCCAGGGCCGCCGCCCGGACAGAGACTGCACCAACGACCGCGGGATTGGTCGCGACCGTCGCGACCCACGGGCTTCCCTCTTCGGTGATTTCCTGAATATCGGCCGTCGAGACATCGGCCGAATAGATCTTGAGCTTGTCGGAGATGCCGAGATCAGCGGCTGCCAGCTTCACGCCACGGGCGAATTCGTCATAGGGCGCAAAGACCACCGAGATATCCGGATTGGCCCTGAGCGCTGCCTTCGCCTGATCGGCCGTGCTGGTCGCCGTCGTGTCGCTGACATTGCCGAAGCGCGCCTTTTCGATCACGCCCTTGTTCTCCGCCTTGAACGTATCCCAGACCTCGTTGCGGCGATCGAGCGGCGCAAAGCCTGCGACATAAACGTAACCGGCATTGAAGCTGGCGCCATTGTCCTTGACGGCCTGATCGAGCGCCTGCTTGGCGAGCGCATGGTCGCTCTGCTCCACTTGCGGCACCTTCGGGTTGTTGAGGTTCACGTCGAAGGCGACGACCTTGATACCCTTGTCGAGCGCCTGCTGGACGACGTCGCCAAGCGATTCGGGGACGCCGTGATCGACGACGATGCCCTCGACGCCGAGATTGATCGCCTGCAGCACCTGCTCACGCTGCTCGGCCGCATCCTGTCGTCCGGGGAAGACGCGCAGATCGATGCCGAGCGCCTTTGCCTGCGCCTCGGCGCCGGCCTGATAGGCCTGGAAGAAATCGCCCGCGGAAATATAGCTGATCAGCGCCAGCTTGACGCCGCCCTTGTCGAAGGGGGCCGGCGCGCCGGCAAGGCCATCCGCCTTTGCCGCCGAGACGAAAAGAAGGGGAATGAAAGCGGCGGTTGCCGCCAGGCGGAGAAAGGTTTTCATGGGCGCGTTCCTTCCGAGGACAACGGCTGAATGACGATCGGGCGCGTCATCCGGCAGGCCTTCAGCCCTCCTTCGGGACGCTGAATTTATTAAATATACAATCCATAAATTTAATAGATTGCTTCGTTCGATTTTTACGGCTCGAGGAGATTTCTGTTTCGCCGGAAGCGATCCGCATCGCAAAGTTTTGCCGAAGCCCTGCAATCGGCCTGCCGGAAAGCCCCCGCGCGAACATTTCGCCGCAGCCGAACCACCCGCAAAGAAATTGTCCCGGCTGCCGGTACTTCGCAAAGCTGTTCTCCCCGCGCAGCTGTCGCCGACGCGAAATATATGACAATTTATATAGACAATAAAGATTTTGGAATGCCAACCCATGCCGCTGCTTCACGTCGATGCGCTCAGCCGCAGTTTTCAGTCGACCCGCGCTCTCGCCAGCGCGACGCTGACGATTGATGCCGGCGAAATCGTTGCCCTGATGGGGGCGAACGGCGCCGGCAAATCGACGCTGGTGAAAATCCTCTCCGGCGTGCTGCCGGCCGATAGCGGCACGATCACGCTGAAACAGCAGCCCTATGCACCGAAGACTCCGGCAGAAGCGGCCGCTGCAGGCGTCGTCACCGTCCACCAGTCGACCGATCTCGTCGGCGCCCCCGGCCTCACCGTCGCCGATACCCTGCTGCTGACGCGGTTCACAGAGCGCAGCCAGCCCTTCTTCGTCTCCCGCTCGGCTATTCGCCGCCAGGCGCAGGCGATCCTCGACGCGGCCGGCTTCGACCTGCCGCTCGATCGCGATTTCGCCGATCTCTCCGCCGCGGACCGGCAGCTCGTGGCGATTGCCCGGGCGCTCGCCAACAAGGCGGATCTGCTGATCCTCGACGAGCCGACGGCAAGTCTGTCGATTGAGGAAAGCCGCCGCCTGTTCGATATTCTCAAGCGCCTGCGCGACGGCGGCCTTGCCATTCTCTACATCTCGCACCGCACCGCCGATCTCGAGGCGATCGCCGACCGGGTGCTTGTCCTGCGCGGCGGCGTGGTTGCCTGGGCGTTTCAGCGCCCTGTCGATTTTGCCGCCGCCATCGAGACGATGATCGGTCGCAAGCTGCAATCCGCCCGGCCGGACGCCCGCATCGCAAACGGCGCACCGGTGTTGGAAATGCGTGGCGCCCGCCTGCGGCCCGATGCCGCCGCCTTCGATCTCGCTGTTCATGAGGGAGAAGTGGTGGCCATCACCGGCGTTCTCGGTGCCGGCAAGAGCCGCCTGCTGTCGGCGATCTTCGGCGCCGGACACCTCGCCGACGAGGAGATGTTTCTCGACGGCCGCCCGCATCATCCAAAAACCCCGGCCGAGGCAATTGCAGCCGGCGTGGCCATGGCGGCCGAAGACCGGCACCGCTCCTCGCTAATGCCCGCCAACTGGCCGGGAAGTTCGGTTGCCGCGACGATCAGCCTGCCGCATCTCGCCAAATGGTATCCGCATGGCTTCCTGTTCGGCGGGCGCGAACGACGGGAAGCGGAAAAGGCCATCACCCGCCTGCGCATCAAGGCTTCCGGGCCGCAAGCGCCGATCGCGTCGCTCTCCGGCGGCAACCAGCAAAAGGTCGTCCTCGCCCGCTGGGAAGCGGAACCGAGCCGCCTGCTCCTGCTCGACGAACCGTTCCAGGGCGTCGATGTCGGCGCACGCCACGACATCATCCAGGCCATCCGCAGCCGCAGCGACCGCGCGACCCTGATCGCCACGTCCGATCCGGAAGAGGCCTTTGAGGTTGCCGACCGCATTCTCGTCATCGACCATCACAGCCTTGTCGCGGCGCCGCAGGGTACGCCCACCGACATTTCCCGGGAAATCCACGCATGACCTCGATCAACGACGAAACCTTGTCCCCGGCGCCGCGGGTCACGAAGACAGAGGGTGACCCCGCCGGCTGGCTCGGCAATGTGAACGCGACGCTGCGCTCCGGCGCCGTCTTCATCCTGCTGGCAGCGCTTCTCTTGGGCTTCACGGCCGCCGAGCCCGCCTTCGCCAATCTCGGCAATCTGATGAGCATCCTGCAGGCCGTCGCGGTGGTCGCCATCCTCGGCGCGGGCGTCACCGTGACGCTGGCCGTCGGCGGTTTCGATCTGTCGATCGGCGCCATCGCCGCCTCGAGTGTCATGGCCGCCAGCTATGCGATGATCGTCTGGGGCCTCAATGCCTTTGCGACCGTGCCGCTGGTGCTCGCCTTCGGTGCGCTTATCGGCCTCGTCAATGCACTCCTCATCGTCAAGCTCAGGGTGCCCGATCTGCTTGCGACCTTGTCGATGATGTTCCTCCTCTCCGGCCTGCAGCTGATCCCGACCGCCGGCCGCTCGATTTCCTCCGGGCTGATCCTGCCGGACGGGACGACCGCAACCGGGGCCTACGATCCATATTTCCTGCTGATCGGCCGCTCCAGCCTGTTCGGCATCGTTCCGATCTCGGTGGTGCTGATGGCGCTTGTGGCCGTCACTCTGTACGTCCTGACGGAGCGCACCCGCATCGGCCGCCTGCTGTTCGCCACCGGCGGCAACGAGGTGGCCACGCGGCTGGCCGGCGCCTCGACGACGCACTTGAAAACACTTGCTTATGTCATCTCCGGCACGCTCGCATCCCTCGGCGGCATCGTCATTGCCGCCCGCGTCGGCCGTGGCGATGTCTCGTCCGGCGGCTCGCTTTTGATGGACGCCGTCGCTGGGGCACTGATCGGCTTTGCGGTTCTCGGCAAGCGCCGGCCGAACGTGCTCGGCACCATCGTCGGCGCGGTCTTCGTCGGCGTTCTGCTCAACGGCCTCACTATGCTGAATGCGCCCTATTACACCCAGGATTTCGTCAAGGGCGCGGTACTGGTCGGAGCGCTGGCGCTGACCTATGGACTCGGACGCAGCACCTCCTCGTGACGCGCGCCCGCTCGCCGGAAATTCGCATCCCCTGGCGCCTCCACCAGCCAAGTTTTCCGAGCGCCGCCTCATCTTTGGAAATTTCTTTCTCGGCAATCCCGTTAACTCACTTATTCTATAGATATTATCTATATAAGGATTGGACCATGTCACAGGAAAATTCAGCACAGGGCGTCGGACGCCGCGACCTTTTGAAACTCTCCGCAGTGGCGGGAGCAGCGCTCGCCAGCGCAGGCCTCATCGGCAGCCGGACGGCCGCCGCGGAAGAGGAGCTCTCGCTGAAAGGCAAGCGCATCGCCATCAGCGCCACCGGCACCGACCATTTCTTCGACCTTCAGGCCTATAATGCCCAGATCGAGGAAGTGACGCGGCTCGGCGGCGAGCCGATCGCGGTTGATGCCGGCCGCAATGACGGCAAGCTTGTGGCGCAGCTCCAGACGCTGATCGCCCAGAAACCGGATGCGATCGTGCAGATCCTCGGCACGCTCAGCGTCATCGATCCCTGGCTGAAAAAGGCCCGCGACGCCGGCATTCCGGTGCTGACCGTCGATGTCGGCTCGACCAATTCGATCAACAACACCACCTCCGACAATTGGGGCATCGGCAAGGATCTCGCGCTGCAGCTCGTTTCCGATATCGGTGGCGAAGGCAATATCGTGGTCTTCAACGGCTTCTATGGTGTGACGCCATGCGCCATCCGCTACGACCAGCTGGTCAACGTCGTAAAATACTTCCCGAAGGTGAAAATCCTCGAACCCGAGCTGCGCGACGTCATTCCGAACACGGTGCAGGACGCCTTCACCCAGATCACCGCGCTGCTCAACAAATATCCGGAGAAGGGCTCGATCAAGGCGATCTGGTCGGCCTGGGACATTCCGCAGCTCGGCGCAACGCAGGCCGTCGCGGCAGCGGGCCGCAACGAAATCCGCACCTATGGCGTCGATGGCAGCCCGGAAGTGCTCCAGCTCGTCGCCGATCCGAACTCGCCGGCCGGCGCCGATGTGGCACAACAGCCGGCCGAAATCGGCCGCACGGCGATCCAGAACGTCGCCCGCCTGCTCGCCGGCCAGGCGCTGCCGCGCGAGACCTATGTTCCGGCACTGCTCGCCAACAAGCAAAACGTCAACGACGTCAGCAAGAAGCTCGGCATCGGCTGATGCCGCGAACCGTTGGCGACCCGGACCGGATTCGGGTCGCCGTTTCGATTGGATCGATCAGCGGGACGAACATTCCATGAGCGCAGCTTTAACGGTCAAGAACACAGCCGCCGACGCCCTTCATCTCGAAAACATCGTCAAGCATTTCGATGGGGCCGTCGCACTGGCCGGTGCCTCGCTGCGCGTCAGGCGCGGCACGGTACATGGCCTCGTCGGCCAGAACGGCGCCGGCAAGTCGACGCTGATCAAGCTGCTCGCCGGTCTTCACCAGCCGGACGAAGGCCGCATCGAGATCGACGGCCAGACCTACGGCAAGCTGACGCCGCACCAGGTCGAGGAACTCGGCATCCATTTCATCCATCAGGATCGCCTGCTCGTGCCAACCTTCACGGTTGGCGAAACCCTGTTTCTCGGACGCGAGCCGCGCATCGCCGGCACGCCCTTTCTCGACCGGCGCCTGATGCAGCGCCGCGCCAGCGAAATCCTCAATGACTATTTCGGCGTGAGGTTGCCGAACAGCGCCCTGATCAGCGAGCTTTCCACCGCCGAAAAACAGATCGTGCAGATCACCCGCGCCTTGCTCGACCAGCCGAAGGTGCTGGTTTTCGACGAGCCGACGGCAGCTCTTGTACGCCGCGAGGCGGATATCCTGTTCCGGCTGATCCGCCGGTTGCGCGACGAGGGCGTGACGATCGTCTATATCTCGCATTATCTCAACGAGATCGAGGAACTCTGCGACCACGTCACGGTGCTGCGCAATGGCGAGGATGTCGCCACCTTGGCCCTTGGAGAAACCTCGGCGGCGGCGATTGCCCGGTTGATGGTGGCGCGCGATATCGAGGAGATGTTCCCGAAGCGCAGCATCGCACCCGGCAAGGATATTCTGACGCTCAACCGCCTGTCGTCACGTGGAAAATATCACGACATCTCCGTGACGCTGCGGCGTGGAGAGGTGCTTGGCCTGACCGGCCTTCTCGGCTCCGGCGCCAAGGACCTGATCCGCACGCTGTTCGGCCTGGAAACCGCGACCTCCGGAACGATCGAGATCGACGGCAAGCCCGTGCGCTCGGTCAATCCGGCGCAGTCCGTCGATCGGCACCTGGCACTCGTGCCGGAAGACCGGCGCGCCAACGGCGTGGCGCTCGATCTCAGCGTCACTGAAAACATCACCCTCTCCTCGCTGAAACGTTTCACCCAGCTGGGCTTCCTTGATTTCAGACGCGAGCGGCGTGAGGCGGATGATCTGATCGGCCGGCTGGAAATCAAGGCAGCCGGACGCGATGCCCTCGTGCGTACGCTCTCGGGCGGCAACCAGCAGAAGGTCGCCATCGCCAAATGGCTGAGCCGCCACTCGGAAATCTACCTGCTCGACGAGCCGACGGTCGGTGTCGATATCGGTTCGAAAGTGGAGATCTACAACCTGATCGGCGACCTCGCTGCCCGTGGCGCCGGCATCATCGTGCTTTCGTCCGACCTGCCGGAACTGATCGGCATCACGGACCGCATCCTTGTCCTCTTCCGCGGCAGCATTGTGCGCGAATTCGTCTCGCCCGAGACATCGCCGGACGAAGTGCTTGCCGCGTCCACCGGTTCTTCGGAGGCGCTCCGCCATGTCGGTTGACATCCAGCTTGCTCCCGTCATCCGCTTTGATCCAGGAGAAGCCGCTTTCGGTTCGGCCAGAGGCGGAAATCTTGCCGCGACCGCGCTTCGCGCCGGATCGCTGATCGCCTTCGCCGTAATCCTCGTCGTCTTTTCGCTGACCGCGCCCTATTTCCTCAGCCTGGGCAACATCGGCAACGTGCTTGGCCAATCGGCCATTTCCGGCGTGCTTGCCATTGGCCTGACGATCGTGCTGATCGCCGGCGGCTCCAACGTCGTCACCGGTGGCATCGACCTGTCGCTCGCCGCCAATATGGGCCTCAGCGCCGCCGTCTATGCGACGGCTGTCCAGCTCGGCTACGGCGATGCCACCGCAGTTGTCGCAGCCCTCGTCACCGGCGGACTGATCGGCGTCGTCAATGCCGTCGCCGTCGTCGGTGCGGGCATCGTGCCGTTGCTGGCAACACTCGCCGTGATGAATATCGTTGCCGGTCTCGAACTGGTGCTGACCCAGAACACTGTCATCCCTGCCGCGACGCCGCTGCTGACCGCCGTCTCGTCGTCCGGTCCGTTCGGTATTCCCGTGCTCGCCTATGTGCTGCTCGCCTTCGCGCTGATCGCGGCGGCCATCGTGCAATACACGCCAACCGGATTGCGGCTCTACGCCGTCGGCGAATTTCCCGATGCCGCGCGGGCTGCAGGCCTTGCCGTTCGCCGGCTAGTCGCCGGCGCCTTCATTGCCAGCGGCCTGTGTGGCGGTTTCGCCGGCATCCTGTCGGTCTCCAATCTCAGCGGCAGTACGACAGGATCCGGTGAGATGCTGCTGCCGGTTGTCGTCACCGCGCTGCTCGGCTCCGTCTTCTCGCGGCGGCTGGTGCCGACGGTAATCGGCACGCTTCTGTCCACTTTGTTCGTCGGTTTCCTCGTCAATGGCTTCCAGCTTCTCAACATATCGAGCGTATTGGTGAGCGGCGTACAGGGGCTGCTCATTCTGCTCGTCGTCTCCGCCACGACGCTGCTGCGCAAATAGGAGAGCTGATCCATGGCCTCGCTCACCTCTTCGACGGAAACGCCCGACCTGTCCCGCGCCGTCATCGGCGTGATTGTCAACAACGCCTTGGTATTGGCGCTTGTCGCCGTGCTCGCGGTCTTTTCTGTCGCGACGCCGACATTCCTGACGCTCGCCAATCTGCAGAGCATCCTCGTCAACAATTTCACGCTGCTTGCCATCGTCGCCATTGCCATGACCTTCGCCGTCTCGGTCGGCGGCATCGATCTTTCGGTGGGAACCGCGATCGATTTTGCCAGCTTCGCCTTCGTCTCGCTGGTGCTCGCCGGCCAGCCGGTGGCTTTCGCGGCCTTGGCAGGGCTCGGAGCCGGCGCTGCCGTCGGGGCGTTCAATGCCGTGCTGATTTCCGGGATCGGCATTTCGCCGTTTCTCGCCACGCTCGGCACGCTCTTCATCGGCCGCAGCATCCAGCAGCTTCTCACCAGCGGCGGCAACCCGGTCTATCTGCCGCCGTCCGGCGTGCCGGAAGCCTTCCGTTTTCTCGGTCGCGGCACCATCGCCGGCATCCCCGTGCCGCTCATCATCGCCGCCCTCATCATCGTCGGCGCCACACTGATCCTCACGCGTGCCCGCTTCGGCCGTGTCGCGCTGGCCATCGGTATCCAGCCGAGCGTCGTGCGCTATTCCGGCATCGCCGTCCGCGCCCATGTCGCGGTCGCCTTCATTCTCGCCGGCCTGATCGCCGCCGTCGCCGGGCTGATCCTCTCGGCAACGGTGACCGTCTATATTCCCTCCTCCGGCAATGCGTTTCTCCTCAACGCGATCGGCGCCACCTTCATCGGCACGACGCACTCCCGCCTCGGCCGCCCGAATGTGCCCGGCACCGTGCTCGGCGTTCTGCTTCTCAGCATCGTCGCCAACGGCCTGTTGTTGACCGGCCTGAATTTCTACTGGCAGCAGGTGGGCACCGGCCTGCTGATCTTCGCCGTGCTGGCCCTGAGCTTCATCAACAGGCGCAAGGCCACGGCCTGATATCAAGACAAGGAAGTAAGACATGAGCCGCGAAATCAGGCTGAACGCCTTCGACATGAACTGCGTCGGACACCAGTCGCCAGGCCTCTGGCGGCATCCGCGCGACCAATCCTGGAAATACAAGGATCTCGACTACTGGGTGCATCTGGCAAAGACGCTGGAGCGCGGCAGGTTCGACGGCCTGTTCATCGCCGACGTGCTCGGCGTCTACGACGTGCTGAACGGCAATGTCGACGCCGCGCTGCGCCATTCAGCCCAAGTCCCGGTCAATGATCCGCTGCAGCTCGTGCCGACCATGGCCTATGTCACCGAACACCTGGGCTTCGGTCTCACGGCCTCGCTCTCCTTCGAGCACCCCTATACCTTCGCCCGCCGTATCTCGACGCTCGACCATCTGACCAAGGGCCGCGTCGGCTGGAACATCGTCACCTCCTATTTGAACAGCGGCGCGCAGAATATCGGGCAGGTGAGCCAGACAAAGCATGACGACCGCTACGACCTCGCCGAGGAATATCTCGAAGTCTGCTACAAGCTCTGGGAAGGGAGCTGGGAAGAGGACGCGGTCGTGCGTGACCGCGACAGCGGCATCTTCACCCATCCGGAAAAGGTCCATCCGATCCGCCACGCCGGCAGGCATTTCACCGTGCCCGGCATTCACTTGAGCGAACCCTCGCCGCAGCGCACGCCGGTGCTGTACCAGGCCGGCGCCTCGAGCCGCGGCAAGGATTTCGCCGGCGCCCATGCCGAATGCATCTTTGTCGCCGCCCCGTCGAAACCCGTGCTGAAGCGCTATGTCGCGAATGTGCGCGAAGCCGCCGAAAAGGCCGGCCGCGATCCCCACTCGATCCTCGCCTTCAACCTGCAGACCGTAATCCTCGGCGAGACCGATGCGGAGGCGAAGAAGAAGTTCGACGACTACCGCAGATACGTGTCCTATGAGGGCGCACAGGCGCTGATCTCCGGCTGGACCGGTATCGACTTCGGCCAATTCTCGCCGGATGAGCCGCTGCGTCACCGCTATACCAACGCCGTGCAATCCGCCGTCGAGACCTTCACCACCATCGACCCGGACAAGGTCTGGACCGTTCGCGAAATGGCCGACTGGGTCGGCATCGGCGGCTTCGGCCCGGTCTTCGTCGGCTCGCCACAGACGGTGGCCGACCTTTTGCAGGAATGGGTCGAGGATACCGATGTCGACGGCTTCAACCTCGCCTATGCCGTGACGCCGGAAAGCTTCGAGGATGCCGTCGATCTCCTCGTTCCCGAACTGCAGAAGCGCGGCGTCTACAAGAAGGACTACCGTCAGGGCACTCTACGCGAAAAGCTCTTCGGCGGCGGCCCGCGGCTCGTCGCGCCGCATCCGGGCGCCGGTTACCGCCATCTGGCAGAGGAACCGGAAAAGCTGCTGGCGCGCGGCTAGGATCGAAAGCATTTCCGGGAAAAGTGTGAAACGGTTTTCCGTCCGGAATGCCTAAAAACAAAGAGATAGAGCGTTTTCGTAGCTCGGAAAAAGACGAAAACGCGCTATGCGTTGCGCGGGGCAAGCTGCAAGGCGGTGCTTGAATCAGGTTTCGCGAGCACCAGCTTGGAGCCCTCCATCCTCCAGGAAAGCCCGCTCTTCAGCGCATCGAAGAACTTCCTTTCCTGATCCATCACCGCCGGAACGCACATCCTGCGTGTGGCGCCGGCGGGGCCGAAGATGATCTCGTTGGTCTTCAGGTTAAATGTGCCGGTGTAGTGATTGCAGCCGGCAAAACCGGAATAGGTGCCGTCATCGTTGATTTCGAGCGTCGTCTGCAAGTCGTCGATCACGCCGCCGCCGCCGATATCCTCGGCAAGCCATGTCCCGACGAGTTCGGCCGGCACGGATTTGGCGACGACGGTCGAGACGGACGCGGTATCGAGCAGCACACAGGAGCAGGAGAGGAACAGCGCAAGTTTCAACATGTGGGATCCCGTCCTTCCGAATTGGCGCCGTTTGCCGCGAATCGCGCCGGCCGCGACCATATCGCCACATCCTGTTTTGAGACTACCCTTGTTGACCGCCGCTTTCACCTGTAGAGCCTAGCGTGAAACAAGAAAAACAACGGGACTTGGCCATGACCTCCGGCGCACCTCAAAAACGCCGCTTGACCATACTGGGCTCCACAGGCTCGATCGGCACCAATACGCTCGACGTCATCGACCAGCTCGGCGGCCGTGACGCCTTCGAGATTGCCGCCGTGACCGGCAACGGCAACATCGACCTGCTCGCAGAGCAGGCCAAGGCGACAGGCGCGGAACTCGCCGTGACTGCCAGCGAGCGCCACTACGAAAGCCTGAAATCGGCCCTGGCGGGCACCGGTATCGAAGTCGCCGCCGGCCGCAGCGGCCTGATCGAAGCCGCTGAGCGCGACGCCGATTGGGTGATGGCTGCCATCGTCGGAACGGCCGGCCTTGCGCCGACGCTTGCTGCCGCCAAGCGCGGCGCGGATATCGCGCTCGCCAACAAGGAATGTCTGGTCTCCGCCGGCGATCTCTTCGTGCGCGCGGTTGCCGAAGGCGGCGGACGGCTGATCCCGGTCGACAGCGAACACAGCGCGATCTTCCAGTCGCTGGAGGACGATCAGCGCCACGCCGTCGAACGGATCGTGCTGACCGCGTCCGGCGGCCCGTTCCGCACCTGGTCGCGCGAGCAGATGGCCGGCGTGACGGCGGAGATCGCCCGTGCCCATCCGAACTGGTCGATGGGCCTGAAGATCTCGATCGGCAGTGCCTCGATGTTCAACAAGGCGCTGGAGATGATCGAGGCGAAACACCTGTTCGATGTCGCGCCGAACCAGATCGAAGTCGTCGTCCATCCGCAATCGATCATCCATTCGATGGTCGGCTACACCGACGGCTCCGTTATCGCCCAGTTGGGTTGCCCCGACATGCGCACCGCGATCGGCTACGCACTGACATATCCAATGCGCACGAAGCTCAATGTCGATCGGCTGGACTTCGCCAAGCTTGCAAGGCTGGATTTCGAGGCGCCGGACGAAGCCCGTTTCCCGGCGCTCCGCCTTGCCCGCACAGCGATGGAGCGCGGCGGCCTGCAGGGCGCAGTCATGAACGCAGCCGAAGAGGTCGCCTTCCATGCCTTCGTCTCAGGCCGTATCGGTTTCCTAGATATGGCCGATATCGCCGAGCTGGTCATGGACCGCATGACGGCAGTGGCCCCGGCCGTCTCCATGGATGACGTTTTCGCCGCCGACAGCGAAGCCCGCTCCCGTGCCGCCGAAGCGATCGCCGCAAAAGAAAAGGCCGCCGGAGCGGCGGCCTGATTCAATTCAGTAAGGTAGCGTTGCCTTACGCAACAGCTCTTGCCAGCGCGCAGCGCGACCAGAGCTGGTGCAGGGCGCCGACCAGATGGTCGATGTCAGCGTCCGAATGCAGCGGCGTCGGCGTGATGCGCAGGCGCTCGGTCTTCTTCGGCACCGTCGGATAGTTGATCGGCTGGACATAGATGCCGCAATTGTCGAGCAAGAGATCGGAAATCCACTTGCACTTGGCCGCATCGCCGACGATGACCGGCACGATGTGGCTCGGATTGGCCATGTGCGGAATGCCGTTCTTGTCGAGCAGGTTGCGCAGGCGGCGAACCCGTTCCTGATGGGCGAAGCGTTCGACCTGGCTTTCCTTGAGGTGCCGGATCGAGGCGACCGCACCGGCGGCGAGCGCCGGCGGCAGCGCCGTCGTGAAGATGAAGCCGGAGGCAAACGAGCGGATGAAGTCGCACAGCGCCGCCGAGGCGGCGATATAGCCGCCCATGACGCCGAAAGCCTTACCGAGCGTGCCTTCGATCACCGTCAGGCGATGCATCAGACCTTCGCGCTCGGCAATGCCGCCGCCGCGCGGGCCGTACATGCCGACGGCATGAACCTCGTCGAGATAGGTCATCGCGCCGTATTTGTCGGCGAGATCGCAGATTTCCTTGATCGGCGAAATGTCGCCATCCATCGAGTAGACCGATTCGAAAGCAATGATTTTGGGCGCGCGCGGGTCGGCCGCCGCCAGTTTGGCTTCGAGGTCGGCAACGGAATTGTGCTTGAAGATCAGCCGCTCGCATTTGGAGTGGCGGATGCCCTCGATCATCGAGGCATGATTCCCGGCGTCCGAAAAGACGATCACGCCAGGAATCTTCGAACAGAGCGTTCCGAGCGCCGCCCAGTTGGAGACGTAACCGGAGGTGAACAGAAGCGCCGATTCCTTGCCGTGCAGATCGGCAAGCTCACGCTCGAGAAGAACGTGGTAGTGGTTGGTGCCAGAAATATTCCGGGTGCCTCCCGCACCCGCGCCACACTGGTCGATGGCGAGTTTCATCGCCTCGGTGACCTTGGGATGCTGGCCCATGCCGAGATAGTCGTTAGAACACCAGACAGTGACGTCCTGCTTCTCGCCTTGAGCGTTGTAGCGGGTCGCCTTGGGGAATTGTCCGCGCTGGCGCTCCAGATCGGCGAACACGCGGTAGCGGCCTTCCTGATGCAGGCCGTCCAGTTCGCCTTTGAAGAAACTTTCGAAATCCATCATCGTCTCCAGAACCTTGCCGTCTTTTTGATCCAAAGACAGCCTGCGTCAATCCCGAAGCTTGGGATCGCCGCCGCCTGCGGCAAAAGGCCCCTAATTTTGAACAGTTCCAAACTATCCGTCATCGATTTCATTCCACTTAACCTTGATCTGAGTCAAGCCCGCGTGGAAAGGACGAGCCACTCCTTCCTTATATTCTGTTTCAACGAAATCGGCCCTAATCATCCGGAGCAATGGCACTCTCCCCTCATCACAAGGGCGCCAGAAATTTCTTTGGCGCTGTCACGCCGGGAACAGCACCTTCAGCTTCCGTTCAGGTTGAATGGCATTTCTTGTAACGAGAGGATTTTGCAGGATATCTGTAGACTTTCGCAGACATGCAATTATCTTCGAAGTTGCAAGTTCGACCGGAGGGGGACCTTTACCGTCCAACTTCCATTCCCGGGGAACGGACGGCGGGGAGGTCAGCTTCCGCGTCCAGATTGGAGAACCAAATGAAAAAAGCCATTGCGCTTGTGTTGATTGCCTTGTCGGTCGCAAGCTGCACGCAGACTGAAAAGGGAGCCGGCATCGGTGCTGTTTCCGGCGCCATCATCGGCGGAGCCGTCACCGGCAACGTCCGTGGCGCCGCTGTCGGCGCTGCAATCGGCGGCGTTACGGGCGCAGTCATCGGCCATGTCAGCGAACAGCCGGGTCAGTGCTACTACCGCGACCGCTACGGCCGCCGCTACATCGACGATTGCCCGTGATATAGTCCACAGGTTGCAGTCGGCAGGGCAAAAACGCGGCGGGCGCTGCATGCCCCGGCGACGCGAAAGACTGCCAGCCCCGGAGAAATCCGGGGCTTTTTGTTTCCCGCACGTCACACTTGCAGCGGTTTTTCTGCAAATTCCGGCGTTTTGCCTTCATCACCGGGGCAATGCTGTGTAGGGTCATCGTTAATGAAGGGAAAACCTTGTCATGCAATTGTGCCCCTGCCATGAGGGCAGGCGGATGTTGAAAGTAGCCTGGAAAGCGGAATGCGGAAACGAAAGCGTCTGCCGACTGTAAGTGTTGCGTACCGGAACGCTGGCACTGCTTTTGCCGTCGCGGCGCTGGCCGTATGCGGACCTTTGTCGGTCGCGGACGCCTATGCTTTCAAGATCTTCGGCATGCGTTTCTTCGAGAGTGACGAGGAGAAGGTCGAGGTCATCGATCCCGTCAACTACAACCTTACCTTGACGGAAGGCTCGGGCGACGAGGATCTGAAGGAAGCGCTGGAAGGCAGCTCGCGCCTGTTTCAGGACAAGGAAAAGCCGGTCTCCGGCGATCTCGGCCTCGTCATCAAGGCGCGCGACGATCGCGATCGCCTTCTCGCCGCCCTCTATGAACAGGCCCGCTATGGCGGCACGGTCGATGTCAAGGTGAACGGCCAGGATATCGACACGCTGCCGCCCGATCCGGTGTTTCCGGACGGCGCTCCGGTTCCCGTCGAGATCACGGTGACGCCCGGTCCGGTTTTCACGCTTGGCAACGTCGTGCTGAAGGGAGACGCCCTCGGGCGCAGACCGGACGAATACCTGAAACCCGGCGCCCGGGCGGATTCCACTCTCATCATCAAGGCCGGCGAAAAGGTTGTCGAGGACTTGAAGGAAGAAGGCCGGCCGCTCGCGAGGCTGACGGAACGCAGCGCCATTGCCGATCACAAGACGAACACGGTGGACGTGGTCATCGCTGCGGAAGGCGGCCCGGTCGCGCCGGTCGGCACTGTGACCGTGACCGGCACCAAGACCGTTGATCCCGCCTTCGTCGCCAGCTACTCGCGCCTCAATGGGGGCAAGCCCTATTCACCGGAAAACCTGCGCAAGGCCTCCGAGCGGCTGCGCCAGCTCGGCGTGTTTTCGAGCATCACCATCAAGGAAGCCAATGAGCTGGCGCCGGATGGCACCATCCCGATGACCATCGAGGTCTCCGAGGGCAAGCACCGCTATTTCGGCGCCGGCGCGCAATATTCGACCACGGACGGTTTCGGCATCCAGGGCTATTGGGGGCACCGCAATCTCTTCGGCCAGGCCGAATCGCTGCGCGTCGAAGGTTCGGTCAACCGAATCGGCGAGACGACCGATGTCGGCAGCCTAGATTATTCGGCCGGCCTGCTTTTTGCCAAGCCGGGCGCCTTCGGCCCCGCTTCCACCTTCAACGCCAGCCTGAAGGCGCAGCTTCTCGACCCGGATGCCTATAGCGCGACGATCTTTACCGGCGCGGCAGGCGCAACCTTCGAGCTGTCCGACACCGACACGATTTCCGGCGGCGCCGAGCTGAGCTGGGCCGATGTCGACGACGCCTTCGGCTCCAACGAATATCTGACGGCGGCGATCCCGATCGAATATGTCCGCGACACGCGCGACGACAAGCTGAACCCGACCGCCGGCTACCGCGCCTCGATCAACGCCAAGCCGAGCTACGAGATCAACGGCCAGGCCTTCTTCAGTTCGTTCGAGGGCTCGGCCTCGGCCTATCTCGGGCTCGGCGCGGAAAACCGCTTCGTGCTGGCCGGCAAGCTCGGCGCCGGCGTCCTGGCCGGTGGCGACGGCCTGGCCTCCATTCCGGCCAACCGACGCTTCTATCTCGGCGGCGGCGGCACGGTGCGCGGCTATTCCTACCAGGAGATCAGCCCGCGCAACGGCGACAATGAAATCCTCGGTGGCCGCTCCTATGTCAACGCCTCGGTGGAGGCTCGCATCAACATCACCGACAAGATCGGTATCGTTCCCTTCATCGACGCCGGAACGGTATCGGCCAAGACTGCGCCGGATTTTTCCGATATCCGTGCCGGTGCGGGTATCGGCATTCGCTATGCCACGCCGTTCGGGCCGATCCGGCTCGATTTTGCCGTGCCGCTGAACGCCTATCCGGGCGGCACCAAATACGGGATCTATGCCGGGATCGGACAATCCTTCTGACTACCGAAGGACAGGCCGGAGAGAGAAGCAATTTCACCGCGACGCAACTTGGACTATGGATAAACCATGAATCGTTTCCTCCGTTTCCTGAAAGCCGCGTCGCGCTGGTTCCTCTATTGCCTCGGCCTCGTCCTTGTTGCTGCCGTGCTCTTCCTGCTCTTTGCCGGCTTTACCGCGCCGGGCGCGCGTATGGTCGCCGTGATGATCGAGAAATACGCCTCGACGCCGGACCAGATCGTGCGCATCAACGATCCGAGCGCGCTGCTCACCGGCGATTTCACCGCTTCCAGCGTCACGCTGTTCGACAGCAAGGGCGTCTATGCGGAAATCCGCGAAGTCGCCATCGACTGGTCGCCAACCGCGCTTTTTGCCAAGCGCTTCGAAGCGGCGAAGCTTTCCGCCGGGTCCGTGCGCCTCGAACGGCTGCCGATTCCCTCGCAGGAAACCCGCGAGGTCCGCGAAACATTCGCCTTGCCGCTCGATGTCAAGATCGATGCCTTCGACCTCGAGGAAGTCGTCATCGGCAAGGAGATCGCCGGTGTTGACCAGTTCCTGAGCGCTCAAGGCAAGCTGAACGCCACCAATGCCAGCATTGCCACAGCCCTTGCCGTCGCGCAGCGCGACCGGCCCGATGCCAAGGCGGTCGCAGATATCGTCTTCAATCCGGCCGGCAACGAGTTGCGACTGGAAACCACGATCGAGGAGCCGAAGGGCGGCTTGCTGGCCAAGGCCATGCGCCTGCCCGGCGAACCGGCGATCAGCGTCAACGTCACCGGCCAGGGGCCGCTTTCCAACTGGAGCGGCACGGCAACCGCTGCACTCGACGGCAAGGACGTGCTGAAGCTCGGCGGCCAGCACACGCTGGCGGCCGACGGGTTCCGCACCGTGTCGCTCAAGGGCGGCGGCACGTTCAGCGATCTTCTGCCGGGCGCCTTCCGGCCGCTGTTCGAAGGCACAACCGACATCGATCTTTCCGCAGCGATCGACGGCAAGACCGTCCGCATCCAGACAGGCAATGTTTCCACCGGCGCGCTGACGCTGTCGGCATCCGGCACCTACAGCACGGCAGGTCAGAACGACCTGCAGGCGAGCCTCACCGGCAAGAACGGTCCGATCGATTTCCGCCTGCCGCTGGAAAAAGGCGAGGCCCAGCTCGCGATCGACACGGCCAGCGTCTCGCTGATCGGCGATGCGCAAACCGCGGTGCTCGACATCGGCGCTGCGATCGGCAAGGCGACATTGCCGCAGGGCGAGATCGAGGCGATCAAGCTGCACGCCTATAGCGACGGCTTCAACCTCTCGACCCGCACCGGCCCGCTCAAAACCACGATAGAAACCGGTACGACCCGCTTTGCCAGCGCCGATGTCGATCGTGTAATCAAGGGACCGGTCAAGATCGACGGCACGCTGTCGCTGACGCCGGAGACCGCATCCTTCGATCCGGTCACCATCGAAAGCGCCAGCATCGGCGGCACGCTGACCGGCTCCTACACGATCGCCGAAAATACGTTCGCGACCGGCTTCAAGCTCTTCGCCCTGCCCGCCGTCCTGCCGCCGGCGCTGGCGGCGAAATTCGACACGACGATTGCCATTGCCGGCAATCTCGGAACAGGCGCCAATGGCGCCGTCAATGTGAGCGACCTCACCATCAAGTCCGGGACCGTCGACGTCGCCGGCTCAGCGGCGCTCGAAACCGGCACTCTGACGGCCGCAATCACCGGCACCGTGCCGGAAATCGGCAAGCTGCTCGCCGACGCCAAGGGCTCTGCCGCCTTCAGCGCCGACGTAACCGGGCCGCTCGACGCGCTCGCCGTCAAGGCCAAGGTCACGTCGAGCGGGACAACGCTTGCCGGCCGCACCCTGAACGACCTCGCCGTCAATGCCGATGCGGTCATCGGCCGCGACGGGCCGACGGGAACCGTCACCGCCAGCGGCAGCGTCGACGGACAGGCGATCAACGCCAAGGCTGAGATCGCGACGGCAAAGGGCATCACCGGCATTCCGTCGATCGAAGCAGTGATCGGGTCGAACACCCTGAAAGGTTCGCTCGATCTGACGAAGGAATTCGAGCCGAACGGCTCGCTCACCTTCGACTTCCCGGATGTCGGACTGCTGGCCGCGATGGCCGGGCAGACCGCGTCCGGCGATCTCGCCGGCTCGGCCAACATCAAGACGGAAAACGGCGTCACCTCCATTGCCGTGAAAGCCAGCGGTTCCGGCATCACGCGCGGCGATCTGGTGATCACCAAGCCGGCTGCCGACATCACCATTGCCGATCTCAAGGCGCTGGCAATCAAGGGAGCTGTGACCGTCGAGGAAGTGAAGCAGGGCGCCAACCTGCTCACCGGCCTCAAGCTCGGCTTCGAGCAGCAGGATAAAACGACGAATTTCGCTCTCGATGGAACCTATGACGCCGCCCCGCTCAGCGCCCGCGGTGATCTGCAGAGCGCGGCCGGCCGCACGACGATCAAGCTGCAATCCTTCGCTGCAGCACCAAAGAAAATCCCGCTGGAACTCGCCAACCCGACGACCATCGTGATCGAGAACGGCGCCGTCAACCTGCAGCAACTGGCGATCAATGCCTATGGTGGCACCGTCACTCTCACCGGCAATGCCGGCGAAAAGCTCGCCCTGACGGCGGACCTTGCCGGTATCGACACCCGCCTGCCGCTCAAGGGCGGCGAGGCGCATATCGTCCTTGATACGGCCACGGCATCGATCAACGGCGACATGCAGTCTGCCGTCCTCGATGTTGCGGGCAACATCGCAGAAGTGGCACTGCCGCAGGGACGCTTCGACGCCATCAAGCTGACGGCACACAGCGATAGCTTCAACCTCACCACCCGCTCCGGTCCGGTTTCGGCGACGATCGAGGCCGGTACGACGCAACTGACCAATGCCGATCTCGACCGGTTGGTCAAAGGCCCGATCACGGTGGCGACGACGCTCGACGTGACGCCCGAAACGATCGGTTTCAGCCCGATCACCATCGGCAGCGCCAATCTCGACGGCGCGCTTGCGGGCTCCTTCAGGCTCACCGACAACAGCCTGAACACGACGTTCAAGCTTTCCGCCCGCCCCGCTGCCCTGCCGGCCTCCGTCGCGGCGAAATTCGATGCGCCGGTGGACGTTGCCGGCACGCTCGCGACCGGCCCTGACGGCGCTATCGACATCACGAACCTCAACGTGACCTCCAGCACGCTCCAGGCCGCCGGTTCCGTCGCGCTCAAATCGCAGACCCTGACGGCCACGCTAACCGGCACCGTGCTTGATCTCGGCAAGGTTTTGGCCGATGCGGAAGGCCAGGCCAACTTCACGGTTGATGCCACCGGCCCGCTCGACAATCTCGGCGTCAAGGCCGACATCACCTCCCGCGGCGCGACGCTTGCCGGCCGCACCTTGAGCGACCTGCAGCTGACGGCGGATGCAACCGCCAATCCGAAGAACCCGCAGGCGAAGATCACCGCCACCGGCGCGCTCAGCGGCCAGGCGATCAACGTCAAGGCCGATCTCGTTTCCAAGGACGGCCGCACCAGCGTGCCGGTGCTGCAGGTGCAGATCGGCGAAAACACGCTGAACGGCGTTGTCGACTTCACATCCGACTTCCTGCCGCAGGGGACGATCGACTTCACATTCCCCGACGTCGGGCTGCTCGCCGCCATGGCCGGCGAAAAGGCCTCCGGCGACTTGGCAGGATCGGCATCGATCAAAAGCGATGGCGGCGTAACCTCGATCGCCCTCAAGGCCAGCGGCTCCGGCATCAAGCGCGGCGATTTCGTCATCACCAAACCGGTCGCCGACATCACCATCGCCGACCTGAAGGCACTGGCGATCAAGGGCAATCTTTCGGTCGAGACGTTTGCGCAAGGCGCAAACCGCGTCAGTGGCCTGAAGCTCGATTTCGTCCAGCAGGAAAACCAGACCAATGTCGCGCTCGACGGCAGCTATGACGGCGCACCGCTGAAACTGCGTGCCGATATCCAGACGGCGGGCGGCAAGACGACTGTCGATCTTGCCTCCTTCACCGCCACCCCGAGAAAGATCCTGGTCAAGCTCTCGGCACCGACGACGATCTCCATCGAAAACGGCACTGTCAGCCTGCAGAAACTGACGATCGCGGCATCCGGCGGCACAATCGCGGTGACCGGATCAGCGGGCGAAAAACTCGATCTCGCCATCAATCTCAACGCCCTGCCCGCCAGGCTTGCCAATACCTTCGCGCCGTCGCTCGGCGCCGACGGCACGATCAGCGGCACGGTGGGGGTCAAGGGCACCTCGGCGGCACCGGCCGCCACCTACGATCTGCGCTGGGCCAACGCGGTGGTTGCGCAGGCCAGGTCCGCGGGTGTCAGCGCGCTCGACATCACCGCCAAGGGCCAGTTCGCCAACAACAGCGTGACGCTCGACGCGACGATCAGTGGGGCGGGCGGCCTCTCCTTCAGGGGCGGCGGCAAGGTGGGCCTCACTGGCAACCGGCCGATCGACATGAAATTCTCCGGCAACCTGCCCTTCGGTCTCGCCGCCGGTTTGCTGGCGCAGCAGGGCTTCACCCTGACGGGCGCCGCCAATGTCGATCTCGCCATCAAGGGGGCTGCGACCGCGCCGCAGATCACCGGTACGATCTCGACCTCCGGTGCCCGCCTCGTCGATGTCCGCCGCAACCTCGCGATCACCGACCTGACGGCCAATATTGCGCTCGACGGCAAGCAGGCAAATATCCAAAAGCTGTCCGGTCGGCTCGCCAGCGGCGGCTCGCTCGATGTCACCGGCACGGTCGGCATCGCGCCGGGCTCCGGCTTTCCTGCCGATCTCACTATCCGTCTCGACAACGCGACCTATGTCGACGGCAGCCTGTTCACCGCCAACGTCGATGGCGCTCTGACGCTCAAGGGCTCGCTCACGGCGGCGCCGGTGCTGGGCGGAAAGGTCACCATCCAGAAGGCGGCGATTACTATTCCGGAAAAACTCCCGGCTTCGCTGTCGGAGATCAACATCAAGCACAAGAATGCTCCGGCCAAGGTCCGCCAGATGCAGGCGGATGTCAAAAGCGACACGGCAAGCAGCGGCGGAGCCAAGAGCGGCGGCGTGGCCTTCGACCTCGCCGTCCATGCGCCTGGAAAGCTGTTCGTCCGCGGCCGCGGCATCGATGCCGAACTTGGAGGCGATCTGACGATCCGCGGCACAGCCGCCCAGCCGGCAGTGTCGGGTGGTTTCCAGATGCGGCGCGGCCGATTGGAGATTCTCGGCAAGCGGCTCGATTTCTCCGACGGCACGATCAGCTTCGGCGGCAATCTGATCCCGACGCTCGACCTCGATGCAACGTCGACCGCGGGCTCGACGACGATCACCGTCAATGTCGCCGGTCTTGCCAACAATCCGAGCATCACCTTCTCGTCTTCGCCCGCTCTGCCGCAAGATGAAATCCTGGCGCAGCTGATCTTCAACCGTTCGCTCTCCAACCTGTCGGCCCTTCAGATCGCGCAGCTCGCGAGTGCCGTGAGCCAGCTGGCCGGCGGTGGTTCCAACTCGCTGCTCGACGGACTGCGCAACAAGCTCGGCGTCGACGATCTAGACGTCTCGACCGACGCCAGCGGCGGCGCCCAGGTGACGGCCGGCAAATATCTCAACGACCGCACCTATCTGGAACTTCAATCGGGCTCCGAAGCCGGCGGCGGCAAGGCGATCATCAACCTCGACGTCGGCCGCGGCGTCAAGCTGCGCGGCGAAGCCGGCAGCACCGGCACGGGCGCGGGTATCTTCTATGAGAAGGAATATTGAGCGGAATTCGTGGGTGGGCGTTCGAAAGGGGCTGTTGTGCGCTTAAACCAAGTGACAGTGACGATGCCGGACTTGGATGCGGGCTGGCTGTTTTATTGTACCCTGGGCCTCAGGCCCGTCGTTGATGCGCGTCCGCGGTATGCCCGTTTTATCTGTCCGGACGGTGATAGCACCTTCTCCTTACATCCGGGCGAGATCGGTGGCGGCGGGACGACAGTATATTTTGAGTGCAGCGATCTGGACGAAACCGTCGGCATTCTTAGTGATGCCGGTATCCATTTCGTGAGTGGCCCCGAGGACAAGAGCTGGCTCTGGCGCGAGGCCGAGCTATATGATCCCGGTGGCAACCGCATCATACTGTACTTTGCCGGATCAAACCGCCTCGATCCTCCCTGGCGTATGGATTCGTCGCGGTGATGGAAAGCCTGCCGCAACGTGGCTCCAACCTTTCAAGAGGGTTCAGGAAAATAGCCAGCCGTTTCCCGTCACTCTCCCCCACGGAAACTAGACTCCCGTCGCCATCTTGCTCGTCTTCAGCAGGATATTCGTCTCCGTCAGATTGATGCCGTCGATCAGCCGGATGCGCCGGAGTGTTTCGTCGAAGGTGGCGAGATCCTTGTCTTCCAGCTCGGCAATGAAATCCCAGCGGCCATTGGTGGAATGAAGCGCCCTGACCTGCGGCAGGCCGCGCAATAGCGTAGCAACCTTGTCGGCCATCTTGCCGTGAATCTCGATCATGACGATGGCCCTGACACCGCTGCCGGAAAGTTCCGCGCCGGTGCGGATGGTGAAAGCGGCGATGGTGCCCGACGACACCAGGCGGTCGATGCGGGCGGCAACAGTGGCACGCGATGCGCCGGTTGCCGCAGCCAGTGACGACACCGGCGTGCGGGCATTGTGGCGAAGCGCGCTGATCAGCGTATGATCCAGATCGTCAAGGCTTATCATTATGCTCATCCAGATTTATCAAAGTGCCGATAATAGCCTTCTATCTGTCAGTTTTCCATCTTTTTGCTACCATCTGAAACGGCAATAATCCGCCCACAAACCGGGCAAACCGGCATCACGCAAACCTGCGGGGAAACCATGGCTGAATCCAAGAAAAACATCGCGCTGATCGGCGCCCCACTCGAGGAAGGCTCCGGCCGCCGTGGTTGCGCCATGGGCCCGGCAGCGCTGCGCATCGCCGGCATCGACACGATCCTCGCCGGACTCGGCCACAGCGTGACCGACGAAGGCGACCTGAAGCCGCTGCCGGCCCGTGACCTTGCCAATCATCCCGGCGCCAACAACCTGCAGATCGTCGCAGCCATCACCCGCGCACTGGATGAATCGGTGCACGACGCGGCCCGCGCCGGCAAGTTTCCGCTGATCCTCGGCGGCGACCATGCCCTGTCGATGGGCTCGGTTTCCGGCATGGCGCGCCATGCCAAGGAACAGGGCCGCCCGCTCTTCGTGCTATGGCTCGATGCCCATGCCGACTTCAATTCGCCAGCAACCTCGCCGTCCGGCAACATGCACGGCATGCCGGTCGCCTTCTTCTGCGGCCAGGCCGAATTCGCGCCGATCCTCGACAGGGATCGCCCGCTGGTCGACCCGGGACACGTCTTCCAGGTCGGCATCCGTTCCGTCGATGACCGCGAGCGCGAGGAGATCGCCGAGCACGGCGTCAATGTCTACGACATGCGCGCCATAGACGAGACCGGCATGGCCCATATCATGCACGAGATCATCGCGACGATTAAGGGCGCGAACGGCATACTGCATGTCAGCCTCGACGTCGATTTTCTCGATCCGGAACTGGCACCCGGCGTCGGCACCACAGTGCCCGGCGGCGCGACCTTCCGCGAAGCGCACCTGATCATGGAAATGCTCTGCGACAGCGGCCTCGTCTCGTCGCTCGATCTCGTCGAGCTCAACCCCTTCCTCGACGATCGGGGAAAAAGCGCCCGCATCCTCGTCGAACTGACCGCAAGCCTGTTCGGCCGCCGCGTTCTCGACCGCCCGACCCGCAGCGCCTGAGCCCACGAACCCGAGCCTCTGGAGGCCCCATGAACACGACAACCGCCCTGATCGAAACCGAATACCGGCTCGGCGCACACAACTACAAGCCGCTCGACGTCATCCTCGCGCGCGGCGAAGGCGTCTACGTGTGGGACCTCGACGGCAACCGCTACCTCGACTGCCTGTCGGCCTATTCCGCCGTCAACCAGGGCCATTGCCATCCGAAGATCCTGGCGGCGATGATCGAGCAGGCGCAGAAGCTGACGCTGACCTCGCGCGCCTTCCGCAACGACCAGCTGGCGCATCTCTATGAGGAGCTCGCAGAGCTGACCGGCAGCCACAAGATCCTGCCGATGAACTCCGGTGCCGAAGCGGTCGAGACCGCCGTCAAGGCGGTGCGCAAATGGGGTTACGAGGTCAAGGGTGTTCCCGACGACAAGGCGGAGATCATCGTCTGCTCCAACAATTTCCACGGCCGCACCATGGGCATCGTCGGCTTCTCCACCGATCCGGATGCGCGCACCGGTTTCGGCCCCTTCGCGCCTGGCTTCGTCACCGTGCCCTTCGGCGACATCGACGCCTTCCGCGCGGCCATCAACGAAAACACCGTCGCTTTCCTGATCGAACCGATCCAGGGCGAAGCCGGCGTCATCATCCCGCCACGCGGCTATTTTCCCGAAGTCCGCGCGCTCTGCTCGAAACACGGCGTGACGCTGATCCTCGACGAGATCCAGACCGGCCTTGGCCGCACCGGCAGGCTGCTTGCCGAAGAACACGAGGGTATCGAGGCCGACGTGACCCTGATCGGCAAGGCGCTCTCCGGCGGCTTCTATCCGGTCTCGGCCGTGCTTTCCAATTCGGAAGTGCTCGGCGTTCTGAAGCCGGGCCAGCACGGCTCGACCTTCGGCGGCAACCCGCTTGCCTGTGCCATCGCCCGCGCCGCGTTGAAGGCGCTGACCGAGGAATGCATGATCGACAATTCCGCCCGCATGGGCGACCGCTTCCAGACGGGGCTGAAGGACATCCGCTCCAACATCATCAAGGAAGTGCGCGGCCGCGGCCTCATGCTTGCCGTCGAACTGGTGCCGGAAGCCGGCGGCGCGCGCAAATATTGTGAAGCGCTCAAGCAGCGCGGCATCCTCGCCAAGGACACCCATGGCGACACCATCCGCATCGCCCCGCCGCTTGTCATCACGGAAGACCAGGTCGACTGGGCGGTCGAGCAGTTCGCCGGCGTTCTCGCCTCGGCTTGATTGCCACCGCACCGGCCGCGACCGGCCGGTGCGCTTTCCTGGCACGCGCAAAAGCATCTCTTAACGATTTGTGATATAAGGTTCTTCGCAGGCGCGAACGGCTCTTTGCCGTGCATGACGCATCGCCCCTGACCGGATGTAGCCGGCACTCCAGACAATTTATCGAGGCGGCAAGCGCAGGCGCGATCATGATGCCAGCAGCATGCAGCCGAGGTCTGTTATGGGCCGCGCGCCACAACGCCGGCTGAAGCCGCAACGGGAAGGAACCGCAGATGACGAATGCACTGAAAATGACAGGTTTCGACGGCGAAACACTGGAGATCATCGCCTTCCGTCTTCACGATCAGGAATTCTGCGTGAAGACCACGACGATCCGCGAAATCCGCGGCTGGGCGCCCTCCACGCCGATCCCGCACTCGCCGGCCGACGTGCTCGGCGTCATGAACCTGCGCGGCACCGTCATCCCGATCATCGACCTCGCCCATAAGCTCGGCATGAAGTCGACGGTTGCCAACGAGCGCAGCGCCATCGTCGTCGCCGAAGTGCACAACATGGTCATCGGCCTCGTCGTCGACCGCGTCTCCGACATCCTGACGGTCCAGGGCAACCAGGTGCAACCGGTTCCGGAAATCACCACCTCCTTCGACAAGAGCTATGCCGAAGGCATCATCGCCAACGAGACCGGCATGATCTGCTTCCTCAATCTCGCCCGCATGTTCAAGGAACGCGAGATGGACGACATGGCCGCCTGACCGGCGATCAAACCGAATTGACGAGAGCGGCCGGCGGCCGCTCTTTTCGTTTCAGCGCGCTCCTGACATCATCACACCCGCGCGTTGCGCGCGACGTCGCCCTTGGAGGGAGCGGCAGACTGAGCCACAGACACAGACGCCGGGACCTCAGTTGGTCGCCTCCCCGCTGGCAACCGGATAGTGTGCGTCCTCCCAGGCCGGGAAGCCACCGGCGAAATGGTAGACATTCGTGTATCCCCACACGAGCGCCTTGGCGGACGAGTAGGCCGAATCTCCGCAATATTTGCCGTGGCAGGAGAAGATTATCTCCTCGTCCTTGCGCGCGACCTTCGCCAACGCCTCTCTCGAAAGGACGGTGACGACAGGGATGTTGATGGCACCGGCTGCATGGGAACGGGCAAAACTCAGGGCGCTGCGGACATCGATCAATTTGACGCCGCGATCGAGCAGCCGCTTGGCAGTGGGAGCATCGACCTTGGTCGTGCCCCGGACGTTGTATTCGCCGTTCGTCTTGCTGATAAATCCGGCGTAGGCGTCATAGGGAATATCGATGCCGGCGCCCGGCTGGACGCCCGCCTTGCGCAGGCCCTCCTGCAACCGGTCACGGTAGGTCCTGTCATAGTCGAACACATCGCCGTACCACCACCATCCCATCTCCTGCACCGTCAGCGGAAAATAGCCGGCGGAAACGTTGAGCGCGTCGAATTTGTCGATATTGGCCTTCACCCCATCGGCGCGCCCGAGATGGCCGAGACAAGCAACGATCGTTGCGTAATCCTCGGCGATATCCGACTGCCGGGTGACGACGACCTGAAGGCTCTTCAGCGCTTCCTCGTATTTCTGCTGATGGAACAGCGCCAAAGCGAGAATTCGCAGATAGCTCGGCGGATATTGCGGATCGAGCCGCATGGCGAGGCGCGCTTCCTGTTCGGCCTCGGGCGCGCGTCCGGTGGCGTTAAGAATGCGCGCCTTGCTGACGTGATTTTCAGGATCGTTTGGAGCGAGCTGCATCGCGCGGTTGATTTCGGCAAAGGCTTCGTCGTAGTGACCTTGCTTCGCCATCACTTCCGCGGAGATCGCATAGGCAAGCGGGTTGGGTTTGCGCATCGCGAGCGCCAGATTCTCCTTCATCCGCTCCATCGCCTTCTCGAAGCCGAGATTGGCCGATTCCCAGTTCGAGGATGCCATCCGCCAATCCGCCATGGCGAGCGCTGCGTAGGCGCGGCTGTAGTTGGGATCGAGTTCGATCGCCTTTTCCAGGAGAGGGGTCGCCATCAGCGTTTCCGCTTCATTGCCGCGACGCAGGTGATCCAATGCCTTCAAAACGAGGTCATAGGCTTCCGGACTACGGGTTTCCACCTGCGCGGTGGCTGCCTTTTCCGCAGACGTAAGCTCGACGGTGAGCGCCGAGACGATCTCGCCGATGACCTTGTCCTGCAACGCGAAGATATCGCCCATGGAGCCGTCATAGCGCTCCGCCCAGAGATGATGATCGCCGCGCGCATCGATGAGCTGGGCGTTGATGCGGACCTGATCGCCCTGCCGCCGCACGCTGCCCTCCAGCACGTATCGCACACCGAGGTCTTCCGCGACCTGTCGCAGCACCACCGGCTTTCCCTTGTAGGCGAAGGTGGAGTTGCGCGAGGTGACGAAAATGCCGGAGAGTTTGGAAAGATCCGTAATGAGATCCTCCGTCATGCCGTCGGCGAAATAGACCTGTTCGGGATCGGAACTCAGATTGTCAAACGGCATCACCGCTATCGACGGCTTGTCCGGCAGTACGAGGACCTGATGGTCCGCAGCTGCCGTTCCGGCGCTTGTCGCCCACGGGCGGAGCCAGGCGGCCGAGGCAACCGCGAGAAGCAACAAAAGCGCGGCGGCAGCAAATCCCCACGCGCCCCTGCCACGGGAGGCGTGGCGCCGGCGTCGCGCCGAACCATCGAACTGCACACGATAGGTACGCACCGGTCTCGAGATGTTTTTCACACGCTGTTCGCCGATGAACTCGAGCGGCAGGCCCAGCTTTCCCTGCAACTGATCATAGGCCGTGCCGGAGACGAACAATCCGCCGGGCTCGCACAGCTGTTCGAGACGGGAAGCGACGTTGATGCCGTCGCCCAGCAGGTCGTCGCCCTCGACCACGACATCGCCGAGATTGATCCCCATGCGAAAGAGGATGCGCCGGTCCGGCGGAACATCCGCCTGATGCTCGACAACGCCCTTCTGAACCGCAACGGCACAGGCGACCGCATCGACGACCGAGCTGAATTCGACGATGATGCCGTCGCCCATCAGTTTGACGACGCGTCCGTGATACTCGTTCAACAGCGGATCAATCACGTCGCATCGCAAGGCCTTGATCGCGGCAAGCGTATTCTCCTCGTCCGCCTCGACGAGGCGCGAGTAGCCGACGATATCAGCGGCGAGAATAGCAACGAGACGCCGCTCCGCATGATCTGTCGCCATGGCACAGCCTCCTCGAACACGGCATGCTGAAAGCCTGTTCCTGGGTCCTCGGCCGATTGGGATTTTTCACCGCGTATTAGCGATATCTATATTACTCCGCTTTGGCCGGCGCGACGAGCAGAAATGACATAGATGGTCGTGATCAGGTTGCGATCGCGGCCGCGGCGGAAAACGCTGCGTCCCGCCTGGCGCTTCGGAGAGGCCCAACAGACCGGGCTTGCGGAACAAAGCCCCCTCCGAACGGTTATCATCCGACAAGGCGTCAAGGAGGGATTTCCATGCAAGTGATCGGCACACAGGTTCATCAGCAGCCCGGCATCATGATCGTCGAATTCGTCGGCGAGGGCGGCGATGTCATCTCCGTTCAGATGCATAAAGCCGAAGGCGGCGACCTCAACCGGCAGAACGCGGTCGACAAAGCCAGGGCGATGATGCTGCAGGTGGCGACGTTCGAGCAGGCTGCCGATATCGAGGTTGCCGACAGCGCGCAGCCGGCGACCGCCTCGGATGGAGTATCGCCGGCCGTCCAATCCTTGAGAAGCGCACGCACTGCCCATGATACGGGCACGCTCGAGGAAGAGCTCGACGAGGGGTTGGAAGACACCTTCCCGGCAAGCGACCCGGTATCGGCGACCGTGAGCAGCATTCCGAGCGGAAGAACGAGCCAGAGGTGAGGCAAAACCTGACGCCCGCGGCAACAGACCCGCTCACATTTTTTGGCGTTGCTCTAAGGCCCCGACTTGGCAATCAGCCTGCGATCGAATCCGCCCAGAATGCGCTTCACCAGCGCCGGATAGTCCTCGTCGAAATGGTGACCCCCATCGATTGACAGAACCTCCACGCCGGTGCCGGCCAGCGTCGGGCAGAGATCGTCTTCATCGTCCGTCCCGTAGATGCATTGAACAAGCGCAGGATTGATTTTCGCGATGTCGTCCGCCGGATCTCCAGAGCCCTCCGATCCGGTCGCGCCAAGCCAGCCGAGTACGGAAATCTTGTAGTCGACCTGATGAGACACCGCCATCAGCGAGATCTGCGCCACCCGCTCGCGGTCCGCCTTCGGCAGCAGATTGTATGTCCTCGGCAGGATATCCGCCCCGAAGGAATAGCCGACCAGCAGGACATGCTTGACGTTCCAGCGTTTGGCGTAGAATGCGATGATGCGATGGAGATCGTCCGCGGTTTCCTGCGGCTGGCGTTCGGACCAGAAATATCGCAGCGAATCGATCCCGACCACCGGCACCCCCTGCTGCTGCAGGACGTCGCCGACCTCCTTGTCGATATCGCGCCAGCCGCCATCGCCGGAATAGACGATCGCCATCGTGTCGCGACTCGGCTTGGCATCGAGCACCGTCAGCGGCAGGCCGAGCGGGTTGTCATCATCCGCCGCGGCGGAAATGAGAGAAGACAGCGTATCCGACAGAGCCGCCCAGGTGTCGTCGTCCGTTTCGGTGATCTGAATGTCGCTGTGGCTGGCGGTCAGGCTGGCAACATGCGCCCGGCCGTCCGCCGGCGCCGCGCCGGTGAACAGCACGGTGACCGGATCGGGCAGCGGCCCATCGGTCAGGCCGTAGATCATCCGGCCGCCAAGAGTTTGCTTGGTCGCGGGGGTGCACAGCTGCTTGGTCAACGCAATGCCGGCCTCGGGATCGACGGCCAGGGTCTGCCCGATCGTCGCGGCCGGCGTCTGCGCGGCGATCGCCAGGGCAAGCGCGCCGCCCGCGCCGACGCCCGCGACGATCGGCAGCCGATAATTGTCGTTCTTGGCCGCCCGCTGGACCTCCTGGCTCAGCGCCTCGATGTCGGACACCATGTAGACGCAGTCGCCATCGTCCTTTGAAAGCGATGCCAGATAGGCTGGCAGATCGATGCCGATCACCAGCGCTCCCTCGCCCGTCAGCGTCTTTGCCAGCGCATCTTCCTTTGCCGACCAGCCGGTCTTGTCGGAGATCAAAAAGACCGCCGCGGAAAGGGCGCCGCCCGGCATCTGGATATGCGGGGCGGGAATCATGCCCGTATCGAAGCCTGATGCATTCTGCGCTCGCGCGGCGGCCGAAGAAAGAAACAGACAGGCGCCCAGCGCCGTCAGGATCACGGTTTTCCTGATCATTTTTTCACAATCCCCTTTACGCCGCCGCCGATCAGAAATGTCGCATCCATCAGGGCAAGGACAGGACTGATGCCGCCGCCTGCCGCCATGTAGCGGGGCTGCCAGTGTGGATGAAACTTCGACTTGAAGGCCTTCAGCCCCTTGAAATTGTAGAAGCGCTCGCCGTGCTCGAAGACGGTTCGCCCGACCTTGTCCCAGACGGGCGATGACCGCCGCGCCGAAAGGCCAGCGAGCGGCGCCATGCCGAGATTGAACGTCTTGAACCCCTTGTCGCGCAGGAACTCCATCAGCGACACGAACAGGAAATCCATCGACCCCCGGGGAGCGTCCGGCGAAAACCGCATCAGATCCACCGATCCTTCGTCGAGCGTTTCGGTGACGAGGACATTGGCGAAGGCGACGATTCGTCCATTTACCCTCAGAACTCCAACCGGCTGGCCAACGATATAGTCCGCATCGAAAGCACCGAGCGAGAAGCCTTTTTCCTTGGCCCGATGATGCGCAAGCCAACTGTCGGACACCGCGGCGAGCTCGTCCATGATGGCAGGCACCCCGTCGGATTCTACCATCTCGAACTCCAGCCCGTCTCTTTGCCCGCGGCTCACCGCCTGGCGCAGACCGGCCCATTTGCCGCCCTTGAGCTCAAATGTCCTCAGATCCATCACCGCCAGTTCGCCAAGCCGGAACGCGCGCAGGCCGGCATCGGCGTAGTAGGAAAGGCCGGCGGGCGAAACCTGGTAGAAGACCGGCCGGCAGCCACAGGATCTCGCCGCCTCGACGAATTGCCAGATCAGTTCCGGCCAGGCGTCCTGCGGGCCGATCGGATCGAAAAGCGCGATCCACGAGCGGGCCTGCCGCCCGTACATGATGAAGGCCCGCCCGTCCGGCGAAAACATCAGGCTCTTGTCCTTCATCCGCACAAGGTTGGCGTCGGACATGTCCTGTTTGGCGGCGATGGCGATCGCCCTTTCAAGGGCATCCTCCGACGAGATATCCGCAAGCCCCCTGGCTGGACGCAGCAGGCTCCACAACGCCACGGCGCCGCAGAAGATCGTCAAGCCGAGGACGGCACGAAGGCCACGCGGCGCTTCGCCCGAAAGCTCGAACTGCCACCACAAATCGTGACTGTATTCGACGTCGCGATAGACGAACAGAAGCATGGTGACGGCGAAGAGGC
This sequence comes from Hyphomicrobiales bacterium, assembly GCA_900473795.1. Classification (GTDB taxonomy): domain Bacteria; phylum Pseudomonadota; class Alphaproteobacteria; order Rhizobiales; family Rhizobiaceae; genus Pararhizobium. The sequence goes on along the minus strand of UCMT01000025.1, from coordinate 11,943 downwards.
AGAGCGCCAGCATGGCCGAAAGCCAGGATGCGGTGAGCGGCTCGCCGGTGAAGGTTGCCGGCCGGTCAAAGATGCGGCGGGTGGCAAGCAGGCTGAGGACGAAGAAGGCCAGGAGGCCGGCCTCGACCAACGCCACGGCCTTGATGAGCGTAAAGAGCAGGGCAACCGACGCGATCACCAGCGCCGCCCACCAAGCGCCGTCGAGCCGCCGCGCGAGACCGCGCGCAACGATCACCAGCACCAGGCCGAGCAGGCTTGCGAGGAAATGCGCGCCCTCCAGAAGGGGAAGCGGAACGTAGCTGGACAGGAAGGCCAGGTTTTCGTCCGGGGTCGGCGTGACGCTGGAAAACACCAGCATGGCGGCGAGCACCAGTGCCAGGGTGGCAAGCAGGATCGGAGTCAACCGCCCGGCAACCCGGCGCACGCTGGAAGCGACGGGACGGCGGGACAGGCTGCGCACCTCGGCGCCGATGACGACCGCGACCGCCAGAAGCAGAGGCAGCACATGGTAGATCAGCCGGTAGAGCATCAAGGCGCCGAGCACGGCATCAACATCGGCCGTCTGCCCCAGAGCCGCGATGATGACGGTTTCGAAGACACCGAGGCCCGCCGGAACATGGCTGAGCACGCCGAGCCCGACGGCAACCGAGTAGACGGCGAGAAACGCCGGCCAGCCCATGATCCCGTCCGGCAGCAGCACGTAGAGCACCGTCGCAGAGGCGGCTATGTCGAGCACGGAGACGAGAAGCTGCCGCGACGCGGTGCGGGAGTCGGGAAATCGAAGCGCAATACGGCCGAGTTGCAGGACACGGCCATCCCGGCCGGCAACCATCAGGCCACCAAGCCCGGCCAGAACCGCCGCGGCAATGAGCCTCAGCCAGAAAGGATCAAGCCCGACCAGCGGCGCAATTTCCGGCGCGATCGCCAGAAGGCTGAACGAGGCAATGCTGGCAAGACCCAATCCGAAGGCAAGCGTGACGAAGGCGATCACCCCGGCGATTTCTTCAGGCTTCAGACCGAGACGCGAATAGGCGCGATAGCGGATGGCGCCGCCGCTCAACGGGCCGAAACCGGCGGTGTTTCCGACGGCGTAGGCGGCAAACGCCGTCAAGGCCACATCGACATAGGGCAGCTTGCGCTTCACATAAAAGAGTGCGCCGACGTCATAGAGCGTCAGAGCGGCGAAGCTCAGCGCGGTGAAGGCGATGGCGAAGGCGATCGATTGCCAGGACGTTGCCTGCAGCGCCGCCACGACATCCTCATAGCGCACTTCGCTCGTCAGCCGGACGATGGCAAAGCCGATGATGATGAGGATGACGGCGGTGGCGCCGCCTTTCGTAAGCCATCTGTTGCGGCGCAAACGTTGAAACAGGGAGACGGCGGTTTCTTCGCTCGCCTCGGTACGATCGGAAATATCTGTCATGCAACACCCTGTCGATGCTACCGGGAACCATAGCACTGGCGAGGGTATACATCCGCTTCGCACTGCAAAAAAGTGAACTTCCTGTAATCTGTCGAGAGCGGAATCGCAGGCGACAGGTCCGAAACTGCGCGTGAGTTTGCGTCATCCCTGCCTTTCCGATGGCGCGGCCGTCGCGGTAACGCGCCACCCGCAATCATTGACCCGCCTCCGGTTGCGGTCTATCTCGCTTGTATGGCCGAACGGCGGGATCCATCGGACGAAAGAAAAATGAACGCTGTTCGCGAACGGCTGCGGTCGCTTTATCTCGGGACGAGCCGCAAGGCGGTCCGTTTCCAGATCACCATGGCGATCATCGACGTCGCCATCATCGCGTTCTTTCTGGCCGGCCCCTATTTCGGCGGCGGGCGGATCTATCTGATCATCGACTATGCAATCGCCGTGGTGATCGCCTTCGAACTCGGCGCGCGGGCATTGATCGCCTCGAACCTCAGGCGCTGGTTGACGCGGCCGATGACCTGGGTCGATACCGCGATCCTCGCGACGCTGCTCTTTCCGACGACATTCTCGAACTTCGCCTTCCTGCGTGCCTTCCGCATCTGGTCCCTCGGACAGAGCAAGGTTTTCGCGCTGCTGATCAAGCGGGCCGGCTATGGCGAGTGGGAAGACGTCATCCGCGCCTGCATCAACTTCCTCACCTTCCTCTTCCTCGTTACCGGCTTCGTGTACACGGCATTCTTCTACCATCAGGCGGGGGTGGAAGGATTCGTGGACGCGCTCTATTTCACCGTCGCGACGATCACGACGACGGGGTTCGGCGATATCACCTTGCCCGGCACGCTCGGCAAGCTCACCTCGATCGTGACGATGATCTTCGGCATCTCATTCTTCGTGCGCCTCGCCCAGGCGATCGTGCGGCCGCACAAGGTCGTCTTCCCTTGCCCGCAATGCGGTCTGCAGCGCCATGACGCCGATGCCGTGCACTGCAAGGCCTGCGGACATGTGCTGAATATCCCCGACGAGGGGAGTTGAGGTTTACCTCGCCCTCAGGGGCTAAGGACCTGTCGGTCCCATGCCCGTTACGAACCAGCCCCAAATTGGCTCTCCGTGGCTACCGATCGGCAGGCAGCAAAGACATCGAGGTCCGGATTATAGACCTTGGTCTCGACATTCATCATTCCCAGCACCGTATGAAACAGGTTGTCGTGCGACGTGGCAGCGCTGGCATGCTTGGCGAGACAGGATCTGTCGAGTTTCGTCAGCTGGGCATAGCCGTCCGAAAACCATGCGATGAAAGGAACATGCGTCTGTTCGGCCGGCGCGAACATGTAGGGAGCCCCGTGCAGGAACAATCCGTTTTCACCCAGGGACTCGCCGTGGTCCGACATGTAAATCATCGCGCCGTCGACGCGGCCCTGATGTTTCTTCAGAAGATCGATGACCGCGGCGAGGTTATGGTCGGTGTAGAGGATCGTATTGTCGTAGGCGTTGACGATCTCATCGCGGCTGCACTCGGACAATTGCGGTGTGCGGCAATCCGGCACGAATCGCCGGAATTCCTCCGGATAGCGCATGTAGTAGGCCGGGCCGTGGCTGCCGAGCTGATGCAGGACGATGACGGTATTCTTGGTGACGCCCGCGAGCTTACTGTCGAGCTGGTCAAGGAAGATATCGTCCAGACATTCGCCTTGCTTGCAATAGGGGCTGTTCTTCTGCTTCGTGACGCTGGCAAAGCTGATCAGGTCGGCAATGCCCTTGCTGCCGGTATTGTTGTCCCACCAGTAGCCATCGATCCCGGCGCGACGCAGCACATCCATCAACGTATCGGTCGACCGCGCCTTCCTGTCCGAATAGTTCTTCTTGCCATAGACCGAAAACATGCACGGCAGCGACACCGCCGTCGCCGTCCCGCAGCTCGTCGTTTGCATGAAGTTCGTCACGCCCCGGGCCTTCAGCTCAGGATTGGTGTCACGTTGGTAGCCGTTGAGGGAGAAATTCATGGCGCGCGCCGTCTCGCCGGCCACGATAATGGTGACGACGGGTTTTTGCGCCTTGGCAATCACCGGGCCGATTTTGGCGTCCGTCCCCAGAGGAGCACGGACCAGCCCGATCTCGTGATAGGCGCTCACCACAAGGCCGATGGCCGAGGTAATCGGCGAAAACGGCGTAAGTTTCGCCATCATGTCCCGGTGTTCGCGAATGTTCGAGGAGAGCCCCGAGTAGTTGGCAAAGGCAAGCCCGGCAAAAAGAGACAAACAGACGACGATGGCGGCAAGATTGACGAAGACTTTGCTGAGGAAGGGTCGATGCTTGATCCGCGTCACCAAGACCAGCGCCGACGGCAGAACACCGTATAGAATGACGTGCGCGATGAAGGTTGCGGTGATGAGATGGCTCGCCTCTTCAGGTGTTGTGACCACGGCATTTCGGATCATCTCCTTGTCGATCACCACGCCGAAAAAATCCGTATAGTAGGACGAGATGGCGCCCGCGATGATGAGGAAGACAAGGAACGGCTTGATCAGATACTTCGCCGAAAAGAGGATCATGCCCGCGAACACCAGGAACATGATCGCAGCGGCGAACATGTAGAATGCGCCGTGCAGTCCACCGAAAACATGGAAGGCGTCGTTCCAGAAGGTGAGGTTGAGGGCGACCAGGATGTAAACGGCCACAAACAGGCTCAACGGTATGCTCCCCAAGGTGGGGCGCCTGGGAAAGAGACGGTTCAAGGTTTACTCCAGCGACAAAAGAAGGATCCCAACGATCCGTTCCTTCTGTGCTGCGCGGCTGACATTAAGCTGAACGTCAGCAAAGTCCTTGCTCGGTCCTCTCCCGCTCCCTTCGCAGTTTCCGCCGCGAAGATGACCGCCAAAAGCGCCTTATACCCTCGTCGCCCTCAGCCGCTCCTCGTCGAGCACGACGCCCAGCCCCGGCGCTTCGCCGAGCTCCAGCCAGCCGTCCTTGTGCTTCAGCGGCGAGACCATCGGGTAGTCGCGGCGCTCCTCGCTCCATTCGGGATTGTCGTAGGGATATTCAAGGAACGGCGCATCGCCCACGCCGGCGGTGAGGTGAGCGTTGGCGAGCACGCCGATGCCGTTGGTCCAGGAGTGCGGCGTGAACATCACGCCGGCCTCGCGGGCCTGGTAGGCGATACGGCGGCAACCGGTGATGCCGCCGGTGAGCGCCACATCCGGCTGGATGACATCGAAGGTGCGTGCCTCGATGATGTCGCGGAACTCATAGAGTTCGCGGGTCATCTCGCCGCCGGCGATGCGCACGCTGGTGGCATCGCAAAGGCGGCGCATGCCTTCGCGGTCGGAGCGAAACAGCGGTTCTTCCATCCAGTAGACAGTGAGCCTTTCCAGCTCTTTCGCGACGGTCAGAGCATCCTTGAAGGTCCAGGCCAGCGTCGTGTCCCACGGCATGCGCCAGCCCTGGTTACAATCGACCATAAGCTCCAGCCGGTCGCCGACGCGGGCGCGGATCGCTTCGAGCGCCTTCACATCGGCCTTCCAGCTGCCGCGGCCGCCGGCCGAGGAGGAAAAGCGCACCTTCATCGCCGGGAAACCTTCCTCGATGTAACGCTCGGCCTGATCGGCCATGGCCAACGGCTCGCGCAGGACGCCGGAGGAGGCATAAAGCCGGACCTTGTCGGCCCGGCCGCCGAGCATACGCCAGACCGGCTCGCCGGTGGTCTTGCCGGAAAGGTCCCAGAGCGCGAGGTCCATCGGCCAGCAGCGGCCATAATGGAACGCGATATGCGACAGCACCTCGTAATGCCGCTCCAGATGACGCGGATCCTGCCCGATGAAGAGATCCTCATGCCCCTCGAAACCCTTCATCAGGTCGCCGGAGCCGATACCCTCGCGGCCCTCGTCATCACGGACGCGGACGATCGTCGCATCGAAATGTTTTCGCGGCCGGCCGTCCCAGCTCGCCTTGAACGCCGGGTCGAGCGGCAGCCGGTGATGGGTGATCTCGATGGAGACGATCTTGCTCATGGGGCTCTCCTCACTCAGCCGAAATGCTGCCAGATGGTCTTGTAGTCGCAATATTTGTCGATCGCATGCACCGAGCGGTCGCGGCCAAAACCCGATTGCTTGAAGCCGCCGAAGGGCGTGGCGAAATTCGACATGTCATAAGTGTTGATCCAGACCGTGCCGGCATGCAGGCTTTCCGAGAAGCGATGGGCGCGGTCCATGTCTCTGGTGAAGACGGCCCCCGCCAGACCGTAGATCGTGTCGTTGGCAATCCTCAAGGCTTCCTCCTCGGCGTCGAACGGGATGGCCGCGAGAACGGGTCCAAAAATTTCCTGGCGGGCGAGGCTCATATCGTTGGTCATGTCGACGAAGACGCCGGGGGAGACATAGTAGCCGCCGGTTTCCGACAGCGTCCGCTCGGCGCCGAAGGCACGCCGCGCGCCTTCCTTCTCGCCGGCGGCGATCATTGAGAGCACCTTGTTCATGTGCTCTTCCTCGATCAGCGCGCCGATCTGGGCAGACGGCTCGAAGGGATGGGCAAGGGCGATATCGCTCCTGGTGACGGCTTCGATCCTGGCGATCAGCGCGTCCTGCACCGAGCGCTCGACGATCAGCCGGGTCGAGGCATGGCAGGTCTCTCCGGAATTGTAGAAACAGCCCCAGGCGACGGCGGTCGCCGCCGCATCGAGATCGGCATCGGCAAAGACGACGAGCGGCGACTTGCCGCCGAGTTCGAGCGCCACGCGCTTGACGTTGGATTGCGCGGCATAACCCATGATCAGCTTCCCGACCTCGGTCGAGCCGGTAAAGGCGATCTTGTCGACATCCATGTGCAATGCCAGCGGCTTGCCGGTTTCCTCGCCGTAACCGGTGACGACGTTCAGCACGCCCGCCGGAAGACCCGCCTCGAAGCCGAGCTGGGCGAGGCGGATGGCCGACAGCGAGGACTGTTCGGCCGGCTTCAGCACGACGGAGTTGCCGGCGGCAATGGCCGGCCCGAGCTTCCAGGCATCGATGATCATCGGGTAGTTCCACGGCGTGACGGCGCCGATGACGCCGATCGGCACCTTGCGGACGATGGCGCGCTCGCTCGGTGGGGTTGGTGCGACCTCGTCGTAGAGCTTGTCGATCATCTCGCCGTAGAACTGGATGCCATCGGCGCAGAGGCGCACGTCGACATTGAGCGCGGCCATCACCGGTTTGCCGACATCCAGCGTTTCGAGCAGCGCCAGCTCGTCGCCATGGTCGCGGATCGCCTGGGCCCATTTCAGCACGATCCTCTTCTTTTCAAGCGGATCCTTCTTCCGCCAGATCCCGCTTTCGAAGGCCGCGCGGGCCGCCGCCACCGCGCGGTCGATATCGGCGGCATTGCCCCGTGCAAGCTTAGCGCCGGGCTTGCCGTCCATGGGACGCGTCCGGGTGAAGGTCTCACCGGACGAGGACGGCGACAGTTCACCGTTGATGAAATGGCGCCCCTCCAGTTTCAGGGTCGAGAGGACGTTTTCCCAGTAGGCGCGGGTATAGGGCTTGGTCATGATCAGGCGGCCTTCGGAAGGGACATGATGGTGGCGGCGAAACGGGTGATGTCCTCGTCGCGGATCTCGCGGATGGTCGAGCGGCGCATCGGCTGGTTTTCCGGCGCCTTCATCTCGGCAGCGAGCGCGGCCGGATCGAGCGCCTCGAACGCCTTCGGCAGGGCGCGGACAATGCCGCAGCGATCCATCAGACCGGAGACGAAAGCCGGAAGATCCGCCGCCTTGGCGAGACCGCAGGCTGTTGCAGCCGCATTGAGATCGGCGGTATCGGCCTCGACCAGCCAGGCAAGCGTCGCCTCGAAGCCGAGAGCGGTGGCTAGACCGTGATGTACCGGGGCCAGGCCCGCCAGCGCATGGCTGATCGTGTGGGCGACGGCTGTACCGCAATTGTCGATGGCGATGCCGGCATAGCACGAGCCGAGCAACACCTTGCCGCGCGCGTTCATATTGTCGGGTTGGTTGACGGCTGTTGCCAGCGCGCCGGTGATAAGGCGCAGGGCTTCATGCGCATAGATTTTGCCGCCCGCATGGGCATTGCGGTTGGTGGCGGCCTCGAAAGCATGGATGAAAGCGTCCATGCCGCACCAGGCCGTGAGATTGGCGGGCAGCGTCGCGGTCAGCACCGGGTCAAGCAGCACGAGATCAGCCTTCGTTTCGGCCCCCCAGACCCAGAGCTTCTTGCCCGCTGGCCCGGCGAAGATGTTGGTCGCGGACGTTTCCGACCCGGTGCCTGCCGTCGTCGGCATCATGATTTTCTTCAAAGGGTTCTTCGGTAGCGGATTGGCCGCGAGCGCATAATGCATCGCATCCTTGCCGGAGGCCGCACAGCAGGCGGCGATCTTGGCGATGTCCAGTGCCGAGCCGCCGCCGATGCCGATCACCACATCGGCGCCCGCGATGGCCTCGGTCGCATGCCGCACATGGCCGATCTTCGGCTCGCCGGCGAAATCGGAGAAGGCACGCGCCTCGATGCCTTCGGCCTGCAACTGGGTTGCGATGCGAGCCGCGAGCCCCGATTGGACAAGGAAGCCGTCGATGACGATCGCGGCGGTTTTCGCACCAAAGGACGAGGCAGCGGCACCGATCGTTTCGTGAATATTTTCGCCGAAACGAATTTCGGGAACGAAGGAAGTGGAAAAAGGCACGGTGGTGATCCTGCAATGCATGTTTGATGCTGCTTCCAGCCTGCATCACAATCTGATATTTTCAAACACGGGCATTTTTCGGCCATTTTGATAATCTGAAATCATGGAGACGGGATGCTGGGCCATATTCCGCTGGAAGCGTTCCGGGTGTTCGACGCTGCCTGCCGGCAGATGAATTTTTCCAAGGCGGGGCGCGAACTCAACATCACCCAGGCCGCCGTCAGCCGCCGCATCAAGGGACTGGAGGATCATCTCGGCGCGGCACTGTTCACCCGGCGCGGCAAGAATCTGGATCTGACGCCACAGGGCGCGCGCCTGTTCCAGCGGGTTCGCGCCGCGCTGGACTATCTGGAGGAGAGCCTCGACCCCTTCCGTTCCGTGAAAGGCGGGACGATCGCCATAGCGGCGAGCGGTTCGGTGTCGCATCTCTGGCTCGGCGGCCGCCTGCGCGATTTCGGCAAGGAGAACCCGTCGATCTCGCTCAGGCTGCTGACCTCGGACACGTCGTCGGATCTCGCCGCCGAAACCAATGACCTCGTCATCCTCTATTCGACCGGCGAACACCCGCGCTGGGACCTGACTTTATTGATGCCGGAGCGGCTGATGCCCGTTGCGTCGCCGGATTATCTCCACAGCCGCGGCCTCGATGCCGCAACCCTCACTGTCGAGCAGATCGCGTCGCTGGACCTCATCGACTACGAACGCTTCAACGCGCACTGGATTTCCTTCCGGCAGTGGTTCAGCCGCATTTCTCCGCCGCCCCGGGCGAAGCTGCAGAACCCGCGGTTTTCCTTCTCCACCTATATCATGGCGATCGATGCCGCGCTGCGGGGAGACGGTATTGCGCTTGGCAGCCTCGGTTTGATCGAAGAGCAGCTTGCCGATGGCAGGCTCGTGACGGTCGGCTCGGAGGGTCTTTCCACCGGCTACGGCTATTATCTCGGCCTTCCGAAAGACAAGACGGTCACGCCCGAGGCGCGGCGGCTGCATGCATTCCTGACGGGCTCGCGGAACTGACCGGCGCCGTGGCGGCGAAACGACCTTTGCGCATCAGGAAAGACACCCGGCACTGCAATTGTGCGACGCAACCGAATCATGCGATGGTCCGGCCCTCTGCAGCCGGTAACCACGTTGAACGTCGCGCCTCTCCCCTCCATTCTCTGAATTTCCGGCCCGCCAATGCCATGGTCAAATCTGCTGCTTTCATTTTACACCTTGATATGTCTGTTTTTTCTCGACAATACCTATCGCGAGGGTGAGGCCGCCGGCGGCGCCTGGGATGCGATGCGTGTTCTCGGATTGTTTTTGTGCCTGCTCTGGCCACTGCTTCTCGTTCATGTGATCATCTCGGCCTGCAGAAACCGGCAGACGGGCTGACGAACGTCCACAATCTTGCCCGTCATGGACGCCAGGATGGTCTGGCACGGATCGAAGGTACCGGCGGTCGGGCAGCGTGACGCCTGAGGCCGGTGGAAACCGCGGAGTTCGGGTTTCGGCATGAAGGAGGAGCGGAAAAGCAGGTCTGGAAAGATGTTCTTTCTCGTTGCTGTCGGCCTGATCTTTGCCGGCATCCTGGCGACCGTGCTGCTGGCCAACGGCCAGCGCAACCTCTACCACCTGCTCGCCTATCTCGGCCATCCCGATCTTCTGGCAACGGCCGAGCCGGCGCCGAAACGGGTGAAAATTACCCGCAGCAAGAGCGTGCGCCTGCCACCAGCGCGCATGGTTCTGCCGGTCTACGCCTTCAGCGACTTCAAGGCGCCGCAACAGCAGTTCATTCGCCTGATCCAGAGCGACCCGCGCAGCCTGTGCGAACGCCTGAAGGCCGGCGGGTTCGGCGATCTCGACTGGACGATCAGCAGCGGCAACAAGGACAATTGGGAATGCTCGTCGTCCGTCGATCTTCCGGCAAGAGGTGACGGTACGGCACAGTCCTCGATCTTCATCTTCATCAGGGGCGACGGCGAAAACCGTGTCACATCCTTCCGCGTCAAGCTGAACATCGAAGACGCCGCCAATACCGCTGAGATCGCTGACCTCGCCGGCAAGGCGGCGAACATCTTCCTGAACCAGGTGCGCTGGGAGAACCCCGGCGAGATCATCGGCAAGATCCACGCGCTCGAAGCCTTCGACATCCGCAACTTCGGCAGCCGGATCCAGTTCAAGCGCGAGTTCGGCGAAACGCCGCGCTACAATTTCCTTGCCAACCAGATCAGAAAGCGCGGCCAAAGCACGCCGGGCGATATTTTCTTTGACCGGAGCAAATGGTTTCCGCTGACCGGCAGCGACGGCCTGCCGATGATCGATGGCATGATGGCGGGCGAAGGCGCTGACGGGCTGACGCTGACGGTCCCGGAAAAGACGGCGCAGTAAGCGGATTTTGCCTGTCGCAAAAATTTCAAATTGGCACCGCGTCGGCGGCGGGCGGCAACGGCAACGCAGCAAAATATGCCGCATCGCAGCAAGGTGTTGAACAGACACCGCAATCACCCCAAAAATGAACCATTTTGGTGCGTTGCGAATTAACCACAAACAACAACATCGCGCATTCGGAGCCTTGTCAAAGACGATCATATTTAATAAACGATTAAAAACACAAAATGCCTTTTGCAAAAAATACTCTTCAGGGACGGCAACACTCCACAGGCGTCGACGAGAAGAACCTTGCCGTAAGGCAGGGAGCCTAATTTCTTTGAAAAAAGAAAAACGACCGGCATTTGCCGGACAACACAATTTTCAGTGACGGCCACTCCGCGGTGGTCAGCCCTGCCTGCCAAAGATGACAGGAGTTATTTAAAGCCATGACAGAAAAAATGATGTTGCAACAATCAGCGGCTATCGGAGTGGAGGATAGCCTGTTGAGCAGAAATACTTCCGGATTGTTTGCTGTTCAAACCAAGGAACGGCGCCCGGACGATAACAATTTTTACATTAACCCGGCCAGTGCGCCGAACATGCCTGTTCAGCTTGCGATCAAGCGTATGATCGACATCGGCGGCGCATTCTTCGGTATTCTTGTTCTTTCGCCGGTTATTCTTCTGATTGCCGTGCTCATCAAGCTGGAAAGCAAGGGGCCGGTTTTCTTCAAGCAGTTGCGAACGGGCCTCAACGAAGTGCCGTTCGAAATCCTGAAATTCCGTTCCATGTATACCGATCTCTGCGACGTTAGCGGCGTACGGCAGACGATCGATAACGATCCGCGCATCACCCCGCTCGGGCGCTTTCTGCGCAAGACCAATCTCGATGAAATGCCGCAACTGTGGAACGTACTGATCGGCGACATGTCGCTTGTCGGACCACGTCCGCACGTGCCCGACATGCTGGCTGCCGGCCGCAACTATGACGAACTGGTGCAGGGTTACGAGTACCGGCACCTGATGCGGCCGGGTCTCACGGGTCTTGCACAGGCCCGCGGCCTGCGCGGCCCGACCGCACATCGCTGGGTAGCGATCCGCCGGATCGTCTGCGACGTCGAATATGTGCGGCAGTTCTCGCTGCTTCTGGACATGAAAATCATCGTGCGTACGGTGATCAACGAGCTGAAGGGCGGCACCGGCTTCTGAGGCTCACAAAGCCTCATCGTCTTGACGTTCCAAATGCAAAGCCATCGGCGTCAGCCGGTGGCTTTTTTAATTGCCGAATAGCGGAAGCAGAGCCACAGGAGCATCGACTATCGTCTTTTCCTCCTACGCTATGAAGCTCGCCGCGCTGGATACCACAGGTCCTTGATGACCAGACTGCCACGGCTGGAGGCCTGGCAGGGTACTCCATCCGTTGCCCCCACATCGAAAGCCTGAAAGCGCCCGGCGATGGCGCCTCCGAGAGATAGCCTGTCCTTGATCGGGATAGGGGGAGGCCTC
>UCMT01000009.1 GCA_900473795.1 Hyphomicrobiales bacterium | reverse complement strand
TGGGGACGGAACACCGGTTACGTCCATCCGCAGTCACACACAGCTCCACAGGCGGGCGTCACGCCCCATCCGGTAAACCCATGAACGCATGGCGGGCTTGCTGGAGCCGAATGAAGCGTCATGCACTCGATATGATTGCTGGTTACACAGATCCCACCTCGCTATTGACCGCGGATGTACCGGCAGCGGCGTGAGGTGACACGAAAGGTCGGGTTTAGCCCGGCCTTTTTTGTTGCTTGATACATTACGCAGGGAAGATTAGAGTTTGCTAATAAAATATCGGGTATTCAGAGATCATCCCTTTAAAGCCTGGTTACCCTCAGAGTGGCTGAGCCAAACTCCAAAGGACTCCGGCCTAAAGGGTTATTTTTACACCGGAAGAGCGCCAGGAGGAAACGATGCTACGGCTTATTATCCTCGCAGCAGCCATAATCGGACTTGCGACGACCACGCAAGCTGAGGACGCCCAATCCGAGTCGACACTCGAAAGTCTTAGGAAAGAGCATCCGATGCTCTATCTCATGGTTCCAAACATGTTTAAACCCACGGAGGTGCCATCAACACCGGCTCTCGACGAATTTCGTAATAAAAGCTTCTTTTCTCACTGCAAGGACGATCCTTACGGCATTCTCTGTCCGAAGCCTGAGCCTAAATACAATCTGGACGACTTTAGGATCCAAACCCCGAAACTTACGCCTGAACAATTGCAAAAGCTGCCGCGACTTTCGCCCGAGATAGCAATTCGAACCGAGACTGATACTGAGAAACTGATACGGGGGATCGACAAGGGCCTTGAGGAAACTCGTGCCCTCCTTCCAATCAAGATCGACGACGGTATCGTTATGACAGCTGTCAGGCGAGATGATCGGCGCATTATCGGCACCATAGAGGTGGCAAATAGTGTCATGGCGGACACAGAAGCCCTTGAAAGGGCGTTTCAGCAGTCGGTTTGCAATGTGGCATCAGAAAAATCGTTGGATTTCGTTGCCGACGGCATTTCCTTCATTTACCAATTGGTGAGTGAGGATGGAGAATTCCTTTTTGGATTCACGATCGATAGGTGCCCCTAGGTCACCGGAAATCGGTTGGATTGAGCGAATGGGCTTGTGGGGCGGAAATGCGGCCCATTCGAACCGCTTCGGCGGTGCGTCGGCATTACCGCTTGGTAAAATCAACCAAACGATCGACCTGACGTCGGACGTACCGGGCTTGGTCGTTCGCTTCTCGCAAAGCCGCGCGGCTATACCGCCCCTCAGTTGCGATCTGATCGATTGCCAAGAGGCCACTCAACAGAACAATGAAGAGTAGCGAGTAGCGCATGGAAACAACGTATAGATGAAAGCTTTAAAAGGCTCTAAACGCCGCCAATCGCTCCTGGATGTGTCCTTTTTCAAGCTGAAGTCGAAACAACCGGCGGGCTCGAGATTGTCGAAGCTGAGGCAGACCCGCCGAGCGGTCGACCGAGTTGGCACAAACTTTCCGGCAATTTATTGCAGCAGTCATCGTCGCTCCACGGAAGCCGGGAGAGGCATATAGCATAGAAATAAAGGGATACTTGTCCAGTTTGGTCAGCCCGGAGATGTCGGCTGTTCTGATAGTAGCGGGAGAGAGACTCGAACCCCCGACACGCGGATTATGATTCCGCTAGCCCGAACTCAATAGGATCGGGGAGGGTCGTGCTGAAGATGTCCATGTAGTTACGGCGCTTCGCGGGAGACTTGTCGCCAAGCTTCTCGACTTTTGCCTCGACCGCTTCTTTGAGCTGCGCCGCCTTCGGTTTTAGGCCCTCTTCAATCGCTTTTATCCGGGCTGCCATAGCGTCGAGGCTTGGAGACGCCCCCGCACCACCAGTCTTCGTTGTCGCCTTTGGCTTGGAGCGCAGCGCATTTTTATTGACTGTGCGGTTGGTAGGTGCAGCGGACGTCTCCTCTGCGGCAGGCTCGTGGCTGACAAGGGCGGACCCCGCCGGCGAGGCCGCCAATTGCTTCGCTTCCGTCACTAGCGCCGGCGAGGAGATTTCGTCGGACGGCTCTCCACCCTTGGCATATTCCGGCGTCGTCGCCGGAACAGGTTTCGCGGGCAAATATTCGACATCCGGTACTTGCGGAATGTTGGCCTGAGAAAATGCCTCGGCTGATTTGAACGGCTGTGTTCGGAAGAACCGAAGCTTGTCCCCAAAGATCGGCCTTTGTCCTTCGATGAGCAGGATCATCCTGTTCTCCGGCATTTGCCGGACTTCCTGGGGCATCATCAGATCGCGCTCGCGAATCTGCTCTACCTTCGTGCGGCGGGGCAGGCCCATCAGTTCAATCGTCCGAGATTCCGATTGGTAGCGGATCGTCCGTTTTCCGAGCGCCCGCGATGCATATTCGGCGGTGGCCTGATCATTGGCACCGAGGATGAGCTGGTAGCCGCAATTGCCGAGCAGGGAATGCCGGGACGTTTCGCCATAGATCTCATCGAGGTTCTTCAGATCCTGGATGATGAAGGCGAGCTTGATGTTATAGCCGGCCACATAAGGCAGTTTCGTCATGATCTCATCCATCCGCTTCAACTGCCGGAACTCGTCGAGCAGGAAGTAGACGGGCAGGGAGTTGGGGTCGTGCTCGAGCGTCAGGATGTCCATCACTTGCTGCACGAATAGGGTGAGGAGAGGGCGCAGCAGGGTAATATCGGTGATGTTGGGCGCCAGGTAGATCGAGATCGGCCGGCGCTTCATCGCGCGCAAATCCATGTCGGTCACATTCGTCGCTGCGACGATCCGCTCATTTTTGAACGGCCGCATCGCCTTTTGAATGTCAAGAAGAGCAGAGGCGGCGGCCCGATCGGACAGAGCGATGTATGAATTGAAGCTTTCAACAGTGAACTTCGCCAGGTAGGGTTCTTTTTCCTTGATGTACTTCATCAGCGCCTGAAGATCGACGCCGCTGTTAAAAAAGGAATTGACCTCACCCAGGTTGCGCCGGTCTTTATAAAACGGGCTTTCCGTAATGTAGCTGATGACGCCGGCAAGCACCTGTTGCGCTGTCGCCTGCCAAACCGAGTTTTCCGATTGTGTGTTCTCGGGGACGAGAATGCTGGCAATGTTCTGTATGTCCGTGGTGCGGTTGCCACGCTCCGGACGAACGAAATCCAGCGGATTGTAGCGGTTGGTGCTTTCCGAACCAGGCGCGAATAGGAAGACCTGACTGCCGTTCTGACGGCGATAGCCGGCTGTTGCCTTGAACACTTCGCCCTTGAGATCGGTGATAATCAGCGAGCCATCGTGCATCAGCGCATTGGGAATCACATAGCCGGCACCTTTTCCGGAGCGCGTCGGGCCGATGATCAAATGATGCCGATCGTCCTTAGTGCGAAGAATGTTTCGCCCCATCCGGCCGAAGATATGACCTTGCTTGCGAAACCACTTGCCGCGTCGCAGGGCGGCCATGTCCTGAAACGCTGCGTCACCAAGCGGGCTGCTAACTTGTTTCAGACCTGTGTAGGCAGCCAGGCTGCCGGCGATCAAGGCAGGGAGAAGGGAGCCGAGCGCGACGCGCTGCAGACTGGGGCTCGTCTTGTAAACCCAGAATTGCTGAATTGGCGCAAACGGATTGCTGGTGATCGTCGTTTCGAGGATCCTTCCGTCCTTGTAAAAAAGCTGAAGTCCCAGGCCGTACCCCAACATCCAGACAACGGAGGCTATCCCGACGCAAAAGAGCAAATAGAAGGCCTGGAGCCCCTTCGTCATGGTTCATCCCTGGCAAAGAAGATTTCGGAAACGCCGCGCTTGCCGCCGTCGCGGCGGAGCTGGATGACAATCGGGATGACCATCTGGATATAGGTCATGAGATCCTGCTTGGAGAAACCCGCCGACAGACCGGCCTGCTGCATCATCATGGCGAGCTGTTCATAGGCGCCAATCGGCGTGTCGGCGTGAACCGTCGACATGCTGCCTGGATGGCCGGTGTTGATCGCCCGCAGGAAGGAGAACGCCTCTGCGCCACGGATTTCGCCGACGAACAGGCGGTCAGGCCGCATGCGCAGCGATGACTCGAGCAGGTTTTGAATGGTCACGTCTGCCGTGCCCTGATCGCCCTTCGACGCGATCAAGTGAACGGTGTTTGCTTGCGGCGGGAAAAGCTCGCGCGTGTCTTCGAGCGTAATGATCCGTTCATGCGGATCAACGCTTTTCAGGCAGGCATTGAGGAAGGTGGTCTTGCCGGAGGACGTGCCGCCGCTGATCAGCATCGAGACCCGTTTGGTGATGGCAGCATGGATGAAGTCGTAGATCCGATTTGCGCGCAGATCGCCGATTAGCTCCCGGTCAATGTCGCTGAGGCCGCCGACGGCAACCGACACCTTGTCCAGTGAACCGTTGTCGCGATATTCCTCGAGCGTGAAATTGTTCACCACCTGCTTGCGGACGGAGATCGATCCGCCTTCGGGTGCCGCCGGCGGCAAGACGATCTGGATACGCTCGCCGGTTGGAAGTGCAGCACTCAGGATCGGCTTGGAGCGGCTGATAAACTGGTTTGTCGCCGCCGCAACGCGCTCGCCAATGTTCTGGATTTCATCGGCCGTCAAGGCGTCGATTGGATGATGCTCCATATGATCAGCGCCAAACCGTTCCACGTAGACATGACCCGGCTTGTTGACGGCGATTTCCACCACCTTCGGATCATCAAGAAACTGGTTGATCGGTTCGAGGGCGCGATTGAGGAAGTAATGCGGATCTCGCCTGATCGGTGTGGTACTACCTGCCGCGACGTTCACGTTTGATCTCCTTCATCGCTTCGGTGACCGGATCATCGTACATGGCGCTGAAATCGAGATCCTGGCGCACATAGACAAAGATCCGCTCGCCCTGGCTGACGCTGATCGTGGGAGGAATACGAAGGTTCTCACTCAAGGCTTGGTTGGCCATATCGGAGAACGTCTCAGCGATCGTTTCGCGGGCCAGTTCCTCACCGCGTTGAGCCTCACTGTTATTGTTTCCGAATGCCTCGTCGCTTCCATATCCCGTCAGGAAGCTGGCCCCGGCGCCGACCACCGAAAGCATGACGGCCGAGCCGAACCGCTCGCGCCATTTGTTGTCGACATGACCGGGCAAGCCTGAGCGTCCCAAGCTATCCGTGCCGATCGAGTTGAGACGCACCGACACGCCATCGTCGCGAATGAGCCGGGTCCAAACGACAAAAATGCGCTTTTGCCCGCGCGTTACCTCGGACTGATATTCGCCGATAAGGCGAGTTCCGGTCGGGATCAGAACGCGCCGCCCATCAAACGAATAGACCTCCTGCGAGGTGATGGCGCGGATCTGGCCGGGCAGGTCGCTATTGATCGCGGTTTCGAGGAGGCCGGGGATCAAGGTTCCTTCCGGTATCATCGCATCGATCCGCTCGATCTGACGGGCTTTGGCGCTTCGGTCAGCGAGACCGGACGCCGCTGCCAGGTACTTGCTGTTGCGGTCTTCGCCGGCAACAGACAGCCCGGAATCGTCCTCGCCCGACAGACTCCCGTTTGCATTGGCGTTTCCTTTCTGATCGAGCGAGATCAGACCGGACTTGAATCGGTCGGGAAACTCCTCAACAGGGGCAACTTCGGGTGTTTCTTCAGCGACCTCTGGCGGGGGTGGAACCTTGAATTCGGTCGTGTCAACCGGCTCGTCTTCGACGACTTCAGGCGGTGGTGGCAGTTTGATGAGTTCTTGTTCCGGCTTTGGCTCTGGCTTTTCCTCTTCGCGCAGGAATGATGGTGGCCGGAAGGTCGTCGTTTGAAACTCTTCGTCGCTATCGACGACATCACGCGGTTTCTCGCCGGCCGTCGCAATCACGAAATAGGCAGCGACTGCCCCACCCAGCAGAAGTGCTGCCATGCCGAAGATCTGGTTTCGTCCAACGTTCCTGTTGCTGACTGCCGTGTCGTCGGCCGCCGCCATGGCTTCAAGTTCGGGGCTGCGCTTCATTTGTTGCCGCTCCTCCTGCGTTTCGTCACCTCAGTGTCAACAGCCGGGCCGAGAGTGTCAGGGTCGGGAGCGCCGAAGTCGGGCTTGCGAAGATTGAAGATGCAAGTCCACTGGTTGCCGTCACGCAGGGTGTATTGCGTGGAAACACCATCGACAACGATGTATTCGCCTTCCTTGCGGAAGTTGCGCAGCGTTTCCGAGAAATCGACCTGCACGGCAAAAATTGCCGGCACCCGGCTCTTGAATTTAAAGAAGGTCTTCTTGCCGTCGTCGAAAACCACCGACGGCTTCAATGCTGTATCGCCGGAGAACGAGTAGTCGATGTTGACGTTGGCCTTGTCGATGTTCGACATGTTCGGATTGGCGGCTCTTTGCTCGGCTTCCTTCCGCAGTTGAGCATTCAGGTCCTTTTCCGGATAAATAAAACGAATGCCGAAAACCTGCTGTCCGTCTGTCGGGGCGTGGTCATTGAGCTCGAGGAAATAGATCCTCTTGCTCGTCACGACGTTCATGTTGGTGGCGACGTTCTTTGCGATCGGCTTCACGAACAGGATATTGCCTTTCTCGGAAGGGGCAACCTGCCAGCTATCGGTGTCACCAAGCGAGATCGTTTCGAATTTCTCATCCTCGTCAAAGATGATCATCGTCGAAATGCCGTAGGTTGCCGAAACCTTCACGACGTTGCTCGGCTGGTACACAACGCTTGTCACCCGGGCGTCGAGCAAGCCGGGGCGGGGCGCTTGTGCAGCAAAGGCGTGAGTCATCGTGGCGGCGGTGAACGCCGCTGACAGCAGCAGCGGTTTGATCATTCCTGGTCTCCTGCCGAAACCGTCTCTTGATCGCGACGGTAGTTGTAGACCTGGAAGCCCAACGGGTTCTCAAAACGCCATTCGTTGGTCGCCGGCGTGTCCGTGTAGCGATAGCGGACCACGGAAATATAATGCCGTACAATGGATTCCGTGTCTGACTTTTCGGTGGCGGAAAAGCGCACCAGTGCCGTGCTGGCATTCGAGAAGGTCACAGACTTGACGTCGACGGTGATCCGCTTGTTTTTGCCAAGCAGCTTTGCCGGATTGCTTGGATTTCCTGCACTGTAGAGCTCCTGAAGCTCGCGAGCCGCATCGTCGGTCGACAGCAACGCGGCAATGCCGAAATTCTGCTCGATCGCAAAAGGATCGTATCCTTCGCGAGCGCGGATATAGCGAACAACGTTTGCCTGAGTGACGGCCTGTTGGTCCGTCAGCTTTGCAGACCTGGTCAGGCCGGTCTTGACCTCCATATAACCGGTGTTCTTATCCACTTCGACGATATACGGCTCAAAGCTTTTCAGCGGAACCAGCATCACCAATGCCGTGAGTGACAGCAGGGTAATCGCGCCGAAAATCATCGTGACGAACCAAGCGAGTGCGCGCGATCGCCTGGCCTTCTTGACGATCTCTTGTTCCCAACGATCGCCGTCCTGAAAATAGCTCCGAAGAGCTGCGTCATTCGTCTCTGCCATCCAATCTAGCCCTTAAATCCGCGCCTCACCGAGGCATGCTGTTGCTGCTGATCCGGTTCTGCATTGCTTCAGCGCTAGCGTTGCGGATGTTTTCTCGCATCCCATTGTCTATGCGTTCTCGCATCCTCATGCCGGCCTCGCCCACGCGACCGGCGAGCTGTCGCGGAGCAGTGAGCCCGGCAAAGCGGCCGACGGATTTTGCGATGCTGCCGACGCCCGCAGCCATCCCGCCGACAATGCCTTGCGCAAGGGTCTGCACATTGATCAGCACAAAGGCCCCTGCCGCGCAGAGGAGTAGAAATCCGGCGATGTCGGAGAGCTGGATCTCTTTATTGCCAGCAGCGTTGGTCAATTTCGTCAGCTCAGGATCCAACGCGGTTATGAGAAAAGCCGCGACGACGTACACGAACATGGGCATCAGCGCGTACAACAAGATCTGTTGAAACCAGCCGTACCCGTAGTTCCGCGTTGGCTCGAACAGCATGCAGGCAATGAAGATTGGAGCCGTTCCGATGAGCACCCACATCATGACCTTCGCCAGCAACAGGATAGCCAGAGCAACCGCAATGAAGACCAGTGCGCCGAGCAGCACGACAACGCCAACCAGAGACGGAAGAACGGCGAAATAGCCAGACTGTTCGGCAAATTCGGATGCAGCCTGGTTCGCAGACTTCCAAATCATCGATAGGCCATTTGTCGGTTCGGTTATCCCCGTCGAAGCAGCGGTCAAAAGTGCACGGCCGACATCTTCGGGAGTGTTGTTCAGCCAACTGTAGAAGAGATCGTTGAAGTACTCCCACTTGGAGATAAGGGAGAGGATGAACATCATCCGCACGACCCTAGCGATCACCTCGCCAACGCTTATCCTGGATGTCCCCAGGATCAGTTGAAGGCCGTAGTAGGCGACGTACGCAAGGAACATGACCTGCAGAAGCGGCATGATTTCATCACCCAGCACTCCATATGCCCTCGCGCTGAATGTCTTGCCCGTGTCTTCGATTCTTTCGAGAAGTTGCCCGAGGAAGTCGCCGCCCATATGCCTACAATCCTTATTCCGTCGCGGCGTCGATCGCTGCGAATGCCGCTGCAGCGTTACCGTTAACGCTCATCATCGGGCCGCACTGCTCACGAGGATCGGGCGCGTAAGAGGTCAGGTTGGCAGGTCTCTTGCAGGGTGCGGTTTTTTTCTTGGCCGCAGTACCGCAGCCGGCGAGGGCGACTGCGATCAGGACAGAAAATATCGCCGCAGTGGAGGCCTTATTCTGTGGGGTCACTGTAGGTGAGAACCTTTTTGGAGTTGGAGATGTCGGTCAGGCGACGTTGATTTTCGGCCTGGAGGGAGGAGACCGCCCCGTTCATCACACCGATCAACTCGTTGACCGTCAGACCGGCCTGGACCTGAAGCTGCGTGTTCTGGTCGATCGAGCCTTTGATATCCTTGGCCTGACCTATGCTCTGACCCGCCTGTTCGAAGGACGTGCGGCGCGTCTGGACGGCTTGTTGTGAGCCGGTAACGAGCGCCGCGACACCAAGAACGGTGTTGACCATTTCCTCATAGGACTTGTCGCCCGAAAAGGTGCTGCCTTCCTTGCCGGACAGGCTTTTCACGAGCTGCAGCCCGTTGATGAAGGTCGTGGCCACCTTGGAGACGTCGCCGCCCATCCCGCCGAAGTTTGGGACGCCACCGGACAGAAGACTGTCGAACGAGGGCATCTGAGACACGCTGAAACCGTTGCCAACCGCAAGGTTCTGCATCTGGTTGGCATCGCTACCGCGATCGCCGGTCACCGCCTTGAGTGTTTCCTGAACAGTATTGAGGACCTCCTTGTTGGTGCCGAGGATCTTGTCCGTCGTCTGCGATGTGCGGTTGGCAATCTCCAGATTGGCATTGTCGATCACCGGGACTTGCGCGAAGGCTCCGGACGCAACGGCTACCGAACACGCTGTTACAATCAACATCTTCATGTCAGTTCTCCTCATTGAGCGTTCAACATCAGGTCTACGTTGGCCTCGCGTTCGCGCTTCCGCACGCAAGCCTTTTCAGTCGGGCTCCATTCGAGCCCTTCCCGAGGATTGCAGAGACCGGTGGTCTCGCGGTCCTCCTCGTCGTCATCCTTGAAGTCGCTCGTGCGCGAAGAGCCGGACAGGCCGCCGACATCGACCGCGTTGCGAGAATTCATGAGGTCCGCCATCGTTGTGCCGAGCCGGATGACCTGGTTCATCATTTCAAGGTTCGCGTTGCGAGCGCCGGAATTGTGATCCCAACTGTCTTGGATCGTGCCGCTGGACATCTGGGCCAACTGCTGCAGCCAGGACGCAACGTTGCCGCTGCTTCCGCCAATCGCCTGCGAGGTTGCCATCGAGTTGATCGTGGAATCTCGCATGCCGGTAAAGGCCGTCGACCCACCGCCATAGTTGACCGGGATATTCGCAACGTCCGAGCCGCCGAAGGCTGGAAGCCACTTTTGGGTGATGTTCGCCACATACCCCTGTGTTTCCTTGAAAGGAGGGATGCCGCCATACTTCTGAACGTTTGCTGGTCCGGCGTTATAGGCGGCCAGCGCCAGAGGGACGTTGTCGTTGAACCGTCGCATCTGTTGCTTCAGGTAGCGCGCGCCGCCACGAAGATTGTCCTCGATGTTGTGCGGATCAACGCCGAGATCCTTTGCCGTGCCCGGCATGAGCTGAGATAGCCCGATCGCACCGACCGGCGATTTCGCACAAGGATTGAACCGGCTTTCCTGATAGACCAATGCCATGAACAGGTCTTCGTCGACACCTTCCTCTTGGGCGACACGCTTCACAAGGCCGGCGATTTCCGGATTAGCGGTGGCGGCCGACGCGGCGTCACCGCTCCGGCCGGGCCGATACATCGAACACGTGACGCTCTTGCTGACGGTATGACGGTCATGATCCGTTTTCTCGATGTCCGAGGTGGTTTGATCACGCTTGGTATCAGTCTCCAGGACTTTCTCGTCCTCGACGGGAACCTGTGAGATCGCCGGGTCGGGAACGACAAGCGACAGCGCAGAAATTACCCACAGAGCAGGACTATTCCTCATTTGGCCTTCTCCCATCCGCAAAATTCAGCCAGCCAGTGTTCCGGCTCGTCGCCATATTTTTCTCGAAGTGCTGCGCACTCCTCGACGGTCTCCTTGCGCCCGGAGAGCACCTTCACCAGATCGGGCATGGTCGCGAGATCGAGCCGGGCGATGACCGAGTCATTGCCGTGCTTGATCAGGAAGGTTCGCTTTTCGGGCGGGGTTTCCTTGATGAACTTGAATTCCTTCACCGTCAGCCCGAAGCGTTTGATGTAGCTGTCTTCGTCGGCGCGGGGATTCGGGAAGTGAATGTTGGTCGCCGACTGCTCAATCAGGGTGTGGGAGGCCGTTGCCTTGGCGATATCGGCCGCGGACTGCGTGCCGAAGCCGACAATGCCGCCGAGCTTGCGGATGGTTTTCATCTTGTCGACGATGAACGCCGAAAAGGTCTCGTCCATGAGGAGCTGCCAGCCCTCGTCCATGAAGAACATGACCGGGTTGCCGTCCAGCAACTCGTCCAGACGATGATAGAGGTACATCAGCGCTGGCGTGCGAAGATCCTCGTTTCCGAGGATAGTCGTCATGTCGAACCCAAAGACGCTCCGGCCAGAGAAGGACAGAACGTCATGCGGGGCATTGAAGAGCCATGCCTTTTCGCCGTCGATCCAGGGGCGAAGGCGAGAGTGAAGGTCATTGGCGTCCGCCCGAGACCGACCGACCAGCAGGCCCGCCAGGTTCGCCAGATTGCGCTCGGCCGCAGGTTCTTGCATCAGGCGGACGATCGCTCGCTCGAGCGTATCCTCGTCTTCCTGGGTGAAGTCGCTGTGATCACCCGAGCGCAGCATCGCCTTTAGCAGGCGAAGGAGGAATTCGCGGTTGGGACCGGTGTTTTCGAGCTGAAGCGGATTAAAGCCGGTCGGCGTCCCTGGTGACAGAACCTCGTACGAGCCGCCGATCGCCCTTAGGAAGATTTCCGCGCCACGGTCTTTGTCGAAGAACACCGCCCTTGGCGCCGGCGAAACGCGCATCGCCTGTGCCAGCAGGAACGTCAATGCGACCGTCTTACCGGAGCCGGTTGGTCCGGTGACAAGGAAATGGCCGATGTCGCGGCGATGAAAATTGAACCAATACGGTGTTTGCGAAGTCGTTTCGAGGATCGTGATCGGCAAGCCCCAGTGGGTGCGATCGGCTTGCCCCGTGGCAAAGTTATGCATCGAGGACAAGCCGGAGAAATTCGCGCTGGACAGCATGGCCTTGCGGGCGACGTAGCTGTGATTGCCGGGGAGCTGCGCCCAAAATCCGGCTTCCAGGTTCAGATCCTCGCGAAGCCAGGTGATGTTCATGTCGGTGAGGCAGGCGCCGAGTTCTGAAACCGTGCGGCTGATGCCATCAAGATCGCGGGAGAGGCATAGAAGCGATAGATGGTGGAAGCCAAAAACGGCCTCCTGGTTCATCAGGCCATTGAGTGCAAAGTCGAGATCACTTTCGACCGAACTTCCAGCCTCGTCTGATGCTTTAATCTGCCGTTGAAGCCTACTGATACGCTCTTGCGCGATCGGCTTGTCGGCGATGGTGAAGGATTGCGTCAGAATGAACTCATGGTTCACCTGCAACAGGCCGTCGAGCATGCCCGGCCCGGTGAAGGGCGGATATTCCTTGACGGACAGCAGCGCTCCAAAGCGGGTGTCTTCATCGACAGCTGCCTGAGCCTGCATCGTCCGTTTGCTGAAATGCAGTCGCGACGTGCCGACATAATTGCGGATCCCCATGCGCGGCAGGCGCATCTTACGCGGCACGCCGCAAGTGAGGATCGCGTTGAAGAATTCGCAAGGTTCGGAGTAGGGCTCGTCTTTCTTTTCGTGCCCCTCAACCTTCGCCACGTCGGCATTTCTGCGACGATGGGTAATTCCAAGTGCCCTGGCTCCATACTTTTGCAGATCGCGCACGATGTTGCCGATCCGCTCCTCGAGATCGGTGACACCTTCGCGCGTTTGCTGGCCGCGAGCGTCCCGGTTCGCCTTATCGAACACCCTCTTTAGCGTGTCGCCGACGCCGAGAGCGCCCCGCATTCCAGACCGGACGATGGTCAGGTAAATTTCGTTCGTGAACATGCGCTTATGGCGCAGTTGCTCCATATAGCGCTTATTCAGCAGGTCGCAGAAAGGCTCGTCAAAAGCGCCGCCGATCTCCGCTTCGATCTCGCGACGGATCACTGTTGACCACAGAGAATAGCGGCTGGACCCCAATGCGCGGATCATCGTGTTTTGCACGACCGACCGCATGTTCAGTTCAGCCTGGTCCTCCGTCTGGAAGAACAGGCCGTCCAGTTTGATGACGCTCAAAAGCGAGCCGTTTTCCAGTCCGATCACCGTATCGGAGACGTGCCGCAGATAGGGTATATGGGTCGACATCGGCCGCTCATTGCTGGCGACCGTTCCAAATCCAAGCTCTTCTTTGACGACTTTCAGCATGATTACGGTCCGTAAGAGTTGGTGCCCCAAAAGCGCTTATTGGGCGTGCGGGGCGTCTTGCGCGATGTCACCTGCAGCACGTCGAGGATCTTGTTGTCGAAGGTGCAAAGCGAAAACAGGACGAGATAGGCAACCGGCGCGGTCAGCAGCGCCAGAAGGTGGTTCGTCGCCAGCCAGCCAATGATGGTGACGCCAACGATCAGCACCACCGCCATGTAAGGCACGCCCCAAAGCGTCGGTGATTTGGTTAAGCCAATCACCAACGGTGTGAGGGCCGGTTTCTCGTCCTGAAACTCGCTCACTGGCCAACCGCGGAAATCATCTCGTCGACGATCGCCGGTGCGCCAAACACGAGACCGATCCCGACGACGACTGCTCCGGCCGTGAACCATGACAGCCGGCCGGCAAAGGCCAGAAAGCCAAGTCCGATCACGGCAATGATCGCAAGCAATCGGCCGAATGGGCCAGTGATGAAGTCAACGATCATCTGCACAACGGTCTGCAGAGGGCCGAACGCCCCGCTTGCCTGAGCGAACGCCACATCGACGCCGGCGATCTGAACCGCTGCTATGATACCGAGCGTGGCTGCAAACTTGAGCGCCTGAGACTTCCCCGCTTCCTTTGCTAACTGCATACTTTTCTCCTTCAAAAGTGCATGACACCGCCGACAAACGTGCCGGTTTTCTTGACAGTGATGACGCCAGCATCGTCGCTGGCACGCGGGTCAGAGACCGCTTGGGCAGCGGCCGTCCTCGCCTTGTCTTTTGCCGACGGCATCGGCAGCCCGAGCTGGTAGTTCACCACCTTGGCGACATACCCGACTGTTTCCTTGAACGGCGGGATGCCGCCATGTTCGTAGAGCCGCTGTTCGCCGCTGTTGTATGCAGCCGCGACGAGGAGGGGGTTCTGAAACTCGTCGAGAAGCACCCGCAGGTACTTCATCCCGCCTTCGATATTTTGAGCGGGATCACAGATATCCGTGACGCCGAAGCGTGCGGCGGTGTCAGGGATCAGTTGCATCGGCCCGCGCGCACCCTTTGGCGAGTTGCGGCTTTGATCAAAGCCGCTTTCCGCCCAGGCAATCGCCATCGCGAAGTCCTCATCGACGCTGTATTTCCGCGCCGTCTGTACAACCAGGGCCTTTATTTCATTTGGACTCAGGGGAGAAGCGCCACATTCATGCGTGTCATTAATGCTGTCTTTGTTCCCATGGATCGCGCCAATATGGTTCATAGATCCCGTGGGAAGCGCCGTCTCTGCCTGTTCGGTAGCAGTCTCGCGAGACGATGCAAAACTGCTCATGACTGCGCCAATATTAATCATCCCCCTAGATTCTTGGGGGCTATCCTTTGCGTCTTTTTCCTGCTTCACAACGCCATCTGTACCAAGAACGAACTCCTTGTCGGACCCGCGCCAGCGGTCATCGAAGATCGTTGCCCGGCCAGCCTCGCCTTGATCCGCCCAAGTGGCTCCATTCATTATGCGATTTGCGAGTTTTTGCTCGTCCTGGGCGTAAGAAATACCGCCCAAACTGATCGTCATGGCGACGGTTCCGGCCAGGAGAGCCTTATCGAGAAAGCCATTATTGCAAGCGCATTTTTCCATTGTTGCCCGTCGAGCTGTGGTGTTGTGATTGAAAGAAAAACCGATTACGTTGGTGCTAAGGCGAGCCGATTTGGCTCAGAGATACAACTTTTTGCCGCACACTTAAACCCCACAATTACAGGGATTGTTCGGTAGAGGTCTGGGTAAGGGCTAGAAAATGAAACGGACAATCATTGCTGCACTTGGAAGTTGCGTATTGGCAACGCCTGCTTTGTCCCTGACGGACATCAACAAGGACTACATCAGATCACTGGCAGCACCGGGTAAGACGGTGCTGGTGATCGAGTATTACGACGGAAGCGGAAAAGTCGCCGATCGCAAAGGCTATGCAACAACGGCTGGCTTCAAAGCCGTTTCGCCGACCGACTTCCGTATAGACGACAAAACGACGCTGCACCTCTACGGTCTGGAGCCCTGCAAAGGCGAAATGGTCAACCGCCGTGACGAGTTCGCCGGGAGCTGCACCGACTATGGGCAGCAGCAGCTGCAGATCATGCTGCAGAACCCGAAGGTGGTCTTTTGCCGAGCCTTCGTCAGCGAGCAAGGTTCGCCCGTTCAGAACGCAACCTGCTACGGCTATTATTATATCCCCGGCGCTCTTAATGCCGTCGATATGTTCGAGGAGCAGCTTTTGTCGCTCGGGGCGCTTCGTCTTGCTAAAAATCCAGATGGAACGCCGGTTCGGACTGATCTCGCTAAGGCTGAAGAAATCGGCCGAAAGGCCTCGTTCGGGATGTGGGCCGATCCGAGGGTGAAGGACAAATGAGAAAAGTCCTCATCCTCCTTTCGGCCCTTTTGCCGGCAACTGCAGGCGCAGCGCCGGACGGATATTTCGACCTTGCTCCCGGCGTCACCCTCGAATCTGGCGATACGTGGATTTCCAACGGCGAACGCTTTCGCCTCTACGGCGTCCAGTCGTGTTTGCGGGGAACCCTCTATACCGACAAGAACGGCGACAAACGCGATTGTGGCGAGGTCTCCCTTGCCGTTTTGGCGGCCTATATCAAGGACACCAAGCCCGTCTGCGCGCCCTTGGTGAAGGAGGGCGGTATCGCGTACGTCGCCTGCTACGCCACAGTTGGAAAACAGCGGCTTGACCTGGCGAACATCCTGATCACCAGCGGATACGCCTTCGCAGCCCTCAACGGTGAGGGCATGCCCTTTCACTTTCCTTATTCTGTCTCCGAACGGTACGCGCGAGACAAACGGGCTGGCCTCCGGCAGTTCGATGATGTCCAGCATCCGGCCATTCTCTTGAGCCGCGAGGTCAAGGCGCGCACCAGGAAGGCAGCACAATGAAGGGCTCCCTAGCCGCCGCAGCGGTTCTTGCCGCGATCGTCCAACCAGCAACGGCCGCCGATCTCGTCAAGAATCCGGTCAGCACGAGTCGGCAGCCGACCTTATCCCCGGTTTATCAGTATCCCGTCCACAAAGGTCGGGTCGCCATCATGGACGGTCGGACCTTATGGTATCCTCAGTATGCGCAGCGCGTCCGCCTCGCCGACATCGACGCCTGCGAACTCCCCCAATGGGCACTTGATCCCAAGTGGGTGGACCGCGAGCGTCAAAAGGGTCCTTCACCCGTTCCATGCGGCCCGCTTGCAAAGGCCTGGCTCAAAAGGACGGTAGGCAACAGGCCTGTCGACTGTAGCGTCGTAGCCTACGGCAATGGTGGCATCCCCCAGGCTCACTGCACAACGCGCGGGCGCGATCTTGCCGCAGAAATGCTGCGGGTCGGTTGGGCGCGTGTCGCGTCGCCCGCGAACAGTCAATATCTGGCCTACCAGAACCACGCCATGGCGGCGCGCTATGGGATGTGGTCGACCTACGTCCTCGACATAAACGAATGGCGCCGAAAGGCCGTCGACAAGACCCTCGATCGCCGCCCGATCGCCGATTTCAACCTGCTGGCGGAACGCGAGAGTGAGATCTCGCCACCCTTCATTGACGCTCGGAAAAAACCGAAAAGGACAGACCGATAGTTGCCGGACTTCGCCCATATTGCGAACGCCTTCGCAACCGATCCATTGGCGGGCCTGTTGCTCGCCATCGCGCTTTCGTTCGTTCTGCTGATCCTGTCCGAACGTCTCTGGTGGATTCATGGCGCTTTCGGCCTGCTGTTGCTGATCGTCTCGATAATCTTCCACGAGCAGAGACATCTCTCCTTCGACAGTTTCCTCGTCGCGCTCTTCGCCTTTCCTCCCCTTTGCCGGAACATTCCCAACAGGCCACTGCTGTTTCGCATCGGGATCTCCTGGTTCGCAGCTTTTGCGCTCATTGCCGCCGTCATCTCCGCCGCGGGCGACCGAGTGCAGCATGTCACGCCGATCGAGGAGTTGTTCGTCGATCGGGCGTTTTCAGTCGCAACCATCATGAGGATGACCTGACATGAGACACCTGTTTTATACCGCCGCCGGTCTTGCGGCACTTGCGTTAGGCCCCACGGAGGCAAAGGCGCAAGATGCAGAATGGGGCTGCCAAATTCTCCTTTGCGCTGCATCGCAAAGCCCCTCCTGGCAGGGCGTTCCCTATTGTGTACCGCCGATGAAGAAGCTCATCAGCGCAATGGCAAAGCCCGGGTTCGATTGGCCCGTCTGCCACCAGGCGAAAGCCGGCGAACCAGGTCGGGAGGAATACGAAGAGTGCCCCAAGGGGACCAAAGTCGGGCACAGCAGAGGTCGCGACGGGTTTCACGGTGAACCAGACCAATGCGTCAACACCGTCGACGTTTGCAAGGAACGTCGGGATCAAGGCTATCGTCGCTTTAACGAGAGCGGCGGGGAGCGCTGCATCAAGGAAGTCGAGACTCCTCGGCCGCGCCGCGAAAATCCGTGGTTCTTCGACATCCCGAACGACAAGGGCGTCAAAGAGCGCTTCTGGTTTAATCTCAACACCTGACAACGCAAGGATCCCACATGAACCAGAATGTTCTACTCACGATCGCAGCTAGCGTTGGCCTGGTGGGTGGCGCCGGAGGCACTTGGTTTGCAACGTCAACGCCATAGCGCAAAGTTGTACCTCTGGAAGGCAATGCTGAAGCATAGCCAAGCGAGGGACCGCATAGAACGCAGCATGTCGAATGATCCACGACAACAGAAGTT
Source organism: Hyphomicrobiales bacterium (assembly GCA_900473795.1). Classification (GTDB taxonomy): domain Bacteria; phylum Pseudomonadota; class Alphaproteobacteria; order Rhizobiales; family Rhizobiaceae; genus Pararhizobium. The sequence continues at coordinate 38,226 of UCMT01000009.1, read as the reverse complement.
CATCGGGGTAGGGAGCCAGCCTTACCGGCAATTGCCGTGCAGATATTCCCATCTCATGCGAACGCTGCTTCGGCGTCAAATTGCGGCTCCCATTTCTCAATGGCTTCATCGGTAATGCTCTCTTCCGCTTTCGATTGCATCGATAGCCAGTGAGTTGATTATGTGGAAGATGTTGGCAGTGATGCACTCGGTGATCTGCAGTATCCGCCGCAATGATTTTGCGGTTAACACCGATGGGTGACGCAGTGGCGTGTAGCGCAGATCAAGGCGCAGTACTGAACAGGGCAAGCAAGTCGGACGAGCGCTGCTAGTGGTATATCAAATGGCCTCAGCGACACTTTCTGCTTGAAACATGGATGGGGATTGCTTCCCCTAGCAAGCATCAGCTCTAACGGACGTCGACCGTGAAGCCAAGGTACGGCTAGGCGGATGCCCATCATTACATGCACCGCGTTCATTTCCGTGATATGAATTATTAATTTGATTGAATGCCCTCCCGCCTTCACAAGGAGGCAGAGCTGGGAGATCGCAATATCGAGACGTGGGTGACCACGCCGAGCCTTGGGACAACCCCGCGTTGGGGAGCTGAATGCGCCCCTCCAATCAAGCGGAGGCGAGTATGACAGGTAATCAATCTATAAGGGGATCGGTCGACAAGATCGACCCGGACCAACTGACCATCGTTCCACTGCGACACCCTTGGAGGTGGGTGGCCGTCGCTTTGGTCCTGGTGTCGGTCGCCGCCATGATTAGGTCTGCAATTTCCAATCCCGAGTTCCAGTGGCCCATCGTCGCGCAATATCTGTTCAACCCCCTCATCCTCGATGGCCTTTGGAAAACCCTCCTCATCACAGTGGTCGTGATGATACTAGCAACTCTTGGAGGAACCTTTGCAGCTTTGATGATGCTGTCACCGAGCAAGCTGCTATCTGTGCCCGCGGCGGTTTTCGTCTGGTTCTTCCGGGGCACGCCGGCTCTCGTCCAGTTGATCATCTGGTACAATCTATCAATCGTCGTCAAAGATTTCACCCTTTGGCTTCCGGGGATCGGCACATTGTATTCAGTGTCGACGAACGACATCATGACCCCGCTGGTCTCGGCCATCGTGGCGCTGTCGCTTCATGAATCGGGCTACATGGCCGAAATCGTCAGAAGCGGACTGAGGTCAGTTAACAAGGGTCAGTACGAGGCATCGGCATGTCTCGGGATGAAGCCCAGCCTGGCGCTGAGAAGGATTGTCCTTCCCCAGGCGATGAGGATTATCATCCCGCCGACCGGAAACGAGACGATCAACCTTCTCAAGACGACCTCTCTGGTCAGCATCATCGCGGTGGGTGATCTGCTCTACTCGGCCCAGTCGATCTATGCGCGGACGTTCGAGACGATCCCGCTGCTCCTTGTCGTGTCGTTCTGGTACCTCGCCGTGGTGTCGATCATGTCTGTCGGCCAGTTCTATCTGGAAAGACACTTCAGCCGCGACGAGCATCGCAACAATATTGGACTCACGAAGGCAATACTCGGGAACCTGGCCAAGATCGGTCGGAAGGAGGCGCTAGCATGACTGCACCCCGCACACATCACAGCCGCTTCGGGATCGCATCGACGACGATGGTGCATGCCAAGGGCATTCGTAAATCCTACGGCCATCTCGAGGTGCTCAAAGGCGTGGACCTCACAGTGCCCTCTGGCTCGGTCGCTTGCATCATCGGACCCTCGGGATCGGGAAAAAGCACGTTCCTGCGCTGCATCAACCATCTCGAGGAAATCAATGCCGGACTGATGCTCGTCGACGGAGACTTCGTCGGCTATCGCCTGGAAGGCAACAAACTATACGAGCTGCCGCCGAGCGCAATTTGTCAGCGCCGGGCCGAGATCGGGATGGTTTTCCAGCAGTTCAATCTGTTTCCCCATATGACCGTGCTCGAAAACCTCATAGAGGCTCCTGTGCGCGTTAAGCGGGAGCCGGTCGCCCAGGCAACGGCGAAGGCCATTGACCTTCTCCAGCGGGTGGGCCTTGCCGAGAAACGGGACTCCTACCCTAGGCAATTATCGGGTGGACAACAACAGCGGGTGGCTATCGCACGGGCGCTGGCGATGAATCCCAAGGTCTTGCTTTTTGACGAGCCGACGTCCGCGCTCGATCCGGAACTCGTGGGCGAGGTGCTCGAGGTAATGAAGAGCCTGGCGCGCGAGGGGATAACCATGGTGGTCGTAACCCATGAGATCGGATTCGCCCGCGAGGTGGCCGATCAGCTCGTCTTCATGGACGGTGGCGTTGTCGTCGAATCCGGCAACCCGAGAGAGATGATCGCCAACCCGCAGTCTCCCCGAACACGGGAGTTTCTGGCGCGGGTCCTCTGACGCGGGCAAAGCTGCCGGTCCGCCCAATCTATCCACCCACAGCCGCAAAGGCTGAATGACAGGACTCGCCGATGAACTCCTCTTTCGAACAAAGCATCATAGAACTGGCCATCGATCTACCAAAACCGCTCGGATCGGTCGCGAACTATGTCGCGGCTCACCAAGTCGGCAACTTTCTGTTCATCTCTGGACAGCTCTGCATGTCCCCCGGCGGCACACTCGTGGCGACGGGGTCGCTCGGGGAAAAGGTTTCCGTCGAAGACGGAATAAAGGCTGCCCGGGCCGCAGCGATCAATGTCGTCGCCCAAGCCAAAGCCAGCTTGGGAAACCTGGACAAAATAAAGCGGGTCGTCCGGCTCGGCGGGTTCATCGCCGCGACGCCTTCGTTCTCGGAACACGCACGCGTTATGAACGGTGCCTCGGACGTCATCGTCGAGATTTTCGGCGAGCAGGGGCGGCACACGCGTAGCACCATCGGGGTTTCTTCCCTGCCATTGCAGGCCGCGGTCGAGGTCGAAGCCCTGTTCGAGCTAAACTGAGGATGCCTGCATGCCCGGTTCGCGGTCACCCATGACTAGAGGCACGCAGGCCGCAGGCGTGTTCAAAGCTCCAGTCGTTGATAGACGCTTTGCTTGAGCATTCTCTGCTTCTCAGCCACGTCTCTGATCAGGTTCCGGAACCACACCTGCCCGGGGTCGAGTTCATTCGATCTGTCGAAGATCATTAAAATCGTGACATCGGGAAGTTCGAGGGGCGGAGGAACGATCGCCGTCTCGCTTTCGTCAGCGAGCGCCAACAACACGCCGTCGCCAAACACCGAAATCAGCTCCGTGCCTTTGATGACCCATGGAGCAACGAGGTAGTGCGGTATCGTCGCGACCACTTTTCGATGAAGCCCGAGCTTTTGCAAAGTTACGTCGGCGACGCCAGCGGCGATGCCGTCCGCGGATATCTGGAGATGCGGCGAGGCGAGGTAACGGTCGAACGACATATCGGCCATGGCCGGATTCCCGGTCCATCCGGCACAAACCATCCGATCCCTCGAAAGCTCCACGACCTCGAAGTGCTCGGCATCGAGTTTTGGGTTTCCAAGGACCGCGCATTCGACTTCGCGGTTTTTCAATAAGCCGAGCGCGTCGGGTTCCCTCGCGTGGACCACGTTCAACGAAGCGTTGGGCGCGAGCTTCGAGAAATTCTCGATCAGTGCGGGCAAGTAGGTGACGGCCGTATAGTCCGAGAGGCCGATCCGAAAAATTCTGGAGGTGGTCGCCGGATCGAAATTGAGGTGACGGTCCACCGCCACCCGGATTTCGTGCAACGCCCTTGAAATAACCTCCGCTAATTCCTTCGCCCGGGCGGTCGGCTCCATGACCCCGGCATCCCGCGTGAAGAGTTCGTCCTGAAACACGTCGCGAAGTCTGCCCAGTGAATGGCTTATGGCCGACTGTGTTCGTCCGAGCCTGTCAGCAGCCCTCGTCACACTCTGCTCCAGCATTAGGACGTCGAAGGTCCTCAGGAGGTTCAGATCGATCTGGTTCAAAGAGAACTCGGTCATGTCGCTACCCCTCGGGCCCTTTCGATCAGCCGTCAAACAGATCGGCGTCTCCAGAGATCATGAATGGGGTTCATATTGTCAATGCATCTTTTCAATTAGTTTCACTGTGAGAGACGTGCTTCCTTACCAATGCAAACACCAACGTCCAATAAAAGGGGATCATCATGAAGGCCACGCATCTCGGTATTCTCTTCGCCCTGTCGCTCGCACATACCGCGATCGGAGCAGAAATTCCGGTCACCGACTTCGTTAAATCTTCGGGTACGCTCACAATCGCCAACGGGCTCGACTACGCGCCATTCGAGTTCGTCGATGCAAACGGCCAACCGGCTGGGCTGGACGTGGATTTGGCGAACGAGGCAGCGAAGCTCATCTCGGCGAAACTCGACCTTCAGCGCATACCCTTCGCATCTCAGATTCCCTCGCTCGCCGCCGGAAGGGTCAAGGTTGCGTGGGCGACGTTCACGGTGAAGGAAGATCGTCTGAAGCAGGTCGACTTCGTCACGTTCCTCCAGTCCGGAACCGTGGCTATGGTTCTCCCGGACAAGAAGGACTCGATCACTGATGCAAAGAGCCTATGCGGCAAGCGAGTGGCAGTCCAGACCGGATCGGCGGCCGATTTCACCGCGGACAAGCTGGGCGAGGACTGTGCAAACTCCAACCTCCCGAAGATCGACAAAGTCATCTATCCCGAGCAGAAAGACACGATTCAGGCAGTGTTGACTGGTCGAGCTGACGTTCGTTTCGACGACTCCACTGCAGCTGGATATTACGAGAAGACCAGCAATAGAAAGCTCGTTGTTGCTCCTGGTGTCTACGACGTTCTCCCGCTGGGCGTCGCCGTTCAGAAGGGCGACAAGGCGTCGGCCGAAATGATGCAGGCCATATTCCAAGAGCTCATCGCCAACGGCACGTATAAGGCCGTACTCGACAAGTATGGCATGTCGCTCGCAGCGGTCAAAAACTCCCGCATCATCACCAAAGTCGGTCAAATCGCCGAATAAGCATCTGGCGGGCGGATGAGCGCCATCCGTTCGCTTCCACCCGCCTCAGCTTCTTTGCCGCGACCGCGTTCACGCGCATCGGGACCGGTGGAAACTGCGCCATTTATTGACCGAGGCCACTCATGAACGCCGACGCTTCAACGAAGCACGAGACCAATCTGAACGGTGCCGAACTCGCAGAAATCCGCACCCAGTATCCAATCGTCGAAGAATGCATCTACTGGAACAATGCCGCGGTCTCTCCGATCTCGATCGGCGTGCGGGATGCGATCGCCCGGCAGGCCGCACTCCACGCCACGGACGTGTCCGGGATCACGGCGGCAGGCGCGCCGACACGCGACAAAGGCCGCAGCCTCGCCGCCAAGCTCGTTGGTTCCTCTGCGGAACGGATCGCCTACATCCAAAACACCTCGCACGGCCTGTCGATTGTCGCGCTGGGAATCGACTGGCAGCCCGGTGACAACCTGGTGGTCCCCGAGCTCGAGTTTCCTTCGAACTTCCTCATCTGGGAGTCGCTCTCCCAGCAGGGTGTGGAAGTCCGGAAGATGAAGGCGCGTGACGGTGAGCTTGCGTCAGATGATCTCCGCTTGCTAGTCGACAGCAGGACGAAACTGGTCGCAGTGAGCCATGTCCAGTTCTACAGCGGGTTCCGGGTCGATCTGGCCAAATTCTCGCAAATCTGCGCCGATCATGACGCTCTGCTGGTCGTCGACGGCACGCAGTCGGTCGGCGTGCTGAGGACCGACATGGACGTCGACGGCATCGATGTCCTGGTCGTGAGCGCCCATAAATGGATGCTCGGGCCAGTAGGGGTCGGGTTTGTCGCGTTCTCCGATAAGGCCTTCGAACGCATCAAACCGCGCATTGTCGGCTGGTTGAGCGTCAACGACGCCTTCTCCTTTCATCGCGTTCTCGATTATTTACCAGACGCTAGGCGTTTCGAACCCGGCACCGAGAACGGCGCAGGCATCTTCGGACTGGCCAAGAGGCTAGAAGAAATCGACTCCGTCGGGATCGAGAAGATCGAAAATTATGTTCTGGAACTCGGGTCGCGGATTCGGGCGCGGGCGAAATCCGCCGGATACGAAGTCACAAGCGACTGGCCGGAAAAATCTCAGTCGGGCATCATCCTGCTGAAGAATCCCAGAATCGCTACCAGCGTCTTGTTTTCAAGACTGGACGCTGCTGATGTCAAATGCAGCGTCAGGAACGATGCGATCCGTTTCTCTCCTCATTACTACAGCAATGACGACGATCTCGCCTCGGTCTTTGAGGTGCTGCGAGCAAAGCTGTGACACGGCATCGGTCGACCGCGGCACTCCGTTCGCGCGCATGACTTTTGTTGGGGGATAATGTCGAAAAGTTGGAATTGCTGGTGTGGTGTCGTCGGGAATCAATACAGTTTTTAGGGTTTGACCTGGGACCCTTAACTTCCTCCAATTTTTAGTAGAGTCCGTGAGTGAACCGCCCCAGGTTTCTGGACCAGCGGATGGTAGAGTTTTCCGGCCTCTCTCAGGGAAGCGGGCTGGTGGCGCTTCCCGGATTCATCAGTGAGATCGGTACCTTGTTGCCGATCGCACCATGGGGCCGAAACTCATTGTAGTCTCTGCGCCAATCCTCCATCTTTTCGCGGGCGTCCGCAAGGGTCAGGAACCAATGCTGGTTCAGGCACTCGGCTCGGAAGCGACCGTTGAATGCTTCGATAAAAGCATTGTCCGTGGGTTTACCCGGCCGTGAGAAGTCCAAGATCACGCCCTTGGCATAGGCCCACAGGTCGAGATCGCGGGACACAAATTCCGTACCCTGATCGACACGAATCGTCTTCGGATAGCCAACCTGGCGGCATACCCGTTCCAGCGTTTGCACCACATCTTCCCCGCGATAGCTGTGACGCGGATCAAGCACTGGCACGTAGCGTGAGAAGGTGTCGACCACCGTCAGAACCCGCAGTTTCTTTCCGGTCGCGAGCTGATCGTGCACGAAGTCCATCGCCCACACGTCGTTCGGACCGATAGCCATCTGCCGATCTTCCCGAAGCTTTGCCTTGACCCTGCGCTTCGGCGTCTTGTTGCGCAACTGCAGGCCCAAGTCTCTGTAAATGCGATAGGTTCGCTTGATGTTGGTGCCCCAACCTTCGCGTTCCAGCAGCACATGCACACGGCGGTAGCCGTATCGCACGCGCGTTTCGCAAATCTCACGAATGCGACGTTCCAGACCGGCCTGATCGGCGCGACGGGAGGTGTAATGGTAGGTCGACCGGTCAAAGTCGAGTGCACCGCAAGCACGCCGGATCGAGATCGTCCAGTCCCGGCACATACCCTTCACCACCTCCCGTTTCCGAGCAGGTCAAGCTTTCGCCGAATGACATCCTGCAGCATCTCGCGGTCCAGCGTCAGATCCGCAACGATCTTCTTCAATCGCGCATTCTCGTCCTCGAGCTGCTTCAGCTTCCTCATCTCCGGCGGCAACATGCCGGCGTACTTGAGGAGACGGACATATGAAGCATTAACGGCTCACGGATGAGCAGTTTATCGGGATATTGAAAGAGCAGGAGACCGGCGTGAGGACGGCTGATGTCTGCCGCAAACACGGACTCCGAAGCGACCTTCTACAAATACAAGGCGAAGTTTGGCGGTATGGAGGTTTCCGGTGCCCGCAAGCTAAAGGCTCTCGAGGGCGAGAACGCCAAGCTGAAGAAGTTGCTGACGCACGCGCGGGCCGGATCTGGTCACTACCGACGGCTTCTCTATCAGCGGTGATCTCGGCAAGATCGACCAGGAAGGCATGTCCATATCGTCGGCCGCGGCAAGGATCTGGTGATTTCGGGTGGATACAACATCTATCCGAAAGAGGTCGAAGGCGAGATCGACCGGATCGAGGGTGTGGTTGAGAGCGCTGTGATTGGTGTGCCGCATCCCGATTTCGGAGAAGGCGTAACGGCCATCATCGTGCTAAAGCCCGGCTTTGTCCTCGATGAGAAGACGACGGTCGGCGCCCTCCAGGACCGTCTTTCACGCTACAAACAACCCAAGCGCATCGTCTTCGCCGACGACCTGCCGCGCAACGCGATGGGTAAGGTTCAGAAGAACATCCTGCGGCAGCAATACGCCGATCTTTACACTAGGACGGAAAGGGACTCGCCTTCGGGGAAGAGGGTGCGTCAGCATCAATCTCGAACTCAACAACTAAGGCGCTGGAGGCGTCGGAGGGAGGGTAATCGTGGGTATTAAACTACTGGCCATCGGCCTGCGCGTCCGATATTCATCATTGCGACGGTCCACCCAATCATGGTGGTCTGAAAGTCGTTCAAATCAAAAAACGTGCCGAGTTTCCTTGGGCACGTTCATTTTATGACCGAGGCGGAGCCTGAACGTCCAATTTTCGTCAAGTGCCGGCTAATCTCGCGGTCATTGTGGCCTAATTAGAAACTTGAATTTCCACGGAGTGTACTGCATTTCTTGCGTCCGACAGGGGCTGTCCTTCGCCAATCTCGTTGGTGCAGCGACAAAGGAGGCGATGCTGGCCGGATGCTGGGATCCATGGCAATTGAAACCGGTGCCAACTTCTGTCCTCACGCGGACCTAGAGTAGCACCCTGCCAGGAGTTACCTCCATCTACGCTGACTTCGACGCTTGATATCTCACGATCTCCCCAAGCCCAACCCCATATTTTCGTGGGCACGTCAGCCAATAGCGTATCATGCGGTGACGGCGACACAATAACCGACTCCGGGGCGACACTCCAAACCGGCCTTGTCCCGGAGGGCGTAAGGTCGTTATAAAAGCGCGTCGTATAGGCGCCGCTCGCCCGTCGGTTTGAAGCCGTAATCGAACCAACCCACTTTACCGAATTCGTGCCGTACCAACCCGGCACGACAAGTCGAACCGGACCTCCACGCTCCGGAGTGAGTGGCTGATCGTTTATCTCAAGTGCGAGAAGAACTTCCTGTGAAAGCGCTTTCTCGATAGGTAGATCCTTTTGATAGGGTTCTTGGAGCCCTGCGTATTCGCCCCACTCGAGGCCGGAAGTCCAGATGTAAGATGCATCGTTGCTGATCTTTGCATGCTCCAGAACAAGCGACAGCGGCACCCCTTTCCAAACCACATTTCCGATCCTGCGCTTGGCGACTGTCGGGGCAAGAGGGCTTCCAGCGCATTCGTGGAATGACATGTACTCGCGCTGAGGCATGGCTTGAAGATCCGAGAGACGCAACCTCGTTGGGTTGCCCACGAGGCCATCGACATCGAGATGCCAATGGTTGGGGTCGATATTCAGGAACCCCATATGCGTGACCAGAAAAAGATCGTCCTCCGGGGTGATCCAGGAGTTGAGGGCATGAACCCCTTCAGCCGGACCTTGGAAGGAGAAGCCCTTCTTTATCATGCGCATACCCGTCCGCGTCATCGCCTTACTCCTCTAGGGCCGGTGCATCGAGGCGGGTTCCAAATTCCTCCCGGCCTTCTTGGAACCGGATCGGTTTGCGGCGCGTCCGGTTGACAGTGACGTCGAATATATCGAAGCGGTTGTAACCAGCAACGACGTCATGAAATCGTTTCGGTTCAACACACTCGTCCAGATCGATATGGGCATAGCCGATACCTTCATCGATCATTTCATCCCCCATTGGCGCCCCAGTTGGTCCAAGGAAAAAGCTGCTGGCCCGCGGGCTGCCATCTATGATCGCTGCGATTGTGGGGTCATCCAAAGCAATAGATCTGCGTGCGCTTTCATCGAACCGACCGGCGACAACGATGCCGAAGCACTTGGCCTCGAAACAATGGGCTGAGGCCCGGATGCGGTTGGCTGCCCGGTTATCGTAGTTGTCGCTCTCCGTCGGAACGCGAGTGGGCCAGATCGGCGGATAACTGCTTATATGAACCTGCTCGGCCTGCGTCATCAGACTGTAGCGCGCGAGTGGATTTGTGTTTTCCCCGCAAATGAGACCGCCAATACGGCCAATTCTTGTATTTGCGACGACCAGACCTGCGCCGTCGCCGGGATCCCAAACCAGTTTCTCGAAAAAAGTTGCGACCAGCTTTCGATGGTGGATCAGGATCTCACCCGTATCGGAAATCAGGACATTGCTATTCCACAGACCTGCGACACTTGCCGGGTTGCGCTCGGAGAAACCGATTGAAACGAAAACACCGTTGTCGGACGCAGCTTTCCGCACACGCTCGATTTCAGGTCCATCCACGTATACGGAAGCGTTCAAGAAGCGCTTGAAATGTTCGTGCGATTGAATGGGTGGGTAAAGTGCTGCCCAGACGGGAAACCCGGGAAGAAAGCTTTCGGAAAATACGACGAGCGATGCGCCATTTCGGGCAGCCTCTGCGATTACCGAACAAGCTCTCTCCGCGCTCGCTACCGGATTGAGATAAACGGGGGCAATATGAGCAGCGGCGGCCTTGAAGTTCATGTTTCCCATCGACATTCCTCTCCTCATGAAGTTTTGGCGATTAGCCATTTCGACAAGGTCGCCAATGACCGGGTCACGAGTGCCGTTGTGCCGTTAGACCGATTTCAATGCGTGCACCAAGCGGGAGGCTGGCGCAGCCGATGGTGGTGCGGGCAGGGTAGGGCGATGAAAATCGCGTCGCGTAAATCTCGTTCATTTGAGCGAAGTCGTCCATGTTGGTGAGATAGACATTGACGGATACGACATCATCCGGCCCGAGCCTTGCTGCCTCCAGGACCTGAAACAAATTATCGAAACACTGGCGGGTCTGATCAGCAACATTTCCTTCGACAAGTTTGCCGGTGCTCGGATCAAGCGGAGTCTGACCGGAGCAGAACAGCAAGTCGCCGGCCCATGTCGCGTGCGAATACGGTCCTACTGCCGCAGCGTTCGAAGCATTCACAGTTCGTCTTGACATGGTTCCTCCAAAGGCAGGTTCAAGCGGAGCCAACCTGCTGTCGATCAGCATGTCCGCAGAGTATTTTGCTTCTTTGTACGCTGCACGTTCAGCTTTACAGCCCGTTCCAAACTAACAGAACGAATTCCCGCGCCAATCCGAATAGGATGGACTACGCTGTGCAAAAACAGACGGGGATACTATGGCGACTGCAATCGATCATCTTGATTGGGACGATCTCAAACTCTTCCTCATCGTCGTCCGGTGCAAGAGCGTGACCGGAGCAGCCCGGGAACTGAAAGTCAGTCACTCCACCGTGTCGCGTCGGCTTGCGCGTCTTGAATATACAGTTGGCGGTGCACTCGTCGAACGGACCAAAGATGGACTTTTGCTGACACCGGCCGGGCTGGTTACAATGCGGCGAGCGGAGGAAATCGAGAACGGCGTGAATGCTCTTCGAAGCGACGTGAGCAATCGTGACGAAATTCGCGGCACAGTCAGATTAGCCACCATGGAAGGCATCGCAACGCTTTACCTCTCAGAGCGCCTCGTTGAACTCAGTAGCCGGTACCCTGATCTTGACCTTGAGCTTGTAACATCGCCGCAAACGGTTCGGGTCGCTCGCCGGGAAGCCGATCTGTTCCTAAGCTTCTTCAAGCCCCACGGAACTTCTCTCGACAGTCAGCTGATCGGACGTTTCAAGACTGGCTTATTCGCTTCGCAGAGCTATCTGGAGCGCAATGGCGTTCCCTCTCAAGCGGCGGATCTTAGTGACCACCGCTTTGTTGGCTATATCGAGGAGCTGGTCCAGCTTGAAAGTGTTCTCTGGCTAGAGGAACTGGTACCCGCCCCAAAAATCGCGTTTAGCTCAAACAGCATGATGTCGCAGATGTTCGCGGCGTCTGCGGGCGCAGGAATAGTAGCCCTTCCCGAATTCGCACGCAGTCTGAACCTCGGTCTCGTTCCAGTGCTCGACAAGTTGAGCGGCGAACGCGAGATCTGGATGTCGGCACATCAGGATCTGGCCTATCTCCCCAGAGTGAGAGCCGTAAAGCAATTCGTGAAAGAGCTGGTTCGTCGAGACGAACAACGCCTTCTGAGAAACGCACCCTGGTCTTCGTGAAGTTTCTCAAATCGGACCGCGCGGAGCACTTTGGCCTGTTGAGTTGGCGGGTGATCACACCATGCCGCCCAATTCTGCACAGCCGGTTGCGAAAGTATCGGCTTCCGCGACAATGCCGATTGCGTCAACAGGATTTGGTGGTTCGATCAAAGGAGGAATCCCTCATGTCGCAAATTACCCGCGACGCTCGCAAGACGTTGGACCTTCTTCGTCTACGTGCCGAAACGCCCGGCACAAAAAACAGAAACCACCTTAACAATGCTGGGGCTGCACTCATGCCGAGCCCGGTGATTGATGCAGTGACCGGGTACCTTAACCGGGAGGGCGAAATCGGAGGTTACGAGGCTGCAGCGGAGGCCAACTCCCTGTTGGAGGGAACCTATGACAGCTTGGCCACTTTCGTGAATTGTGCCCGCGATGAGATAGCGATAGCGGAAAATGCAACGATCGCCTGGCAGCGCGCCTTTTACTCCCTCTCGTTCGGACCGGGAGACCGGATACTGACGGCAAGTGCCGAATTTGCAGCCAACTATGTCGCCTTTCTGCAGGTCGCCAAGCGCACCGGCGTGTCGATCGAAGTCATTCCGAATGACGCCTCTGGCGTCCTTGATCCGGACGCACTGGCGAGAATGATCGATGATCGCGTTCGGCTGATAGCGGTGACCTGGATCCCGACCAACGGTGGGCTTATCAATCCAGCAGCAGCGATCGGCCGAATAGCACGAGACAATGGCATTCTTTATCTGCTCGACGCTTGCCAAGCTGCGGGTCAAACCCCGATTGATGTTGAGGCGCTCGGCTGCGACATCCTCACTGCTACTGGCAGGAAGTTTCTCCGTGCGCCGCGGGGAACTGGCTTCATGTACATGCGCAAATCGGTCTTGGAAACGATCGAGCCGGCGATGATCGACCTGTACGGCGCGCCCTGGACGGCGCCTAATCGATACGAATTGCGACCTGATGCGAGACGCTTCGAAACTTGGGAGAAGAACTATTCGGTTCGCCTCGGCTTGCGGGCAGCAGTGGACTATGCGCTCGACATTGGGCTCGAAAACATCGAAGAGCGTTGCAAACACCTTTCGACAAAGCTTCGCGAAGGCCTGAGGGGGATGCGTGCGGTGTCCGTACATGATCTCGGGGCGCCGCTTGCGTCCATCATCTCATTCACGGTTAAGGGCTGGGACTCGTCGGCCGTCTTGGCCTACCTGAGTAGCAAGGGAATCAACGTCTCGGTTTCGCCTCCCTCCAGCACACCCGTCGACGCCTACACGCGACAACTACCGCCTGTCGTGCGAGCGTCGCCGCATTACTACAATTCGGAGGAAGAGATTGAGGCATTCCTTGAGGCGATCGCCAGTCTCGCCTCGTAGCCCATCTTCCGCGGTGCTTTCGCGGAAAAGAAAGTGCGTGAGACGAGCGACGCCGTCTCGAAACACCCGCGTAACCTCAACGTCAAGGCAACGATCCGCGCCACCGAGCGCACGTCCGAGAAAGGCCCGGACTACCGCATCCTCGCCGGAGCTACAGTCGAATTCGGCGCAGCCTGGAAGAAGACCTCGAACGACGGCCGCGACTACCTCTCGGTCAAGCTCGACGACCCGAGCTTCCCGGCCCCGATCTATGCAACGCTGATCGAGGTCGAAGGCGAGGAAGGCCTCTCCCTCATCTGGTCCCGGTCGACCGGGACTGATACCCCGCCGGAAGGCGGGGCTCTCCAGCGTTGGGATCACTTGTTCAGTGCATCCTTGAGGCCCTTGGACGGGCGCAAAGGTCAGCTTCTTCGAAGCGGCGACCGTCATTTTTTCTCCGGTCGCGGGATTGCGACCCTCGCGCTCGGCGATGCCGTCGGGTAGGAACGACCCGTTGCTGGGCCGCTTCGTCTCTGTACCAGTGACCTTTTTCCCGCGCTTCGAAACCACGTCGACGAATTTTGTGGGGGCCATGTACGGCTTGTGCATCTCGGTAAGGTTGAAAGCCCACACCGCCGATCCTTCGATCGCATCAATGACCTGATGGGCTAGAGATACGATCTTGGTCCTCCGGCCATTCATGGGCATGGACCCGATCAATTCCCTTTTTTTGAGAAAGTTTTGCGCTTAGTCAAACAACAGCAGCAACCGCCTACAATCGATCCCATCCCTGAAAATTCCAAAAGTCGCACCTCTGTCTACCGTTTAACGTAAGCCATGTTTCGATAGCACGATTCCGCAGCTCGCCGAGTTGGTGATGGAAGTCAGCGTGCAAGCAATGACGGCTTTCGCCCTTGAGAACACATGTTATGTGCGGCGCAGTTCGTATCGAGCAGCCGTTTGCAGCTGAATGAGACCGTCGAGCACCCAGCGCACTTCGCTCTCCGATGCCTGAATCATTGCGGGAAAAGAAGAAGGCGAAGCCGTTGGACAGAAAGCCGAATTGAGGCGAATATTGCTTCGCCGCGCCGCCCGCTGGTAGGAGCTGACCGTCGTGGATGAGACGTGGCCGTCGCCCCAGTTCTTGGCAAAGGGTAGACTTAATGCACATCGACCACCGTCTCACCGGTGCGAATGTATGAAGCTGCAGAGGAAACTGGTCCAGCTGGCCCGGAGTCTTTTACGACTAGGCTACAGGCGTAGAGACTATTTGCCGGCCAGGTATTGCAGCAGGTTGCCAATATCTTCTCCGGACTTCAGCCCTGTGAACGACATACGGTTTCCTGGTATGAACTTTCTTCGGTGCTGCAAGGGAGTCCCTCAGCGTTTCTTCGTCCCAAACTATTCCATCTGCTCCAGCCTTCTTCATCGACGCGGAGTACTCATAGGTGTCGATGGATCCTGTTTTTCTTCCGACAACATCCACGAGGTGAGGTCCGATTTTGTTACCGGCCTTATTGATGTTGTGGCATGCAGCGCACTTCTTGAAAACGACTGCGCCCTTTTCCGCTAATCCTGCCGCGTAGACCGTAATCGGAAGGAGATAGACTATCGCTGTGATGACAAGTGATCTCATGAAACACCATATTCCTCATGCAAAAAGTGACCGGCTATCCGGTCACAGGTGGCGCGGGCCTGTGTGAAACCCGAACCGCTCGGGAAGGGCCGGCTGCGCTTGTCGCAGCCGGAGGGAATTGTGGTTCAGATAGTACCTGCGGCCATTTCCTTGGCGATGTGATCAGCCTGCCTGATCGCCAGCGACACGATTGTCAGTGTGGGGTTTTCGGCACCCCCCGTCGTGAATTGGCTGCCGTCGGAGACGAACAGATTTTTGATATCGTGTGTTTGACCCCACTTGTTGACGACACCATCTGACGCTTTCGCACTCATTCGGTTCGTGCCGAGATTGTGTGTCGACGGGTAGGGTGGTGTCGGGAAGGCACGGGTTGCACCGACAGCCTCATAGAGCGCGATGCCCTGCTTGTAGGCGTGGTTGCGCATGGCCTCGTCGTTCGGATGGTCGGTGAACCAGACATCGGGGATCGGCATTCCGTACTGGTCCTTGAGTTCGCCGTGCAGTTTCACGGCGTTCTGCTCCTGCGGCATGTCCTCGCCGACGATCCACATGCCTGCCATGTGCGAGTAGCTGTCGAGTGCCGACGAGAATGAACGGCCCCAGCCCCCCGGATCTAGGAACGCCGCCATGAACGGAAGGCCGAGCGACAGCGTTTCCAACTCGTAGCCGCCAACAAAGCCCCGTGAGGGATCGTGCTTCGCCTCGTCGCGGATGATCCCCGCCATGGTCGTGCCGCGATACATGTGGACTGGTTTTTCGAATACGCCGTAGACCGAGCCGGTCGTGTGGCGCATGTAGTTCTTGCCGACCTGGCCGGAGGAATTGGCGAGGCCATCGGGGAACATGGAGGAGTGCGAATTCAGGAGCAAGCGCGGGCTTTCGATCGAATTGCCAGCGACGGCGACGATGCGCGCCTTCTGCTCGTGCAGCTTTCCGTCCTTGTCGGCATAGACGACGCCCGTGACCTTACCGGTCTTGTCATGCACGATCTTGACGACGTGCGAATTGGGCCGGACCTCAAGTTTACCGGTGGCCTCTCCTTTGGGGATTTCCGTGTAGAGTGTCGACCATTTTGCGCCCCACTTGCATCCCTGGAAGCAGAAACCCGTCTGCTGACAGCCCAACCGATCATCTCGGTCAGCCGAGTTGATCGCCATCCGCCCGGTATGACATTCTGTGTAACCGAGCTTGTCGGCGCCGGCCTTCAGGACCTTGAAATTGTTGTTCCCGGGTAGACCCGCGATCCCGTTGGTGCGGGTCACGCCCATCTTATCCTCGGCCTTTGCGTAAAAAGGTTCGAGGTCCGCAAGCGTGATCGGCCAGTCCAGCAGGTTTGCGCCCTCGATCTTGCCATAGTGGGTAAGGTCCTGGAATTCGTGTTCCTGGAAGCGCAACGACGCACCTGCCCAGTGGGTGGTGGTGCCGCCGACGGCCTTGACAATCCAGGCAGGCAGGTTCGGAAAATCCTTATGGACCCGCCAGCCGCCTCCTGTCGTCCTATGATCGAGCCAGGCGAGCTGGGCGAAGCTCTCCCATTCGTCATTGATGAAGTCCTCGTGTTCGATGCGGTTGCCTGCTTCGAGGATCACGACGTCGATCCCCTTCTGGGCAATTTCGTTGCCCAGCGTGCCACCGCCAGCACCGGATCCGATTATGACGACCACGCGGTCGTCGTTGAGCTGATATGGGGCTGCCATTGCTTCCTCCCGAAATTGAAAAGTCGTCCTGCTTGGCCAGCGCCTCCCCCGGCGCAAACCGTACCTCTGTCATAGCCACTCAATATCGTCGAAACCGCGCTCGATGTAGCCGCCCTTGGAATAGGACTCGCCTTCGTAGCCGAAGGCGGGCCAAATCTCTTTCTGATTGTAGAGGCTGACGACCAAGTCGCTGCGAATGGCTTGGAAGAAGGCGCTCTTCTCGACATCACGAAGGATGGTGACCCGATCGTCTTCCCACTTCAGGCCGCGGTAACCTCCGGACCCTGCGCGCTTGTCGAGATCTGCGACGCCGTCTTCGAGCAGTGTCCTGTAGGAGGCATCCTTGCCGGCCTTGGCGTCATGGCCCTTGATGGCGATGGCGTAGTAGCGGTCGGCCAGTTGATCATGCGGATAGGTGTCACGCGCCATAAGGATGAGTGTCGCCATCGTATCCGGCTTGAGCGCGGTGGATTCCAGGCCCCAGGCGTTGTCGGGACTGATGACCGCTTTACCGGAGATGATGAGCGCCGCACCAATCGCGCCGCGTCTCAGGAGCTCGCGGCGAGACAGGCCGCGTGATTGATAGATTATCGTCATTTCGATTCCTCCCTTGGGTCGAATGCCTGCATAGCAGGCCGTGGCCGTGCGCTCCTCCTCAGGCGCGCTCGGTTATTTGTAGCGCCCCCCGCGTTGCAGCACCTCAATCTTGTAGCCGTCCGGATCGGTCAAGAAGAAGAAGCGGGCCAGAAGACTGCCGTCACGATTGAACTCGACAATTTTGTTCGGGTTGAGCCCGGCATTGGTCACGCGGGCATGCTCGGCATCGAGATCGGAAACCGACACGGCGAGATGCCCGTAGCCGTCTCCAAGCGCATAAGGTTCAATGCGCCCTTTGTTGATGGTCAGCTCGACTTCGAACTCGCACTCGTTATTGCTCACGTAGACGAGTGTGAAGTTCTCGAAATCTAGCCGCTCGGCGACGTTGAGGCCGAATGCCTTGTCGTAAAACTCGACGGAACGGGCCTCATCGAGAACCCGGATCATAGAGTGAATTGTTTTCGCCAAAACTGCATCTCCCACTACTGGAATGAATCTAGATCAAGCGACGCGGGCGTGGGTAGCAACCGATTACCGCATGTAAAAATGTGTACGAAATTCGTGGCAAACGGGCTTTGGAAGCGCGGAAAAGGTTGGCGTCGTTTGACGAGCATCACGCGTCGGGGCATACTTGTTGCAAATTATAATAATACGAGGATTCCATGTGTGAAATCTATGCAGGCCAGAACCCGGAACGGTATCGTCCGATAAACCGCTCCGTCCGGATCGGAGGCCACTCCACCAGCATCCAGCTGGAAGCGGCGTTCTGGGTCTTGATCGACGAGATCGCCGATAGCCAGTCCATGTCGACGGCGCGGTTCCTGTCGACGATGTATGACGAAGCGATCGAAATCAACGGTTCGATCTTAAACTTCACCTCGCTCCTCCGCACGAGCTGTCTTATCTACCTGATGAACGCGGGCAAAGCAGAGACCGTTCGGTGCTTCCACATCGTCGCCGCCGAATAGTCTGAAGGTAGTGCTGGGGAGGGGCGACTCAGCGCCAACGTGTCTTCTTCGATGTCTGTCCAACGCCCGGGTTGAAGCAATTACAGGGGTCCAGCGCACGATAGTGTGCGGAGACCGTTTCTTCCGCTCTGTAGAGGTGCCCGACATTGTGTTCCGCTGGGTATTTGGCCCTGCGCCTGTCCTGCACCTCAAGGATTTTATGCTCTGTCTCCAACCAGTCCACACCGTTAGCGATCAGGTAATCCTGGTGGAAGACGTAGCAGAAGAAGTGGCCGTAGTAGAGTTTCCGGAGAATGTTTTTCTCGATGTCAGGTGGAAGCGTTTCCATCCACTCGGCCTCATTTCGGGGAAGGGCGATGTCCAGCGCCACAATGCCACCGATCTCGGCTCCGTGAACCGCCCGATATCGTACTGCGGCTCCCGCCGTGGCGAAACGATGCAGAAACGCTGCTCTCCCTTCCTCTGCCGTGCATTCAAAGAAGTCGCCGCGGGCGGACGGATATAGAGTAGAAAGGCAATCGCGCGTTTCCTGAACGCCCTCACTGGGGACCTTGATCATCAGATGATGCTCAAAGCGGTTGCTGTACTGTTTGAGCCTTCCGGGCAGGTGAGATGGAAACAGCCGGCTGGCTGCCTGCATTAGCCGATCGGTCAGATTTGCGGGAAAAAAACCGATCCGTTCAGCCATGCCGTCGATGCGGCTCTTCAGTGCGAACAGCCGCGGCAATCTTCCCGTTCCAAGAGTCTTGACGAGCAGATAGGTGTCCTTTCCGTAGCGCTCGGCAATGTCGAATGCCTCGCGATGGATGTACTCCGCGGCGATTGGCAAGTTCGCGAACGAAGAGAGCATTGTTCGTCGAATCTGGTTCAATTCCGTTGCGTCATTGGTTCCGATATAAAAGACCTTCGCGTCCCTTGTTGCTTCGAACGTGTCCAATCTGACCGCGAAGACAATCACCCTGCCTGCCGATCCCGCCGCTTCGAAAAGCCGTCTCGCATCGGCATTGAAACGCGCCGGCGTGTCGGCATCGACATTCCTAACATGCTCGACATATCCATTGTCGGACGCACGTTTCGTTTCGTCCCAGTCGATGTCGTCAGCGGAGTAGCTCTGATTGTCGAGTGCGGAGAGAATGCCTTCAGGTGTCCCTCCGAGATCGATGCCGAGATGGTTCACCAGCCGAAGTGTCCCGTCATCCCCGACTTGGGCGAAGAGAGCGAGTTCAGTATAGGCTGGTCCCCGATGGATGAGTGATCCACCGGAGTTGTTGCAAACGCCGCCGATGACCGAAGCTCCAAGGCAGGAAGAGCCGATTACGGAATGCGGTTCTCGGCCGACGGGTTTCAGCGCTTTCTCAAGTTCGTCCAATGTGGTGCCGGGAAAAGCCAAAACCTGCCTGCCACCATCGAGCATATGAAGAGACTTGATCCGCATCGTGTTGATGACGACAACCCTTCTATCATAGTCCTCGCCACACGGAGTTGAGCCGCCTGTAAGGCCTGTATTGGCCGCCTGGGCGATAACGATTGTGTTCTCACGCACGCATATCTGGACGGCTTTCCAGAATTCCAGCAGGGATCCGGGAAGGACCACCGCCATGGCGCTACCTTCGCCAAAACGATAGCCGCGCATATAGCTTCGCATGCGGGCGGGGGTGGCAAGCACGAACCGCGATCCTACGATCTCCCTTAGGCAGTCGATCACAGAAATTTTGACATCGCATGTCACCATTGCATGGGATGGCGGCGTTGCCCTCATCTGACAGAAGCTCCATTTCGCCGAGTTGAACACATCTTTGTAGATCGATTTAGATGGAGCTGGTGGTAATATTCCACCCCACCGCACGAAGTCGTTATTTGGCCCCTGAACATTAAAGGGGCACAGATACCGGTAGGCGGATCAGAGAGTGAACGGAATGGGTCGGCAGGCTGATCGAGCGCGCTCTGCGTCTCGCCCAGGCAGCAATGGGAAAGGCTGAAACAAAAGTGTAAGCGCGAGTTTCCCCACACCTTCTATGATTGAGTGATGTTTGGCATTTGGTGTCCACCTAAAAGAGGTGGCTTGGCATGGGCAACGACCGGGACACGGGGTTAGATCCGCGGATGTCCACAGGTGGTTTTGGCCGGTAGCCCCTTTTACGCTTCTCGCGAAGCAGGTCGAGAAACAGGCTGACGGCCTGGCTCTCGTTGTCGAACAGATGCACCATCTGCTGCCCGCGGGTTCCGATCCGGCCCCAGGCGCGAACAAGCGACACCTCGCCGAACAGGGTCGGCTGGACAGCAAGCGCGTAGAACCGCGCCATGTTCTTTTCCGGCGTGATCCGCTCGACATAGAGGTGATAAGGCTGCGTGATCATGACGGCAAAATCGCGTGTTCGGAATCTGCCGTCCAATGAGAGTTTTGAATCGGATGAGTATCATCGATTCACGACGGTGATGCGTGGCGCTGGATCATTCGCACCAGCTCCGGCGCGACCCTAGCCACTTCCGGGCCAAGCTTTCGGCGACGAGAATATCGCCGACCGATCGCCGATCGCGGTAGACGATCCTGAGCTTGCGACCGAAGCGATCTTCCTCTCTGGCGGTCGTCTTGATCGAGAGCGGACCGGAATTGAGAATGTCGAGCAGACGTTGTTCGCCGCAAGGCCGCGCTCGCGTTCGCGCTGGCATCGCGGCGGGTTTAGCTCCGGCGTGTCGATGTCGGCAATCCTGATCTTTTCCCCTCGAAACCACGCAGGTGACACATTGCTCGCTCCCACAGATGGAGAAGGCGTCGCTCGCCCTGTCTGGCTGCTGGGCTGCCGCGACAGATGCGAGCACACCGATGACTATGGTGGAGGCTGGCGACGGCCGCAAAAACTCTCAATATGGTTCAGAAACCTCAGATCGCACAAGCTTGTGGACCTGTCCGCCGGTCGCAACCACTATTAAGAACGTACGTCGCACAAACATACTGGTTTGCCAAAATAGTTCGGATAAGGGCTGATTAGGTCACCTGAGTGCCTTTCGACGTAAATGCTTTATCCGTAGGCACTGATCGCTACGCCACTTGGGAAATGCTTGTGCGCAAAAAGTTCTCGAGGGACGCAAACAGGCTCGATGTTCGGTGGCTGCGTTGGTCATCTGCCGGTCATCTCATGCTCTATTCGTTCAGCTTCTGGGACTGCAATATGGCTTCGGTTCGTGTTCAACGCGCCGATAGGACGTCCCGCTCTATCAAAACATGGAGAAGGGTGAACAGTCGACGGCCGGTCTCCAGATCGACATGGATCCTGGATCTGAGGCGTTCTCTGAGCAGCTCGGATGCTTCATTGTGAACGGCCCGGCGCCCCATGTCGATGGCCTCGAGCCTCTGGGGCGCCGAGCCGGTCATTGCATTATAGTGGCTGTCGCAGACAAGACTGTAATCCCTAAGCAGCCGGCGAAAGGAGGTGAGCGACAAATGGTGACAAAGGACTGGCGCCCCGTTCTCGGTGGTGACGGTCATGACCAGCCGCCTGTCGGCCAAGGCTAGGCACAGCCGATAGGGTCCACCGTCGTGACCCACGGGTGCAAAGCTATTGTTGTCCAGGAGGTCGAAGATCGCGACAGCCTGTTCACGTTTTTGGTCTTTGTCCGACTGCCTTCCGAAAGACCCGTCGACAGAGACCGCGCAAAGCCGAAAGCTGGATGGAGATGTGGTCACTGTTGTCATCGAAGGCTCCGGTTGGGTGCTTCGGTTGCCTTTACGTGTTCGCCAAACCGTCTTGCGATGCGGTGAGACGTGGCTGCCGTCGAAACTGCTCCGACGACAGCCACCTTGCCTTGGGAGGCGGACGGGAAAGAAGATCTGGTTGATCTCAGCGCTGCCTGAACCCGCCGAGAAAAAGCGGCTGTCGTCGGAAGAGGGTAAACGGTAGCCGAGTGGGCCCTGCGAGCCATGGGTTATTTTCATCCGCAGGTCAGGAGCTGAAGCAGGCGACGCTGGATCGGCTCTGGTCGAGATGATGTTCGCCAGACTTCCGGGGCCGGAAGCCCGCTGCAAGTCCCGCGATGTAGTTCTGTTATAACATATCGCATAATATACCTTATGGAACTGGACGTGGGGTTCAAAGTTTCGGGGAGCGTGTCCGGCAAGACAATAAGGTTGAACCGAGAAGCCGCCAAATGCGTCTTCAACTCGGCTTCTACCGTCGACAGCGAGCTCGCGTTAGCCCTTTTTTCATGCAATATGCGATCAACTCAATACGATGCCGCCGTCGACATTGAGTGTCTGACCGGTGATGAAGGCGGCATCGTCGGATGCGAAAAAGGCGACCGCACCGACGACGTCCTCGGGATCTCCGATCCGGCGCATCGCGGTTTTGTCCTGCCAACCCTTGCGCACGGCCGGATCATCGAGATTGACGCGACCCATATCGGTCAGGATGATGCCGGGGCAGACGCAATTTGCCGTGATGCCGTCGACACCGACCTCCTGCGCTAGAACGCGGGTGAAGCCCATCACTGCTGCCTTTGATGCGGAGTAATGCGCCTGTTCCGGCGCGCCATGCTTGCCCCCGATCGAGGCTATGTTGACAATGCGGCCGTATTTCCGGGCCTTCATCATGGGTAGAACGGACTGGATGACGAGGAACGTGCCTTTGGCGTTCACGTCCATAACGCTGTCCCAGTATTCTTCCTTGAGACCTTCGACATCGCCGGAAATCAGAATGCCGGCATTGTTGACGACGGCGTCGAGGTGCCCGAAGGCCGCACGGACCTCCCCCGCCATCCGGCCAACATCCGCTTTGTTGCTGACATCGGCAAACACGATTAGTGCCCTGCGTCCAAAGCTCTCGATCTCGACTGCTACCTCCGCCAGCGCGTCCCTCTGCCGCTCGATATCGTTGATCACCACATCATAGCCACGCTTGGCCATGCCAACGGCGATCGCCTTGCCGATACCACGGCTGGCGCCTGTCACCAGCACCGTTCTTGTCTGTTCATGCATTTTTCAAACTCCTCCAGATTACATCGCGGTATATCCGCCATCGACCGTCAGCACCGTTCCGGTGATGTAACTCGATGCGTCGGCGGCCAGAAAAAGAACGGCATTGGCGATTTCTCGCGGTTCGCCGAGACGACCCATCGGCGTCATGCGCATCCAGGTGCCAAACCATTCCTCATTGCTTCGGCCCTTGAGCGTCATTTCGGTGCCGACATAGCCGGGAGCGACAGCGTTGACACGCACGCCCTGCTTGGCCCATTCGACCGCCAGCGATTTGGTCAGGAGGTTCACCCCAGCCTTCGCCGCATTGTAGGAGACCTGTGGCTTCGGATAGACCGTCACCTCACCGCAGATGGACGAGATATTGACGATCGCGCCGCGTCCATCCGAAATCATGCGCCGCCCGAAGGCCTGTGAGCAATTGAAGACCCCGCCAAGATCGATGTCGATGACGGATTTCCAGTCGTCGAGGCTCATTTCCTCGGCCGGCGCATTGCGTACGATACCCGCATTGTTGACGAGAATATCGATCCTGCCGTGTGCAGCGTAGAGCCGCTCGACCACCTCGGCAATCTCATCGCGATCCGTGACATCGAGCGCAATGGCGCTCGCCTTGCCGCATGCCCGCTCGATGGCAGCACTCGTCACAGCCGCTTCCGCATCATCAAGGTCGGCAATCACCACATGCGCACCGGCAGCCGCCAGGCGTTCGGCCACCGCACGACCGATACCGCGGGCAGAACCCGTCACCACCGCAACCTTGCCGTCCAGCCTGAAATCCGCGTCGCCCGTCATGTCGTGGTTCCCCTCAGCTCGCGAATGGATTTCAAGGCGGGATAAAGCGCCCGGTATTGCTGGTAGATCTCGTTGTAGAGCGCTGCCTCGCGCGGGCGCGGCTCAATGCGTTTTCCGGGTTTCACCATGGCGGCGATCCCATCGTCGATGGTGGCGAAATGGCCAGCACCATGCGCCGCCAGCACCGCGGAGCCGACGGAGGGCGCATCGCGCGACGCCGGTACGCAGACCGGGAGCCCGGCCGTATCGGCATGGATCTGCAACCAGAGATCAGAGGCACCTGCCCCGCCGCCGACCGTGATCTCGCTGCCGCGATAGCCTGCATCAGCCATGGCATCGAGAATGGCGCGGGTGCCGAAACCGATTCCTTCCATGATCGCGCGGAAGATATGATGCGGTTCATGCGCAAGCGTCAGTCCGACGATGGCGCCGCGCGACAGCGGATCGGTATAGGGCGTGCGATTGCCCTGAAAGTGATCCTGCACGATGAGACCGTCGCAGCCGGGCTCCAGCGCGACAGCCTTGCGGTTCATCCCGTCCAGATCCATCGTGCCGTTCATCAGGCGCCCGAGCCATGCGATGATCGAGCCTGTCGAGGTCTGACCGCCTTCGACGATGTAGCGCTTGGGATAGACGCAATCGGGATAACTGCCCCAGATTCCCGGTGCATTGAGCGGTGTCTCGGAGACGCCGAATTGCAGATGCGACGATCCGGTGATCAGCGCAAGCTGCCCCGGCCGCGCCACCCCAAGGCCGATCATGCCGATCAGCGCATCCGCACCGCCCTGTACGAGCTTGACGGTCGCGGGCAGACCGAGCGCATCGGCCGCCTTGGCGCTGAGCATACCGACCACCTCGCCGGGAGCGACCACGCGCTGCGGCCACTTTTGCATCAGTTCGGGTATGCCGAGGGCCTCGACCAGCGATGTCGCCCATCCGCCGCGATCTGTCTGGTAATGCCAGCGAAGGGCGACGTTGTTGAGGCTGGCGGCCCGCTCGCCGGTCAGCCGGAGCGTCATAAAATCCTGATATTCGCAGATGGTATGCGCCGCCTTGAAAATCTCCGGCTCGTTGCGGGCGATCCACAAAGCCTTCGGGATCATCCATTCGGCCGAGACCGGTCCCCTGCCGCCACCATTGGTGATCAACGCGCCGTCGCCGGTGGCCAGCACTGCATCGGCCTCCGCATTGGCGCGCACATCCATCCAGATGATGGCGGGACGCAGCGCCCGACCGTCACGGTCGAGCGCCACCACCGTGCAACTCGTCGTCGCAAGGCAGATCGATTCGATTGCCGCCGGATCGATCCGGCTCTCAGTGATGGCCTGCCGGGAGGCGGTGACGAAGGCGCTCCACCAGTCCTCCGGATTCTGCTCGGCGCGCGCGCCGCTCGAAAACTTCGTCTCATAGGGAACGGCGACGCTGCCGAGGCAGGTGCCGGACAGATCGTAAACCCGTGCGCGCAGGCTCTCGGTGCCGCCATCCGCCGTCAGAAAATAGGCCATTGTCTTCTCCTCCCCCGCCGATCCCTCCAGAGCGGCAGACCTCTTCCGCTATTGCAGTGCCCGCAGGATTTCCAGCGCCTTTGCGCCATACATCACCGCCGGACCGCCACCCATCTCGACAGCCACCTCAAGCGCTTCCACAAGCTCCGCCTCGGTTGCCCCGTGCTTCATGGCGGCATCGACGTGATAGACGATGCAATCCTCGCACCCCTTCGACACGGCAATGGCGACCGCGATCAGTTCCCTCTGCGCCGACGAGAATGCGCCTGCAGTCGTCGCCACCTTGCTGATGCGGGCAAAGCCGCCGAACAACTCTGGGCTGGTCCTGGCAAAGGTACCAATCCGCCGCTGGGCGTCTTTCAGAGTGTCTGTTGCAGTGCTCATCGATAGACCTCATGCTCTTTCGGAAAGAAGGATATCAAGCACATCCTTCGGCTGGTCCCATTGCGGCATATGGCCGGAGCGGGACAGGAGATGGATGGCGACACGCGGCGATACGGACGTGACATGCCGCCACGGAATGATGCGGTCTTCCAGACCGAAGATGACGCGGGTTTCCACGCTCGCTGCCAGCTTTTCGAGCTTGGCGAGGCTGTCCACCTTTTGCCCCGATGGACCGGCAATAGCGGCGGCAAGCGCTGCCAGACGCCCCTTGGCGAGATCCCCGGCAAGGACTGCAAGTGCGCCATCCGAAAGCGGCACGGGGTTGACCGACAGCCGCCGCAGGAGATGCGACACTTCCGCCGCAACCGTTGCCCGCGCCATGCCGTGGACGAAATCACCATCGATCTCCGGCCCGAGACCGGCAGGGGCGAGAAGCGTCAGCGATCCGACACGATCCGGCGCCGTCACCGCGAAATCCACGGCCGCCAAGCACCCGAGCGAATGCGCGACAATATCGATCGGCCCGGCCGGTGCAACGCGCTGGAGGAACGCGGCGAGATCGGCGGATAGATCCACCGCGGTGGAGGCCGCAATCTCCGTCAGCCCATGACTGGGCAGATCGGGAATGAGCACACGATGTCCGGCGCGCTTCAGGCCGGAGGCAATGGCTGCCCAAGTCGTGCGGTCGCCCGCAAACCCATGCAGCAGAAGGGCCGTGCGCGGACCCGATTTGCCCGTATCGAGATAGGCCATGCGGCCGCGTGGCAGGTCGGCAAACAGGACACCGTCCGGCGACTTGCCGCTTGTCTGTGGACTTCCTGAAAAGGCTGCAAGCACATCGGCTTTTTCCACGCGCGCCCGTCGCCCCGTGCCCGCAAGGGTCTGGAGATCCACGCCGTTGATACGGGCCAGGCGACGGGCCACGGGGGTTGCACGAACCGGTCCGCCAGTGGCGCGCTGCCGGATATTGACTTGTGCCGGAACGGGGACAGCCGCGACCGAGGCTTCGATCTCAGCTGGTTTCGCCTCCCGAGCGTCCGATGCCGCAATCGAAATGCGGGCGATGGGCTCTCCAACTGTGACCATTTCCCCGTCGCCCCGCAGAATGGAAACAAGCGTTCCATCCATCAGCGCCGGGAATTCGGCAATCGTCTTGTCCGTCTCGATCTCGATAATCGCCTCACCGCGCGCGAAGCTGTCGCCCGGCGCCTTCAGCCATTTGGCAACGCGGCCCTCTTCCATGGTCTCGCCGAGACGCGGCATGTCGAGATCAGCTTCCACCAGACCCGTCACCGGGGCCGGAGCGGCAGGCTCGTCGGCGGGAGTATCGCCATCCTCGGCGGTCCAGTCCTGGCCGATGCCGATGTCAATGCGGGCGAGCGGCTGGCCGACTTCCACCGTATCGCCGACAAGGGCGATGATGTCATGCAATGTGCCGTCGCCAAGCGCTGGATATTCGGCGATGGTCTTGTCGGTTTCGATTTCGACGATCGGATCGCCACGCTTGAAGGCGTCGCCGGGCTGGATGAGCCAACCGACGACCTTTCCCTCGTCCATGGTCTCGCCGAGGCGAGGCATCTTCAGAATTCGTTCTGTCATCTCACCATTCTCTCGGCAGTGCTGGCGATCAGGGCGGCGGTCGGAACGCTGTTGGTCTCAAGGTCCTGCGATACGGAGATCGGGATATCCTCGCCCGCCACGCGCACGACCGGCTGTTCGAGGAAATCGAAGCATTCCTCGGTGATGCGGGCCGAAAGCTCGGCGGCAACGCCGGATGTCATGACGGCCTCCGTCACCACCATCGCCTTGCCGACGCGCTCCACATGCTCGCGCACCGTATCGAAATCGAGCGGATTGAGCGTACGAAGGTCGATCACGGTCACTTCGATGCCCTTGTTTGACAGGGCTTCTGCTGCCTCCATCGCATAATGCACCTGACGCGAATAGGTGACGATGACGAGATCCTTGCCTTCGCGGCGCACGGCGGCCTTGCCCCACGGCAGAGGCTCAGCGTCGAGGTCCACCTCTTCCTTGCGGGTATAGAGCGCCTTGTGCTCGATGAAGACGACCGGATCGGGCTTGGTCAGGCTTTGGCGCAGCAGATGATAAGCATCGGCCACAGTCGCCGGCATGGCGAGCCGCAGGCCCGGCGTGTGCATTACCCAGGCCTCAAGGCTCTGGGAATGCTGAGCGCCGGCCGACCGGCCCGTGCCGCCCTGCGTGCGCAGCACCATCGGCACGCCCGTCTGACCGCCGAACATATAGCGGATTTTCGCCGCTTGGTTGGCGAGCTGGTCCATAGTCATGCCGAGAAAGTCGATATACATCAGCTCGGCCACGGGACGCAGGCCCGTCATGGCCGCGCCGACGGCGGTGCCGACGATGGCAGGTTCCGAAATCGGCGTATCGATCAGCCGGTCCGCGCCGTGGATCTTGATGAGATCCTTGGTGACACCATAGGCGCCGCCATAGCGACCGACTTCCTCGCCGATGACGACGATGGACTTGTCTTCCGTCATTGCATCGTCCAGCGCCTTGCGTAGCGCGTCTCTGTAGGTCATCGCGGTCATTATGCTTCATCCCTGGCAAGTACGCGGTCAATACGGGTTCTGACGGGCTCCGGTTCTGGCTCGCCGACCGCATAGACGTCGCGGAACATTGAGCTGAGCGGGGGCGCCTTGGATTCGACGGAAAAGTCGATCGTGGCGTCCATTTCGGCCGCAATGGTTTTGTCGAGATCGTCGAGGGCGGCTTCGTTTTCCAGACCGGACTCGATCAGGCGATCGCGGGCAAAGCGCACCGGATCCTTCTTGCGACCTTCCAGCTCTTCGTCTTCCTGCCGATAGGGGCTCTTGTCCATGCGGGCATGACCGAAGAAGCGGTAGACGTCGATGGAGAGAAACCCAGGCTTGCCGGCGCGCGCATCGTCTACCAGCCAGCGGGCCTCCGACTGCACGGCCTCGACATCGAGCCCGTCCACGACAGCGCCGTTCAGCCCGAATGCCTTGGCGCGCTGGTCGAAGGCCGTGTTGCGGGTGGCCTGATCGACGCGGGTGCCCATGCCGTATTGGTTGTTGATGCAGACAAACAGCACCGGCAGATCCCAGAGCGCTGCCATATTCATGCTCTCGTAGAGAATGCCCTGCTGCATTGCGCCATCGCCGAAGAAGGCGATGGAAACAGACCCCTTCTTAAAATATTTGGACGACAGGCCTGCCCCGACCACGGCCGGAATGCCGCCGCCGACAATGGCGTTGGCGCCCAGATGCCCGAGCGCCATATCGGCGATGTGCATCGATCCGCCCTTGCCCTTGCAATAGCCCGTTTCCTTGCCGCCGATTTCGGCCATCATTTGTTTCGGATCGGCGCCGCGTGCCAGAAAGATGCCGTGGCCGCGATGATGGGTGGTGAAGGTGTCCTGCGGCTGCATGGCGTCGCAGACCCCGGCGGCAGTCGATTCCTCGCCGATCGACAGATGCAGCATGGAGCCAGCTGACTGGCCGCGAATGAAGAGTTCGCCGACGCGCTCCTCGAAGGTGCGGATGCGCCGCATGGTGCGGTAGAGATCCAGAAGATTGGAGTTGGCGGGATTTTGGGTGGGCGTTGCCTTGCCCGACGATTCGGTTTTGGTGGTCATTGATATGCCGTCCTCGATCTCAGAGAAGCTTGAGCTTGGTGGTGCGGGAAACAATGGCCACCGCAATCAGAATGATGAGGCCCTTCACGATGCTCTGGATATATGTGTCCATGCCGATGAGGTTGAGACCATTGTTGATGACGCCGATGAATAGCGCGCCGAAGAAGGTGCCGGTAATCGTCGCCGTGCCCGGCCGGAACATCGTCATGCCGATGAACACAGTGGCGAGACCATCCAACAGGTAGCGCTCGCCCGCATTGGGCTGGCCGGAGCCGAGACGGGCGGCTAGGAGCGCGCCGGCAATGCCCGCAAAGACGCTGCAGACGATCATGGCGGCGGCGCGGTAGAAGCGACCGTTGACGCCGGAAAGTTCGGCCGCTTTCAGATTGCCGCCGACCGCATAGATGTAGCGGCCGAAAATGGTGCGCTCCATCAGGAACCAGGCCAGCACCACGAAGGCGACCATGAAATAAGCCAGCACCGGGACGCCGAAAAGCTGGCCCTGTCCCAGAAACAGATATTCCTCAGGCAGGCCGCCATAGATGGCGCGGCCGCCGGTCATCAGGAAGTTGATGCCGTAGAGGATCGAACCGGTGGCGAGCGTGGCGATCAGCGACGGAACGCCGACAAGCGTGACCAGCGCCGAATTGACCGCTCCAACGGCAAAGCCTACGGCAATGCCGCCCAGAAGCGCCAGCGGCAGCGGCGTGCCGGATATCAGCAGCAGTGGTACCAGAATGCCGGAAAGGCCGACCATGTAACCGACGGACAGGTCCATCTCACGGGCGGCGAAGCCGAACGTGAGGCCCGCGCCAACAATGGTCAGCATCGAGATCTGCTGGATGATGTTCAGCAGATTGGAGGTAGTCAAAAAACGGTCCACCGTCAGCGCGAAGCCGAGAAAAAGCAGGATGAGTGCAAAGAGCGTGCTATATTTGAGCATCCAGTCGCGGCGCACAGGGCCGGAAGAGACAACGCCCTGACGACCGGAGGAGGCTGGGGATTTGGCGATCATGGGGAAACTCCTGCCATGGCGGAAATGAAACGTGCCTCGGAAAAGGTCGGGCGATCGAGGCCGGGTGCGGCCTCGCCATTGACGAAAGGAACGACCCGATCGGCGATATCGGCGATTTCCAGCAGATCCGACGAGGCGACGACGATGGCCGCTCCTTGCGCGGCAAGCCGCCGCAGCTGCGCATGGATCTCGCGTTTGGCGCCGATATCGACGCCTTCGGTCGGCTCGACGAAGATCATCAGGCGGTATCGGTCCCTGGCCCCGTAGAGCCATTTGCCAATGGACACCTTCTGCTTGTTGCCTCCGCTCAAATCCTTGATCATCTGGCTGTGCGAATGCGCCTTCACATCGAGAAGCGCCATGATGGCATTGGCTTCCCGTGCTTCTCGGGCCGGCGATATCACGCCGGTCGAGCCGAACGCCCCGTGATCGGGATGCACCATGGCGAGATTTTCACGCACGTCCCACTCACCGATAAGCGAATTTTCCATGCGCTGGTCCGGGATGAAGGCGACGCCCTTGCGCTGCATGGTGCGCGCATCTACGGTCTTCAGATCCTCGCCACATAACCGGTAGGTTCCGGCCACAGCGCCCGTTCCGGTATAAACCGTGCGGGCAAAGCCGAAATGCCCGGCTCCGGTCAGGCCGATGAGACCAACGATTTCACCAGCGCGGACCGAAAACGCATTCACCCGCACGTTGCCTGTCTTCCAGTCACGGATCTCCAGCACAGTCTCGCCTGCGACGGGCGATTTTGCGGAATCTGCGGCAGTCGAGTCTGTCTTGCCGGAGCGCTGCAGCATCATGTCGATCAGTTGCGCCTCGCTGGTCTCGTCTGCCGCAAGGGTGGCGATATGCCGCCCGTCGCGCAGCACGGTAACACGGTCGCTGAGCGCCTTGATTTCTGAGAGAAAGTGGCTGATCAGCACGATGCCGACGCCGTTTGACGGAAGCGTCCTGATGATGCTCCAGAGGCTTTCCTTCTCGCGGGCGGGAAGTGTGGCGGTCGGTTCGTCCAGAATGAGCAGGCGGATATCGCCGCGCAATGCCCGGACGATCTCGATCACCTTCTGGTCGGCCATGGGCAAGCTCTCAACGGATGCGTCGAGGTCTATATCCAGTTGCGGGAACCAGCGGGTAAGCAGATCACGTGCGCGCTGGCGCAACTTCGCCTTATTGATGATGCCGAAACCAAGTTTCGGCTCATCGCCGAGCAGAATGTTTTGCGCGCCGCTGAGACCCGGTACAAGGCTGCCTTCCTGCGAGACGTGGGCGATGCCTTTGCGTAGCGCGTCACCCGGATTGTGCAGCGTGACCGGCTGGCTGTCGATGGCGATGGCGCCGCCAGTCGGCTGTTTGCTACCGCCAAGGATACTGACAAGCGTCGTCTTGCCCGCACCGTTTTCACCGATCAGCCCATGGACCTCCGTGAACCGGAAATCGATCGAGACGTTATCGAGCGCGCGGGTGCCGGGATATTGCATGACAATTTCGGATAGGCTGACCGACATGGGTCTCTCCTCACATATGGTCCGGTGACTGCCGGTCCCGACCTGCGCCGGGACCGGCCTAGCAGTCACTTGGGGAGGAAATCCTTGCAGTTCTGGTTGGTCACGAGCGGCGCGTCGAGATAGACGGTCTTCGACGGGATGACCTTTGCCGGGTCTTCCTTTTTCTCGACGATGGCCTCGATCCAGTCGCCGACCTGTACGCCCATCTTCTCGAAGGGCTGGCTGACGGTGGCGATCATCAGACTGTCCGGCTTGCAGACTTCTTCGACCGCTTGCGGATGTCCGTCGATGCCGATGACCTTGGCGTTTTTCAGGCCCGCAGCGGTCAGCGCGTTGATAGCAGCCTGTGCCGGCTCGTCCCACGGCGCCCAGACGGCATTGATCTGATCGCCGAAGCGGGCTGCGTAATCCTGCATCGTCGAGGTCGTGTCTTCGAAGAAGGCGGTATAGTCGATATTGTGTTCGGCCAGAACCTTGATGTCGGGATATTCCTTGAGGATGGTCTCCATCACGTCGCCGCGCTTGCGCGTTCCGTGATGCTCGGCCATGCGCAGGAAAATGATGTTGCCCTTGCCGCCCAGTTCATTGAGAAGGTACGGAGACACGCTTGAGGACATGGCCCAGTTGTTGGTGGTGATATCGACCATCACACCGGTGATATAACCGCTATCGACTGTAAAGACCGGGATCTTGGCGGCAATGGCCGCATCAAGGGCTGCCCGCGATGCGCGCAGATCGGCCATGGTGATGACGATGGCGTCCACGCCACGCGAGGCCGCGTCCTGCAGGTTTGATGCCGTCCGCTCGCCCGATCCGCCGCTGTCGAGCAGGCTGATCTTCCAGTCCTTGCCCTTTTCCTTCAGCCAGCCGTCGAAACCGGCCTTCACCCGCTGCTCTGACTGCGCCGCAGCGTTGGCATGGACCCATGCGATGTCCATGGCGCTCGCACTGGCAGCGCCCATAAGAATTGTCATAGCGGTGGCCGCAGCCATCCGCTTCAGGAATTTAGTCATTGCGTTCTCCTCCGCATACGGGTCGTCCACATTGACCCGCTTCACAATTCGCGGTCATTAACAGCGAATGACATGATGTAATTTGACTTGGTTACAAATGTCAAACAAAAATACATTTGTAACTTTGGAGGAAGCATGTCCGATACAGAAGAAGCCCTGATGGTGCGCGCCGCTTGGTTTTATTACGTTGGTGGCCTCAACCAGGAGCAGACAGCCACACGGCTCGGGGTCACGCGCGCGCGTGTCAACAAAATGCTCTCGGAAGCCCGCGACAGCGGATTGGTCAGCATTTCCATCGACCATCAGCGCGTTGGCATGCTGCCGGTCGAGGACCTTCTGCGGGAGCGCTTCCGGCTTGATTTCTGCATTTCCACACCGGCCTTCGGCTTCAAGGAAGCCAAGGACGTGGAGATCGAGGTGCGAAAGCAGATCGCCTTCCGGGCGGTCGGCGTTGCCGCTGCCAACCATTTGAAATCGCTTCTATCAGAAAGCGAATCGGTGACCATCGGCACCGGGTGGGGTCGCACCATCGAGCAAATGACGCTGCAGCTTGCTGGCGTTCGCGCGCCCCATGCCCGCTTCATTTCCATCATGGGGTCGCTGACCGCAAACAGCGCTTACAATCCGTTTGAGGTGGTACATGCGCTGGCACGGCGAACGGGTGGCGAGGGTTTTTTTCTGCCGGTCCCGTTCATTGCGGATACGATCGAAGACAGAATGGTCCTTTTGTCGCAACGCTCAGTCGTCAAAGCGCTGGAGATCGCCCGCTCGGCAGCGGTGTGCTTCATCAGCGCAGGTGAACTGACGGAGACCTCTCTATTGCGCCGTCAAGGCATGATCTCGCGCGCCGAACTGGAAAGCCTCAGACGATGTGGGGCAGTCGGTGACACCAACGGAATTTTCTTCGACAGCGAAGGAAAGCAGGTCGACCACGATCTCAACAGAAGAACGATTGCCCTCGGCTTCGACGAGCTGATGAAGATTCCCGTGATCCTGCTGATTGCTGGACAGGAGAAATCAGCTGCAGCAAGAGGGCTGCTGAAGAGCGGTGTCGTCAACGGGCTTGTTATCGACGGAGACGCCGCCGAGACTCTTGTTGCCCTTGGTTGAGGCGTTGGAGCGCCATCATGGCAACTGCCAGACGAATGGTCGTCTAACAGTCTAGCCTTAATGCCTCGCCGGTGCTTTTGAGGAAGAAATGCATCTTTTCTGGATCGATCGGAATCTGGATTGTGTCTTCGGGTCTGACCCGGGATGCGGCGTGGATCTGAGCGGTAAATGCACTCGCACCAGCTTTCCCGATGGCAAGTGTATGAGGGCCGAGAGGTTCGATGTCCGCGACGTGCACGCGAATCGTTGGAAAGGCGGGGTCCGCAGTCATCGTATGCTCCGGCCGAATACCGAGAACGACTGCCTGGCCAATCCCCGCCGAGAGATGCTTCACCATGCGCGCGGGAACGGTAATGGGTACATCGCCGTCCGCCCGGAAAACAACGCCGCCGCCGCCGCCGTCAGCCTCCAGCCTCCCTTCGACGAAATTCATACTGGGGGCGCCGATGAAGGCCGCTACGAAGAGATTTTTGGGAGACTCATACAGCGTGATCGGATCGGCCGCCTGCTCGATGCGTCCCTGGTTCATGACCACGACGCGATCGGCCATAGTCATCGCTTCCACCTGGTCATGAGTGACATAGACGATCGTCGTCTGCAGACGACGATGCAGCAGTTTGATCTCGGTGCGCATCTCGATACGCAGCTTTGCGTCCAGATTGGACAGCGGCTCGTCGAACAGAAATACATCCGGCTGACGCACGATGGCCCGGCCGATGGCGACGCGCTGACGTTGACCGCCCGAAAGCGCGCTCGGTTTGCGGTTGAGATAGGCACCGAGATTGAGAATGCGCGCGGCATTCGCAACGGCGGCATTGATGTCCTCCTTCGGCGTTCCGCGCACCTTCATGCCGTAGCCGATGTTTTCGGCAACTGTCATATGCGGGTAGAGCGCATAATTCTGAAACACCATCGAGCAATTGCGCAGACCCGGACGCAACGTAGTAACGTCCCGCTCGCCGATGCGGATTTCTCCGGATGTCGCCTGTTCCAGCCCCGCAATCATCCGCAGCGTGGTTGTCTTGCCGCAGCCGGAAGGCCCGACGAGAACCACGAATTCCTTGTCGGCAATCACCAGATCGAGCGGAGGAATGACCGCAACGCTGCCAAAAGACTTGGTGACCTGATCCAAACACACCTGCGACATGCTGTAACCTTTTCATGAGAACTCCATCGCCTGCCCTAAGCGGTGATTGGTTCTTTCTTCCTTCCACGATGTCTGATCCCATCCCGGCACCGCCGGGATGGGATTTATTGGGGACGCCTACTTCGCAGGAAGGCCCATCGACGAGCGATAGGCTGCCAACTGCTTGTCACGACCAAACTCGTCCGTCAGCTTGTTCCATCCGTCTGCCACGGTATCCAGCGCCTGCTGCGGCGTCACTTCTCCAGCTAACGCCTTTGAAAGCTCGATCTCGAGAATTTCCGTATAGGAAAAGTAGCCCGGCAGGCGCATGTCGAGAGCCGTATTCGTGGCGGTCACGGCGGCCTTCTGGCTTCCGAGATATTCCTTGGCCTCACGCTCGGAAAAGATCTTCGACCACAACGCCGTATTTGTCGTGTGCGAAAGACGGTAAGGATTGACGCCTGTGCCGCCGGTGATGGCCGCCTGACCGGAAACCGCCGGGCTCGTCAGGAACTGGATATAGTCCCAGGCCGCCTCCTGGTTCTTGGACGAGGACGGAACAGCCGCCTGCCAACCGCCGAAGGCCATGAAGGAAGTTTGGACGACCTCGGGCTGCTTGTCCCACTTCTTGGTCTTGTAGTTCCAGATCTCGTCCGAGCCCGGCAGCGATGCCGAACCGACATTGCCGGCGACCTTGGACTGCTTCGGGTCGGCGGCGATGACGCCGGTATCGCCCCAGCCGATCGATTCCGCGACCTGGCCACCGGCAAAGGCGGCATTGACTTCGCCAAAGGAGAAGTTGAGCGCGTTCGGCGGCGCCAGTTTCGAAGCGCGGATATATTCCTCAAGGCCGCGAACCCAGCCAGGATTGTTGACCTGCGCATCCATCGTATCCGGATCGAAGAACATGCTGCCCGGATTGTCGGGATGGCTTGTGTAGCCGGCAACATGGCTGAACAGGAACCAGAATTGCTGGCCACCACGGCGGAAGGCTTCCGCCGTGCCCCAGAGGCCCTTGTCCGGCTGCTGGAAGAATTCAGCGATGTCGAGATACTGCTTCCATGTCTTCGGCGGGGCCAGATCGTAGCCATATTTCGCCTTGAAGGCGCTCTGGTTTTCCGCGTTTTCAAACAGATCAATGCGGTAGGTATAGGTATGAGCGTCGCCGTCCATGGTCTGCGACAGGACCTTGCCGTTCCAGACCATCAATTGCTCGCGGTAAACCGGGGCGATGTCTTCCCAGTCGGCACCTGATTGCATATTCTTCGGCATTTCCGAAAGAAAGTCGGTGAAGTCCGGTGCCCAGGCCGGCGCAAAGGCAACCACGTCGAACGTGTCTTCGCCTGAGGTCAACGAGGTTACGATTTTTGGATAGAGTTCCGACCACGGAAATTCGACGACATTCACCTTGCCGCAGGTCTTTTCCTCCCAGCCCTTGGCGGCGAGTTGCAGCGCAGAAGCAATATAGGGGCCTGTCTGCGTCGTGGCGGTGAGCGTGACACCGGTGTAGTCCGGTTCGCATGCGAGCGCGGATGGGACGCCCGCCACAGCAAATAGTCCTGCGGTCGTTGAACTCAGTAGCAATCTTCTCATGTTTTCCTCCCTGGAATTGAACAATGACTAGGCTTGTCGAACGGTCACTTTATTGCTCCTAAAAGCAGGCCAGACCGCATCAGCCTGCTCAAAATGCCCGCCATGACGACCATGGGTATGATCGCAACCAGGGCGGCTGCCGATATCGACCACCACTCGTCACCGCGCTGGCTATTTTGCCCTGCGACGAGAATGGGAAGTGTCTGCCATTTGGAACTAGTCAGGAAGAGTGCGAACAGGAACTCGTTCCAGACGAAGGCGAGCGTGATCATGAATGTCGCGATCAGGCCCGGCTTGGACATGGGCAGGACGATACCGAAAAAAATTCTCCACGACGGCACATTGTCGACCATCGCCGCCTCTTCGACTTCCACTGGCAGTGCCGCAAAGAAATCGCGCATCAGCCAGATCACGATCGGCAGCGAGAAGGCGACATAAGCGAAGGTGAGGCCTGTATAGGTGTCCACCAGCTTGAACCCCAACTTGCCCATTTCCGTATACATCAGGAACAAGGCAAAGGCGGCGACGATCGGCGGAAACATGCGCTGGCTGACAAACCAGAAGACGATATCATCATTGCCGAGGAGCGGCCCTGGAAGCTTCATTCGGCTGGAGCCGATGGCGAGCGCAAGCGCGGCGACAAAGGCAAAGATCAGCGAAATAGCCTGCCCGTAGCCTAGGACATGACGGCCAAGTAGATATCCCCCGAAGGCAACAACGACGAAAATCACGCCGGACAGCAGCTTGACCTCGAAGGTGAAGCGCACCAGCGCATAAGCTGCCATCGATCCGATGAAGGTGGCCAGCACCGATGCGGAAAGCCCGATGATCGTCGAGGCGATGAAGGTGTTGTAGAACTGGCCGCGCGCGCCCGACAGAAGCTCGCTCCAGGCTGTCAGCGTCGGGTCGAAGTCGACAAATGGTATATAGGTCGGCCCGCCGACGACGCCGAGCGGCGACTTGAACGAGGTGATCGCGACCCAGTAGAGCGGAAAGAAGGTGAAGGCCAGCCAGAGCAGGCAGCCTGCGAGCGCCCACCAGCGGCCGGATCCTTTGAGGTCCCGCACGCTCATTTGTGCTTCTCCAGATAGGGCTTGAGGATGGCGAGATAGACGAGCCCGATCACGGTAATGACGATCAGGAAGAGGAAGGAGAGGGCGGAGGTGTAGCCAAGGTTGAACTTCTTGAAGCCCTCCTGATACGCGAACAAGGTCAGCGTTTCGGTCGAAATGCCGGGCCCTCCGCCTGTCATGACGAACACGGTGTCGATGATCTTGTAGCTCTCGATGAGGCGGATGAAGACCACGGCCACCGAAATCGGCAGCATCATCGGGAACGTGATCCCCCAGAACTGCTGCCAGGGGCTGGCATTTTCAAGCGCGGCAGCCTCGTAGACGTCCTCCGGCAGGGTTTGCAGCCCGGC
>UCMT01000026.1 GCA_900473795.1 Hyphomicrobiales bacterium | reverse complement strand
TCCACAGTTGCGGGTTCACGGTATTGCAAGGCTGCGGGTGGTCGACGCGTCGATCATGCCGACGATCGTTTCGGGCAACACCAACTCGCCGGTCATCATGATCGCGGAAAAGGCGGCGGCGATGATCGCCGCGAAAGCATAGGGACCTCCGAGCGTCGTGCTCAAGCCGGGCTCCGGCCAGCCAGGGGCTCGAAACTCCTGTAGGCCATCTGCTTGTACGCCTCGACCAGGGCGCGGCCTTCGGTCTCACCCGTGGAAATGGCCAGCCGCATGGCGCATTCGCCGAAATACATTACCAGCAGCGCCGAAAGCTGGAGCCTGTCGATGTCTTCATCAGGCAGCGCGCGCTTCAGGGCGCTAGCGAGCAGCGTGGCGTTCTTGCGGCTCTCCGCAAGCTCGATCTCGCGCAATGCCTTGTCGGCCTGCATGGCAGACCAGATGTCGCGCATCACGGGCTCGGCGAGGAAAATCTCGTAATATTCATCGATCAGTGCCGAGAACGCTTCGCGCAGATCGCCGATCGATTTCACATGCGCAAGCCCCTCGGCGATGCAGGCGCGCGAGACGGTATTGTACCGCTCGGCCAGCGTGCGGATAATCGCCGCCTTGTCGGGAAAATACTGGTAGAGCGAGCCGATCGAGATGCCGCTCAATTCGGCCACTTCGCTCATGCGCATCGTGTCGCTGCCGCGCTCGGCAATCAATTTGCAGGCACAGGAGAGGATGTGTTCGACGCGCTCGCGGCTACGCTTCTGCGCGGGCTCGCGGCGCATCACGCCCTGGTCTTCTCGTGTTGCGGCGGGCGCGGTCCTGCCTTTGGCCAAGATCTCTCCTTTCGAATTTCGCTTGACGGATAAAATACGAGGGTTTATCACATTTAGCAAATGTGAGTATTACTCATATTTTGCAGCAAGGGATAGACATCATGAACAGCGATACGATCCTGATCCTTTGCGGCGGCGGCAAGACGGGACGCCGCGTTGCGGAGCGGCTGAAGGCGAGGGGAAAACAGGTCAGGCTTGCCTCCCGCTCGACCAGCCCGGCTTTCGACTGGACCGATCCGTCCGGTTGGGCGGCTGCGCTCGACGGTGCCGGTGCCGCCTATATCAGCTACCAGCCGGACCTTGCCGTGCCGGGCGCCGTGGAGGCGATCGGCGAATTGTCGAAGCTGGCGGTTGAAAAGGGTGTCGGGCACCTCGTCCTGTTGTCGGGACGGGGCGAGGATGAGGCGCTGGCCGCCGAGGATGCGCTGAAGGCATCCGGTGCCGACTATACGATCATCCGTGCCAGCTGGTTCTTCCAGAATTTCAGTGAGTCCTTCATGATCGAAGGCATCCGCGCCGGCCAGTTGGTGCTGCCGGTCGGCGAGGTCAGGGAACCGTTTGTCGATGCAGACGACATAGCCGAGATCGCCGTTGCCGCGCTGACGCAACCGGGTCACACGGGCAGGACCTATGAGGTGACCGGCCCGCGGTTGATGACGTTCCGCCAGGCGATCGACGAGATCAGCCGGAAAACGGGACGGGACATCCGCTACACGGCGGTGCCGGTTGATGCTTATGCCGCCATGCTTGAGGAGGCTAAGGTCCCGCGTGACTATATCTGGCTTCTGACCTATCTGTTCACCACCGTTCTCGACGGTCGCAACGAAAGCCTGACGGATGGTGTGTTCCGGGCGCTCGGCCGCCCGCCGCGCGACTTTTCCGACTATGTGCGCCAAACGGCTGCAACCGGTATCTGGGAGGACCTGAAATGATGGCCGGCGTTTTTTCTATTCTGATTTTCTCGGCGGCAATCGGTGCCGGCCTCAATGCCGGCCTGTTCTTCATCTTCTCGGTCTGCATCATGGGCGCGCTTGGCCGCTTGCCGGCCGAGCAGGGCGTTGCCGCCATGCAGTCGATCAATGTCGTGATCCTCAATCCGTGGTTTCTGCTGGCGTTGTTGGGAACGGCGCTTCTGTCGCTCGTCCTTGTCGCCGTCGCGCTCTTCACCGGCAGCCCGGCGAGGCCGTATGTGATCGCTGGCGGTCTACTTTTCCTTGCCGGCACGATCATCGTGACGATGGTCTTCAATGTGCCGATGAACAATGCTCTCGAAGCGCTGCAGCCGCAAAGCGAGGAGGCCGCCCGGCTGTGGTCATCGACCTATCTCGTCGATTGGGTCCGGTGGAACCATGTGCGGACGCTGTCCTCCATCGGCGCACTCGGTTGCTTCGTCATGGCATTTCGGGTTGCCTGACGGCGCTGTCCGGAAGCCAACTAAGGCACTGGTCGCCCGGTTGCCGTTTCCAACACCTGGAACCAATCTTGAAGCTCGAGCTCGATTTCGCCGGCACGCGCCAGCGCCTGTACCCGTTTGGGGTCGGTCGAACCAATGATCGGCAGTGGTTTGGAGGGCAAACGCAGCAGCCACGCAAGCGCGATGGCACCCGGACCACCCGCATTGTAGCGGGCGGAGAGATCGGTCAGTAGCTCGACAAGTCTCGGATTGCCCTTCTCCGGGTCAAGCAACCGGCCACCGCCAAGCGGAGACCAGGCCATCGGGAGTACACCGAGGCGCTGGCAGTCGTCGAGCGTCCCGTCATGAAGCGGTGCCGTGTGGCCGACGGACAACTCGATCTGGTTTGCGACGAGCGGAATGTTGAGCTTCGATTGCAGCAGCGCGAATTGCGACGGCGTGTAGTTCGAGACGCCGACGGCGCGTGTCTTGCCCTCTCCGACCAAGGTTTCCAGCACGCCGGCAACCTCTGCGGCGTTTAGCAGAGGATCTGGTCGATGCAAAAGCAGCAGATCGATGTGATCGACCTTCAGATTGCGCAGTGAGTTTTCGAGCGACTGCCGAATATGCTCGGGAGTGCTGTTATAGTGTTTAATGCGATGATCCGGCCGGGCTGGGCTGACCAGTGCTATGCCGCATTTCGTCACCAGTTCGATCCTGTTGCGCAGATCGGGGCGGCTTGCCAGCATCTCGCCGAAAAGCGCCTCGACACGATAGCCGCCATAGATATCTGCGTGATCGATCGTCGTGATCCCCGCGTCGAGACATGTGTCGACCATGCGGGCGATGTGAGCGATCTCGCGCCTCTCCGGATCGCTGGTGATACGATATGCTCCCCAGACTAATCTCGAAAATACAGGGCCGTCGCTGTGAAGCTGGATACGGGACATCATGGTTGCACACTCTAGCCGCCGGCGCTCGCCCGCGTTTTCAGGATTGCGGAAAAGCGCGGGTCGAAGGCGCGGCTGATCGGTTCGGCGGCGGCGCCGAGTGCCACGGACCAGGGATCGGTCATGCCGAGCTGCAGGCGAGGCAGGGCGCGGCCGCGGCGGTTTGCGATGGATGGCAGCAGGGGATGGATGGCGTCGAAAATCCGCCGGGTCAGTGCTTCCGGTGCGCTGGAGCACAGGATGACGGTCTGCGGATCGAAGATCGTCTCGATCAGTTGCACCCCCCAGCGCAATTCTTCGGCGGCGGCGTCGATCCACAAGGCGACCGCCGGATCGTCATTGCCGACCAATGTATTCAACCGGTCATGAAGTTTCGGGTCAGCCGGATCGGCATTCAGATGCTGGTAGAGCGAGGCAAGCGACGCGCGGTGCTCGAGCGATGATTGTTCCGGGCGCCGGGCGGTGGG
The DNA here is from genome assembly GCA_900473795.1 of Hyphomicrobiales bacterium. Lineage (GTDB taxonomy): Bacteria > Pseudomonadota > Alphaproteobacteria > Rhizobiales > Rhizobiaceae > Pararhizobium. The sequence continues at coordinate 195,703 of UCMT01000026.1, read as the reverse complement.
CGGCAGCAGCGCCATGCCGATTTCGCCGGCGTTGCCGTTACCGCCGGCGTAAAGCTCGCCGTTGAGGATAAGGCCGGCGCCGATGCCGTAGCCGACATAGAGGCAGACGGCGTGATCGACCCCATGAGCGGCGCCGACCATGCGCTCGGCCGTGGCGCAGGCGGCGGCGTCGTTCTGCAGGGCGACTTCCAGCCCTGTCCCGGCAGCGAGCGTTTCAAGCAGCGGAAAATTCTGCCAGGCCGCCATCATCCATTGATCGTCACTATCGGTCGCAAGACCGAATGGCCCAGGCATGGCGACGCAGAGGCCGACAAGGCGCTGCTCCGAATGTTCCGCGATGCCGGCGAGTTCGGTCCTTACGTGTCCGATGAGGTCGAGAATGACCCTGGCGCCGTTCGCCGGGCCGCCGGGCGGCAGGTTGGATTGAGCGCGCACCAGCACGGTGCCGATGAGGTTCACAGCGATCACCCGGGTAATGTGGCGGTCGATCTGCAGGCCGATTGCGAACGCGCCTTCCGGTACCAGGCGATAGGGCATCGAAGGCTTGCCGCGACCATTGCGCACCGCCGCCAGCGACACGACCAGCCCGTCCCGCTCCAGATCGTCGATGATGTTGGAGACCGCCTGCTTGGTGAGCCCGGACGCCCGGGCAAGGTCGGCGCGGGACAGTTTGCCATTCAGCCGCAGCGCGTCGATCATGACACGGCGATTATGGGCGCTCGTTCCCTCCTGGTTGGTGCCGCTCTTGCCTCGTATCACCCGCATCTCATTCACTCGCAAATTCCTCTTGACACTATTAGAATATTGAACAAGAAATAAGTCAAATCAATTGACTTAATGAAGGGAGCCGAAGAGCTCTCATGGGAACGAAACGGCTTGCGGGAATACTCCCATGGCCGTGCGACACTTCGACAAGGCATGCCGGATTCCGCCGAAAGGCAGCTTTCCGGAGTGATGCGCGCGATAGCGCGCCGGCGAAACGATTGTTGTCAATCACTGGAGGCAAAACATGTTGAAATCCAAGCGCAACGCACTCATCGGCGCGACACTGATCGGCGTCTTCCTTGCGACCGACGCCTATGCCGAAACCACGCTCAATGCGTTGTTCATGGCGCAGGCGGCCTATAGCGAGGCGGATGTTCGCGCCATGACGGAGGCCTTCAGCAAGGCCCATCCCGACGTCAAGGTCAATCTCGAATTCGTGCCCTACGAGGGCCTGCACGACAAGACGGTGCTGGCGCAGGGCTCGGGCGGTGGTTATGACGTCGTGTTGTTCGACGTGATCTGGCCGGCCGAATACGCGACCAACAAGGTCCTGGTCGACGTGTCCTCGCGTGTTACCGACGACATGAAGAAGGGCGTGCTGCCCGGTGCCTGGACGACGGTCCAGTATGACGGCGCCTATTACGGCATGCCGTGGATCCTCGATACGAAATACCTGTTCTACAACAAGGAAATCCTCGAGAAGGCCGGCATCAAGGCGCCGCCGAAGACTTGGGACGAGCTTGCCGAACAGGCGAAGATCATCAAGGGCAAGGGCCTGCTCGCCACGCCGATCACCTGGAGTTGGTCGCAGGCGGAAGCGGCGATCTGCGACTACACGACACTGGTCAGCGCCTATGGCGGCAAGTTCCTCGACGGCGGCAAGCCGGCGTTCCAGACGGGTGGCGGCCTCGATGCGCTGAAATACATGGTGTCCAGCTATACCTCCGGCATCTCCAATCCGAACTCCAAGGAGTTCCTCGAAGAAGACGTCCGCAAGGTCTTCGAAAACGGTGAAGCCGCTTTCGCGCTGAACTGGACCTATATGTACAACCTGGCCAATGCAGGCAAGGACAGCAAGGTTGCCGGCAAGGTCGGCGTCGTGCCGGCACCGGGCGTCGCGGGCAAGAGCGAAGTTTCAGCCGTGAACGGCTCGATGGGGCTCGGCATCACCTCGACCAGCAAGCATCCGGACGAGGCCTGGAAATACATCGCCTTCATGACCTCTCAGGAGGTGCAGAACCAGTACGCCAAGCTCAGCCTGCCGATCTGGGCATCGTCCTATGAGGACCCGGCCGTGACCAAGGGGCAGGAGGAGCTGATCGGGGCCGCCAAGCTCGGGCTCGCCGCCATGTACCCGCGGCCGACGACGCCGAAGTATCAGGAGCTCTCGACGGCCCTGCAGCAGGCCATTCAGGAAGCGCTTCTTGGCCAGACCAGTCCGGAGGATGCGCTGAAGACCGCCGCCGAAAACAGCGGTCTCTAAAGGCGCAGGGGTCCGCCCCTTCGCTCGCATTCGCCATCTCCGGGCGGCACCCTCCCTGCCGCCCGGCCCCTTGCGTCAGTTGATTTCAGGAAAAGCAGCCCCAATGTCCGGGACCTCGATGACCACACGTGCATGGCTTCTGCTGCTGCCGCTGCTCGCTGTCATGGTTGCCGTCATCGGCTGGCCGCTCGCCGATACCGTTGGGCTCTCCTTCACCGATGCCAAGCTCGTCGGCACCGCCGGAAATTTTGTCGGCATCGACAATTACGTGAAGACGATCTCGGGCTCCAATTTCCAGCGCAGCCTGATCACCACGGCGGAATTCGCGATCATTTCAGTCTTTGCCGAGATGGTTCTCGGTGTGCTTGCTGCCCTTCTCCTCAATCAGCAATTCTATGGCCGCACCGTGCTGCGCGGGCTGATGATTCTACCCTGGGCGCTGCCGACCGTCGTCAACGCGACGCTGTGGCGGCTGATCTACAATCCGGAATATGGCGCGCTGAACGCGGCGCTGACGCAGATCGGTCTGCTCGATGCCTACCGCTCCTGGCTCGGCGAACCCGGAACGGCGCTCGCCTCGCTGATCGTCGCCGACTGCTGGAAGAATTTTCCGCTGGTGGCATTGATCGCGCTTGCCGCGCTGCAGGCCGTGCCGCGCGATATCACCGCCGCCTCGCTGGTCGATGGCGCGGGTCCCTTTTCCCGCTTCCGCTTTGTCATCCTGCCCTATCTGGCCGGGCCGCTGATGGTGGCGCTGGTGCTTCGCACCATCGAGGCATTCAAGGTGTTCGACATCATCTGGGTGATGACGCGCGGCGGGCCGGCGAACAGCACGCGGACATTGTCGATTCTCGTCTACCAGGAGGCATTCTCCTTCCAGCGGGCCGGATCCGGCGCCTCGCTTGCTCTGATCGTCACCTTGCTGGTGGCGGTGCTGGCTGCGGCCTATGCTGCGCTTGTGCGCAAGACCGCCGGGAGCAACGCCTGATGGAGCGCAAGAGTGTCCTGTTTTTCCTCTTCATCCATGCCTGCGCGCTGCTGCTTGCCGCTGTCATCCTCGCGCCGCTCGTCTGGCTCTTCGTCATGAGCATATCGCCGGCCGCCGATCTCACCGCAAAGCCATTGCGCTGGTGGCCGCAGGCTGTCGATTTTTCGCGCTACGGAGTGCTGCTCTCCAGCGTCGAAAACAGCGCCGGTGCGGCTTTCGTCGCCTCACTCATCAACAGCATCGCCGTTGCGGGCATGGCGACGATTGCGGCGCTGGGGCTTGCCATTCCGGCCGCCTGGGCCGTGTCGCGAACGCCTGCCGTCGGCTGGTCGCTCTATATGGTGATCGCCACCTATATGCTGCCGCCCGTGGCACTGGCGGTGCCGCTCTATTTCGGGCTGTCGCATCTTGGTCTGCTCAACAATGTCTTCGGGCTGGCGCTGGTCTATCTCACCATCCTTGCGCCCTTCACCACCTGGCTGATGAAGTCCGGCTTCGACGCCATCCCGAAGGAGATCGAGGCGGCGGCGATGATGGATGGCGCGGGGCTGTTTGCGACGCTGCGTATCATCACCCTGCCGCTTGCCGCACCGGTGATGGCAACCTCGGCGCTGTTCGCCTTCCTGCTTGCCTGGGATGAATTCTTCTACGCGCTGCTGTTCACCTCCGACCTGCGCGCCAAGACGCTCACCGTCGCCATCGCCGATCTCGCCGGCGGCCGTGTTTCCGATTACGGGCTGATCGCAACCGCGGGCGTGCTTGCCGCCCTGCCGCCCGTGGCGATCGGCCTTATCATGCAACGAGCCCTGATCTCCGGGCTCACCAGCGGTGGCGTCAAGGGATGACCATGACTTCTATCGACAATCGCCCGGCAGGGCTCCAGGCAATCGATCGCGAAATGGCACGGCAGAGTGCCGATGCCATCGCCTCCTTCGAGGGCAATGCCGAACAGGCGAAAACAGTTGCAGCCTCGATCAGGAGGACAGGCCGTTTGCTGCTGCTCGGCATGGGCGGCTCGCACGCCGTCAACCGTGCCGTCGAGCCGCTGTATCGGGGCCACGGCATCGAGGCGATTGCGGTCACCCTGTCGGAACAGCTCGGCATGCCGCTACCGATCGAGGAACGAACGGTGCTCATCACGTCGCAATCCGGAGAGAGCGCCGAGGTGCTGCGCTGGTTTACGGAGACCGGTGGCACCAGGGATACATTCGGACTGACCCTGGAAGGTACGTCCTTTCTTGCGCGGTCGGCCCCGTCCTTGGTCGGCGCCGGCGGCAGCGAGCTGGCCTTTGCCGCGACGCGCAGCCTGACGGTGAGTTTCGCCCTGCATCTTGCGATCCTTGCGGCTCTCGGCACTGACCCCGCACCTGTGCTGACCGCGCTCAAGGCGCCGGCCGAAGTCGATATCGAACCGGCACTTTCTGCTTTCGGCGATGTCGCAGCCGTTGTGACCTCGGGCCGGCGGCTGCAGGGGCTGGCGGAGGCATTGGCGCTGGGGTTGACCGAGCTCTCCCGCCGCCCGTGTTTCTCGCTGGAGGGAGGACAGCTTCGGCATGGGCCGATGGAGATGCTTGGCGCTGAGGTCGGCGTTGTCCTGTTTCGAGGCCAGGATGCCACCCTCGATCTCGTCACTGCCATGGCTGTTTCCGCGGTCGAAACCGGTGCGCCGGTCGTGGTCTTTGATTGCTCCGGCAAGCCGCCGGTCGAGGGCGCGACGACGCTGCGCTTTGCGCCGGCGGACGGTCTTGCCGCTATCCTCGCGATGCTGCCGGTTGCGCAGCGCTTCATGATCGCCTTTGCCGCAGCACGCGTCGAAAATGCCGGTACGCCGGTGCGCTCAACCAAGATCACCCGGAGTGAATGAAATGCGTCCGCTTGCCGTCATCGGAAACGTCAACGTCGACCTTATCCTGGGGCCCGCGGAGCCTTGGCCGAAGCCGGGGACCGAGATCATCGTCGATCATGACGAGTTGCGTGTCGGCGGTTCGGCCGGCAACGCAGCACTTGCCTTGGAAGCGCTCGGCGTCGATTTCGACATCAGCGCCAACACCGGCACCGACGAGTTCGGCCGCTGGCTGCGCGAATCCTTCGGCTGCCGCGCTGAAAAATGGCCGATCCGGCCGGAAGGCACCACGCTTTCCGTCGGCATCACCCATCCCGACGGCGAGCGTACCTTCTTCACCACGCGCGGCCACCTGCCACGCTTCTCGCTCGCAGACGTGTTTGCCGCGCTCGATGGTTCCCGGCTGTCCGGCGGCTATGCGCTGCTCTGCGGTTCCTTCCTGACTGACGATCTGACCGGCGATTATCCTGGCCTGTTCGACTGGGCCGACAGCCATGGCATTGCGCTTGCCCTCGATACAGGCTGGCCGCTCGACGGCTGGACGGGGGCGAACCGGCAGACCACCCGCGACTGGCTTTCCCGCTGCGGCTGTGCGCTCCTGAACGAGGTGGAAGCGACCACGCTTTCCGGTCTCTCCGACGCAGTCGAGGCTGCGCGAGAGATCAAGCGCCATATGCCGGAGGGGGCGATCGTCGTCGTCAAGCGCGGTCCCGAAGGCGCGGTCGGCATTGACGCCGATGGCACCTTCGTTTCCGTCACAGCGCCCAGCGTCAAGGTTGTCGACACGATCGGCGCGGGTGACGTCTTCAATGCGGCTTTCCTCGCCGCACTGGCGGATGGCCTGCCGCTCGGCGATTGCCTGACGGCCGGCACCCGCGTCGCCTCGCGCGCCATTTCCACGCTTCCCCGCAGCTATGGCGGCTCGCTGTCTGCCGCGACCGGAGGGACCGCGTCATGAGCGCGCTCGAGATCGAGAACATCCGCAAGACCTATGGGGCGATCGAAACGCTCAAGGGCATCGATATCTCGCTCGACAGCGGCGAGTTCCTGGTGCTTCTCGGATCATCCGGCTGCGGCAAGTCGACCCTGCTCAACATCATTGCCGGGCTTGCCGAAGCATCGGGCGGCGATGTCAGGATTGGCGGCCGTTCCGTTCTGGGCGTGCATCCCAAGGATCGTGACATCGCGATGGTCTTCCAGTCCTACGCGCTCTATCCGAACCTTTCCGTTCGCCGCAACATCGGTTTTGGCCTGGAGATGCGCGGCGTTCCAACTGCCGAACGGGAAAAGGCCGTTCTGGAAACGGCGAAGCTGTTGCAGATCGAAAATCTGCTGGATCGCAAACCCGGGCAGCTTTCGGGCGGTCAGCGCCAGCGCGTCGCGATCGGCCGGGCGCTGGTCCGCAAGCCGCAGGTCTTTCTCTTCGACGAACCGCTGTCCAATCTCGACGCCAAGCTGCGCATGGAGATGCGCACGGAGCTGAAGCGATTGCACCAGATGCTCGGCACGACGATCGTCTACGTCACCCATGACCAGATCGAGGCGATGACGCTCGCAACCCGCATCGCCGTGATGCGCAATGGCCGGATCGAGCAGCTGGGAACGCCGGAGGAGGTCTACGACCACCCCGCCACGCTCTATGTCGCCGGTTTTGTGGGCTCGCCGCCGATGAACGTCTTGGACGGCGTGGCGACGGGCGAGGGCCTCCGGCTGGACGGGTCGGACCGCCTCATCGCGCTGCCTGTCCATTTCAAAAATGCCGTCCCTTCCGGCAAGCGCGTCAAGATCGGCATTCGCCCGGAAGCGCTGCGGCTGGTTGAGGATGACGACCGGCAGCCCGCGCTGAAGGTCGCGGTCGAGGTTGTCGAACTGACGGGGCCGGAACTGGTGGTCACCGGCCGCGTCGGCGGGCAGCGGGTCACCGCCTGCCTGCCGCCACGTACAAAGCTGGCAGTGGGCACCACGCAGGCTTTCGCCTTCGATGACGATGCGCTGCATCTCTTCGATGCCGAAACCGAACTGGCGTTCGGGCGGTAGCTGCCGGCGAATTCGCCGCGTCGGCCGTTCCCATCGCCGGCATCATGCTCTAAACCGCATTCTGATGAAGATTGCTTTCTATTGCCCGCTGAAATCGCCCAACCATCCGGTTCCCTCCGGCGACCGGCTGATGGCGCGCCTTCTGATGGCGGCGCTGGAGCGTGCAGGGCATCAAGTGGAGATCGCGTCGGAACTGCGCGCCTTCATGCCCGAGGCGTCGAGCGCGGCCGTCGGGGCTTTGGCCGCCGCGGCGGAAGCGGAGAGGGGGCGGCTTTCGGTGCGCTGGCGAGAAAGCCGCCGGCCTGACGCCTGGTTCTGCTACCACCCTTACTACAAGGCGCCCGATCTGATCGGCCCGGCGCTCGCCCGCGATTTCGGTTTGGCTTATGTCACGGCGGAAGCGTCCTATTCCGCGCGACGCAACACCGGTCTGTGGGCGGAAATGCAAGCGAATGTGCTGGAGGCGGTGAAGCTCGCTTCCGTGAACATTTGCCTGACGAGACGCGACCGCGATGGGCTTGCAGCGGCGGCTCCGGATGCGCGGCTCGCCCTGTTGCCGCCCTTCATCGATTCGCGCCTGTTGCTCGACAAGCAACCCGCGCCTCAGCCCGGACAGCTGATCACCGTGGCGATGATGCGGTCCGGCGACAAGATGCAGAGCTATGTCATGCTGGCGGATGCACTTGCACGACTGGCTCATCTGCCCTGGCAACTGTCCATCGTTGGTGATGGCCCCCGTGCGGACGAGGTGAGGGCGCTTTTTGCCGGCTTCGACGAAGGACGCATCCTCTGGCACGGACAGAAAACGGCTGGCGAGATCGCTGATCTCCTGGCGCAAAGTGCGCTCTATGTCTGGCCCGGCTGCGGCGAGGCCTATGGTCTCGCCTATCTCGAAGCGCAGGCGGCGGGCCTGCCGGTCGTGGCGCAGGAGATCGCCGGGGTGCCGGAAGTGGTGGAACACGGCCGTACCGGCCTGCTGACGCCAGCCGGTGATGTCGACGCCTATGTGAAAGCGATCGAACGGCTGCTGACGCGGGATGGGGAGCGCAGCGCGCTTGCCGCAGCGGCACGGATTTTTGCCGGCGAGGAGCGTTCGCTCGATCGGGCCGCCGTGCAATTGGACACTGTTCTCGACCGGCATCTCAAGCGGGCGGAATAAAATGGACGATTTTGACAGGATTATCACCGAGGAACTGGACCGGTGGCAGCAGGCCGGCAAGGTCGCGCGCTTCTGGCTGCGGGACGACGATGCGGTCGAGCCGAGCGCACCGCTCGAAAGGCTGCTGGAGATCGCCAGTGCATTTTCCGTGCCGCTGACGCTTGCCGTCATTCCGGCCCATACCGGTAATGCGCTCGCTCAGAGACTGGAGCGCGAGCCGTCATGCACCGTTGCGGTGCACGGCTGGTCGCATGTGAACCATGCGGGCGCGGGCGAAAAGAAGCAGGAGCTCGGCCGCCATCGCCCGGCTTCCGACGTGCTCGACGAGTTGCAGCAAGGCCTCCGCCATCTGGCGAGGCTGCATCCGAACCGTTTCGTCCCCATCCTCGTGCCGCCGTGGAACCGGATCGACGCGGGGCTCGTGCCGCAGCTTGCCGGCATCGGCTTTAAGGCGCTGTCGGTCTACGGCCCGGAAAAGCCGTCCGCCTTGCCGGCGGTGAATGCGCATGTCGATGTCATGGACTGGCACGGTACGCGCGGCGGACGCGACCGGATGGCGCTTGCTGCTGAGATCGTTGCGCGTCTCGGGCAGATGTTCGATCAGGGCGGATCACTGGGGCTTTTGACGCATCATCTCGTTCATGACGAGGCCGTCTGGGATTTCATGAACGCGCTTTTCAGGAGCACCGCGCGCCACCCTGCCTGCCGCTGGTGCCGGGTCACGGATATTCTGCGAGATCAATAAGCCGGGCCGACGACGGTCGCGGCGCGTTGTTCAGAGGTCGATCGCCTGACCGTCACGCGCCATGAAGGCGCCCTTGAATTCCTGTACGGCGAGCCGCTGGATGGCGTCGAGTTCGACGTCGGTGCGCAGCGGCGAGTGGTGGATGAAAGCCACCCGTTTGGCGCGGGCGGCCTTGGCGAGGCGGATGGCCTGCTGCCAGGAGGAATGGCCGTAGCCGACATGGCGCGGCATCTCATCGTCGGTATACATGCAGTCGTAGAGGAACAGATCGGCGCCATCGATGAGATCGAGCACGGCCGGATCGAGCGTTCCCGGCCGATGTTCCGTATCCGTGACGAGCGCCACCGCGCGGCCTCCCCATTCCACCCGGTAGCCGATCGCGCCGCCTGGGTGGTTGAGACTGCCGGTCTTGATCGCCACGTCATCATAGGGAGCCAGCACGTCGCCGGAGCGGAAATCGCGGCAATTGATGGCGGCGCGGCAGATGTCCGGCTCAACGGGAAACCACGGCGGCCGCATGAATTCGCCGATCATCTGGCGCGTGGACATACGCCCGGCCAGATGTCCCGACCACAGCGTCACCGAAGCATGCGGATCGAACAGTGCCGGCAGATAGGGCAGGCCGATGATATGGTCGTAGTGACAGTGGGTGAAGAACAGATTGAAATCGGAAACGCCGGCGGCCTTGAGCGCCTGGCCGGCGGGCATCAGCCCGGAGCCGGCATCGAACAGCAATCTATGCGGTCCGCATTGCATTTCGATGCAGATGGTGTTGCCGCCATAGTGCTGAAATTCGGCTCCCGAGACCGGGAGACTGCCGCGCACTCCCCATAACCTCACCCGAAACACGTTTTCGTTCACTCTCTCGCCTCAGTCACGGCAGGCTGTATCAGCTGTCCGTCTGCACCTGTTCCACTTAGTTCTTACGGTCGTCTTTTCATGGCAGGCTTGATTAAATAAGCCTAATTTCAATCATGTTAGCCAAACTGCCCGGGTTAAGCGAGACACCAATTCGCTTTTTCTTTCCATATGTGGCAGATACGAAAGCAAACGAATCCCGTTTGAACGCGCTGACGGAACATTGACAGTATGCCGCCCTCCCAGCATCCGCGCATCGCCGTCATTGCCGATGCGCATTTTCATGATCCTTATGCCGATTTTGGTTTTCCCGGAATCATGCAGGGCGACTGGCGGCTGACATTCAGGCTGCTCGCCGATACCGCGCGGTCGACACGCGTCTTCAACGAGAGCTACTTTGCCCTTCACCACGCGCTCGACGGGATCGCAGCAAGCGGCATTCGCCACGTGGTGTTGCTCGGTGACTATTCCGACGACGGGCAGGTGGAAACCGTCCAAGGCGTCAAAAAGGTGCTTGATGGCTATGAGGCGCGTTACGGCATGCGCTTCTACGCCACCGTCGGCAATCACGACATCTTCGGCGCGTCTGGCCGGCACCGCGCCAAACGGTTCATGAACGAGGATGGCAGCTACAGCGTTGTCAGCAGCGATCCGCATGTGCGCGACCGGGGCGCCCGGTCGATCGTCGCCAGCGATCGCATGTATTGCCAGGGCTATCCGGACGGTCTCGACGCCGTGGCGGATTTCGGTTTTTTTCCCCGGCCCGGCGACCTCCATTGGGAAACGCCGTTCGGCAGGGACGGTGATCCTGCGGCCCGCCTCTACGAGGTGCATTCGCCCGATGGGAAAACAACGCGCTCGCTGATGGACGCGTCCTATCTCATCGAGCCCTTTCCCGGCGTCTGGCTGTTGATGATCGATGCCAATGTCTTCGTCCCGGTCGATGGCGCCGTGCCGGGTGAGGCGGGTGATCTGGCCGACAGCACCAGCGCCGGCTGGAACGCCATGCTGACGCATAAGCAGTTTGTCCTTGACTGGATGAAAGACGTCTCGGCGCGCGCGCGCCGGTCGGGCAAAAGCCTTCTGGCTTTCTCCCACTATCCCGTGCTCGATCCTCTCGACGGAACAGCGGACGAAGAGGTTTCCTTACTTGGCCGGACGGGCATGTCGGAGCGCATTCCGGTTGCGGCTGTTGCCGAAGCCCTGATCGCGGCCGGCATAGATGTGCATTTCAGCGGGCATCTGCATGTCAACGACACGGCGCAATATCGCAGCGACGATCGCTTTCTGGTCAATGTCGCGGTGCCGGCGCTCGTTGCCTTTCCCGGTGCGTATAAGGTGATCACCATCGGCGAGCGCTATCTCGACATCGAGACCGTCGGGATCGAGGACATGCCATTGAACCCGCAATTGCGGCAGACCTACGACCGGGAGATCGTGCCCTCCGGACTGGATGCGGGCGGCATGCTCGACGTCGGCGACTATGGCGGATTCCTGTTCGAGCATCTCGGCCATCTGGTCGGGCGGCGTTTCCTCAAGCGCGAATGGCCGCAGGATATGGCAGCGCTTATCCGCGTCCTCGATCTTGCCGATCTGGCAGCGCTGGCTCTGATGGACAAGCCGGTGGCGACGGATGACGCGATTGGCACAACTGCGGCTGCCCGCGCCGACAGGGTGCTGCAAGGCCGCCTCGCGGCGCGGTTGAAAGGCGCCGGCGCCAGACCTGAGCTGCTGCGCGACATTTCCGCAATGGATTTCCTCGCCGACTGGTATCGGCTGCGCATGGGCAGCGATCTCGCTCTCGACTGGGTCGCCGACGGGCGGATGGTGCTTTATCAGGCGGTTGGCCGCCTTTATGCCGACGGTGATTGGAACGACGCGAATGCGGCGCAGGCGCGCTTTGCCCTCATCTTCAGGATGTTCGAGAAATCCATCTCCGGTCTGCCGTCAGGCAATTTCCGTATCGACCGGACAAGCGGAGCCATCACCTTGAGAGATCCGATGGCGAATGCGCCACTGGAGAGGCTCGGGAGCAACTGAAGCTCAGCCCCCTGAAGCGACAGCCGAGGCTTACTCGGCCTTGCGCGCGCGGCTTCTCGCCTCGGACAATTCGCTGGTCGTGTGGCTCAAACGGTCCGCCAGCACGCGCATGATCTCGATGGTGATTTCGGGGAAATCGGTCAGGAGCTTGAGGAAGTGTTCCTTGCGAATGCGCAGGGCTTCCACCGCTGTTGTCGTCTGCACCGTGGCGGTTCGCGAGACGTCACAGAGGATGGCAATCTCGCCGACAATGGAATTGGTTTCGACCTCGGCGATCTTGATCGGGCCAGTCGAAGAGTCGACCAGGATATCCGCCTTGCCCGCGAGCACGACATAGGCCGCATCGCCGGTGTCGCCCTGGTGGAAGATGGCCTCGCCGGCATCGTAGCTGACACGGTCCGATGTGAAGGCGAGAAGCTTCAGCTTTCCCGGCTCGACATTGGAAAAGAGCGGCACGCGCCGCAGCATTTGAACTTCATCCTTCAGAAGCATTTCCGTGCCCATTCCCCATTTTCCTCCCTCCGGGTCTGCCGATGATGCTCACCGGCGCCGCCGTCTGGAAGGATGCCCCTGCCTGCGCCCCTGCCGCACGCATGAACTTTGCCTTTGATATTATGATGACACAAGTTCCTTAAAGATACCGTTATTCTCAACAAGTGCCGCATGTGTTCCGTCTTCCACCAGCATGCCTCGGTCGAAGACCAGGACACGGTCGAAAAGGCTCGACAGAGCGGTATTCGAAAGGACCCAGACGACCGCCGGATCACGTCCATCCCGGCGCACGAGCTTCAGCACGTCACGGACGATTTCATCCTGCAGGCGGTGGTCGAGACCGGGTAGCGGACGGTTAAGGATATAATAATCTGAACGGCGCACCAGTGCACGCGCCAGATTGAGCTTCTGCCGCTGTACCGCGGTCAAGCGCTTGCCGCCGGCACCGAGATTGAAGTCCAGGCCGATATCGATCACCTGCTCCAACAGGCCCAGCGAATTCAGCAGTGAACTGACGATCGAGCGGATGCGCTTCGAACCGTCCGAATGCTTGTGACTGATGCGGCCGAACAGGATGTTGTCCATCAGGCTTGCAGATGCCTGGTAATGTTCCGGGTCGTAACGTTCGATATCGCCGCGCATATTCTCCGGCAGGCCGTCATGGAACTGGCGGCGGACATCGACGATCTTCGCCATCAGTTCGTCGGTGAGCAGACCGAAACGGTGCCGCGGCTCGATATAGCGGAAGCTCAGGCGGATGATGGCGCCTTTTTCATCCTCGGAGGCAGCGTCGAAGCCCTTGCCTTTGAGTTTCTGCAGCAGCAGCTGATATTCCGGAATGTCGTCCGCCGTCATGAAGGTGAGCTGCTGGAAGAACGGGTGATCCGGCGGCAGGTCGGCAAACAGTTCCACCGCGTTTTCCGCGATGCTGTAGCCCATGTCGAACATGATGCGGTCGAGGCCGGTGCGGCCGACCACCGAGCGGAAATAGGCATTCCTGCCGATCGCCTTGCCGACGAATGCGGGACCGGTCGCGGTGCCGAACAACAGGTTTTCGCCGACGGTCGCCTCGGTGTTGTAGGCGCCCGGCTCGAACGAGACGACGAGGCTGCTCAAGCCGGCTTCCTCAAGCTCGTCGCGAAGGGCATGCCGCATCTCGACGATGCCTTCGGCAAGGCCGGGATGATCGTCCGGAGACACGGTGCTGCGAAGTGCAAGATCGAGAATGTCTTTCGACAGCTGCACGGTGTCGAGGACCGACAGGACCGGCGCGAAGAGATCGGCCCGGTCCGTCGCATTGGCGGCCTGATAGTCGATCCAGTCGCCGTTGACGTCATGGTCCGGGTTTCCGGCCATCTTTGCTTCGTTGATCTCCCATTTGCGATGGGCGGCCCCGCTCCCCTCATAGGCGGCATCTTTCAACGGTGCGTGCTTGAGGCCGTAGAGCAGGTTGTCGCGCAGGGTGCCGTAGAAGAAGTAGGTGTCGGCCGAGACATAGGAAATGCCGCGTCCGGTGATGGATTCCGGCAGTTCCAGCAGATCGTCGCCGCCGGCAGTGATCTTGCCGCTCTCGGGCCAGGTGAGGCGGGCAAAGGCTTCGGCCAGCATGTCGCCGCCACCGGCCGCACCGCCGACGATCGCGACCGTTTCGCCGGGGTGGATCTGCACGGAAACGCGCTCCAGGAGCTTGGCGCCGCTATCGTCGGCGAGCGACAGGTTGACCGCGGCCAGCGGGTGTTTCATCGAACCGGGGTCCTGGATGGCGACTGCCTGAATGGACGGCTCGATCGTCCGGTCGACGCTGAACTGCTCGACGACCTGAACGTATTTCACCTGCACGTCCTGACGCGTCTGATCCCAGTCGATCAGGTCCTTCAGCGGACCGGGCAGGTCCTTGTAGGCGCTGATCACGGCGATCAGCTGGCCGATGTCGAGGCGGCCTTGCAGCGCCAGGTAGCCGCCGATGCAGTAGAACAGGAAGGGTGTCAGCTGGGCGAGGAAATTGTTGATGAACTTGACCAGGAATTTCCACTGGTAGAGGTCATAGCGGATCTTGAAGATGCGGCCGAGGCGAGAGGCGATGTCGGCGCGCTCGTAGTTTGAGGTATCATAGGCGTGGATCGTGCCGATGCCGTCGACGATTTCGCTGACGCGGCCGGCAAGCTCGCGTGCGGTGATCTGGCGTTCGCGGCCGAGCACCAGCAGACGCCGGCGCATGCGCGGAATGATCAGCGCCTGGACGCCGACCATGACAGCGGCAATCAGCCCGAGCCAGGCATTCTGCATGAAGATGAAGAACAACGCCGTCAGCGCTTGTCCACCGAGCAGCGCCGGCTGCACGAAGGCGTCGCCGGTGAAGCCGCCGAGCGGTTCGACCTCGTCCTTTACCATGCTGGCGACTTCCGCCCCCTTCATGCGTTTGAACTGGCTGGGCGGAAAACGCAGGATGCGGTCGACGAGTTCGAAGCGAATTCGGCGCAGCAGCCGCTCGCCGAGGCGCCCCTTATAGGTGTTGATGTAGAATTTGAAGAGTCCGTTGACGATCACGAGCACGAGGAACACGAGGCTAAGCGCGAACAGCATCTGCATGCGCGTCAGATCGATGCCGTCAAACAGCGTGACCGGCCCGAGCCAGGGCAGGTCGAAGCTGATGTTCATGAAGGTCTGGGTGGCGCCCGGCTGATCGAAGCCCTGGCCCTGGATGGGTCCGTTGACGATCTGCTTGGGCAGGTCGAATGACAGGAAATAGGGAACCATCGAGATCGCGACGACCAGCAGAATCCAGAGCTGCTGACCGCGCGTATGGGTCCAGATATATCGGGCGAGACGTTTTTCCATGGGCGGGTTCAACTAACCGAATAGCGGGTGTCGAGGACGTAGAAACGCCGGGCGGCATAGGGCGTGCCGGCGATCTCCGGGTCGCGGAGACGAAGGTCGAACTGCCCCCTGATCGTGACGGTTGGGCGGCTGACGATGTGCGGCACCTGCGATGCAGCGCGTTCGAGTTCGGGCGCATATTCGATGACGACGATCCTGGCATTGTCGATCAGCGAAAACAGCAGAGCACCCAGCGGGTCCTTGTGACCAAACGGCTTCAGCGAGTAACCGAGAAGGACCAGGCCATAACTGCCGGGTTGGTAGTGGTAGTCGATTTGCTGGAACTTGGCTTGAATATGCCGCACGTGGCACTGTTTGCCGTTCCGTTCATGCGTCTCGTAAGGCTCCGTCTTGGGATCGATCGAGGTCACAGAGAGCGGATGATGGGTGAGGTAAGGCGTGATGGGCCGGATGTGGCCACCGATTTCCAGGACGTGCGGGCAATCGCGCATGAAATGGGCGGCAAAGACTTGCCGCATGGTTGCACCAATTCCTGCCAGATGCGGTATGTCCTTTCCCGCCCCGGGAGCTTCGGAAACGGAAGCGGCATCCTTCAGGTTGACTTGCATTCCTTGCACTCCAGAAAAGCACAGACTACAACACGCGCATGATGAAAACCACCCGAACAAACGAAGCAAACACAACAGATTGGCACGAAAGTGCCTTCGATATTATCCGCGGTCTGGCCGCCTATACGGGAAGCTCTCTGGTCGAAGGTCTTGCGAAAGTCGTGGCCAAATATCCGGACGCGGACTTGGGTACGGCCTTCAACCACAAGCAGGTTGGATGCAAGATATGGGCGCGCGACAGCCTGTTTGAAAGCCTCGGCGGAAAATTTAACCACATCGTCGTTCTCGGCGGCTGGTACGGCGTGCTGTCGGCGATGTTTTTTGACGACAGCCGCTTCAAGATCGGGGTGATCGAGAGCGTCGATATCGATCCAGAAGTTGCCGAAGTGGCCGAGACGCTGAATGCCAAGGCGGGCGAGCGTTTTCGTGCAGTCACGCAGGATATGTACGGGCTCGATTACGAGACTTTTGGGGCAGATCTGGTGATCAACACCAGTTGCGAACACATCGCCGATCTTCCGGCATGGCTGTCTTTGCTGCCGCGGGGTACGCAGGTCCTGTTGCAATCCAACGATTATTTCAGCGAGCCCACGCACATCAACTGCGTGCCGACGCTTGAGGCCTTCCAGGAGCAGACGGCACTCCGCCACGTTGCCTTTGCCGGCGCGCTGGCGATGAAGAAATACACCCGCTTCATGGTGATCGGCACCGTCTGATCGCCGGTCAGAGGAGACCGCGCAGAATTTCTGCCGTGCGCTGCGCGCCATCGAGATCGAGCCTGTGCGGCGGATGGCCGGAGACCGCGAGCGCCGATTCGATCCCTTGCATCATGGTCTGGGGCGACAGCGTTTCCTCGGGCAGGACATGGGCGAGGCCCAGCTTTTCGAGGCGTTCGGCTCTGACCGTCTGCTCGGTTTCGCCGCCGGCGGTAAAGGGGATGAGCAGGGGATGGCATCCGGCCCGCAGAATGTCGCAAACCGTGTTGTAGCCGGCTTGTGACACGGACAGCTTGGCGCCCTTGAGAAGGCTCGCAAAATCCGGGCGGAAGCGATAAACGCTGACATGCGCCGGCGCAGCCGAAGAAATGGCGTCGAAATCGGACTGCGGCAGGTTGGGACCGGTGATCAAGGCCCAGGACAGGCGCTTGTCGATCGATTTTGCCGCTTCAAGCGCTGCACGGATCAAAGCGTTGCCGACGGCGCCGCCGCCGGCCGATACGATGATGTCGAAACGCTCTGCCGGTTCTGCGGGCGGCGGTGCTGCAACGAGGCCGGTATAGATGACCTTGTCGGCGATCTCGGCGGCGGGAGGAAACGTATCTTCCAGCCGTGCGAAGGCCGGGTCCCCATGAACGAGAACCCGGTCGAAATACTGTTTCAATACTGCCACCGTTTCCTCGTCGCGGCCGGGCTTGGAGCGCTCCTGCAGGATATCGCGCAGCGAGGTCATCACCATGGGCCGGTTGTCCATCGCGGCGATCTCGTCGAGCAGCGGCAGAAGTTCGAAGCGGACCTGGCGACGGCCGAAGGGAAAGGCTTCGATGATGACAATGTCGGGCTGGTTTTCGCGGAATGCCGCCAGCAAGAGGTCGCGGCGACTGTCCTTGAAGGCATCATCGACCGGCTTGCCGTCGATGTCGGCAAGCCCGGAAAAGCCGGCGTCGCCAGCCGTGATCGTCGGCAAGGCGATGTGGCGCACAAGTGGGCCGGGAAAGCCGGTCACCGGCGTGCCGCCGGTCACCACCGTCACGTCGAAACCGTCCTCGGCAAGCGCCCGGGCAATACGGCTGGCGCGCGCCAGATGACCGATGCCGAGCAGGTGCTGGACATAGAAAAAGACGCGCGGCGACGCGGTCTGGCCATCGGTCATTGCGCTGCCTGCCATTCGGTCTCGAAGAGGGTTTTCAGTTGGTGGATGCTGGTCTGGTGGTCGAACTCGCGCCGCACGGTTCTTTCCGCCGCTTCGCCCAGCCGCTGGCGCAGGGCCGGATCGCGGATGGCTCGTTCCAAGGCATTGGCAAGGGCTTGCGGATCCTCGGGCGGGACAACAAAGCCATTTTCGCCGTCGATGAGCAATTCCGGTACGCCCGAAATGTTCGTCGAGACGCAGACCAGAGCCTGGCTCGATGCTTCGACCAATACGTTCGGCAGCCCGTCGCGATCACCATCAGCGGTGATGCGGCAGGCGAGGGCGAAGACATCGGCGCTGCGATAGTGATGCAAAACCTCCGTCTGCGACAGCGGTCCGTGCCAGGTCACCTTGTTCGCGATGCCGAGTTCGGCCGCCAGCGCCTGAAGTTTCTTCAGCTGTTCGCCGCCGCCAATGTGCTCGAACCGCCAATGGAGATCGTTGGGGAGCAGGCTGAGCGCGCGCAGCAGAACGTCGAAGCCCTTCTTCTCGACGGCACGGCCGACGCTCATGATCGTCACGGGCGTTTCCGGCTGCGAGCCGTCGAACGACGACCGGACGCCGTCAAAGACGCCGAAGCGGCTGAGATCGAGCCCATGATAGCTCAGATGCACGTGCGGCCTGCCGCCGGCAAGATGGCGCAAATGCTCAAATCCGGTCTGCGTGCAGGTCACGGTCCAGCGCGTGCTGGCGAGCTTGCCGGCAAGTTCCCATGCCGGCGACGTCCAGATGTCCTTGGCGTGGGCCGAGCAGGTCCAGGCGATACCGGTGATCGTGCTGGTGTAGCGCGTAACGGAAGCCGGCGTGTGGATGAAGTGGGCGTGCAGCCAGTCGCCGCCCTTCGGCCACTCCGCAGAGAGAACCATCGCCTGGCCGAAGCGCCGAACCCGGTTGCGTGTCCGGTCGCGCCAGAGATCGGCCATGAATGCCGGAAGGCTGCGCCAGAAGCCGGGTTTCGCAAGGCAGTGCGCGAAGGCGCGGGCAACCCGCAAAGGCTCCTCGTGCAGATATTCCGGCAGGTAGTGAACCGGGGCGCGGATTTCGTCATGCACCGGGTGGCGCTTCTTGTCCGTCGGGCGGCGCAGCGCCACCAGCGCCAGTTCGAAACCGGCCCGTTCCAATCCAAGCAGTTCCTGGGCGATGAAGGTTTCCGAAAGGCGCGGATATCCCTTCAGCACCACGACGATCTTGCGGCGTTGCGTCAAAGTGAAATCACCCCTTAACGACGGTCAGGTGCTCATGTTCGCGGCGGCCAAGCCATTCGCCAACGGTCTGCGATATGTTTACCAGTCCTTCAAGCGTCATGCCGGCCGCGCTTTTCGATGGCGGAGCGCGGTCGGGCAGGGCCTTGAGGGCGGCGGCAAAGCGCATCGGGTCGCGTGCTTCCTCGGGCCGGAGCATGTCGATCAATCCAAGCTCGGCGGCGCGGCTGGCGCGGATCAGCTGCTCTTCGCGCGGCATCACGCGTGGCACGATCAGCGCCGGCTTGTCGAAGGACAGGATTTCGCAATAGGTGTTGTAGCCGCCCATGGCCACCACGGCCTTGGCGCCGGCGATCAGCTCTTCCATGCGATTGTCGAATTCGATCACCTCGAGAGAGGGGACCTTCGCACATTTCGTCAAAAGCTTGTGGCGCTGCTTTGCCGGCATATACGGACCAAGAACGATCAATGACTTGTGCGTCAGGGTCGGATCTTCCTGATAGGCGTCGATCACGTCGTGGATCAGATCGGAACCGTCGCCGCCGCCGCCGGTGGTCACCAAGATGTACTCGCCTTTCGGCTTGTGTTCGGACTCGACGTCCTGCGAGACGCTTCGCTGCAGGAAGCCGACGAAATCCATCTTCGCCCGGACATGCGGCGGAACATCGAGACCGACGAGCGGATCGTAGAAATCCGGCGGACCATAGACCCAGACGTTGTCGTAGAACTGGCCGATCTTGCGCATCACGTCGTTGGCTTTCCACTCCGCATCGAGCAGATGCGGGGCGTCCATGACTTCACGAAGGCCAAGAACGAGGGTCGTTCCCTGCCTCTTCAGATAGGCGAGCGTCTCCTCGACTTCGCCCTGCAGGCCCATCGGCTCCTTGTCGACGATGAAGATGTCCGGCTGAAAGGTCTCCGCCGTGTGACGGATGATCGACTTGCGCATCTTCAGCGTCTCGTGCAG
Organism: Hyphomicrobiales bacterium; assembly: GCA_900473795.1. Classification (GTDB taxonomy): domain Bacteria; phylum Pseudomonadota; class Alphaproteobacteria; order Rhizobiales; family Rhizobiaceae; genus Pararhizobium. The sequence goes on along the minus strand of UCMT01000026.1, from coordinate 175,770 downwards.
GTCGATATGCCGGTCCATCGACGTATATTCGCCGTTGCGTAGCTTGATGACGCTCGGGATCTTCACGAAATCGACGCGGGCCCGATAGTCGAAGGCACCGGCGATCGTCGCGCCCGAGATGATCAGGATGTTGAGACCGCGATAGTCCTCGACCAGCGAATGCGCGATCGTGCGACAGCGCCGGAGATGACCGAGGCCGAACGTGTCGTGGCTGTACATCAGGATCCGGGCGTCTTCGATCCGACGGGTCATGAGCGGAGCCCCTTGTCTCCTCTCGCGCTGCCCTTCTTCCTAAGCATATCAGGTTCCACTTCACTTATAGGGGTCGGCAGCATCCCGAAGACCGTCGCCCAGGAAATTGAACGCCAGAATCACGAGAATGACCGGAATGGTTGGAAACAACAGCCAGGGATAAAATGCAATGACGCTGACGCTGCGGGCTTCCGTCAAAAGAATGCCCCAGCTGGTGATCGGCGGACGCAGACCCAGGCCCAGGAAGCTGAGCGCGGTTTCGCCGAGGATCATGCCGGGGATCGACATCGTCGCCGTGGCGATCAGGTGCGACATGAAGCCGGGGACGAGATGGCGGCCGATGACGCGGCTCGAGCCGGCGCCCATCAGCTGCGCAGCCAGAACGTAGTCTTCCTCGCGCAACGCCAACAGCTTCGAGCGCACGGCGCGCGCGAGGCCCGTCCAGTCGAGCATGCCGAGAATGGCCGTGATGCCGAGATAGATGAGGATCGGGCTCCAGGTCACCGGCATGATCGCTGCCAGCGCCATCCACAGCGGGATGCTCGGGATGGATTGCAGCACCTCGATGATGCGCTGGACGATCAGGTCGAAGACGCCGCCGTGATAGCCGGCGAGACCGCCGATGACGATGCCGAGCACGAAGCTCATGGTGATGCCGAGCAGGCCGATGGTCAGCGATATGCGGGCGCCATAGAGAATGCGCGACAGGACGTCACGCCCGAGACGGTCGCTGCCGAGCAGGAACAGCTGTCCGTCCTTGGCCGGGCAGACCAGGTGCTTGTTGGCTTCGAACAGGCCCCAGAACCGGTAGCTGTCGCCGCTGCAGAAGAAACGGATCGGTTCGACCTTGTTCACATCGTCGGTGTAGATGCGGCGCAGCGTGTCCATGTCGAGCGTCATTGTGCGTCCATAGACGAACGGTCCGACGAAATTGCCGTCATGGAAGAAGTGAACCCGCTGCGGCGGCGAATGGATGAAATCGACGTTGCGCGTGTGCAGGTTATAGGGTGCCAGGAGCTCGACGATGGCGATGATCGCGTAGAGAAAACCGAGGAAATAGAGCGAGTACAGTGCCAGGCGGTGTTTCTTGAACTTCCACCACATCAGCCGCATCTGCGACGCCTGATAGACGCGCGATTGCTCCTCGGTCATCACGTCGACGGAATGCGGGTCGAAGGGCGCGGTCGATACGTAGTGCGCCAGCGGCGCGCCGGATTCGGGAAGGGATATCGTCACTTGGTGCTACCGCCTTGCAGTCTGATGCGCGGATCGAGCAGGGCAAGCGCAATGTCCGAGATGAGCACGCCGATCACTGTCAGGAATGCCAGGAACATCAGGAACGAGCCGGCAAGATACATATCCTGGCTTTGCAACGCTTTTATCAGCATCGGACCCGTTGTTTCGAGAGACAGAACGATGGCGGTGATTTCGGCACCGGAAATGATCGCCGGCAGGATCGAACCGATATCGGAGATGAAGAAGTTGAGTGCCATGCGCAGCGGATATTTGACCAGTGCACGGAACGGATGCAAGCCCTTGGCACGGGCAGTCACGACATATTGTTTTTGCAGCTCGTCGAGCAGGTTGGCGCGCAGCCTTCGGATCATGCCGGCGGTGCCCGCGGTGCCGACGATCAGCACCGGGATCCACAGGTGCTCCAGGATCGACTTCATCTTCTCCCAGCTCATCGGCTCGGCCAGGTATTTCTGGTCCATCAAGTGGCCGATGGAGGTCCCGAACCAGATATTGGCGAAATACATCAGGATCAATGCGAACATGAAGTTCGGAATGGCGATGCCGATCAAGCCGAGGAACGTGAGGCCATAGTCGCCCCAGCTATATTGATGAGTGGCGGAATAGATGCCGATCGGAAAGGCAACCAGCCAGGTGAACAGGATGGTGACGAAGGAGACGAGCACGGTCAGCCAGAGGCGATCGCCGACAACCTCGTTGACGGGAAGCTGGTATTCGAAGGAATAGCCGTAGTCGCCCTGCAGCATGCCGGCAACCCAATGGAAATAGCGCAGCACTGGCGGGCGGTCGAAGCCGTATTGGGCGCGCAGCTCTTCGATCTCCGCCATGTCCACGGCTTCGCCCTGGGCGCGCAGTTCGGAGATGTAGCTTTCGAAATAGTCGCCCGGCGGCAGTTCGATGATGGTGAAGACCAGCGCGGAGATGATCAACAGCGTCGGGATCATCGCCAGAATGCGCCAGAATATGTAACGCAACATGATCAGCTAACCTCGCTGCTGTACCAGAAGGTATCCGGCATGTAGACGCCGAGAAAACAGGTCGGATCGAACCCGTAGAGACCCTTTTCGGGAACGTTGCGGAGACGGGATGAATGGAGCACCGGCTGAAGGGTCGCGTTGACGATGCCGATCGAAAATACGTTCTGCGTGTAGATATCGAGCATCTCGTGCCAGATCCGCGTCCTTTCGGGGGTATTGACGGTCCTGCGCCATTCCTTCAACAGCTCGACAAGCTTGGCCGCTTCCGGCAATTCCGGAGCATGTCCGTTTTGTTCAAGGGAGAGGTAGTACATACCCCAGACCGGCCACTGCAATTGGTCGTCGGCGCTTGGCGCAAGGCGCGCCGGGTTCATGTCCGCCGTAGGCACCCCGTTTTCGAGGCCGTTCCACATCGACATCATGAGGTCGCCACCCATCGCGCGGCTGCGGAAAACGTCGCGCTGCGATGTCTTGATGAAAAGCGAGAAACCGATTTTCATCCAGTGATCCTTGATCAACTCCAGAACATCGGTTTCGAGCGTGCTTTCACCTGCGGTCTCGATGACGATCTGGGCCTCGCGCCCATCCGGCAGGAGACGAACGCCCGCGCTGTTTTTCTGTGTAAGACCGACCTCGTCCAGCAGCGCATTGGCCTGGTCCGGATCGTGGCTGGCCCAGGCCGAGGCATATTCGGGCTTGAACAGCGGGCTTTCCGGAAGGATCGTGTCGGCACTTTCCGTGCCAAGGCCATAGAAGCTGACCATGTTGATCTCGTGCCGGTCGATCGCGAGCGAAAGCGCCCGACGCACCCGCACGTCCCAGAACAGGTCGCGCCACACCTTGTCGCTGCAGTTGAGGTTGGGCAAAAGGGCGATGCGGGAGCCTTCCGTTCTCTTCCACAGATTGACCTTCACCGGGTAGCGTTTTTCCGAGTCCTTGAAAAACGCATAGTCGGAGAAATCGACGCCCGTCGACTGAAGATCGCTCTCGCCCGCCCCCGTTTTGGCCGGGATGATTTCGGAGGAGCTGATATTGAGCAGGAAGCGGTCGATATAGGGCAGTTGCAGCCCGTTTTCATCGACCCGGTGGAAGAAGGGATTGCGCTCGAAGACGAATTGCTCGGCCGGCGGTGCAGTCCTGTTGACCCACGGATCAAGCGTCGGCAGATCGGGGTTTTCAGGGCGGTACTGCCGCGACATCTTGATATGCAGGTCAGCCCATTTCTTGGCGCGGTACTGTTTCATCAGCGCCGAGAGACGAAATTCGTCCTGATACTTCTTGTGGAAATGCCGCATATAGGCGGAGGGCAAAAGCAGGATGATCGGGGACGCGGCTGCAAGACCCGGGAGAAAGTCCGGGTTCGGCGCACTCCAGGTGTAGCGGACGGTCAATTCGTCCAGAACCTCGAAGACGGGCGGCTTGCCATCGGCAAGAAGTTCGCGCTGGACGCCGCCCTTGCGCAGATCCTTGTCGAGGATCACATCTTCCCACGTGTAGCGGAAATCCTCGGCTGTCAGGTAGCTGCCATTCGACCAGCGATGGCCGTCGCGTATCTTGAACGTGAAAATGCGGCCTTCCTGGACGTCGAAACTTTCAAGGATATCCGGCTGGAACTGCAGGTGCTCGTCATAGCCGACCAGACGGGAATAGCCGTTGATCGTCATATATCGGATGTCCTTCTGGCTGCCGATCAGCATGCGGGCCGTTCCGCCATATTTGCCGGACTCACGACCCATGGCGGCAAGATTGACGCGGCGCGGATTTTTCGGAATCCGCTCGCCGAGAACCGGCAGTGTCTGCGCGCGCAGATACGGCCGGAGAAAATCAGGCTCCGAAGTGGCGCGGCTCGTACCCGGCACCAGTACGGAGGCAAGCATTCCAAGGGTGGTTCGGCGGGTAATCACGGTCGCAACTCCCTTACATCGGCGTTTCGCCGCGCAAGGACCAGATGACCGCCACCAAGATCTGCCGTCGACAAAACGTCTTCATCGCCTTCATCGGAGAACTGTTTGCCCCAGCTGCGCTTGTCGGAGGCGCCGCCCGGATCGAGAATGGAAAAATCGAGCGGCCGGTCGAGATCGGGGAAAGGTACGGCGGCGAGCAGCGACTTCGTATAGGGATGGACGGGCGCACGCATCAGCGTCTCGCGCGGGGCGACCTCGACGATCCGCCCGCCGCACATCACGGCGATCCGGTCTGCCATGTAATCGACGACCGCAAGGTTGTGCGAGATGAAGAGATAGGTGAGCCCCAGTTCCTTCTGCAGGTCCTTCAAGAGGTTGAGGATCTGCGCCTGGACGGAAACGTCGAGCGCCGAGACAGGTTCGTCGCAGATCAGGAGATCGGGTCCGAGCGCAAGCGCCCTGGCGATACCGATGCGCTGGCGCTGGCCGCCGGAAAAACTGTGCGGATAGCGGTTGAGATGACGCTCGTTGAGGCCGATCGCCTTGAGCAAGGCCTTGACCGTCTCGACGCGCGACTTGCCGCTGCCGCGATCGTGGATTTCGAGCGGTTCGCTCAGGATGTTCTGGACCGTCATGCGTGGCGAGAGCGAGGAGACAGGATCCTGGAAGACCATCTGCACCTTGGTGCGGAGCGTCTGCAGGCCGTCACCTTCCGCCTTCAGGACATCGATCGGACCGTCGCTGCTGTTGAGCAAGACCGCCCCCGCGTCGGGCGTCACGGCCCGCATCAGGATCTTGCTGACCGTCGTCTTGCCGCAGCCGCTTTCGCCGACGAGCCCCAGACATTCGCCGCGCATGATGTCGAAGCTGACGCCATCCACAGCCTTGATCCCGGCTGCCGTATCCTTCGTCAGCCAGCTCGATTTGCGCGTGCTGAATGTCTTGCTGATGTCGCGCACGGAGAGGAGAACATCGGGCTTGGTGGGCACTGCATGTGCAACAAGCCTCTGCTTGCCAAGCAGGCTGCTGGTATTGACCGGCACCTCGCGCAATGCCTTCAGGCGTTCTCCCGGCTTCATGTCGAAATGCGGCACGGCGGCCATCAGGCCCTTGAGATAGGGATGCGCTGGCTTACGGAAGATGGTCTCGACCGGTCCTGCTTCCATGATCTCGCCGTGATAGATCACCACGACTTCGTCGGCGACGTTGGCGACGACGCCGAGATCGTGGGTGATCAGCAGCATCGCCATGTTCAGCTTGGTCTGCAAGCCGCGCAGCAATTGCAGAATCTGCGCCTGGATGGTCACATCGAGCGCAGTCGTCGGCTCGTCGGCGATCAGCAGCGAGGGATTGCAGATCAGCGCCATGGCGATCATCGCGCGCTGGCGCATGCCGCCCGACAGTTCGAAAGGATACATGTCGAAGGCGCGCGACGGTTTGGCAAAGCCGACCAGTCCGAGCATTTCCTCGGTGCGCTCACGCCGTTCCCTGGCCGATTTGTCCGTATGGATTTTTAGCGCTTCGCTGATCTGGTTGCCGATCGTGTGGAGAGGCGACAGCGAGGTCATCGGCTCCTGGAAGATCTTGCCCATGCGGTTGCCGCGCAGGTGGCGGATTTCCCGCCCGTCGCGCGGCATCTGCAGAAGATCGGTCGGTCTTTCGCCGGTTGCCGGGTCGCAAAAGAGGATGCGGCCGCTGCACGTTGCCGTCTTCGGCAAGATACCCATCACGGCCTGGCTGATGACGGATTTCCCCGAGCCGGACTCGCCGACCAGAGCCGTTACCTTGCCCGGCAGCACACGCAGGCTCGCCTTGCGCACGGCATCAATCTGCCCGCCGAGCATCGCGAACGAGATACTCAAATCCTCGATCCGCAGCAGGTCCGCGCCTGAGTTCATGCCAGCAAGTGTCCTTGTTTCACGGCGGCTCGCGACTGCGCAAGCTTCGCCTCCGGGTAGAGACCCGGCTTCATCATAAGGAGACTATCGCACGGACTCTGGCCTGTCCATGACCTTGGGCTGGTAAAGTGTGCACGGATATAACCGCGTCCGCCAAGCGCTTCGGAACGGCAAAAATGGCAATCATTCGAACGGGATCGCGCAAATCCCGCGCCGTAAGGGTGGTCGGCGCGCGGGTGCGTCGACGGCAGCCCTTTCTACTGCAACAGCTTGTTCCAGAGAACCTCACGCGGCTCCGCTTTCTTCTTGCTGTTGCGATAGAGCAGCATGACCTGCTCCGCCTCCGAGCGAGTCTCCAGCGACCGGCCCTGCATGGCCTCGCCATTGTCCAGCTTCATGTTCGTTTCTCCAGGCAGAAGCACCGTGACCTTCTGGCCCACGCCGCGCAACTTCTCGTGACCAAGCGTCACCCAGTCGCCGCCGCAATAGGTGGCGAAGGACTGGCTGGCGATGATCGGTTTTGAATATTTCTTCGTTAGCCCCTGCAGCCGCTCGACCTCGTTGACCGCGGCCCCGAAGGCGGAAAAGGTCAGGCGGTCGTTGAGGCCGACATTGCCGAACATGACGTTGCCGACATGCAGTCCGATGCCGTATTTGACGTCGGCCAGCCCATGCCTGCGGCGGCCGGCGTTGAGTTCCGACATCCGCGCCGTGGCCTGGCGAACGGCCGCCATCGCCGCCAAAGCGGCGACCTGCGACGGCTCCCGATGCCGGCCACAGGGATAGACGGCGAGAAAGCCGTCGCCGACGAAACTCAGGATTTCGCCGCCGTTGCGGCTGAACGGCGTCGCGATCGCATCGAAGAACTGGTTGAGCGTATCGATGTAGACCTGCCGGCCTTCCTTCTCCGCAAGCACGGTCGACTGGCGCATGTCCGCCATGACGAGTGCCGCGCGGATGGTCTCGCCGTCGCCGCGGCGGGTCTGTCCCGACAGGACGCGCTTGCCGGCATTTTCTCCGAGATAGGTGGTGAGCATATTGTCGGCGAGCTTGCCGAGAACGGCCATCTTGGCTGCCACGGCGAGGCTGTTCTGGATGCGCAGCAGCGCCTCGATGACGTTGTCGCTAAAGCCGCCATGGGCATCGGTGGACCACGAGCCGATCATGCCCTGGCCGGAGGTCTCGCCGAAGGATTGCACGAAGGCGATGTAGTCGGTGACGCCCATTTCCTTCAAATCGTCGAAGATGGGGAATTCGGACGAGGTCGTCGGATCGAGCTGCCGGCGCAGGTGGTCGAGATTGTTGCTGAGCAGATAATAATAGGGGCTGAGCAGAAAACGATCGGGTTTGTCGTCGCTGGGGTCGGCGCGGTAGCCCTCGACGGTGACACCCTGGCCACGCAGCCAGGTGAACCCCAAAGCATCGTAGAGGGGGTGCAGCATCGAGAAGCTCAGGTGGACGCGATTGAGCGGCAAGCCGGCCGCTGCCAGCCTTTCGCAGAAACCCGTCACCACAGTTTCGAGATTTTCACCGTTGAGGGCAGCTTGCTGCAGCCAATTCGACACGCGGTCCAGCAGGTGAACAGAAACATTCGTCTCGTGGATGTTCATAGCGTTTCTGCCGCTTTCTATAGGAAAATCCGACGGTTCGCCGATCCGTTACGTACAATCACTTCTCGGTGGCCCGGCACTTGCCCTCGCTCAATATAGGTGGCGATATGTGCGAAACCAGATTGCGCGCCAACAATTTGGCAGGCCGCTGCGTGTCCGGCCACGGTGCGATTGAGGCCCGTGCTTGACACCCGGTGATTTTATCCTCAACTGACCGGCATCAGAAAAGCCGCTTTCGCGTGCCACGACAGCCGGGAATATGCATTTGACCGTCCTTTCCTCCTCAAGCGAAACGCTTCTTTTGAAGATCGCAGACCGCAGCGCCCATGCCGGCGTGATCGGCCTCGGCTATGTCGGCCTGCCGCTCGCAATCACCGTCGCGCGCAGCGGATTTGCCGTCACGGGCTTCGATATCGAACCGGAGAAGATCGTCGCCATCGATGCCGGGCGTTCCTATATCGAGGCGGTGCCGGACGCGGTTCTGGCAGGGGAAACGGCGAAGGGTCGCTTTCGGGCAACGACGGATTTCGGCCGGCTTGCCGATTGCGACATCATCGTCATCTGCGTGCCGACGCCGCTGACGAAATACCGGGATCCCGATCTTTCCTTCATCACGAAGACCTGCGACCGGATCGCCGAAACATTGAGGCCCGGGCAACTGATCGTGCTGGAATCGACCACCTATCCCGGCACGACGGACGAAGTCGTGCGGCCGATCCTGGAAAAGACCGGGCTGAAATCGGCGAAGGATTTCTTCCTCGGCTTCTCGCCGGAGCGCGAAGACCCGGGCAATCGCGATTTCCATACGTCCAGCATTCCCAAGGTGGTTGCCGGGGATGGCGCCGACGCGGCGAAACTGATGGAGGCCTTCTACGGCGCTGCGGTGCAAACCGTGGTGCCGGTATCGTCCACGGCGACGGCCGAGGCCGTGAAGCTGACCGAGAACATTTTTCGCGCCGTCAACATTGCGCTCGTCAATGAGCTGAAGGTCGTCTACGAAGCGATGGGCATCGACATCTGGGAGGTGGTCGATGCGGCCAAGACCAAGCCGTTCGGTTACATGCCGTTTTACCCCGGCCCGGGACTTGGCGGCCACTGCATCCCGATCGATCCCTTCTACTTGACCTGGAAGTCGCGCGAATACGAACTGCCGACCCGCTTCATCGAACTCGCCGGCGAAATCAATTCGGCGATGCCACGCCATGTCGTCGGACGGCTCGCGGAAGCGCTCGACATCCATCTCGGCAAGGCGCTGAGCCGTTCGCGCGTCCTCGTGATCGGCCTTGCCTACAAGAAGAATGTGCCGGACATCCGCGAGAGCCCCTCGCTGAAGCTGATCGAACTGATCGAGGAGCGGGGCGGCAGTGCTGCCTATCACGACCCGCACGTCGCCGAGATTCCGCGGACGCGCGAATATATGGCTCTGAAGGGGCGGCAATCGGTGCCGCTCACCGAGCAATCAGTGAAGGCCTTCGATGCGGTGTTGATCGCCACCGATCACGATGCGGTCGACTATGCCGCGCTTGCTCGTTGGGCGCCGCTGATCGTCGATACCCGCAATGCTTTTGCAAGGCGAGGCATCGAGGGCCAGACGATCCTCAAGGCGTAGCGGAGACGGCGGGCGAGGCGAGCGCCTGCTTCTTCAGTCGGCTGGCCGCCACCGCATAACCACCCGCAGCACCGTCGATGAAGTGCATGTGGTCGTGGCTGAGCGGCGTCGGTACGATGCAGGTCATCAGCGCTGAATCCTGCCGGTGCAGGCCGTAGCGGCAAACGCCGGCCTTGGCCGCTTCCTCCAGCCGCGCCTCGATCAGCCGCAGCCGTTCCGGATCGACGTCGACCGTCATTTTCAGGCCGTCGTCGAACTTGCGGAAGTCCGAATTGCGGGCGACCTCCCGCCGATATCTGCGCGGGTCGAAATTGCCGAGCGTCAGGCCGAGGCGGTAGAGCCCAACGATGAGCAGATATTGTCCTAGGATGAAAAGCCGGTGCTGGAGGCGTTTGCCCTTCGGCGCGGTTTTCGTCTCCGCCGACAACCCCGCCGCCGACAATCCCATCTGCGGTCCTTCGGATGCGACGGGATGGCCATCTCGTTCTTCGCCGGCTGCGAGCGCCACGACATCGGAAATCAGAGCTTGAAACGCTTCATTGTTGCCGGAACCGGTTGGCACCGCGATGATCGAGACGATGTCGCCATGGCGGGATTGGATCGGGTTCCAGCGGCAGGAGAGGCCTGTCAGGTCGGGCCGCGCGCCTTGCGGCGCCGGCGGGACGGCAAACTGGCCTTCCTTCATGCGGGCTTCCGCCCAGCTCGAGCCACCGCCGGCGAACATTGCGTAAGAGATGTTCGGGTTGACCTGAAAGCGCGCGACACGGACCTCGAGGCCGGCGGCGACGACATCGGCGACGGGAACGAGGGCGGCGCGGAGCGTCAGTTGCAGCTCTTCCCCGACCCATTTCTGCACCGCCGAGAGGGCGGCACGGGCTTTTTCAATTCCCGACGGCGGTACGGCGACCAGCGCGCCGTCGCCCCCGAACACGAAAGGGAGGTCGTGTTTGCCGAGCGCATTCAGGATCGCCGAGATGACGCTGGCGCCCGCCATGTTGACGGCCTTGTAGCGCCCGGCCTCGATCGCGCCGGTCGAATCGACGATGTCGGCGGTCGCCAGCGCCCAGTCGGCGGGCAGCCCGCGATAATTGCTGGCATCGGCAACGCCTTGAAATTCGACGAAGACCGGAAGCGCATTGAAGAATGTTTCGCTGGAAAGTTCGTTCATGGCGGGAGGCTAACATATTCGCGCAAGGCAGGCGACGGCGGTTTGACTATCGCAGATGTCAAAAATGTGCGGATGCGACCGCGCTTGCAGCATCCTTCCCGCGTGGTTGAAATAGCTGCTTATTTCATGCCGCTGCGGTCGACCGGTCGCGCAACCTCGTGTTAAGCGGGACAATTCGCATGATTTGGGCCGCACGATTTGGGCCGCACGATTTGGGTCGCATGATTTGGCCCTCATGATTTGGAATGGATGGATAGAATTAGATGAGCCGCCTCGATAGTTTTATTTCACGCATGCAGTCGCAGCGCGCTGTTCTCAACCATATCAAGGACACGTCGATGGTTGCGCCCGATGGCGTGATTCTGGAAATCGGGCTCGGAAACGGCAGAACCTATGACCACATCCGCGAACTGTTTCCAACCAATCGCATTATCGCTTTCGACCGAGCCGTGGGCTCCCATCCCGGTTCGACGCCGCCGGAGGCCGATCTCGTCCTTGGCGACATCCGGGAGACGATCAGGCAGTTTGCCGGAAAGGATGTTGCCTTTGCGCATGCCGATATCGGCACGGCCTATCCGGAAAAGGATGCGCAGACGCTGACATGGCTGCCGCAATCGGTCGCCGCCGCGCTTGCTTCCGGCGGCGTCGCCGCAAGCGGCCTGCCGCTCGACCATACCGCACTTGAGCCGCTGCCGCTTCCCGCCGGCGCCGAGCCGGGGCGGACCTATTTCTACCGGAAACGTTGATTGAGCTGATGCCGTCAGGGCAGGAGCAGGACGTCGAATTGCTCGATGTCGATCGGCATTGCCACGACCTTCATCTCCACCTGCCGGTCCTCGAAGAAGACGATGCAGTTCCCGTAGAATTGCGCGAGATGATCGATGAAGGCCTTTGATCCGTCAGGTCCATAGAAGACCGGCGAAAACTCCATGTAGAACGGCACACGGCGCTCAAGCAGCGGCTGCATCGAGCGGGCCGCGACCGGTTCGTATCCTTCGATATCCATCCAGATCAGCCCGATCTCCTCCGGCGCGATGGCCGTGTCGTTAAGGATGGCGATGACGGTCTTTACCGGAACGGTGATCGCGATGTCCCGGTCGCTCTGGCGCAGGGCGCTGCTTTTGCCGTGATTGTCGCGATGCAGGAAGAAATCGAGCGCGCCTTCGCTTTCGCCGGCGGCGCTGTTGATCGCGGTGATGCGGTCGCTCATCCCGTTCTGGTCGATGTTGGTCCTCAGGAGCTTGAAATTGCGTGGGTCGGGCTCGACGGTCACGATGTGGCGGAACGCCTCGCTCAGGGCAAAATAGAGGGTTTGCGTGCCGATATTGCCGCCGAGTTCGAGGAGAACAGCGTCTTGCTTCAGCAGATTGCGCTGGCGCAGGATCGCCAGCAGGCGGTCGACGTTCTCGCGCTCGAAATGGCCCTTGCGATAGATTTTTCGGCCGATGTAGTCATGTGGCGAGAAGGTTATCAGGTGGTCGCCGCAATCGGCCGTCATCGTCAGGACCTTGGGGCTTACGGAGTTGACGAGCATCTCGCGGCCGGTGCGGGTGCTCAGGATGCGTCTCGCGACGCGGTTGCGCCATTTGCGCAACCGGCGCTTCCAGGATTTCGTCGCAGCCATGCCTTCGCCGTCCCCCGCATTTTCCTGGTCCTTCTTCAACACGAGATCGGGCAAGAAATGAAGGCGTTTCTGCGAAAAGCGGGAAGCAATCGTGAAGTTCAGGAGACCTCAGAATCCTTGGGTGACGAGAAACGCCTTCATCCGCTCCATGGCCAGTTCCGGCTTGTCGAGCACGTTGGCCTTGTCGGCAAGTCGGAAGATGTCGGCATAATGCAGCACGCCGCGGGCCGACTGCATACCGGCCGGCATGGTGAAGTGCTTCTGGTGACCATTCAGCCAGGCGAGGAAGACGACGCCGGCCTTGTAATACTGCGTCGGCGCCTCGAAGATCTTGCGCGAGAGCGGCACGGTCGGCGCGATGACGCTGCGAAATGTTGCGACGTCGCCCGCCGCCAGCGACGCCAACGCTTTCGAAGCCGAGGGCGCGACGGCATCGAAAATGCCGAGCAGGGCGTGGCTGTATTTACGGCCGTCGCCCTCGATCAGTTCGGCATAGTTGAAATCATCGCCGGTGAAGCAGAGCACGCCGTCCGGCAGCCGGTTGCGCAACGCGACTTCGCAGGCATTGTCGAGCAGTGAAATCTTGATGCCTTCGACCTTGGCCCTGTTGTCCTCGATGATCGACAGGACCGTCTCCAGCGCGTCCTCGAATTTCTCCGAACCCCAATAACCTTTCAGCTTTGGATCGAACATGCCGCCGAGCCAGTGGAGGACGACCTTGTCCTTCGTCTGGCGGAGAATGTGTCCGTAGACCTTGCGATAGTCATCCGGCGAGGCGGCGATGTGGGCGAGCGCCCGGCTCGCCATCATGATCGACCGCCCGCCTTCCTGTTCGACGAAGCCGATCTGCGTTTCATAGGCGCGGATGACATTGTCCAAAGAGCGCGTGTCGGCCGGCGAGAGATGGTCTGTACCGGCGCCGCAGGCGAGATCGGCGCCCGGAACGCTGCGTGCTTCGGCCAGCGAGCGGCGGATCAGTTCCTGCGCGCCGGCCCAATCGAGACCCATGCCGCGTTGCGAGGTGTCCATCGCCTCGGCAATCCTGAAGCCTAGCGCCCAGAGGTGATGCCGGAATGCCATCGTCGCGTCCCAGTCGATGGCGGGGCGGTTCCAGGGCTGCAGATCGGCCAGCGGATCGGACACGACGTGGGCGGCAGCATAGGCGATGCGATTGAAGGTCGGGACCGTTGCGGGCCGCGCGATCGTCGTTCCCGACAGGTGGTAAGGCTCGAGCGTGCCATCGACGCGCGGCAGCGACAGGGTAAAGGACATGCGGGCTCCTCCTCGGGCGTTATCGGTCGAATAATTTAGATCGTTCCAAATTTCAAGAGGAAATTAATGTGGATATTGCGCTTTGGCACGCTCGGCCAGTGGCAAAAACCGCCTCATTTCAAGGTTGTGTTAGGTGAAATTTCTCACTGATTATCCATATTTATGTTTAATATCAATGAAGCAAATGATCTCCAGATCATCGCGGCGTTTCACTGAAGACGATCTGTCGGCGTGCTGACACATTTTTCAAGAAATACGCTTGACAATTTTGGAACGTTCCAATTATCTAATGGCAGATGTTGAGGCGAAAGACCTCGTCGGGAGAGAAATGTGGGCAAGGAACGGGTCACGGTCATCGATATTGCGCGCGCCGCCGGCGTGTCGAAGTCGACGGTGTCGCTCGTCCTGCAGGCAAGTCCGCTCGTCAACGAGACGACTCGCGCCAAGGTCAATGCGGTCATCCGCGAGCTTGGCTATGTCTATAATCGCGGCGCCGCCAATCTGCGCCAGTCCAATGCCAAATCGAAAATCATCGGCATTGTCGTCAACGATCTGACCAACAGCTTCTTTGCCGAGCTTGCCGTCGGTGTCGACATGGTCGTGCAGTCGGCCGGCTATGTGCAGTTCCTTGCCAATACCGGCGAGAGCGTCGACCGGCAGCGCGAAGTCATTGCCTCCATGCGCGAGCATGGCATTTCCGGGCTGATCCTGTCGCCGGCGCGCGGCACGGAGGCATCCGATCTGAAGTCGCTGGTGGCGAGCGGCATTCCGGTGGTGAATGTCGTGCGCCAGGTCGCCGGTGCCAAGGTGTCGTCGCTGGTCTCGGACAATCATGCCGGCACGCGCGAAGCCGTGCGGCATCTTGCCGGGCTTGGTCATCACCGCATTGCCTTCCTCGGCGGTTTCCCCGATACGGCCGTCTTCCATGAGCGGCTGCAAGGCTATCGCGATGCGCTCTCGGACATGGATCTCGCTGTTCACGATGAGCTGGTCATCAGTTCCGCGCCATCGCGGGCTGGCGGTGTTGCCGCCATCGAGCGGGCGCTGCTGCTGCGCGAGCGGCCGACAGCGGCGGTCTGCTTCAACGATGCGGTCGCCTTCGGGGTCTGCGACGGATTGCGCGCCCACCGCCTCGATCCGGGCGAGGATTTTGCCGTCATCGGCTTCGACGACGTGATCGAGGCGCAGACTGCGGTGCCGGCACTGACCACCATTTCCGTCGACCCGCAGGGAATGGGCCGGCGCGCCGCGCAACTGCTCTTGAAACAGATCAATGCCGGCCGGGCAGACGCCGAAGCGATCGTCAGTTCCGTGCGGCTCGTCGTGCGCCAGAGTTGTGGTGCTGCGACCGACAAGAGAGAAAGGCTGTCTCTGCTATGACGCATTGGGGTTTGATCGGGGCAAGCACGATTGCCCATGAATGGATCATCGATGCGATCCGCACCGTCGGTGGTGAGATCGTTTCGGTGATGAGCACGAGCGCCGAGCGGGGTGCTGCCTATGCGCGCGATCATGGCATCGCCAAGTCGGTGACCTGTGTCGACGAACTCGTCAATGATCCTG
Organism: Hyphomicrobiales bacterium; assembly: GCA_900473795.1. Classification (GTDB taxonomy): domain Bacteria; phylum Pseudomonadota; class Alphaproteobacteria; order Rhizobiales; family Rhizobiaceae; genus Pararhizobium. The sequence goes on along the minus strand of UCMT01000026.1, from coordinate 160,639 downwards.
ATGTGCAGGCCGTCTATATTTCCACCACCAACGAACTGCATCGCGATCAGGTGTTTGCAGCCGCGCGGGCGGGAAAACATATTCTCTGCGAAAAACCGCTGGCGCTCTCGCTCGACGATGCCCATGCGATGGTGAAGGCTGCCCGCGACGCCGGCGTGGTGATGGCGACCAATCATCATCTGCGGGGCGCTGCCACCCATCGCGCCATGCGCGACGCGATCGCCGCCGGGACGATCGGCAAGCCTCTTGCGGCGCGCGTCTTCCACGCGGTCTATCTGCCGCCGCATCTACAGGGCTGGCGTCTCGAAAAGCCCGAGGCCGGCGGCGGCGTCATTCTCGATATCACCGTGCATGACACCGATACGCTGCGCTTCGTGCTCGGCGACGATCCGGTCGAGGCCATCGCCGTAGGGCAATATGGCGGCATGGCAAAGGCCGGGCTGGACGACGCGGCGATGGGCGTGCTGCGGTTCAAATCCGGGCTCATCGCGCAATTCCACGACGGCTTCACCACGAAATACGCAACGACGGGCTTCGAGGTGCATGGATCCGAAGGCTCGTTGATCGGCCGCAACTGCATGACCCAGCAGCCGGTCGGCACGGTCACGCTGCGCAACGTCGATGGCGAAACCGAACTGTCGATCAGTCACCGCAATCTCTACCAAACCACGCTCGTCGCCTTCGAGGATGCCATCGCCGGTAGGGGCCAGCCACTTTGCAGCGGCGAGGATGGCATCTGGTCGCTGGCGACCGGCTTTGCCGTCATGCAGGCAGCCGCTAGCGGCAGCGCCGTTCGCATCGAACCCGGACTTTGAGACGAGACCGATGAGCAAGCATATCACCCCGGCGGAAGCCGCTTCCCTGATCCCGGACGGCGCGACCGTTTCCGTGTCGTCGTCGAGCGGGCTTGGTTGCCCCGACCTGATGCTGAAAGCGATCGGCGAACGCTTCGATACAACCGGCCATCCGCGCGATCTGACGACGCTGCACCCGATCGCCGCCGGCGATATGAGCGGCATCAAGGGCGTCGACTACATCGCCAAAAAGGGCCTCTTGAAGAAAATCATCGGCGGCTCCTATCCCTCCGGCCCCTCGACGGCAGAGCCGCCGCGGATCTGGCAGATGATCGGCGATGACGAGGTCGCGGCCTACAACATCCCCTCCGGCGTGCTGTTCGACATGCACCGGGAGGCGGCAGCCAAGCGGCCGGGCGTCCTGACCAAGATCGGCCTCGATACCTTCGTCGACCCGGCGCGCCAGGGGTGCGCGATGAATGCCTCGGCCGCTGCCGAGCCGGTGGTGAAAAAGATCGAATTCGAAGGCGAGGACTGGCTCTATTTCAAGGCGATCGTGCCGCAGGTGGCGATCATCCGCGCGACGACGGCCGACGAGCGCGGCAACCTCACCTATGAGCACGAAGGCGCCTATCTCGGCGGTCTCGATCAGGCATTGGCAGCCCGCAACAATGGCGGCATCGTCATTGCCCAGGTCAAGCGCATCACCAAGTCCGGCTCCTTGAAGCCGCATGACGTGCGCGTGCCCGGCATGCTGGTCGACTACATTGTTGTCGATCCGGATCAGAAACAGACGACACTGACGGACTACGACCCGGCCATTTCCGGCGAAATCTTCCGGCCGCTCGATAGTTTCCGCGTGCCGGAGTTCAACATCCAGAAGGTCATCGCCCGCCGCGTGGCGCAGGAGCTCGAGGGCGGAAGCTGCGTCAATCTCGGCTTCGGTATCTCGGCCAACGTGCCGCGCATTCTGCTCGAAGAGGGGCTGCACGGTTCGGTCACCTGGGTGATCGAGCAAGGGGCCGTCGGCGGTGTGCCGCTGCTCGATTTCGCCTTCGGCTGCGCCTCGAACGCCGACGCCTTCATGCCGTCACCCTATCAGTTCACGTATTTCCAGGGGGCAGGCTTCGATGCCTCGCTGCTCTCCTTCCTCGAAATCGGCAGGGACGGATCGGTGAATGTTTCGAAACTTTCCTTCCGGCCGCATGTCACGGCGGGGGCGGGCGGTTTCGTCGATATCACCGCGCGAGCGAGGAAGATCGTCTTCTCGGGCATGTTCAATGCCGGCGCAAAACTTTCGATGGTCGACAGCAAGCTGGTGATCGAGAAGGAAGGCAAGCTGAAGAAACTCGTCAACGAGGTCGAGCATGTCACCTTCTCCGGCCGCCGCGCCGTCGAGCAGCGTCAGGACATCACCTATGTCACCGAGCGCTGTGTGATGAAGTTGACGCCCGAAGGCATCATGCTGACGGAAATCGCGCCCGGCGTTGATCTGCAGACACAGATTCTCGACCAGTCGGAGTTTCCGCTGATCGTATCCGACCGGCTTAAAGTGATGGACGAGGCCCTGTTCCACGAGGCGCCGATCGGCCTGACGCTGCCGCAAAAGCCGGTGCGGAAACTGGAAGGAGCGTCGGATGTCTGATGCCCGGATCAAGATCGAGATCGAGGATGCGATCGCCGTCCTCACCGTCGCGCGGCCGGAAAAGCTGAATGCCTTCGACATCGACATGCTGAAGGCGCTCTGCGCCGCCTGCGACACGGTCGAGGCCGACGCCAGCGTGCGTGTTGTTATCCTGACCGGCGAGGGCAAGGCCTTTTCCGCCGGCGGCGACATCAAGGCCTGGGGGGCGATGAGCCCGAACGCGTTCGGCCACCAATGGGTGCGCTTCGGCCACCGGGTATTCGAGCGGCTGGCGACGCTGCGCATGCCGGTGATCGCCGCGATGAACGGTCACGCGCTCGGCGGTGGGTTGGAACTGGCGGCGGCGGCGGACATGCGCATTGCGGAGGCGCAGATCAGGATCGGGCTGCCGGAAACCGGTCTCGGCATGGTGCCGGGCTGGTCGGGCACGCAGCGTCTCGTCAAGCGCTTCGGCGCGCAGGTGGTGCGCCGCATGGTGCTCGGCGGCGAGATGTTTACGGCCGAGGAGGCGAGGGCGCTCGGGCTGGTCGATGCGGTGGCCGGGAGCGGAACGGTGCTGGCGGTGGCGAAAGATTACGCCGGCGGTATCGCCAAGCGTGGCCCGGCGGCGCTGGAGATCTGCAAGCTGATGATCGCGTCTGCCAACGGCGAAGACAACGGCACGGCCGTCGAGGCGCTGGGGTCGATACTGGCCGCCAAGACCGGCGACATGAAGGAAGGCGTTGCGGCTTTTGCCGGCAAGCGCCCCGCGGAATTCAAGGGAGAATGGTAATGACGGTATTGGTGAAGCCCAAGGCGCTGACCGACGTGAAGGTGCGCGACTTCCAGATGCTGATCGACGGCAAATGGGGGAATGCAGCCGAAGGCAGGACGCTGGAGCGCGTGGCCCCCGGTCACGGCGTCACCGTCAGTCGCTATCCGGCCGCCACCAAGGCAGATGCCGAGCGGGCGATCGCCGCCGCGCGAAAGGCGTTCGACGACGGGCCGTGGCCGCGCATGACCGCGTCCGAGCGCTCGCTGATCCTGCTCAAGGCCGCCGACATGATCGCAGCCCGCGCCGATGAACTCGCCTATCTCGACTGCATCGAGTCCGGCAAGCCGATCAGCCAGGCCAAGGGTGAACTCGGCGGCGCCGCCGATATCTGGCGCTACGCGGCCGCCCTTGCCCGCGACCTGCATGGCGAGAGCTACAATACGCTGGGCGACGGCACGCTCGGTATCGTGCTGCGCGAAGCGATCGGTGTCGTCTCGATTATCACGCCGTGGAACTTCCCCTTCCTGATCGTCAGCCAAAAACTGCCTTTCGCCCTGGCGGCCGGTTGCACCACGGTGGTCAAACCGTCCGAACTGACATCGGGGTCTACTCTGGTTCTCGGCGAAATCCTCGAGGCCGCCGGCGTTCCGGCAGGCGTCGTCAATATCATCACCGGCACCGGTCCGGATGTCGGCGCGATCATGACGAGCCATCCGGATGTCGACATGGTCTCCTTCACCGGCTCGACCGGCGTCGGCAAGCTGACGATGAGCAATGCGGCGCAGACCCTGAAGAAAGTCTCGCTGGAACTCGGCGGCAAGAACCCGCAGATCGTCTTTCCGGACGCCAATCTCGACGATTTCATCGACGCTGCGGTGTTCGGTGCTTATTTCAATGCCGGCGAATGCTGCAATGCCGGCTCGCGGCTGATCGTTCATCGCGATATCGCAGCCGAAGTGACGCGCCGCGTTGCCGCGCTTTCGGCCAAGGTCAAGGTTGGCGATCCGCTCGATCCGTCGACGCAGGTCGGTGCCATCATCACGCCGCAGCATCTGGAAAAGATCGTCGGTTACGTTTCGGCTGCCTCAGGCAATGGGGCAACCGTGTCGCATGGTGGTTCAGCGCTCGATCTCGGCTCCGGCCAGTTCATGTCGCCGACCATTCTGTCTGCCGTCACGCCGGACATGGCTGTGGCGCGCGAGGAAGTGTTTGGGCCGGTTCTCTCGGTCCTCACCTTCGAGACGACCGATGAGGCGATCCGGATAGCCAACTCCATCGACTACGGCCTGTCGGCCGGCGTCTGGAGCCGCGATTTCGACACCTGCCTGACCATCGGCCGCAAGGTGCGGGCGGGAACGGTCTGGATGAACACCTTCATGGACGGCGCCTCCGAACTGCCGTTCGGCGGCTACCGCCAATCCGGCCTTGGCCGCGAACTCGGCCGTCATGCGGTGGAAGACTATACCGAAACCAAGACGCTCAACATGCACATCGGCGGCCGCACCGGCTGGTGGATGCCGCGCTGAGCAACGGAAGAGAAACGTACATGACCGCCATTTCGGCTTTTTCGACGCCTGACCGGAAGGGAGGCGTATTCTCAGCCTCCGCTTTCCGGCGCCGGAAAGTTGATCTGCGGCTTGAGCAGCACCTGCATATCGGTCGTTTCGTCACTGGCGATCCGTGCGAGAAGAATTCGCCCCATCTGCTCGCCGGTGTCCGTCAGGTCCTCGTAGATGGTTTCGACCTTTGGCTGGATATTGATCAGCAGTTTCGACGTCTGCTTGGCAACGATGTCGTATTCGATGCCGAGCGTCAGGCCGTGGTCGCTCATGCCGGTGATGGTCGCGAGCGCGGAGACCTCGCCGCCGCAGGCAAATCCGTCGGGGGCATCGGGCTCGCCGGCCCGGCGGCTGACATAGTCGCGGATCTGGTCGACGGGACAGTCGAGGTCGATTTCGGTGGGGATCTCGTAGGCGACGCCCGCCTCGCGAACGGCGGTCATGAAGCCGTGCTGCAGGTGCTGCGAGAAGGTCATGCGCTTCGGCGGCAGGATGATCAGCGGCTTGCGGCGGCCACGGGCGATCAGCCGTTTGGTGGCCTCGTAGGCGAACGAGAAATTGTCGTAATCGACGTAGGGATGCGGCGTGGTGAACTCGGTTCGCCCATGGGTGACGAAGGGAAAGCCGTTTTCGAGAAGAAGGCGCACGCGCGGATCGAAGGGCTCGGTGCGGGAGAAGATCAGTCCGTCTGCCATGCCGTTGCGGACGATGTGCCTGATCGCATCGACATTGCTGTCATTGATGAAGTTCGGCGTGACGATCAGGTGGTAGGGCGTGTTTTTGAGCGCTTTGGCAAGGCCGAGCATCAGCGACGTGCCGTAGCCGAGGATTTCCTCGTGCGGATCGAGAAGCACGCTGATGACGTTGGTTCGGCCGGTCTTCAGTCGCTGGGCAGCACGATCCGGCAGATAGCCGATTTCGGCCGCGACTTCGTGAACGCGCGTGCGGGTATCGAGCGAAATCTGCGGCGCATTGCTGAGCGCACGCGACACGGTGGTCACGGCAAAGCCGGTGATGTCGGCAATCGTGCGCAGGGTCGGCTTGCCGCCTTTCAGCATGTTTTCCGAGGTGGCGGATTTGGGAGTGTCGGGCAATGAAATACTCCCGCGAGGCGAAGACAAGACCGCCTTTGTAACGCTGCGCGAACGGATGTGCAATGTGTTTTATGCAAACGTTTTAAACCGCATTTATCGAAAGTATTTGCTGCAGTGCGGAATCAATAAAATGGACTATAATTATCCAAATTCAGTATGTTAAAGCTATTGATATGGAGATTGCGAGCAACGCTTGACTTGATGTAACTTATAACGTTTTAAATGTGCCAGCGGCGGAGGCCGCGACCAATTGCTTCCCGTTTTCGAGACGGGACGGCATTCAACGGCGGGGGAGGAGTTTTCCCGCTCTACGACTTGCAAACGGGAGGAATACGATGCGCAAGTTTTTGACGACGACGGCAGTGGCAGCGATCATGATGGGCAGCATGGCGGGCATCAGCGCCGTTCATGCGGCCGAGAGCGTTGAGGTTCTGCATTGGTGGACATCCGGCGGCGAAGCGGCCGCGCTGGACGTCCTGAAGAAGGATCTGGAAAGCAAGGGCATCTCGTGGACCGACATGCCGGTTGCCGGCGGCGGTGGCACGGAAGCCATGACGGTGCTTCGCGCCCGCGTCACCTCGGGCAATGCCCCGACGGCGGTTCAGATGCTCGGTTTCGACATTCTCGACTGGGCCAAGGAAGGCGCACTCGGCAATCTCGACGACACCGCTGCCAAGGAAGGCTGGGACAAGGTCATCCCGACCGCGCTGCAGCAGTTCTCCAAATATGACGGCCACTGGATCGCCGCGCCGGTCAACGTCCACTCCACCAACTGGGTGTGGATCAACAAGGCAGCGCTGGACAAGGCAGGCGGCAAGGAACCCCAGAACTGGGACGAGCTGATCGCTCTTCTCGACAACTTCAAGGCTCAGGGCATCACCCCGGTGGCGCATGGCGGCCAGCCCTGGCAGGACGCGACGATCTTCGACGCCGTCGTGCTCTCGCTCGGCACCGATTTCTACAAGCAGGCGTTCATCGATCTCGACCCGGCAGCTCTCGGCGGCGACAAGATGAAGGAAGCCTTCGACCGCATGACCAAGCTTCGTTCCTATGTGGACGACAACTTCTCCGGCCGTGACTGGAACCTTGCTTCCGCCATGGTCATCGAAGGCAAGGCCGGTCTGCAGTTCATGGGCGACTGGGCAAAGGGTGAGTTCGTCAAGGCCAAGAAGGTGCCGGGCACCGACTTCGTCTGCATGCGCTTCCCGGGCACTCAAGGGGCCGTGACCTTCAACTCCGACCAGTTCGCGATGTTCAAGGTTTCCGAAGACAAGGTGCCGGCCCAGTTGCAGATGGCTTCGGCGATCGAAAGCCCGACCTTCCAGTCGGCCTTCAACGTGGTCAAGGGCTCCGTTCCCGCGCGCACCGATGTTCCGGACACGGATTTCGACGCCTGCGGCAAGAAGGGGATCAAGGACCTGGCCGAAGCCAATGCCAGCGGCAAGCTGTTCGGTTCCATGGCGCACGGCCACGCCAACCCGGCATCGGTGAAGAATGCGATCTACGACGTCGTTACGCGCCAGTTCAACGGTGAACTGTCTTCGGAAGACGCCGTCAAGGAACTGGCTTCCGCCGTCGAAGCCGCCAAGTAAGGCTTGAGGGTTTAGAGGGTTTGCCCCTCACCCTGACCCTCTCCCCGCAGGCGGGGAGAGGGGATCACGGAGGTTGCCGCTTGTCCCTTCTCCCCGCAAGCGGGGAGAAGGTGCCCGACAGGGCGGATGAGGGGCTTTTACGATTGTTCCAAAGGCTCGAATGCCCGCGGATTTCTGGGTTTCGAAATTGTGCGTGATCGATCCGGACCATGAGGCGCCGGAGGCATGCGCCAAAGGTGGTGTCACTATGGATAGCCGCAGCCGGTTGCAGGATATTGTGCCAAAGCTGGTACTTGCTCCAAGCTTCCTCATCGTCCTGATTTTTGTCTATGGCTTCATCGCCTATACCGGCTTCCTGTCGATGACGGACAGCAAGATGCTGCCGTCCTACAATTTCGTGGGCCTCAGCAACTATTCCAAGCTCTGGGCCCTGCCGCACTGGTGGCGGGCGATCTCCAATCTGGCGATTTTCGCGACGCTCTATATCGGCATCTGCTCGGTGCTGGGCCTTGGTCTTGCGATCCTGCTCGACCAGAAGATCCGCGCCGAAGGCCTGTTGCGGCCGATCTATCTCTACCCCATGGCGCTGTCCTTCATCGTCACGGGCACGGCATGGAAATGGTTCCTCGATCCCGGCATCGGGCTTGAGAATACCATGCATCTCTGGGGCTGGGAGAGCTTCACCTTCAACTGGATCAAGGACCGCAACTACGCGATCTATTGCGTGGTGATCGCTGCCGTCTGGCAATCCTCCGGCTTCATCATGGCGATGTTCCTTGCGGGCCTGCGCGGCGTCGACAACGAGATCATCAAGGCAGCGCAGATCGACGGCGCCTCGACGACGACCATCTACCGGCGGATCATCATTCCGCTGATGCGCCCGGTCTTCCTGTCGGCCTTCGTCGTGCTCGCCCATCTCGCCATCAAGGCCTATGACTTGATCATCGCCTTGACCGGCGGCGGGCCGGGGCAGGCGACCGAACTGCCGGCGACGTTCATGTATTCCTACACCTTCACCCGCAACCAGATGGGCATCGGCGCTTCCTCGGCGATCATCATGCTGGTGATGATCTTCTCGATCATCATTCCCTACCTCTATTCCGAAATCAAAGGGGAGAAGCGCCAATGAGCGTCCAGAGCCCTGACAACGCTATTTCCAGCGGCCGCCTGACGCGCGCGATCATCTATTCGGTGCTGATCCTGTTTGCGCTCTATTCGCTGCTGCCGCTCTACGTGATGGTGGTCAATTCCTTCAAGCCGCTCGACGAAATCCGCCAGGGCGGCATGCTCAGCATGCCGCAGACCTGGACGATCGAACCCTGGCTTTCCGCCTGGTCGACCGCGCAGATCGGCGTGCAGCCGACAGGCCTTCGCCCCTTTTTCATCAACTCCATCCTGATGGTCATTCCGGCTGTGGCGATCTCGACCATCGTCGGCGCGCTGAACGGCTATGTGCTGACCAAGTGGCGTTTCCCGGGATCGGGCATCTTTTTCGGCATGCTGCTTCTGTCCTGCTTCATTCCGTTCCAGATCGTGCTGATCCCGATGGCACGCATTCTCGGCATTCTGGGTCTCGCCGGATCGGTGCCTGGCCTGGTGTTCGTGCACGTCATCTACGGTCTCGGCTTCACGACGCTCTACTTCCGCAATTACTACGAGGCCTTTCCGACCGAGCTGGTGCGGGCGGCGCAGATCGACGGCGCGAGTTTCTTCCAGATTTTTCGGCGCATCCTCCTGCCGTCCTCGGGCCCGATCATCGTCGTCTCGGTCATCTGGCAGTTCACCAATATCTGGAACGACTTCCTCTTCGGCGCGTCTTTTTCCGGCGCCCATTCGACGCCGATGACGGTTGCGCTCAACAACCTCGTTTCCTCCTCCACGGGGGTCAAGGAATACAATGTCCACTTCGCAGGCGCGATCCTCGCCGCCCTGCCAACGCTTGTCGTCTACATCGTCTCCGGCCGCTACTTCGTCCGCGGCCTGATGTCCGGCGCTGTGAAGGGTTAAGACCATGTCGTTTCTGAAAATCACCGATCTGCGCAAGTCCTACGGCTCGCTGGAAATCCTGAAGAACATCAACCTCGAGATCGAGGAGGGCGGCTTCCTGGTGCTGGTCGGCCCGTCCGGCTGTGGAAAGTCGACGCTCTTGAACACGATCGCCGGCCTGGAGCCGATCACGTCCGGCGAGATTTCGATCAACGGCAGGTCGGTCGCGGGCTTGCATCCCTCCAAGCGCGATATCGCCATGGTCTTCCAGTCCTATGCGCTCTATCCCAACATGACGGTTGCGGGCAACATCGCCTTCGGCATGGAAATCCGCGGCGTGCCGAAGGAGGAGCGCGAGAAGGCGATCAAGCAAGTCGCCGATATGCTGCAGATCGGCCATCTGCTCGAGCGCAAGCCGAGCCAGCTCTCCGGCGGCCAGCGCCAGCGCGTCGCCATGGGCCGGGCTCTGGTGCGCAATCCGCAGGTGTTCCTGTTCGACGAACCCCTCTCCAACCTCGACGCCAAGCTGCGCGTCGACATGCGCACCGAGATCAAGCGCCTGCACCAGCGCATGAAGACGACGATCGTCTATGTCACGCACGACCAGATCGAGGCGATGACGCTGGCGACCAAGATCGCCGTCCTGAAGGATGGCGTACTGCAGCAGTTCGGCACGCCTGCCGAGATCTACAACAATCCGGCCAACCTCTTCGTTGCCGATTTCATGGGCTCGCCGGCGATGAACCTGCTCAGTGCGACCGTCGAAGGGGGCGGCAACGATCTTCGGGTCTCCCTGGCGCGCCCGGATGCGGAGCCGCTGCATTTGCCGATGGCGCAGGTCAATGGCCTTTCCGCCTATGCCGGCAAGCAGATCGTCTTCGGCATCAGGCCGGAGGCGCTGACCGACCCGGATGGCGCCGACCGCAATGCCCGCTCGCTGGTCGAAGGGGAGTGTTTGATCGAAGTGGTCGAACCGGCCGGCTCCGATACGTTCGCCGTGACCAAGCTCGGTGGCAAGGAAGTGGTGGCGCGTCTGCGCGCCGACGCCCGTATCGCGCCCGGACAACACACAAGGCTTGCCTTCAACCTGGACAAGGCGGTGTATTTCGATCCGCAAAGCCAACAGCGCATCGGCTGAGTCTGGTCATGGTGAAGCAGCCCGATATCGTCATCATCGGCTCCGGCATCGGCGGATCGACGATCGCCTCCGCCCTTGCGGGTTCCGGCGCCGACATCCTGATCCTGGAGGCCGGCGGCCATATCGAAGACCGGCCGGAAAACCGCGACCAGCGGGCGATCTTCCAGCGTGGCCATTTCCGGCCGAAGGAGCTCTGGTACGAAACCGACGGGACGGGCTTCAATCCGGGCAACTACTACAATGTCGGTGGCAATTCGAAATTCTTCGGTGCCGTGCTGGTGCGCTATCGCCGCGAAGATTTTGCGGAAATGCGGCATCTGGAAGGTGTCTCGCCCGCCTGGCCGTTTCCTTACGAGGAACTGGAGCCCTGGTACAGTCGCGCCGAACAGCTCTATCAGGTGCGTGGAACGCTCGGTGAGGACCCGACGGAGCCGCCGCATTCGCAGCGCTACGCCTTTGCACCGGTGCCGGACGAGGCGCCGATTGCTTCGGTGCGTGAGAAGCTGAAACGCAACGGCCTGCATCCCTATTCGCTACCGCTTGGCGTCGATATCGACAAGTGGCTCGCCAAGGCGAAGACGCCCTGGGATGCGCACCCCAACAGTTTCGACGGCAAGATGGATGCGGAGACCGCGGCGCTGACGGTCGCGTTGCAGCATCGGAATGTCCGGTTGCAGACCGGGTCGCGGGTGACGCGGCTGGAAACGGCGCCGGATGGCAAGCGGATCGAAACGGTTCGCTATATCAAGGATGGCGTCGAACATGCCGTCTCTCCGAAACTGGTCATCCTGTCGGCAGGTGCGGTGCAGTCGGCGGCGCTGCTGCTGCGCTCTGCCAATGCTGCTCATCCGAAGGGGCTCGCCAACAGTTCCGACCAGGTCGGCCGCAACTTCATGAACCACAATTCGAGCGCGGTGATCGCGGTTTCGCCGTTCTACAGGAACGACTCGATCTATCAGAAGACCTTCGGTTTCAATGATTTCTATCTCTCGGACGGTGAGGGCGGTCCGCCGCTCGGTAATGTGCAGCTTCTCGGTCGCATCTCCGGTCCGATCCTGAAGGCAAACATGCCGTCGGTGCCGGAATGGCTGCTCGGTCAGATCTCGGCTCATGCCATCGACTTCTATGCCATGAGCGAGGATATCCCGCATCCGGAAAGCAGGATCATGGTCGATGGCGAGCGTATCGTGCTGCAGTGGGTACGCACCAACTGGCCGGCGCATCTGATGCTGGTGAAGAAGCTGAAGCAGGCGCTGAAAGCGGCGGGATTCCCGATCGTTCTGTCTCGGCCCTTCGACAAGCGCACGCCGTCGCACCAGTGCGGCACGGTGCGGATCGGCAACGATCCGGCGTCTGCGCCGCTCGATGTCTATTGCCGCGCCTTCGATCACCACAACCTGTTCGTCGTCGATGCGTCGTGCCTGCCGACATCGGCCGCGGTCAATCCGGCCCTGACGGTCGCGGCGCAGGCGCTGCGCGTTGCCGATCACATCGTTTCGAAGGATCTGGCGGCATGACGAAACGCCCCGTTGCCATCGTCACCGGCGGCCGCCGCGGTATCGGCCTTGGCATCGCCAAGGCGCTCGCGAAGGTCGGCTTCGACATCGCCGTCACCGGCATCGGCGACGCCGATCAGATCGGCACTGTGCTCGACGACCTTTCGGTGCTTGGCGCCAAGGCGATTTTCCTGCAGGCCGACCTTGCCGATCTCTCGGGGCACCAGGCGACGGTCGAAGCCGTTCAGGCGCAACTGGGCCCTATCGCCTGCCTCGTCAACAATGCCGGCATGGCATCCGTGGTGCGCGGCGATTTTCTCGATCTGGCGCCGGAGAATTTCGACACGATCGTCGCCACCAATCTGCGCGGAACGGTTTTTTTCACCCAGGCCGTGGTGAAGGCGATGTTGGCCGTCGGTTCCGGTGCGAAACGCTCGGTGATCAACATTACCTCCGTCTCCGCAACGATGAGCTCGCCGGAGCGCCTGGACTACTGCATGACGAAGGCGGGGCTCGCCGCTTTTTCGCAAGGGTTGGCCTTGCGTCTTGCAGACACCGGCATCGCCGTTTTCGAGGTGCGGCCGGGTGTCATCCGCTCTGCCATGACCGCCGGCGTTTCCGCGAAATATGACGCCCTGATCAGTGACGGTCTGGTGCCTATGAAGCGCTGGGGCGAACCGGAGGACATCGGCGCAATCGTTGCGGCATTGGCGAGCGGCAGTTTCGGCTTTGCGACGGGATCGGTGATCAATGCCGATGGCGGGCTGTCTATCGGACGGTTGTGAGGGGGCGGCGGCGATTGCCCCTCACCCTAGCCCTCTCCCCGCAGGCGGGGAGAGGGGACGACTGAGTTTGCCGTACTCTCCTTCGCCCCGCTTGCGGGGAGAAGGTGGCCCGGAGGGCCGGATGAGGGGCCTTGGCTTGGCAAAACTCGAATTTGAGGAAGACGACATGACTTACGACTATATCATCACCGGCGGCGGTCCGGCGGGTTGCGTCCTTGCCAACCGGCTGACGGAGGACGCCGACGTCAAGGTGCTCTTGCTGGAAGCGGGCGGTAGCGACTGGCACCCGCTGTTCCATATGCCCGCGGGTTTCGCCAAGATGACCAAGGGCGTGGCAAGCTGGGGCTGGGAAACCGTACCGCAAAAGCACATGAAGGGCCGCGTGATGCGCTATACGCAGGCCAGGGTCATCGGCGGCGGCTCCTCGATCAATGCGCAGCTCTATACGCGCGGCAATGCGGTCGATTATGATCTCTGGGCGAGCGAGGACGGCTGCACGGGCTGGGATTACCGCAGCGTGCTGCCCTATTTCAAGCGGGCGGAAGACAACCAGCGTTTCGCCGACGACTATCATTCCTATGGTGGGCCGCTCGGTGTCTCCATGCCCGTCTCCGGCCTGCCGATCTGCGATGCCTATATCCGTGCCGGCCAGGAGCTCGGCATTCCCTACAATCATGATTTCAATGGCAGGCAGCAGGCCGGCGTCGGCTTCTATCAGCTTACCCAGCGCAATCGCCGCCGCTCTTCCGCCTCGCTCGCCTATCTTTCGCCAATCAGGAACCGCAAGAACCTGACAGTCAGGCTCGGCGCGCGGGTGAGCCGGATCGTGCTGGAAGGCAAACGCGCCGTCGGTGTCGAGATCGCCACGCCGCGCGGAGCCGAGATCGTCCGCGCCGGGCGCGAGGTTCTCATCACGTCCGGTGCCATTGGTTCGCCGAAGCTCCTGCAACAGTCCGGCATCGGTCCGGCCGATCATCTGCGTTCGGTCGGTATCGAGGTGAAACACGATTTGCCGGGCGTCGGCTCGAACCTGCAAGATCACCTCGATCTCTTCGTCATTTCCGAATGCACCGGCGACCACACCTATGACGGCGTCGCCAAGCTGCATCGGTCGATCTGGGCGGGCCTGCAATATGTGCTGTTCCGCACCGGTCCGGTCGCCTCCTCGCTCTTCGAGACCGGTGGCTTCTGGTACGCCGATCCGAATGCCCGCTCGCCCGATATCCAATTCCACCTCGGTCTCGGTTCCGGCATCGAGGCGGGCGTCGAGAAGCTGAGGAATGCCGGCGTCACGCTGAACTCCGCCTATCTGCATCCCCGTTCGCGCGGCACCGTGCGGCTATCCTCTTCCGACCCGGCGGCCGCTCCGTTGATCGATCCGAACTATTGGGAAGATCCGCATGACCGGAAGATGTCGATCGAGGGACTGAAGATCGCGCGCGAAATCCTCCAGCAAGCGGCTCTGAAGCCGTTCGTCATGGCCGAGCGTCTGCCGGGGCCGAAGGTCATGACGGACGAGGAGTTGTTCGACTATGGCTGCGCCAACGCCAAGACCGATCATCATCCGGTCGGCACCTGCAAGATGGGGACCGGTGCGGACGCCGTCGTCGATCTGGAGCTGAAAGTCCATGGCCTCGAGGGCTTGCGCGTCTGCGACAGTTCCGTCATGCCGCGCGTGCCCTCTTGCAATACCAACGGCCCGACGATCATGATGGGCGAGAAGGGATCGGACATCATCCGCAATCGCCAGCCGTTGCCGGCGGCGATTTTCAGCCACGAACGCAACGATCTCAGACCGCGGGCACGCGCCGAGATCCGATAGGAGTTTGCCATGATCCGCCATTGTGTCTTCATCCGCTTCACGACGAGCGTACCGGATGCCGAGAGGGCATCGATTCTCGCCGACATAGCGGCGTTGAAGCCCCTTGTTCCCGGATATCTCGCCATCGACATCGGTCCCAATGTCAGCCCGGAGGGGCTCGGAAAAGGCTACAATAGCGGCTTCATCATCGATTTCGCCGATGCAGTCGCACGCGACGCCTATCTTTCCCATCCTGAGCATGAGAAGGCAGGCGGCCGCATCGTTGCTGCGACTGAAGGCGGCGTTGATGGCGTTTTCGTCTACGACTTTGAAGTCGCGAGTTGATCCTGAATGATGCTAGAACCGCGTCCCTTTCTGACCAGCCTGTTCGAGGCCGCGGTCGAAGCTGCCGATCCGCTTGCGGCTATCCGCGCCCATCTGCCTGCGCGGCCCAAAGGCCGGACCATCGTCGTCGGCGCCGGCAAGGCGGCAAGCCAGATGGCGGCTGCGTTTGAAAGCCTGTGGGGTGGCCCGCTCGAGGGTGCTGTTGTGGCCCGGCACGGGCCGATCGCTGCCTGCGAGCGAATCCGCATTCTGCAATCGGCGCATCCGGTGCCGGACGAGGCCGGGCTTGCCGGCTCGGCCGAATTGCTGCGGCTGGTGCAGGGGCTGACGCCGGATGATCTGGTCGTGGCGCTGATTTCCGGCGGCGGCTCCTCGTTGCTGCCGGCGCCACCCGCCGGCCTGACGCTTGAGGACGAGATCGCCGTTAACCGCGCTCTCCTCGCCTCCGGCGCGCCGATTTCGGCGATGAACGTCGTGCGCAAGCATGTCTCGCGCATCAAGGGCGGTCGTCTGGCCTTTGCGGCAGCACCCGCCAAGGTCGTCAGCCTGATCGTCTCCGATGTGCCCGGCGACAATCCGGCCTTTGTCGCATCCGGCCCGACGATCCCGGATCTGTCGACGCCGGCGGATGCTCTTGCCATCGTCGAGCGCTACCGGATGGAATTGCCCGAGGCGGTGATTCGGCACCTGAGCTCATCCGAAGCCGCAGCGCCTCGGCCGGACCACGCGGCCTTTGCCGATCACGAACGCCACATCATCGCTTCGGCCAGCGTTTCGCTCGAAGCGGCTGCCGCCAAGGCACGGCAGCAGGGTATCGAAGCGGTGATCCTTTCCGACGCGATCGAGGGAGAGGCCGCCGACATCGGCCGCATGCATGCCGCGATCGCGCGCGAAACGGTGTTGCGCAACCGGCCTTTCCAAAAACCTGTCGTCATCCTGTCCGGCGGCGAAACGACGGTGACCATTTCCGGCAATACCTATGGCAAGGGCGGGCGCAACAGCGAGTTCCTGTTGTCCTTCGCGCTCGACATTGAGGACGTTGATGGCATCCATGCCTTGGCGGCCGATACCGACGGCATCGATGGCTCGGAGGACAATGCAGGGGCTTTCGCCGATGCGGGGACGGTGACGCGTGTGCGTGCGGCCGGTGGCGATCCGCGCGACTATCTCTCCCGGCACGATGCCTGGAGCGCCTTCCATGCGAGCGGCGACCTGTTCGTTCCGGGTCCGACAGGAACGAACGTCAACGACTTCCGGGCGATGCTGGTCGTTTGAATCTTCCTATAAATCAAAAAGTTAGAGTTGGTTGTCGCGCTGAAACCGCACACACCTTCGGGCATCCCCGACGAACGTTTTCGCTTGCACATCGGCGCCCGGCATCCATCGGGAGGTTGTCAGAGATTGGTGATCGGCTTAGTATTTGCAGTATGTGTCTGCGCCGAACGGCGCTCAGCTCCGATTGTCGAGGGGCCTGGGCAGTGGCGTTAGGGCGCCTTATCCTCAAGGCTCGATCCTCCAAGACGCCGGGACGAGTGATAAAGACATGCGTCAGATGTGCGATTTGCGTTCTGTAGCGGAAGCTCTCTTGGGTTCTCATTTTCCAAACCTGAAACCGGAACAATGATGCGGGAAACCCGTTCCCGCTCGGTGGTGGGAGGTAGCGTATGTTCATACGGTTCGGATACGAGATCGGTATCAGCTGCGACCAGCCGACGCCGATGATGACCTATCTTTCCGTCGATCGTGCCAGGCGGCCCGACATCGTCGGCGAGCGCGGACCGGTTGCCGATCCAGCCGTGAAAATCGGCGAGGTCATCGATCCGCATGGCAATGTCTGCATGCGCATGGTGGTGCCGGCAGGCGGGCTGCATTTGAGCTACGACGCCGTCGTGAGGGATAGCGGCCGCCCCGATCGCGTCAATCTCGACGCGAAGGCCGTACCGGTCGAAAGACTGCCTTCCGTCTGCCTGCCCTATCTTTCTGCCAGCCGCTATTGCGAAACCGACCGTTTTGGCCCGCTTGCCTGGCGCTTGTTCGGAAATCTCGAACCGGGTTGGCAACGCGTGAAGGCGATCTGCGACTACGTGCATGACCGACTGATCTTCAGCTACGGATATGCACCAGCCTTGCGGACGGCGATGGAGGCCCATCAGGAAAGGGCAGGGGTCTGCCGGGACTACGCCCATCTCGCCGTCACCCTCTGCCGCTGCATGAACATGCCCGCGCGTTACGTCAACGGCTATATGGGTGATATCGGCGTTGCCGGTGATCCGGCGCCGATGGATTTCAATGCCTGGTTCGAGGTCTATCTTCAGGACCGGTGGTACACGTTCGATGCCCGCCACAATATTCCGCGCATTGGCCGCATTGCCGTTGCACGCGGCCGTGACGCCGCCGACATTCCGTTGATCCAGACCTTCGGCAAACACGAGCTGACGACCTTCAAGGTATGGACCTACATGGAAGAGACCGGTGCGATGACGAAGCCGCACAGCCAGCCGGATGTTTCGTTGCTCAGTCCCTGGTTCAGCGAGCAATGGTCCAGGCACGTAAGAGAAAGAGAACACGGCCGGGAACATTAGGCCGCCTGCCGCGTTTCTTATTTCGGCCGATCGCGCCCGAGGACGGTTTTTCCTCCTGGGGCGAAAAACAAAGAAAATAATATCTATAAACTCAATGGAAAATATCGGAGAAAACCAGGGCGACGATACGGTCAGCAGAATATCTGCAACAACTCGAAGTGGAGGACAGGATGCAAGGTTCGAAACCAGTCATGCAGAATCGCCCAACCGCCTTTGGCGCGCATACCGGACCCCAGTTTTCCTGGAACATGGCAGCACAGGCGGTCGCACTGGGTGCGGCGTTCCTTTTCGTTTCCGCGCTCGTCTTCGGGGCGATCTGAGCCTTTTCTGGAAGGCGAAACGCGAAATTTCACCATTGCGGGGCCTCTGAGTCGATACCGATTCAGAGGTTTTCGTTTGTCTTGGTCGCTCGCGTCCGTCGCGGTGCAGGCGGTAGCGCCCCTGCATCCGTTCGCAGAGGCCGGGCGACATCCGGGAGTTTGCGATCGTGCCGTAAGCGGCAGCGGTGGCTGACGGTCAGATCTCCCACTTGCCGTCGATCTTGCCGATGTCGTAGCCTTGCCAGCGTGAGACGGCAGGAGATGAGCATGGAACGCATCGGTCCCGACAAATGGTATGCCGTCAAACGTCTCGATGACGGCGTAACCGCCATCTCCGAGCCATTCATCCAGGAATTCTACCGTTGCAACATCTGGCATGTGCGCGGCCGCGATCGCGACATGCTGGTCGATAGCGGCATGGGCGTGGCGCGAGTGGGTGCCGCTGGTGGCCGAGCGTGATCTCGTCGCCGTCGCCAGCCATACGCATTTCGACCATATCGGCTGCCATCACGAATTCGAATGCCGCGCGGTGCATTCCGCCGAGGCCGATCTGCTCGCCAATCCGACACGGACAAACACCCTCGCCGATCCCTACGTGACAGACGAGATTTTCGATGCATTGCCGCCGGAACCCTATTGTTCGACATGTTACGCCGTAAAAAAGGCGCCAGCGACGCGCATTCTCGACGATGGTGATATCATCGATCTGGGCGACCGGGTCTTCGAGGTCATTCATACACCCGGCCATTCCCCGGGCGGCATTGCGCTCTATGAGAAGGCAACCGAAATTCTGTTCTCCGGCGACATCCTCTACGATGGTCCGCTGGTCGAGGACATCTATCACTCAAATGCCGCTGACTATCTCACATCCATGGAGCGGCTCTTGAAAATCCCCGTGCGCGTCGTGCATGGCGGACATTTTCCAAGCTTCAGCGGCGCACGCTACCGCCAATTGATCACCGATTGGCTGCATGAAAAACAGAAAACGATCTGACGGGAGGGAACGACTTATGCTCGACAAACGCAAGTTCTACATCAACGGCGAATGGGTCGACCCGATCACGCCGAATGATCTCGAGGTGCTCAATCCGGCAACGGAAAAGCCGGTCGCCGTGATCTCGATGGGCACGGCGGCCGATATCGACCGCGCCGTTGCGGCCGCCAAGAAGGCCTTCGTCACCTATAGCCGCACCAGCGTCGAAGAACGTCTGGCGCGGCTTGAAAGACTTTTGGCGATCTACAAGCGTCGCTACGACGAGATGGCTCAGACCATCACCATGGAACTGGGTGCTCCGGCGACGATGAGCCGCGAGCAGCAGGCCGATGTCGGCGTCGGCCATCTTCAGGGCTTCATCGATGCCTTGAAGCGCCTGCACATGCGCGAAGTGCTGCCGAATGGCGATGTGTTGCTGCGCGAGCCGATCGGTGTCTGCGGCCTGATCACGCCATGGAACTGGCCGATCAACCAGATCGCGCTGAAGGTCGTTCCGGCGCTGGCGACGGGCTCGACCTGCGTCCTGAAGCCGAGCGAATTCACGCCGCTGAATGCGCTCCTCTATGCCGAAATGGTGCACGAGGCCGGCTTCCCGGCCGGTACGTTCAACCTCGTCAACGGCGATGGGCCGAATGTGGGTGCGGCCCTGTCCCGGCACAAGGACGTCGACATGATGTCGTTCACCGGCTCGACCCGCGCCGGCATCGCCGTCAGCAAGGATGCTGCCGATACCGTCAAGCGCGTTACGCTGGAGCTCGGCGGCAAGTCGCCGAACATCGTCTTCGAAGATGCAGACCTGGAAGAACGCGTCACCGCCAGCGTGCAGGAATGTTTCAACAATTCCGGCCAGTCCTGCGACGCGCCGACGCGGCTTCTGGTGCAGAAATCCGTCTACGACAAGGTCGTCGAGATCGCCACGCGGATCGGCAGGGAGGTCAAGGTCGGCAACCCGGCGGAAGAGGGTAGCCATATCGGCCCGCTGGTCAGCGATATCCAGTTCAGCCGGGTACAGGCGTTGATCGAGGCGGGCATTGCCGAAGGCGCCCGGCTTCTGGTTGGCGGCGCCGGCAAGCCGCAGGGGTTCAAGCAAGGCTATTTCGTCAAGCCGACGATCTTTGCCGACGTCAACAACACGATGCGGATTGCCCGCGAAGAGGTATTCGGCCCGGTGCTTGCCATCATGCCGTTCGAAACGGAAGAAGAGGCGATCGAGATCGCCAACGACACCAGCTATGGTCTCGCCGCCTATGTCCAGACCGGCGATCCCAAACGTGCCGAGCGCGTTGCCGCGCGGCTTCGCGCCGGCATGGTCCACATCAACGGTGGCCCGCATCGCTACGGCAGCCCGTTCGGCGGCTACAAGCAGTCGGGCAACGGCCGCGAAGGCGGCATGTTCGGCCTTGAGGATTTCCTCGAAGTGAAGACGGTGCACCGGCCGGACGCGGCGTGAGGCCTGTGCGTTGAAATATATGCCTCGCGGCCCTGCGGCTGCGGGGCTCGCTTCACCAATTCTCATGCTCCCATAAGGAGAAGTCGTTGTTTCCGGCGGCGGGTTTCTGCTAGCTCCGATGCGTTATCGCGTGGCGGCGCCGTGCCGCGCAGATTCTGTGGACAGCACTCGTGTCAGACACTGCCCTTGGTTCTTCCGCGTCTGCGTCCGCAAGCCGCCTTGCCCTGGTTGCGTTGTTGGTTGGTGGTGTCGCGATCGGCGGGTCGCCGATCTTCGTGCGGCTGTCGGAAGTCGGCCCTATGGCGACGGCGTTCTGGCGGGTGGCGCTGGCGCTGTTGCCGCTTCTGATCTGGGCCAAGGCGACTGAAAAGACGGTTACGGATTCGCGGCCTGCCGGGTTGGCCGATTACGGTCTGCTCGTCCTGCCGGGCGTCTTCCTTGCAGCCGATCTCGCCGCCTGGCACCTGTCCCTGCATATGACATCGGTCGCCAATGCGACGCTGCTTGCCAATCTGGCGCCGATCTTCGTGACGCTCGGCTCGTGGGTGCTGTTTCGCGCCCATGTCAGCGGCGTGTTCCTCGCCGGCCTGGCGACGACGCTGGCCGGCGTCGTGGTCCTGAAAGGCGGGCCTGCGGCGCTCGGCGATGGGCATCTGGCCGGTGACGCGACGGCAGTCGTCGCTGCCGTCTTCTATGCGGGCTACATCCTCTCGATCGGCCGCCTGCGCAGCCGCTTTTCCACCAACCGGATCATGATCTGGAGCACGGCTTCGGCAACGGTGTGCCTATTGCCGTTGGCACTCCTCTTCGAAGACAGCTTCATCCCCGTGGCGCTGTTCGGCTGGGCCATTCTGATCGGCCTTGCGCTTATCAGCCACGCCGGCGGGCAAGCGCTGATCATCTATGCGCTCGCCTTCCTGGCGCCGGCCTTTTCGTCGCTGACGCTGTTGCTGCAGCCCGTCGTGGCGGCGATCCTCGCCTGGCTTCTGCTCAGTGAGCCCATTGGCCTGATGCAGGCCGTCGGTGGTGCCGTCGTGCTTGCCGGTATCATGGTTGCCCGCCGGGGCTGATCAGATCCCCGGCAGATGGAAGGTCGACAGCCGTTCTTCCAGCTTGAGGATCGTCGGCACGTCGGCGTTGGCGAAGGCAAAGCGCAGGTAGCCTTCCTGGCCCTCGCCGAAATAGTCGCCCGGTAGGCAGACGACGCCGGCAATCTTTGCGAGCTTCTCTGCCACGAATTCGGAGCTGATATCGGGATAGGGGTGGCGGATATAGGCAAAGTAAGCGCCGATCGCCTGGAGTTTCCAGCCGGTCAGTTTGCTCATCACCTGTTTCAGCGCTTCGGCCCGCCTGCCAATCTCCGCGCGATTGCTCGCCCGCCAGTCGTCCAGCGCCGGAAGCGCTTTGGCCACAGCCGCTTGCGCCGACCGCGGCGCGCAAATTTGCAGGTTGTCCATGACCTTTGCGACCTGCCGTACAACGGCGAGGCCTGCCGTGATCGCGCCGAGACGGTGGCCGGGAATGCAGAAGGATTTGGAGAAACTGTAGAGGCAGATCAGGCCGTCCTGCCAACCCTCGACCGCCAGAAGGTCGTGCGGCGCGCCGCTGCCTTCGGCCAGAAAGTCGCGATAGGTTTCGTCGAGGATCAGCCAGGTTTTGTTGGCGCGGCAGAGATCATAGATCCGCCGCAGCAAGGCCGGCGGATAGACGGATCCGGTCGGGTTGTTCGGCGTGACGAGCGCCAGCGCCCGCACGCCCGGTTTCAGCGATGAGGCAATGGCGTCGATATCCGGCAGGAAGCCATCGCTTGCGTCGCAGGGCACCAGCTCGACACCGATGCCGAGCATGGCAAGTGTCGTTTCCTGGTTGAAGTAGAAGGGGTTGGTCATCAGCACCGTATCGCCGGCGCCGGCGAGCGCAATCACGGTCGAGATGAAAGCCTGGTTGCAGCCGGAGGTGATGTGGATGTTCCGGGCATTGATCGAGGCGTTGTAGAGGCTCGAGACATGCGTGGCATAGGCGGCCCGCAGAACCTGCTCGCCTTCGATCGCGCCATAGCCGGTGAACGCGGGAGAGGCGGCGGCCTCGCCGAGCCATTTCAGCATATCGGGATGCGGCGGATAGCCGGGAACAGCCTGGCTGAGGTCGATGAGCGGTCCGCGCGCGCCGTCATAGGCCTTTGCCCAGGCGAGGACGGAAGGCACCGGCGGCGGCGACAGTCTGGCGATCAGCGGATTGAAACGCGGCATTCGGATTATCCTGTGTTTTCAAGACTTGACCCGGCGCTTTGGCGTCGGTTCGGGCCGACGGGCGCGGGCGGGAGAGGAGACGGGCTTGAAGCCATCCTTGAATGGCAGGCGTTCGGGCGCGCTGACCTTGGCGGCGCGGGCGCGGATGATGGTGCGCGCCGAAGTCTGCAGTTCAGGCATCGGATCGCTTTCCAGCGCCGAGAACAGCCAGTCGATGAAGACCTTGACGATGGGGGCGGCGCGGACCTCGTTGCGGCAGGCGACGTAGAAGGCGTCGTTGGCGGGTACTGTGAGATCGAAAGGTGCGATCAGTTCGCCCTTGGCGATCAGGCTGCCGGCGGTGATCGTATCGCCGAGTGCCACGCCCTGATTGTGCAGCGCGGCTTCCGTCGAAAGGCGGGCGTCGCTCATGAAATGCTGGCGGCCGCGCTGGATATCGATGCCATCGGCGGCGGCAAGCCAGGTGTTCCATTCGCGGCCATCGTCGCCATGCAGGATGACGTGGTCGCGCAGGGCGCGCACCGAACGCAGCGGCCGCATGTTGAGCAGGGTCGGGCTGACGACCGGAAACAATTCCAGCCGGCTCCACAGACGCGCCCAGCAATCCGGCCAGTTGCCGTCGCCATAGAGGAGGCAGATATCGACATCGCCGGAAAACAGGTTGGCGGCGTCGTTCGAGGCAATCAGGGTCAGCTGCACATCGGGAAACTGTTCGGTGAACAGGTGCAGGCGCGGGATCATCCAGAAGGACAGAAGCGCCGGCACGCAGGCGATGCGCAATTGACCGCTCGTCGTCGGTCGCGTCATGGCCGCGGTAGCCGCGGCGATCCCTTGGAATGCCTCGGTGACGGCCGGCAGCAGCAGTGCACCTTGAGGCGTAAGCTTCAGCCGCTTGCCGCCGCGTTCAAAAAGCGCCGCATTGAAGGAGAGTTCCAGCGCCCTTATCTGATGGCTGATCGCACCATGGGTGACGTTGAGCTCGCGCGCCGCCGCCGAAACGGAGCCGCGCCGGGCCGTCGCCTCAAAAGCGCGCAACGGGTTCAGCGGGGGCAGGCGGCTGGACAAGGAAACGGCTCCGAAGGGCGGAAAATGATGTGAGTTTTTCTCACACCAAACGCTATAACAATGTCAATTGATTTTCCAGTGAATTTGTTTCCTAATGTCGGCAACAAGGGCAAAAGCCTGGGGAACATGCACGCAAGCGCTCTGGCACCAATGTCGATGCGCGAACCGTTTTCGGCGAACATCCGAGCCGTTTGAAGGCTTTCCGATCGCCGATCCCGCACGTCTCCTCCGGCCCGATATGAGGTGACGGACATGGCGTGGGACGAGAAAAAGCTAAGCGAGCTGAAGGCGAAGTATGGCGAAAGCCATGGTGGCGAGTTGTTCGATCCGGCCTTCCGCAAGGTGGCGGACAAGATTTTCTCCAAGACCGGTACGCGGCTTGCGCCCTATGCCGGCGTTCCAACCTTCCTGACCGCGCCCTATATGCCTGTCGATGCCGGCGTGCCCGATTTCGGCAATCTCCAGGTTGCCATCGTCGGCGTGCCGATGGATCTTGGCGTCACTAATCGTCCGGGCTCCCGCTTCGGGCCGCGCGCCATCCGCACCATCGAACGTATTGGCCCCTATAACCATGTGCTCGATTGCGCACCGGTGTTCGACCTGCGCGTCGCCGATATCGGCGACGTCCCATTTCAGAGTCGCTACCGGCTGGAACTCAGCCATGACGACATCGAAAAGCGCATCAACCAGATCGTCGATGCCGGCGTTGTGCCGCTGTCGGTCGGCGGCGACCACTCGATGAGCCATCCGATCCTGAAGGCCGTCGGCAAGAAACGCCCGGTCGGCATGATCCATATCGACGCGCATTGCGATACCGGCGGCGCCTTCGACCAGACGAAATTCCACCATGGCGGACCGTTCCGCAATGCGGTTCTCGACGGCGTGCTCGATCCGACGCGCACCGTCCAGATCGGCATTCGCGGTTCGGCGGAATATCTCTGGGAGTTTTCCTACGAATCCGGCATGACCGTGATCCATGCCGAGGAGGTGACCGGCATGGGTATGCCGGCGATCATCGAGAAGGCGAAACAGATCGTCGGCGACGGCCCGACCTATCTCTCCTTCGACATCGACAGCGTCGATCCGAGCTTTGCACCGGGCACCGGCACACCGGAAGTGGGCGGTCTCACCACCCGCGAGGTGCTGGAACTGATCCGCGGCCTGAAGGGCATCAACCTCGTCGGCGGCGATGTCGTCGAGGTCGCGCCGCAATATGACGCGACGACCAACACGGCGCATGTCGGCGCCCAGGTCCTGTTCGAAATCCTCAGCCTCATGGTGTTCAGCCCCTTCGTCAACGGCAAGCGCGACTGATCCCACATCTGCGGCCGGATTGCCCGCACCACCCAAAGCAATGTCCGTATAAAGGGGAAGACAATGAAAAACGTATTGAAATCATCCTTCGCTGCCGCCCTGATGCTGAGCGCCGCCGTTCTCGGCTTCGCTGGCAACGCCCAGGCGGACGCCATCGACGATATCACCAAGGCGGGCGTCCTGAATGTCGGCGTCTTTGCCGATTTCCCGCCCTTCTCCTCGGCCAGCGCCGATATGAGCCTCAAGGGTTATGACATCGACGTTGCGCAGTACATTGCCGACAGCCTGAAGGTGAAGCTCGTTCCGGTGCCGGTGACCGGCCAGAACCGCATCCCTTATCTCACCGAGAAGCGCGTCGACGTGCTCGTCAGCGTCGGTTACAGCAAGGAGCGCGCCGAGGTCATCGATTTCGCTGCGGCCTACGCGCCTTACTACATCGCCGTCATTGGTCCGGCTGCCCTGGAAGTGAAGGGCAAGGAAGACCTCGCCGGCAAGAGCATCGCCGTCAATCGCGGCACGCTCGAAGACACTTCGCTGACGGAAGCAGCACCGAAGGATGCCGACATCAAGCGCTTCGACAACTACAACTCGGTGATCCAGGCCTTCATCTCCGGCCAGACCGAACTGATGGTTGTCGGCAACGATGTCGGTGCCCAGGTTCTGGCCCGCCAGGAAGCCTTGAAGCCGGAGCAGAAGTTCCAGCTCCTGACCTCGCCGTCGCATCTGGCGCTCAACAAGGGCGAAGATCGCCTGAAGCAGGCGATCAACGACGCGGTCGCCAAGATGCTCGCCGACGGCAAGCTCAATGAAAGCTCGGAAGCGTGGCTGAAGACCCCGCTCAACCCTGAAAACCTGAAGGATTGATCCTTTGGGCTATGCGCTCGATTTCGGCTGGCTGAATGACGCGGTCTCGCTGATCGCGAGCGGCGCGGCCATGACGATCTTCCTGATCGCGGTGTCGGCAATCGCCGGCATCGTGCTCAGCATTTTGGGCGCGGCAGCCCGGCGCAGTCGCCATGCCGTCCTGCGCCGGGGGATTGCCGGTTATGTCGAGCTCATCCGCAATACGCCGTTTCTGGTGCAGCTTTTCTTCATCTTCTTCGGGTTGCCCAGCCTTGGCATCCGCCTCGATCCCGTCGTCGCCGCCATCCTGGCGATGACGCTGAACATGACGGCCTATACGACGGAAATCGTCGGCGCCGGGCTCGATGCCGTGCCGAAGGGGCAGAGGGAGGCAGCACTTGCACTGGGCTTGCGGCCACGCGTGGTCTTCATCAAGATCGTGCTGCCGCAGGCGCTGAAGGTGATCTATCCGGCGCTGACGAGCCAGATCGTCATCATGATGCTGGAATCGGCCGTCGTTTCGCAGATTGCCGTACGCGAACTGACCTATGAGGCCGACATGCTGCAGGCACGCACTTTCCGCGCGTTCGAGACCTATTTGATCGTCACGCTCGTCTACCTCGCGATGAGCATCGGCTTGCGCCGCTTGCTGATCGCCGGAGGCAACCGCATGTTGGCTGGAGGCGTGTCGTGATCGAGTTCACGCTTTGGGACATCGTCCGCAACCTCCTGCTGGCAGCCCGGTGGACGGTGCTTTTATCGGCGGTCGCCTTCGCGGGCGGCACCATTGTCGGCCTGCTCATCCTGTTCCTGAGGATATCCAAGCGGCGCTGGATGCGGCAGTTCGCTGAGTATTACATCGGCCTGTTCCAGGGCACGCCACTTTTGATGCAGCTTTTCCTGTTGTTCTTCGGCCTGCCGCTGCTCGGGTTTCGCATCGAACCCTGGACGGCTGCCGTGCTCGGGCTTACCCTGTGCGCCAGCGCGTTTCTGGCGGAAATTTGGCGCGGCGGCGTACAGGCAGTGCCGCTTGGGCAGTGGGATGCCGGCAGCAGCCTCGGGCTGCATTATCTCAAGCAATTGCGGTTGATCATCCTGCCGCAGGCCTTTGCAATCACTCGGGCTCCGACCGTCGGTTTTCTCGTGCAGCTGATCAAAAGCACGGCCCTAACGTCGATTATCGGCTTTGAGGAACTGGTCAGAACCTCGAATGCGATCAACAATGCAACCTTCGAACCGTTCACGGTCTATGGGTTTGTCGCCTTGATCTATTTCGCCTTGTGTTTTCCGTTGACGCGATACGCAAAGGTGCTGGAATTGAGGGCCTTGAAACATTGACTGGCATGCAATCCGGACTTGCATGCCGGATCAGAAATTGGGGACAGACCGGAAGCTGAAAAAGAGCGGCGCCGGCAAAAACAGGAGAACGATGATGACTGAATTTCTGAAACAAAATATCGGCCGCCGGGCCGTGCTCGGCGCCGGACTTGCCGGTGTGTCGATGCTGGCCATGCCATCGATCCTGCGGGCGCAGGACAAGTCGCTGAAAGTCGGCGTCTATGGTGGTTATTTCAAGGATTCGTTCGACAAGAACATCTTCCCGGAATTCACCAAGGCGACGGGAATCGCGATTGAAGCCGTTGCCGAACCGACCGGCGAAGCCTGGCTTGTCCAGCTTGAACAGGCGGCAAAGGCCGGCCAGGCGCCTGCTGACGTCTCGATGATGTCGCAGGTTTCGATGCTGAAGGGCCAGGCGACCGACCTCTGGGCGCCGCTCGATGTCGCCAAGATCAAGAATGCTTCCAACCTGATCGATCGCTTCGTCAACAAGTACCCGGATGGTCGCGTCGCCGGTATCGGCGCCGTTTCATGGTACATCACGCTCGTGACCAACACCGATGTCTACAAGGAAGCCCCGACCTCCTGGGAAGCTTTCTGGGACCCGGCGAATGCCGACAAGCTCGGTCTGCTGGCGCTCGTCTCTAACTCCTTCCTGCTCGAAGTGACGGCCAAGACTTATCTCGGTGGTACCAACGCGCTGGACACGGACGAAGGTCTTGAAAAGGCTTTTGCCAAGCTCGCCGAAGTCAAGCCGAATGTTCGCCTGTGGTATCGCGACGAAGCCCAGTTCGAGCAGGCGCTGAAATCGGGCGAAATCCCGATGGGTCAGTATTATCACGACGTTACTGGTCTTGCCGCTGCCGACGGCAACCCCGTCCGCTCGACCTTCCCGAAGGAAGGCGGCATTCAGGACTCCGGTTGCTGGGCGCTGTCGCGCGCCTCGCAGAAAGTCGAGGAGGCGCATGTCTTCATCGACTATATGAGCCAGCCGTCGATCCAGGCCATTCTGTCGCGCAAGGTCGGGACCTCGCCGACCGTCAAGCGTGAACTCACGGACCTCACGGCAGAAGAGTTCGCCGCCGTGTCGTCCGACATCGAGCCGATCATTCCGCGCTACGACCTCTACCAGACGAAGTCGGATTGGCTGAACCAGAAGTGGACCGAACTGATCGTTGGTTGAGGGTGCGCCCCTCATCCGGCCTATCGGCCACCTTCTCCCCGTGAACGGGGAGAAGGACTAAGCGGCAACCTCGATCGTCCCCTCTCCCCGCTCGCGGGGAGAGGGTTAGGGTGAGGGGCTTTGAATATTTACGTCCGAGAAGCGGAACAAGGAAACTCATGTCAGGCCTCGTCCTCAACAACGTCACGAAGGAATTCGGGACCTTCACCGCGGTCAACAATGTCGAGCTGACGGTGCCGCACGGCACGTTCGTCTGCATGCTCGGACCGTCCGGCTGCGGCAAGACCACGCTGCTGAGAATGATCGCCGGCCTCGACCTGCCGACCGGTGGCGCAATCCGGCTTGATGGCGAGGACATCACCCGGGTCCCGACGCACAAGCGCAATCTCGGCATGGTGTTCCAGTCGCTGGCGCTGTTTCCGCATCTGACGGTTGGCGAGAACATCGCCTATCCCTTGCGCATCCGCAGCGCGCCGAAGGAAGACCAGAAAAAGCGGGTTGATGAACTGCTCTCGATGATCCATCTCTCCGGCTATGCGGACCGGCCGGTGTCGAAACTCTCCGGCGGCCAGCGGCAACGCGTGGCGATTGCGCGCGCGCTGTCGATCTCGCCGAAACTCTTCCTGCTCGACGAGCCGCTCTCGGCGCTCGACGCCAAGCTGCGCGAGGCAATGCAGGTCGAACTGCGCCAGCTCCAGCAGAAACTCGGCATCACCACCATCGTCGTGACGCACGATCAGCGCGAGGCGATGACGATGGCCGATACGGTCGTGGTCATGAACCGTGGAGAAATCCGTCAGGCCGCGTCACCGATCGAAATCTACCGTCGCCCCGCCGACACCTTCGTTGCCGACTTCATCGGCTCGACCAATCTGCTCGAGGCCGAAGCCGACAGCTCCGGCCGGGTCAACGTGCTCGGTCAGCCGGTTGCCGGCATTTCCCTTGGCCCGAATATCAGCAAGGCGACGCTGTCTGTCCGGCCGGAAGACGTGCATCTGACGGCGCCCAGCGACGGCGCGCTGTCCGGCACGGTGACCTTCGTGCGCGATCTCGGCGGCACGATCGAGACCTTCGTCGACATTGCCGGCCAGCAGATCATCGCCGTCTCGACGCCGCGGGCGCGGCCCGACGTTTCCGTCGGCCAGCCGGTCGGCGTGGTGCTCTTGCCCGACGTTTGCGTGGTGCTTGCCAAATGAGACGCGAAGCGCCGCAACGCCTGGCCGATTACGGGCCGCTGTTCTTCCCGGCGATGATGCTCATCGTCTTCTTCGTCGTGCCCTTTGCGACGATGATCGCCGTCTCATTTTTCCAGCGCCAGCAGGGCGGCTTCTATGTGCCGGCCTTCGAACTTTCGAACTATCAGCGATTCCTCAGCCTGTTCTTCGCCAACGTGCTCGGCTTCTCGCTGATGCTGGCGATCGCGGTTGCAATCTGCTGCGTCGTGCTCGCCATCCCCTTTACCTACCTTCTGACGCGCATGGCGAGAAAAGTGCAGATCATCTGGCTCGTGGCGCTGTTGTCTGTGCTGTCGCTGTCGGAAGTCATCATCGGCTTTGCCTGGTCGACGCTGTTTTCGCGCACCGCCGGGATCACCAATCTGCTGGTCATGGCGGGGCTCATGAGCGAGGCGAAGGCGCTTTTGCCGAGCTTTGGTGCGGTCCTGACCGGCATGGTCTATCAGGCTTTCCCCTATACGGTGCTGGTGCTTTATCCAGCACTGGTGCGGCTCGACCCGACGCTGACGGAAGCGGCCCGCACGCTTGGCGCTTCGCCCATCAAGGCCTTCTTCACCGTCGTCGTACCGGCGTTGCGCAACACCATCACGGCGACGCTGATCATGGTCTTCATCTTTGCGCTCGGTTCCTATCTCTTGCCGCAGCTTCTCGGCCGTCCGCAGCACTGGACGCTGTCGGTGCTGATCACCGATCAGGCGATCTACCAATCCAACATGCCGTTCGCGGCCGCGATGGCGGTGTTCCTGGTGCTGGTCACGCTCGGACTGGTGGCGCTGACCGTGATTGCCGGACGCAAGGGAGAAGCAGCATGACCGGTGCGCTCAGCAAGCTCTATTTCTTCCTGATCGGGCTGTTCCTGGCGCTACCGATGATCGTCGTCGCCGGCGTCTCGGTCAACGCCAGGCAGACGCTCGCCTTCCCACCCAAGGGCTTTTCGCTCTCCTGGTACGGCGAAATCTTCCTCAATCCCGAATGGCGCAATGCGCTCTTTGCTTCGCTGACGCTCGCCGTCCTGTCGGCGGCTCTGGCAGTGGCGATCGCCCTGCCGCTTGCCTGGTTCCTGTGGCGACGGATCGCGCCCTGGGCAAACATCTTCCAGTTGCTCGGCGTCGCGCCCTTCACGCTGCCACCGGTGATCACGGCGCTCGGGCTGCTCACCTTCTGGGCGACCACCGGCTTTTACGGCCAGCCATGGACCGCCGTCGTCAGCCATGCGATCTTCTTCGTCACCTTGCCGCTGGTGACGCTGTCGCTCGGCTTCACGGCGATTGACCGGTCCTTGGTCGAGGCTGCCGCCACCATGGGTGCGGACGATCGCACGATCTTCCGCACCGTCGTCCTGCCGCTGATCCTGCCCTATATCGTCTCGGGCTATGCCTTCGCCTTCGTGCTGTCGCTCAACGAGTATATCGTCGCCTATATGACCGTCGGTTTCACCATGGAAACGCTGCCGATCAAGATCTTCAACGCGCTCCGCTACGGTTACACGCCGACCATGGCTTCGGTGACGATCCTGTTCGTGGCGACGGCCGCCGTCATCTTCTCCCTCGTCGCGCGGTTCGGCGATTTGCCGAAGCTGCTCGGCGCCATGTCATCGGACGACACATGATTACGCTCGCCGCCCTGCAGATGAGATCGGAAAGCGGCGATGTCGCCGCCAATCTGGCGCGCATCGGCGAGGCGGCGAGGGATGCGGCTGGCAAGGGCGCAAGCCTGCTGATCACGCCGGAGCTCGGGCTGACGGGCTATGGCGCCGGCGACATCATCCGCGATCTGGCAGAGCCTGCGGATGGACCTTTGGTACGGCGGCTGCAGGGGATCTCAACGGCGACCGGGGTGGCGGTGATCGCCGGTTTTGCCGAGAAGGCGGGTTCTGAAGTCTTCAACAGCGCCGTTTATGTCGACGGCGCGGCAGAGCCCGTCGTCTACCGCAAATCCCATCTCTACGGTGACTACGAGCGTGCGCTGTTTGCCGCCGCCGCGCCGAGCACGACGCTCCTTGACCATCGCGGCGTGACGTGCGGCATGCTGATCTGTTACGATGTGGAGTTTCCGGAAAACGTCCGGCGCTTGGCTCTGGCGGGCGCCGAAGCGGTGCTGGTGCCGACGGCGCTGCCGGCCGGTTATTCGGGCACCTTCATTGCCGATCACATGATCCAGACGCGTGCCTTCGAGAACCAGGTTTTCGTTGCCTATGTCAATCATTGCGGTGCCGACGAGCGCTTCACCTTCGCAGGTTCCTCGCGCATCGCCGCACCCGATGGCAGCCTGCTCGCAGGCGCCGCATCCCATGGCGAGACGCTGATGATCGTGACCGTCGATCCAGTCCTATTCGATGTTTCGAGAAGCGAAAATACCTACCTGAGCGATTTGAAGCGCCATACCTGATCGCCTCGCAAAACGGCTCCAAAGCCGCCGCAGCGATTGTTCACAGTCATTGAACATTCTGTTCGGGCTGTGCCCCTTTATTAAACAGCTCAAGCGACCGATATTCGCTCCATATCTTTCCGATGGAGGCAGCCATGAGC
This sequence comes from Hyphomicrobiales bacterium, assembly GCA_900473795.1. Classification (GTDB taxonomy): domain Bacteria; phylum Pseudomonadota; class Alphaproteobacteria; order Rhizobiales; family Rhizobiaceae; genus Pararhizobium. Next base: position 128,549 of record UCMT01000026.1, on the reverse strand, counting down.
TTGCAATTGACAGGAATTCATCATCTGACGGCGATCACCGCGAACGCGCCGGAAAACCTGCGTTTCTATGCGCAGACACTCGGCATGCGGCTGGTCAAAAAGACGGTCAATCAGGACGACACCAGTGCCTACCACCTCTTCTACGCCGACGGGCAGGCGACGCCGGGGACCGACCTGACCTTCTTCGACTGGCCAGTCGGGCCGGAAGGGCGCGGCACACATAGCGTGTCGCGCACCGGCCTGCGTGTCGGCAGCCGCGACAGCCTTGTCTGGTGGAAGGCGCGCTTCGACGAACTCAAGGTCAAATCCGATGTCGTCAGCGAGATCGACGGGCGCGCCTCGCTCGACTTCGAGGACGGCGAAGGCCAGCGTTTCCGGCTGATCGACGACGGCGGGCTGGCGCCATCGCACCCATGGGACAGGAGTCCGGTTCCGGCCGAGCACCAAATCAAAGGTCTCGGCCCCATCACCATGAGCGTACCGGATATCGCCAACACGGCGCTGGTTCTGGAGCAGGTGATGAACATGACCAAGGCGCGTCAGTATCCGTCACCGGATGGCATTGGCGACGTACATGTATTCTCGATGGGCAAGGGCGGTCCGGCGGCGGAGCTGCATGTCGCGGTCCAGCCGGGGTTGCCGGCTGCCCGGCAGGGCGCGGGCGCCGTCCACCACGTCGCCTTCCGCGCTCCGGACGAGGCGACATTGCATGAATGGACCGAACGGCTGCAGAACTTCCGCCTGCCGTCGAGCGGCGAGGTCGAACGCTACTATTTTCGCTCCCTCTATTTCCGCGAGCCGAACGGCATCCTGTTCGAGATCGCAACCGACGGCCCCGGCTTTGCGGTCGACGAACCGATGGAAACGCTCGGTGAAGGGCTGTCGCTGCCGCCATTCCTGGAACACAAACGCAGCCAGATCGAAGCGAGGCTGAAGCCGCTGGTCTAGCATAATAGGCCGGGAGCATCGTTTTCCGGCTTTTCCATCTGTACTTTTTCGCTTTTCTGACCATCTTTTGCGAAAACAAAGGATGGAATCGGATGACAAAACTGATCGGCATTTCCGGGAGCCTGAGAAAGGCATCGTTCAACAAATCTCTCTTGAACGCAGCGATCCCGCTGGCGCCGGAGGGCGTGACGTTCACGACAGGAACCATCGAAGGCATCCCGCTCTACAATGCCGATGTCGAGAGGGAAGGGGTGCCTGAGCCGGTTCAAGTTTTGAAGGACCAGATCGCGGCGGCCGATGGCGTCATTCTCTTCACGCCGGAATACAACAACTCGATACCCGGCGTTTTCAAGAATGCCATCGACTGGGTGAGCTCCTCGATGACCGGCGCACCGAACGTCTTTGCCGGCCGCGCCTTCGCGCTTGCCGGCACGTCGCCTGGCGCTTTCGGCACGATACTCAGCCAGAATGCCTGGCTGCCGGTGCTACGCACGCTGGGCGCCGATCTCTGGTCCAGCAAGCGGCTGATGCTACCGAAAGCGGGCTCGCTGTTCGACAAGGAAGGCAATCTTGTCGACGAGGATGCCAAGGCAAGGCTGAAGGCCTTTGTCGAGGCCTTTGCCGCTTATGTTGCCCGGAAGGTCGCCTGAGCCTTAGCCGTCAGGCTCCGAAGGATTTCAGCCATTCCCGAACGGCTTTCGCGTCCATGTCGCCGATCTCGTGTCCGGCTTTCAGCGTGACGGCCTCGAGCGTCGCGCCTGCCTTGTGGAGAATGGCCTCAAGTGGCGGGGCATAGCGGGAATAGGCGTCCGTTGCGCCTGTCACCGTCAGGATATTGGTGCCGGAAAGATCGGCGTCCGGCACCGTTTCCAGCGGGTTCATCATGCGCAGCAGCGCGGCATTCCTGATCAGGCCCGGATGAAGCAGCATGGTTGCGATCAGCATGTTGGCACCGTTCGAATAGCCGACGAAAACCATTCTTTCGCGATCGATGCCATAGGCCGGAACGGCGCCCTCGATCATCGCGACAAAAGCTTCGACTTCGGAGACGATATCCTGCTGGTCGAAGCTGAAGGGCGTAATCCGGCGGAAAAACCGCGGGAAACCCTCTTCGGTGCTACGCCCTCTCAAACTGAAGAGCAGGGAATTCGGGGCGATCTGCCGGCCGAGTGGCAAGAGGCTGGTCTCGTTGGCGCCGCTGCCATGCAGCAGCACGAGGGTGCGCCCGTCCGGGTGTTCCGGCCGGTGCAGGCGGTGGATGAAGGGCAGGTCGCGCTGGGTGAAACGCTCCTCGCCGGGCAGCGCGAATTGCGGCAGGACCACGAGGTTCGATTCCAGATCTCCGCCGAAATGCTCGGGAACGAACAGGCGGGTTCCGAGCGAGGCAGTGTCTTCGTCCACCGTCATGCCGGGCGCGTCGGTTGCGAATTCGAACAGCGTGCCGGCCGGCTCGCGCACATAGAGCGAAAAGAAATATTTGCGGTCGTGGGCCGATATCGTTCCGGCGTCCTCCGCCGCCAGCCGTGTACGCAGATCGTCGACCGCGGCCCTGTCGGCTGCCCGGAAGGCGATGTGGTCGATCGTGCCCGTCCCGGGGGCAGCGGTCCAGAATCCGCTGGCATCGCGCACGTCGATGATATCGCCGGAGGCCGAGCCGAGGCGGCGGATGGTCTCGGTCCTTGCCGTTTCGGCATAGCCGAAATGCCTGCCGATGAAGGTTGCCGTCCCCTCCGGTTTGTCCGTCAGGATCGTTGCGCCACGCAGACGCCGGATCGCGTCCTGCGGCTGGATCTCCGAAGTGGCGCAGGGGGTGGCGGTGGCAAGGGCCGCAGTGCCGACGAGTTTGACGATGACGCCGTCGGGATCCTTCAGCCGGATGACGGGTTCATCGAACTCCTGGGTCGGACCGGTTGTGGAGATATTGTATCGCAGCGCTCGGGTCAGCCAGAAACCGATGCTTTCCGGCGCAATGGCAAAGGCGATCTCGCTCGGCTGGCCATGACCGACGCGGCCTGGCGCACCGTCTTCCCATACGAGGAACGTCACCAGCGATCCCGGCGATCCGATGGCATCGCCGTAGAGCAAGTGCAACTGCATCGCGTCTTCAAAACCCGCTGTCCGTTTGACGAGACGCAGGCCGAGAAAACCGGCGTAGAAATCAACATTCGCTTGTACCTTGCGGGTGATCAGCGTGATGTGGTGGATACCGCTCGTCATGTCATGAAACCTTTTGATCAAGCCGCAGGAAAGCAGCAAAAGGAAAGCCGCGCCAGTCCTGCGATGTGAACACAGCGTCCACCGCGCGACGGCGCGAAGTGGTGCTTGTTGCCTCTATTCCTTAGCTGATTTTCGGACGATCCTTCGTCAGAAATGCCTTGAAGGCGTCGGCATAATCGGGATGCCAGCGCGACAGCGGCGGGCGGTTCTCGATGATATCGCCGGCGGCCCAGAGGATGCGTTTCTCGTCGGTCGGGCGCTCGACGTCATTGTCCGGGCAGAGGATGTAGAAGTCGTCGTTTTCGAGGCTTTGCATCATGAAATCGACCGTTTCCTGCGGCGTCCAGGCGCCCTCGGGCTTTTCCGTGCGGCCCTGCGCGGTCAGTGCCGTGTAGACGAACCCTGGGATCAGCAGGTGTGCCGTGATCCTGCAGTCGGGCGTGTCGCGCAGTTCGTGCTGCAGTGCTTCGGTGAAGGCTTTGACGCCGGCCTTCGTCACATTGTAGGCGGGGTCGCCGGGTGGGGTGGTGATGCCCTGCTTGGAGCCGGTATTGACGATGAGGCCGGTCTGGCCGTGGGCGATCATGCCGGGCGCAAAGATGCGTGAACCGTTGACGACGCCCCACAGATTGACGGCGAAGACTTTTTCCCACGCGTCCTGCACGCCGAACATCGAGCTGCCCGGAATGCCGGCATTGTTCATCAACACGTGAACGCGGCCGAACAGCGCGACGGCGTCGCGTTCCAGCGCCTGCAGCGATTCGATCGATGCCACATCCGCGGCAATGGCTGCCACGCTGTTTGGGCCATGTGGGGAGAGCGCCGCCGTCTCGCGCGCCGCCTTGTCCAGCCGTTCGCCCGGCAGATCGGCGAGCACGACGTTCATTCCGAGGCCAGCGAAGCGCCTGGCGGCGGCAAGGCCGATGCCCGACGCGGCTCCGGTCACAACGGCGACATGGTTGCTGGCAAAGGCTGGATGGTTCATTGCGGTTCCGTCCCGTTCTGAAGGGTATGATCTCGAAGCGAAAAACTAGGCTTGCCGGGTGCAGAAGTCCACCGGCGCGTTGCAAGCTCCCCTTGCCGGAAAAACATCGGCCTCTAATTTTCATTGTAAATCAAAGCCCTGTTTCCAGTGCCGATCTTTCACTTCGCCGAGGACACTCAATGGCCGCTCCGAAAACCCGCAACAGCAAACAGACGCCCTGCGAGCAGTGTCCCTTGCGGGCGCTCGAGCATTTCCGCGCATTCCAACCGGAGGAGCTCGCGTTTGTTTCCAACTTCAAGACGGGTGAACTGGCGGTCGACGCGGGAACGACGATTCTGGTGGAGGGATCGCACAGCGCCCATCTCTTTACGGTGCTTGCCGGTTGGGGCTTTCGCTACAAGATGCTGGACGACGGTCGCCGGCAGATATTGAACTATATGATGCCGGGCGACCTGATCGGCCTTCAAGGCAGCCTCATGGGCGAGATGCAGCATTCGGTCGAAGCGCTTTCACCCGTGACCTTGTGTGTGTTCGAACGTGACAAACTCGGCACGCTCTTTCGCAACTACCCCGATCTTGCCTATGACCTGACCTGGATTGCAGCTCAGGAAGAGCGCATCCTCGATGAAAACCTGCTCAGCATCGGTCGCCGTTCGGCACTCGAAAGGGCGGCCTATCTGCTTGCCTTCCTCTATCAGCGCGCCAGGGCGACCCATCTTTTCAAAGGCGCGCGCGTCTCCATTCCGATCACCCAGCAGCATGTTGCCGATACGCTCGGGCTTTCGATCGTGCACACCAACAAAACATTGAAAAAACTCGGGGAACGGAAGCTGATCCGCTGGGCCGATCGCGGCTGCGACATCCTCGACGACGAGGGTCTGATGAAGATTTCGGGCTGGGAAGGGCATCAGGAAAAGACTCGCCCCTTTATCTGAATGCGAAAGAGCGTCTGTCCAATGCAATCGCCGAGATGATCCGGCCGTTGATGGTCTACATGTCTTATTTAAATGCCGCCGCCCCGTTCTTGTTTTAACAGGAAAGGTTCAAGACCGCGTTCACGGGTGAGCGGCCGAAGGCAGACGGGAACCAATATCGGTGGCGTTTACGGAAATCCAAGTTTTGATGAAGCGCGTGTTGGTGCTGGAAGACAATTTGCTCATCGCCATGGAGGCGGAGGATATTTTGAAATCGTTGGGCGTCGAGCACGTCGAGATTGCCACCGACCTGACGCAGGCCGCGGCTCTCATCCAAGAGCAAACCTTCGATTTCGCTTTTCTCGACGTCAATCTTGGTCCCGATACGAGCTTCGATTTCGCCGGCGTGCTGATCGCGCGCGGCGTGGCCTTCGGTTTCGTCAGCGGCTATGGCGAGGACGCAAGTTTTCCTGCTGCATTGCGTGACATTCCCCGGATCAGCAAGCCGTTCAATGAACTGTCGCTCGGCAGCCTCCTCGGTGTCGTGGTGACTGGTCGATCATGAGTTTCCTGCCCTCGGAACTGGTCAGGGACGTCCCGTTCTGCGTTCCCCGACCAAGAGAGCAATCCGGTTTTTCTCGTCTTTTGTAAGAAATTCTCATAATTTCGCTGACCAGTCTGCTTGGGCGACCACGGGCGCGATTCTTCCCGCTGTGACAATTGCGCCCTGTCCGTTCGGGTGGCTTGTCATCGTCGTTGACCCACTATATTGAGGGTCCACAATAAATGGTTCAGCGCGATTATCGGAGCGAGCAGCCGCAGATGAACGGAAAACGAAACTACGGCCTGGGCAGGTGGTGCGCGGCGACTGCCGTTATGCTGATTCTCGCCTCCTGCCAGGGGGAGACGAAGCAATCGGAAAAGGAAAAGGCAACCGTGCGGGTGCAAAGCGCCGACGTCGTCGATTATCAGCAGAAGGTGATGCTCACCGGCGAGGTCGTCGCCCATGTCCAGACCAATCTTTCGTTCCGCGTCAGCGGTCAGATAACGGAATGGTATGCGGATGTCGGATCGCACGTGACGGTCGGAGAAGTTCTGGCACGCATCGACCCGAGGGTGCAGCAGGCGGATGTCGGGGCTTCTGAAGCCGCCGTCGGTTCGGCGGAAGCGCAGGTGAGACAGGCCTCATCCGCTTTCGAACGTCAAAAATCCCTGCTGGAGAAAAACTCGACGACACAGGAATCCTTCGATCAGGCGCAGACGGCCTTGCGGACTGCCGAAGGATCGCTCGTTTCCGCGAAGGCGCAACTCGGCACATCGCGCGATGCCCTGTCCTACACCGAGCTTCGCGCCGATGCGGACGGCATCGTGACCGTGCGCAACGCCGAAGCGGGCCAGGTGGTTCAGGCGGCGCAAACCATGTTCAGCGTCGCAAGAGACGGCCCGCGCGATGCGATCTTCAACGTCTACGAATCGCTGCTTTTCGAAAAGCCTGCGGAGCCCAAGATCAGTCTGGCGCTGGTCAGCGACCCCTCGGTCAAGGCCGAGGGAACGGTCAGCGAGATCTCGCCGACGATCGACTCGGCGACGGGCACGGTGCGCGTCAAGATCGCGATGGACAGCACGCCCGAGCGCATGACGCTGGGCGCGCCGGTCACCGGTTTTGCCAGTTCCCAGCCAACGAAACTGGTTATCCTGCCTTGGACCAGCCTTTCCGAACTGAATGGCAAGCCTGCCGTCTGGGTGGTGGATGAAAAAAACAGCACCGTCGATCTGAAGCCGGTGACGGTGGCGACGTACGAGACGGGCCGCGTGCTCGTTTCCGACGGCATCGCCAAGGGCGAAACCGTGGTGGTCGAGGGCGCAAAGATGTTGCGTCCCGGCCAGGTTGTCGACGTCATCAAGGAGCAGGCAGAATGAACCGGATATCGCTGGCGCTGTTTTTCGCGCCTATCACGCTTCTGATGCTCGCTGGTTGTCAGAAAGGCGAGGAACAGGCGCCTGCGGTGATCCGTCCCGTGCTTTCGCAAATCGTCACCCCCAGGCGTCTCCCCGGTTCCACCTTCGCAGGCACCGTGCAGCCGAAGGTTCAGACCGTTTTCGGTCCGCGCACGACCGGTCTTCTTGTGGCCCGTGACGTCGATACCGGAGATGTGGTCCGCCGCGGTCAATTGCTGGCGACGCTCGATCCGACGGCGCTCGAGCTTGCCGTCGGGTCGGCCCGCGCAGATCTCGCCAATGCGCAAGCCACGCTCGCCAATGCCGTTTCCGTGGAGCGCCGCGCCAAGGCACTGTTCAAGGTTGGTACGGAAACACAGGCGACAGTGGAAACCACCGAGCAGGCGAGGACGGCCGCTCAAGCTTCGGTCGTGCAGGCGCAGGCCGCCTTGGCGAAAGCCAAAGAGCAGCTTTCCTATACGCAAGTCACGGCTGCATTCGACGGCGTCGTGACGCAGACCGGGGCGGAGGTAGGGCAGGTCGTCGCCGCCGGCGCCGCCGTCGTGACCGTGGCCCGGCCGGATGAGCGCGACGCAGTGGTAGATGTGCCGGATGGCGATGCGCTTCTGCCGGTGGGGACGCCGTTTTCGGTTACCCTGCAGATCAATCCTGCCATGACGGTGAGCGGCAAGGTCCGTGAGATCGCGCCGGCCGCAGATGCGGCGACGCGAACGCGCCGCGTCAAGATAGCTCTCGAAAACCCGCCGGAAAGTTTCCGGCTCGGAACGACGATCACCGCTTCCCTGAAGGAAGCCGCCGTCGAGCAGATGGTTCTGCCGGCGACCGCTATCCTTCTCCGCGACGGCAAATCCTTTGTCTGGGTGGTCGAAGAGGACGGAACCGTCAAGAGCCGCGAAGTGATTACCGGGCCTACGATCGAGGGTGGGATCGTCGTCACCGCAGGTATCGACGCCGGGATGCGTGTCGTGACAGCCGGAGTGCACAGTCTTGAGGAAGGGCAGAAAGTGAAATTCGAAAACGAGGCGCGTTCATGAAGAAGTTCAACCTTTCCGACTGGGCACTCGATCATGCGTCGATGGTCTGGTATTTCATGATCGTCTTCGGCCTGCTCGGCTTCTTTTCCTATTTGAGCCTCGGCCGCGAGGAAGACCCGTCCTTCACCATCAAGACCATGACGATTTCGGCCCAATGGCCGGGCGCCTCGGTCGAGGAGACCACGCGGCAGGTTACCGAGCGCATCGAGCGCAAGCTCGAAGAGCTGGAATCGCTCGATTACACCCGCAGCATCACCACGCCGGGCCAGACGCTCGTTTTCGTCAATCTGAAGCAGTCGACGAAGGCCCGGGACGTTGCCTCGATCTGGGTGACCGTGCGCAACATGATCCGCGATATCAGCGGCCAGTTTCCCTCTGGCGTCGTGGGGCCATCGTTCAACGACCGGTTCGGCGATGTGTTCGGCAATATCTATGCCTTCACCGCCGATGGTCTGACGCAGAGGCAATTGCGCGATTATGTCGAGGACGCCCGCCGGCAGATCCTCACCGTTCCGAATATCGGCAAGGTCGATATCATCGGCGCGCAGGACGAGGTGATCTATCTCGAGTTCTCGGCGCGCCAGCTCGCCGCGCTCGGCATCGACCAGAACGCGGTCCTTGCCACGCTGCAGGCGCAGAACGCCATTGCGCCCTCAGGCGTCGTGCAGGCTGAGGGAGAGCGGATCAGCCTGCGCGTCAACGGCCAGTTTACCTCGGAAGACAGCCTGCGCGCCGTCAACCTGCAGGTGAACGACCGTTTCTTCCGGCTGAGCGATATCGCCACCATCACGCGCGGATATACCGATCCACCCTCGGCGCTGTTCCGTTTCAACGGACAGCCCGCGATCGGTCTTGCCATCGGCATGAAACAGGGCGCCAACCTCTTGGAATTCGGTGCCCATGTCGAAGAGCAGATCAAGGCGGTGGAAGCCGAGTTGCCGGTCGGCGTCGGCGTGCATCTCGTCTCCGACCAGCCGCTGATCGTCGAAGAGGCGGTTTCCGGGTTCACCCGCGGGCTGGCAGAGGCCGTGATCATCGTGCTTGCCGTCAGCTTCGTCAGCCTCGGCATGCGGGCTGGATTCGTCGTTGCCCTGTCGATCCCGCTGACGCTCGCCATCACCTTCGTCGTCATGTCCTATACCGGCATTTCTCTGCAGCGCATTTCGCTCGGTGCGCTGATCATTGCGCTCGGCCTTCTCGTCGATGACGCGATGATCGCGGTCGAGATGATGGTGGCGCGGCTGGAGGCGGGCGATACGCTGCGCAAGGCGGCGACGTATGTCTATACTTCGACGGCCTTTCCGATGCTGACCGGCACGCTCGTCACCGTCGCGAGCTTTATTCCGGTCGGCCTCAACGACAGCGCGGCGGGCGAATTCACCTTCACGCTGTTCGTCGTCATCGCCGTTTCTCTGCTCGTCTCATGGATCGTCGCGGTGGTGTTTGCGCCCCTGCTCGGTGTTACCATCCTGCCCAAAACCATGAAGCAGCATCACGGCGAGAAAGGCCGCCTGGCGCGGATGTTTGCCGCTGTTCTCCTCTTGTGCATGCGCTGGCGCTGGACCACCATCGTCGCCACCGTGATCGTTTTTGCCGCCTCCGTCTTCGGCATGGGCCACGTTCAGCAGCAGTTCTTCCCGTCGTCGGACCGGCTTGAGCTGATCGTCGACTGGTCGCTGCCGCAAAACGCATCGATCACCGAGACCGACGCGCAGATGGCGAAGTTCGAACAGGACAAGCTCGTCGGCAATCCCGATATCGAGCGTTGGTCCACCTATGTCGGACAGGGCGCGGTCCGCTTCGTCCTGTCCTTCGACGTCCAGCCGCCGGATACATCCTTCGGCCAGACGATCATCGTCACCAAGAGCCTGGAAGTGCGCGACAAGGTCCGCGCCGACCTGCAGAAATATCTGAAGCAAACCTTCGTCGGTACGGATGCCTACGTGAAGCTGCTCGACATCGGCCCGCCCGTTGGCCGTCCGGTGCAGTACCGCGTCAGCGGGCCGGACATCGGCGAGGTGCGCAAGCATGCGCTCGAACTCGGCAGCGTTCTCGGACGCAATCCGCTGCTCGGCGACATCGTCTATGACTGGAACGAGCCGGCCCGCGTGATCAAGGTCGATGTTCTGCAGGACAAGGCCCGCCAACTCGGTGTTACCTCGCAGGATATCTCCTCGGCGCTGAACGGCATCGTCGGCGGTACGACCGTCACACAGGTTCGTGACGATATCTATCTGATCAACGTCGTTGCCCGTGCCAAGGCGTCGGAGCGGCAATCGATCGAGACGTTGCGTGATCTTCAGCTGCCGGGCGCAAGCGGCACCTCCGTACCGCTCGCCGCGGTCGCGAACTTCCGCTACGAAATGGAGCAGCCGGTGGTCTGGCGGCGTTCGCGCATGCCGACGCTGACCGTCAAGGCGGGCATCAACGGCCCGACGCAGCCGGCGACGATCGTCGCGCAGCTGGAAAAGGACGTCGCCGCCTACGCCGAAAAGCTGCCGCCGGGATACGAGGTGACACTCGGCGGCAGCGTCGAGGAAAGTGCCAAGAGCCAGGCGCCGATTGCGGCTGTCGTGCCGTTGATGCTGTTCGTCATGGCGACGATCCTGATGATCCAGCTTCAGAGTTTCTCGCGACTGTTCCTTGTTTTCGCGGTGGCGCCGCTGGCGCTGATCGGGGTGGTGGTGGCGCTTTTGTCGAGCAATTCGCCGATGGGCTTCGTCGCCATTCTCGGCATCCTGGCGTTGATCGGCATCCTGATCCGCAACTCGGTCATTCTCGTCGTGCAAATCGAGGATCTGCGCAAGGAGGGCATGCCGCCCTGGCAGGCGGTGCAGGAGGCGACCGAACACCGCATGCGGCCGATCATGCTCACCGCCGCGGCGGCCAGCCTGGCGCTGATCCCGATCGCGCGCGAAATCTTCTGGGGACCGATGGCCTATGCCATGATGGGCGGCATCATCGTCGGCACGGTGCTGACGCTGCTCTTCCTGCCGGCGCTTTACCTCGCCTGGTTCCGTATCAGGCCGCCGGAGAAGGAGGACGAGGCGACAGCCGCGGGCACGGAAGCACCGGCTTCCGGCGAGGCGGTGCCGGTTTAGGCAAGCGCCCACGGAGGGGCGAGGGCGCATTGGCCTGCATGCGTCTCCGTCATCCCTGCACGGCGAGGATGACGGAGGAGATGGGTGTCCGCACAGTCATGCTACAGCCAAGGGTGGGCCGGTCAGGACGCCTTACAGCATCACCACCGTCAGCTCCGTCTTGTCATAGCCGAAATCGATCGGCGTGGTTCCGTTGTGTTCCAACACCAGCCAGTCTCCGGCATTCAGAAGCGCCATTCCGATCGCGCAATTGCCATAGGATGCGGAGACCGCGTCGTTGTCGTTGATGCTGGCGATCGTCGTGGTCCCATTGACTTTGACGGCCACGGAAAAGGCTCCGGCGGGATTGGCTTCGACGCCGAGGCAGACGAGGTAAGGGGCTGCCACGGGGACGATCAGTCGGCTGCCGCCGCCGGCGACGGTGGCGCCCAGGGTGAAGCCGCCCTGGTTGACGCTGAGGTTAGAGAACCCGGTCTGCGAGCCGGATGCCGGCGTCAGCACGCCGCCGCCGCGGGTGGCGCGCACCAGCGGCCGTCGCGGCATGCGCACCTGGCCCTGGCCGGTAATATTGAGCGCGGAGGTCCAGCTTGTGCCATCGGGGCTGACCTTGACGGCGAACTCATCCGAGCCGGCAAGCCCCATTTCCGCCCGGCCGGACCAGCCGCTCTGGAACAACAGGCTCGCCGTATCGCCGGCTGCCGCCTTGTTCACCTTTACCTGGTGGCCATTCCCGTCATGGGTCAGCAGGGTCGCCGCGGCCGACACGGCAAGCCTGTTGGTGCTGTCGGCGGCGGTGTTGATGCCAACAAACGACGGTGTTCCGATGGCGTCATAGGTGACCCAGGCGGTGCCGTCGTGGATCTTCAATTTGTCCTCGGCCAGGAACCAGCCGCGCCAGCCCTCTTTCGGGCTGATGAAGATCCAGTCGCCGTCCTGGCGGAAGGCCAGGTTTCCATTTTTGCCGGCCCATGCTCCGGTCGGCGATGAAGCCACGTTGTAGCAGGTTCCTTCCTCTGGATCGGAAGGCGGGGTTGCCAAAGAGGCGGTCACCGTCAGCTGGGTGACGGCGTCGAGCCGCTGCAGCGCCTCATTGTGGGAGACGTGCTTCTGCGCCTGGGAGGGCAGAATATAGGGCAGTTCGAGATTGGCGGTGGTCTCGCTCATCGGGCGGTTCTCCTTTGTCGTCAGGAGAAGGGTATCTGTTCACGGGAAAGCGGGGACGTATGCGCCAACGTTGCGTTGTCCGCAAAGGGGAATTTCGCCGGACTGTTCCCGCTGCCGCCTGACAGCGACGAAGGTGCGCAATCAGCGCCTTCCGAAAAATCGGGTCAGTTCTTGCCCCGCGATACGAAATGCGGGTTAGCGAAGTCCACGTCGAAGGCCTGATTGCGCTTTCCGTAGAACAGGGGATTGCCGTCCATGGTGACTGTCTCGCCGCCGGCCGCCCGCAAAACGGCGTCGCCGGCGGCGGTGTCCCATTCCATCGTCCGGCTGAGGCGCGGATAGATGTCGGCCAGGCCCTCGGCGAGAAGACAGAATTTCAGCGACGAGCCGATGGACTCGTAATCGGTGATGCCGTGTGCGGCGAGATAGGCGATGGTTTCCTGGCTGTTGTGTGATCGGCTGGCCAGCGCGACCAGACGGTCGCCGCGGCTGCGGCAGCCGATGATCGTCGGAGGGCCGATTTCGCGTTGGCCCGAGACGACGGCCTTTTTCGCCTTGTTGCGGCTGGCGGCGTAGAGGATGCCGAGCGCCGGCGCGTAGACGACGCCGACGACGGGCTCGCCCTTTTCGATCAGGGCGATATTGACGGTAAAGTCGTCGTTGCGGCCGACGAATTCCTTGGTGCCGTCAAGCGGGTCGACGAGAAAGAAGGACTTGCCCTCGATATCGGGAACGTACCCGGCCGAGACGGCTTCCTCGGCGACGACAGGGATGTCCGGAAAAGCCGCTGCCAGCCGATCGAGGATGATCTTTTCCGCGCTCTCGTCAGCATCGGTGACGGGGGAGGCGTCGGCCTTGTAGCTGACATCCGGGCCGGCATGGTAGACGTCGAGGATTGCTTTCCCCGCTGCCACGGCCGCTTCTTCCAGTATGTCCAGCATTTGCTTCCTGCGCCCTTGATGAATTTTCTCCGGAAGCCGTGAACGATGTTTCCCGGAATGACGAGTATACATCCACGTTCCTTACCGGTCTTTTCAAGATTTGTTCGTCAAATTTTTCCGACTGTGCCGGATTTGGCACTGTATCGCGGGTTCGCTTCGGCTAGAGCTTCGACAGCAGGGCGCGGGCCGAAGCGGTCTTTGCACTGGTCGCGGCCTGTGCAAATGTGGCGCTGCAGCATGATGGGGGAAATGGGACTGGCATGCGCTATTCGGCATTCTCGATCGTCAAGAACGCGCTTTCGGGCAACCTCGACTGGAAGCCGGCCTGGCGCCAGCCGGAGCCGAAACCATTCTATGACGTCATCATCGTCGGCGGCGGTGGCCACGGACTGGCGACGGCCTACTATCTCGCCAAGGAATTCGGCCTCAAGAACATCGCGGTTCTGGAAAAGGGCTATCTCGGTTCGGGCAATGTCGGCCGCAACACGACGATCGTGCGCTCCAACTACATGCTGCCCGGAAACGAGCCATTCTACGAATTTTCGATGAAGCTCTGGGAGGGCCTGGAGCAGGATCTCAACTACAACGCCATGCTTTCGCAACGCGGCGTCATCAATCTCTACCACAACAACAGTCAGCGCGACGCCTATATCCGCCGCGGAAATGCCATGTGGATGGAGGGGGTTGCGGCCGAGCTGCTCGACCGAGCCGCGCTGAAGAAGATGCTCCCTTTCCTCAATTTCGACCATGCGCGCTTCCCGATCCTGGGCGGGCTGTTGCAGAAGCGCGGCGGCACGGCGCGCCATGACGCTGTCGCCTGGGGTTACGCGCGCGCCGCCGATCGCCTCGGCGTCGATCTCATCCAGAATTGCGAAGTCACCGGCATCCGCCGCGAGAACGGCGCAGTGACGGGCGTCGAGACGTCGAAGGGCTTCATCGGCTGCGGCAAGATGGGCTTGGCGGCGGCGGGCAATACGTCGCGCGTCGGCCAGATGGCGGACCTGAAGCTGCCGATCGAAAGCCATGTACTGCAGGCCTTCGTCACCGAAGGGCTGAAGCCGGTCATCGATCACGTCATCACCTATGGTGCCGGGCATTTCTACATCTCTCAGTCCGACAAGGGTGGCCTGGTCTTCGGCGGCGAGATCGACGGCTACAATTCCTATGCCCAGCGCGGCAATCTGGCGACGGTGGAACATGTGATGGAAGAGGGGGTGTCGATGATCCCCGGGCTGTCGCGTGTGCGCGTGCTGCGCTCCTGGGGTGGCGTCATGGATATGAGCATGGACGGCTCGCCGATCATCAGCCATACGCCCATCGGCAATCTGTACCTGAACGGCGGCTGGTGTTACGGCGGCTTCAAGGCGACGCCAGCCTCGGGCTGGTGTTTTGCGCATCTGATCGCCAAGGACGAGACCCATCCCGTCGCCCGTTTTCTGCGCCTCGATCGTTTCGCGCGCGGCTATGCCATCGATGAACGCGGCGCTGGCCCGCAACCCAATCTGCATTGAGACCCTGAATGGCAAGCCTTATTCATTGCCCGCACTGCGGCGTCCGGCCCAGCCAAGAATTTTCGATCCGCGGTGACGCATCGGTGGTGCGTCCGGCCCCCGAAGCCTCTGATGAAGCCTGGCACGAATACGTTCATATCCGTTCCAATCCGCACGGTCGCCATCGGGAGCACTGGCAACATGTCGCAGGCTGTCGGCGAGGGCTCGTCGTCGAGCGCGATACGTTTACCCATGACGTCTTTTCGGTGACGGATGGCGCAGCCGTGGCGCGGGAGGGTGGCCGATGACCGCCTATCGACTTGCATCCGGTGGTGTCATCGACCGCAGCAGCACGTTGAGCTTCAAGTTCGACGGTCGCGCCATGAAGGGACATCCAGGCGATACGCTGGCCTCGGCCCTGCTTGCCAATGATCAGCTCCTGGTCGGCCGCAGCTTCAAGTATCACCGGCCGCGCGGCATCGTCACGGCTGGGCCTTCCGAGCCGAATGCGCTGGTTACGATCGGCGAGGGGGCAGCCACCGACCCGAATACGAAGGCAACGGTCGCCGAGCTTTACGCAGGGCTCGATGCCCGCAGCCAGAATCGCTGGCCGTCGCTGAAACATGACATCGGCGCCCTCAACGGTCTTCTGTCGCCTTTCCTGTCGGCGGGTTTCTACTACAAGACCTTCATGTGGCCGGCTGCCTTCTGGGAGAAGGTCTACGAGCCCCTCATTCGCCGCGCCGCAGGTCTCGGTCGGACCGTGCTGGAGCACGATCCGCATAGCTACGAGAAGTGCTGGGCGCATTGCGACCTGCTCGTTGTCGGCGCCGGACCGACGGGCCTGATGGCGGCGTTGACTGCCGGCCGCGCCGGGCTGCGGGTCATTCTGGCGGACGAAGATTTCCGCCTTGGCGGTTCGTTGTTGGCCGAGACGACACGCATCGATCACCGCCCTGCGATGGATTTCGCCGAGGCATGCCTTGCCGAGCTTCGCGCATTGCCGCATGTCACGATCATGCCGCGCACCACCGTCTTTGGCTGGTATGACGACAATGTCTTCGGTGCGGTGGAGCGGGTGCAGAAGCATGTGGTCGCGCCGCAGGCGAAGCTGCCGGTGGAGCGGCTCTGGCGCATTGTCGCCAAGCGTGCGCTCTTGGCGACGGGTGCCGAGGAACGGCCGCTGGTGTTTGGCGGCAACGATCGGCCGGGCGTGATGATGGCAGGCGCCATGCGCACCTATGCCAACCGGTTCGGCGTTGCGGCGGGCAGGTCGGTGGCGATCTTCACCAATGGCAGTGCGGGGTACGGGACAGCCAGTGATCTTGCTGCTCATGAGATCGAGGTGGCGGCCATCATCGACAGCCGCGACGCGCCGCTCGACGCGGCACCCGCGGGTGTGCGCGTTATTCCCTCCGCGTCGGTCATCGATACGCGCGGACGCCAGCGCGTCTGCGGCCTCGTCGTCGAACGCGCGGGTTTCGAGGAAACGATCGCCTGTGACGCGATCGGCATGTCCGGCGGCTGGAACCCGGTCATCCATCTCGCCTGCCAGCGCGGCGCGAAAGCTGTCTGGTCGCCGGAACTGAGTACGTTTCTTGCGCCTGACCTTGGCAGCGGGCTGGTCGTTGCCGGCTCTGCTGCTGGCCGATACAGCCTTGGCGGCTGTCTCGAGGACGGCGCGGAACGGGCTGCAAGGATCGCGGCTGATCTCGGCTTTTCAACCGCTAGCAATCCGTTGCCGGCGGTGGGAGAAGAAGTCGATCCTTCCTTCACGGCACTGTGGTACTCCCCAGGCGCCAAGGCGAAGGCCTTTGTCGACTTCCAGAATGACGTTCATGTCAAGGATCTCGGCCTGGCTCTGCGGGAAGGTTTCGGCCATGTCGAACATGCCAAGCGCTACACCACCACCGGCATGGCAACGGATCAGGGCAAGCTGTCGGCTATCAACGCCACTGGCCTTTTGGCGGGCATGCAGGGTATCAGCCCCGCCGACGTGGGAACCACCACCTTCCGTCCCTTCTATACGCCGGTCGCATTCGGTGCCCTCGCCGGTACATCGCGCGACGAGCATGCCGCGCCGGTGCGCAAGTCGCCTCTGTATGGCTGGGCAGAAAAGAACGGTGCGGCCTTCGTCGATTCCGGCCTGTGGTATCGGCCGGCCTTTTTTGCCCGACACGGCGAAAAGACGTGGCGGGACAGCACCGACCGCGAGGTTGTGAACGTCCGCCAGCATGTCGGGCTCTGCGATGTCTCGACGCTCGGCAAGATCGAGATTTTCGGGCCGGACGCCGCCGAGTTCCTCAACCGGCTCTATTGCAATCCATTCCTCAAACTGCCGGTTGGCAAGGCGCGCTACGGGCTGATGCTGCGCGAGGACGGAATCGCCTATGACGATGGCACCACCAGCCGGCTTTCGCCCCAGCACTTCGTCATGACCACCACCACGGCGCTCGCCGGCGGCGTCATGTCCCATCTGGAATACTGCGCGCAGGTGGTTTGGCCGGAGCTCAAGGTTCGCTTTTGCTCCTCGACCGATCAGTGGGCGCAGATGGCGATTGCCGGGCCGAAATCCCGCCTTGTCCTCCAGGCACTGGTCGAGGATGATGTCTCCGACGCGGCCTTTCCGTTCCTTTCTGCAGCCGTTGTGACGCTGAAAGGCGGGCTTAACGCGCGGCTGTTCCGCATCTCCTTTTCCGGCGAATTGGCCTACGAGCTTGCGGTGCCCGCAGGTTTGGGTGAAGCCGTCGCCGACGCGATTATGGAAGAGGGCAGGGGGCATGGCATCTGCGCCTATGGGCTTGAGGCCTTGAACGTGCTGCGCATCGAGAAAGGTCATGTCACCCATGCCGAATTCGACGGCCGCGTGACGCCGGATGATGCCGGTTTCGGACGTATGGTATCGGCGCAAAAAACCGATTTCATCGGCAAGCGGCTTTCGACGCGCTACGGACTGACGGCGGCAGATCGCATGCAGATGGTCGGGTTGAAACCCGTCGAGACGGACCAGCATATCCGCGCCGGTGCGCATCTGCTGCGCGAGGGCGCCAAGGCATCAACCTTGAACGACCAGGGCTATGTCAGTTCCGCCTGTTACTCGCCGACTCTCGGTCATGACATCGCGCTCGCCTTCCTCAAATCCGGCCGCGAACGCTATGGCGAACGTGTCGTCGTCTGGGACAAGCTTAGCGGCGGCGACACGGTGGCGGAGATCTGTCATCCGGTCTTCGTCGATCCCGGCAATACGCGGCTGAAGGTGTGAGGTGGATGCGGACATGACCAAGACCTACATTTCTCGCCACCCTTTGGAAGGCCGCATTCCGCTGGAGCCCGGCATTCGGGCCGTCGATCACCTGGAGGTCCCTCGCAGGCAGGCGATCGTGACGGTCATGGCCGCTGATGGCGAGGACACTGCCGTCGCGGCAGTGCTGGCCACCATGAGCGAGCCATCCTTGCGATGCGTCGGGCCGGGAGAGTGGCTGGTGGTGTCGCAATCGGAAACGCCGGAGGGCCTCCAGCGCAGCCTTGCGCTTGTGCTTGCGGAGACCGCCTATGTCCTTGACCAGAGCGACGGCCGCATCGTTCTGCGGCTGTCGGGTCCGAACGTGCGCCGCATCCTTGCCAAGGGCGTGGCGATCGATCTGCATCCTTCCGTTTTTGGATTGGGCGCCGCGTCGAATCTTCTGTGCGGACATGTCAACGTCAATCTGGCGCGAACCGGCGAGAACGAATTCGAACTGATCGTCATGCGCAGTCTTGCCGAATCGCTGTTTGACGACCTGAGACTGATGGGGCGGGAGTTCGATCTCTCCGCCGATTTCTCCGGCTGAAACCGTTCGTTGGCGAGATGCTGCCCGTTCGCCTGAAGGTGCAGCCTTCGATGCCCGCGGATCGCACCTGCGATCTTGCCGATACGACTGGCCATCGCGCTGACTGGGAGGCGCGAGGAGGGGCTCTTGCCGTAAGATTCACGGTTTGCTGCCTAAAAACAAGCATACGACTGCTATTTTTTTGTTTTTTTGGCCCTAAAAGCGTCAATATCACTAAACTGGGAAAGAATTTCAGCAAGCCGTCATTTTACGCTTCACTTTTTGTTCGAAAGCATTATGGAATCCCCTATCGAAAAAGGCTCGGTAAGAGCTTCTAAAACAAGAGGTCTGACCTACTAGGATCAGGCCCGGGGGATATAGATGGAGTATTTTGTCCAGCAGCTCGTCAACGGGCTGACGCTTGGCTCGATTTACGGTTTGGTCGCCATTGGCTACACAATGGTTTACGGCATCATCGGCATGGTCAATTTCGCCCACGGCGATATCTTCATGCTGGGCGGTTTTGCGGCTCTGATTGTCTACCTGATCCTCCTGGGATTGTTCGGTGGCGTTCCGATCGCCCTTGCCCTGTTCATCATGATTCTCATCGCGATGCTGATGACGGGCCTGTGGAATTGGGTCATCGAGAAGATGGCTTACCGTCCGCTGCGCGGTTCGTTTAGGCTCGCACCGCTGATCACCGCGATCGGCATGTCGATTGCGCTGTCGAACTTCATTCAGGTGACGCAAGGTCCGCGCAACAAGCCGGTGCCGCCGCTGGTGTCGTCCGTTTACGACGTTTTCGGCATAGCCATTTCGCTGAAGCAGATCATCATCGTGCTGGTGACCGCGATTCTACTGACGATCTTCTGGTACATCGTCAATCACACGCCGCTTGGCCGTGCGCAGCGGGCGACCGAACAGGACCGCAAGATGGCGGCGCTGCTCGGCATCGACGTCGACAAGACGATCTCGATCACCTTCGTCATGGGTGCAGCTTTGGCGGCCGTCGCCGGTACCATGTACCTGATGTATTACGGTGTGATCGTCTTTACCGATGGGTTCACACCGGGCGTCAAGGCGTTCACGGCGGCCGTTCTCGGCGGCATCGGCTCTCTTCCGGGCGCCGTGTTGGGTGGCCTCATGATCGGCCTGATCGAATCGCTCTGGTCTGCTTATTTCACCATCGACTACAAGGATGTCGCGACATTCTCGATCCTCGCCATCGTGCTGATTTTCAAGCCGTCTGGTATTCTGGGTCGGCCGGAAGTCGAGAAGGTATAATTTCATGGCAAACATTTCGCAAACCAATGAGGCCGTCAGCACCAATCTGATGGCGCGGGCTCTGCGCGAGGCCTTCTATGCCGGTCTCGTCGCCCTTGGCCTGTTCGTGCTGTTCGTCGGACTGAAAACCGACCAGAACATCTTGAACGAGCTTATTCTTGTTCAGCGCTGGGGTCTTCTGGCGATCTTCGTCGCCATTGCTGTCGTCGGCCGTTTCCTGACGGTCGCCTACATTCGCCCCTGGTTCGAGGCGCGCAAGGCAGCAAAGGCTGCAGCTCCCGCGGTCGAGCGGGAAGCGGGCTTCGTTACGCGCAATTTCACTCTGCTCGCCGTTCTCGCCCTGATCGTCTATCCGCCGGTCATGGTGGGGTTGTTCGGCTTTCAGGGCTCGCTGAAATGGGTCGATAACTTCGGCATCCAGATTCTGATCTATGTGATGCTGGCGTGGGGATTGAACATCGTCGTGGGCCTCGCCGGTCTTCTCGATCTCGGTTACGTCGCCTTCTATGCGGTCGGCGCTTATTCCTACGCGCTGCTGTCGTCCTATTTCGGCCTGTCCTTCTGGCTTCTCCTGCCGATGGCCGGTATTCTGGCGGCGGCGTGGGGCACGGTCCTCGGGTTCCCGGTGCTGCGCCTCAAGGGTGACTATCTAGCAATCGTGACGCTCGCCTTCGGGGAAATCATCCGGCTGGTGCTGATCAACTGGACGGAAGTCACGAAGGGCACGTTCGGTATCTCCGGCATCGCCAAGGCAAGCGTCTTCGGCATCTGGTCCTTCGACGTCAGCGCCGCGAACAACTTCGCCAAGGTGTTCGGCCTGCCGATGTCCTCGGCCTATTACAAGATCTTCCTGTTCTATCTCGCCCTGGCACTCTGCATGCTGGCTGCGTTCGTCACGATCCGCCTGCGACGCATGCCGATCGGCCGGGCCTGGGAAGCGCTGCGTGAGGACGAAATTGCCTGCCGTTCGCTTGGTATCAACACGGTGACGACCAAGCTGACGGCATTCGCCACCGGCGCGATGTTCGGGGGGATTGCAGGTTCGTTCTTTGCCGTCCGCCAGGGGTTCGTCTCGCCGGAATCCTTCGTCTTCCTGGAATCGGCGATCATTCTTGCCATCGTGGTTCTCGGCGGCATGGGCTCGCTGGTCGGCATCGCCGTCGCCGCGACCGTGATGATCGGCGGCACCGAACTGCTGCGCGAAATGAACTTCCTGAAGCAGATCTTCGGCCCGGACTTCACCCCGGAACTCTACCGCATGCTGATCTTCGGTCTGGCAATGATCGTCGTCATGGTCTGGAAGCCTCGCGGCTTCGTCGGCTCGCGCGAACCCACGGCATTCCTGCGTGAGCGCAAGAGTGTCTCCGGCAGCTTTACCAAGGAAGGGCACGGCTGATGGCCCTCGAGACAGACACAATGACGAAAGATCCAATCCTCAAAGTCGACCACCTGTCGATGCGTTTCGGCGGCCTGATGGCCATCAACGACCTCTCGTTCGAAGCCTATCGCGGTGATATCACCGCGCTCATCGGCCCGAACGGGGCCGGCAAGACGACGGTGTTCAACTGCATCACCGGCTTCTACAAGCCGACGATGGGCATGATCACGATGCGGCAGAAGGCCGGGAAGGAATACCTTCTCGAGCGCATGTCGGATTACGAGGTCAACCGCGACGCCAAGGTTGCACGCACGTTCCAGAATATCCGGCTTTTCTCGGGCCTGACGGTTCTGGAAAACCTGTTGGTCGCCCAGCACAATAAGCTGATGCTGGCTTCGGGCTACACCATCCTCGGTCTGCTCGGCTTCCCGACCTACAAGGCCGCGGTCGGAGAATCGATCGAGCGTGCGAAATACTGGCTCGACAAGGCAAACCTGACCGACCGCGCCGACGATCCCGCCGGCGACCTGCCATACGGCGCGCAGCGTCGCCTGGAAATCGCTCGCGCCATGTGCACGGGTCCGGAATTCCTTTGCCTCGACGAGCCAGCTGCTGGTCTCAATCCGCGTGAATCGCTCGCCCTCAACGAGCTCTTGCGCAGCATCCGCAAGGACACGGACACATCGATCCTCTTGATCGAGCACGACATGTCGGTGGTCATGGAAATCTCCGACCACGTCGTGGTGCTGGAATACGGCCAGAAGATTTCCGACGGAAACCCGGAGTTTGTGAAGCACGATCCGAAGGTTATTGCGGCCTATCTCGGTGTTGAAGATGTTGAGGTCGAAGAAGTGATCGAACAGATCGAGGAAATCGCGCCGGGAGATACGCACTGATGAGTGATACTCTCCTGAATGTAAAAGGTGTTGAAACCTATTACGGCAATATTCGCGCGCTCGCCGGCGTTGATGTCGAGGTCAAGCGCGGCGAAATCGTCTGCATGATCGGTGCCAACGGCGCCGGCAAGTCGACGCTGATGATGACCATTTGCGGTAGCCCGCAGGCGAAGACCGGTTCGGTCACCTTCGATGGCCAGGACATTACCCGCATGCCGACGCACGAAATTGCCCGGTTGCGCGTTGCCCAGTCGCCGGAAGGCCGGCGGATCTTTCCGCGCATGACCGTCTTCGAAAATCTTCAGATGGGCGCGAGCCTCGACAACATGAAGCATTTCAACGAGGACGTGGAAAAGATCTTCACGCTTTTCCCGCGGCTCAAGGAGCGCCAGGCACAACGCGGTGGTACGCTTTCCGGCGGTGAGCAGCAGATGCTGTCGATTGGCCGCGCGCTGATGGCCCGCCCGAAGCTTTTGCTGCTGGATGAGCCGTCGCTCGGCCTGGCACCGCTCATCGTCAAGGGCATCTTCGAAGCGATCAAGAAGCTCAACGAACAGGAGGGCCTGACCGTCTTCCTCGTCGAGCAGAACGCCTTTGCCGCCTTGAAGCTCTCCCATCGCGGCTATGTCATGGTCAACGGCAAGGTGACCATGAGCGGCAGCGGCAAGGAATTGCTGGCCAATCCGGAAGTGCGTGCCGCCTATCTCGAGGGCGGCCACCATTGATGCCATGCCTGCCGGCGGTGCTACGATGCAGCCGGCGGGTGTGATTTCGGTACGTTGGAGCGTTTTGCGCGGCTTGAGACCCGTAGCGCTTTGAAGGGAGAAATGGAATGCAAGGCATTCTCTACGAAGAACCGACCATTCTGCAATTTGCGCTTGTCACCGTGGTGATGGGCGGATGGACGGCCTGGCGCACGGGAAAGAGCGCCGCCGAGGGCTGGAGCAAATACTCGACATTGGTTATCTACACCCTGCTTCTGGGTGTGGCGATCCGCTTTATCCATCATGCGCTTTTCAACGGCAGCATGTTGACTTTGCAGTACTATATCGTGGACACCGTCGTCCTTTTGTTGTTTGCTACGGCTGGCTATCGCTACTACCGCACGAAGCAGATGACCAACAATTACTACTGGCTCTATGAGAAGGCCTCGCCTTTCTCGTGGAAGTCGAAATAACAGAGGGAAGCCCGTGGTGGCGCCGGGTGCGCTGCCTGCGGATACAAGAATACCGGCGCGATTATGGTGGGTATCGTGACCGGTTTAAACGACACCCGCTCAAATTTTTTGGGAGTAACAAGATGAAGAAGTCACTTTTGTCGGCTGTTGCGCTGACTGCAATGGTCGCTTTCAGCGGCACTGCATGGGCCGACCTGCTGGTTGGTGTTGCTGGCCCGCTGACGGGACCGAACGCAGCTTTCGGCGCGCAGCTCCAGAAGGGTGCTGAACAGGCCGCGGCTGACATCAATGCTGCCGGTGGCATCAATGGTGAGCAGATCAAGATCGTCCTCGGCGACGACGTTTCCGATCCGAAGCAGGGCGTTTCCGTCGCCAACAAGTTCGTGGCTGACGGCGTCAAGTTCGTGGTCGGCCATTTCAACTCTGGCGTTTCGATCCCGGCTTCCGAAGTCTACGCGGAGAACGGCATCCTGGAAATCACCCCGTCGGCTACGAACCCGGTCTTCACCGAGCGCGGCCTGTGGAACACCTTCCGTACCTGCGGTCGCGACGATCAGCAGGGTGCTGTTGCCGGCGCCTACATCGCTGCGAACTTCAAGGATGGCAAAGTTGCCGTCGTTCACGACAAGACGCCTTACGGCCAGGGTCTTGCTGACCTGACCAAGGCTGCCATGAATGAAGCCGGTGTGAAGGAAGTCATTTACGAAGGTATCACGACTGGCGACAAGGACTTCTCGGCGCTCATCGCCAAGATGAAGGAAGCCGGTGTAACGGTGGTTTACTGGGGCGGCCTGCACACCGAAGCCGGCCTCATCATGCGCCAGATGGCTGACCAGGGCCTGAAGGCCACGTTCATGTCCGGCGACGGTATCGTTTCGAACGAACTTGCTTCGATCGCTGGCGACGCTGTTGACGGCACGCTGATGACGTTTGCTCCGGATCCGCGCAAGAACCCGGCTGCAAAGGAACTGGTTGAAAAGTTCCGCGCTGCCGGTTTCGAGCCGGAAGCCTACACGCTGTACTCCTATGCCGCTCTGCAGGTCATCGCGGAAGCAGCCAAGACGACCGGCGGCAACGACGCGCAGGCAGTTGCTGAAAACATCAAGGGCAAAGGTCCGTTCAAGACCGCCATCGGCGAATTGAGCTATGACGAAAAGGGCGACATCACCCGTCCGGACTACGTCATGTACACCTGGAAGAAGGGTGACGACGGCAAGTACACCTACTTCCAGAACGAATAGTCGTTCCGGGCATACCTATTGGTCCATCTGGATCGCGAAAGGCCCGGCATCGCCGGGCCTTTTTGCATTTGCGGTCATGCTCGCGACGTGGGCTATCGCAGCAGCGATGATCTCAGCATTGCGATTTCTTTCTTGAGCCGCGCCAGTTCGCCCATTTCCAGGCCACTTGCCTCGAGAATGCAGGGCGGAATGGCTTTTGCCTTATCCTGAAGGGCGCACCCCATTGCCGTCAGTTGCACCCGCACCTGCCGCTCGTCCGTCTTGTCGCGTGTCCGGGCGATAAGCCCCAAGGCTTCCAGACGTTTCAGCACCGGCGTCAGTGTGCTCGATTCCAAAAACAGCTTTTCGCCCAGGCTCCCGACCGTCCGGTCATCCTGCTCCCAGAGCGTGATCATTGCGATGTACTGCGTATAGGTAAGCCCGATCGCGTCCAGAAGCGGCTTGTAGACGCGGTTGAGGGCGTGGTTGGCGGAATAGATGGCGAAACAGAGGAAGTCGTCGAGTTTCACAGTATCCATTTTATCGCCCGATGTTTGATCCATTGCGTCCGTCCTATTTTAATGCGCACAAAATAAATCGTTCGCGATTTAATCGCAAGGCATTGACATTCAAAAAGCCGACGGATAAATATCGTTCACGATTTAATGGTGCACAATGAAATCCACGTTGGACCACCTGGTCATAGTTCGAGCTTCAAACATTCATATCGTGCACGATTAAATCGCCAACCAATAAACTCTGCGCCGCCAGTGGCCTTGAAAAGGAGAACGTCATGTCCAACAGCACCAACGAACACAATTTTTCCCGTCGCAACATCCTGCTTGCCGGTGTCGGTGGAGCAGGGATCGCCGCCGTATCAGGCGCTCTGACTGGTGCGCGTGCGGAAGCCGAGGATCAGGCTGCACCCACATCGACAGATCAGTCGCCGGTAAAGCGCAGCGTCAATACCATCCTCACCCGCGACGGCGTCGAGATCTACTACAAGGACTGGGGTCCGAAGGACGGTCCCGTCGTTATCCTCAGCCACGGCTGGCCGCTGTCTTCCGACAGCTGGGAAGCCCAGGCGCTGCATCTTGCCAACAATGGCTTCCGCGTCATCACACATGACCGGCGCGGCCACGGCCGGTCTTCCCAGCCCTGGGACGGCAACGACATGGATCACTATGCCGATGACCTGGCCGACCTGATCGAGGTCCTGGACTTGAAGAACGTCTCGCTGTTCGGCTTCTCCACGGGCGGTGGCGAGATCAGCCGCTATATCGGCCGCCATGGCACGAGCCGCGTTGCCAAGGCCGGTCTGATCGCCGCCGTGCCGCCGCTGATGCTGAAGACAGCTGCCAATCCCGGTGGCCTGCCGATCGAGGTCTTCGATGGCATCCGTGCCGCGTCGATCGCCGACCGGTCGCAACTCTCAAGGATATCGCGTCAGGCCCGTTCTTCGGCTTCAACCGCCCCGGTGCCAAGCCTTCGCAGGGCATGATCGAATCGTTCTGGCTGCAGGGCATGATGGCCGGCCACAAGAACACCTATGACTCGATCAAGGCGTTTTCCGAAACCGACTTCACCGAGGACCTGAAGAAGTTCGACGTGCCGACGCTGATCGTCCATGGCGACGACGACCAGATCGTGCCAATCGACGCTGCAGCCCGCGCCTCCAAGACGCTGGTGCCGCATGCCACGCTGAAGGTCTATGCTGGCGGGCCGCATGGCATCACCGATACGCATAAGCAGCAGTTGAACGACGACATGCTCGCCTTCCTGAAGAGCTGATCGGAAATGCTCGGGGCGCGCCATTGTGCGCCCCGATCTGCGCGACGGAAGAGACACGCACGGCGATCGGCATGAAAGTCGTCGAGTGCGACACGGCGTTCTTCGAAGGCCGGCAGCTTCCGGATCGCGTCGGGTAAGCCCCTGACTTTCAAATACTAAATATTAGAATGTTGCGATATTGCAACGTGGAGTGTTTGTCGATGGCCGCCGATTGCCGACCCGGCCAAATCGGCAGATAATGCTTAAATATAAGGCAGGCGGGCGAGTCGCTAAAAGGTTGTAGCGATGGCGCCATGTCCAGGAACGGAGGCAGGAACCCTGAAGGGATCATGCTGATGTCGGCGTCGGTGGAGCTTGCCGACGTCAGCCGGTATGCGGGAAGAAACGCTTCGACGGCGGGAACATGAGTGGTCCCAAACTAGGAGTTCTTCATGCGCTTCTCAAAGGTAGCCTACCGCCCCATCACCAATGGACATGTTTCGGTTGCGATCCTCGTCCTTCAGGAAAGAAGATGCTATCTCGCCTGGCTGATACCACCGCTGATTGCGGCTGGCTTATGGCCTGCGGTGGCCAAGGCGCATGATGCGCCGTCCGGCTGGAGCTATCCGTTTTCCTGCTGCTCCAATCAGGATTGCCGGCCGGTCGCCACCAAGGCGATCAGCGAGAGGCCGCAAGGCTATGTCATCAATCTCACCGGTGAGGTCGTGCCCTATGCGGATAGACGCGTGCGGTCCTCGCCGGATGGCGAATACCATTGGTGCTCGGTCGCCGGCGAGCAAACAAGCCGAACCATCTGTCTCTTCGTCCCACCGCATTCCTATTGAAGGCGGCCAGAGCCGGATGATTTTAGGTCGAATCGACCTAGAATCTGAATCCGCTCTAGAATCAAAGAAGTAGAGCATGATGTCGTCCGAAAACCACTGACACTTTTCGGCATCATGCTCTAGACCTCGCGCAAGGCATTCGCCGCCTTGACGGCGGCAGACGCACGGTTTTCGACGCCGAGCTTCACGTAGATCTGTTCCAGGTGCTTGTTGACCGTGCGGGCGCTCAAGCCCAGGATTTCGCCGATGTCGCGGTTCGATTTGCCCTTGGCGATCCAGAGCAGCACCTGGGCCTCGCGCACCGTCAGCGAAAAATTCTGTCGGAGAATGTCGTCGTCGCTGGTCTGGCTGACGCCGGTGAGGCGGAAGAGGAATTCGTCGCCGCCGATGGCGCCAAGATAGGCAAGCTGCAAGACAGGTTTCCCATGCTGGTGGATGATCAGCGGCTCCTTGGAGACGCCGTGTTTTTCGCGCTCCTCCAGCCAGGTGCGGATATGATCGGCGAGCGTTTCCAGCCCATCATCGCGGCCCGTTGCGGCATTGACCAGCCGCGTCGCCTGCGGCGTCGACCATTGGATGCTACCGCTCCCACGCACGGCCAGCAGGTGCCGCCCGGCCGCATCCAGCGCCATGCGCGCGCTTTGCGCCGAGCGCGCATTGGCAAGATGCACGCGGATGCGGGCGCGCAGTTCGTCGATGTTGATGGGCTTGGAAAGATAGTCGACCCCGCCGGATTCCAGTGCGCGGACGATATGTTCGGTTTCCGTCAGTCCGGTCATGAAGATCACCGGCACCTGAGCGATGCCGGGGTTGGCCTTGAGGCTGCGGCACGTGTCGAAACCGTCCATGCCTGGCATGACCGCATCCATCAGGATGATATCCGGCGTGATGCGATCGACGACATTGATCGCAGCCTTGCCCGACGTGGCGATCAGTACCGAGAAGCCGGATTGTTCGAGCGCATCGGTGAGGAAGCCCAGCGTTTCCGGAGAATCATCCACGATGAGCACGATATCGCGTGGATGGACTGCTTCATTCACCGGCGGCTCTCCCTGGTTTGTTTATGCTCTGGAGGAAATCCGCATAGCCGGCAAGGTCGAAAGCCTGAACATAGGTCTTCACCGCTTCGGTGAAGGGCTGATTTTCCTCCAGACGTGCGAGATCGGCGAGCTTTGCCTCGATGCCGCGGACATAACCGATTTCACCCAGCCGGATCAGTTCCTCGACATGGGCAACACCGGGCGTCTTGACCTCAGCGTTGACCTTCGGCTTCGGCGGAGGAGCAGCCGTATCGCTGTACTCCCATTTGAACGCCAGATGGACAGCCAGCTTGTCGTGCAACTGGCGGATATCGAAAGGCTTGGCAAGGGTGTCGTTGTGGCCGATATGGCTATCTGCCTCGCTGCTGTCGCCGATATTGGCGGACAGCATGATGATCGGTGCGGTTTGTCCGTGCTCGCGCAGGCGGGTGACCAGCTGCCAGCCGATCATGCCGGGCATCGAGATGTCGATCAGGAAGAGATCGGGTTCGATGCCCTCGATCAGCGTCAGGCATTCCGTTCCGCCAGCGGCCGTCAGGACGACGAAATCGAGCGGCATCAGCACCTCGCGCATCAGGTCGCGGTGATCCTCGTTGTCGTCGACGACGACGATCGTTCGGCGCGGTCCGGCGTAGCCGGCGATCTTGCGCACCGAGGGCAGGGAGGCGGTCGGCCGGTTGATTGCCGAGAGCATCAGGCGGACCCGGAAGGTCGAACCCTTGTCGCGCTCGCTGTCGACGACGATCTCGCCGCCGAGCGTCTGGGTCAGGAGCCGGGTGATGGTGAGCCCCAGCCCAAGGCCCGGCATCGGCCGGACATGCTCGGCCTCGCCCCGCTGGAAAGGCTCGAAAATGCGCGGCAGGTCGGCTTGCGAAATGCCGCGGCCGGTATCGGAAACGGTGAAGGTCGCGACCTGGCTGCGATAGGCGACATCGAAGCGGATCGTGCCCGTGTCGGTGAACTTGATGGCATTTGAGAGCAGGTTGACGAGGATCTGGCGCAGCCGCTTCTCGTCGGTGCGGACATATTGCGGCAGGGTGCTTGCCCGCTCATGCGCGAAGACCAGGCCTTTGGCCTGCGCCTGCGGGCGGAACATGTCGACGATCTGGTCGAGGAAATCCTGGATGTTGATCTCATTGGAATAGACCTGCAGGCGGCCGGCCTCGATCTTGGAAATATCGAGCAGCCCGTCGATCAGGCCCGACAAGTGGTCGGCACTGCGCTTGATCACCTTGATCGCCGATTGACGCGGTGCCGGGATGGTCTCGTCGCGCTCGAGGATCTGGGCATAGCCGAGCACGGCGTTGAGCGGCGTCCTGAGTTCGTGGCTGAGGCCGACGACATAGCGGCTCTTTGCACGGTTGGCGGCTTCAGCCGTTTCCTTGGCGTATTGCAGGGCGGCGTCGGTCTTCTTGTGGGCGGCGATTTCCTTCAGCAGCAAGGTGTTCTGGCGCGAAGATTCCTCCTCCGCCACGAGCCGGCTGTCATGCGCCAGAACGTAGAACCAGCAGACGATGCCGGTGACGACGGCGAAGACGAAGAAGACAATGCCGATCGTCCGGTTGATCACCGACGCGGTCTCAGGCGATGCGCTGCCGGTCTGGTGCGCGATCATCGCCAGGATGATGCCGATGCCGGCGACAGAGAGCACAACTGCGATCCCGTAGCGGCCGAGCCGGGTGGAAAGCGTTTCCGTCACCTTCTGCGGCAGCAGTGTCTTGGCAACGACCGCCGTCTGATAGTTGAAGCTCGCATGCGGTTTGCACATGTCGTGGCAGCGGCTGTCGAGCGAGCAGCAGAGCGAACAGATCGGTGCCGAATAGGCCGGGCACCAGGCCATGTCCTCGGGTTCGAACGGATGTTCACAGATCGAGCAGGTGACGGTGGACAGCTTTTTCCAGCTCTGGCGCGGCTTGCGGGCGAGATAATATTTGCCCTTTGTCGCCCAGGCGATGGCGGGAGAGGCGATGAAGGCGGTGATCAGTGCGATATAGGGAGCCAACGACGATGCCATCGCGCCGAACAGACCGAAATGCGCAGTCAGCGCGATCAAGGCCGACAGCGTCATGGCCCCTACACCGACCGGATTGATGTCATAGAGATGGGCGCGCTTGAACTCGATGTTTGGCGGCGCCAGACCCAGCGGCTTGTTGACGAAGAGATCGGCCGAGATGGTGCAGAGCCAGGACATGGCGATGATCGAGAAGATGCCGAGCGTTTCCTCCAGCAGCTTGTAGATGCCGAGTTCCATCAACAGCAGGGCGATCGCCACGTTGAACATCAGCCAGACGACGCGGCCGGGATGGCTGTGGGTCAGGCGCGAGAAGAAGTTCGACCAGGCGAGCGATCCGGCATAGGCGTTCATCACGTTGATCTTCAGCTGCGACACGACCACGAAGGCGGCCATCAGCAGCAGGGCCGCATTATGCCACGGGATCATGTAGCCGAAGGCGGTCATGTACATGTGCGCCGGGTCGGCCGCATCCTCGATCGGCACACCGGCGCTGAGGCAGAGCACGACGAGGAACGAGCCCGCCAGCAGTTTCGGCGCACCGAGGATCACCCAGCCGGAGCCGGCGAGGAAAACCGCAATGCGATGATGCAGCCTTTGCTGGCCCTCCGGCGGCAGGAAGCGCAGGAAATCCACCTGCTCGCCGATCTGCGCCATCAAGGCGAGGATGACGGCCGACGCCGCGCCGAATTCGGCAAGTGAAAATGGCGCGAGCGAGCCCGGAGCGCCGGCTTCCTTGTGGGCGCCCGCAAAGGCGAGCCAGAGATCAAACTTGCTCCAGTCGGCCAGCGCAATGAAGATGAAGGGCAGGATATTGAGGATGATCCAGAAAGGCTGGGTCAGCAGCTGGAACTTGCTGATCAGACGCACGCCATGCGTTACGAGCGGGATCACCATGACGGCGCTGATGATATAGCCGATCCAGACGGGGATGCCGAGCGCCAGTTCGAGCGCCGCCGACATGATCGAGGCCTCGATGGCAAAGAGCATGAAGGTGAAGCTCGCATAGATCAGCGAGGTGATGGTCGAGCCGATATAGCCGAAGCCCGCGCCGCGCGTGAGGAGATCGATGTCGACGCCATGGCGGATGGCATAGCGGCTGATCGGCAGACCGACGGCAAGCATGAGGATGCTGGCAGCGAGAATGGCGATGACGGCGTTGGTGGTGCCGTAGGACAGCGTGATCGCACCGCCGATCGCCTCCAGCGCCAGGAAGGAAATCGCCCCGATCGCCGTCTGCGAGATGCGCTGCGAGGAGAATTGCCGGGCGCTCTTGGCGGTGAAACGCAGCGCGTAGTCTTCCAGCGTCTGGTTGGCGACCCAGCGGTTATATTCGCGCCGGACCGGTATGATGCGCTGGCGGGCTGTCATCGGCGGTGTCGGTTCCCCTTGCTGTCTTCGCGGCCGCAACAAAAGTCGTAGCACAGAAGATCGTGATCCTTAAAGGTGCTGCATTGCACACTTCGCCCCCGGGTCTACGTCAATTGACGTATACAGGTTTCTCAGCCCCCGGCGGATAGTCCCTTTACGAACGGTAAAGGTCTCCCACGAGCCGTCGTCAAAGAACGAGAGGGGTTCACAATGAAAATCAAAACTCACGTCATGAGCGCGTTCCTGGCCGGTGCGCTTGCCACCACCGCATTCTCCAGCGTCCATGCCGCCGAAGACACGATCAAGGTCGGCGTGCTGCATTCGCTCTCCGGCACCATGGCTATTTCCGAGACGACGCTCAAGGACGCCATGCTGATGCTCATCGAGGAGCAGAACAAGAAGGGCGGTCTTCTCGGCAAGAAGCTCGAAGCCGTCGTCGTCGATCCGGCGTCCGACTGGCCGCTGTTTGCCGAAAAGGCGCGCGAGCTGATCTCCGTCAACAAGGTCGCGGCCGTCTTCGGTTGCTGGACCTCGTCGTCGCGCAAATCCGTTCTGCCGGTCTTCGAAGAGCTGAATTCGCTGCTCTTCTATCCGGTCCAGTACGAAGGCGAGGAATCCTCGCGCAACATCTTCTATACGGGTGCGGCTCCGAACCAGCAGGCAATCCCGGCGGTCGACTACCTGATGAATACGGAAGGCGTCGAGCGTTTCGTGCTTGAAGGCACCGACTATGTCTATCCGCGCACGACCAACAAGATCCTCGAAGCCTATCTGATCGCCAAGGGTATCCCGAAGGAAG
Organism: Hyphomicrobiales bacterium; assembly: GCA_900473795.1. GTDB lineage: Bacteria > Pseudomonadota > Alphaproteobacteria > Rhizobiales > Rhizobiaceae > Pararhizobium. The sequence continues at coordinate 96,196 of UCMT01000026.1, read as the reverse complement.
ACATCCTGATCAACTACACGCCGTTCGGCTTCTCCGACTGGCAGACGGAAGTGGCGAAGATCAAGGAATTCGGCTCGGCCGGCAAGAAGACCGCCGTCGTCTCGACCATCAATGGTGATGCCAACGTCCCCTTCTACAAGGAACTCGGCAACAAGGGCATCAAGGCCACCGACATCCCGGTCGTCGCCTTCTCGGTCGGCGAAGAAGAACTTGCCGGTCTCGACACCAAGCCGCTGGTCGGCCATCTGGCTGCCTGGAACTACTTCCAGTCCGTCGATGCTCCGGTCAACGCCGAATTCATCAAGCAGTGGCACGCCTTTACCAAGAACGACAAGCGCGTGACCAACGATCCGATGGAAGCCGCCTATATCGGCTTCAACGCCTGGGTGAAGGCCGTCGAAGCTGCCGGCACGACCGACACCGATGCGGTTCTCGACACGATCATCGGCACCAGCGTTCCGAACCTTTCGGGCGGTTATTCCACCGTCATGCCGAACCACCACATCACCAAGCCGGTGCTGATCGGTGAAATCCAGGAAGACGGCCAGTTCGAAATCGTCCAGCAGACCCCGGCGGTCGTCGGTGACGAATGGTCCGACTACCTGCCCGACTCGAAAGATCTGATCTCCGATTGGCGCAAGCCGATGTCCTGCGGCAACTTCAACGTTGCAACCGGCAAGTGCGGTGGCAAGGGCTCCTGATTTCATCAAGGCCAACATAATCCGGAAACGGCATAACCTGGCGTTTCCCCCAAATCATTCTGTGACCTTTTGATTTGCCACGAAATACCCTCCGTCCTGATCTCCCATCTGGACGGAGGACTTTCATTCCTTTGCCCCATGTCTGGCATGTTTTCTGCATGGTGTAGGGGTGGGGTACGGTTCCGGATGCCGGTCCTGTCCGATCTGATCGTCGGACGAGCGCATTGCGGAAACTTTAAGCAGCGGCGCCGGCATGAAGCGGTTTTTCCAAATGCGCGGCGCCAGCCAACGGAACACGAAGAGCTCATGTATCGCGCCATCCAGACCTTCCTTGTTGCTCTCTGCCTGCTGGTCAGTTGCCTTGCAACCGGTCTGCGTGCGCAGGAAGATATTCGGCCATTGGTCGATGCGCTTGGCACCGGCGGCTTTCCGCAGAAGATCGAGGCCGTCAAGGCGCTTGCGGCTTCGGGCGACGCCAAGGTTGCCGAAATCCTGCAAAACCTCAGCGACGGCAAGCTTTACGCGCCGAAGACCGGTGGCTCCGTGTACCTCGCTGCGCCGACGGATGGAGCCTATGTCGACGTGCTGACCGGTGCGCCGGTGGCCGATGCCCCCGGCAATCTTGCCAAGATCAGACTCAATAACGGTCTGCGCGGTGCAATCGGCGCAGCGCTGAGCCAGCTGACGCTGCTGAGCCCCGATCGGGCCGCCCGTCTGGCCGCTTCGCAGGACCTGCTCAAGGACGCCGACCCCAATAATCTCGATCTTTTGAACGCCGCTTTGGCTGAGGAGAAGGACGCCGAGGTCAAGGCGACCATGGAAGCGGCACGGGCCGTAATCCTGCTCAAGACCGACGCCAGCGCCGAGGACAAGAAGGCCGCCATCGGCACGATCGCGGCGCGCGGAAATCGCGATGCGCTGACGATCCTGACTGCGGCCCTGGAGAATGCACAGGAAGACCTGAAGCCGGCGATCGAGCAGAACATCGCGTCGATCGAGACCAGTCTCGCCATATGGGATGTGGCGCAGAACGTCTGGTACGGCCTGTCGCTCGGCTCCGTTCTGCTTCTCGCTGCCATCGGCCTTGCCATCACCTTCGGCGTCATGGGCATCATCAACATGGCGCACGGCGAAATGGTCATGCTCGGCGCCTACACGACCTATGTGGTGCAGCAGACGCTTCATGCCGTCGCGCCCGAGATGAGTGATTATTCGCTCGCCTTTGCGGTCCCCGCGGCGTTCCTGTTCACGGGCTTGGTCGGCATCGGCATCGAGCGCAGCGTCATCCGCTGGCTTTACGGCCGGCCGCTGGAAACCCTGCTTGCCACCTGGGGCATTTCGCTGATCCTGCAGCAGGCGATCCGCACCATCTTCGGGCCGACCAATCGTCAAGTCGACAATCCGAGCTGGATGTCGGGCGCCTTCGATGTCGGCGGCCTGGCTATTACCTACAACCGCATGTGGATCATCGTCTTTTCGCTCGGCGTCTTTATCGCGCTGCTCCTGCTTCTCAAGCGCTCCAAGTTCGGGTTGCAGATGCGCGCCGTGACGCAGAACCGCCGCATGGCGTCGTCCATGGGTATCCGTACGCCTTGGGTCGACGCGCTGACTTTCGGTCTCGGTTCGGGTATTGCCGGCATGGCCGGCGTCGCGCTCAGCCAGATCGACAACGTCTCGCCCAATCTCGGCCAGAACTACATCATCGACAGCTTCATGGTCGTTGTCTTCGGTGGCGTCGGCAATCTCTGGGGCACGCTGGTCGGCGCCTTGACGCTCGGCATCGCCAACAAGTTCCTCGAACCCTATGCCGGCGCGGTGCTGGGTAAGATCCTCATCCTCATCTTCATCATTCTCTTCATCCAGCGGCGGCCACGCGGCCTGTTCGCGCTCAAGGGAAGGGCGATCGAACAATGATCACGCAAATGCTGTTCAGCCGGCACGAGAAGAAGATCCTCTGGGCCGTGGCGCTTATCCTTCTGGCGGCAGCTCTCGTGCCGCTTGCCAACCTTCTGATCCCGGAAGGCAGCTTCTTCCATGTCCCGGGTCATCTGGTCCCTCTTCTCGGCAAGTACCTCTGCTACGCCCTGCTTGCGCTCGCGCTCGATCTCGTCTGGGGCTATTGCGGCATCCTTTCGCTCGGCCACGGCGCATTCTTCGCGCTCGGCGGTTATGCCATGGGCATGTATCTCATGCGCCAGATCGGCGATCGCGGCGTCTATGCCAATCCGCTGCTGCCCGATTTCATGGTGTTCCTGAACTGGAGCGAGCTGCCGTGGTACTGGTCCGGCTTCAACCATTTCGCCTTCGCCGCGTTGATGGTGCTGCTGGTGCCCGGTTTGCTGGCTTTCGTGTTCGGCTGGTTCGCCTTCCGCTCGCGCGTCACCGGCGTCTATCTGTCGATCATCACCCAGGCGATGACCTATGCGCTGCTGCTCGCCTTCTTCCGCAACGAGATGGGGTTCGGCGGCAACAACGGCCTTACGGATTTCAAGGATATCCTCGGCTTCAACGTCCAGGCCGGCGGCACCCGGGCGACGCTCTTTGCGGCAACCGCCATTGCTCTCGCCTTGGCGCTGATCCTGAGCTCCGCCATCGTCCGTTCCAAATACGGCAAGGTGCTGGTCGGCGTGCGTGATGCGGAAAGCCGCACGCGTTTCCTCGGCTACCGGGTGGAGAACATGAAGCTCTTCATCTTCACCGTTTCGGCGATGATGGCCGGGATCGCCGGCGCGCTCTACGTGCCGCAGGTCGGCATCATCAACCCCGGTGAATTCGCGCCGGCAAACTCGATCGAAGTGGTCATCTGGACGGCCGTCGGCGGGCGCGGCACGTTGATCGGGCCGATCATCGGCGCCGTCCTCGTCAATTTCGGCAAGAGCATCTTCACCGCCGCCTTCCCGGAATTCTGGCTGTTTGCGCTCGGTGCCCTGTTCGTCGCGACAACCTTGTTCCTGCCCAAGGGCGTCGTCGGTACGGTCCAACAGTTCGTCGCATCTCGCAAGGAACAGAGACAAGCCGACGCTGTCGAGCAGGCCTATCGGGACAAGGCGGCAGCCGAGACCGAAAGCCGGCTTGCCTCACTCGAACCTCAGGCTGCGGAGTAAGACCGATGGATGCAAAGACCTCCCGCAGCCTTCTCTATCTCGACGGCGTCTCGGTTTCCTTCGACGGTTTCAAGGCGCTGAACTCGCTCTCCTTCGTCGTCGAGCCGGGCGAATTGCGGGCCATCATCGGCCCGAATGGTGCCGGCAAGACGACGATGATGGACATCATCACCGGCAAGACCCGGCCGGACACGGGCCAGGTTTTCTTCAACGGCGATATCGACCTGACCAAGAAGGATGAGGCCGACATCGCCCAGCTCGGCATCGGCCGCAAGTTCCAGAAGCCGACGGTGTTCGAAAGCCACACGGTCTGGGACAATATCGAACTGGCGCTCAACCGGAAGCGCGGCGTTTTCGCAACGCTGTTCTACCGCCTGACGGCTGCGGACAAGGCTCGCATCGAGGAGATACTCGAAACGGTGCGCATGACGGCGCGCAAGGACGATCTCGCCGCCAATCTCTCGCATGGCCAGAAGCAGTGGCTCGAGATCGGCATGCTGCTGGCGCAGGAGCCGAAGCTGCTTCTGGTCGACGAACCGGTGGCCGGGATGACCGACGCCGAAACGGCTGAAACCGCCATCCTGCTCAAGGAAATCGCCAAGACCCGCTCGGTCGTCGTGGTCGAGCACGACATGGGCTTCATCCGCGATCTCGGCGTGAAGGTCACGTGCCTGGCGGAGGGCTCGGTGCTGGCCGAAGGCTCGATCGATTTCGTCAGCAACGATCCGAAAGTGATCGAGAACTATCTGGGGCGGTAGCTTTTGCATTGCCCCTCATCCGGCCTGTCGGCCACCTTCTCCCCGTGAACGGGGAGAAGGCAAGCGGCGAGCTCCGTCGTCCCCTCTCCCCGTTTGCGGGGAGAGGGCTAGGGTGAGGGGCAGTGAGGAAATGAGGTAAAACACGATGCTGACGGTCGATAACATCAATCTGCATTACGGCGCAGCGCAAGCGTTGCGCGGCGTCTCCATCACCGCTCCCATGGGCAAGATCACCTGCGTGCTCGGCCGCAACGGCGTCGGCAAGACCAGTCTCCTGCGCGCCATCACAGGCCAGCAGGCGGCAAGTGCCGGCACCATCACCTTCAACGACACCACGCTGAACGGCATGGCACCCTATAACCGGGCCAGGCACGGCATCGGCTTCGTGCCGCAGGGCCGCGAAATCTTTCCGCTGCTGACGGTCAAGGAGAACCTGGAATCGGGCTATGCGCCGGTGGCGCGCAAGGACCGGTTCATTCCGGAGGATATTTTCAACCTCTTCCCGATCCTGCGCTCGATGCTCGGCCGCCGCGGCGGCGACCTTTCCGGTGGCCAGCAGCAGCAGCTCGCGATCGGCCGTGCGCTGGTGACGCGGCCGAAGATCCTCGTGCTCGATGAGCCGACCGAGGGCATCCAGCCGTCGATCATCAAGGATATCGGCCGGGCGATCCGGTATCTGCGCGATTCCACGGGGATGGCAATTCTGCTTGTGGAACAATATCTTGACTTCTGCCGCGAGCTTGCAGACCATGTCTATATCATGGATCGGGGCGAGATCGTGCATGAGGGGCCGGCAGAGACGCTGGACACGCCGGAAGCACGCCGCCACCTGACAGTTTAACGGCGGACTTTATGGCTGAAGCGGCGGCAATCGCTCCCCAAAGAGCGTGGGGCAAGGGACGGCTCACGGCAAAGCCATTTGCCGGGCGCACGCGGCTTGCCGAATTCTACCAGGAAGGCTGCGCCAAGATCCGTCTGCCGGATACGTTCGACGCTACGATGGAAGCGGTGCTGATCAACAGTTCCGGCGGGCTGACCGGCGGCGACCATATGGAGTGGGAATTTTCGGCCGGGGAGGGCACGCATCTCACCCTGACGACGCAGGCTTGCGAGAAGATCTACAAGGCGAGTGCCGGAACCGCTGCGGTGAAGGCGAAGATCTCTGTGGGGGCCGGCGCAACGGTGCATTGGCTGCCGCAGGAGACGATCCTGTTCGACCGCGCCTCTCTGTCGCGCCGTCTCGACGTCGAAATCGCCGAGGGTGGCGCGTTCCTGGCCGTCGAGGCCATCCTCTTGGGCCGCAAGGCCATGGGTGAGATGATGCGGACGGGCCTGTTTCAGGACTGCTGGCGTATCCGCAAGGGTGGAATTCTGCTGCATGCCGAAAATCTGCGCCTGAACGACGATATCGCCGCGCTGACGCAGGAGACCGCCACGCTCGGCGGGAAAGTGGCTTTTGCCACGCTCTTCTACAGCGGCATGGACTGCGAGCAGCAGGTGGAGAAACTGCGTGCTTTGATCGGCGATGCAAACGGCGGGATCAGCCACTATCACGTTGCCGGACAGGACAAGCTGATTGCCCGCCTCGTCGCCGCCGACGGCTTCGCGCTCAGAAAAATCCTCATCCCGGTCATTTCGCACTTGCGCAAGGGCGCCTCTGTGCCGAAAGTCTGGAACCTGTAATCGACACGCAAGCTTGGTGGCCGCGCATGAATCTCACTCCTCGCGAAAAAGACAAACTGCTGATTTCGATGGCGGCGATGGTTGCCCGCAGGCGCCTGGAACGCGGCGTGAAGCTCAATCACCCCGAGGCGATCGCGCTGATCACCGACTATGTCGTCGAAGGCGCGCGCGACGGCCGCTCCGTCGCGGACCTGATGGAGGCCGGTGCTCATGTCATCACGCGGGAGCAGGTGATGGAAGGGATCCCCGAGATGATCCACGACATCCAGATCGAGGCGACGTTTCCGGATGGTACCAAGCTCGTCACCGTCCACGAACCCATTCGCTGAAGGAGCAGGCGATGCTGCAACTGAGACCCAACTGCGAATGCTGCGACAAGGATCTGCCGCCGGGCAGCCGCGAAGCGATGATCTGCAGTTTCGAATGCACCTTCTGCGCGCAGTGCGCATCCGAGGTTCTGGACGGGCAGTGCCCGAACTGCACAGGCGAGCTCGTGCGGCGTCCTGTTCGCCCTGCCGCCAAACTGGGCAAGTTCCCGGCATCCACCGAACGCGTTTTGAAGCCGGACGGCTGCGAGCCGGTCAAGGCAGCCTGAACAGGAGAGACAGATCATGATCCCCGGTGAAATCATTGCCGCCAGCGGCGAGATCGAGCTGAATGCCGGCCTGGAGACTGTCACGCTTGAGGTCTCGAACACCGGTGATCGACCCATCCAGGTCGGCAGCCACTACCATTTCGCCGAGACCAATGCCGGTCTTTCCTTCGACAGGACGCTGGCGCATGGCAAGCGTCTCGACATTCCCGCCGGCACTGCCGTGCGCTTCGAGCCCGGGCAGACACGCAACGTCACGCTCATCCCCTTTGCCGGCAAGCGCGAAGTCTACGGGTTCCAGCAGAAGGTCATGGGCAAGCTATGATCCGGTTTTCTGCCGCAAGCGTGCTCGTGACGGGCTTTATGGCCTTTGCGCCGCTTGCGCAGGCGCAGGGCGAGCCGCAGGTCGATTGCGAGAATGCGATGACCCAGTCGGATCTGAACATTTGCGCCAACAAGGACTACGAAGCGGCCGACGGGGAGCTGAACACCGTCTACAAGACGACGATGACGGCGATGCAGAAGACCGACAAGGAACTGGGCGAGATCGACCAAAACTATGTCGGTGCCGTCGACGCGTTGAAGAAGGCGCAGCGCGCCTGGATCGGCTATCGCGACGGCCAGTGCGAGCTCGCCGGTTTCGAGGCGCGGGGCGGGTCGATGGAGCCGATGCTGGTTTCCGGGTGCCTTGCGGACTTGACGAAGAAGCGCACCGCGGAACTGAAGAGCCTGACCGAAGGCCTCGGAAACTGAGAGGCGACAAGTGACGGTGAGCCGGACCATCATGATCGTCGGAAACGGGCCGGTCCCGGACGGGGCGGCGCCCGTCATCGATGCGGCCGATCTGGTGATCCGCTTCAACGATTGCCGCTCCTGCAGTGCTGGGGGTGAGAAAACCGACATCGTCGCCGTCTGCAACACCGGACGCCCGGCTATGGCTATGCTGGGTGGTGGCCGGTGGAAAACCAATGCGGCCGTCCGGAGGGCGCGCGAGTTCTGGTGCGTCCGGTCTGCGGAAAAATTTCAGGCGTTGCGGCCCGAAATTGAGAGACGGCACCCTGATCTCGATGATCTCTGCGACGATTATACGGATGGTTTCCGCACATTCGCGGCGTCGACCGACCGGAGCTTCCATACTGTCCCGGCTTCCACACATGAAAGCGTTGATGCCGAGCTGAAAGGCTTCGATCCCGGTAATTATGTCGTGCCGAGCAGCGGCCTGATGGTCATTGCCGAGGTGTTGGAGCATTGGCGACGGCCCGGCGATCGCGTCGTTCTTGCCGGGTTCGGCCATGCCGGCTGGGAGTGGCATCCGTTCGCGTCCGAGCGCCGCTATGTCGACGCGTTGATTTCAAGGGGGCGCCTCATGCGCCTCGATCAAAATTATCTATCTGCTTTTGCTCAGGGAGCCTGATACCCATGTCCTACAAAATGTCGCGCGCGGCCTATGCCAATATGTTCGGCCCCACCACCGGCGACAAGGTTCGGCTGGCCGATACGGAGCTTTTCATCGAGGTGGAGAAGGATTTCACCACCTATGGCGACGAGGTGAAGTTCGGCGGCGGCAAGGTCATCCGTGACGGCATGGGCCAGAGCCAGGTGACGCGCGCCGAGGGCGCGGTCGATACCGTCATCACCAATGCGCTGATCGTTGATCATACCGGCATCGTCAAGGCGGATATCGGCCTGAAGAATGGCCGCATCGTCGGGATCGGCAAGGCGGGCAATCCGGACACGCAGCCGGGCGTCACCATCATCGTCGGTCCTTCGACGGAAGCGATCGCCGGCGAAGGCAAGATCGTCACGGCCGGCGGCATGGACAGCCACATCCACTTCATCTGCCCGCAGCAGATCGAAGAGGCACTGATGAGCGGCATCACGACGATGCTCGGCGGTGGCTCCGGCCCGGCTCACGGGACGCTCGCGACGACCTGCACCGGCGCCTGGCATATCGAGCGGATGATCGAGAGTTTTGACGCCTTCCCGATGAACCTTGCGCTCGCCGGCAAGGGCAATGCGTCGCTGCCGGCCGGCATCGTCGAAATGGTGCTGTCGGGCGCAAGTTCGCTGAAGCTGCATGAGGATTGGGGCACGACGCCGGCGGCCATCGACTGCTGCCTCTCGGTCGCCGACGAATATGACGTGCAGGTGATGATCCACACCGATACGCTGAACGAGAGCGGCTTCGTGGAAGACACGATCGCCGCGATCAAGGGCCGCACCATCCATGCCTTCCACACCGAAGGGGCGGGCGGCGGGCACGCGCCTGATATCATCAAGATCTGCGGCCAGCCGAACGTCATCCCGTCCTCGACCAACCCGACGCGGCCTTACACGAAGAACACGCTGGCCGAACATCTCGACATGCTGATGGTCTGCCACCATCTGTCGCCCTCGATCCCGGAAGACATCGCCTTTGCCGAAAGCCGCATTCGCAAGGAGACGATCGCGGCGGAAGACATTTTGCACGATATCGGTGCCTTCTCGATCATCTCGTCCGACAGCCAGGCCATGGGCCGCGTCGGCGAGGTGGCGATCCGCACCTGGCAGACGGCGGACAAGATGAAGCGCCAGCGCGGCCGGCTCACGCAGGAGAGCGGCGAGAACGACAATTTCCGGGTCAAGCGCTACATCGCCAAATATACGATCAACCCGGCGATCGCCCATGGCGTCAGCCACGAGGTCGGCTCGATTGAAGTCGGCAAGCGCGCCGATCTCGTCATCTGGAACCCGGCCTTCTTCGGCGTCAAGCCGGACATGGTTCTGCTCGGCGGCTCGATCGCGGCAGCGCCGATGGGCGATCCCAACGCCTCGATCCCGACGCCGCAGCCGGTGCATTATCGCCTGATGTTCGGCGCCTATGGAAAGAACCGGACGAACTCCTCCGTCACCTTCGTTTCCCAGGCCTCGCTCGATGCGGGCCTCAAGGGCCGTCTCGGTGTCGCCAAGGAACTCCTTGCCGTCCAGAACACGCGCCATGGCATCGGCAAGCATTCGATGATCCACAACAGCCTGACGCCGCATATCGAGGTCGATCCGGAAACCTACGAGGTTCGCGCCGACGGCGAGCTTCTGACCTGCGAACCGGCAACGGTGCTGCCGATGGCACAGCGGTATTTCCTGTTCTAGTGTCTGAGCGAAATCCGCCAGTGGCCTGGAAACGGTCGATACGAAGGCTCTTTACTCTGGTGGTCGTGCTGGTGTTGGCGTCGGCCGCGGGAACGTTGACGCCGCGGCCTTTATGGCCGGTTGCAAAAGCCAGCGAAGCTTTCGGCCAGACACGCCGTATCCTCGTTCTGTCGAATCCCATCCATACCGACATCGCCATCCGGATCGATGCCGAAACGCTGGCGCGTTTTCCGTTTCTCGCAGAGAGCGGCATGCCGGTCACACATTCGAACGCGCGCTGGCTGGTGTTCGGCTGGGGCGGCCGTGCCTTCTATATCGAAACGCCGACCTGGGCGGACCTGAAGCCCATGCCGTTGATCAAGGGGCTGACGCTTGACCGGTCGGTCATTCATGCGGATGTCGCCGGGGAGATCATCGAGCCCTCGGATCGCGTAAGGAGTTTCGAGATCGGTTCGGAGGAATATCAGCGGCTTCTGGCCTATATCGAGGCCAGTTTCAAAGCGGAAGACGGATCGATCTCGGCGATGCCGGACACGGCCTATGGCCCGACGGACGCCTTCTTCGAGGCGAATGGATGGTTCAGCGCCGCAGTCGGTTGCAATACCTGGACGGCCGCGGCGTTGCGCGAGGCCGGCATCAGGACGGGTTGGTGGAACCCGCTGCCGGTATCGCTGTCCATGTCGCTGGATTTGTACAACTGAAATCCAAAGCTATCGATGCTGCCGGTAGTCATGCGCGCCTCGCATGGCAGCCATGCGAGGCGACTTTCTTGCCTGTCCTATGCTGCATCGCAGCACGGGTTGCGGTAAAAAGCGACTTCAGCTTCCGCGCCGGGCTCCTCCCGAGGCCTGCTGCGTGGAAAGGTTCATTTTCAAGGAGATAGCTATGATCGTTGGCAGAAAAGTGCCGTCCGTGACCTTCCGTACACGCGTTCGCGACGAGGCCGTCGGTGGGCCGAATCCCTATCGCTGGCAGGATGTTTCGTCCGCCGATTATTTCGCCGGCAAGCGCGTCATCCTCTTCTCGCTGCCGGGCGCGTTCACGCCGACCTGCTCGACCTATCAGCTTCCCGATTTCGAAAAGCTCGCTGATGAATTCAAGGCCCAAGGCATCGATGCGATCTACTGCATCTCGGTCAACGACGCCTTCGTCATGAACGCCTGGGGCAAATCGCAGAACCTCGAAAACGTCAAGCTGATCCCGGACGGTTCCGGCGAGTTCACCCGCAAGATGGGCATGCTGGTCGCCAAGGACAATCTCGGTTTCGGCATGCGCTCCTGGCGCTATGCGGCCATCATCAATGACGGCGCCGTCGAGCAGTGGTTCGAGGAAGAGGGCTATTCGGACAATTGTGACAGCGATCCCTATGGCGTCTCCTCGCCGCAGAACATCCTGGAAGCTCTGAAGTCGGAAAGACTTGCAGCCTGAGCTTAAAGCCCTCGTGACGATCTGAATCCGGAGCCGGGCCTCTTTGGTCTGGCGCCGGATTTTTTTATGACTACAGTGGCGGAAAGCATTCCGAGGTTCACATGATCTACGTCATCGCCCATCTGAAGACACATCCCGGCAAGGGGGCCGAGGTTGTTTCCGATGCCGCTCCCCTGATCGAGGGGACGCGCAAGGAGACAGGCTGCATCTTCTACGATCTCTACCAGAAACCCGGCGAGCCGGACACGCTGGTGTTTGTCGAGCAATGGGAGAGCCGCGAAGCGCTGGAGGCGCATTTCGCCGAACCGCATATCGTCGCCTTCCAGAAGGCGACGGCGGAACTGGTGGCGGACGGCCGCATCGAGGTTGTTCACTCAGACAAGCTCGAGGTTCTCTGAATGCCCTATCGCTCGACCCAGATTCTGTCGCCTGGCCCGGCGGACAAGACGCCGCTGCACACGATCGCGCTTGCTCATGACCAGCGGCACCTGCGCCGCAAACTGCTGCACCTCGACAATGACGATGTGGTGATGCTCGACCTGAAAGAACCGGTGATGCTCGCCGATGGCGACCTTCTGGTGCTGGATACAGGCGACTATGTCCGCATCGCCGCGATCGAGGAGCCGCTATACGACATCCGCCCGCGCGGCCCGCTGCACCTGATCGAACTCGCCTGGCATCTCGGCAACCGCCATCTGCCGGCAGAAATCCGGCAAGATCGGATCCTGATCCTGCGCGACCCGGTGATCAAGGCGATGCTCGAGGGACTGGGGGCGACGGTCTCTGAGGTGACGGAACCATTCCAGCCGATGCGCGGCGCTTATCATGGTTCTGCTGGGCACAATCACGGTCATTCCCATGAGCACTCCCACGGACATGGCGGCCATCATCACGCCCATGACTGAGCAGGCAGATACGCGGGCGCTGCTCAGGCTGGTGACATGGCTGTCGCCGGCTTTTCCGGTGGGCGCATTCTCCTATTCCGGCGGGCTCGAGCAGGCTGTCCACGATGGGCTGATCGCCGATGCTGCCGCCTTGAGGCGATGGCTGGAAGCGCTGATCCGCCATGGCTCGAGCTGGAACGACGCCGTGCTTCTGGCGGAGAGCTATCGGGCTTGTGACGATCGCCCGAGGCTTGATGCTGTGCGCGAACTGGCGGAAGCCCTGGCAGGTTCGCGGGAGCGCCACATGGAAACGATGCTGCAGGGAGAGGCTTTCCTTGCTGCGGCTTCGCATTGGCCGCATCCGATGCTCGATACGCTGGTCGGTGCCGTTGCCTATCCGGTCGCCGTTGGCGCGGTCGCAGGGGCGCATCGCACCGGCTTGGAGCCGGCTTTGGCGGCCTATCTGCATGCCACGGCGTCGAACCTGGTTTCCGTTGCGATCCGCTGCGGGGTAACGGGCCAGAAGCACGGTGTCGGCGTTCTTGCCGAATTGGAAGCCGCGACCGCCGAGACGGCGGCGAGGGCATCCTCAAGCACGCTGGACGACCTCGGCTCTGCTACAATCGTCGCCGACATATCGGCGCTTCGCCACGAGACCTTGTATTCGCGGCTCTTCCGTTCCTGACGGCCGCGACATCAATTTCGAGAAAGGAAGACTTCGATGAAATCTGCGAACGGCCCGCTTCGCGTCGGCATTGGCGGCCCGGTCGGCTCCGGCAAGACGGCGCTGACCGACAAGCTCTGCAAGGCGATGCGCGAGACCTATTCGGTCGCCGTCGTCACCAACGACATCTACACCAAGGAGGATGCCGAGGCGCTGGTGCGCATGCAGGCGCTGCCCTCCGACCGGATCGTCGGCGTCGAGACCGGTGGCTGCCCGCACACGGCGATCCGCGAGGATGCGACGATCAACCTGCAGGCAATCGCCGATCTCAACCGCCGCATTCCCGATCTCGACGTCGTCTTCATCGAATCCGGTGGCGATAATTTGGCGGCGACCTTTTCGCCCGATCTCGCCGACATCACCATCTATGTGATCTCGGTCTGCCAAGGCGAGGAAATCCCGCGCAAGGGCGGACCCGGGATTACCCGTTCCGATCTGCTGGTGATCAACAAGAAGGATCTGGCTCCCTATGTCGGTGCCGATCTCGAGGTGATGGAGCGGGATGCCAATCGCATGCGGGCCGAGCGGCCATTTGTATTTTCCGACATGAAGCGCGGCGACGGCATCGACAAGATCGTCGATTTTCTGCGCGTCGAAGGCGGTCTCTGAAGTCAGTTGCCTCAACGAAAAAGGCCGGCCGCATACGATGCGGCCGGCCTTTCTGTTTGGGTTACGTCATTCCGCGGCGAGGTGGATGACGTTGCCGCTGCGCTTCGGGCCCTCCAGCTTGTCGAGCCGCTCCCGCAATTGGCTGATGGTCTTGCTCTGGTCGGCGACGATTTCCGTCAGCGCGACATTTTCCAGAGGCTCCGTCTCCTGTTCCTTGCTGCCGACCATGCGGCCGAAGATCCAACCGAGCAGGCGGGACAGATCGTCCATGATCAGGAAGAAGGACGGCACGACCACCAGCGAGATCACCGTCGAGACGATAATGCCGCCGATCACCGCGATGGCCATAGGCGCGCGGAACGAACCACCTTCGCCGACGCCGAGTGCCGACGGCAGCATGCCGGCCGACATCGCGATCGAGGTCATGATGATCGGGCGGGCGCGCTTGCGACCGGCTTCGACCATGGCGTGGGTCCGCTCCATGCCCTGATGCATCATCTCGATGGCGAAATCGACGAGCAGGATGGCGTTCTTGGTGACGATCCCCATCAGCATCAGGATGCCGATCAGCACGGGCATCGACATGGCATTCTGCGTCACGATGAGACCGATCGCGACACCGCCGATGGCGAGTGGCAGCGAGAACAGGATCGTGAACGGCTGGATGACATCCTTGAACAACAGGATGAGCACGACGAGCACCAGCATCAGGCCGAGCAGCATGGCGTTACCGAAGCCCTGCTCCATTTCCGCCTGCACTTCGGCGTCACCGCTTTCGAGGAACTGCACGCTCTCCGGCAGTTTCGTTTCCTTGGCGATCTCCTTGAAACGATCGGAGGCCGAGTTGAGCGCCACGCCGATCGGCAGGTCGGCACCCATGGTCACGACGCGGTAGCGGTCGTAGCGCTTGATCGAGCTTGGGCCTTCCGAATAGTCGATGTCGGCGACGCTCGAAATCGGCACCAGCGCACCCGCCGCCGTCTGGACCTTCAGGTTGCGGATGGCCGCAAGGTCGGTACGGAAATTCGTATCCACCTGGACGCGGATCGGAATCTGCCGGTCATCGAGCGAAATCTTCGTGAGTGCCGCATCGATATCACCGATCGTGGCGACGCGAACGACATCGGCGATCTGCGAGGTCATGATGCCGAGCCGCGACATCTGATCGGCGCGGGGGCGGATCTGCAGTTCGGGCCGCGGCAAGGCGCCGTCCGGGCTGACATTGGCAAGCAGCGGCTCGTGGCGGAGATTGGCTTCAAGCATGCCGACGGCCTTGTTCAGGTCCTCGTCGTTCTTCGACAGGAGGTTGAACGCCAGATCGCGTTCGCCGCGGTCGTTCAGTTTCAGGATGCGGACATCCGGAATGGAACGGACGGCAGCATAGACCTGCTTTTCGATCTCGGCCTGCGGAACGATACGGCCCGCGGGCGGCAGCTTCGGTAGGTACTGCCCGATGAGAGGCATGCGGCCGAGAACATCGTTGACCACCTTGTTGAGCAGGGAATGATCGAGCTTTGCGAGCATGATGCTGATCGTCGCACGGCGCAGTTCGAGATCGCCCTTCGGCGACGCGCCGCCGAGCACGAAAATGCCTTCCACGCCGCCGAGATTTTTCACCTTGTCGTAGATCTGCGTCGTCGTCTTGTCCGTGTCGTCCAGCATGGCGTCCGGCGGCAGCTCAACCGACAGCACGATGCGCGAGGCATCCTCCGGCGGCAGGAAGCTGCCGGGAACCGTCATGAGAAGGAAAATGGACCCGATGACGAAGGCGATTGCCGCCATAAGCGTCGCATAGCGCATGTACCAACGTCTGGTGGTTACGGTCACGAGCCATGTGTAACCGCGCATCAACGCGCCGTCCTTGTCTTCGTGATGACCGTCGCCGTCGCTCGATTTCATCAGATAGGCGGCCATGACCGGCGTGATCAACCGCGCGACCATCAGCGAGAAGAAGACCGCGACCGCGACCGTCAGGCCGAACTGGATGAAGTACTGGCCCGGGATGCCCGGCATGAACGAGACCGGCACGAACACCGCGATGATCGTAAAGGTCGTCGCAATGACCGCAAGGCCGATTTCGTCAGCCGCCTCGATCGCCGCCTTGTAGGGCGATTTGCCCATCTTGATGTGCCGGGCGATGTTCTCGATTTCGACGATCGCGTCATCGACGAGAATACCGGTCGCAAGCGTCATGGCGAGGAAGCTCACCAGGTTCAGCGAGAAGCCGAGCAGCTCCATCACCCAGAAGGTCGGGATGGCCGATAGCGGCAAGGCCATCGCCGAAATCAGCGTTGCCCGCCAGTTGCGCAGGAACAGGAGGACGACAGCCACCGCCAGCAGCGCGCCTTCGAGCAGCGTATGGATCGCCGCCTCGTAGTTGCCGTAGGTGTAGTAGACGGAATCGTTGACCAGTTCGATCGACACGTCCGGATTTTTCGCCCGCAGGTCCTTCAGCGTCTTTTCGACTGTTTCGGCAACGGTCACTTCGCTTGCGCCCTTAGAGCGGAAGACCGCGAAGGTGACGACCGGATTGCCGTTGTAGCGCGAGAAGGATTTCGGCTCCTCATAGGTGTCGGTGACCTTGCCGAGTTCGGAAAGGCGAACGAACCGGCCGTTCGGCATGGCGATCATGGTGTTCGCCAGGCCCTCGACCGAGCGTGCGTCGCCGAGCGTGCGGATCGCCTGTTCGCTGCCGCCCACCTGGCCGCGGCCGGAACCGAGGTCGGTGTTCATCTTGCGCAGCTGGTTGTTCACGTCGGACGCAGTGATGCCGTAGGAATTCAGGCGTGCATCGTTGAGTTCGACGCGGACTTCACGGTCTGCCCCGCCGTAGCGGTCGATGCGGCCGATGCCGTTCTGTCCCTGAAGCGCGCGCTTGATGGTATCGTCGACGAACCAGGAGATTTCCTCAAGCGTCATGCCAGGGGAGGAGACGGCAAAGGTCTGGATCGCCTGTCCCTCGACATCGATCTTCGCGACGATCGGCTCCTCGACGGAGGCGGGAAGATCGCTGCGAATGCGGTCGATGGCATCCTTGACGTCCTGCACCGCCTGGTTGGTCGGCACGTCCATCTCGAACTGGACGGCGGTCGTGGACAGGCCGTCGCTGATGGTCGAGGTTATGTGGTCGACGCCGGAAATGCCGGCAACCGCGTCCTCGATCTCCTTGGTCACCTGCGTTTCGAGCTCGGCCGGCGCGGCGCCGCTCTGCGTCACGCTGATGGAGACGATCGGCACGTCGATATTGGGGAAACGTGTGATCGGCAGCGTGTTGAACGACTGATATCCGAGATACATCAGCAACACGAAGCCGAGGATCGGCGCGATCGGATTGCGAATTGCCCAAGCTGAAAAATTCATTCCGCTGTTCCCGTCAATTGGTCGCCGTGGCGGCGGATGTCACCGGATTGATCTTGTCGCCGTCGCGCACATAGGCGCCGGCCTTGGCGACGACCTTGTCGCCGGGTTTGAGGCCAGTGGTGATCTCGATGAACTCGCCATCCTGGATGCCGGTCGTGACCGACATCACGTGGACGATGCCGTCCTCGACCTTGCGCACGGTCGTTTCATCGTGTCCGACTGTAACTGCCGTCAGCGGCAGGACGATGGCCTGCTTTTCCTCGATGACGATCTGCGCGTCGGCATACATCCCCACCCGGGCTTTGTCGGACTCCGTGAGGCTGATGTAGACGGTTCCGAGGCGCGTTTGCGCATCGACCATCGGCGAAATCAGGCGAATGGCGCCATCGATTTGGCTCTTCCCGTCCGCCAGCGTGACTTTGGCCTTCTGGCCGATCGCAAGCTTGATGAGGTCGGACTCGGTGATATCCGCCTGCATTTCCACGGCGCCATCGCGGATGATCGTGAACAGCGGGTCGCCCGTGCCGTTTGCAATCGCGCCGATCTTGGCTTTTCGAGCTGAAACGATGCCGCTGACCGGCGATTTTACTTCGGTGCGGGCAAGGCGAAGGTCGACGTCGGAAATTTGTGCCTCAACCACCTTGATGTCGGCCTCTGCGACGGAAACCAGCTGATTGGCCGAATTGACGCGGGCAAGCGCCACGGTTGCCGCCGCGCGCTCCTGATCGGCCTGGGCGGTGGACATGGAGCCGGCCGCCGACAGCTTCTTGGAGCGGTCGCTCACCCGGACGGCTTCTTCGGCATTGGCCTTGGCTTCCGCCAACTGCGCCTGGTACTGCGCCAGCGCCGCGTTGGCCTTGGCAAGGCTTGCCGCATACTGGCTCTTCTGCAGCAGCAGCATGTCCTCGTTCAACGTCGCTAGCGTGCTTTCGGCTTCGACCCGGTCGCCGACATCGGCATTCAAGGTGCGGATGGAGAGCCCGTCGACCAGCGGAGAGACATAGGTCTCCTCCACCGCCTTTATCGCACCCGTTGCCACCACACGGTCGATGACCGGCTTGTTTTCGACCTGGGTTACGACGATCGAAGGCAAGGCCTGCTCGGTCTTCGGCGCGGCGGCTTCTTCCGCGAACGCAGTGCTCGAAAGGAAAGTCAACATCAGGGCAGCAGAAACGCCATATGCGAATGTCTTGTTACGGGCCATCGGCTTACTTTTCCTCAAATTCCGGATAGTTCAATTTGCTGACGGCGCGCATTCCAAGAAAAGGACTTGTCGTCGTCTCGTGCAGAAAGGGAAGGAAATACCGCCTTGGACTTTTCAAGCGAAAAATTCCTCCCGCATCCTCCTCAAAATGCCACGGGGCTCTATTTAGTGAGCGGCTTCAGGCTATGCAAGGCGATACAAAAAAAGAATGGTGCCTCATTATTTTATTTGTTCCACTCATGCAAGGCAATGTTGTTTCTTGTGTCGAAATGTAGCAGGGACGTCTCTGCACGTCTAAGGTGAAAAAATGCGAAACGCGCGGGGCAGGCCCGCGCGCTCCTTTAGATTGAACAGCAAGATCAGACTACTTCAAGGCAGCGTCGGTGATCTCGTGCGTGAAGGCGCCTTCCGGTTCCTTGGTGATGACCGGATCGGAACCACCCTTCATCAGCGAAGCGACGGTGCGCTTGTAGTCCGCCTCGTCGAGCGCGCCGTTCGAGCCGGCTGTCAGCTTGGCGATCTCGCCCATCATGCGCTTCTGGTGCTCTTCCGTCTGGGCACCGGTCGCATCGTTTTCCAGCACGATGCCGGCCGCTTCATCCGGATTGGCCTCGGCATATTTCCAGCCCTTCATCGACGCGCGGACGAACTTGACCATCTTCTCCTTGAAGGCCGGGTCCTTGAGCTTGTCTTCCAGCACGTAAAGGCCGTCTTCCAGCGTGGCGACGCCCTGGTCTTCGTACTTGAACGTCACCAGGTCCTCCGGCTTGATGCCGGCGTCGATGACCTGCCAGTATTCATTGTAGGTCATGGTGGAGATACAGGCCGCCTGCTTCTGGATCAGCGGATCGACGTTGAAGCCCTGCTTCAGGACCGTGACGCCATCCGGGCCGCCATCGGTCTTGAGGCCAAGCTGGCTCATCCAGGAGAGGAACGGATATTCGTTGCCGAAGAACCAGACGCCGAGCGTCTTGCCCTTGAAATCGGCGGGCGTCGCAACGCCGGATTCCTTCAGGCAGGTCAGCATCATGCCGGATGTCTTGAACGGCTGGGCGATATTGACCAGCGCCACGCCCTTTTCGCGGGTTGCAAGTGCCGAGGGCATCCAGTCGACGACGACGTCTGCTCCGCCACCGGCGATGACCTGCGGAGGCGCGATATCCGGGCCACCGGGCTTGATCTCGACGTCGAGGCCTTCCTCTTCATAGAAGCCCTTGTCCTTGGCGACATAGTATCCGGCGAATTGCGCCTGGGTCACCCATTTCAGCTGCAGCACCACCTTGTCGGCGGCCATGGCCTGGAATGCGGACAGCGAAAAGGCGCCTGCCAGCAGCAGAGATGCAAGTCTTGTCTTCATGTCAGTTCCCTCTTTTTATTGCACCTGTCCACCACGGACAGGCTTTTTCTCAGGCCGTTCGGGCGTTTCGCACGGACGGGTGCCAGAACGTGACGGCGCGCTCGATGAGCGCAACCACCCCGTAAAAGGCGGAGCCAGCCACCGCCGCAACGGCGATTTCGGCCCAAACCATGTCGACATTCATGCGCCCCACTTCGGTGGAAATCCGGAATCCCATGCCGACGATCGGGGTCCCGAAGAATTCGGCGACGATGGCGCCGATCAGCGCCAGCGTGGAATTGATCTTGAGCGCATTGAAGATGAAAGGCCATGCCGCCGGCAGACGCAACTTGACGAGTGTCTGGAACCAACTGGCCGCATAGGTGCGCATCAGGTCCTTCTCCATCGAACTTGTCGCTGCAAGACCGGAAACGGTGTTCACCAGCATGGGGAAGAAGGTCATGATCACGACCACGGCGACTTTCGACTGCCAGTCGAAACCGAACCACATGACCATGATTGGCGCGACGCCAATGACGGGAAGGGCGGAGACGAAATTGCCGAGCGGCAGCAGGCCCTTCTGCAGGAAAGGCGAGCGGTCGATGGCGATGGCGACAAGGAAACCAAGACCGCAGCCGAGCGCATAGCCGGTGATCACGGCCTTGAGGAACGTCTGCTGGAAATCGGCCCAGAGCGTCGGCAGCGAGGTGATCAGCCGCGCCCAGATCATCGACGGCGGCGGCAGGAGAACGGAGGGTACGTTCAGCCCGCGCACGAGGCCTTCCCAGAGCACGAGAATGGTGATGCCGAAAATCAGCGGCACGGCGAGCCTTGCGGCCCGCGCTGCGCTCCGGTTTGCAAACTTCCGGCGAACGAGCCATTCGTTGATGACCCAGGCAATAAGCCAGAAGGCGAGGGCGCCGATGAGGAGACCGGAATTCATGGCTTGATCCCCATGCGCTTGAGAACGGCGGTGTGGGCAAAACCGACGATGATCACCAGGGTGGCGGCCAGAGCCGCCGCCATGAACAGCGCCGACCAGATCTGCACTGTCTGGCCGTAATAGGAGCCGGCAAGCAGGCGGGCACCGAGGCCGGATACGGCACCTGTCGGCAGTTCGCCGACGATCGCGCCGACGAGCGAAATGGCGATGGCAACCTTCAGCGAGGTGAACAGATAGGGCATGGACGCCGGCCAGCGCAGCTTCCAGAAGGTCTGGGACGGACTCGCGTAGTAGGTATGCATCAGGTCGAGCTGGATCTGTTCGGGGCTTCGCAGCCCTTTCACCATGCCGACGACGATCGGAAAGAAGCTGAGATAGGTCGAGATCAGCGCCTTCGGGAGCAGGCCTGAGATGCCGACCGCATTCAGCACGACGATGATCATCGGCGCGATGGCCAGGATCGGAATGGTCTGGCTGGCAATCACCCAAGGCATCAGCGAGCGGTCCATCGCCCGATTGTGGACGATGCCGACGGCGAGAAGAATGCCGAGCACGGTGCCAATGCCGAAGCCGAGCAGTGTCGCCGAGAGCGTGATCCAGGCATGATAGACCAGGCTGCGCTTGGAGGTGATCGGCATCAAGAATGTCGTATTCCAGATTTCGGCGATCACCTGATGCGGGGCGGGAAGCACCGGCCGTTGCTGAAACATCGTCTTCGGCAGGATTTCCGAGAAGCTGATCGGCGTTCCGGCGCGGGCAGCCGTGTCGCGTTCGAACGGCGCATTGAGGAAGATGACGGCGATATACCATATGACCAGGAGGGCAAGCAGGATGGTTCCCACCGGCATGATCCTGTCGTTGAAAAAGCTGGGCTTCTCCATGTTCAAGCCTTCCCGCTCGACGGCAGCAGCATCAGCGCCATGGAAACGACGCCGAGGGCGACGCCGGCCATCTGCGAAAGCGTCAGCCGCTCGCCGAACATGGCAAAGGCGATGAGATTGACCAAGAGAAGCTGGGCAATCGCGGATGTCGAAATCGCAAGTCCCAGCCCGCCTTCGCGCATCAAGCGCACCATCATCAGATTGCCGACGCAATAAAGACCGAGCGAAAACAACAGGATGAGGATGTTGTTGCTGGCGACATAATAACGCGAGGCCGTTGCGGCGCTGAGGAATATGGCCATGGAGGCGGCGAGCCAGAGCATGAAGGAGGGGTTCATTGGCTTGGCTCCTTCTTCAGCGAGCCCGCGATTGCTTGCTCGATCGTCAGGAAAACGAAATCAGGGCCGTCGATCACTTGTGCGTTGTTGAAGCGAAGGACAGTAAAACCCTGGCTTTTCAGGAAATTGTCACGGCGGATATCATGCCTTCGCCCATCCAGCGTTTCGTGACTGTCTCCGTCAACTTCGACGATAATGCGAGCGGATAGCCAGGCGAAATCTGCGATATACGGTCCAATTGGCGTTTCCCGCCTGAAACGCGCGCCACGTCCACGAAAGTCTCGCAGCATGTTCCACATCGCGGCTTCGGCCTTGGTCAGTTCGGTGCGAAGTTTCTTTGCCCTGGTTCGGGTCCTTGGGTCGATATTCGAGTGCGGCAAGAAAGACCCCTCCCGGTTCGCTTCGCTCACCACCCTCCCCACAAGGGGGAGGGGAAGACCCGCGGCACTGGCTTTGCCAAAATCGGAGTTCCGTTGGTAGAGCAAGCTCCGAGGGTTCGACATTGTATTCCAGCACGTGGTCACAGCGTCCCTGCTGGCCATCGGATGCCGAAAGAGGAAGGTTGGCTCGGTCGAGCCCCTCCCCCTTGTGGGGAGGGGTTGGGGAGGGGTCTTTGCCGCAAGAGCCGAAATCCTACTCATCATAGCTGTGCCCCGCTCTCAAGCCTTCGCGGACCCGGCTGGCGATTTCCAGGAACTCCGGCGTTTCGCGGATGTCGAGCGGGCGCTCCTTCGGAAGCGTGGATTCGATGACGTCGGTGACGCGGCCGGGGCGGGGGCTCATGACGACGATCTTGGTCGAAAGATAGACGGCTTCGGGAATGGAGTGCGTGACAAAACAGATGGTCTTGTTGGTGCGGTCCCAGAGCTTCAGCAGTTGCTCGTTCAGATGATCGCGGACGATTTCGTCGAGTGCGCCAAAAGGTTCGTCCATCAACAAAAGGTCGGCATCAAACGCGAGCGCGCGAGCGATCGAGGCGCGCTGCTGCATGCCGCCGGAAAGCTGCCAAGGGAACTTCTTGCCGAAACCGGTGAGGTTGACGAGGTCCAGCGTGCGCTCGATGCGGGCCTTCTGGTCGGCGGCACTGTAGCCCATGATTTCGAGCGGCAGGGCAATGTTCTTCTCGATGGTGCGCCAGGGGTAGAGTGCGGCGGCCTGGAAGACGTAGCCGTAGGAGCGGTTCTTGCGGGCGTCTTCCGGCGTCGTGCCGTTGACGGTTATCGTGCCGGACGTCGGCTTTTCCAGATCGGCGATGACGCGCAGAAAGGTCGTCTTGCCGCAGCCGGAAGGGCCGATGAAGGAGACGAAATCGCCCTTGTTGACGTCGAGATTGACGCCGGTCAGCGCGTTGACGGGGCCGTCATTGGTCTCGAAGGTGAGGCCGAGATTGCGGGCCGAGACGACGGATGCGGGTGTGATTGTCATTGGATCCGGTGCGCTCCGTCCTGAATGCCATTGCCTGGGAGTGTGCTGTGTCGTCATTCGGCTGTCTGCCTTCGATAGTCGTAATTCATATTTTTCGAATGAGGTATGCTGCGCGCGATGTTGCTGCTCAGGAGATGTGGATATGTTGCAATCATCAAGACCGACCTGCCGGATCGTCCGCCCCGGCCAGACCTATGACGGCAAGCAGGGGCTCAGCTATTTCGAAGGCATTTCGGCCGAAGCGGTCGGTTCGACCGGCATCTGCATGCATCTCCTGACGATCCCGCCGGGCGGCCGCGCCAAGGCCCATCTGCACGAAAGCCACGAAACGGCGATCTACGTGCTGTCGGGTGAGGCGCACACCTGGTACGGCGACCGGCTGGAACATCACGCCATCGTGCGGGCGGGCGAGATGTTCTACATCCCGGCCGGCATTCCGCATCTGCCGGCCAATCTGTCGGACCAGCCCTGTTCGGCGGTGATCGCGCGGACAGATCCGAAGGAGCAGGAGAGCGTGGTTCTGTTGCCGGAGCTGGATGCGTTGGTGCCGTAGTAATGTCCGTGTTGCGTCAGCAGGCCCGTCGTTCCGCTCTTGGCCCGCCGGCCGGCGACAGAGTGATGCGCTGGATGGAGGGCGGCTCATTTGCATTTCTTCAGAGGCCCCCAGCGTGTCCCGCCCTTGAAAGCGATGGCGTAGTCCTTGCCGGTGCGCAGAATGTCGACGCTGTCGTCGGCCTCTCCGGTTTCGCCCTCAGCGCTGCAGGAGACTGTGGCGGCAAAGGATTTTCCGTTTTTTGTCACCGGGCCTTTGAAGCTGCAATAGGATGCCGCCGTCGTGATGCCTTCGTCGGTCAGCAGAAAGAAGTCGTCGGAGCCGGTATAGTCGCCGGTCTTGGCATAGGCGCAGCCGTCCTTGTTGCCATAGGCGCCATCGAGGAAATTTTGGCTCGCAACGGCCGATCCGGCCGCCGCGACGATGGTCAGAAGCAACACAGCAATGCGAGTTGCGGCGCTCACCATCACACCCCACTTGCCGGAATGCCGGTGCGCTGGACCTTGCGTGGCGCGGTGATATCCTTCCACGTAGAAAGCGCCTTGTTGACGGCGGTAAAGGGTTCACGGCTGATGAACTTGCCCTGGCCTTCACGGGTCTTGATCGTCGATTCCTCGATCGCAACCACGCCGCCGGTCAGCGTATAGCGCGGCAGGCCGGTGACCTGCTTGCCTTCGAAGACGTTGTAGTCGATCGACGACTGCTGGCTGGCGGCCGAGATCGTCTTCGAACGCTTCGGGTCCCAGACGACGATGTCGGCATCGGAGCCGACCAGGATCGCGCCCTTTTTCGGATAGATGTTGAGGATCTTCGCGATATTGGTCGAGGTGACGGCGACGAACTCGTTCATGGTGATACGACCGGTGGCGACGCCATGGGTCCAGAGCATCGGCATGCGGTCTTCAAGCCCACCGGTGCCGTTCGGAATCTTGGTGAAATCGCCGACGCCGAAACGCTTCTGCGCGGTGGTGAAGGCGCAGTGGTCGGTTGCGACCACCTGCAGCGAGCCTGCGGCAAGTCCGGCCCAGAGACTGTCCTGATGCTGCTTGTTGCGGAAGGGCGGCGACATCACCCGGCGGGCGGCATGGTCCCAGTCGGGATTGGCATATTCGCTCTCGTCGAGCGTCAGATGCTGGATCAGCGGTTCGCCATAGACGCGCATGCCGTTCTGGCGCGCCCGGCGGATCGCTTCATGCGCCTGTTCGCAGGAGGTATGTACGACATAGAGCGGGCTGCCGGCCATGTCGGCGATGATGATGGCGCGGTTGGTCGCTTCGCCTTCGACGGCGGCGGGCCGGGAATAGGCATGCGCTTCCGGGCCGTTGTTGCCTTCTGCCAGCAGCTTTGCCTGCATCTGCGCGACGATGTCGCCGTTTTCGGCATGCACCAGCGGCAGCGCACCGAGCTCGGCGCAGCGCTGGAAGGAGTGGAACATCTCGTCGTCATCGACCATCAAGGCGCCCTTGTAGGCCATGAAATGCTTGAAGGTGTTGATGCCCTTGTCCTGAACGATGGTCTGCATTTCATTGAAGACCTGCTCGCTCCACCAGGTGATCGCCATGTGGAAGGAGAAGTCGCAATTGGCCCGCGAGGTCTTGTTGTCCCACATAACAAGCGCTTCGAGCAGCGACTGGCCGGGCGAGGGGAGCGCGAAATCGACGACCATGGTCGTACCGCCGGAGAGGGCCGCGCGCGTGCCGCTTTCGAAATCGTCGGAGGAATAGGTGCCCATGAAGGGCATTTCGAGATGCGTGTGCGGATCGATGCCGCCCGGCATGACATAACAGCCGGTCGCGTCCAGCGTCTCGTCGCCCGAGAGGTTCGGCCCGATCTCGACGATCCTGCCGCCGTCGACCTTGACGTCCGCTTGGTAGGTGAGGTCGGCGGTGACGATCGTCCCACCCTTGATGACTGTGCTCATTCGTCTGTACCTCTTGTGATGAACGACTTGGCTTCCTGAAGATATTTGTCGTAGTGGTCGCTGAAGATAACGGGGTTCAGGGCCTCCAGAACGTTATCGAGGGCAAACAGCGCCATCTGCTCGGCGTTATCGACGAATGGTGTCAGCTTCTCTTCGGTATTAAGGCGACCGAGACAATCCGAAAGAACAAGCGCTTCCGCGAGTGTCAGCTGGATCGTCAAATCCTGGTTCATTTCGAGCGACGCGTTCATTTTCCGAACTCCCTGTCGCTGCGCGCCGCACCGGCAAGCTGATTGTCCAATGATTGACGATAGCGGATGCAGCCGCGCATGAATTGCGGCCAGTCCGGCACGATCTGATTGCTTGCCGGCGGGTCCGGCAGCAGCGCCCAGAGATCCGGGTGATGCCAACAGAGTTCGTGGCCGGAGGCATCCCGATGAATGCGGATCGCGCGGCGCATGGCGCGGGCGGTGGCGAGCAGCGCCTCGCGGTCCATGGTTTCGAGATCTGCATCCGTGTCAGGTGGGATCGCTTTCCTCGCCACTGTTCAGACCTCCGCGCTAAGCGGCTGCTTCGTCGGGAAAGATTCGACGGCGCCGTCTCGGTGACAAGGGTCGCCGGTCAGGGCAGCGAGATCGATCCTTCGTTGCCGCTCGTCGCTCTGCCGATCCTTCACGATGTTTGCGGCGATGTTCATGGCTTCACTCCACAATCCCCGCCGTCTCGACGACCGCATGGAACAGCACGTCGCAGCCGGCGGACGCCCATTCCTTCGAAATGTCCTCCGCTTCGTTGTGGCTGAGGCCACCGACGCAGGGGCACATGACCATGGTGGCGGGCGCGACCTTGGCGGCCCAGCAGGCGTCGTGGCCGGCGCCGGAGATGAGGTTCATGTGGCTGTAGCCGAGCTTTTCGGCGGCGGTGCGCACGGCAGTCACAAGCGTCGGATCGAAGGTGACCGGCGCGAAATGGCCGATCGCCTCGATGGAACAGCCGACGCCGAGCGGCTCGGTGATGCCGGGCGCCTCGGCCTCGATCCTGGCGCGCATGCGGTCGAGCTTGGCTTTGTCCGGCGAGCGGATATCGACGGTGAAGACCACCTTGCCGGGCAGGACGTTGCGGGAGTTGGGCGAGAAGAACACCTGGCCGACACCGCCGACGGCGCCCGGCTGGTTTTCCATCGCGACACCCTGAACCATTTCGATGATGCGCGCCATGGCAAGGCCTGCGTTGACACGCATGTTCATCGGTGTCGAGCCGGTGTGCGCTTCGCGGCCCGTGAGGGTGAATTCCAGCCACCAGAGGCCTTGACAGTGGGTGACGACGCCGATCGTCTTGTCTTCCGCCTCGAGGATCGGGCCCTGCTCGATGTGATATTCGAAATAGGCGTGCATCTTGCGGGCGCCGACCTCTTCGTCACCCAGCCAGCCGATGCGCTTCAACTCGTCGCCGAAGGTCTTGCCGTCCGGGTCCTTGCGGTCATAGGCGTAGTCGAGGGTATGGACGCCGGCGAAGACGCCGGAGGCGAGCATGGCGGGGGCAAAACGCGCGCCTTCCTCATTGGTCCAGTTGGTGACGACGATCGGGTGTTTGGTCTTGATGCCGAGATCGTTCATGGTGCGCACGACTTCGAGCGCGCCGAGCACGCCAAGCACGCCGTCATACTTGCCGCCGGTCGGCTGTGTGTCGAGATGCGAGCCGACATAGACCGGCAGCGCCTCGGGATCGGTGCCGGGGCGGGTGGCAAACATCGTGCCCATCTTGTCGACGCCGACAGTCAGGCCTGCGTCTTCGCACCAGGTCTTGAAGAGCTTGCGGCCTTCGCCGTCTTCGTCCGTCAGCGTCTGGCGGTTGTTGCCGCCGGCAACGCCGGGGCCGATCTTCGCCATGTCCATCAGCGTCGCCCAAAGACGGTCCGCATTGACGCGCATGTTCTCGCCCGGTGCTGCTACCATGGCCGCTCTCCTCATCGTTTTGCGGGCGGCACGCGGTGGTGCGCATCCCCTTGTTCCCGTCGGTCGAATCGGGGCCATCTGGTTTTTTCGATTGCCCTGCGATCAGCCGTTGCGTTTGAATTTGAACTGACTGATAATTTGACCGGTTGGTAAAACATTACAACTTCCGTTGCCGCACTCAAGACGAAAAACGGAAAAAACGGAAGTGCCGTCCGAATTTTTAAATCAAGCGGTTTTCGGGCGTTTTCAAGCCGCGCGCAGGCGGCGATTGGTGAGAAGACAGGGGGGAACATGGTACTTCCGAGGGCAGCCCGAACACAAAGGCGAACCCGCATCCAGGAGGAGAAGGAAGAACAGATTCTGGAGGCGGCGCTGGACGTGTTCGCCACCCACGGCTTTCGCGGCAGCACCATCGATCAGATCGCCGACGTGGCGGGCATGTCGAAGCCGAACCTGCTCTATTATTTCCGCACCAAGGAAGCGATGCACCGGGCGCTGATCGACCGCGTTCTCGACAGTTGGCTCGATCCGCTGCGGGAGTTCGACGCCGAGGGAAATCCGGTTTCCGAGATTTGCAGCTATATCCGCCGCAAGTTGGAAATGGCTCGCGATTTCCCGCGCGAGAGCCGGCTGTTTGCCAACGAGATCCTGCAGGGCGCGCCGCATATCGAGGACGAACTGAAAGGGCCGTTGAAGACGCTGGTGGATGAGAAGGTGGAGGTGATCCGGGCCTGGGCGAAGGCCGGCAAGATTGCCAAATGCGATCCCTACCACCTGATCTTCGCCATCTGGTCCACAACGCAGCATTATGCCGATTTCGATGTGCAGGTGCGCGACGTGCTTGGTGAGGAGCGGTCAGGCGAGGGACGATTCGAGGACGCCGCGCGGTTTCTGGAGCAGTTGTTCGTCAAGGGCCTGGAAATCAAGGACGGGAACGCGTAGCTGCCGTCGGCGTTGGCTTCCTCTTCTCCCCGACGGGGAGAAGGTGGCCCGCAGGGCCGGATGAGGGGGCGGCTGGCACCGAAATTGCCGCCCCCCTCATCGCCTCGCATACGCTCGGCACTTCTCCCCGCGGGGGAGAAGAGGGAGTTTGTCGCAAACCCCGTCGCTACATCTGCAATAGCTCTGCGATCAGGCCTGCGTCTCCTTCTGGTTCCCGGAAGCCATCATGATTCCGATCTCCGCCGCGTTCTGGATAATGAGTGTTTCGAGCGTGCCCGCACGGCCCCGAATGGAGATGTCGTAGCTTTCCCGGTCGTCGACCGTAAGCCCGGCGTAGCGCACGACGTCGGCGGAAACGGCCAGTTGCGCATCATACTCCTTGGCAAACCCTTCCAGCCGGCTCGCAGCGTTGATGGTGTCGCCGACGGCGGTCAGCGACGAGGCCTTGCCGTAGCCGATCTGGCCGATGATTGCCGGACCGGCATGCATGCCCATCGCAATGCGCAGCGGCTTATCGAGTTCGCTCATGAAATTGCGGTTGAGCACTTCGACGCCATTGGCGATGCGCACCGTTGCGGCGAGTGCCTGGGCGCAGGCTTCCTCGATGGTGTTGCTCAGCCCGAAGATCGCCAAAGCGCCGTCGCCGATAAACTTGTCGATCACACCACCGGATCCTTCGACAGCCTCGCCGATGGTTTCGAAATAACGGTTCAGCAGGAAGACGGTATCGAACGGCAATTGCTTCTGGGCAAGCAGGGTGAAGTCGCGCAGGTCGCAGAAGAGGACCGCGATGCGGCGCTCGCGACCGGCTGCCTGCTGCTCGCTCGGCTGGGCCTTCAGGCCGATATTGTCGGCTCCGAGAACGGGCGCGATCGACAGGTTGTGGTTCGGCCGCAGTTGGCAGGCGAGGCGGACATCGTCGGGCGCGCGGATACGCATAAGCGTCGCCTTCTCGGCCTCGTTTGGCGACGACAGCCGATCCAGACCCTCCGTCACTCGCACGCGACAGGTCGAGCAGCGGCCGCGGCCGCCGCAGATCGAGATATGCGGAATTCCGGCGGCGCGGCTCGCCTCAAGCACGCTGAAGCCTTTCGCAACCGAGATGGCCCGGTCGGGATAGGTGATCCGCACCTTTCCCCGCACCGGGATTGCGCGCAGAACGAGCGTTCCGCTAATCATCGTCAACAGGCCGGCAATGATGGAAAGTCGGATTTGTCCGAGGATTTCCGGCCGCGCATGGTTGGACATGAACCATGCTTCGGACGGCATCCCACCCTCCAGGGACCGTGCGGCAACGGCGAAACCGAGCAGGGCCAGCAGCGGGACGAGGAGTGCGAAGGAATAGAAAAACAGGAAATAACGTGGATACCAGTTGCGGCCGCGCATCCAGAACCAGGCGCCGAGGCAGCCATGCGACCAGGCGAGAATGAGACCAAGGGATTGCCGTGTTGCGCCAAAAGTGCTCGACCAGAGGACCGGCAGCACTTCGTAATAGCCGTCACCAGAGCCTGTCAGCATCCATTCGATGCGGGTGCTGACCACATGGCCGACGATGAGGAAGGGAAAGGAAAGCCCGAAGATGATCTTCAGCGCTTCCCGAACCGGCATGCGCAGGGTTTGCCGGCGATACAGGCTTTCAAGCGCCAACAGAAAATGCACGAACAACGAGCCGTACAGCAGGATCGTGCCCGGCCAGCTTCGCCAGATCAGGTTGAAGACAACGCGCATTCTTTCCATCGCCTCGACCGAGACAAGGCCGAGGGCGTGATTGGAAAAATGGGTCAGCAGGAACAATCCCAGGCTGGCGCCTGTCAGCAGATGCAGCCTTTTGCGCGTTCGAGAAGAGGCAATTTTCAATCAGATATCCGGAGTTGGCGGCCGCTGGCGACGTAGTGTCGTGCTTCTTATTGACGAGTTCGCGATCAGGGGCAACGCACGTTTTGTGGACGCATCGTCGCAATTTCGTGTCCAATCCGTTATTGCCGAGCGCGTTTGTAAGGTTTCGCGACGAAGTCCAACGCGGACCACAGGCGCCAGGAATAGGCCGGACGCCTGCGCTCATCCTTCAGTTTCGCTTTCTAAAAGTAATGATCCCGCTCGATGCCATCATAGCGGCCGGAGACTACAGCGCCGCGCGTCAAGCGTGACGCGCTTTGCGTGACATGGTCGGCCTCCTGTCTTGGGGCGCTGCAGTCGATTGCAGCGGGCGTTCCGTAACAGGTTTGCAGCGCCGATCAATGGCAATCGGCCGCCTCGATTTAAAACGAAGCGGCCGATTTGCATTCAAAAGCCCTTATTCCGCGGCCTGCCGCGCCATCGGGTTGTTCGGATGGGTCGTCCAGTTGGCGTAGTTCGCATCGACGACCTTGCCGGTGCGCTCATCCAGCGTGCCGGGTTCGAGGCCGACCATGGTGATGCAGTCCTGCACGGGACAGACGTTGACGCAGAGATTGCAGCCGACGCATTCGTCTTCCATCACCTCGAAATGCCTGATGCCGTCGACATACTGGGTGATCGCCTGATGCGAGGTATCCTCGCAGGCGATATGACAGCGGCCGCATTTGATGCAGGCATCCTGGTCGATGCGGGCCTTGGCGACATAATTGAGGTTGAGGTACTGCCAGTCGGAAACATTCGGGACGGCGCGGCCGCAGATGTCGTCGAGACTGCGATGGCCCTTGGCATCCATCCAGCTGGAAAGACCGGTGATCATTTCCTGGACGATCTTGAAGCCGTAGGTCATGGCTGCGGTGCAGACTTGAACATTGCCGGCACCGAGAACCAGGAATTCTGCCGCATCGCGCCAGGTGGTGATGCCGCCGATACCGGAGATTGGCAGGCCGTAGGTCTCCGGATCGCGGGCGATCTCGGCCACCATGTTGAGAGCGATCGGTTTCACCGCCGGTCCGCAATAGCCGCCATGGCTGCCCTTGCCGTCGATCGACGGTTCCGGCGAGAACGTGTCCAGATTGACCGAGGTGATCGAGTTGATCGTGTTGATCAGCGAGACCGCATCGGTACCGCCGCTCTTGGCGGCGCGGGCGGGCTTGCGGATGTCGGTAATGTTCGGCGTCAGCTTGGTGATGACCGGCATGCGGGTGTACTGCTTGCACCAGCGCACCACCATCTCGATATATTCCGGCACCTGTCCGACGGCAGCGCCCATGCCGCGCTCCGACATGCCGTGCGGACAGCCGAAGTTGAGCTCGATGCCGTCGGCGCCGGTTTCTTCCACCAGCGGCAGGATCGCCTTCCAGGCATTTTCGTCGCAAGGCACCATGATCGAGGCGATCAGGGCCCGGTCCGGCCAGTTCATCTTCACCTGCTTCATTTCGCGCAGGTTGGTGTAGAGGTCGCGGTCGGTGATGAGCTCGATATTGTTGAGGCCGAGCAGGCGGCGGTCGGCGCCCCAGATCGCGCCGTAGCGCGGGCCGTTGACGTTGACGACCGGCGGGCCTTCTTCGCCCAGTGTCTTCCAGACCACGCCGCCCCAGCCCGCCTTGAAGGCGCGCTCGACGTTGTAGGCCTTGTCGGTCGGCGGCGCCGAGGCCAGCCAGAACGGGTTCGGGGACTTGATGCCGACGAAGTTATTGCGGAGATCAGCCATTGTTCATTCTCCCCTTCAAGCGACGGCGACGACCGGCTGCGTGGCAGCGGCGAGAGCCCGGTTGATCGATTCGGCCGCATCGCGGCCCATGGCGACGGCGGAGACGGTCAGGTCCTCGCCGCCCAGCACGCAGTCGCCGCCGGCCCAGACGCGCTCGAGCGAGGTGTGCCCCTCGGCGTCGACGACGATGCGGCCGCATTGCAGGGCGATCGCGCCGAGATCGTCGGCCTCGAAGGTCTGGCCAATTGCCTTCAGCACGTGATCGGCGGTGATCACGCCAGTTTCGCCTGTGGTGACGAGACGTCCGTCCTCGAGCGCCGTATAGTCGAGCTCGATGCCGGCCACCTTGCCGTCACGGGTGAGAATGCGCTTCGGCTGCAGCCAGTGGCGGATGGTCACCCCCTTGGAGGCAGCGAGATCCTGCTCGAACTCCGACGCGTTCATGTTGTCCTTGCCGCGGCGATAGCAGATGGTCACTTCCTCGGCGCCGAGCAGCTTTGCCTGCACGGCCGCGTCGACCGCGGTCATGCCGCCGCCAAGCACCACGACCCTGCGGCCGACCGGGATGTCCGACTTGGTTTCCGACTGCCGGAGAGCCGCGATGAAATCGACCGCATCTTCCACGCCCGCGGCCGTTTCGCCTTCGGCACGCAGCGCGTTGACGCCGGCAAGGCCGAGGCCGAGGAACACCGCGTCGTGCTTCGAAAGCATGTCGTTCAGCGAGAAGTCGCGGCCCAGCATCTGGCGATTGCGGATTTCGATGCCGCCGATGGAGAGCACGTAGTCGACTTCCTTCTGAGCAAAGCTGTCGACGGTCTTGTAGGTGGCGATGCCGTATTCGTTGAGGCCGCCGGCCTTTTCGCGGGCGTCGTAGATGACGACGTCGTGGCCCTTGACGGCCAGGCGATGAGCGCAGGCAAGGCCCGCCGGGCCGGCGCCGATGACGGCGATGGACTTGCCGGTCGGCTCGGCGCGCTCGTAGAACTGGACGTTGTCGCGCATGGCGATATCGGTCGCATAGCGCTGCAGCCGGCCGATCTCCACCGGCCGGTGCTCGGCCGTGTTGCGGACGCAGGCCTGCTCGCACAGCGTCTCGGTGGGACAGACGCGGGCGCACATGCCGCCCAGGATATTCTGGTCGAAGATGGTGTTGGCCGACCCGATCGGGTTTCCAGTCGATATCTGCCGGATGAACAGCGGGATATCGATGGAGGTGGGACAGGCCGTCATGCAGGGCGCGTCGTAGCAGAAATAACAGCGGTCGGAGGCGACCAGCGCTTCATGCTCGTCGAGCGACGGATGCAGATCGGAAAAATTCCTGTCATATTCGGCGGGCGACAGGCGTCCGCTCACTATTCCGGTTTCAGTCGTTCCCATTTTATTGCTCCCAAATGTCATGCCTTAGGATGATGAAACGGTAACACGCTTTATTTTTTTATCAAACGGTAAAATTTTAAAAATGAAAACGCCGGAATCGCGGCGTCACAAGGGTTTCGTTGCTGTCTTTAGCACGAACATCGAGGTCTGTGTTTGACAGGAGACCGGAAAAAGTGTCAGCACTTTTTTCAGGAGTACAGGACGATGGCCCGCAAACCGGAAGCAAGCAACAGGCTCGACGATGCCGCACGCGCGGGTTGGCTTTATTATGTCGCGGGGCGCACGCAGGACGAAATTGCGTCCGCCATGGGGATCTCGCGGCAGTCGGCGCAACGGCTGGTTTCGCTTGCCATGGCCGAGCGGCTGATCAAGGTTCGCCTCGACCATCCGATCGCGGCCTGTCTCGAACTCGGACAGCGGCTCAAGGAAAAATACGATCTGCGGCAGGTGGATATCGTGCCAAGCGATCCCGGCTCGACCTCGACGACCGTCGGCATTGCCGAGGCGGGCGCGGCCGAAATCGAGCGCTGGCTGAAATCGACCGATCCGATCATCCTTGCCATCGGGACGGGGCGGACGCTGAAGGCGGCGATCGATCAATTGCCGGCAATGGAATGTCCGCAGCACCGAATCGTCTCATTGACCGGAAATATCGGTCCCGACGGTTCGGCTGCCTATTACAACGTCATCTTCAGCATGGCCGATGCCGTCAAGGCGCGGCATTTTCCGATGCCGCTGCCGGTTCTGGTTTCCTCACCGGAGGAGCGGGCGGTGCTTCACAATCAGGCACTCGTCAAATCGGCGCTGCAGCTTGGCGCGGAAGCGAATGTCGCCTTCGTTGGCGTCGGCGAACTGGGCGATCGCGCGCCTTTGTGCGAAGACGGTTTTCTCGCCCATGACGAAATGGTGCGACTGATGGACGAGGGGGCAGCCGGAGAAATCTGCGGTTGGATGTTCGACCGCGACGGCCAGATGATGTCGGGCAGCATCAACAAGCGCGTCGCCAGCGTGCCTTTGCCGTCACGTGATTCGGCGAGCGTCATCGGTATCGCCAAAGGCCAGCGAAAATACCTGGCGCTGAACGCCGCGCTCAAGGGGCGGGTGATCAACGGTCTCATTACGGATGAGGCAACGGCTGAGTTTTTGCTCACTCAGTGAGCTGATGCCCATAAATAATCAATAAAAAATATCAAATGGTTAGTCCTTCGCTTCTGCAGTGCAGCAACGAATGCGATTGACATTTTTTGCAAAGGTGTGAGTAATTGCCCACGAGCAAGGCAAATGCTCATAACTCTTCTGGGAGGAAGATATATGAACTTGAAAACTTTTTTGCTGGGCACGTGCTCGGCAGTCGTCATCGCGGGTTTCGCCCAGGCAGAAACCCTCACCATTGCCACGGTGAACAATGGCGATATGGTCCGGATGCAGGGACTGACGGACGACTTCACCAAGGCAAATCCTGACATTCAGCTCGAGTGGGTCACCCTTGAAGAAAACGTGCTGCGCGAACGCGTCACCACGGATATCGCCACCAAGGGCGGCCAGTACGACGTGCTGACGATCGGCACCTATGAA
The DNA here is from genome assembly GCA_900473795.1 of Hyphomicrobiales bacterium. Lineage (GTDB taxonomy): Bacteria > Pseudomonadota > Alphaproteobacteria > Rhizobiales > Rhizobiaceae > Pararhizobium. Next base: position 61,167 of record UCMT01000026.1, on the reverse strand, counting down.
GTGCCGATCTGGGCGAAGCAGGGTTGGCTCCTGCCGCTCGACAACCTGGGCGCCGACTACGACGTCGACGACCTGCTGCCGGCCATTCGCTCCGGCCTTACCGTTGACGGCAAGCTCTATGCGGCTCCGTTCTACGGCGAAAGCTCGTTCATCATGTACCGCAAGGACCTGATGGAGAAGGCAGGGCTCACCATGCCTGACGCCCCGACCTGGGAGTTCATCGGTGAAGCGGCCCGCAAGATGACCGACCGTACGGCCGACATCAGCGGCATCTGCCTTCGCGGCAAGGCCGGCTGGGGCGAGAACATGGCGTTCCTGACAGCGACGTCCAACGCCTTCGGCGCCCGCTGGTTCGACGAGAACTGGAAGCCCCAGTTCGATCAGCCGGAATGGAAGAACACGCTCGACATGTACGTCAAGCTGATGAACGATGCCGGCCCGCAGGGCGCTTCGTCCAACGGCTTCAACGAAAACCTGGCGCTCTTCCAGCAGGGCAAGTGCGGCATGTGGATCGACGCCACGGTGGCTGCATCCTTCGTGACCAACCCGAAGGATTCGACGGTTGCCGACAAGGTCGGTTTCGCTCTTGCTCCAGACACGGGTCTTGGCAAGCGCGGCAACTGGCTGTGGGCATGGTCGCTCGGCGTTCCTGCCGGCACGCAGAAGGCGGAAGCGGCCCAGAAGTTCGTGTCCTGGGCAACCAGCAAGCACTATCTCGATCTGGTTGCCGAGAAGGAAGGCTGGGCAAATGTTCCTCCTGGCACGCGCTCCTCGCTTTATGCCAATCCCGAGTATCAGAAGGCGGCACCGTTCGCCAAGATGACGCTGGATTCGATCAATGCGGCTGACCCGACCAAACCGACCGTGAAACCGGTCCCTTACGTCGGCGTTCAGTTCGTCGCCATCCCGGAATTCCAGGGTCTCGGCACGACGGTCGGACAGCTCTTCTCGGCGGCTCTCGCCGGCCAGATGAGTGTGGATGATGCGCTCGCGCAGGCACAGCAGGTAACCACCCGCGAAATGACGCGCGGCGGCTACATCAAGTAGGTCCCTCCCAAGGGCGGACGACCCGGGCCTACCATCCGGGTCGTCAAACTGGAACCTGACGTCAGTCGTAGGCGAATCTCCATCGTAGGAGCGGCTGACGTCAGGGTTTTCCGAGACAAGGACCAAGAAGACCGGTTTGCAGCCCTCCCGGCGGGGCGGGCCTGACCCGGCAGCAGCGGGAGGGTTGTTCCAATGGCGACACAGAATACGCGGGCGCTTGCGCGCCTTATGGTTGCCCCGTCGGTCGGGCTGCTTCTGATCTGGATGATCGTGCCGCTGGCGATGACGCTGTGGTTCTCGTTCCAGAACTACAATCTGCTCAATCCGGCCAATGTCAGCTTCGCCGGCCTGTTCAACTACCAGTATTTCTACACGGATCCCGCCTTCTTCCAGTCGATCTGGAACACGCTGGTCATCGTTGTCGGCGTGCTGCTCATCACCGTCATCGGCGGGGTTGCGATCGCGCTCCTGCTTGATCAGCCGATGCTGGGCCAAGGGATCGTGCGGATCATGATCATCTCGCCGTTCTTCGTCATGCCGCCGGTCGCGGCACTCGTCTGGAAGAACATGATCATGCATCCCGGCTATGGCGTGCTTGCCGATATGAGCCGGGCTCTCGGTCTGCAGCCGGTCGACTGGTTCGCGCAATATCCGCTGCTTTCGATCATCATCATCGTTGCCTGGCAGTGGCTGCCGTTCGCGACGCTCATCCTTCTGACGGCATTGCAATCGCTCGACGGCGAGCAGAAGGAGGCGGCCGAGATGGACGGCGCCAATTTCGTCAACCGGTTCATCTATCTGACGCTGCCGCATCTGGCGCGCTCGATCACCGTCGTGATCCTGATCCAGACGATCTTCCTGCTCGGTGTCTACGCGGAGATCCTCGTCACCACCAATGGCGGACCGGGCTACGCATCCACCAACCTGCCGTTCCTGATCTACCGCACCGCACTGCTCGGCTACGACGTCGGCGGCGCCTCGGCCGGCGGCATCATTGCAGTCATCCTCGCCAATATCGTCGCCTTCTTCCTGATGCGCGCCGTTGGCAAGAACCTCGACAGATAAGGGAGGCACGATCATGGCCCGCGCAGTCTCGACCAGAAGAACCGCCGCTTTCACCATCGCTGCATGGATCGTCGCGCTGATCATCTTCTTCCCGATCCTCTACACGATCATCACCAGCTTCAAATCGGAAACCGAAGCGATCCAGGGTTTTAGCCTGATCCCCTCAGGCACCGTCGAAAGCTATGTCGACGTGCAGACGCAGAAGGACTACTTCAAGCCGTTCATGAACTCGGTCATCCTGTCGGTCGGCTCGACCCTGCTTGCCCTGTTGATCTCCGTGCCGGCCGCCTGGTCGATGGCATTTTCGCCGACCAAGAAGACCAAGGACGTCCTGATGTGGATGCTCTCCACCAAGATGATGCCGGCCGTCGCCGTTCTCGTGCCGATCTACCTGATCTTCCGCGACTTCGGCCTGCTCGACAGCCGGCTTGGCCTCACCTTCATGCTGACGATGATCAACCTGCCGATCGTGATCTGGATGCTCTACACCTACTTCCGCGAAATTCCGGGCGAGATTCTGGAAGCCGCGCGCATGGACGGCGCTTCGCTCTGGGGCGAGATCATCTACGTGCTGACGCCGATGGCGGTCCCTGGCATCGCATCGACGATGCTGCTCAACATCATCCTGGCCTGGAACGAGGCGTTCTGGACGATCCGTCTGACCACCACCAATGCAGCGCCGCTCACCGCCTTCATCGCCTCCTTCTCCTCACCGCAGGGGTTGTTCTGGGCGAAGCTGTCGGCAGCATCGACGCTCGCCATCGCCCCGATCCTGATCATGGGCTGGTTCAGCCAGAAGCAACTCGTCCGCGGCCTGACCTTCGGCGCCGTCAAATAACTGAAGAACGACGAAAAGACTTCTCACTGAAGAAAGACTTGGGAGAGAAACGCATGGGCAACATCACACTCAGGAAGGTCAACAAGTCCTTCGGCGCGACGCAGGTCATTCCGGGCATCGACCTCAACATCGAAGACGGCGAGTTCGTCGTCTTCGTCGGCCCATCGGGTTGCGGAAAGTCGACGCTGCTGCGGCTGATTGCCGGTCTCGAAGACACCACATCCGGGACGATCGAGATCGACGGCCGCGACGTCACCGGGGCGGCACCCGCCAAGCGCGGTCTTGCCATGGTATTCCAGTCCTATGCGCTCTACCCGCATATGTCGGTGCGCAACAACATCGCGTTTCCGTTGAAGATGGCCAAGCTCGATCACGGCGCGATTGACAAGAAGGTGACGGAAGCGGCGCGCGTCCTCAACCTGACGAATTATCTCGACCGCCGTCCGGGCCAGCTATCGGGCGGCCAGCGCCAGCGTGTCGCCATCGGCCGCGCCATTGTGCGCGAACCCTCGGCATTCCTCTTCGACGAGCCGCTGTCCAATCTTGATGCTGCCCTGCGCGGAACGATGCGGCTGGAGATCAGCGAGCTTCACCATCAGTTGCAGACGACGATGATCTACGTCACCCACGACCAGGTCGAGGCCATGACGATGGCCGACAAGATCGTCGTCCTCAACGCCGGCAATATCGAGCAGGTTGGCTCGCCCCTCGATCTCTATCACCGGCCGGACAACCTTTTCGTCGCCGGCTTCATCGGCTCGCCGCGGATGAATTTCGCAACAGGCGAATTCTCAAGGCCGTACAACGCCCATACCATCGGTGTGCGCCCGGAACACCTGCAGCTCTCGACGCAGTCCGGGACATGGCGCGGCGTCGTCGGCGTCGCCGAACATCTGGGTTCCGATACCTTCCTGCATATTCATGTCGAGGGCATCGGCCTGGTCACGGCCCGGGTCGGCGGTGATTTTGCGGTTTCGCATGGCGACCACGTCTTCCTGACCCCGGACGAGGGCCGCGTTCACCGTTTCAATGACAAGGGACTGGCAATTCGATGACACGTTTACAAGGAAAAAGCGCGCTGATCACCGGGTCGGCGCGCGGCATCGGCCGCGCCTTTGCAGAGGCTTACATCCGGGAAGGGGCGACCGTCGCGATTGCCGACATCAATCTCGAGCGTGCGAAGACGACCGCGAACGAGCTCGGCCTGTCGGCCTATGCGGTGGAAATGGATGTGACCAGCCAGGCTTCGATCGACGCGGCAATCGCCGCGGTCGTGGCGAAGGCCGGTGGCCTCGACATCCTTGTCAACAATGCCGCTTTGTTCGATCTCGCGCCGATCGCCGAGATCACCCGCGAAAGCTACGACAGGCTGTTTTCGATCAATGTCGCCGGCACGCTCTTCACCATGCAGGCGGCAGCACGGCAAATGATTGCGCAGGGGCGCGGCGGCAAGATCATCAACATGGCAAGCCAGGCGGGGCGCCGCGGGGAGGCGCTTGTCGCGGTCTATTGCGCCACCAAGGCGGCAGTGATCAGCCTCACGCAATCGGCGGGCCTGAACCTTATCAAGCACGGCATCAACGTCAATGCGATCGCGCCCGGCGTCGTCGATGGCGAGCACTGGGAGGGGGTCGATGCGCTGTTTGCCAAGTACGAGAACCGGCCGCTCGGTGAAAAGAAAAAGCTCGTCGGTGCCGAAGTGCCATACGGACGGATGGGCACGGCGGAAGACCTGACGGGCATGGCGATCTTCCTCGCTTCTGCCGAAAGCAACTATGTCGTTTCGCAGACCTACAATGTCGACGGCGGCAACTGGATGAGCTGATTGAAGCTCGTCGAAAGGAATGAAGATATGACGACCAAACTTTCGCTCGCCAATCTGAACGCCATCAAGGCGACGGCCGCCGTCCCGGCCTATGATCGTTCGAAGCTGAAGGCGGGCATTGTCCATTTCGGCGTCGGCAACTTCCATCGCGCCCATCAGGCGATCTATCTCGACGATCTCTTCAACACCGGCAAGGATCTCGACTGGGCGATCGTCGGCGCAGGGGTTCTGCCCTCCGACGAGGCAATGCGGACGAAGCTCGAAGAGCAGGATTTCCTGACGACCGTCGTCGAGCAGGACAACAACAAGAGTGCCGCCCGTATCACGGCACCGATGATCGACTATCTGCGGCCCGGCAATGCCGCGGTGACGGTCGCGAGGCTCGCCGACCCGGCGATCCGCATCGTCTCGCTGACGATCACCGAGGGTGGCTATTTCCTCGACCCGGCATCGGGAAAGTTCAATCCGGCCCACCCGGCTATCGTTGCCGACAGCCAGAATCCCTCCGATCCGAAAACGGTGTTCGGCCTGATCGTCGCCGGCTTGAAAGCACGCAAGGACAAAGGCATCTCGCCGTTTACGGTCATGTCCTGCGACAATATTCCGGGCAATGGCGAAGTCACGCATGCCGCCGTTTCGGGGCTCGCCCGCCTGTCCGACCCGGCATTTGCTGATTGGATCGATGCCAACGTCGCTTTTCCGAATGCGATGGTCGACCGCATCACGCCGGCGACAGGTCCGCGTGAAATCGGCATCGTCGCCGACGACTACGGCATCGAGGACAACTGGCCGGTCTTTTGCGAAGAGTTCAAGCAATGGGTCCTGGAGGATCATTTTCCCGCGGGCCGTCCCGCGCTTGAAACGGTCGGCGTGCAGTTCGTGCCGGACGTTGCCCCGTACGAGCATATGAAGATCCGCATTCTCAATGGCGGCCATGCGGCGATCGCCTATCCGGCGGCGCTTCTCGACATCCATTTCGTGCACGAGGCGATGGAGGACGAGACTGTGCGGGCCTTTCTGGCAAAGCTGGAGCACGACGAGATCATACCGGTCATTCCGCCGGTGCCGAACACCGACCTCGATGCCTATTTCAAACAGGTCGAGACGCGGCTGTTCAACCCGAAGATCGGCGACACCATCCCGCGCCTTGCCCAGGATGGCTCCAATCGGCAGCCGAAATTCATCCTGCCGACAACGGCCGACCGGCTGCGGCGTGGCGAGGATGTGATTGGGCTATCGCTCGTCTCTGCACTCTGGTGCCGCTATTTCGCCGGAACTTCCGACAGCGGGAAGGCGATTGCCTTCAACGATGCCAGCGCAGACCGGCTGCATGCCGCGGCGGTAAAGGCGAAGGATGATCCGCAGGCCTTCCTTGCGCTTTCGGATATCTTCGGCGAAGTTGCGCAGTCATCACTGTTCCAGAGGCGGTTTGCACAGGCGTTGCAGACGCTTTGGGACAAGGGCACCCGGGCAACGCTTCAGCTCTATCTCGATGGAAAACTTGGAGAATGATGTCATGACGTTCAAGCTATCGCGTAGCGTCGCGGCCGTGCTGTACTGCCGCCTTGGCGTGCCGGCAGCGGCTTGACGGATATGACCATGCACCATCCACCCAAGCTGGTGATCTTCGATTGCGACGGCGTCCTGGTGGATAGCGAACCCCTGTCGATCGATGTGCTCGTGCGGGTCCTTCGCAAGGCGGGCGTCGATATGGACGCCGAGGAGGCGACCGAGCGCTTTCTCGGCAAAAGCCTGAAGACCACAACGGACATCCTGCACGAGGACTACGGGCTTGCAGTGGACGACCATTTTCTTGAGCGGATGCGTCTCGACCTCTACCAGCGCTTCCGGCAGGAGTTGCAGCCCGTGGCCGGTATTGCGACTGCGCTCGATCAGCTCGACATCCCGCGCTGCGTCGCCTCTTCCAGCCAGATGGAGCGCATCCGCCTGTCGCTGACCATCACCGGCCTGATCGACAAGCTCGACCCCTATCTGTTCAGTTCCACGATGGTGAAGCGCGGCAAGCCTGCGCCCGACCTCTTCCTGCATGCGGCTGCAGAAATGGCCACGCTGCCCGAAAACTGTATCGTCATCGAAGACAGTCCGGCAGGCATCGAGGCCGCGCAGGCTGCCGGAATGCGGGTCTTTGCTTTTGCCGGCGCCTCGCATGCGAAGTCCGAGCGGCATCTCGCAACGCTCAAGCGGCTTTCTCCGGACGTCCTGTTTGACGACATGCGGGAATTGATCCATTTTGTCCGCAAAGAACAAACGGACGGGAACGCAGTTTAATGCGCGATCTGATTGTTGCCGTCGATGTTGGAACCGGCAGTGCCCGCGCCGGCATTTTCGACAGGCATGGCAAGCAGTTGGCGCGCGCCGATTATCCGATCGCGATGAACCGGCCCGAGGAAAATCACGCCGAGCACGATTCCGAAAACATCTGGGCGGCTGTCTGCATCGCCGTGAAAACGGCCCGCGCCAAGGCCGGGGTGCCAGCCGAAGCCGTCGCCGCGATCGGGTTCGATGCCACCTGCTCGCTTGTCGTGCGCGACAGGAGCGGTGCCCCCTTGTCCGTCAACCGCAAGGGTGATCCCCGCTGGGATACCATCGTCTGGCTGGATCATCGCGCCCTGGAACAGGCGGATTTCTGCACTGCCACCGAGCATCCGGTGCTTGCTCACTCCGGCCGGGTCATGTCACCGGAAATGGAAATGCCGAAGCTCATGTGGCTGAAGCAGAACCTGCCGCAGCAATGGGAAAAGGCGGGTTATTTCTTCGATCTTGCGGACTTCCTCTCCTGGCGGGCGACGGGCAGCGCGGCCCGTTCGCGCTGCACATTGACGGCGAAATGGAACTACCTTTCCCACAAGGCGAGCGGCTGGCAGGAGGAATTCCTGGCCATGATCGGTCTTGAGGACCTGCGCGAGAGGGGTGGGCTGCCGGAGCAAACCTTGCCGGTGGGACAATCGGCGGGACACTTGACCGCTGCGGCGGCGGCCGAGCTCGGGCTGCACGAAAAATGCCAGGTGGGTACGGGGCTGATCGATGCCTATGCCGGTGCCATCGGTGTTCTCGGTGAATTTGCCGGCGCGCCGGACAGGCTGGAACGGCAACTCGCCCTGATTGCCGGTACCTCCAGCTGCATCGTCGCCTTCTCGAAGGACATGAAGCCGGGCTTCGGCATGTGGGGCCCCTATTTCGAGGCTGTATTTCCGGGCAGTTGGCTGGTCGAGGGTGGGCAATCGGCGACGGGCGCCCTGCTCGATCATGTCGTGCGCAGCCACAGCGCCGGCGGCGAGCCGGATGCGGAAATTCACGCGCGCATCGTGCTGCGCATCCAGGAACTGCGCGCGGCCCAGGGTGCGGAGTTTGCCTCGCGCCTTCATGTGCTTCCGGATTTCCACGGTAACCGTTCGCCGCTCGCCGACCCGCACGCGCTCGGCGTCATCAGCGGTCTGGCACTCGACAGTTCATTCGATGCGCTGTGCCGGCTCTATTGGCGCACCTGCGTCGCCATCGCGCTCGGGATACGGCATATTCTCGAGATGATGAAGCAGGCCGGCTACGATCTCGATACCCTGCATGTCACCGGCGGGCATGTGCGCAATCCACTGTTGATGGAACTGTATTCCGACGTCACCGGCTGCACGGTCGTCGTGCCCGAGACAAACGATGCGGTGTTGCTTGGCACCGCCATGGTCGCGGCGGTTGCCGGCGATCTCTATCCCGACCTGGGCGTTGCGGGACCGGCGATGTCACCGGGCGGGCTGGAACGTCGCCCCAATCCGGCGTTGAAAGAGGTTTACGATCGGGACTTTCGAAAATTCCTCCGCCTCTACAAACATCGCGCCGAGTTGGAGGCTCTCTGAAGGCATATCTTTCGCCGCAATAATTTCCAGAAAAAAAAGAAAACGGCGCGGAACCTTTTTGCGGCGAGCCCGTTTATGCCCTGTCCGGATAGTGCTTCGCATCGCCCCCAATGCGAGTACCTCTAATAATGATCCGGCACCCAACTCACACGCCCCCTCGGTGAGTTGTCGATATCAGCCAGTGTCTTCCCCGGACGCTGGCTGTTCTTTTTTGCCAATCAGCGACGGTGTTGCAGGTGCTACCGTCTCGGGCCCAGCTCATTCCTCCACGCAGGTGATGATCTCGTATTCCCGCCAGGGGATTGTCAGGCGGTATTCGATGCGGTCGGCTGTCGTCATGTACATGGCCCTGCCGCCGACGGCGACCGGCACGACCCTCTCCAAGACCGTCAGTGCAAACGTGTGATCTTCAGCCTCTTTCCGCGACGCTGACGCTGGCGGGAGATGTTCGATCCAGGCCAGCTCGATCGCGTCCTGATCGTCCAGCAGCGTCTCGAAACAGTCGATCGTCAGCGAATTGATACCGGCAGCGATCGCGCCGTAGGAGGCGGAGTTGACGATCAGTTCATGCAGCGCAAGGCCGACATGCAAAGTCGCGTTCGGCGACAGATGTGCGTTGATGCCGCGGACGGAGATCGGGTTTTCCGTCGCAGGCCAATAGGCGCTGACTTGCCGTTCCGCCAGCGTGAAGAGATACGCACCGCGCCAGCTCGAATCCGTCACGAGGTCCTGCGAGTAGGCAAGCGATTGAATGCGGCCGCGAAACTTGCTGAGGAAATAGTCGAGGGAAAGCGCCTGGCGCGCGGTCTGGGTGGCGATCCCCTGGATGATGGCCAGGAGGTTTTTCGAGCGGTGGCTGAGCTCGCGCAGCAGGGTTTTTAGAATGCGCTCGCGGTGGCGAGCTTCGGAAATATCGGTGATCACAGAAAGAATACCGATCATGCCGATCGTATCGACGCGCTCAATGTCTATGCGATAGCTGAGCACGCCCGTCGGAGAGAGCACGTCGATTTCGGTCGAAGCAGGGGCGTTGCGGCTGGCGACGTCCCGTTTCAAGGCGCTCAGGCGGGTGCCTTCCTCAGATCCGAACACCTGTTTCTCTGCCTCCCGGCCCGTTGCCAGCGGCTGCAGGACTTTGGGCAGGTTGCCGGAAAGAACGACATCGAGATCGTCGGATTGATAGAGATAGCCCGAACCGGACTTCTTCAAAACCAGCTCCATCAGGACCGCGTTTGATTTGCCTCCGGTCCTGAGAGGGGCTGAACTGCCTGCATTGGCCACGCGATACGCCTTCCATGCTCTGATTGATTGTGTGTCCAACTCCTGTCAAAAACGGCCCCATCCGATCGGCTTTTCCGATGCGGCCGGTTCAAATTCTGGCTCCTACCGCAGGCGCGGAAGGGCGTTGAAATCATTCGTCCGGCTGTCCAGGCGGACAGTCTCAGGCCGCCGCCTTGGTGGATTCGTTGAAGAACAGCGCCTGGCTGATCAGCGCCTTGACCATGTCGGGGTTGAAGGGCTTGGTGACCAGGAAGGTCGGCTCAGGCCGTTCGCCGGTCAACAGGCGTTCCGGGAACGCCGTGATGAAAATCACCGGAATGGACGTGTTCTTCAGGATGTCATTGACTGCATCTATGCCCGAGCTGCCGTCGGCGAGCTGGATATCGGCAAGCACCATACTGGGCCGCGTCGCTTTGAAGAGCGCCACGGCTTCGTCCCTGGTGCGCGCAATTCCGGTTACCCTGTGCCCGAGGCTTTCGACCATTTGCTCGATGTCGATCGCAATCAGCGGCTCGTCTTCGATGATCATGATATCGGTGGCGACCTGACGCGAAATTTCCTCGGAGGCGCGTTCGAGCAATTCATTCATGCCGCTCTCGGTCGTGCCCAGAACTTCCGCCGCCTCGCTTGTCCGGAAGCCTTCGACGGATACGAGCAGGAAAGCCTGACGTGCCAGCGGCGACACGGATGCGAGGTTGATCGACGCCCGCTTTTCCCAGGCAAAGGGGGAAACCGGCTCGGGGATCAAAACGGAGGAGGAACCGAACAGCTTTGTATAGAGTTGAAACAGCGCGACCCTGTCGCTGCTCGCCTCCGGGAAAATGGAGACATCTGCGATCAGCGCTTCCAGGACAGCCGCCACATAGGCGTCACCCGACGTCTGCGACCCGGTCAATGCACGGGAGTAACGGCGCAAATAGGGAAGGAACGGAGCGATCCGCGTGGAAAGTGACATGTATGAACTCCCTAAATCTGGCCGAGGTGGTGGCCATAACAGGTTGAAAACGCCACGCGAAAAAAAAGGTTCCTTTGGACGGAACGATTTTTTTCGCGGTGCATTATGCAGCCAGATGAACTCTGAAGGTATATTGACTGTATGACCTACAAAATTGGGGCAGGGCGCGATGTGGCAACGCCAGTGCGCGCCGATAATCCGAATGCGCAGATTGCAACCAAGCTTCGCGCACTCTATCTTTCTATACAGGAAGAAGCCATTCCGGATCGGTTCGTCGACCTGCTGGAGAAACTCGATGCGGTCGAGCGCCAGTCGATATCGGACGTGGCGGAATGAGTGGCGGCATGACCTCTGAGGAGTCGAGTTTCAAGCGTGAAATGCTCGCAGCCCTTCCAAGCTTGCGCGCGTTCGCGATGTCGTTGATCGGCCGGCACGACCGGGCCGACGATCTCGTGCAGGACACCATCATGAAGGCTTGGGCCAAGCAGGACCACTTCGAGATGGGCACCAACATGAAGGCGTGGCTGTTCACCATCCTGCGCAACGAACTCTACAGCCAGATGCGCAAACGTGGGCGCGAAGTGCAGGACAGCGACGGCTACTTCACCGAGACGCTGGCCCAGCATCCTTCCCAGTATGGTTCGCTCGACCTTCAGGACTTCAAGCGGGCGCTGGAAATGCTGCCGCCGGATCAGCGCGAGGCGATCATCCTGGTGGGTGCTTCAGGCTTCTCCTATGAGGAGGCGGCGGAGATCTGCGGCTGCGCGCTAGGAACAATCAAAAGCCGCGTCAACCGCGCCCGCCAGCGCCTTCAAGATATTCTCCAGGTGACTGGCGAGAGCGAGTATGGGCCGGACGCGACATCGGCGCCCATCATCTCGCGCTCTTTCGTTTCCTGACGGCAGGCATTTCGTGTCCGCCAGTGGTCTTCTTCAGATTTGGCGGACGTTACCTTTCGTAGAACGCCGTGATCTGCGGGCATGATTGCACCGGGGTTCACAATCGTGCAGAACAGCGACAGGCACGCTGCAATGGCAGATGCAGCGTGCTCCAATCAATGACGGCGCCCCGTGGCTGGGTGTGGAAATGAATGAAATGAATAGCGATCTTCCGGCGGCGGTTGCGGCCGTCATGACATCGCCTCAACGGCTCGGTGTCCTGCGCTCCGTCGTCCCGGACATGGCTGTGCCGGATGCCGATTTCCGCGAGCTCGCCGAGATTGCCGCCGATCTTTTCAGCGCTCCGATTGCGTTGGTGACCCTTGTCGATATGCGGCATCAATGGTTCAAGGCCGCGGCTGGAACCACTGAGACGCAGGCCTTGTCTGCGGAATCGTTTTGCGTGCATGCGATCGCGGCGCCTTTAAATGAAGTGTTCGTTGTTGGCGATGCTTCGACCGACCCTCGGTTTGCCGGCCAGCCGCGGGCGGCGGGTGCGCCGTTTCTGCGGTTTTATGCCGGTGCGCCGCTCCTCATTGACGACCAGCCCGTGGGTACGATCTGTGTTTTCGATATCGAGCCGCGCCAGAATCTCCCGGCGCAACTCCTGGCCCAATTGCAGCGCCTTTCGCGCGTTGCGGCGGCGTTGTTCAAGCTGAAGCACGAGGCGCGCCAGCGGGCGTTGAAAGAGGCAGCGCTTTCGCGTGAGGAGCAGCGCCACGCCATGGCGCTCGATGCCGCCAATGTCGGCAGCTGGCTCTGGGATATCCGCTCCGGCAGCGTGTCCTGCAATCCCGCGATGCTGCGGATGTTCGGCATGCCGCCCGCCGGGGTCGTCCAGGCAAGGGACATTTTCAACACAATTCATCCAGAGGATCGCGTGGCAACGCTTTCGAAGCTGCGGTCTGCCATGACGCAGGACGAGGAGTATGACGGCACCTTTCGGGTCGCCTCCACCGGCCGCTGGCTTCTTGGCCGCGGCCGTGTGCATGAACGCGATGCCAAAGGCAAACCAACGCTTTTTCTTGGCATCAATATCGATGTGACGAATGAACAGATTTCAGCGCAGCGTACGCGGCTGCTGCTGCGCGAGCTCAACCATCGCGTCAAGAACACGCTGGCGATGTTGCAGTCGCTGGCGCGACAGACATTGCGGCAGACCAGCGATCCGAGGGAGTTCATGACGGCTTTCGCCGGCAGGCTTCAATCCATATCGGAAGCACACGGGCTTTTGTCGGATCACGAATGGGGCGAAATTCACCTTTCGGCCTTGCTGGCCAAACAACTGGCGCCGCATGTACGCGACTATGGGCGGCAGATCGAAATTCACAAGGACGAGATTCTACTCGGTCCGGACCAGGCAGTCGGCCTTGGGTTGGTCCTGCACGAACTGGCGACCAATGCCGCCAAATACGGCTCTCTTGGGGTTTCGAACGGCAAGATCGTGCTTACCGCGCGCGGCGTCGATGAGGACGGCCACCGTGTTCTGCATATGACCTGGACGGAGGTCGGCGGTCCGACTGTCAGGGAGCCAGCGCGGCGCGGCTTCGGCTCGATCCTGATCGAACGCAGCCTCGACAAGGTGATGGGCAGTTCGGTGAAGATCGAGTTCCTGCCTGCGGGACTGACGGCGATCGTCCGGCTCCCCCTTTGATCCGCTCTGCGGTCAGGTGTGGTCGCCGCTGCTAGGTTTGCGCATCAGCCCAAGCGCGGCTCCTAGTCCGACCGCGAGACCGGCAGCAAGAAGCGGCTGCTTGCGGAACAGCGTCAGGGCGGTGGCGATTACCAGACTGGTTTGCGCCTGCGACCGCCGGCGCTTGTCGGCCGCGATCCGCCGGTCCCGCGCATTGAGCGCGGACATGATGCCGATGATGACGAGGCCGAGTACAAGGGAGATGACCGCGAGAATGACGGTGGCCGTCAGCGGCGTGTACATTGCGCTGAGATAGATTGCGACCGCGACAAGAGCGAAAATATAGGCCGTCAGGAAAAGCAAGGACGCTAGTAGCCACATGGCTCCGTTCCGCTTGTAGCGCGATACCATAACGCCGATGTCCGTCAGTACGAGAGCCGAAAGCATTGCGGCCAAGGGACCCATTTTCTTCTCCACGGCAAGAACGCAAGTTCGGCTGGCAAAAGATTGCCGCTTGCCAGCTTTCGATGCAACGCGCGGCGATCAGTAATGACCGCCGCCCGAAACGGGTTGGGTCAGCGGCGGAGGAGAGCTGCGATCAGCAGGCCAACGGCAGCCGCGGCCCCGAGCGTCGCGAAGGGATGGTCGCGAACGGTGTGGCGGACCTGCTTTTCAGTGAGCGCGTAGCGGCTGCGCAAGTCTGCAAACAGTTGCTCGCCGTTTTCGATCAGATCGTGAAGTCCGGCTTCCGCGTGTTCGCGGGCGTTATGGGCTTTGGTCCGAACGTCTTTCGAAGCGTCGGAGCCATGTTGCGACAGGAGTTTCGCAAGCGATGTGATTTCGTCGCGGAGTTCAGTGATCTGATCTTCGATCGGCGTATCGACGAAGCGCTTCTTTGCGCTGGAACCGGAAAAGAGACCTGTTGCCATGAGTACAACCCCTATCTGCAGCGGGCGTCCATACGGCAAACCCGGCGTCTGTTATGCCGACATGGGGTATCATCACCCTGTCAGCGGTTCGCGACCTCAACGCGCAGAAGGATGTTTGGTTCCACCGGCGGAACGACGCGCTAGCCGAGGGCCGTGTGGGGCAGGACGAACGGGACTGAGCCGGCCGGCGTGGCGTTGACCCGCATGGCGCAGCCGAAAACCGCTTCCATGACACCGTCGGTCATCACCTCGTTCGGATGTCCGGCGGCGCGAACACGGCCGCTCTTCATCATGATCATCCGGTCGGCAAACATGGCGGTGAGATTGAGGTCATGCATGACGGCGATCACGCCGCCTCCGCGCGCGCAGAAATTGCGGGCAAGCCGCATGATCGTCAGTTGGTGACGGATGTCGAGGCTTGATACGGGTTCGTCCAGCAACAGGAACGCAGGTTCGCCGTCCTGTACGGGGTCCCAGATCTGACAGAGCGCGCGGGCAAGCTGAACGCGCTGCTGTTCGCCGCCGGAAAGCTCCTGGTAGAAGCGGCCGGCGAAACCCGACAGATCGACGGCTTCCAGCGCCTCCCTGGCGATCCGGTCGGTTTCATCCGCGCCGGCCTTTGCGCCAACGGACAGACCCATGCGAACGATTTCGCGCACCGTGAAGGGAAAGGAGATCACTGTCGATTGCGGCAAGACGGCGCGCTTCAACGCGAGTTGCCACGGTTTCAGTGTCGCGATGTCGTGACCGTTGATGTTGACGGTGCCGTCATAGGGGAGTTCACCAGCGATCGCCTTGAGGCTGGTGGTTTTGCCGGAACCGTTCGGCCCGACGATGGCCGTCAACTGCCCGGCCGCGGCCTCGATGTTGACGCCGTGCAGCACCTGTTTTCCGGCAAGTCGGACCGAGAGATTGCTGGCCTTGATCATGATTGTCCTCAAAGCCCCATATGCGAACGCCCGCGCAGCAGGATCCACAGGAAGAAGGGGGCACCGACAAATGCCGTGATGATACCGATCGGCAGTTCCGCCGGGGGCACGATCGTGCGCGCGACCATGTCGGCGAAGATCAGGAGCGTGCCGCCGAGCAGCGCCGACGCGGGCAGCAGATAGCGATGGTCCGGACCGATGATGAGCCTCAGCACATGCGGCACGACGATGCCGACGAAACCGATACCGCCGCTGACGGCGACCGAGGCGCCCGTCAAGGCGGCGACGCTGACGATGGCGATGTTCTTAAGCCGCTGAACCGGAATGCCCATGTGGAAGGCCGCTGCTTCGCCAAGGGTCAGCGCGTTGAGGCCACGCGCCAGAAAGGGCACGACGGCGAGCGAAACGAGGATGATCGGCGCGGCGGAGAATATCTTCGTCCAGTTTGCGCCGGCGAGCGATCCGAGGCCCCAGAAGGTCAGGTCGCGCAACTGCTTGTCGTCGGCTACGAAGATGAGGACACCGGTGACGGCGTTGGCAAGTGCGGCGAGCGCAATGCCGGCAAGCAGCATGGTTGCGACCGACGTCTGGCCGCTGCGGGTCGCGATCCGGTAGAGCAACAGCGTCGTCACGAGGCAGCCGAGGAACGCCGCGACCGGCAGCGCGTAGAAGCCGAAGACAGCAAAGAGCGCGCCCAAGAGGGAGCTGCCGAGCACGATCGTCAGCACGGCGCCCAGGCTGGCGCCGGACGAGATGCCGACGAGCGCCGGGTCGGCCAGCGGGTTGCGGAAGAGGCCCTGCATGATCGCACCGGATACCGCCAGAGAGGCTCCGACGAGCAGGCCCATGACCGCCCGCGGCAAGCGGATATCGAGGATGATGATGCGGTCGCGGACGCTCAGCGCCTGTTCCGCACCCTCAACGCCGAAGAGCCAGCGCAGCACGTTGCCCAGCGAAGCGTCGGCCGCGCCGGTCATGATGGACGCGGCAAACATCGCCGCCGTCGCCAGGATGAGCGCGACGATCACCAGTCGCGCCAGCCGCGACCGGTCGCCCAGGAGCCATTCCGATTTCAGACGCGCTGCAAACGACCGCGATTGGCTGTCACCTGCTGCCATTTCACTGTGAGGCATGCGGTTTTCCGTAGATCCCTGCATTCAACGCACGCACGGCGCCTGCGGTGCGCGGGCCAAAACCGAGCAGATGCAAGCCATCCATGCGGATCACCGCCCTGGTTTTGGCCGCCGGTGTCAGGCTGAGCGCCGGATGGGCAAAGAGTTCGTCGTCGGTGGCCGCATGGCCGCCGCTACGCGTCATCATCAGCACCACGTCTGGCTTTGCTTCGATGATCGCCTCGTCGGTCAGAGGCTTGTAACCGGGAAAGCTTCCCGTCGCGTTGACGGCGCCGGCAAGCGCGATGATGCCGTCTGCCGCCGTACCTGTGCCCGACGCCATGATCTTTCCGCCCTGGGTGCTCAGGATGAAGATCACGCGCTTGCGTTCGGCTTCAGGCCGCTTGGCAGCATCTGCCACGGCAGCGTCCAGGTCTGCGTTGACCTTTTCGGACAGCGCTGCTGCCTTCTCCGGTACGCCGAGAAAATCGCCGACGATCTTGATTTTTTCCAGGATGCCGTCGCGATCGAATTTTTCCGAAACCGTCTGGAAGGGGATTCTTGCATCTTTGAGAACGTTGAGCGTCTCCGGCGGGCCGCTGCCCTCCACGGCAATGATGGCGGACGGATTTGTGGCGATCACGCCTTCCGGCGCCAGTTGCCGCATGTAGCCGACGTTCGGAAGCTTCGATGCGGCCTCGGGATAGACGCTGGTCGAGTCGCGTCCGACGAGCTTGCCCTCTTCGCCGAGCGCGTAGATGATCTCGGTAATGGCGCCGCCGACGGAGACCAGGCGGGACGTGTCGATCTTCTGCATGTCCTGCGCGACGGCTTCGCGCACGAAGGAGGGGGGCGACGCGACCGGCAGAGCGAACGGCGCGGAAACCGCAAAGAGGGCCAGAGCCAGTTCCCAGGAACGCAACCGGCGGAAATCATAGGATTTTTTCATCTCCGGCTCCTTCAGGCCGCCGCGGTGATGTCGAGCCGGGCGAGGTTTTCCATGATCGAGCGCCATTCCGGTCGCTCGGCGAAGCCTTCCTTGCGCTTGCCGAAGAACTGGATGACCATTTCCCCTCTGGCGTCGAGCGCTTCCAGCGAGGTCACATGGCCGTCGGCCGTCGGCTTGCGAACGGCCCAGATTTCTGCGAGGTGGTCCATGCGCAGGTGCAGGTGGAAGGTCGGGTCCATGACGTTGAGCCAGGGACCCATCGTCTGGATATTGGCGAGCGGTCCGGAATGGATCTGAATGACGCCGTGATTGCCGACGAAGCACATGATCGGCAATTCCACCTTGGCGGATTCGCGCATCATCTCTTCCACGGCGTCCGGCTGCACTTTCCAGGCGAAATCCTCGCCGATCGACTGCAGCGCCTGCCGGCGGCCGAGCTTGAGCTTGCGCAGCAGACCGTGGAACTGATGCGTATCCGTCATCCTGCTCCATTCGTCGCGCAGCACGGCGACATCCACCTGTCCGAGATCTGTTTCGATGCTTTCAACGGCGGCCTCGACAACAAATTCCTGCGACTGGTCTTCCGACCTGAAGTCCTCGACGATGCTCTGGTATGCAGCGAAGTTGGAAGCGCTCCGCAGGTGGATCTTGTGGACTGCGGTTCCCTGCTTGTCGAAGAACTGCAGGCTGTGGCGCACGGTGTCGCCATCGGTTTTCGTCACGGCAAAGCCATGCGCCCAGGCGCCGGGGAAAATGCGCAGGTCGATATTCTCGCCCAGCACGATCGAGGCATGCTTGCCGGGGGTGATGTTCTCGAACACGCCGATTTTTTCGTGCACCGCGCTTTCGTTGCGGGTCAGCGCCATGACCTCGCCGAGTTCGGCGGCGCGCTCGAGGAAACGGTTGGCGTTGCCATCGATGCGGGTGGCGGTCAGGCCGCATTCGGCGGCAACGAGGGCCGCTTCCGAAATGCCCAGCTGAGCGGCGATATCGCGCTCACGCATTTTCGGGTTGGCCGCCCGGTAGGTGCGAATTTCGGACGGAGTCGGACGGGGCGTTTGGGTCATGGAGATTGCCTATTTGTTCAGTATCAATTTGCCCTGACGGGTAATTTTCATGCGGTAGATGGCGCCGTCATGCGAGATCAGGATTTCGTTTTCGCCGCGGAACAGCTCGCGGCTTTCGACGATGCGCTGCGTCTGGCTGGCCGGTGGGGAAGCCGGTACGGCATCTGATTGGTTCGGTGTCACAGGCTTCCTGCCCTGATCATGGCGGCTGAAAACGGGGAATTGCTCCCTTTCTCCTGCCGGGTCATCGTGATTGGTATCTTGACTTCATTACTCATCTTTTATTAAGGACGCAATACAGGATTTTCTTGGTCAAGTTTAATTGCCGGTTGAAATTCCTTCGACGCATGTGCGGCCGCGATACCAAATCATGAGAGTGGATAGACAATGATGAAATTCGATCGACTGCTGCCCTTGGCCCTGATTGTCGCCTTCTATCCAGGTACGGGCGCTCTGGCGCAGGATGCCGGGACATCCGGCAATCTCACGGTTGAGATCAACGAGCTGGCATCGTCGGACAAGGGCTGCAAGCTGACATTCGTGGCTGGCAACGGCCTGGCGCAATCGCTCTCCAAAGTGTCCTTCGAGTTCGTGCTTTTCGATGAAAAGGGTCTGGTCGAGCGGATGGCGGTTCTCGATTTCCGCGATCTGCCTGCGGGCAAGACCAAGGTCCGCCAGTTCGATCTTTCCGGGACCAAATGCGAGGCCGTAAAGAGCCTTCTGATCAACGATGCCCCGGTCTGTGACGGCGAGGGGGTTGCCAAAGACGCATGCATGAAGGTGCTGAAGACCGGATCGAAGTCGTCCGTCGAGCTGAAGGGCTGATGCGCATTTCGCATCGGTGTCTGTGATGAACAATACGACAAAATGGACCGGGGCCATCGTCCTCTCGCTGCTGGCGCATGCAGGAGCGGCAAAGCTGTTCGAGCCCGGTGAAAAGCCTCCCGAGCAGGCCATGGTTGCCGGCGGCGAAGCGATGGAGGTCGCGGTTCTCGGCAACGCCTTCGAGGAAACGATCCAGGCGGGGGATCTGACCGAGACGATGGAACCGGAGAAGGTCGAGCTGGAGGAGGTTGAGCCTGCGGAGGTGGCGGAAGTTACACCGGTACAATCCGCGGCTGAGACCCCGAGCGACATCGTGCCGACGGAGGCCGACGTGATCCTTCCGGCAGAGGACATTCCACCGGTCGCTGCGGAGCAGCCCGAGGTGACTGCGACAGTCGCGCCGGAAGAGACGGTGGTTCCGGAGGAGAAGCCGGAGCCGGTCGTGAAGCCGGAGCCTGAAAAGAAACCGAAAAAGGAGCCCGAGAAAGAAAGGCCGGAAAAGAAGAAGCCTGTCCGAAAAAAGGCGGGAGATGAAGGAAAATCGGAGGTTGCGCAGAAGAAGGGGCAGGCGGATGGCGCAGAGGCCGCGACGGCCGATGTAGCCAACGGCAAAAAAGGCGCCGTTTCGCAGCAATCGGGCAATGCGAATTTATCCAATTATGACGGCAAGGTTCGTTCCAAGCTCAATCGCGCCTTCCGGTATCCTGCGCAGGCCAAGCGCGAGGGGTTGCAGGGTACCGCCCACGTGCGGTTTACCGTGTCGTCCAGCGGCGCTGCCAGCAATGTGAGCATCGCAAAGAGCGCCGGGGCGCCGATCCTGGATCAAGCGGCATTGGAAACCGTACGCAGGGCAAGCCCGTTTCCGAAGATTCCGGGAGGAGCGGGGCTGAGCAGTCGCACATTTACCATTCCTCTCCAATTCAAGCGCTAGCCCGCCGCCTTAAAACCAACCACGGTATGGCGGTCAATTAAAAATATGAGAAAAAAAGTCATCTTTATACTTTACTCTTTTTGTCAGGTTAAATAGTGTCCACCCACAACCAGCCGAACGGCGATTCCGAGACAAAGCGGAGACTGACATGGGTGACAAACGGCATCAGCTCAAGCCGAAGCAGAAGCAGAGCCGGGAGGCTGAAACGCGCAATGCACAGTCCTCCACCGGCGCGCAGAAATCGAAGCTTGAGGGCCGCAGCTTCCTCTATGTCGGCGGCCGTGATTGCCAGGTGGCGCATTTGCGCCAGATCGCCAGCTCCCATGGTGCCGAACTGATCCATCACGATGGCGGGTTGCGCGAGGCGGTTTCCCGCATCGACAATATCCTGCCTTCCGTCGACTGCGTGTTCTGCCCGATCGACTGTATCAGCCATGACGCGTGCCTCAGGGTAAAGACCGGCTGCAAGAAGTGGGGCAAGGCCTTCGTGCCGCTTCGCAACGGCAGCAAGTCGAGCCTAGAGCGGGCGTTTCTGGATCTGAAGGCGAGCCGGAACAACGCCAGCTGACCGCCCGATTTTCCTCGCGCGATTTCGAGCGTCCGGTTTCCACGGAGAAGAAGATGAAAAACGATCGCCCCGATCAGTTCACGATGATCGGGCTGCACAAGCTGGCGTCTCACATCGGCGACGGGATGGTCCCTGAGCTTTACGAACTCCTCTCCCGTCGGGCGCAGGTGCTTGACGACAATCCGAACGTCTCGGAGTTTCCTGCCTGGCAGTCGCGGCGGCCGGCGCGGAACGCATTCGGGGTTGCACCTGAGCCAAGAGACAATATTCTGCCGTTTCCGTCGGGCGTGGCCGCTGGCGCACGTGCGAAGGGCAGAGCTTGAAGGACGCCGCATGTATTTTGCCATGAACAGGTTCAAGATCGCCGTCGGCCACGAAGAGGCGTTTGAAGACGTCTGGAAAGGCCGTGATTCCAGCCTCGCCGAAGTGCCGGGCTTCAAGGAGTTCCGCCTCCTGCGTGGCGAAACCGTTGCCGATGAAGGCTATACGCTCTTCGTCTCGAGCTCGATCTGGGAAAGCCGGGACGCCTTTGCCGCCTGGACGAAGTCGGAGAGTTTTCGCGTCGCGCACAAAAACGCCGCCGATAACCGCGCAATGTATCTCGGGCCGCCGAAATTCGAGGGATTTTCCGTCGTCGAGGGCGCCTGATGCGTGAGATTTCGGACGAGGACCGCGTCGACGTTCTGCCGGTTCTGCCGTCGCTGAATATCTCAGAAACGCTGTCGTTCTATCGGGATCAGCTCGGCTTCGGTACCACGGTATATGAGACGGAGGACTACCTCATCCTGCGCCGCGACGGCATGGAGCTGCATTTCTGGCTGACGGAAGACCGCGATCTGTGCGAGAAAACCTCCGTCTATCTGCGGGGCGGTGGCATTGACGAGCTTTATCGCGAATTCACCGAGCGGCGCGTCGAGCGTCTCAGTGAAATGGCAGTACGGCCCTGGAACATGGAGGAGTTTTATATCCATGATCCGCACGGGAATCTCTTGCGGTTCGGTCGGATACCGCGGGGGTGAGCGACGGGACTAAATTTCCGCGCGCTTGAAGAACGCACCCGCCGAGACGGCGAGCCAGCCCAGCATCATCAGCACGCCACCCGTTGGCGCCGACATCGGAAACAGACCGTGGCCAAGGAAATGCCGCGCGGTGAGGTCGGCGGCGAACAGGGCCGTGCCGGCGGAAAGCAACAGCGCAGCAATCGCCGCCGTTCGCACCATCGGCCAGGCTGCGTAGAGCGCGACGAGGGCAGGGGCATGCGCCAGGCACATGGCCGAGGCGCCGCCGAGAAGGCGCGGATCGGTTCCATGCGAGGCCGCCGCGGCACTGACGATGCCAAACAGTCCCATCAGCCCGGCAATGAAGAGAGTTACCGGTCGCAACTGGCCGTTCTGCATGGTCTATTCGTCCTTGTTCTGCATATGGTGGGCAAGCCGCGTCACGGGCTCCAAAATGATCGATCGCAACTGCGGATGCGATACAGTTTCTTCGAGCGCCCGAGAGAAGCAGAGCAGCCATTCGTCTCGCTCCTGCGGCCCGATCGCTGCGACAAAATGACGGCTCCTCAGCCTGGGGTGACCGCGCTTGTCGGTGTAGAGCGGCGGCCCACCGAGCCAGCCGGTCAGATATTCGTAGAACTTCTCTTCGCTGCCGGAGAGATCCGCCGGGTGCACGGCGCGGCAACGGGCGGCCTCCGGTAGCGTATCCATCAGCTCGTAGAACCGCTGCGTCAGCGCCCGCACGGTGCCGTCGCCGCCGATGGCGTTGTAAAGTGTTTCCGTCTGCGTGTCCGTCATCGCACCGTTCCTGATTGCGGCCACTTCTAGCGTGCCGGGCCTTCCCGTTCCAATGGTTTTCGCTGCAGCAGCGGCGTTGCGGCGATTGATCGCGCCTCGGAGCGCGATTCATCATTCTTCTTGACAAACCGTCCAGACGGTATCTTTATGGCGTCATGTCTATCGCTCATCATCGCCGCAAACAACCCGAACGCGTTCGCCAGCAATTGCTGGAAGTCGCCGCACGCCTGTCCTTTGAGCAGGGGGCAGCGGGCGTGACGCTGGACGCGGTCTCCCAGGCCGCCGGGGTGAGCAAGGGTGGGCTCTTGCATCATTTTCCCAACAAGATGGCGTTGCTCGACGGGTTGTTCGATGACCTGATCGGCAAGCTCGACCTGACGATCGCCGCGGAAATGCGCAACGATCCCGTCGCGCATGGCCGTTTTACCCGCGCCTATCTGTCCGGTGTGTTTGCCCTGCAGGACGAGGCTGACGCACAGGGCTGGCAGGTGC
This sequence comes from Hyphomicrobiales bacterium, assembly GCA_900473795.1. Classification (GTDB taxonomy): domain Bacteria; phylum Pseudomonadota; class Alphaproteobacteria; order Rhizobiales; family Rhizobiaceae; genus Pararhizobium. The sequence continues at coordinate 38,118 of UCMT01000026.1, read as the reverse complement.
TGACAATCGCGCTGCTGTCCGAGCCGCACTTGCGGGCACGCTGGCGGCAATGGGTGGCGGATCGCGCCGATGAATATGTCGGCACCGATTCCTCGAGCGGGTGTCTGCTTGCGCGGCTTGCCGCCGATGGCTTGTGGCTGGCGGATCTGCTCAAGAGCCACGACATCGATCAGCCGACGCGCCAAGAGATGCGGGCGCATCTGATCAGCCTGTCCCAGCAATAACCGGTCGTTGGAGCGCCAGATGAACCCCACCATGCTTTATGCCATGCTCGTGCTTGCCATCGTTTTCGAGGTGCTTGGCACCTCGGCGATGCAGGCCGCCCAGCATTTTACCAAGCTCTTGCCGACGCTCGTCATGGTCGTCTGCTATGCGGTCGCCTTCTATTTCCTGTCCTACACGCTGAAGGCTATTCCGGTCGGCATCGCCTATGCGATCTGGAGCGGGCTCGGCATCGTGCTGATCTCTCTCGCAGGTTATTTCGTCTTCGGCCAAAAGCTTGATTTTGCAGCCGTTCTGGGGCTTGGCTTGATCATCGCCGGGGTCGTTGTGCTCAATCTCTTCTCGAAATCCACCTTTCACTAAACTGCTCGGGAAACCGGATTTTCACTTGCAAAAACGCTTTACTGGTTCTATCGCTTCAAATTGAAAGCGGTTTCAATTTCATCGGGCGCTAATCGATGAGGCGAGGAAGAGGACTGGTTATGACCATCAAGGCCGTCGTGTGGGGGGAGAACATCCACGAACAGACGAACGCGGTCGTGCGGGAGATTTACCCGAACGGCATGCACAACACGATCGCCGCGGCGCTCAATGCCGATATTGGCATCGAGGCGACGACGGCGACGCTGCAGGAGCCGGAACATGGGCTGAGCGTTGAGCGGCTGGCCAACACCGACGTGCTGCTCTGGTGGGGCCACAAGGATCACGGCGCGGTCTCCGACGAGATCGTCGAGCGTGTCGCTAGGCGCGTCTGGGAAGGCATGGGGCTGATCGTCCTGCATTCCGGCCATTTCTCCAAGCCGTTCAAGCGGTTGATGGGCACGCCCTGCGCGCTGAAATGGCGCGAGGCGGGCGAACGCGAGCGGGTCTGGGTGATCAACCCGCGCCACCCGATCGCCGCGGGACTGGACGAGAATTTCGTGCTGGAAAACGAGGAGATGTACGGCGAGCAGTTCTCCGTGCCGGAGCCGTTGGAGACCGTGTTCATCTCCTGGTTCGCCGGCGGCGAGGTGTTCCGCTCCGGGCTGACCTGGCGGCGCGGCGCCGGCAACATCTTCTATTTCCGCCCCGGCCACGAGACCTATCCGACCTATCACGACGCCAACGTCCACAAGGTGCTGCGCAATTCGGTGAAGTGGGCCTACAACCCTCAAGGCACCTACAGCGCCATCCACGATGCGCCGAACGTGCCGGTCGAACAGGCGCTGGAGCCGATCGTCGAACGCGGGCCGAAACTGCACCAGGCCGGCGAACAGGGGTACAAGTGATGAAGCCGGTCCGTCTTCTCATTCTCGGCACCGGCGGCATGGCCAACACCCATGCGATGAACTTCGCGACCATCAAGGGCGTTGAGCTGGCGGCAGCGGTCGATGTCGATCTTATCCGGGTGCAGGCCTTCGCGCTGCGCCATGCGATCCCCAATACCTTCACCTCGCTCGAGGAGGCAATCGCTTGGGGGCAGTTCGATGCGGTGGCCAACGTCACGCCGGACAATGTCCACTATCCGACGACGCTGAAGCTCTTGGCGGCGGGCAAACATGTCTTCTGCGAGAAGCCCTTGGCGGAAAATCATGCCAAGGCCGAGGAGATGGCAACGGCAGCCGAGAAGTCCGGCCTGGTGACGATGGTCAACCTGACCTACCGCAACGTCGCCCAGGTCCAGAAAGCGCGCCGGATGGTGCTCGCCGGCGAGATCGGCAACGTGCGCCATATCGAGGCCTCCTATCTGCAGAGCTGGCTGGTCTCCAAGGCCTGGGGCGACTGGGCGACGGAATCGCAGTGGCTCTGGCGCCTTTCGACCAAGCACGGTTCGAACGGCGTGCTCGGTGATGTCGGCATCCATATTCTCGATTTCGCCGGCTACGGCGCAGCAAGCGACATCGACCATGTCTTCGCGCGGCTGAAGACCTTCGACAAGGCGCCCGGCAACCGCATCGGCGAATACGACCTCGACGCCAATGACAGCTTCACCATGACCGCCGAATTTTCAAATGGCGCCATCGGCGTCATCCATGCCAGCCGCTGGGCGACCGGGCATCTCAACGACCTGCGGCTGCGCATGCATGGCGACAAGGGAGCGATCGAGGTCATCCACACGCCGGATGGGTCAACCCTGCGCGCCTGCCTCGGCAAGGACGTCGAGAAGGGCATCTGGCAGGAGGTCGACGCCGGAACCGTGCTCACCAACTACCAGCGCTTCATCGATGCGATCGCGGCCGGCAAGACCGAAGAACCAGGCTTCCGCCACGCCGCAGAGCTGCAGAAGGTGCTCGATCTTGCGATGGTGACGGAGAAGGAGCGTCGCGAACTGGCGGTGTAAATTCAGCTCGTCTTTGCCGCAGCCGTCGAGTTGCGGATGACCAGTTCCACCGGCCAGACCTCGCGCAGGGTCTCGGCCGGTGTTCCTTGGAGAAGCTCCAGCACCATTTCGCCGATCCGGGCGCCGGCTGCGCGGATCGAGGAGCGCGTGGTCGACAGCGTCGGTACGAGGTGGTCGGGGCTGATATAGGGAAAGACGTCGTCATGGGCGATGAGGGATATATCTTCGCCCACCTTCATGCCGGCGATCCTGATGGCGCGCATCGCCCCCAGAGCCGACATCATGGAACCGGCGACAACCGCCGTCGGCTTCCGGTCGAGTTTCAGGAAGCCCTGCATCAGCCGGAACCCCATTTCGTCGGTGAATTCGCTGTTTCCCGTCAAGGCGGGGTCGATTGGGATACCGCGCTCGCTGAGCGCGGTCTGATAGCCCTCTTGCCGGTGCTCGGCAAAAATCCGGCCGCGATAGCCGTTGAGAAGCGCGATGCGGCGATGGCCGATATCGATGAGATGTCTGGTCGCCTGACGCACGGCACCGAAATTGTCGATGTCCAGCCAGCCGAAATTGCCGTCATAATTGGTGCGGCCGTGCACGATGAAAGGCAGGCGCAGCGAATTGAGCAAGGCAATGCGCGGATCGTCGAGGAAGGGGGAATGCAGGATGACGGCATCGACGCGCTTGCTGGCGGCAAGCCGCCGATAGGTGGTCAGTTCCGCTTCTTGGGAATCGACGGTGGAGACCAGGATGTCGATCTCTTCCTGCTGCAGCCGCCCGCCGAGCCCGCCCATGAACTCGCTCGTATGCGGCCCGAACTCGCCGCCGCCCTTCAGCACGATGCCAATTGCGCCGACCCGGCCGGTGGCGAGACCGAGCGCACTGGTGTTCGGCCGGTAGCCATATTCAAGCGCTGCCTTGAGCACACGTTCCCGGGTCGCCTGCTTGACCTCGGGATAACCGCTCAGCGCACGGCTGACCGTCGTCTGCGAAAGTTCAAGCCGGCTTGCGAACTCCTTGAGGTTCATGCGTGATTTCCTGTTATCTGCTGCCTTATACCAACCTGCGCTGATATTGACCGATTTCGCCGGAGCGATTTTGGCGTCCGGCAAGGAGAAAACCGCAGTCGGACCTCGTGGTCCGGCGAGGATTTTCGACGCTGTCCGGAGGCCAAAAGCGCCCGGCCCTTCGGGTGGGCCGGATGTCGGCCACCGGCGTTGTCGCAATCCTCGACCGATGCCTGAGGCATCGCTCTGCGGTCTGCTCCTCGCCGGATGACCGCATCAGGCCCACGAAATCGGTCAATATCAGCGTAGGTGGGCATTACTCTATGCCGCTTCATGGCTGCGTCAAAGGGACAATGCCCGGAACGCCCGCGCGGATCCGCTGGGAGAAATCCGCAGCGCGATCCGCCGCTTGCGCTTTGGCGCTGATCTTGCCGCCCGTGCGCAACTGTTCGAGTGTGAAGCCCGGCATGAAGCCGTTGACCTCGGCGATGTAGGCGGGCAGGTAGCCTGAAAACAACAGGCGGTAATCCAGCGGCAGGCCCGGAACGATGCGGCTCACCATGGCAAAGACGATGGTGGTGCAGTTGGCCGTTATCGTGTTGTAGAAACGCGGTGCTTCAGTGAGGGTGTTGGCTTCGGCGACGTAGGCCATGAACAGCGAGCGCATCGCCGGCTTGGCCATGTTGATCCGGTAGAGATAGACATCCTCCTTGCGGATATTCGTACGGACCCGAATGATGTCGCGTTCATCGGCGGCTACAACGCTCGTCTCGAACTCCTTGAAGAAGCCGCCGATTTCCGAGAAGCTTTCATGCTGCTCCTTGCGGATCTCCACCGAGAAGGTGACAAAACTGCCATCCTCGAAGCCGAATGAAATCAGCGTGTGGGCAATTGCGGGGCCTGACCAGTAGGATAAAAACAGGTCGACCGAGGCGATCTTGTCCAGATCGTAGGTCCGGTTTTCCCAGCGCACCGTGTAGTCGGTCGATGTCCGCCAGTCGAAATTACGGACATTTGCGAGTGTCACCTCCGGACCGTTGACCACACCGGCGGTCATCTGTGCGACCTCGTGGGCCCAGTCGCGGGTGTTGCTGGCCGGGATGGATTGCCACCAGAAGAGCAACGCGGCAATCAGCACCGGATAGATCAGAGCGGCAAGCCGCGAGCGCCAGCGGAGATAGGCAAAGAGGACTGCCAGCGAGACAACGACCCATAGCGCCGCGGCTGCGAGCCTGACGGGCGCGGGGCCGGGGGCCTGATAGAAGAGGGCGACTGCGCCCCAGGCAGCAAAGCCTAGAATGGCGAGCGCGGATACAGCGCGCAGGATGGCCCCAAGCAGGTGAAAGCGGGGACGTTCTTGCTGCCTGGTCATCGTGCGCCGGTGATCGCGCGAGGCGGCGCCTCGATGTTGCGAAGCAGCAGATCGGCTGTCATCGTTGAAACCCCCGTTTGTGAACAGCAAGCCCATGCCAGATTTTCGAGCAGCATGACACCCTATTTTGAATTCTCTCTGTTTTTCGGATTTAAAAATTAGCTGTTTCTTGCATATGGCAATCCGTTTGCTGTGGTGTAAGTCTTTATTCCAAAAGCATTTTCAGAGCGTTGAATTTTATCGATGCCACATTGTTATTCGCCGTGCGATTCACTAGCATCGTGTTCTTGACCAACTGGACAAAAATGGGCGTCCGCTCATTGGAACATCAGGCAGGACAGGAATTTTTGAATGCAGGCGGTTTTCGACGGGCACAATGATGTGCTGTTGCGGCTTTGGAGCAATGCGAACAACGGCGCCGATCCGGTCCATGAATTCGTGAACGGGACGGGTGAAGGCCACATCGACGGACCGCGCGCTAAACGCGGCGGCCTCGCTGGCGGACTGTCGGCAATCTATATCCCGTCCGAGCATCTGGTGCTGAAAACGCCGGATGGCAACGGCCATTACAACACGCCGCTGTCCGAGCCGCTGCAGCGGCAGCCCTCCCTGGATATCGCGCTGGAATTTGCCGCCATTGCCTTGCGGCTCGATCGCGCCGGCGCCTGGAAGCTCTGCCGTTCGGTGGCCGACATCAGGGCTGCAATGGCGAAAGGCGTCTTCGCCGCCGTGCTTCACATGGAGGGCTGCGAGGCGATCGGAGCGGATCTCGCCGCGCTTGAAACATTCTATGCCGCCGGATTGCGCTCGCTCGGGCCGGTCTGGAGCCGACACAACATCTTCGGCCATGGCGTGCCCTTTGCCTTTCCGATGGGCCCGGATACCGGACCTGGCCTTACCGATGCCGGCTTCGCTCTCGTGCGCGAATGCAACCGCCTCGGTATCCTGATCGATCTCGCCCACATCACCGAAAAGGGTTTCTGGGACGTGGCGAAGACCACGGACCAGCCGCTGATCGCCAGCCACTCAAACGCGCACTCGCTGACCATGGTCGCCCGCAACCTGACGGACCGGCAACTGGATGCCATTCGCGAAAGCAAGGGTTTGGCGGGGCTCAATTACGCGACGACGATGCTCCGTCCGGATGGGCAGGAGAATGCCAGGACGCCGCTGTCGGATATGGTCCGCCATGTCGACTACATGGTCGAGCGTATGGGCATCGATTGCGTGGCGCTTGGATCGGACTTTGACGGTGCGACCATTCCGGAGGAGATCGGCGATGCGGCGGGCAATCAGAGCCTGATTACTGCCCTTCGGGCTGCCGGATACGGTGACGCCGAACTCACGAAATTGTGCCGGGAAAACTGGCTGCGCGTTTTGGCCCAAGCCTGGCACGAGGCTGCTTGAACCGAAAACAAAGCCCGCAACGGGCTCAAAAAGAGGGAAACGGAACGATGATGCACTCACTGAACAAGCATGTCCGAATGTTGACTGCCGGCGCGGCCCTGTCGCTGCTCCTCGTGGCGGGTGCGCCCGCTTTCGCAGAGACGCCGGCGGATACCCTGGTCGAGGGCTGGGCGATCGACGACATCATCACCATGGACCCGGGCGAAGCCTTCGAACTCTCGACGGCGGAAGTCACGGCCAACACCTACAGCTATCTTGTCCGGCTCGACCTCAACGACACCTCGAAGGTCGTCGGCGATCTCGCCGAAAGCTGGACGGTTTCGGATGACGGCCTGACCTATACGTTCAAGCTGAAGCCTGGCCTTAAATTCGCCTCCGGCAATCCTGTGACGGCGGAAGACGTCGCCTATTCCTTCGAGCGCGTCGTCAAGCTCGACAAGAGCCCCGCCTTCATCCTCACCCAGTTCGGTCTGACGGGTGAGAACATCACCGAAAAGGCAAAGGCGGTCGACGAAGGTACCTTTGTCTTCACCGTCGACAAGGCCTATGCGCCGAGCTTCGTCTTGAACTGCCTCACCGCGACCGTTGGGTCGGTCGTCGACAAGAAGCTGGTTCTCGAACATGTGAAGGCCGTCACGCCGTCCGATGAGTACAAATACGACAATGATTTCGGCAATGAATGGCTGAAGACCGGTTACGCCGGTTCCGGCGCCTTCAAGATGCGTGAGTGGCGCGCCAACGAAGTGGTGGTGATGGAGCGCAACGACAATTATTACGGCGAGAAGGCACCGCTCGCCCGCGTCATCTACCGTCACATGAAGGAAAGCTCCGGCCAGCGTCTCGCGCTGGAAGCCGGCGACATCGATGTCGCGCGCAATCTCGAGCCGGGTGATTTCGACGCGGTGTCGAAAAATGCCGATCTCGCCACCACCAATGCGCCGAAGGGCACGGTCTATTATTTCAGCCTCAATCAGAAGAACCAGAATCTCGCCAAGCCGGAAGTGGCGGAAGCGTTCAAATATCTGGTCGACTATGACGCGATCGGTTCGACCCTGATCAAGGGCATCGGCGAGGTTCACCAGACCTTCCTGCCGAAGGGCGTTCTCGGCGAACTCGATGAGAACCCCTACAAGCTCGATGTCGCCAAGGCCAAGGAACTGCTCGCCAAGGCGGGGCTTGCCGATGGCTTCTCGGTGACGATGGACGTGCGCAATACGCAGCCGATCACCGGTGTTGCCGAATCCATTCAGCAGACGCTCGCCCAGGCCAACATCAAGATGGAAATCATTCCTGGGGATGGTAAGCAAACACTGACCAAGTACCGCGCCCGCACGCACGACATCTATATCGGCCAGTGGGGTCAGGATTACTTTGATCCGAACTCGAATGCCGAAACCTTCACCGTCAATCCGGACAATTCCGACGAGGGCAAGGTGAAGACGCTCGCCTGGCGCAACACATGGGACGTGCCGAAGGAATGGACGGATGAGAGCAAGGCTGCCCTGCTCGAGAAGGATGCCGCCAAGCGCGCCGAGATGTACAAGGATCTTCAGAAGAAGGTGCTCGCAAACAGCCCGTTCGTGATCATCTTCCAGCAGACGGAGGTCGCCGGCTATCGCGGCAACCTGAAGGGCTTCAAGCTCGGACCGAGCTTCGACACCAACTACGTCTTCAACGTTTCCAAGGAATAGACCGGAGAAAGCCGGTGACCCTTCCCGAAACGACACAACTGGCCGGGCGCAGACGCGCCCGCGCCAATGGCTGGGCGGGAAACGCGCTGCGTTTCCTGGTCATCATCGTCACGACCTATCTCGGCCTGCTGGCCGTGACCTTCTTCATCGGCCGCGTCATCCCGATCGATCCCGTGCTTGCGATCCTCGGCGACCGGGCGCCGGCCCATGTGGTGGAGCGAACCCGCGAACTGCTGGGCTTCAACAAGCCGCTCTATCAGCAGTTCTACATCTATGTGCGCGATGCGTTGACCGGTAATTTCGGCACCTCCGTGCTGACCACCAATCCAGTGATGACCGACATCCGCCGTGTCTTTCCGGCTACCCTGGAACTCGCGACCTTTGGCACGATCATCGGCAGCCTCATCGGCGTGCCGCTCGGCGTGCTGGCCGCCGTCAAGCGCGGCTCGATTGCTGACCAGATCGTCCGCGTCATCGGCCTCGTCGGTTATTCCGTGCCGATCTTCTGGTTGGCGCTGCTTTCGCTGCTGTTGTTCTATGCCCGGCTGAAATGGGTCGCCTTTCCCGGCCGCATCGACATCGTCTATGAATACAGCTTCACGCCGGTAACCGGGCTCTATCTCATCGATTCGGCATGGCAAGGGCAGTGGGACGTGTTCCGTGACGTCTTCCGCCACATCATCCTGCCGGCAAGCCTGCTCGGCTATTTCTCGCTGGCCTATATCAGCCGCATGACACGCAGCTTCATGCTGAACGAACTGGCGCAGGAATATATCGTCGCCGCCCGCGCCAAGGGCCTTTCGGAAAGCCGCATCATCTGGGCGCACGCGCTGCGCAATGCCGCCGTGCCGCTGGTGACGGTGATCGCGCTCTCCTATGCCGGCCTGCTCGAAGGCTCGGTGCTGACGGAGACGGTTTTCGCCTGGCCGGGGCTTGGCCTCTACATCACCAATTCGCTGCAGAATGCCGACATGAATGCCGTGCTGGGCGGCACGATCGTCATCGGTTCGGTGTTCATCGCCATCAATATCCTGTCCGACCTTCTCTATCGGACGCTCGACCCGAGGACGCGCGCGCGATGAGCGAGATCAGCCAGTCTCCCCCTATGAGCCGCCGTGAATGGCTGATGTCGGACCGGCCACAATCGCGCCTGCAGGCGCGTCTCGGCCGAGCCTATATGACCTGGCGCCGGTTTTCCGCCAACAGGCTGGCAGTCGCCGGACTCGGCATCATCCTGTTGCTCATTCTGGTTGCGATCTTCGCAGACGTGCTGGCCGCGCATTCTCCGGTCATTGGCAATCTTGCCGGCGCACGGCTGCTGCCGCCGGGGAGCGAAGGCTATCTGCTCGGCACCGACGATCAGGGCAGGGACATCCTTTCCCGCCTGCTGTATGGATCGCGGCTGACCCTGCTCGTCATCGTTCTTGTCGCGATCATCGCCGCTCCCATCGGCCTGCTGGTGGGAGCCGTCTCCGGCTATGCGGGCGGCTGGGTCGATGCGGTTTTGATGCGGATCACCGATATCTTCCTTGCCTTTCCCAAACTGGTTCTGGCGCTCGCTTTCGTGGCGGCCATGGGGCCGGGCATCCAGAACGCCATCATCGCAATCGCCATCACCTCCTGGCCGCCCTATGCCCGCATTGCCCGCGCCGAGACGCTGACGGTGCGCAATTCCGACTACATCGCCGCCGTGCGGCTGATGGGAGCCTCGCCGTTCCGCATCGTGTTGCGCCATGTCATGCCGATGTGCGTCTCCTCACTGATCGTACGCGTCACGCTCGACATGGCCGGCATCATCCTCACGGCGGCCGGCCTTGGCTTCCTCGGCCTCGGCGCGCAGCCGCCGCTGCCGGAATGGGGCGCCATGATCGCGGCGGGCAGGCGCTTCATCCTCGACCAGTGGTGGGTCGCCACCATGCCCGGCATCGCCATCCTCGTTGTCAGCCTCGGCTTCAACCTGCTGGGCGATGGCCTGCGCGACGCGCTCGACCCGCGGGAGAGTGGCCAATGAACCCGATGCTGACGGTTGATGACCTGCGCGTTTCATTTCCAACCCGCACCGGGCTGATCGAGGCGGTGCGCGGTGTTTCCTTCACGCTCGGGAGGGAGCGTCTCGGCATCGTCGGTGAAAGCGGATCGGGAAAATCGCAGACGGGCAGGGCGATCATGGGGCTGACGCCCGCGCATGCCCGCATATCGGCAAGCAAGCTCAACTTCGACGGCACCGACCTGTTGACCGCACCGGCGAAAGTCCGGCGCAGCCTTCGCGGCAGCCGTATCGCGATGATCCTGCAGGACCCGAAATACTCGCTGAATCCCGTGATGAGCATCGGTCGCCAGATCGTCGAGACGTTGCGCACGCATGAGAACGTCGGCAAGCGCGAGGCTCGTGACCGCGCCATTGCCATGCTCGAGGCGGTGCAGATCCGCGACGCGGGACGCGTCTTCGACCTGCATCCGCACGAGGTCTCTGGCGGCATGGGGCAGCGGGCCATGATCGCCATGATGCTGATCGCCGGTCCCGAACTGCTGATCGCCGACGAGCCGACCTCGGCGCTTGACGTGACGGTCCAGCTTGACGTGCTCGGCATCCTCGACAAGCTCGTTGCGGAACGTGGCATGGGCCTGATTTTCATCTCCCACGATCTTCGGCTCGTCTCGTCCTTCTGCGACCGGGTCATCGTCATGTATGCCGGCCGGATCGTCGAGGAGATTGCAGCCGTCGATCTGGCGAATGCCAAACATCCCTATACGCAGGGCCTGCTGAACTGCATGCCCACGCTCGGTACCGACCGGCATCCCCTGCCGGTGCTTGACCGCAAACCGGAGTGGGCGGCATGAGGGCGGCGATCGCGGCGGAAAACCTGACCGTCTCCTACGACGACTTTCTGGCCCTCGACGACGTCAGCATCGACGTGGCATCCGGCGAATCCTTCGGGCTCGTCGGCGAATCCGGATCGGGAAAGTCGACGCTGTTGCGTGCCATTGCGGGGCTTGCGCCGGTTTCCGACGGCAGGATCGCGCTCGACGGCGAGACCCTTGATGCGCGCTATCGCGACAAGGCTTTCTATCGCCGGGTGCAGATGGTCTTTCAGGATCCTTACGGCTCGTTGCACCCTCGCCAGACCGTCGATCGCCTGCTGCAGGAACCGCTTGCCATTCACGGGGTACGGGACGCCGAACGCCGTATCCTGCGCGCGCTCGATGAAGTCGGCCTCGGTTCGTCCTTTCGGTTCCGCTATTCGCATCAGCTCTCCGGCGGCCAGCGCCAGCGCATCGCCATTGCCCGGGCGCTGATCATCGAGCCTGAGATCATGCTGCTCGACGAGCCAACCTCGGCGCTCGATGCCTCGGTGCAGGCCGAAGTCCTCAACCTCCTGGAGCAGGTCCGCCGTGACCGGAAGCTCACCTATATCATGGTCAGTCACGATCTCGGCGTCGTCACTCACATGTGCGAACGCCTTGCGGTGATGAAATCGGGCAAGGTTGTCGAGCGGCTATCGTCCGGCGATCTCGTGGCTGGGCGGATCAGCGAGGCCTACACGAAGAACCTGATGGTCGCCAGCAAGGGGTTCGTGCGGAAGGCGGCCTTGGCCTGAGGCCTGTGGGGCGGTTGCGTGCCACCCGCAGCACAGTCGCGCGGTCATTCGACATCGACAGAACCGCGCCTTGTGCTGTGTATTGGAAAGGCGCAATATTCGCGGGCTGGGGCATGGTTCATCGTGGGAGGAGCGAATCCATGAACGATATGAGCCTCATGAATCTGCAGGCAGGAAAGACATGGATTGGCGCCGCGGCCATTGAGGCGCTTGCCGGGCAGCTGCGCGGCCGGGTGCTGGACGCCAGCGATGCCGCCTATGACGAGGCACGGACGATCTGGAATGCAATGGTCGACCGCCGGCCGGCCCTGATCGTCCAATGCGCCGGGGCAGCCGACGTGATCAATGCCGTGCGATTTGCAAGCGACAACAAGCTGCTCGTTTCGGTGCGCGGCGGCGGGCACAACATTGCCGGCAACGCGGTCTGCGACGGTGGTTTGATGATCGACCTGTCGCCGATGAAATCGGTCCGTGTCGATATAGCCGCCAAACGAGCCTGGGTCGAACCGGGCGCAACGCTCGCCGATGTCGACAAGGAAACCCAGTCCTTCGGGCTCGCTGTGCCGACCGGCATCAACTCGACGACCGGCATTGCCGGGCTGACGCTCGGCGGCGGCTTCGGTTGGATCACGCGCAAGTTCGGCCTGACGATCGACAACCTCGTTTCGGCGGATGTCGTGACGGCAAACGGCGAATTGGTGCGGGCAAGCCAGACGCAAAACAGCGATCTGTTCTGGGCGCTTCGGGGCGGGGGCGGCAATTTCGGCATCGTCACGGCCTTCGAGTTTCAGCTTCACGACATCGGTCCGCAGGTTCTCTCCGGCCTCGTCGTGCATCCCATCGCCGATGCGCGGGCCGTTCTTGAGCAGTATCGGCAAGCGCTCGAAACGGCGCCGGACGAACTGACCTGCTGGGTGGTGATGCGACAGGCGCCGCCATTGCCGTTCCTTCCGCAGGAGTGGCATGGCAAGGAGATCTTGGTTCTCGCCATGTGCTGGTGTGGCGATCTTGATGCTGGCGAGAAGGCGACGCAGCGCTTGCGTTCGATCGGCAAGCCGATCGCCGATGTCGTTGGTCCCAATCCTTTTGCCGGCTGGCAGCAGGCCTTCGATCCGCTGCTGACGCCCGGTGCGCGCAACTACTGGAAAAGCCACGACTTCATCGCGCTTTCGGACCCTGCAATCGAGGTCCTGCTCGATGCGATCGGCAAGTTGCCCGGACCGGAATGCGAGGTCTTCATTGCTCACGTAGGCGGTGCCGCCGGCCGCATCGCCGTCGGCGCGACAGCCTTCCCGCAACGGAATTCGCATTTCGTCATGAATGTTCATGCGCGCTGGCGCGAGCCCGCAATGGACCAGGCCTGCATTGGCTGGGCGCGCCAGCTTTTCGAGGCGGCAAAGCCTCATTCGGCGGGAACCGCCTATATCAACTTCATGCCCGAAGACGAGACGGATCGCGTCGAGGCGGCCTATGGCGACAACTACAAACGGCTTGCCGAGATCAAGCAGCAATACGATCCTCAGAACCTGTTCCGCATGAACCAGAATGTCAGGCCGGTGTAGGGGGAGGCGGACGGTGTGAACTGGCTCAGCGGCCTGCCTGACGGGCCGGAGAGGCGACCGGTCGCCGCAACGGCGGTCTCTGGCGCAGCCGGATGGGTCGATCGAACCGGGCCGCCGCTCGCGCTTGCGGCGGTCCATTCGTCATTGACTTCGCAGGTGATGGGAGGAAAATGCCCCTTTATGCGTCAGCACGCAACATAAGAGGTACCTACGATGACGATCGCAAGGAAACTTCAGGACTATATCGACGGCGAGGGTATCGCCTACGACACCGTCGCTCATCACCGTACAGCGACAACCAGCCAGACAGCGCAAGCGGCCCATGTTCCGGGCAACAGACTGGCCAAATCGGTGGTCGTCCATCACGAAACGGGCTACGTCCTCGCCGTTGTGCCGAGCAACCACCGGATCGAGCTCTCCACATTGCAGGATGTGATGAACAGGCGTCTTGGCCTCGCCTCGGAGGATGAGGTCAGCTCGCTGTTTGCCGATTGCGACATTGGCGCGGTGCCGCCCATCGGATCGGCCTACGACGTGCCGGTGATCCTCGACGAAAGCCTCGGCAACGCCAGCGACGTCTATTTCGAGGGCGGTGATCACAAGACATTGGTGCATGTCAGCGGGCCGAATTTTCGCAGCCTGATGAAGGACGCGCAGGTCGCCCGTTTCAGTCACGTGGCTTAGACGGGGCAGCCCTGGGGCACGCGTGCGGCAGCGATCGGGCCAGGCGCGCTCGCTGCGTTTATAGTCATGTCCAATCCTATGCGCTCGAAGCGTGTCCGTGGTGCTCTTTGAGTTCCGACACCACCGGCACGCACAAATGTGCCCCATGGCCCGTTGGATCCGGTCGGAGAAAGGCGTCGTTTCTGATGATTTGGTGCTGCCGGGACCGTATGGTCGATGGTTGCGCCAGGCCTGTTCCGCGATGAACTCAGCGGCAGAAAGCGACGACAGGCGTCAAACAAAATTGCCGGTATCGATCGCGCGGGCGGCTTCATTGAAAACATAACGTGAGAACGGTTGAAGCCAGGCCGCTTTCTTCACTCTTTCTAAATTAAGCGCGGACATAGATCAGCGGGAGAAATCCTGTTCCTCGAGAGAGAAAATGCATCAACAGGTCGATACCACCCGGCAATTCTTCCTCAAGGTTATTCTGCCTCTTGTGCTGCTGACCGCGTTGCTGCTCGTCGGTTCCGCTGGCGGCTTGATCTGGCTGGCAAACTACCAGACGAAGACGGCAATCAGCGAACAGGCACGATTGGCGCGCGCCGCAATTGACGTTCACGGCAAAGCCCTGGCCAAGGGCGCGTCAGATTATGGTCATGGATCGACGGCAATATCGGCCATGCTGGTGAGGAGAGCTATGGCCTGGCGATGTCGTTCGTGCTGGATCCAGAAAATCGCACCGTCTACTCGTATGTCGATGGAAAAGGCGGGGCGGTTGATGCCCGGTCTCTATTGTCCAACGGCTTCAATGAGATCGTTGCCCGCAACCGCGGCGGCGATCACGTCAGCGCGACGTTTGGCCTGATCACCGCCGGAAATGAACTCGCGATGGTGGCGGTAGCACCTTTGCGTCCTTTCGACGACAAGGCGCGGCCGCAGGATACGGGCTATCTGGTCGTGTTTGTGGACGTCTTGACCGAAGCCCGCCTGACCGAGCTTGGGAATATCTATCTGCTGCCCAATCTGAGACTTGTCGATATTGATGACAAGACCATAGACCCCGGTGCGCGAATCCGCTTTTCCGACGACGTAAGGGCGACGGCCCGCTATCTGGCCTGGGATCCTGCGCGTCCCGGCGATGCGCTCTTGCGAACGGCTGGACCGGTTCTTGTCGTCACCTTATGCGCCTTCGTCGCTTTGTCGATATTCGTCCTGCGTTATTCGGCAGCGGCGGCACGGCTGATCCGCAGCAGCGAGGCTCGCGCGATGCGCGATGCGCTTACTGGCCTACCCAATCGCGCGCTGTTGCTTGATCGTCTGGATCGCATCGTCGGGCATCTGAAAAGCCGACAACCGGGTGTGGCGATCATGTATCTCGATCTGGATGGGTTCAAAGCGGTCAATGACAATCACGGCCATGCGGCCGGCGATGAACTCCTTTGTCAAGTCGCAGGACGGTTGCGATCGCTTCTTCGCGACCAGGAAACGGCGGCCCGTCTCGGTGGAGATGAATTCGTCGTGGTCATGCCTGGGCTGACCAACACGACCGAACTGCAGGCGCGGGCGAACAGAATCATCGAAACCCTGTGCTCCCCTTACAGATTGGCCGACGCCGTTGTTGAAATCGGCGTCAGCATCGGTATCGCCGTATCGCCCACCGACGGAAGGGAAAGTGCCGATCTCCTGCAGAAGGCCGACCAGGCGCTTTACGTGGCCAAATCCAGCGGCAAACGCGCAGCACGCTTCCACTCGAGGCCGCAAGTTCAGCTCGTCGGCTAACGCAATTTTGCCTGTCGCGACCTGCTGGAACCCCTTTTTCTCATGAGTCGGAGGCTCTGGCAAAGCGGACGCGGTTGCCGGGTGCCCACATGCGATAGAAACGACGCGGTCAGCACCAAGAGCAGGAACGCTGAAATATAACAATTTCAATTGGTTAAGTGGCGCACCCGACAGGATTCGAACCTGTGACCTTTGGAATCGGAATCCAACACTCTATCCAGCTGAGCTACGGGTGCATCCGCGGCGGTTTGAGATCGCCGAAGCAGGCTGTGAGCGGTTCATAGCCTAGGAAATGCTCAGCATCAATGGTCAATGCGAGCTTTAAAACGAAAATCCAGAGTTTGCCGTCTGGCGTCGGCGAGGGCGGTCACGTCAGGCGCTTTCTCGACCGGCGCCGCCATTGCCTCAATTGATGTGGGCGTCCGGGCTATTGCAACAAGAGTGGAGCGGGACAGCGCCCTGTCTGACAGAAATGCTCGCCGCTTTTGTCTGTCAACAAAAATGCCGCGCTTTTGATGCGCGGCATTTGATTGTCAGGACGAAGCCGGTTCAGGCCGTCTGCATGGCGCCCGGGCCGGGGATGGCTTTGGGTGGGCATTTGCCGAGGATGATCATGCCGAGCACTTCGTCCTTGGTGACATCTTCGGTGCGGGCATGGCCGACGACCTGGCCGTTCTTCATCACCGAGACGCGATCGGCGAGATCGAAGACGTCGTGGATGTCGTGGCTGATCAGGAAGATGCCGATGCCTTCGCGTTTCAGCTGCTTGATCAGCTCGCCGACCTGCGCCGTTTCCTGCGGTCCGAGCGCTGCCGTCGGCTCGTCCATGATCAGGATGCGGGCATCGAAGAGGATGGCACGGGCGATGGCCACCGACTGGCGTTGACCACCGGACAGCGCCTTCACCGGCTCCTTGAAGCGGCGGAAGTTGGGGTTGAGCCGTCCCATCACTTCGCGGGCCATGGCTTCCATCGCGACATCGTCCAGCGTGCCCCAGGGGGTGCGCAGCTCGCGGCCGAGATAGAGGTTGGCAGCGGCATCGACATTGTCGGCGACGGCGAGCGTCTGGTAGATCGTCTCGATGCCGTACTTCTTGGCGTCGCGCGGGTTGCTGATATGGACCGGCTCGCCGTTGATCAGGATTTCGCCGGCGTCGCGCTTGTAGGCGCCCGACAGGATCTTGATCAGCGTCGATTTGCCGGCGCCGTTATGGCCGAGCAGGGCAACGACTTCGCCCGGGTAAAGATCGACCGAAGCGTTGTCGACGGCGTGGATACCGCCGAAGGATATGGAAATGTTCTTCATTTCCACGAGGGGAGTGCGTTGTTCCGTCATTGTTCGAACTCCTCTTACTTGGCTCGGCCGCGATAAACGGTATCCAGCCAGACGGCCATGACCAGCACGACGCCGATGACGATGCTTTGCAGCGGGGTATCGACACGCAGGAGCACCATGCCCGATTGCAGCGATTGCATGACGATGGCACCGAGTACCGCACCGGCGATCGTTCCCATGCCACCGGCAAGCGACGTGCCGCCGATGACGGCCGCAGCAATGGTATAGAGCTCATCGAGCGTCCCTTGCGCATTGGTCGCGGCGTTGAGGCGAGCCGTTGAGATCGCCGCGGCGATGGCGCAGAGCGCACCCATCAGCGCGAAGATGCGCACCGTCACC
This sequence comes from Hyphomicrobiales bacterium, assembly GCA_900473795.1. GTDB lineage: Bacteria > Pseudomonadota > Alphaproteobacteria > Rhizobiales > Rhizobiaceae > Pararhizobium. Next base: position 20,825 of record UCMT01000026.1, on the reverse strand, counting down.
CAGCGGGTCTTGATGCCGGCGAGCTCGGCTGCTTCCGGGTTGCCGCCGATGGCGAAGACATAGCGGCCGAAGCGGGTGCGGGTGGTGAGGAAACTCATGGCAATCGCAATGCCGACGGCCATCAGGACCGGGATGGCGATGCCGAGCGGGATCTGCAGGCCGCCGTCAGGCCAGGGAATGTTGTGGGCCTCGGCAAATTTCTTGGCGAGGTTGACCGGCATGTAATAGCTGTTGAGCACCCAGACGGCACACAGCACCATGACGCAGCCGACGACAGAGAGGAAATATTCCGCCCACATCGGCCGCAGCGGGAAGCCGAAGCGCTTGCGCTGCTTGCGCGAATTGATGATCGACGCGACGATGAAGAGGCAGGCGATGACGCCGACGATCCAGCTCGCAGTGGCGCCGATTGATCCTTCGGCGCCGCCGCCCATCATGCGGAAGGTCGTATCCATCGGCGCGACCGTCGCACCGCTGATGACGAGGAAGGCTCCTGCACGCCACACCAGCAGTCCGCCGAGCGTGACGATGAAGGAGGGCACGTTGAGAAAGGCAACGATAAGCCCCTGGAAGGCGCCGATGGCGGTTCCGAGCGCGATGCCGACCGCAAGCGCGATGATCCAGGTGGCGGGATTGTCGAAGCCGATCAGAGGCGGCAGGATCTTGGCCTGGGTGATTGCCATGATCATGCCGACGAAGCCGAGGATCGAGCCGACGGACAAGTCGATGTTGCGGGTAACGATGACCAGCACCATGCCCGTCGCCATGACCGATACGGACGCGGCCTGAACCGTGAGGTTCCAGAGATTGCGCGGCGTCAGGAAGAGCCCGCTGAAAAGTCCGCCTGTCGAAATCTGGAAGCCGAGCCAGATGATGAGCAGAGCCGCGATCATGCCCAGAAGCCGGGTGTCTATCTCCGTCGCGTGCAGGAATCTCTGCAAGGCCGTGCCCTGGGTCTGGCGCACGCTGCTGGAAGGCGTGGCAATGGTGGTGTTTGCCATTTCCTGAATACTCCCCCTTTTTTCTTGTCGTTCAAGGTTCCGGACATCGGAGAAGCGCCGCAACGATGTCGTTGCGGCGCTCTTGACGGGACCTTATTTGCCCATGTCCGAGATCGGATCAGTTGCAGACGGCAACGGTTCCGGCCTTGACGCCCTGGCAGGTTTCTTCCTTGGAAATCCAGCCGGCGTCGATGACGACGTTCAGGTTGTCCTTGGTGATCGGCTGCGGTGCGATGAAGAACGAGTTCATCTCGACACCCTTCGGGCCGCCGGAGAACTTGACGGTGCCTTCGACGGCATCCATCGACGCGCCGCCGGCAAGCGCCACGGCGATTTCGCCGGCCTTCTTGCCGAGTTCACGCGAGTCCTTCCAGACGGATACGGTCTGCGTGCCGAGCGCGACGCGGTTCAGAGCGGCCTTGTCGCCGTCCTGACCGGAAACCGGCACCGAGCCAGCGAGACCCTGTGCTTCGAGAGCCGCGACCACACCGCCGGCCATGCCGTCGTTCGAGGAGACGACGCCATCGACCTTGTTGTCGTTGGCGGTGAGGAACTGTTCCATGTTCTTCTGCGCAACTTCAGGCTTCCAGCCATCGGTATAGGCTTCACCGACGTTCTTGATCTTGCCGGCATCCACGGCTTCCTTCAGCACTTCCATCTGTCCGGAGAAGAGGAAGTCGGCGTTCGGATCGGTCGATGCGCCCTTGATGAAGACATAGTTGCCTTCCGGCTTCACCTTGAACACTTCGCGGGCCTGCATCCGGCCGACTTCCTTGTTGTCGAAGGTGATGTAGTAAGCGGCCGGATTCTCGATCAGACGGTCGTAACCGACGACCGGAATGCCTTCGGCAGCGGCCTTCTCGATTGCCGGGCCGATGGCTTCGGAGTCCTGCGCCAGAACGATCAGAGCATTGGCGCCCTGTGCGATGAGCGATTCGATGTCGGTCAACTGCTTTGCGGCGGACGCCTGGGCGTCAGCGGAAATATACTTGTCGCCAGATGCTTCAAGCGCGGCCTTGATTGCAGCTTCGTCGGTTTTCCAACGCTCTTCCTGGAAGTTCGACCAGGAAACGCCGACCACCAGATCCTTGGCGATGGCAGCGGAATGCATGGACGCAATGATGGCAACGCCTGCCATCAGTTTCAAAACTGATTTCATGAAGTCCTCCCAAATGGCCGCTGGCCGTCCGTGCGAAACCTCCCGCACGACCCCCGGCCAGCAAAAAAATCCCTGTCGCCAACCCGAAAGAGTTTTTTCTCGACAGTCGAGAAAATAGATGTCAGAGTTTTTTGGGGCTGTCAACAAGGCTTTGACAAAGGCTTTTGCACCGACAGATGCTTTGGGAGGAGCATGTGTTTGTGAGAATCACCAGTGGTAACAGGAATGTGCGATGCTGACCAAATCCAGCACCGAACTGGTGCGTCAGCAGAACAGCGCACTCGTGCTTGCGGCGCTCAGGCGCATGGGCCCGTTGTCGCACACGGATATTTCCGAACAGACCGGATTGGCATCGGCCACCGTTTCGGCGATCACCGCTGAACTGGAGCGGGCGGAGGTCATCGAGAAGGCGGAACAGCAGCCACACGCTGGGCGCGGTCGCCCGCGCGTGCTGTTTGCGCAGCGCCGGGATAGCGGGTTCCTCATCGCCGTGAGAATATCCTCGGACGTGGTTCAATATTCCCTTGTCGACTATTCCGGACGGCTGATCGACCGCTTCGAAGAGCCGCGCAATCCCAAGGTCGCGGGAACCAAGCATTTCGCCGATGGATTTCTCGATGCGCTGACCCGGCTGATCAATCGCTCGCGTTTGGCCAAATCACAGATCCTTGCCGTTTCGATCAGCAGCAAGGGCACTGTCGATGCGGACGGACAGCGGCTTTTATGGTCGCCGGTCTTTGGCGGAGAGCAGATCGATTTCGCGGCCCTGCTGGAGCCGGAATGGCGCGCCAAGGTGACGTTGAACAACGAGACGCTGCTCGTCGCCCAGGCACTGGGGATGAAGGCGGACTCGGCTCAGACCGGCTCGTTTCGCGCACTTGCCGCTTTGTCGCTCGGTCACAGCGTCGGGCTCGGCATTGCCCGCAAGGACCGGTTTGGCGAACTCGAGGCGACCGCACCCAATTTCGGACATATGCTGCATGCGCCCAATGGTTGCCTCTGTCGCTGCGGCTCGTTTGGTTGCATCGAGGCGTCGGCGGGCTTCTATGGCATCCTGCGCGCCGCATTCGAGGTGCCGCCGGATACGATCCCGGCGAAGTTCGTGCCGCTTGCGGAAATGGACAAGGTCGCGGCCAGCGCCCGGCAGGGAAACCGGATGGCGGGCTATGCCTTCCGTCAGGCCGGCATCGCGCTCGGCAACGGCCTTTCGCGCGTGCTCAGCCTGCACGAACGCATGCCGATCTACATCGGCGGGCCGGGAACCCGCTACTTCGATCTGCTGCAGCGCGGCATCGACGAAGGGCTCGAACAATCGCATGAGGTGCGGCTGCAGGGACGGCCGGAGATTTCCGTCATCTTCGACGAGCAGCGATTGGTCTTCGACGGTCATCTCGACCGGGCGCTGACCGATATGGATCATGACATCGCGGCCTTTCGGCCGCTTCCGACAGCAGCGGACTCCTCCTGAGAGGAGAGCTTGTGGCAGCGATTGCAAACGAAAGGCCGGGCGAAAGCCCGGCCTTTCTCTACGGATCAGGACGCCCTGCGACTTATGCGTCGATGCGGACCTGCCGCTTTTCGGCGACGGATTTCACGGCGGCGTCGGCCAGTGCCAGCGCGGCGAGCCCATCGGCGCCCGAAGGGGCGATCTTGGTGCCCTTTTCGACCGCGGAAATGAAGCTGGCGATTTCGTTGGCATAGGCCTCGGTGTAGCGCGTCATGAAGAAATCGTGCAGCGGCGGGCGGGTATAGCCGTCGCCATTGGCGATCTCAATCGATACGGCGCGCTGGTTTTCAGCGGAAACCACGCCCTTCGAGCCGTGCACTTCGATGCGCTGGTCGTAGCCATAGGTGGCGCGGCGGGAGTTCGAGATGATCGCCTGCTTGCCGGAGGCGGTTTCGAGGATGACCGAAACGCTGTCGTAGTCACCGGCCTTGCCGATTTCCGGATCGACGAGGACAGAGGCGTGTGCGGTGACTGCGACCGGTTCTTCGCCGAGCAGGAAGCGGGCCATGTCGAAGTCATGGATGGTCATGTCGCGGAAGATGCCGCCGGAGCGCTTGATATAGTCGACCGGCGGCGCGCCCGGATCGCGCGAGATGATCGTCACCATTTCAACTGCACCGATCTTGCCGTCGTCGATCGCCTTGCGAACGGCCATGAAGTGAGGATCGAAGCGGCGGTTGAAGCCGACCATCAGCTTGCCCTTGGTCTCTTCGACCACCTTCATGCACTCGCGGACGCGGCCGACGTCGAGATCGATCGGCTTTTCGCAGAAGATCGCCTTGCCGGCGCGGGCGAAGCGCTCGATCAGGTCGGCATGGGTGTCGGTCGGGGTGCAGATGACGACGGCATCGATATCCGAAGCCTTTTCGATCGCTTCGATCGTGCGAACTTCGCAAGCATAGGCCTGCGCGATCGCCTCGGCTGCGGCCGGGAAGGCATCGGCGACGGCAACAAGCACCGCATCCGCATTGCTGCTGACGGCCTTGGCGTGAACCTTGCCGATGCGGCCGGCGCCGAGAAGACCAAATCTGACAGTCATGTTACATCTCTTTTTGACGGGCGGCGGGGTGCCGCGAAGGGACGAAGTGATGACGCTCACTCCGGACAGGCGTGGTGGAAGTCGCTTTGCTCTGGCGTTTGATGTGATTTTCAGGCGTCCGGCAACCGTTTCGTCGGGGCCGGCGCGATGTCTCTCTCCCGCTGCTCACATCCGCTTCAGACGTGCCGCGTACTCTTCCGGCGCGTCTGAAAAATCGGAATGAACAAAGCAATGACTATCAATTTCAGAATATTTATTCTATTCGGAGCCGTCAAGCGGTTAAACCGGTGTTCCTCTTGCGACGACCGCCTTTTTGGACATAAAGCTATCATCATCGTGGGCCTCAAGGCTCGCTAAATCCCAAGGACGCTTTGCATGATCAAGTTCATCGACCCGGACCATCCGTTCTACCGGCCACTCTGGGTTCGGCTTCTGATCGTCGGCTTCTGCGCGGCATGGACGGCGTTCGAATTCTGGCATGGCGAGAACACCTGGGGGATGATCTTCCTGGCGGTTTCGGCCTATACCGGCTGTGTCTTGATCATCTTCTTCAAGCCGAAGGCCGACGTCGTCGAAGAGACGAAAACGGACGACCCAGCCTGATCTGTTAGTTTCGCTGCATCAGGCGCAGGCGCCGCTGTGCCTCGTCGATCAGCATGTTGGCGATCTTCATGCGAATGGTTGCGTTGTTGCGGAAGTCCGGATGATGACGGTCGGGATGGTTTTCGGCGGCGAAGCGTCGGCGCTTGTCGGTCAGACCAACGGCGGTTTCCACGTCGGTCAAGCCGAGGTCGGCGGCAACCTGCTCAGGACGAATGCGGGAAAGATGATCCGGCATGACGGGCTTGGGTGCCGGTTTCGGCGGAGCGAGCATGTCCTCGCTTGCCGTATCGAAATAGGCGCGCTGTACAGAGCCGCTGTCGATCGTGCCGGATGACGCGAGGTTGCCGACAAAGCCGGCGTTGAGGCCGCGGATGTTCGCAGGTGTCGGCTGCTCGTCGCGAGCGGTGGCTTCCTCGTCTTCCTCAGCCTTCAACCGTTCCAGCACCGACTGGAACACCGACATCCCGAACATGCGCTTCTCCCTTTTTCGCGGATATCAAAGCACGACAAGGTTTTGCGGACCTGATCACGCGGTGCTCTGCTTGAGGATCAGATCGTAGAGAAGCTTGGCGCTCGGCGGCAAGGCGCGGCCGCGCGCGGTGATCAGGCTGTAGGGGCGGATCTTGATGTTGAAATCGGTGGGCAGAATGCGGATTTCGCCTGCCTGGCTTCCGTTGCTGGCAATCAGATTGGCGACGTCGCGGGCGACAGGGGCGATCGCATTGGTGTGCCGGACGATCGAGACAGTCAGGATGATCGACGAGGTGTTGATGATGGTTGCGGGCAGGGGCGTTCCGGTTGACAGGAAGGTGTCTTCGACGGCGCGCCGCAGCAGTGTTCCCTGTGGCTGGAAAACCCAGTCGTAGCCGGGGAGGTCGGCGGAACTGACGGCGTCCTTGTCGAGCAACGGATGGCCGTCGCGCACGATCAGGCAGACATCCTCTTCGCCGATCTCGATCAGATTGAACTGCCGCGGGTCCATCTCGTCGGGTATGCGGCCGATGACGAAATCGTGTCGGGCGGAGAGGAGTTCGCGCACAAGCACATTGCTGTTTTCGATCTGGATGTTGATCTCGATGCCGGGATAGGCGGTTGAAACCTGGCGGACGGCCGGAACCGCCAGATTGAGCGCCGGGCCGGTGACCGAGCCGAGTGAGACCGAACCGCCGCTGCCGGTCTTCAATTCGTTGATTTCGCGCGCCGTTTCCCGCAGTTCCAGGAAGATCGTCCGGGCTCGCCGCGCCAGCGCTCGCCCATATTGCGTCAATTCGACACCGCGCGCGACGCGGGCGCAAAGAGGCGCCTTGAGAATAGCCTCGATTTCTCCCAGCATGCGCGACGCTGCGGGCTGCGACATGCTCAGTGCGTCTGCGGCCGCACTGATCTGGCCATGGTCCTCGATGGCGAGAATCAGCCGCAGGTGGTTCATCTTCAAGCCCGAGCGAAAAATTCCACGCTCGGAATAATCGACTGGAACGGATGAGTGCTCTATCGAAGTCTCCATAATTTACCCGCCTTCCGAGAAAAACCCCTTCGCTCTCGCGAAAAATCACACTGTTCTGCCAAATTATATCAAAAATGTTATAAATATACACCCATATTGTATTTGACAGTTATGATCTTTGATTCCAGTTTGCGGCCATGTGCGCTAGTGTGCTCGGGAGCGTGTAAGGCCTGGGAGGGCTTTCTTTCACCCCTTAAACCTCCGCCGAGGATTTTCGTCTCTCGGCCACGCGAAGCGCTGCATATCGAGGCCGGCCGGACAGCTTGCCTTGATCAACACTCAGGGAGAGATACATGAAATTGATTAGTTCACTTCTCGCCGCCGCAGCGCTCAGCGTGGCGTCGTTCGTCGTTCCGGCGATCGCCCAGGACAAGGGCACCGTCGGCATTTCGATGCCGACCAAGACCTCGACCCGCTGGATCTCCGACGGCGAGACCATGGAAAAGCTGTTCAAGGAATCGGGCTACACGCCGGACCTGCAGTTTGCTGACGACGACATTCCGAACCAGCTGGCCCAGATCGAAAACATGGTCACCAAGGGTGCCAAGGTTCTCGTCATCGCCGCCATCGACGGCACGACGCTGTCCGACATTCTGCAGAAGGCGCACGACGCCGGCGTCAAGGTCATCGCCTATGACCGTCTGATCCGCGATTCGGGCAACGTCGACTACTACGCAACGTTCGACAACTTCCAGGTTGGCGTTCAGCAGGCAACGTCGCTCGTCCAGGGCCTGAAGCTTGATGGCGCCACCGAGCCGAAGAACGTCGAACTCTTCGGCGGTTCGCCGGACGACAACAACGCCTTCTTCTTCTACGACGGCGCAATGTCGGTTCTGCAGCCACTGATCGACGCCAAGAAGATCGTGGTCAAGTCCGGCCAGATGGGCATGGACCAGGTTGGTACGCTGCGCTGGGATGGTGCTGTCGCACAGGCCCGCATGGAAAACCTGCTTTCCTCGACCTACACCGATGCCAAGGTTGACGGCGTTCTGTCGCCTTACGATGGTCTGTCCATCGGCATCATCTCGGCTCTGAAGGGCGTTGGCTACGGTTCGGGCGACATGCCGATGCCGGTCGTTACCGGTCAGGACGCCGAGCTTCCGTCGGTCAAGTCGATCCTCGCTGGCGAACAGTATTCCTCGGTCTTCAAGGACACTCGCGAGCTTGCCAAGGTTGCCGTCTCGATGACGGACGCCATCATCGGCGGCAAGGAGCCGGAAATCAACGACACCAAGACCTATGACAACGGCGTCAAGGTTGTCCCGTCCTACCTCCTGAAGCCGGTATCTGTCGACAAGACGAACGTTAAGGAAGTCCTGGTCGGCGCCGGTTACTACACGGAAGACCAGATCAACAACTGATCCCGTCTGTTCCATTTGGGGCCCGCGATTGCTTGCGGGCCCTTTTATCTTGATGAGGGACTTTGTATTGTCAGTTTGTCTGGCCTCATCATTCACGGACTGCCGCAGGAATACCTGAACATGGACAACATCATTCTCGAAATGCGGGGCATCACCAAGACGTTTCCGGGCGTAAAGGCCCTGGACAATGTCAATCTCAAGGTCCGCGAAGGTGAGATTCACGCGCTTGTCGGCGAAAACGGAGCCGGTAAGTCAACGCTGATGAAGGTATTGAGTGGCGTCTATCCCGCCGGTACCTATGATGGCGAAATTCATTACGATCGGGAAGTCCGCAATTTCTCGACGATTTCCGACAGTGAACATCTCGGCATCATCATTATCCACCAGGAGTTGGCGCTCGTTCCGCTGCTCTCGATCGCTGAAAACATCTTTCTCGGCAACGAAATCGCCACCAATGGCGTCATCGACTGGCCGAAGACCTTTTCGCGCACGCAGGAACTTCTGTCCAAGGTCGGTCTCAAGGAGCCGCCGACGACCCGGATCACGGATATCGGTGTCGGCAAGCAGCAACTCGTGGAAATCGCCAAGGCGCTTTCCAAGAAGGTTCGGTTGCTGATCCTCGACGAGCCGACGGCCTCGCTCAACGAGACCGATTCCGACGCGCTCCTGAAGCTCTTGATGGAATTCCGCAAGCAGGGCATGACCTCGATCATCATTTCGCACAAGCTGAACGAGATCAAGAAGGTCGCCGACAAGATCACCATCCTGCGCGATGGCGGCACGGTGGAGACGCTGGACTGTCACAGCGAGGACATCGGCGAAGACCGCATCATCAAGGGCATGGTCGGCCGCGACATGGAAGACCGCTATCCGCCGCGCGAGCCGAAGATCGGCGAGACGCTGCTTGAGGTGAAGAACTGGAACGTCTTCCACCAGCAACACCGCGACCGGCAGTTCCTGCACAATATCAATTTCAACGTCCGAGCCGGCGAAGTCGTCGGCATTGCGGGCCTGATGGGTGCCGGCCGAACCGAAACGGTGATGAGCATCTTCGGCAAGTCCTGGGGTCACAAGATCACCGGCGAAGTCTTCATGCATGGCAAACTGGTCGATGTGAGCACCATCCCGCGTGCCATCGACGCAGGTCTTGCCTATGTGACGGAAGACCGCAAGCAGCTCGGACTGGTGCTGAACAACAACATCATGCACAACACGACGCTTTCCAATCTCAACGCTGTGGCAGCCAACGGCGTGATCGATGACCACAAGGAACGGAAGGTTGCGACCGACTACCGGTCGAAGCTGCGTATCCGTTCCCATTCGATCTACCAGGAGGCCGTCAACCTGTCGGGCGGCAACCAGCAGAAGGTCGTTCTGTCCAAATGGCTGTTCACCAGCCCTGAGGTGCTGATCCTCGATGAGCCGACACGCGGCATCGATGTCGGGGCGAAGTACGAAATCTATACCATCATCAATCAGCTTGCCGCAGAAGGCAAAGGCATCCTGATGATCTCATCGGAAATGCCCGAGCTTCTCGGAACCTGCGACCGCATCTACGTCATGAACGAAGGTCGCATCGTCGCCGAGCTTTCGAAAAAAGAAGCAAGCCAGGAATCCATCATGCGCGCCATCATGCGCTCCGGGGAGAAACACTAATGGTCGCCGAAACCAGCGCTCCAAAAACCACGCCCTCCATCGGGGACTATCTCAGGAACAATATCCGCGAATACGGCCTGCTCGTCGCGCTCGTGGTCATCATGCTGTTCTTCCAGTTTCTGACCGCCGGCGTGCTCTTCAGGCCCGTCAACCTGACCAACCTCGTGTTGCAGAATTCGTTCATCGTCATCATGGCGCTCGGCATGCTGCTGATCATCGTTGCCGGCCATATCGACCTTTCCGTCGGCTCGATCGTCGCGTTTACGGGCGGCCTTTCGGCGATCATGCTGGTCAAGTGGGGTTTGCACTTCTCCATCGTCGTACCGCTGTGTCTGGTTCTCGGCGGATTGGTCGGGGCAGCCCAGGGCTATTGGGTCGCCTATCGGAAAATTCCGGCCTTCATCGTTACTCTTGCCGGGATGCTCGTCTTCCGCGGTCTCACCTATCTGGTGCTGCAGAACAGGCCGATCGGGCCGTTCCCGAAGGATTTCCAGCTGTTGTCGACCGGCTTCATTCCGGACTTCCTCTATTTCATCAATCCGCTTCCCGGCGTCATCACCAACTTCTTTGCTTTGGTCGCTGTGCTCGTCTTGGTCGCGCTGGCGATTTACTACGGCATCAAGGACCGCCGGACCAACGATCTGCATGGAACAGAAAACGAGCCTTTCGCCTTCTTTGTTCTCCAAATGGGGATCATCAGCGCCGTGGCCATTTTCCTCGGCTTCCAGCTCTCGACATACAAGGGCTTCCCGAACGTCCTTGTTGTGATGGCGCTGCTGATTGCGCTCTATACCTTCGTCACCACACGTTCGACGATCGGCCGCCGCATCTATGCGATGGGCGGCAACGAGAAGGCAGCCAAGCTCTCCGGCATCAACACCGAGCGTCTGACCTTCTACACCTTCGTCAACATGGGTGTTCTCGCCGCGCTTGCCGGCATGATCATCGCTGCGCGTCTGAACTCGGCAACCCCGAAGGCAGGCGTCGGCTTCGAGCTCGACGTTATCGCGGCCTGCTTCATCGGTGGTGCCTCGGCGTCCGGCGGCGTCGGCAAGATCACGGGCGCGGTCATCGGCGCGTTCATCATGGGCGTCATGAACAATGGCATGTCGATCATGGGTCTCGGCATCGATTACCAGCAGCTCGTCAAGGGTCTGGTGTTGCTCGCTGCCGTGTTCTTCGACGTCTACAACAAGAACAAGGGCTGACCGGTTCCGGGCCGTCCCGCGCAGCCGGCCTGGCCGGCTGACGCAAATCTGGTGCCGGAGCGTCTTTTTGCTCTTTGAGACGATGACGCTCCGGCCCGCGCATCATGACGAGAACGGCGGCTTTGCCGCCATGGACGGGAGCGCTCCGTGTCTCCCAAAGGGTTGTTGTTGCCGAAAGCCAGCCGCTTGACGCCGAAAAACAGCCCGGATCTAGAAAAGGACAAGGCTGTGCTGATTTCCCAGGTGAAGAACAATGACGGCTCGATCACGGTGGCCGTTCGCGAATTGGGCGAGGGCGCCCGCGCGGTGAAGGATGCGACCAGCGTCTATGCGCTGGCGATGGAAGCAGCCAATTCCGGCAGAAGCCTGAAGGCGGTCGTCGAGGCGCATGGCCTCGGCGAAGACATCGATCTTCAGGATGCCTACGCCAAGGGCCTGTTCCTGCCGCCGATCACGCATACGGACGCCGCGCATCTGCATCTGACCGGTACGGGCCTGACCCATCTCGGGTCTGCCGCGACGCGCGATGCCATGCATGCGGCCGTCTCCAAAGTGGAAGAGGGCGCCACCGATACGATGAAGATGTTCAAGATGGGCCTCGAAGGCGGCAAGCCGAAGCCCGGTGAAAAGGGCGTGCAGCCCGAGTGGTTCTACAAGGGCAACGGCTCGCAGACAGTCGCGCCCGGTGGCGATCTCGTCTCGCCCTCATTCGCACAGGATGGTGGCGAAGAACCGGAAATGGCCGGCATTTACGTGATCTCCGACAAGGGCGCGCCGTTCCGCATCGGCTTTGCCGTTGCCAACGAGTTTTCCGATCATGTGACCGAGCGCGTCAACTATCTCTACCTCGCCCATTCCAAGCTGCGTCCGGCAAGCTTCGGCCCCGAAATCCGCATTGGCGAAGCGCCGGCCGACATTCGCGGTACCTCGCGCATTATCCGCGGTGGCGCGGTCCTGTGGGAAAAGCCCTTCCTGTCGGGCGAGGCCAATATGTCCCACAGCTTTGCCAATCTCGAATATCACCACTTCAAATACGGCATCTTCCGTGCGCCGGGCGATGTGCATGTCCATATGTTCGGGACCGCGACGCTGTCCTTCGGCGATGGCATCAAGACCGAAGCCGGTGATATCTTCGAAATCGAGGCGTCGGAATTCGGGCTGCCACTGCGCAACACGCTGGCGATTGCCGGCGAGGACGAGATCACGATCAGCCAGCTCTGATCCCGCTATGCATTTGACTGCGGGTGCCGGTTGTTACCGAGCGCTCGCGCAAACCAAGGAGGCTTTAGGCCCATGACATTGCACCAGAACCTGATTGCCGGCGAATGGATCGGCACGAACGGTGTCGAAAACATCAATCCGTCCAACACCAAAGAAGTGGTCGGCCTTTACGCGTCCGCTAGCGTCGACGATACCAAGACCGCGATCGCCGCGGCCAAGGCGGCGTTTCCGGCCTGGTCACGCTCGGGCATTCTCGAGCGCCACGCGATCCTGAAGAAGACCGCCGACGAGATTTTGGCGCGCAAGGACGAGCTCGGCACGCTGCTCGCGCGCGAAGAGGGCAAGACCCTGCCGGAAGCGATCGGCGAAACCATCCGCGCGGCGCAGATCTTCGATTTCTTCGCCGGCGAAGCCCTGCGGCTTGCGGGCGAGGTGCTGCCGTCGGTACGCCCGAACATCGGCGTCGAGATCACCCGCGAGCCGATCGGCGTCATCGGCATCATCACGCCGTGGAACTTCCCGATTGCCATTCCCGCCTGGAAGATCGCGCCTGCGCTCTGCTACGGCAACACTGTCGTCTTCAAGCCGGCCGAGCTGGTACCGGGCTGCTCCTGGGCGATTGCCGATATCCTTCACCGCGCCGGCCTGCCGAAGGGCGTGTTTAACCTCGTGATGGGCAAGGGCTCGGTCGTCGGCCAGGCAATGCTCGACAGCCCGGATCTGGCCGGTATCACCTTCACCGGCTCGACGGGCACGGGCAAGCGCGTCGCTGCATCCTCGATCGAGCATAACCGCAAGTTCCAGCTGGAAATGGGCGGCAAGAACCCGATGGTGGTTCTGGATGATGCCGACCTCACCGTTGCCGTCGAAGCCGCCGCCAATTCCGGCTTCTTCTCGACCGGCCAGCGCTGCACGGCCTCGTCGCGGCTGATCGTCACCGAAGGCATCCACGACAAGTTCGTCGCGGCCCTGACCGAGAAGCTGAAGACGTTGGTGGTCGATGATGCGCTGAAGGCCGGCACCCATATCGGCCCGGTCGTCGACGAACGCCAGCTTGCCACCGATACTGACTATATCGATATTGGCCGGCAGGAAGGCGCCAAGCTCGCCTTCGGCGGCGAGACGATCGCGCGCGACAATCCCGGCTTCTATTTGCAGCCGACGCTGTTTACTGAAGCGACCAACCAGATGCGCATCAGCCGCGAAGAGATCTTCGGCCCTGTCGCCGCCGTCATCCGGGTGAAGGATTACGAGGAGGCGCTCGCTGTCGCCAACGACACGCCGTTCGGCCTGTCGGCCGGCATCGCGACGACGAGCCTCAAGCATGCGACGCATTTCAAGCGCAATTCTGAAGCCGGCATGGTGATGGTCAATCTGCCGACCGCCGGCGTCGATTTCCACGTGCCGTTCGGCGGCCGCAAGGGGTCGAGCTTCGGTTCACGCGAACAGGGCAAGTATGCGGCCGAGTTCTTCACCGTCGTAAAGACCGCCTACACGCTGGCGTAAGCATTTTTCGCCGGCTCGGCATTTGTCGGTCCGGCACTTCAAAGGATACGAAGACAATGAAGAAGAAAGCTGAGTGGCCGCGCAAGCTGCGCTCGCAGGAATGGTACGGCGGCACAAGCCGCGACGTGATCTATCACCGCGGCTGGATGAAGAACCAGGGATATCCGCACGACCTGTTCGATGGACGCCCTGTCATCGGCATTCTCAACACTTGGTCGGATATGACGCCGTGCAACGGCCATTTGCGCGAGCTTGCCGAAAAGGTAAAGGCCGGCATATGGGAGGCAGGCGGCTTTCCGATGGAAGTGCCGGTGTTCTCGGCCTCCGAAAATACCTTCCGCCCGACCGCGATGATGTACCGTAATCTTGCGGCGCTCTCGATCGAGGAAACGATCCGCGGTCAGCCGATGGATGGCTGCGTGCTTATGGTCGGTTGCGACAAGACTACGCCATCGCTGATCATGGCAGCGGCTTCCGTCGACCTACCGTCGATCGTCGTCACCGGTGGACCAATGTTGAATGGTTATTTCCGCGGTGAGCGCGTCGGCTCGGGCACGCATCTCTGGAAATTCTCCGAGATGGTGAAGGCCGGCGAGATGACGCAGGCCGAGTTCCTCGAAGCGGAAGCCTCGATGAGCCGTTCGTCGGGCACCTGCAACACCATGGGTACCGCCTCTACCATGGCATCCATGGCAGAGGCGCTCGGCATGGCGCTGTCCGGCAATGCCGCGATCCCGGGGGTCGATTCCCGCCGAAAGGTCATGGCGCAACTCACCGGCCGGCGCATCGTCCAGATGGTCAAGGACGACCTGAAGCCCTCCGACATCATGACGAAGCAGGCCTTTGAGAACGCCATCCGCACCAATGCGGCCATCGGCGGATCGACCAACGCCGTCATCCATCTCCTGGCCATGGCCGGCCGCGTCGGCATCGATCTTACGCTTGACGACTGGGACCGCTGTGGCCGCGACGTGCCGACTATCGTCAACCTGATGCCGTCGGGCAAGTACCTGATGGAAGAGTTCTTCTATGCCGGCGGCCTGCCGGTGGTGCTGAAGCGCCTCGGCGAGGCAGGTCTTCTGCACAGGGACGCGCTCACGGTCTCCGGCGAGACCGTGTGGGACGAGGTCAAGGATGTCGTCAACTGGAACGAGGACGTCATCCTGCCCGCTGAAAAGGCGCTGACGCAATCGGGCGGCATCGTCGTGCTGCGCGGCAATCTGGCGCCCAAGGGCGCAGTGCTGAAGCCGTCGGCTGCCTCGCCGCACCTGATGGTGCACCGGGGCAGGGCGGTCGTGTTCGAGGACATCGACGACTACAAGGCCAAGATCAACGACGACAGCCTCGACATCGACGAAACCTGCGTCATGGTCATGAAGAACTGTGGGCCGAAGGGCTATCCGGGTATGGCCGAGGTGGGCAACATGGGTCTGCCGCCCAAGGTGCTCAAGAAGGGCATTACCGACATGGTGCGCATCTCCGACGCCCGCATGTCCGGCACGGCCTATGGCACCGTCGTGCTGCACACCTCGCCGGAAGCGGCGGTCGGCGGACCGCTCGCCGTGGTGAAGAACGGCGACATGATCGAGATGGACGTGCCGAACCGGCGCCTGCATCTCGACATTTCCGAGGAGGAGTTGGCGCGCCGGCTCGCCGAATGGCAGCCGAACCACGATCTGCCGGCCTCAGGCTATGCCTGGCTGCATCAGCAGCATGTCGAAGGGGCCGATACCGGCGCCGACCTCGACTTCCTCAAGGGATGTCGCGGAAACGCGGTCGGCAGGGACAGCCACTGACCTGTACGGCATTCGAAATCAGAGGAGGCGGGGCATCTTGTTCCGCCTTTTCGATTCCATGGCTTGGTTGCGTTATCGGCCAAAAATGACTATATTCATGTATATGTGTACAGGAGATATAGTCATGAACGGAAAGGCGATCGGCGCTGCCGAGTTCAAGGCAAAATGCCTGAATCTCATCGATCAGATGGCTGATGACGGTGAACCGATCGTCATCACAAAACGCGGCAAACCTGTTGCCGTGCTTTCGCCGATACCCGAAGCTACCGGGCACACCAGCATTATCGGGGCGATGAAGGGCAGTGTGCTGAACTACGATGATCCGTTTTCGCCAGCTATAGCAGCCGATGAATGGGACGCGAGCCGGTGATCGTTCTCGACACGCATGTTCTGATCTGGGCCCTTCAGGACGATCCGCATCTCGGCAAGACGGCGCGACAAATCATCGACGAGATGACGCGGCACAGCAGCATCCTGATTGCCGCGATCACGCCTTGGGAGATCGCCATGCTGGCGCAGAAAGGGCGTATAGCGCTCGGCGATGACGTTGGCCGATGGATCAGCCGCGCACTGGCGCTGCCAGGCATTGTCCTTGCACCCTTGGAGGTTGCCATTTCTGTCGGCAGCGTCCGGCTGCCGGGAGATTTTCATGCCGACCCCGCCGACAGGATGATTGTAGCCACTGCGCGGTTTCATCAGGTGCCGCTGATGACGGCAGACCAAGCGATCCTCGCCTATGGCGCGAAAGGCCACGTTGGCACTCTTGCCGCCTCGTCATAACCGCGCGTTACAATCTTTGCTTCACTGACTCTGCGTCTGGCTTTGTCCCTGCTGCTCGACAGTGACCGCCACTTTCAGGGCTTCGGTCGCAGACCCATGAACGAGCCCGGAAATAGGCGCGGCATCGCGATAGTCCAGCCCGCAGGCGATGCGGACATAGCGGTCGTCGGGGCACAGATTGTTGGCAGCGTCGAAGCCGACCCAGCCGAGGCCGTTCAGGTGCACTTCCGCCCAGGCATGGCTCGCCGTCTGTTCCGGATGATCTTCCATCATCAGGTAGCCGGAGATGTAGCGCGCAGGTAGCCCGAGCGTGCGGGCGGCTGCGATCATGATGTGCGCATGGTCCTGACAGACGCCGTTCTTCTTTTGCAAGGCTTCCTCTGCCGTCGTCTCCGTTCCGGTTTCACCATGCCGGTATTCGACGATCTCGTTGATCTTACCCATCAACGCATGCATTTTGGCGAGGTCCGTTTCGCCGCTCATCGCCTTGGCGAGGTTGCGGATCGGCTTCGTCATCTTCGTCAGCGGGGTGTCGCGCAGGTAAAGCCATAGCGGCGCATAGGCCTGGTGGACGCCGAAGACGCCGGCTTTGTCCTCTGTCTCGACTTCGCCGCGGGCGGTGATGCGGATGGACGTCTGGTCGCCATTGACGCTGACCAGATTGACCCGGTTTCCAAAGTGATCATCATAGCCGACCTCCATGTGGGCGCCCTCGACAGAGGTCTCCCAACTGATGACCGTCTGGCCGGGTTGGGTCAGTGGTGTCAGCCGCAGTCGCTGCAGCGAATACTGCACCGGCTCGTCATAGGTGTATTCGGTCGTGTGGCTGATCTTCAGACGCATGAGTCTTTCCTCCCCACTCGACCTAGTAGAACCGGTAACCGTCGGAGATTTCCTGCCCCAGACGGTTATTGTGGCTGATGAAGTTCTCGATGTATTCGTGCAGGCCCTGGTCCATCACGTCCTTGATCGAATGATTGCGCAGCGAGGTCAGCGTTTCCTCCGCCGTTGCATGTGCTGCGTGGCTTTCACCGTATTCGCGGGCGAGATAGCCGAGGTTGCTGACGATCTTCTCATAGCAATAGGCGAGCGAACGCGGCATGCGGCCGTTGAGGATCAGGAAGTCGGCGATATGCGACGGCTTGTACTCCGCCTCATAGACCCAGCCGTAGGAGCGATGTGCCGAGACCGATCGCAGGATCGATTCCCATTGCACGTTGTCGATCGAGGAACCGACCTGCGAGACTGCCGGAAGCAGCACGTAGTATTTCACGTCGAGAATACGGGCCGTGTTGTCGGCTCGTTCGATGAAGGTGCCGATGCGCGAGAAATTGAAGATCTCGTTGCGCAGCATGGTGCCATGGAAGGCGCCACGGATCAGGCCGGTCTTGCGCTTGATCGCGTCGATTGCCTCAGGCAGGTCCGCGGCTTTCACCCGTCGGGCCAGCATCGCCTTCAGGTCGAGCCAGCATTCGTTGGTGGCTTCCCAGGTTTCTCGCGTCAGAGCCGTACGGACCATGCGGGCATTGTTGCGGCCCGCGTCTATGCAGGACATGACGCTTGAGGGGTTTGCCCTATCGCGCAGCAGAAAGTCGATGGCATCGGCGCTGGACAGCTTTTCGTAGAGATCGTCATAGATGTCGCGGACGCCGGAGCTTTGCAGCACGCCGTCCCAATCGTCTTCCGTCGCCTGCGAGCGGGTGAGCGACATGCGCAGGCCGGCATCGATCAGCCGGGCGCTGTTTTCGGCCCGCTCGATATAGCGGAACATCCAGTAAAGGCCGTTTGCGGTTCTTCCAAGCATGCGTATCAGTCCTCCAGAACCCAGGTATCCTTGGTGCCGCCGCCCTGGCTGGAATTCACCACGAGTGAGCCGGCCTTCAAAGCCACACGGGTGAGCCCGCCAGGAATGATCTGCACCTTGTCGGAGACGAGGACGTAAGGGCGCAGGTCCACATGGCGTGGCGCGATGCCCTTGTTGACGAGGATTGGCACTGTCGAAAGAGAGAGAGTCGGTTGGGCAATGTAGTTCGCCGGCCGAGCCTTGAGCTTTTCGGCGAAAGCGGCATGCTCCTTTTTGGAGGCGGTCGGGCCGACCAGCATGCCGTAGCCGCCGGAACCGTGGACTTCCTTGACGACGAGGTCGCCGAGGTTTTCCAGCACGTATTTCAGGCTGTCAGGTTCGGAACAACGCCAGGTCGGCACGTTCTCGAGCAGGGCCTTGCGGCCGGTATAGAATTCGACGATTTCCGGCATATAGGAATAGATCGCCTTGTCGTCGCAGATGCCGGTCCCCGGCGCGTTGGCAATGGTGATGTTGCCGGCGCGATAGACGTCCATGATCCCCGGAATGCCGAGCGCCGATTCCGGCTTGAAGGTGAGGGGATCGAGGTAGTCGTCGTCGACGCGGCGGTAGAGCACGTCGATCGCCTCGTAGCCGCGCGTCGTGCGCATCCTCACCTTGCCGTCGATGACGCGCAGGTCCGAGCCCTCGACAAGCTCGACGCCCATCATGTCGGCAAGGAAGGCATGCTCGTAGTAGGCCGAGTTGTAGATGCCGGGCGTAAGCACCGCGACGCGTGGCTTGCCGTCGCAGCCGGGAGGCGCCAGCGACGCCAGGCTGTGGCGCAGGAGATAGGGATAGTTTTCGACCGGGCGGACACGGTTCTGATGGAAGAGTTCCGGGAACATCTGCATCATCGTCTCCCGGTTTTCCAGCATGTAGCTGACACCGGACGGCGTGCGGGCATTGTCTTCCAGGACATAGAACTGGTCTTCGCCGGTGCGCACGATGTCCGTGCCGACGATGTGGGTGTAGACGCCCCCCGGCGGTCGGAAACCGATCATCTGTGGCAGGAAGGCTTCGTTGCGCTCGATCAGCTCGCGCGGGATGCGGCCTGCCTTGATGATTTCCTGCTTGTGGTAGATGTCGTCGAGGAAGGCGTTGAGGGCGATGACCCGTTGCTCGATGCCTTGCGCCAGCTTGCGCCATTCGCGGCCGGAAATGATGCGCGGGATCAGGTCGAAGGGGATGAGTTTTTCGGAGCTGTCGGCGTGTCCGTAGACCGCGAAGGTAATGCCCGTCTTGCGGAAAATGTTTTCGGCGTCTTTTGATTTTGCAATCAGGCGGGCCCTGTCCTGGCTGGCATACCAATCATTGTAAGTCGAGTAAGGCTGGCGCGGACTGTTGTCCGCATTCATCATTTCGTCAAATGCCAACGGTGTGGTCCCCTTTTTTTGCCATTTGAGTACAACAGCAGGGGCAATGCAAGAAGCATGCTCATAGCAGCGCAAAAGAAATTTCAACGCCGGATTGCCGTTTTCTTGAGCTGGAGGAGTGAGCCTGGCGGCGAGGCGACGCAAGTTTGAGCAGTTTTGGCTTGCAATCGCCGGCGTGGTTTTGAGTGTCGATAAAATGCCTCGTTGCAAAGAGCGAGTCTGCCTATTTTTTGCACACGAAAAAAATGACTTCTGCGCCGATTATTGAACCTAAACATCAGGAATTTTGCTTTGACCATCAGCGTGCACCGTTCTAGGCAGGCCCCGATCACCACAGCGCATCAGGAGCGTACATGACCCTCGACCGTCTGGCTCCGGCCATTTTCGTTCTGCTCTGGTCGACCGGCTGGGTGATCGCGAAATATGCCGGCATCTATGCCGATCCGCTGACCTTCCTGGTGCTGCGCTACCTGCTCGCCACGCTGCTTTTCATCGGCTTCTGTTTCGCGACTGGCGCGACCTGGCCGAAAACATGGGCTGCCGCCGGGCATGCGATGATTTCCGGAATCTTCCTCCACGGGCTCTATCTCGGCGCAGTATGGTGGGCCATCGGGCAAGGCGTTCCGGCTGCGATCTCCGGCATTATCGCCGGGCTGCAACCGCTGATGACGGCGGCGGTGGCGCCGGTCCTGATCGGCGAAAATCTGTCGGGCCAGCAGAAGCTCGGGTTGGGGCTCGGTTTCCTCGGCATCGCGCTGGCTGTCGTGCCGAAGGTCACGGCGATCGATACCGGAGCGACCCCGATCCATCTGTTCCCGGTCGTCATCAATGTTCTTGGAATGGCTGCCGTTACCTATGGCACGATCTATCAGAAGCGGCATCTGCAGCATGAGGACATTCGCTCGACCGCAATGCTGCAATATGTCGGCGCTCTAGCCGTCACCCTGCCGGCTGCGTTTTTCCTCGAAGACATGCGCGTGGTCTGGAGCGTGCAACTGTTCGCCGCGCTCGGCTGGGCGGTGCTCGGCCTGTCGATGGGAGCGATCGCCTTGCTGCTCTATCTGATCCGGCGCGGGCAGGTGTCGCGCGCGGCGTCGCTGATCTATCTGGTGCCGCCGCTCGCGGCGCTGCAGGCGTGGCTGTTCTTCGATGAAGCGCTGACACTGCCGATGATCACGGGAACGGCGATCGCTGTTATCGGCGTCTATCTCACCAACCGCAAGATAGCCCCGTCCAGCCATGAAAAACGGCGGGTCGAGCCCGCC
>UCMT01000028.1 GCA_900473795.1 Hyphomicrobiales bacterium | reverse complement strand
TTCTCCCCGCCGGGGAGAAGAAGGAGCTAGTCGCAAATCCATATGCGATAGCCCTCAAGGGGAGTTTTTCAAAGCCCCGCCTTCACCCCCACACCCGCGACATAAGTTTCGGCAATCGCCCGATCATCCCCCATGGTCTGCAACAGGAAAAGCTCGTCCGCCAGCGACCTCACCACCTCCGCCTTCAGCGCCATCGCAGGCGTGGCCGCCATGTTCAGCACGATGAAATCGGCGTCGGTGCCCGGCTCCAGCGTGCCGATCTTGTCTTCGAGCGATAGAGCCCGCGCGTTGCCGAGCGTCATGTAGTAAAAACTCTCGAACGGGTTCAGCCGCTCGCCCTGCAACTGCTGGATCTTGTAGGCTTCGTCCAAGGTTCGCAGCATCGAATAACTGGTACCGCCGCCGATGTCGGTGGCGAAGGAGACGCGCACCGGCTTTTCACGGTTCTTCAATGTCCGCAAACGGAATAGCCCCGAGCCGAGGAAGAGGTTGGAGGTCGGGCAGTGGACGGCGACCGAGCCGGTTTCGCTCATCGCGTCCATTTCGCGCTCCGACAGATGGATGCAGTGGCCGAACAGCGTTTTCGGTCCAAGCAGGCCGTAGCGGGCATAGACATCGGTGTAGTCGGCGGCTTCAGGGTAGAGCGAGCAGGTAAAGTCGATCTCGTCGCGGTTTTCCGACAGGTGTGTCTGCACATGCAGGTCGGGGAATTCGCGCACCAGTGCCTCCGCCGCCGACATCTGCTCGGGTGTCGAGGTGATGGCGAAACGCGGGGTGATCGCCACGTGGTTGCGGCCCTTGCCGTGCCATTCGGCTATCACTGCGCGGGTCTCGTCGTAGCCCATCTCAGGCGTGTCGAGCAGACCCTGCGGCGCGTTGCGGTCCATCATCACCTTGCCGGCGACCATGCGCATGTTGCGGCGCAGGGCTTCGGCGAAGAAGGCGTCGGCGGAGGCCTTGTGTACCGAGCAATAGGCGACCGCCGTCGTTGTGCCGTGGCGCACCATCTCGTCGAAGAAATGCGTCGCGATCCGCTGTGCATGTGCCGTTTCGACGAAGCGGCATTCCTCCGGGAATGTGTAGGTGTTCAGCCATTCGAGAAGATTGGCGGCATAGGAGCCGATGACCTGCATCTGCGGAAAATGCAGGTGCGTGTCGATGAAGCCGGGCAGGATCAGGTGCGGACGGTGATCGATTTCCACCGCATCATCGGGCGCCTGCGCCCTCACCGCGTCGTAGCTGCCGCTCGCCAGGATGAGGCCGTCTTCCACCAACAGCGCGCCATCCGGCTCATAGGCATAGGCACCGGTATCATGCAGGCTGTCAGGTGCGCAGTTGAAACTCAACGTACGTCCACGAATGAGGGTGGCGGTCATTCTGTCTTGCCTTCCGAAACCGAGCTTTCGAACCACGCCGTCAGCAGCTTGCGCTCGTCGTCGGTCATGTCGGTAACGTTGCCCGGTGGCATGGCGTGGCTGCGGCCCGCCTGGATATAGATTTCGCGGGCGTGGGCCGCGATTTCCGCATCAGTTTCGAACGTTACGCCCTTGGGTGGCCGGTTGATGCCTTCATAGACCGGTTCTGAAGAATGGCACATGGAGCAGCGGGTGGAAACTGCATCCTTCACTGCCGGGAAATGCGCATTGGCGGCGAACTGCCGGAAGGCCGGCGACACTTCCGCCGAAGCGGTGCCGGTCAACATTTTCGGCTCGGTGGAAAGCCACATGATCAGGATGAAGATCAGAAGCGTGACCAGCCATGTCCATGTCGGCTTGCCCTTGCGGGCGTGGGTCGTATTGAACCAGTGGCGGATGGTGACGCCCATCAGGAACACCAGTGCGGCGATCACCCAGTTGTAGGCCGTGGCGAAAGCCAGCGGATAATGGTTTGACAGCATGAAGAAGATGACGGGCAAGGTCAGGTAATTGTTGTGCAGCGAGCGCTGCTTGGCGATGACGCCGTATTTCGGGTCGGGCGTGCGCCCGGCGATGAGATCGGCAACGACGACGCGCTGGTTCGGCATGATGATGAAGAAAACATTGGCCGACATGATCGTCGCGGTAAACGCGCCGAGATGCAGGAAGGCGGCGCGGCCGGTGAAGACCTGCGTATAGCCCCAGGCCATGATTACCAGCACGACATAGAGAATGCCCATCAGCGTCCAGGTGTTCTTGCCGAGCGGTGATTTGCACAGGAGGTCGTAGAAAACCCAGCCTATGCCGAGAGAAGCAAGCGAGATCAGGATTGCGGTGGTCGCGGAAATGTCGAGCACGTGCCGGTCGATCAGGAACAGGTCGGCGCCGCCGTAGTAGACCAGACAGAGCATGGCAAAGCCGGAAAGCCAGGTAACGTAGCTCTCCCATTTGAACCAGGTGAGATGTTCCGGCATGGCTGCTGGCGCCACCAGATATTTCTGGATGTGGTAGAAGCCGCCGCCGTGCACCTGCCATTCCTCGCCATAGGCGCCGGCAGGCAGATGGTCGCGTTTCACCAGCCCGAGATCGAGTGCGATGAAATAGAAGGATGAGCCGATCCAGGCGATCGCCGTGATCACATGCAGCCAACGAACGGCAAAGGCGAGCCATTCCCAGGCGATGGCGTATTCATACATTCAGATTCCCCATTCTTGCCTCCCGCTTCGCTACTGTGCGAAAAAACGACGGCATGGGAAAGGGGCAAACGTGATGTCTTTAGCGCCCTGCGAGAATTGCGATCATTTCTTTCGTCGTCACGCCCTGGCGACCCTTCTCGAAGGTGGAATGCGACAAGCGCCCGTTCGCGAGGGCAGCGGTCAGGCGCTGGCAACCGACTTCGAGCGCCTTCGAACGCGGGGTGTGCGTATAGACCGCCAGTTCCGCGATACTGTCAGGTTTCCCGAGCTTCTTGCGGCAAAGTTCCAAGACTTTTTCCCGCAAGTTGGCATCCTTTTTCAATTCTTTCTGCATTGCCCTGTAATCTTTGGCGTTCGTCTCTTTCGATTTCTCAGGCGGGGTGACCGTCAGAAAATAGTCGCGGTAAGGCTCAGGATTGGGAACGAGCGTGCTGAACCGGCGCCGCGCTTCGTTGGCTATGGCGCGGTCGCGCGCATGGTCTCCGGAGGACGTGCCAAGCTTCACATCTGTCAGTCTTCCATAGGCGTCGGTTTCAAAGTGGACGACGGTTGCTCCGGTGCATGAGGAAAGCGCAAGCATCGTGAAAAGGCAGACGGCAAAAATTTTCGGCATGAATAATCCCCTTGAACGCGCGCACCTTTGATCGATGCGTGGGGAAAAAGAAAGTACGCCCTATGCGTGTTTTACGCATTTCGAACGGAATCCTTGGGACATGATTAATTCGCCGTTTGGTGAGCCGTATTGGGATCAGCGGCATTTCCGGAGGGGGCGAATTCACTGAGTATCCAGTCGCGGAAGCTTCTGATTTTGGCGGAATTTCGCCGCGCCGTCTGGTAGACGAGCCAATATTGGTGGCCGTCATTGCCGCGCAGTTCGAAGGGCTGATAAAGTCGCCCGAGTGCAATGTCGTCGGGATAGAATTCCGGCGTCAGGATCGCGACGCCCTGTCCGGCAATCGCTGCGCGCGCCTCGAACGATTGCGCACCGAGCCGGCTTGCCGGCCGGCTGGCAAGATCGGCATCGTGAACGCCTGCCGCCGTAAACCACTGCATCCACCAGGGATCGCCGGGATCGATGATCCGCAGTTTCAAGAGGTCGCGCGGTGTGTGGATGCCGCCGACGTCTTCGGCAAGCTTGGGGTTCATCATTGGCGTGAAATCCATGCACATCAACGGATGGGCGGTCAGGCCCGGCCAGTCTCCCTTTCCCGAGCGGATCGCAACGTCGACGGTTTCGCGGTGGAAATCGATGATGGTTTCGCTGGTCGTCAGGCGCACGGCGATGTGTGGCTGACGGAGCTGGAACGAGCCGAGATGGCGGGCCAGCCATTGCGAGGCGAAGGTCGGTGTCGAGTGGATGAGAAGGGAGGTTTCCGCATCCTCCCTGGCGCCTGCCATGGCGTCGCGCAGTATCTCGAAGGCTTCAGCGACTTTTGGTGCCAGCAGTTGGCCGGTCTTCGTCAATTGAACCTGCCGCGGCCTTCGCAGAAACAGCGGTTCGCCGACATTCTCCTCGATCAGCTTGATCTGGTAGCTGACGGCAGTCTGCGTCATGCCGAGTTCCTCGCCTGCGCGGGTGAAGCTGCCAAGCCGAGCTGCCGCCTCGAAGACGCGAAGTGCATTCAGGGGGAATTGTTTCGACATCTTCATGGATAAGTTCTCTTGATGCATGCAGACAGTTGTTCGATTGGAATTTGAGCATGTTTGCGCGCATGCTGCAATCACATTCACGAAGACACGGGTGCCGTCATGGATTGCCAAGCAATTGAAAAATATGAATCAATTCCACATAGTAACGTAGACGGCTGGCGTCAGCGGCTGTCAAAAGCACTTCACCATCTTCGGCTCGGCTACCCGAAACTCGTCCTCGGCGCCATGTCGGATTACATGAAACGGGACATGGGTTTCATGGACGGACGCGACCCGCGCCAGGATTCCGATCTGACGCGATAGGCCTCGATCGCTGCCAGGATTTCGGTGATATCTTGGCGGCGCGTTTTAACCGCACGTGTCGAGCACCCCACGTTCCAACTCATCGAGATAGATGAATTCTGGCGCCGTCACGCCGGCCAAAGCACGAATTTCGACAAGCCTATCCGATTCGAAGAACTCCCTCGCGGCGTCGAGCGAGCGCCACTGCGAGAAGTGAACGATTCGGTTGGGGGTACGGTCGAACTTGAGGACCTGATAGGCGATTTCGCCGGCATCGCGGCGAAGCTTGGCGGCATCGTCGAAGATTGCCTTCCAGGCGGGGTAGTTGGCAACTTCATGGATGATGAGAACATACTGCATGATTTTTCTCTCGAAGGATTGGAAAGTTGAGTGCTCCGGATGTGCCGCCGTCACATGAGGCCCTTGTATGGGAGGTAGCAGCGGCTGTTGAATATCTCGTGTTCGACGTTCTGCATTTGCCGGCCGAAAGGTCTGACCGGCCAGGGGTTTACACCGTCGCGAAGCCAAAGCAGGGTGTCCAGCCAGAAATCTGCAGCGTGCCGTTTGTGGAAGAGGCTGAAATGGCCAATCCTTTCCAATCCCAGGTCAGCGGGGGATAAGGCCACCTCGACCGGCCTTGCGTTTTTGTAGTATCGCAGCGCGCGAAGTATGGCCGCCTCCGTCCCGACTTCATCATCCGTAACGCCGATGGCAAGGACGTCGGCTGTCACGGCTGCGAAGCGCCGCAAGATGTCCTGCCGAGCATCGCGCGGATGGCTGAGTTCCATCCGCGCCCGGCGAAAGCTCCAATCATTGGCCACACCCGCAGGAAGATCTTCCAGCCAGCCGAGCTTCCTGCCGGGAAAATATCCGCATATCGCAGTCAGGATCGGCATGGCGAGATGCCATTTCATCAACAGGCGCATGCGGTGCGCGGCCGCATAGTCGCGCCAGTAAGCATACTGGGCGCCGACGGTGAGCATACGGTGGACCAGCGGCGCATTGCGGGCAAAGCCGGGAAGAAATCCGCCAATGCTGTGGCCCACCACCAGCATCGGGCCGTCCGGAGCATGCGCATCGAGAAAGCCAAGCGCCGCGGCAAAATCCTGTTCGCCCCAATCCGCCCATCGATAGTTGCAGCCGCGCAAGTGCGCAGGCCGTGACTGCCCGATGCCGCGATAGTCATAGGTCAGGACGACAAAGCCGTGATCCGCCAGAAACTGCGCATAGGCGTGATAATAGCGGGCAAGTACGCCGGTCGCAGGATTTACGACTATTTTACCGCAATTGCCGCCGCCCGTCCGCAACCACAGATGTCCGCCAAGCATCACGCCGTCCTGGCAGACGATATCTACGGACCTTCCGCCTGCTTCACGCATGGATCGTTCCTCGGAGGTTTCGATCGGGGAACTCTAAGTGAGGGATGTACTTGTGTATATTCACTGGTCGGTATACATAGGCGCATGGCATCCTCCGCTCTCCCGACACGGGATCGCATTGTTTCGGCTGCGGCCAAGCTGTTCTACAGCGAGGGGATCCGGGCCGTCAGTGTCGATGCCGTTGCCGAGAAGGCCGGTGTCACCAAGCGCACGCTCTACTATCATTTCGCCAGCAAGGACGATTTGATCGCCGCCTATCTCGACATGCGCGATCATCCCAATCTGGCCTTATTCAAACGCTGGTTTTCGGAGACGGAGGGCGACGTGGCCGACAAGGTGCGCGGCGTCTTTTACAATCTCGCCGGATCGGCCCGACATCCGCGGTGGAAGGGATGTGGGTTTTTGCGAACCTCCGCCGAACTCGCCAACATGCCTGGCCATCCGGCGATGAAGATCGGCGTAGCGCACAAGAGACGGGTCGAAGACTGGCTATGCGGGGTGTTCGAAGTGGCGGGGCTTGAACCACAGGCACGGACGCTCGCCCGTCAGACAATCCTGCTGCTGGACGGCTCCTTCGCCGTCGTTCTTTTGCACCGCGACCCGTCCTACATGGAAACGGCAGGGGAAGCGGCGCATTCGCTAATCCGCAGTGTCAGCCCTCAACGGTGAGGCCGGATAGAAACCCGCCGTCACCTGAAAGCATCCCGTGCTTTTGGGAGCTGGCGACGCTCATATCCGGTGACGGCCAATCGGCGGTTTATTTCAAGTATTTGCTGTGCCTTTCCGCAGGCGCTCCACCGCCATCAGCACGCGTTCCGGCGTTGCAGGCGTGTCGAGCCTCGGGCATTCACGGTAGTCCGCGACGCTGGCGACGGCCATGGAGAGCGCTTCCAGCACCGAGATCGGCAGCATGAAGGGCGGCTCGCCGACGGCCTTCGAACGGCCGATGGTCATTTCGGCATTTTCGGCCCATTCCGCGAGCTTGACGTTGAAAATCTTCGGCCGGTCGGAGGCGAGCGGGATCTTGTAGGTCGACGGAGCATGAGTCCTGAGTCGGCCCTTGTCGTCCCACCAGAGTTCCTCGGTCGTCAGCCAGCCCATACCCTGCACGAAGCCGCCTTCCACCTGACCGATATCGATGGCGGGATTGAGCGATTTCCCGACGTCATGCAGCACATCGACCCGGTCGACCATGTATTCACCGGTCAGTGTGTCGATGGAAACTTCCGAGACGGCGGCTCCATAGGCGAAGTAGTAGAACGGCGTGCCGCGGCCGGTGTTGCGATCCCAGTGGATCTTCGGCGTCTTGTAGAAGCCGGCGGCGGACAGCTGGATGCGGGCGAAATAGGCTTGGCTGATGAAGTCCGGGAAGGGCACCAGTTCTTCGCCGATCTTCACGTGGTTCGGCACGAAGGTGACGTTCTCCCGCTCCGTCTGCCAGCGTTCGGCGGCGAAATCGACCAGCCGTTCCTTGATTTGCCGTGCTGCGTCGTAGGCCGCCATGCCGTTGAGGTCGGAGCCGGACGACGCGGCGGTCGCCGAGGTGTTCGGCACCTTGCCGGTGGTCGTGGCCGTAATCTTCACATGGTCGATATCGATCTGGAAACTGTCGGCCAGAACCTGTGCCACCTTGGTATAGAGGCCCTGGCCCATCTCGGTACCGCCATGGTTCAGGTGGATCGATCCGTCCTGGTAGACATGCACCAGCGCGCCAGCCTGGTTGAAGGCGGTCATGGTGAAGGAGATGCCGAACTTGACGGGCGTCAGCGCGATGCCCTTGCGGATCACCCGGCTCGCCGTGTTGAAGTCGATGATCGCCTTGCGGCGCGCCTGATAGTCGGCGCTCGTCTCCAGTTCCGAGACGATGCGGTGAATGATGTTGTCGTCCACCTGCTGGTGATACGGCGTGAGGTCGCGGCCCGACCCTTTCTCGCCGTAGAAATTCAGCTTGCGGATGTCGAGCGGATCCTTGCCCAGTGCATAGGCGATTTCCTCGATGATGCGCTCGCCACCGATCATGCCCTGCGGGCCGCCGAAGCCACGATAGGCGGTGTTGGAGACGGTGTGGGTTTTCAGGGGTTGCGACGTCAGCTTCACATGCGGGTAGAAATAGGAATTGTCGACGTGGAACAGAGCCCGGTCGGTGACGGGGCCGGAGAGATCGGAGGAATAGCCGCAACGGGCGGCATAGTTCGCTTTCACTGCATGAATGTGGCCCTCATCGTCGAAGCCCACCTCGTAGTCGACGAGGAAATCGTGCCGCTTGCCGGTCGCGATCATGTCCTCGTCGCGGTCGGGGCGGAATTTGACGGCGCGGTTGAGTTTCTTGGCCGCGACGGCTGCGAGCACCGCGAACTGGCTGCCCTGGGTTTCCTTGCCGCCGAAGCCGCCGCCCATGCGCCGAACCTGCACCGTCACGGCATTTGAGGGAACGCCGAGCACATGGCCGACCATGTGCTGTACTTCGCTCGGATGCTGTGTCGAGGACCAGACGGTGATTTCGTCGTCCTCGCCGGGAATGGCTAAGGCGATGTGGCTTTCGAGATAAAAATGCTCCTGGCCGCCGATGCGCACGCGGCCGGCGAGGCGGCGAGGAGAGAGTTCCAGTTCCGCCTCGGCATCGCCTCGCTGCAACGTCAGCGGCTTGGTAACGAGCTCTGCGCCGTTTTCGAGCGCATCGGTGATATCGGTGAAATGCGGAAGGTCGCGATAGGTGATCTTCGCCTTGCGCGCTGCACGCCTTGCGATGTCGCGGCTCTCGGCGATCACCGCAAAGGCCGGCTGGCCGTGAAACTGCACGAGGCCGTCGGCAAGCACCGGCTCGTCATCGAGATGGCTGGGGCTGATGTCGTTGGAATGCGGCATGTCCTTGGCCGTCAGCACGCAGACGACGCCGGGAGTGGCCTCGACCTCCGACAGGTCCATTGCGATGATCTCGGCATGGGCCCGGTCCGTCATTCCAAGCGCGCCATGCAGCGTTCCGGCCGGTTCCGGTATGTCGTCGATATAGTCTGCAGTGCCGGAGACATGCTTGTGGGCACTGTCGTGGCGCAGCGCCGAATGCATCGGGCCGGCGATCGACTTGCGCTCGTCGAAGGTGGATTTGTCCATCAATTTACCTTCCGTGCAGCGAGTATCGAACCCCTCATCCGGCCTGCCGGCCACCTTCCCCCCGTCGGAACGGGGAGAAGGGACAAGCGGTGCTCTCCGTCGTCCCCTCTTCCCGCGTGCCGGGAGAGGGCTTGGGTGAGGGGCAGTCCCAACATCGGATTGCCAGCGCTCATGCCGTTACCTCGAACCGAACGAGCTCTGCCCTTTCGCCCGCCGTTTCCAGGAAAAACCGCATGAGCAGGTTCTTCGCCGTCAGCATGCGATAGGTTGCCGTGGCCCGCCAGTCGGTCAGCGGCTGATAGTCCTGTTCAAAGGCTGGCTGCGCCGCCTTGATCGTCTCTTCGTTCCAAAGCTGCCCGATCAGCGCTGCTTCGACCTGCGTCGCCCGCTTTGGTGTTCCGGCCATGCCGCCGAAGGCGATCCGTGCCGATTTCACCCGGTTATTGCCATCGAGTCCGATGCGGAAGGCGCCGCACAGGGCGGAAATGTCCTCGTCGCGGCGTTTCGATATCTTGTAGACAGAGAACAGCTCGCCATCGGGCAGGCTGGGGACGAAGACGCTTTCGACGAATTCGCCGGGCTTGCGATCCTGCCTGCCGTAGTCGATGAAATAGTTCTCGAGTGGAATCGTCCGCCGTCCGCCTTTCGACCGCAGCGTCACACTGGCACCGAGGGCGATCAGCGGCGGCGGGCTGTCGCCGATCGGCGAGCCATTGGCGACATTGCCGCCGATCGTGCCCATATTGCGCACCTGCTCGCCGCCGAGCCGGTCAAGCAGGCGACCGAAGGCGGGGTAGTGCGCCGCGATCCGGGCAAAAGCCGCGGAGTAGGTCACGCCTGCGCCGATGGTAAGGCCCTCTTTCGTCTCCGCGATCGACTGCAGTTCCTCGATGCCGTTGATGAAGATGACCGGATTGATTTCGCGCATCTGCTTGGTGACCCAGAGGCCGACATCGGTGGAGCCGGCGACCACGGTTGCCTGCGGATAGGTGTCGAGAATGTCGGCCAAGGCCGAGGCCGAGCCAGGAACGATGAGCCTGGCCGCGTCATCGCCGATCGAGATCGTCGCATCGCTGCGGATTGCCTTGAGGCGGGCCGCAATATCCTGCCGCACCCTCATCAGCGGGTCGAACACAGAATCGGGCCTTATCGTGCCGACAGCCTCGGCGGCCTTGACGATCGGCTCGTAGCCCGTGCATCGACAGAGATTGCCTTGCAGCGTCTTTTCGATCTCGGCGCGGCTTGGATTGTCTTTCGACAACCAGAGCCCATAGAGCGACATGACGAAGCCGGGCGTGCAGAAGCCGCACTGCGAGCCGTGATAGTCGACCATGGCCTGCTGCACCGGGTGCAGTGTTCCATCCTTTGCGGCCAGATGCTCGACGGTGACGATATGGGTCGCATTGAGCGATCCGGTGAAACGGATGCACGCGTTGACGCTTTCATAGACCAGATCGTCGCCCGCGAGACGACCGACGAGGACGGTGCAGGCACCGCAATCGCCCTCGGCGCAACCTTCCTTGGTTCCTGTCAATCGCCGCTCCAGGCGCAGGAAGTCGAGCAGCGTCCCGGTTGGCGACACTGACGTCAGCGCGATGTCCCGGTCGTTCAGAATGAAGCGGATGCAGCCGGCGGACTGGGTCATGCGGTCTCTTCTTGTTAAATCCACTCTTGAAACTATGCCTAAAACCGGCAGCGTGACAATTGCGTTTTTCCCGCCGCAGTCCCTGCTTCGATTGCATTGTGAAAGTGCGTCGATTTGCGTTTTGTTTTCGTTTGACATTCGTTTTTGTATCGTATTGAAGTTTTTTGAAATGCTTGCGGTCTTGAGGAGAGATCGGCAGGTTCAGAAACGCTGGGAGGGGCAGAATGAGCGGATATGTTCTCGCGATCGATCAGGGCACGACCTCGAGCCGCGCGATCGTTTTTGACGCGAAGCAGAAAGTGATCGGTTCCGGGCAAAAGGAATTCAAGCAGTATTTCCCGAAATCCGGCTGGGTGGAACACGATCCGGAAGAGATCTGGGACACGGTCGTCTGGACGATCAAGGAAGCCATCCGCAAGGCCGGCATCAAGGCGAGCGACCTTTCAGCGATCGGCATCACCAATCAGCGCGAGACCGTCGTCGTCTGGGAGCGCGAGAGCGGCAAGCCGATCCACAATGCCATCGTCTGGCAGGACCGTCGCACCGCCTCCTATTGCGACAAGCTGAAGCGTCAGGGGCTGGAAAAGACCTTCACGAAAAAGACCGGGCTGCTGCTCGATCCCTATTTCTCCGGTACCAAGCTCTCCTGGATGCTCGCCAACGTGAAGGGCGCGCGTACCCGCGGCTCCAAGGGTGAACTCTGCTTCGGCACGATCGACACATTCCTGATCTGGCGGCTGACGGGCGGCAAGTCTTTCGTCACCGACGCGACCAACGCCTCGCGTACGCTGATGTACAACATCGCCACCAACGAGTGGGATCGCGATCTGTTGGAGATCCTGCGCGTCCCCGAAGCAATGCTGCCGCAGGTCCTCGATTGCGCCGCTGATTTCGGCGTGACCGAAGCGTCGATCTTCGGGGCGGAAGTTCCGATCCTCGGCGTTGCCGGTGACCAGCAGGCCGCAACCATCGGGCAGGCCTGCTTCCAGCCCGGCATGATGAAATCGACCTACGGCACCGGCTGCTTCGCACTTCTCAACACCGGTCAGGACATCGTCCGCTCGAAGAACAGGCTTCTGACGACGATCGCCTATCGCCTCGATGGAGAGACAACCTATGCCCTGGAAGGTTCGATCTTCGTGGCCGGCGCTGCCGTACAGTGGCTGCGCGACGGGCTGAAGGTGATCAAGGCGGCTCCGGATGCCGGGACGCTCGCCGAAAGCGCCGATCCGTCGCAGGAGGTTTATCTGGTGCCGGCCTTCACCGGCCTCGGCGCTCCGCATTGGGATCCGGACGCACGCGGCGCGATCTTCGGCATGACGCGCAACACCGGCCCGGCGGAGTTTGCCCGCGCCGCTCTCGAGGCTGTCTGCTACCAGACGCGCGACCTGCTTGATGCCATGCACAAGGACTGGAAGAGCGACGGCAAGGAAACGGTCCTGCGCGTCGATGGCGGCATGGTCGCCTCCGACTGGACGATGCAGCGTCTTTCCGATCTGCTCGACGCCCCGGTGGACCGTCCGACGATTCTCGAGACCACGGCGCTTGGCGTCGCCTGGCTTGCCGGCAGCCGGGCTGGCGTCTGGCCGAACCAGAAGGATTTCGCCAAATCCTGGGCGCGCGACCGCCGGTTCGAGCCGACGATGGACGAGGCAACGCGGAAGACGAAGATCAAAGGCTGGAAGGATGCCGTGCGCCGGACGTTGAGTGAATAATCCTGGCTAACCGGGACTTCGGCAACAGTGCAGCAGTAAGAAACACACCGTTTCAGGACGCGGCCTGTGATATGCCTCCGTGCGTGACTATTTGTGGGCGAACAACCGCTTCGCCCCAGATCAGGGCAGACCAAACAGGCTGGAAGTCATGGAACTCGGTCTTTACACATTCGGCGACGTTCATCCCGAGGCGCCGAACGGGCGCGGCCGGGAAGGCGAGGAGCGGGTGCGGCATCTCATCGAGGAGATCGAACTCGCCGATCAGGTCGGGCTCGATGTCTTCGGGCTTGGCGAACATCATCGCCCGGATTACGTCGCGTCTGCGCCGGCGATGATCCTTGCCGCGGCTGCGTCGCGCACGAAAAATATCAAGCTGACCAGCGCCGTCACGGTGCTGAGCTCGGACGATCCGGTTCGGGTGTTCCAGCAGTTTGCGACGCTCGACTTGATCTCGAACGGCCGCGCCGAAATCATGGCGGGGCGCGGATCGTTCATCGAGTCCTTCCCGCTGTTCGGCCACGATCTCGAAGACTACGACCAGTTGTTTGCCGAAAAACTGGACCTGCTGCTGGCCATCCGCGCGGGTGAGAAGGTGACCTGGGCGGGCGAGAAGCGGGCGCCGATCAACGGCCGGGGCGTCTATCCGCGCCCGCTCAACGATCCGCTGCCCATCTGGATTGCCGTTGGCGGCACGCCGCAATCGGTGGCCCGCGCCGGAGCGCTCGGCCTGCCGGTGGCGCTCGCCATCATCGGCGGCGAGCCGGCCCGTTATGCGCCGCTCTTCGATCTCTACCGCGAGGCCGCCCGTCGGGCCGGGCAGGAAGGCGCCAAGCTGAAGACCAGCATCAATGTGCACGGTTTCATCGCCGACACGACAGAGACGGCGGCCGACCAGTTCTACGGCCCGCAGGCCGAGGTGATGAACCGCATCGGCCGCGAACGCGGCTGGGGGCCGACCAGCCGGGCGCATTTCAACCAGGCGATCGGGTCGAACGGCAATCTGTTTCTCGGCGATCCCGACACCGTCGCGGAAAAGATCGTCCGCCACCAGCGCATCTTCAAGAATGACCGCTTCCTGCTGCAGATGGCGATCGGCCTGATGCCGCATGACCAGATCATGCGCGGCATCGAACTTTACGGCACGAAGGTTGCGCCGCTGGTGCGCGCCGCCTTGGCCGAAGATGCACAGCAGGTGGAAACCGCCTGATTTCGCCGATTTTCCTGCAATTGGCGTCTGGATTGGCCGCTTTCGGCGCGTTACATAGGCTGCCGAAAGCGAGAGACAATGACCCTCAACAATGACGAAGACCTGCAGCGGTTGAAGGAAATTGGCCGCATCTGCGCCAATGCGGTGCAGATCATGGGCGCCGCTCTCGAACCGGGCATCACCACGGCGGAACTCGATGCCATCGGCCGAAAGGTGCTCGAGGATGCCGGTGCCCGCTCCGCGCCGGAACTCACGTATAATTTCCCCGGCGCCACCTGCATCAGCGTCAACGAGGAGATCGCCCATGGCATTCCTGGCGCACGCGTCATCAGGGCCGGCGATCTCGTCAACATCGACGTCTCGGCCGAGAAAAACGGGCTGTTTGCCGACACCGGTGCCTCTTTCGCCGTGCCTCCGGTCAAGCCGCAGATCGAGCGGCTCTGCCGCGACGGCAAGCGCGCCATGTGGGTCGGCCTGAACGAGGTGAAGGCAGGCAAGCCGCTGGCGGCGATCGGCAATGCCATCGGTAGCTTTGCCAGGAAGAACCGCTACACGCTCGTCACCAATCTGGCGAGCCACGGCGTCGGCCGGTCGCTGCACGAGGAGCCGACGGAAATCGCCACCTGGCCGGACAAGCACGAGAAGCGGCGGATGACCGACGGCATGGTCTTCACCGTCGAGCCCTTCCTGTCGCTCGGAGCGCAATGGGCTGAAGGCGGAGATGACGAGTGGACGCTGTTCAGCGAGCCGCGTGCGCCGACAGTGCAATACGAGCACACGGTGGTCGTCACGCGCAACGGACCGCTGGTCGTCACCCTTCCGGGTTGAGCCGCAAGGGCTACTATTCACGTCCTTGAACGACAGCATCAAATTTTGTCGTTTGTCTTCGCGATGCTGCGTTGCAATAACGACGGTATGACGACGCTGGACCGTCCTTTGAACCGGAGCCTTGCTCCCACTGCGTTTGCCGGTGCCATCGCCATGGCGGTTGCCATGGGTTTCGGGCGCTTTTCCTATACGCCGATTCTGCCCGGCATGATGGCTGATCTCGGCCTGACGCCCGCCGACGCCGGGATCATCGCGTCTGCCAATTTCATCGGCTATCTGCTGGGAGCCGTTGCCGCCGGCTATGGCTGGGCAGCGGGACGGGAGAGGTCAATCGCCCTTTCGGCGCTGGTTGCGACCGCGGTGCTGCGGCTGGCCATGGGGCTGACATCGTCGCTCCTGTTGTTTTCCGCCATTCGCTTTCTTGCCGGTGTGGCCAGCGCCTTTACGATGATCTTTACCTCGGCGATCGTGCTCAGCAGGGGGCTGGCCGCCGCCAATCCGCATGTCCAGTCGGTGCATTTCGGCGGTGTCGGCATGGGCATCGCGGTATCGTCGCTGATGGTGTTCCTGCTGCCGGCCGGCGGTCTCGGTGATTTCGCAAGCTGGCAGGCGGCCTGGTTCGGCGGCGCCGTCATCGCCTGTCTCGGCACGCTCATCGTGGCCGCGCTGCTGCCGGAAGGTCCGGCGGGGCATCGGACCGGCGAGAAGGAAAAACCGCTCGTCTGGACCCGGCCGCTTGTCGTCGTCACGCTCACCTATGGCCTGTTCGGCTTCGGCTACGTCATCACCGCCACCTTCCTTGTCGCCATGGCGCGCCAGGGCGCGGCCGATCACACCGTCGAATTCTTCGCCTGGCTGATCACCGGCCTGAGCGCCGCTGTGTCGGTGCATGCCTGGCACCGTACCGTGCCGCGACTGGGGATCGTCGGGGTCTATCTGGCAGGTCTGCTGGTCGAAGCCGTCGGGCTTGTGCTGGCAGTCGCCCTGCCGTCACCCTACGCGCCGCTGATCGGTGGTCTGATGCTCGGCGCGACATTCATCATGGTCACCGCCTATGGCCTGCAGATCGGCCGGGCGCTTGCACCCCAAAGCCCGCGCAAGGCGCTCGCCTTCATGACCGCCGCCTTCGGCGTCGGCCAGATTATCGGGCCGCTCGTTGCGGGTTGGCTGGCCGGGCGCAGCGGCAGCTTTACCGCGCCGACGCTCATGG
Organism: Hyphomicrobiales bacterium; assembly: GCA_900473795.1. GTDB lineage: Bacteria > Pseudomonadota > Alphaproteobacteria > Rhizobiales > Rhizobiaceae > Pararhizobium. The sequence goes on along the minus strand of UCMT01000028.1, from coordinate 91,264 downwards.
CAGCGGGCGTGCTGCTCTTCTGTGCAGCGCTCACCGGCGTCGAGATGCGCCGCATCGTTATTGCCTCAGCTGCATGAGCGGCTGGCGATTAAATAACGGTAACATTAGCTTGACGTGATTGGCAGGGGAGGGCTTTTGCCCTAGGTTCGGCGCATCGAAGCGCGGGCGTTCGCCCACTCAAGAAACGCGAGTGTTGCCTCTTGTTCCATTCCTTCTTTCCCCAGCCGAAGCTGTTCTTTTCCTCCGCCGGAATTTGGTCCCTTGCCTGCGTACTTTTTTGGTATTTTGTAGGCGTTCAGATCGTAACGGGCTTGGGTTTTCCACCCCTGCCGGAGGAGGCTCTGCCGGTTGGCGTTGCATTTTTCCTTGTCCCCAACAACCTTATTTTCTACGCGTTTTTTATCGCATGTTCCGCGATTTTTTGCGCTGTCTGGCATGTAAAAGAGAGAGATAATCCTTGGATTAAATGGTCAATCTGGGGATCCGCCTTCATCGTCTTTATAACCTATTTTGGTGTTCAGATCGACGTTGCGCTCAATGTCTGGCGCAGGCCTTTTTTTGACTTGATGCAAAATGCATTGGCGGGAAAAGAAGGTATTGCCGAAAGTGACTTTTACCATCTGATCTGGCTATTCACCCAGATCGCGATGATAGGGGTTGGTATTTCCGTTATCTCGGCTTTTTTCATCAACCACTATGTTTTTCGTTGGCGGACGGCGATGAACAATTTTTACATGTCGAAGTGGGAGAAGGTCCGGCATATCGAGGGAGCGTCGCAGCGTGTCCAGGAAGATACTATGCGTTTCGCCAACATTCTTGAAAGCCTTGGAGTTAACTTGATTGGGTCGGTCATGACGCTGATCGTCTTCCTGCCGATTCTTTCGGAGCTTTCCAAACACGTGAGCGATTTGCCGGTCATCGGCGCTATTCCCAATTCCCTGGTCTGGCTTGCCATCATCTGGTCCGTCTTCGGGACGGTCCTTCTGGCAGCCGTCGGTGTAAAGCTCCCAGGCTTGAACTTCCGCAATCAGCGTGTGGAGGCGGCGTACCGTAAAGAGCTCGTTTATGGGGAAGACCATGAGGAGCGGGCTCAGCCGCAGGCTGTAAGAGACTTATTCATGAATGTGCAGCGGAATTATTTCCGTATGTATTTCCACTACGTATATTTTAACGTTGCGCGGTACACTTATGGGCAACTCGACGCCATCTTCCTTTACGTCGTTCTGGTTCCCACCTTCGTCGCCCACAAGATTACGCTGGGTATTTGGCAACAGATAGCTACCGCCTTTGGCCAGGTCAGCAACTCGTTCCAGTATCTTGTCAATTCCTGGACTACGATCATCGAGCTTCTATCCATTCACAAGCGCCTGATAGCCTTTGAAGCGGCAATTGACGACGAGCCGCTGCCTGAAATCGACCAGCTCTACCTTGCGCGTGAGGAAACGGATGGAGAGTTCGCGGCGGCGAAGCCGTAAACGAGAAGCATTCGCAGAAATTGAAACCATCAGAAGGCGGAGCGATCCGCCTTCTTCTCATTGGCGATCAGCGGCAGCGCCTCGGCATAGCTGACGCATGCGACATCGGGCTTGCCGCAGGTCTCGGTCAGGAACCGGTCCAGCGCCCGCCAATAGGCGCCGCCGTTCATTTCGACGAAGTGGAAACCGAGCTGCAGCGGGATGCGGTCGCCCTCGTACTGCGCCTCGAACGCTTTCCGGTAGGCATCGAGCGTGCGCTCCTCGAAGACGGCACTGTCCTTGCGGTTTTCCACGCCCATTGAATGGCGGATGAAGAGATTGTAGTCCATGCCGATCACGCGGCGCTGTTGCGGGCCTTCCGGAATGAGAGGCAGCCCGAAACGCGGCATGCCGTCGGCGTCCGATGGCCAGCCAGGACCTTTGGTGACGAGGCTTGCGTCATAGGTAAAGCCGGTCTTTTTCAGTGCGGGCAGCAGGCCATCGCTTAGGGAAAGATAGGGCGCGCGAAATCCCTTGATGTCATTTACAGCGAAATCCGCCCAGCCCTCGGGCTGCTCGCCCGCGATGCCGCCGGCTTTCCAGGCGTTCAAGAGCACCATGTGGAAGGCTGTGAATTCCTGTCCCCAGTCGGCCGCGCTCCAGCCCTTGCCGTCGAAATGGCCGCAGGCGTGGCTGCCGATATCATGGCCAGATTCATGCGCCTGCCAGATGTGGCGCACGCGAGCCTGTATTTCCTCCCGGCTCTGGGCAAAGCCGACATTCGAGCGTCCGGCCTTTTGTCCGGGCGCCTGGTACGTCTTGCCGCCCTCCGCTCGCGTCATCAGGAAGGTGCAGGAGAGAAAGTAGGTGAAATGCGCGCCCGTCCGCTTGCCCATTTCCAGGCTCTTTTCCCAGAGCCTGTTGTCGTGGGCGCCGTCGAAGGAAATGATGACAAGCTGTTTTCGGCCTGCCGGAGCAGGTGGTTGTACCGCATGGGCGAGGGCGGGAACCAGGGCGGCCAATACGAGAGCAAGGCCGGGAGCGGCGGAAAATCTGGGCATGCGGAAACCTTGGAGGGCGGATGCGGAGTTGCGACCCCTGCCTCAAGAATAAGGCAATCCTTTGATCGCGCTGGAATCTTGCCTCCGATCCGGCTATGCGAAGAGGCAGAAAATCTCACAACCGGCGGATGGGCTTCATGACATTTCTTATTCTGGGCATCGTCATCTTTCTCGGCATGCATCTCGTGCGCGTCGTGGCGCCTGGCCTGCGTGCCTCGGTCATCGAGCGCCAAGGCAAGGGCGCCTGGATGGGCATCTATGCGGTCATCAGCCTCATCGGCCTCCTGTTGATCATCTACGGCTTCGGCGAGGCGAGGGCGGTCACCGGCATGCTCTACAACCCGCCGGTGTTCCTGAAGCACATTTCGCTGCTCTTGATGTTGCTTGCCTTCATCTGTCTCGCCGCCGGCTTTTTGCCGGCCGGCCGCATTGCCGTCGCGGTCAAGCATCCGCAGGTCCTGTCGATCAAGATCTGGGCGCTCGCCCATCTGCTCGCCAATGGCGAGACCTCTTCGGTATTGCTGTTCGGCTCGTTCCTGGCCTGGGCCGTCATTCTGCGCATCTCGCTGAAGCGGCGGGAGCGGGCGGGCGAAAAGGTGCTGCCGGTCTTTCGTTCCACGTCCAACGACCTGCTGGCGGTAGTCATCGGTGGTGTCGCCTATGGGCTGTTTGTCTGGAAATTGCACGAGTGGCTGATCGGTGTTGCCCCGATTGTCATGAGCTAAAGGGGGCTAAATGCGCGTGCCCCCTTACAACGGCCTCAAAATACGCTAGAAGCGCGCAATCTTACTTTCATCTTTGCAGGGAAGGCCGGGCAACCGGAACAGGAAATGGCGAACCAGGACGACAGCTTTATCCGCGAGGTCAACGAAGAACTGCGCTCCGAGCAGGTCAAGGCCGCCTGGACGCGCTTCGGCGGCGTCATCATCGGGATCGCCATCCTCATCGTTCTCGGAACCATCGGCAAGGTGGGTTACGAATACTGGCACGAAACCTCGGCCTCGCAGTCGGGCGACCAGTTTCTGGCGGCCCTGACGCTCTCCAAGGAAAACAAGGCTGACGAGGCTCTGGCAGCTCTGACGGCGCTCGAGAAGGATGGCTACGGCGCCTATCCGGTGCTGGCGAAGATGCGCGCGGCAACGCTCACGGCGCAGAAGGGCGATGTCGCCGCTGCCGTTCAGGTTTTCTCCGACATTGCCAAGGATGCCAGCCTGCCGCAGGCGATGCGCGACGCGGCCCGGATGCGTGCGGCCTATCTGCTGGTCGATACCGGCACCTATGAGCAGGTTTCGGCCGAAGCCGAGCAGCTCGCCGTCCCGGGTAACGGCATGCGCCATTCGGCGCGCGAAGCCCTTGGGCTTGCAGCCTACAAGGCCGGCGATATGGCGAAGGCAAAGACGTGGTTCCAGCAGATCGTTGATGATGCCGAAACCCCGCGCAACCTGGCGAACCGCGCCCAGATGCTGCTCGACCTGATCGCGGCCAGCGGCAAGGCGGCCTGACCGGACGGTTCAAAAACAAACACCAGGGCATGATGCTCTGAAGAAGACAGGATAACTTGATGAACTTCACCGTCGCCATCGTCGGGCGCCCCAATGTCGGCAAATCCACGCTTTTCAACCGTCTGGTTGGCAAGAAGCTGGCGCTTGTCGACGACACGCCGGGCGTTACCCGCGACCGGCGGCCGGGCGAGGCCAAGCTCGTGGACCTGCGCTTCACCATCATCGACACCGCCGGCCTCGAACAGTCGGGGCCTGAGACCCTGCAGGGGCGCATGTGGGCGCAAACGGAGGCGGCGATCGCGGAGGCTGACCTGACGCTTTTCGTCGTCGACGCCAAACATGGCCTGACCCCGGCCGACGAGACGCTCGGCGAAATGCTGCGCCGCCGCGGCAAGCCGGTCATTCTGGTTGCCAACAAATCGGAAGCCAAGGGCTCGGACGGCGGTTATTACGACGCCTTCACTCTGGGCCTCGGCGAGCCGGTCGCCATCTCGGCGGAGCACGGCCAGGGCATGATCGACCTGCGCGACGCGATTGTCGAAGCGCTCGGCGAAGACCGCGCTTTCCCGCCGGAAATCGATGAAGCCGAGACCGATGTCGATCTTCGCGGTGAGCAGGGAGCGGAAGAAGACGAGGAATTCGAGCCGGAATATGACGACACGAAGCCTTTGCGGGTGGCGATCATCGGTCGTCCGAATGCCGGCAAGTCGACGCTCATCAACCGCTTTCTCGGCGAAGACCGCCTGCTGACCGGTCCCGAGGCCGGCATTACCCGCGACAGCATCTCGGTCGAATGGGACTGGCGCGGTCGCACCATCAAGATGTTCGACACGGCCGGCATGCGCAAGAAGGCGCGGGTGCAGGAGAAGCTGGAAAAGCTCTCCGTAGCCGACAGCCTGCGCTCCATCCGCTTTGCCGAAGCCGTCGTCATCGTCTTCGATGCGACCATCCCCTTTGAAAAACAGGACCTGCAACTCGTCGATCTCGTCATCCGCGAAGGCCGCGCCGCAATCCTCGCCTTCAACAAGTGGGATCTGGTCGAAGATGCGCAGGCGCTGCTTGCCGATCTCAGAGAAAAGACCGAGCGCCTGTTGCCGCAGGCCCGCGGCATCCGTGCTGTGCCGATTTCCGGCCAGACCGGCTACGGCCTCGACAAGCTGATGCAGTCGATCATCGACACCGACAAGGTCTGGAACCGCCGTATTTCGACCGCCAAGCTCAACCGCTGGCTCGATCACCAACAGGTGCAGCATCCGCCGCCGGCCGTTTCCGGCCGCCGCCTGAAGCTGAAATACATGACCCAGGTGAAAGCCCGTCCGCCGGGCTTCATGATTTCCTGCACGCGCCCCGACGCGGTGCCGGAAAGCTATATCCGCTACCTGACCAACGGCCTGCGCAACGATTTCCAGATGCCCGGCGTGCCGATCCGCATCCATCTCAGGGCATCGGAAAACCCGTTCGAGAACCGCAAGAAGCGGTAGGTTTCGGATCTTCAGCGACGATGGCCGCGAATGGCGCTCGGGGCAAAACCGAAACGGGCGCGAAACCGCATGGCAAACCGCGATCAAATGTCGAGCGGTCTCACGCGGCAGGCAGCTTGTCCCGGGCGACCAGCGCGCCGTGATGCTGAATGACTGCGGCCGCCGTCTCCGCTGCGAACCGGGCCGCCGCGACAGGATCGCTGTCAGCGGCGTAGCGGGCGAGGAACGCGCCGTTGAAGCTGTCACCGGCGCTCGTCGTATCGACGATCTTCTCTACCTTGGCCGACGGGACGAACTCGGTTTTGCTGTCGCCGAAGCTCAGAGTCACGCCCTTTGCCCCATCCTTCACGACGACGTTCTCCACACCGAGACCGCGATATCGGGCGATCGTTGTAGCAACATCCGCGTCGCCGAAATGGCTGGCTTCGTCATCAAAGCTCGGCATGACGAGGCTGGACGCGCGGGCGCCGGCGGATATGGTTTCCAGCATCCGGGTCTTGTCGTCCCACAGGCGCGGGCGGATATTGGGATCGAAGACGACGAGCTTGCCGGCAGCCTTGGCGCGGCGCAGTTCCAAGAGCAGCGTCTCGGCCGCATCAGGCGCAAGGATGGCCAGTGTGATGCCCGAAAAGACGAGGATATCCGAGGCGTCCATCGCCCCACGCAGAGGGTCGGCGTCGTCGGCAAGCAGCTTGGCGGCTGAGACCGAGCGCCAGTAGGAAAAGCTGCGTTCGCCATCCTTCAGATGGATCATGTAGAGGCCCGGCGTACGGCCCCCGACACGGCGAATGTAACTGGTGCTGACGCCGGTCTTTTCGATGAAGGCAAGCATCTCGTCGGAAACCGTATCGGTGCCGACTGCCGTGAAATAATCGACGGACCAGTCCCGGGGCAGAAACAGCCGGGCGTAATAGGCGGTATTGAAGCTGTCGCCGGCATAGCCCTTGCGCAGGAGATCACCCTCGGCCTGCATCAGTTCCACCATGCATTCGCCGATCGAAAGCAGCCTGCCTGCCATGAAATCCTCCCGCCCAGTTTCAAGTTCCAAAGCGTCCTTTGCGCGTCGTATTCGACGCGCGGCGCTTTAGTCGCGCCCTCTTGCGAAATCCGAGATACGGCTTACCAGAGCGGAAGGCAAGCGGATGCCGTCCCCGCGTGCGCGGTTCAGGGCCTCGAATTTTGACACCCCTGGGATATAGACGCGGTAATCGGTCGAAAGCCGCGCCAATTGCGCGGCGAGGCGGTCTTCGAAGCCTTCGTCGAGCAGCGAGGGGGCGATGGCGATAACGGTGAGGCCGCTGCCGGGCGTCCTGTCGCCACTCATGAAATGCGGCGCATCGAGCGACCAGTTGGCGCCGCTCAAACCCGCTGCCAACACCTCGACCATCAACGCGATATTGGCGCCGCGCGCACCGCCAAAAGCGAGCATGGCGCCTTTCATGGCCTCCTTCGCATCGGTTGTCGGTTGCCCCTGCGCGTCGACCGCCCAGCCTGCCGGGATCGGTTCGCCGCGCGCCGCCGCCGCGCGGATCGAGGCGAAAGCGGTGGCGCTGGAGGATTGGTCGATGAGGAGCGGCGCGCCATTCTTGCAGGGGGCCGCGAAGGCGAGCGGGTTGGTGCAATAGACCGGGTTTGCGCCGCCAGACCCGGCGATCAGCGCGGGGCCATTGGTTGCGGCCAAGCCAACGAGGCCCTGTCGCGCCAGACGGAAGACATAGTCGCCGAGTTCGCCGGATGTAAAACTGTTGAATTGGGCAAAGAGTGCAATGCCGAAGGTCCTGGCCTTGTCGATCAGATCGTCAATGGCGAGGTCGAAACCCAGCTGCGCAATACCGCCGTCGGCATCCATGCGGATCAGGGCAGGGGCTGGGTCTGTCCGTTTGGGCTTGGCCTTGTTGTTGATGCGGCCGGCGACGAGACTGTCGAGATAGTCGACGAGATGCGAAAAGCCGGCAGCCGAAGGGCTGCGCGCGTCGGCATCCACCGTGGCGCGGGCAAGCGATGTGGCCATGGCCGGGCTTGCGCCCGCTCCAACGAGCGCCGCAACGGCGAATTCATGCGCATCGCCAAGGCTGAAAGAGATCCACTCCTCGCTCATCTGGAATCCAAGGTCGCTTCGTCACAAATGGATGGGGTGCCGAAGGTCACACGGCCTTTGTGGCGCCCGCGGATCGGCAAAAAGATGTTCGGAAACGGGTGCTGCACTGGCTTCTCCGCTTGGTGTGGCTGGCGGGGACGGTCAACCCATCATCATTTTTGCACCACGGTCCGTCAATCTCCTCAGACGACGGGGAATGCCGTTTACTCGCTCTTTCTGCGACGATACATCTTCCGGCATATCCCTTGTGATCGTGGAGTTTTTTGATGGCATCTCCCTTGAAGTCCAATCCCGATTGGTGGCGCGGCGCGGTGATCTATCAGGTCTATCCGCGCTCCTTTCAGGATACCAAGGGCGACGGGATCGGCGATTTGAAGGGGGTGATGCTGCGGTTGCCCTATATCGCCAGCCTCGGCGTCGATGCCATCTGGCTGTCGCCGTTCTTCACCTCACCGATGGCCGACATGGGCTATGACGTCTCCGACTACTGCGACGTCGATCCGATGTTCGGCACGCTCGCCGATTTCGACGCGATGCTGAAAAGAGCCCACGAACTCGGCCTTAAGGTCATCATCGACCAGGTAATTTCGCACACGTCCGACCAGCATCTGTGGTTCAAGGAAAGCCGCTCGGATCGCACCAATCCGAAATCCGACTGGTACGTCTGGGCCGATCCGAAACCGGACGGCACCGCGCCGAACAACTGGTTGTCGATCTTCGGCGGTCCGGCCTGGGAATGGGACGGTGTGCGCAAGCAGTATTACATGCACAATTTCTTGGGTTCGCAGCCGGACCTCAACTTCCACAATCCGGACGTTCAGGAGGCTCTGTTGGAAACCGTGCGCTTCTGGCTGAAGCGCGGCGTCGATGGTTTCCGGCTCGATACCGTCAATTTCTATTTCCACGACAAGGAACTGCGGGATAATCCACCTCTGGTGTTCGATGCGGATGCGATCGGGCTGGATGCGCCCGATGTCAATCCTTACGGCATGCAGAACCATCTCTACGACAAGACGCAGCCGGAAAATATCGGCTTCCTGCAGCGCTTTCGCGCCCTGCTCAATGAGTTCGGTGATCGTGCGTCGGTCGGCGAAGTGGGCGATGGTGCGCGGTCGCTGAAGACGGTGGCGGCCTATACCGGCGGCGGCGACAAGCTGCACATGTGCTACACCTTCGATCTGCTGGGGCCGGATTTCACCGCCACCCATATCCGCCGCTGCGTTCAGGCCTTTCAGGATGCGGTTACCGACGGCTGGGTCTGCTGGGCTTTCTCCAACCACGACGTCACCCGCCATGTCAGCCGTTTCGCGCAGACCGAACAAGAGCGCGAGCGGGTGGCCAAGCTGGCGATCTCGGTGCTAGCTGCTCTACGCGGCTCAATCTGCCTCTATCAGGGCGAGGAACTGGCTCTTCCGGAAGCGGAACTGGAATTGACGGACCTGCGTGATCCCTACGGCATCCGCTTCTGGCCGGCCTTCAAGGGCCGCGACGGGTGCCGCACACCGATGGTATGGGAGGCGGACGCGCCTCATGCCGGGTTTTCGAGCGCCAAGCCCTGGTTGCCGGTTCCTCAGGTGCATCGCGCACTGGCCGTCGACCAGCAGGAAACGGTGACGGATTCGGTTCTCGCCCACTACCGGCAGACGCTCGACTTTCGAAAGAAGCACGCGCCGCTTCTGGACGGCAGCATGAGCTTCCTCGAAACCAACCAGGACATCCTGGCTTTCACGCGGGAAAAGGACGGGGAAAAGCTACTGTTCGTTTTAAATCTGCGCCGCGGACCTCAGATTGTGAATCTGCCGAAAAGTGTGGCCCTTACCGAGGTTTTGCCGATGCCGGGGTTCGCACCAAAAGTGGACGGTGGCGAGATTTTGCTTGAGGCGCTGGATGTATTTTGTGGGCGGTTAGCCTGAAACTGAGGTTCAATCAGAAGGAGACAAGTATCATTTAATGATATATTCTCGGGCTGGTTTCTGAGGAGCTATGACATGGCATCGAGCTATACACTAGGCGCTCACTACGAGGGTTTCATTCGCGATCTTCTTGCAAGCGGCCGTTACTCCAGCGCCAGCGAAATCATGCGCGATGGTCTGCGCGTGTTGGAAGAGCGAGAGCAATTTCGTGCCGCGAAACTACAGGCATTGAAGGCCGCGATCGATGAAGGTTTCGCAAGCGGTGAATCCGAGCCAATGGATATGGATGCCATAAAGTCAGAAGCACGTCTTGCCTCTGCGAAGTTTGCTCGTGGCGCTTGAAATCCGTCGGCTGCCAAAGGCGAAAGCCGATCTAATAGAGATATGGCGTTACATTGCGCGCGACAATGAAGACGCGGCGGACCGACTGTTGGACCGCATCCAATCTGCATTGTTGATGCTTTCGAATCAACCGGTTGTCGGGCGAGCAAGGCCGGAACTTCATGACGATTTGCGTAGTTTTCCCATTGGCAACTACATCATCTTTTATAAATCCGGCGAAACGACTTTGACCGTTGTTCGCGTGCTAAGCGGCTTTCGCGATATCTCCGAAGATATGATGCGTTCGCCGCCAAAGCCGTTCTCACCCCATCAGCGCAAACTTGTCGACATCCACCAGTCCCATATCCGAAATCTTCAGGTGCGGAATGACCGGCAGGGGCAGGAACGCGAGCTGCAGGAACGGCTCCTGCAGCGTTGCGCCGAGAGCGAAGGCGGCCTCGCGCAGGTGGTGCAGCGTGTCGCGCACGCTTTCATAGGGTTCAAGGCTCATCAGGCCTGCAACGGGAAGGGCGATCTCGCCGGTCACCTTGCCGTCCTCGACGACGACAAAGCCGCCCTTGATCTCGCCCAGCCGGTTGGCGGCGAGCGCCATATCGTCCTCGTTGACGCCGACGACGCAGATATTGTGGCTGTCATGGCCGACGGTCGAGGCGATCGCGCCCTTCTTCAGCCCGAACCCCTGGACGAAGCCGTTGGCGTGATTGCCGTTGATGCCGTGGCGCTCGATGACGGCGACCTTGATGATGTCGCGGCCGAGGTCGACACCGGCCTGATTGCCGGAGGCAGGCAGCTTGAAGCGCCGGTGCTCTGTGATGATCTTGCCCGGCAGCACGCCGATCACCGAGGTCTCCCCATCGGCATAGGGTACGCCGAAATCGGCGGCGTTGACGTGGCCGGCCTTGACGCTGTCGAGCCCGACGGGAGCGACCGGGCGGCGGGTGGCGAACAGTTCGTCGGTGACGAGACGGCCCGCAGCGAAGACCTTTTCCGCCTTGCAGTTTTCAAGACTGTCGACAACGACAAGATCGGCGCGCCAGCCCGGCGCCACCAAGCCGCGATCTCTGAGACCGAAGGCGCGCGCCGCCGAAATCGAGGCGGCGCGGTAGACGGCCAGCGGCTCGACCCCTTGCGCGATCGCCTCGCGGATCATGTAGTCGAGATGGCCCTGTTCGGCGATATCGAGCGGATTGCGGTCATCGGTGCACAGCGCCAGGAATGGTGACAGGCGTTCCGTGATGATCGGCATCAGCGCATGCAGATCCTTGGAGACGGAGCCTTCGCGCACGAGAATGTGCATGCCCTTGCGGATCTTTTCGAGCGCTTCGTCTGCGGTGGTGCATTCGTGGTCGGTGCGGATGCTGGTCGAGAGGTAACCGTTGAGGTCCATCCCGCGCAGCAGCGGCGCATGCCCGTCGATATGGCCGTCCTGAAAGGCTTCGAGCTTGGCAAGGCAGACCGGATCCTTGTGGATGACGCCGGGAAAATTCATGAATTCCGCAAGGCCAATGACCTTTTCGTGGTCCCGGAACGGCAGCAGCTTCTCGATCGGCAGGTTGGCGCCGGAGGTCTCCAGATGCGTCGCCGGCACGCAGCTCGAGAGCTGGACGCGGATATCCATGATGGTTTCCAGCGCCGAATCGAGAAAGAATCGGATGCCCTCTGTGCCGAGCACATTGGCGATCTCATGCGGATCGCAGATCACCGTGGTCACGCCGTAGGGTAGGACGCAGCGATCGAATTCATGCGGCGTCACCAGCGAGGATTCGATATGCAGGTGCGTGTCGATGAAGCCGGGAACGACGATCTTGCCGGAAATGTCGATTTCCGTGATGCCTTTATAGCTTCCGCAGGTCCCGACGATCCGGTCGCCGCAGATGGCGATGTCAGACGAAACAAGCTCGCCCGTTACCAGGTCGAAGAAGCGACCGCCCTTGAGCACGACATCGGCAGGCGCGCGGCCCGTGCCCTGGTCGATCAGTTTTTCAAGTCTTTCGCTCATGGTGATCCTGCCTCTTCAATCCCTGGCCGCGATCGGCCTGTTGCCAGCATAGCCGCTGGCGGTCGACATTGCATAGCAGACTGCAGCAAATTGGTGCTTGCGTCAGTGGACTTCCCACAGTGTACGGTCGGCCAAAAGGAAATCGGGCGCCGCAGCGCCCGATCCCGTTGTTGGTCGTTCCATTCATTCAGCGGCGACGATCTTGCCGTCTTCCCACTTGTAGAGCGAGAAGCTCTGCGAGGTCAGGTCGCCGGTCTCGCCATAGGTGAGGTTGCCGATGGCAGTGGTGATCGGTTCGCCGGTTTTCAGGGCAGTTGCGACGGCGCTCGCGTCTTCTGCGCTTCCAGCCTTCTCGATACCGGCCTTGATCACTTCGACAGCGGCATAGGCGTTGAGGGTGAAGGCCTCAGCCGGGATTTTTGCCGCCTCGAGAGCGGCCACGGCCGCCTTTGAATTGTCGCTCTTCAGAGCGTCCGCGGCGTTGGTGAACACGGTCCCGGCAGCGGCATCCGTGCCGATGCTCCAGAATTCGCTGTTGGAGAGGCCGTCACCGCCGATGATCTGGATGTTGGCGGAGATGTCGTGAAGCTGGCGGACCAGCAGCCCGGCCTCCGGATGGTAGCCGCCGAAATAGAGCACATCGACCTTCTCCGCTTTCAGGCGAGTGGTGAGCGCGCTCAGATCCTTCTCGCCGGGCGTCAGCGCATCGTTGAAGACCTCGGTGACACCGCCGGCGTTCAGCGTTGCCTTGAAGGCGTCGGCCAGACCCTTGCCGTAAGCGCCCTTGTCGTTGATGATGCCGATGCGCTTGTCCTTGAACTGTTTCAGCACATAGGCTGCGGCCACTTCGGCCTGCTGGTCATCGCGTCCGCACGTGCGCAGGATGGTGGTCAGGCCGCGCTTCGTCAGATCCGGAGTCGTTGCCGTCGGCGTCACCATCAGGATGCCGTTTTCGGCGAGAACATCGGATGCCGGCATGGCAACGCCGGAGGTAACCGGGCCGACGACGAAACGGATGCCTTCGGCGATGATCTGGTTTGCGGCCGAAACACCCTGCTTCGGTTCGCCAGCGTCGTCGGCGAGCTTCAGCACCACCTGTTCGCCCAGAATGCCGCCATTCTTGTTGATCTGGGCGACCGCGACCTCAGCGCCGTTCTTTACCTGATCACCGTAGGCCGCGACCGGCCCGGTCAGGGGCGCGATCAGTCCGATCACGATCTCTGCGTGGGCGAGTGGCGCGAAAGCCAGCGTGGCGGCGAGGGTGGCGCCCGTCAGTGTCTTGAAATTCATCTTGTTTCTCCTTGGATGGGTTGCTTCCCCGCGTGCGGCACAATCGCCATTCGTCGACGGAGGCCTGAACCTCCGCCGAAAGCAAGTGGAGCCCATTGGGTTTCCGTCTCTGGCGGACGGGTAGACTCCAATAATCTAGCGTTTAGGAGCGACTAGACAATTCCGCAAGGTGGATTTTTGAGCAATGTGCGTAGAATTTATACAGTAGTCGCGCAGAAACGGGCCGGAACGTTAGTTCTGGCCCGTTCTTAATGTAAGAAATGACTAAATATTGTTCAGTCAGATGTTGGACTGCAATACCTTGCGGATGCCGTCGATCAACTCGTCGATCTGCGCCTTCGTGATGATCAGTGGCGGCGAAAGCGCGATGATATCGCCGGTGGTGCGGATCAGATAGCCACTTTCATAGGCCTTGAGAAAGGCCGAGAAGGCGCGCTTGGTCGGCTCGCCGGCGATTGGTGCAAGCTCGATGGCGCCGATCAGGCCGATGTTGCGGATGTCGATGACGTGCGGGCAGTCCTTCAGCGAATGCAGCGCGTCGGCCCAGTAGGAGGCGAGCTCGGCTCCGCGCGTCAGCAGACCCTCGTCGCGGTAGGTGTCGAGCGTGCCGAGAGCGGCGGCGCAGGCAATCGGATTGCCGGAATAGGTGTAGCCGTGGAAGAACTCGATCATGTGCTCGGGGCCGCTCATGAAGGCGTCGTGGATTTCTGACGTGACGAAGACGGCACCCATCGGAATGACGCCGTTGGTCAGGCCCTTGGCGGTAACGATCATGTCCGGCTTCACATCGAAATACTGCGCTGCGAATGGCGTGCCGAGCCGGCCATAGCCGGTGATGACCTCGTCGAAGATCAAGAGGATGCCATGCTTGGTGCAGATGTCGCGCAGCTTCTGCAGATAGCCCTTGGGCGGGATCAGCACGCCGGTAGAGCCTGCGACCGGCTCGACGATGACCGCGGCGATGGTCGATGCGTCGTGCAGCGTGACGATGCGTTCCAGTTCCGTGGCAAGATCGGCGCCGTGTTCCGGTTCGCCCTTGGTGAAGGCGTTCTTTTCAGGAAGGTGGGTGTGCGGCAGATGATCGACACCGGTCAAAAGCGTGCCGAACATCTTGCGGTTGGCGACGATGCCGCCGACGGAAATGCCGCCGAAATTGACGCCGTGATAGCCGCGTTCACGGCCGATCAGGCGGGTGCGTGAGCCATTGCCCTTTACCTTGTGATAGGCGAGCGCCACCTTCAACGCGGTTTCCACCGATTCCGAGCCGGAGTTGGTGTAAAGGACGTGTTCCATGCCGTCTGGTGCAATGTCGATCAAGCGGTTCGCCAGCTCGAAGGCCTTGGGATGGCCAAGCTGGAAAGCCGGCGCATAGTCGAGTTCGCCCGCCTGCTGCTGAATGGCTTCGGTAATCAGCGGTCGACAGTGACCGGCGTTGACGCACCACAGGCCCGCCGTGCCGTCGAGCACCTGGCGGCCGTCATGGGTCGTGTAGTGCATGTCCTTCGCCTTGACGAACATGCGCGGTTCTTTCTTGTACTGCCGGTTGGCCGTGAACGGCATCCAGAAGGCGCGCAGATCGTTGGGCGTGGCGTTAAGGCGGTTCGACATCGTGTTCTCCGTGGCGTTTTGTCTGGCGGCCAAATCCAGGTGGATGAAGCGGAATCTTTACCTGATGGTCAAACTATCAGGGCGCCTTCCAGCGTCAAGCCTTGGTCCGATACGGTCAAACGCGATTCATGGCGGGAAGGAGGGCACGGATTCCTGGTTCGGAAACGTCCGAGGCAAGACTTGTTGCGCTGCATTTTCTGAAGTTTAACCTGTTTGCCGGAGAGTGGCGCCGCGTTCCCGAAACCTGGGCTCAGGATGGAAATCTTGCCAAAACTTCCTGCCAGTCTGGCGCTTGCGCTTCTCGTCGCCCTTCCGGCGCCGGCGTATGCAACCGACATGATTGCCGACGGCACTTTTGAAAAGGGCGAGGACGGCTTCTGGGCAACCGGCGGCGTCGCGCTTTCGCGCGAGCGTGGAAAATTATGTGCCGATATCGAGGCCGGCGGGGAGCCATGGGATCGCTTGCTCGGCGTCAACGACCTGCAATTTGCCGTCGGCACGTCTTATCGCCTGAGGATGACGATCGAGGGCAACGAGGAGCGCATTTTGCCGGTCCTGATCCAGCGCAGTGCCGAGCCGTGGACGGCGCAGGCAACGTTCAACGTCGAAACCAAAGCAGGGCAAGAGGGATTTTCGACGGTCTTCGGGGCGACGGAGGCTGAACCTGCGCAGATCATTTTTCATCTCGGCGGCGCCGAAAAGCCCTGGCGACTTTGCCTCGATGACGTGGTGATCAGCGAAGCCAGGCCCGAAGAGATTGTGGCAGCGGCGAAAAAGGTGGCACGCGGCCTACCGGCCCTTGTCAATCAGGCCGGTTATTTCCTCGATGGGCCGAAGCGGGCAACAATTCTGTCGGATGCCGCCAAACCGCTGGCATTCAAGCTTGAGGATGCGCAGGGCGTGGTGGTGGGCGAGGGCATGACGGCGCCTGCCGGTTTCGACGAAACGGTTGCAGCCGATACGCAGATTGTCGATTTTTCCGCCTTCGCGACGGCCGGCGAGGGCTACCGCGTGGTTGCCGGCGGAAGGAAGAGCTACCCGTTTTCCATCGGCCACGACGTCTACGGCAAATTGCGCGCCGATGCGCTCTCCTGGTTTTATCCGCAGCGCAGCGGCATCGAGATCAAGGGCGACATTGCCGGAGAGGCTTATGCCCGGCCGGCAGGACATGTTCAGGAAAGCCCCAATGAGGGCGATACCCGGGTGACGTGCCTGACCGGCAACGTGGCGGCGGAACTCTACAGCAAGGACTGGACCTGCGACTATACTCTCGACGTCTCCGGCGGCTGGTATGACGCCGGCGATCAGGGCAAATACGTGGTCAACGGCGGCATTGCGGTGGCGCAGCTTCTCGGCACGTTCGAACGCGGTTTGATCTACGGAAAGGGGGCTTCGCCGGTGATCAGCGACAGCCTGTCGCGCATTCCCGAAAACGGTAACGGTATCCCCGATATTCTCGACGAGGCCCGCTGGGAACTCGAATTCCTGATGAAGATGATGGTACCGGACGGCCACCCCTTGGCTGGCATGGCGCATCACAAGGTGCACGACACGAAATGGACCGGCGTGCCGATGCTGCCGCATCTCGATCCCGAGGAACGGGCGTTGCATCGCCCATCGACTGCCGCAACACTTGACCTTGCGGCGGCAGCAGCGCAGGGCGCTCGGCTGTTTGCGCCCTACGACGCGGCATTCGCTGAAAAGCTGCTGGCTGCCGCGAAAAAGGCGTGGCTCGCCGCCGCTGCCAATCCGGTGCTCTATGCGCCGAGGTCGGATGGCCTGCAGGGCGGCGGCGATTACGATGACACCGATATTACGGACGAAACCTATTGGGCCGCAGCGGAGCTCTACCTGACGACCGGCGAAGCCGAGTATCTTTCCGAACTGAGGACCTCTGCCTATTGGGCAGGGCCGGTCTTTCCGGCCATCGGCGCGTTCAACTGGCGCAGCGTGGCCGGCCTTGGCCGTCTCGATCTGGCGCTCTATGGCGACATGCTGCCCGAGGAGGACAGGGCGATGATCCGCGGTTCCGTCGTCTCGGCTGCGAGAAACTTCCTCGGCCTGCAGAAGAAGGAGCCCTTCGGGCAGATCTATCGGCCGGCCAACAACCGGTATGACTGGGGATCCAACCAGCTCATCCTGCAAAACATGATCGTCGTCTCGGCTGGGTACGACCTGACAGGCGAGAAGCGGTTCCTCGACGGCGTGCGTGGGAGCATGGATTACATCTTTGGACGCAATGCGATGAACATGTCCTATGTCACCGGCTATGGCAGCGTTTTTGCGAGGAACCAGCATAGCCGTTGGTATGCCCATCAGGTCGATGACACTCTTCCCAATCCGCCAGCCGGGACACTGGCGGGCGGACCGAATTCGACGCTGGTCGATGACGTGTCGAAGGCCAGGCTCCAGGGCTGCGCGCCGCAGACTTGCTATGTCGATGACATCATGGCCTGGGGGGCCAACGAAATGGCTATCAATTGGAATGCGCCGCTGGTCTATATCGCTTCATTCCTGGCGGATGCGCGATGAGTGGACAGACAGGCATCGCCTTCATCGGCACCGGTTTCGTTGCCGACTACTACATGACGACGCTGGCAAATCATCCGCAGTTGCGGCTTGCCGGCGTTTGGGACAACGACCCTGCGCGGCTGCAACAGTTCCGCAGCTATTGGAACGTCCGCGCCTATGCCGCCGAGGCGGAGCTGCTGGCGGACCCCGCCATTGCCATCATCGTCAACCTGACGCCACCGGAGAGCCATCATGCCGTCAACAGGGCGGCGCTGCTCGCGAGCAAGCATGTCTATTGCGAGAAGCCCTTGGCGATGACGGTGGACGAGGCGCGGGACCTGGTCCAACTGGCGAACGAAAGGGGATTGGTGCTCGCGGGCGCGCCCGCCAACGCGCTCAGCGATGCGTGGGCGCATTGTGCCGAAATCCTCGCTTCCGGTGTCATCGGCACGCCGCGCCTCGTTTACGCCGAAATGGAGGACGGGCCGGTCTTCCTGGACAAATGGCAGGAATGGCGCAGCCGGTCCGGCGCGAAATGGCCCGCGGTTCACGAATTCGAAATCGGCTGCACACTGGAACATGCGGGCTATGCGACAAGCTGGCTCGTATCGCTGTTCGGGCCGGTGGCCAAAGTTGCGGCCTTTTCCGCGCTCACCTTTCCCGACAAGGGTCCGGGTACCGAGAATCTTGCGCTCGGGCCCGACTTTTCCGTCGGCTGCCTGACATTCCGCTCAGGTCTCGTCGCCCGTCTCACCAGCGGACTTGCCATGCCGCGCGACCGGTCGCTGACGATCGTTGGCGACAAGGGCACGATCGCCGTGCGCGATCTCTGGGATAACCGTTCGCCCATCCATGTCGAGCTGGCGGGCGCGCGACGGCCGCTGCTTCATCGCCTGATCGACCGCCTGGAATGGCAGTTTCAACGGAAATTTGCGTTTCGTCTGATCGCTGGCAAACCGGTCGCTTATCCGCGTGGGTCAAAGAAGAATGCTTTGCCGGCCTATCCCTCACAGATCGACTTCGTGCGCGGGATTGCCGCGCAGGCCGACGCGATCCGGCAAGGCACCAAGCCATTCTTTTCCGGAGAGACCGCGCTTCACCTGACGGATATCGCGCTGGCGTTGAATGCCGGCAAGCGGGATCATACTCCGAGCGGCTATGATGCCGGCTGAGCCAATACGGTTTCGATGATGTCCAGTGCCGCGATGCTGGCGCCTAGCGGCATCAGCGGATGCTCGTATTTTCCCTCGAGGATGGCCTTGCTTGCCGCTTCGATTTCGAATTGCAGTCCCTTGCCGGGGAATCCATGATCGTGGACCGTCAGGCCTGGCAGGGGCAGCTTGCGGGCCACCTTGCCGGCGAAGCGCGACAGGTGGCCGGGGCCGGGCGGGATCGCCAGATAACGGGCAACAGGATTTCTTGTGACGATGATCCGGCTTGCTCGCAGGAATGGTGCGTCGATCACAAGGCTCCCTTCATCGCCGTCAATGATGAAGCGATTGCTGCCATTGCGATCGAATGCGCAGGCGAGGGAGGCATCGAAACCGGGATATTTCAGTCGGATCTCGGCTGACATGTCGACGCCCGTGGGTGCGGCGCGCCACCGCCCGCTCACCGTCTGCGGAAAACCGAACAACGCCAGCGTCAGCCCGACGGGATAGACCCCGAGGTCAAAAAGCGAGCCGCCGCCGAGCGCTTTCGAGAAGAAGCGACTGTCCCTGTCGAGAGTTCTGACATAGGCGAGTTCCGCGCGAATGCCGGTCACGGAACCGATCGCGTTGTCGGCGATAAGGCTGCGCAGCCGGTCGATCGCAGGCAGGAACACGGGCCAGAGACCCTCCATGGCGAATGTCTTCATTTCTCTGGCCAGTTGGGCCAGACGCCGCGCCTCTGCCGATGTCATCACCAGCGGCTTTTCGACAAGGACGGGCTTTTTGGCGCGTAACAGTGATTGCGCCTGTTCGAAATGGGCGGTGTTCGGCGTCGCCAGATAGACGGCGTCTATTTCGGCGTCAGCCGCCAAGGCTTCGATATTGGGGAGAACCCGGAGGCCGCCAACGCGCTGCGAGAACGCGGCGGCCGCTTCTGCCGTCCGCGAGCACACGGCAACAAGCTCGGCATTGCCGGCCAAGCGGATGTCTTGGGCAAAGGTGGAGGCAATAGTACCGGTCCCGAGCACCGCCCATCTGACGGTGGACGGCGACAGCCGGTTTTGAGAGGTCGTGTTCATGGCGCCGATCCTGCACGGCAAGTCTCAAAGTCGCGTAAACATCGGCATATTGGGCTCTCGGCAGCGACGACGTGAGTCGTACAACCTTTTCGCGCGAGCAAGGGACTGCTTCAGGAGGAGGACGGAGGAGGAGGCGAACTGTCGCGGCTTTGGCTGAATGTCACCCGCTGCCTGTGAGGCTCGGGTACAGAAGCCGGCACGACAGGTGATCCGGGGCTGCTGCAGAAAATGTCTATGGGACGCAGAGCCTGGGAAATCATCGACTGTATAGGAGGAGAAATAGGCTTGGCCGCGGACGAGGTGGTAAAAATGGGGACCGGCGAGCGGCCGGTCCCCATTCGTGTCAGGCGGTACGGCGCTGCGCGACCCGTTCGGCCGGGGCGGCTTCTTCGCCATAAATTTCCGTCAGTGTTTTCAACACTTTCAGGACAGCATCCGAAGAGCTTGAATAGTAGATAGTCTGCGCATCCCGACGGGTAGTGACGAGATTTTGGGCACGCAATTTCGAGAGATGTTGCGACAGGGCAGATTGGCTGAGGCCGACCTGGTTTGCCAACGCGCCGACTGCCATTTCCTGGTCCACCAGTGAACGCAGAATCAGCAGCCGCTTTGGGTTTGCCATGGCCGACAGAAACTCCGCAGCTATTTCAGCCTTGCCGTGTTTCTGAGGAGAGATCGTTTGCATTCCGTACTCCGTGCGAGGTTCACATCACGCTTGGTTATGATTGTGAATATGCGATAATTAGACGTGATGAATAAAAGCACAACCTCTTACTGTAAGAATTCGGGGTAGGTAGAGTAAATTTAACCGTAAAGTTTCACCAGTATCATGCGCAGTTCGCCCGCGGATTGCAATGGCGCATCGTATTCCAGTCTTTTTAATTGATCACCAGAGGCGAGATCGACCCCGGCCGCGTCGAGGCCACAGATTCGCCAGTCCGTCCCTTCGGCCTTGCAGTAGAGCTGTGCATAACGGCTTGCCGCATCGGAATGGTCGTTGTTCATGTGCTCGATCGCCCGCTCTTCCGTCACCGCGAGATCGCCGATTGCCGGCGAGCGGATGACCAGGTCTTCGCCATCAAGCGCATAGGCGCGGCCAAAGCCGCCATTGAGGCTGGCCTTCAGCGGCCGCAGCCTGAAAAAGGCAAAGTCCGGAAAGTCGATATAGAGTTCCGATTTCGGATGGCGGCGGACGAAGCGCGCGCGAATGCGGGCATGGCCGTCGCCGTCGTGGTCGACTTTCTCTGCTTCGCACTGAACAGTCAGACGCGGATGGGCAAGCGGATCGCCCTTGCCGATCTCGCCGGCAAGCAGCGAGCAGCGACGATCAGCGAAAAGAGCCTGGGTATGAGTCGATAGGGCAGAAACCAGAATGACCGGCGTTCCGTCCGTATCGATGCCGAGAAGCACACGGCTGACGAAGGGAAACCCGTTGCTTTCCGGCTCGATGACGGCGAGGGCGGCGCAGCGAGCGGAGCGCAGCAGGATGCGGGCAAGCTTGCGCGCCTCGTCGTCGGTTTCGCGCAGCACGGAAGGTTTTTCGGCCAAGGCTATCACCTCATGTCTGAAATGCGTGACGCCCGGAAACGATTGTCTCCGGGCGTCAATTATACTGGCATTCGCGCTGATCCGGTCAACTTCTGTTGCGGTGCCGGGTCAGTCCTTCCACGACGTTCTGGGCATTGATGGTTCCGACGACGGCGCCGTTGTCGACGACGCCGATGCTGCCCGGCTGCCGTGACATCGCGTCGAGGATGTCGATCAGCGGCGTTGTCGGCTTGGCGGTCGCCGTCACGCCGACTGCGCCGTCAGCGCGGTTGACGCCCTGTTGCATCACGTCCATCGCCGTCAGCATTGTGATCGGGTTCATGTGCTGGACGAAGTCGGCGACATACTGGTTGGCCGGGCTCTTGACGATTTCCTGCGGCGTGCCGCACTGGATGATGCGGCCGCCTTCCATGATGGCGATGCGATTGCCGATCCGGAAGGCTTCGTCGAGGTCGTGGCTGACGAAGAGGATGGTCTTCTTCAGCCGGCGCTGGAATTCCAGGAGCTCATCCTGCAGGCGGGTGCGGATCAGTGGATCGAGCGCCGAGAAGGGTTCGTCCATCAGCAGGATGGGTGCGCCGGTGGCAAAGGCGCGGGCAAGCCCGACGCGCTGCTGCATGCCGCCGGAGAGCTCCTTGACCTGCCGACCGGCCCACTTCGTCAGGTTGACCAGCTCCAGCTGTTCGCCAACGCGCTTCTTGCGCTCGCTGTCCGGCACGCCGGCCAATTCCAGCCCGAAGCCGACATTGTCCTCCACGGTGCGCCATGGCAGCAAAGCGAACTGCTGGAACACCATCGAGACGTCGTGCATGCGGAAGTCACGCAGCGCTTTGGCGCTGGTCTTGTAGGGGTTGATCGTTCCGTGCCCGGTCTTCACCTGCACTTCGCCGCGTACCACCGGTGCGAGACCGTTGACGGCGCGCAAAAGCGTCGACTTGCCCGATCCGGACAGCCCCATCAGCACCAGGATTTCGCCTTCGGTGATGGTCAGCGAGGCGTCGGCGACACCGAGCACCAGGCCGGTCGCGGCGCCGATCTCGTCGCGGGTCTTGCCCTGGTCGACCATGGCGATGGCCGCTTCCGGCTTGTTGCCGAAGATGATGTCGACATTCTTGAAAACGACGGCTTCGGTCATGCGCCTTCTCCTTCATCGGACGAGCGGAACAGGCGGTCGAGAATAATGGCGAGAATAACGATGCAAAGGCCTGCTTCAAAGCCCTTGGCGACGTTCACCGTATTCAGGGCGCGCAGCACCGGCACGCCGAGGCCGTTGGCGCCAACGAGGGCCGCGATGACCACCATCGACAGAGACAGCATGATCGTCTGGGTGAGGCCGGCCATGATCTGCGGCATGGCAAACGGGATTTCGATCTTGCGCAGCACCTGCGACGGCGTTGCGCCGAAGGAGACGGCTGCTTCCACCAGCGACGGCGGCGTCGAGATAATGCCGAGGCGGGTCAGGCGGATGGGGGCGGGAATGGCGAAAATCACCGTTGCGATCAGGCCCGGTACCATGCCGAGACCAAAGAGGATCAGCGCCGGTATGAGATAGACGAAGGTGGGGATGGTCTGCATCAGGTCGAGGATCGGGCGCAGGAAGGCATAGAACACCGGTCTGCGCGCAGCGAGGATGCCGAGGGGAATGCCGACCGCCATGCTGACGAAGCTGGCGGCGAGCACGAGTGCCAGCGTCTCAGTCGTTTCCTTCCAATACCCCTGATTGATGATCAGCAGCAGCCCGAGGCAGGTAAACAGCGTAATGCCGATCGACCGGCGCAGCCACCAGGACAGCGCCGTGACGACCGCGACGACGATCAGCGCATGCGGCGTCTGCAGAATGAACAGCAGAACGGCCACGACGCCGGACAGGAAATTTGCGAGCTGATCGAAGAACAATTCGAAATTGGTTGTGAGCCAATCGACGAAGGTCTTGGCTCCTGTCCCGATTGGAACACGATATTCGGTCAAAAAATCCACGGAAAACATCCCACGTCGGAAAAACGAAACGAAAAGCGGTTCAAAAAAGGCGGGGAGATCATCCCCGCCTCATCTCCGCCGGTCAGAGACCGAGGGCTGTTTTCACGGCCGGCAATCCTTCGGCGCCGTCCTTGGTCGTGACGCCGGCAAGCCACGGTTCGATGGCGGCCGGATTGGCCTTGATCCATTCCGTTGCGGCTGCGTCCGGCTCCTTGCCGTCGTTCAGGATCTTGCCCATGATCTCGTTTTCCATCGGCAGCGAGAACTTCAGATTGGTGATCAGCTTGCCGACATTCGGGCATTCTGTGGTGTAGCCTGCGCGCACGTTGGTGAACACGGTTGCGCCACCGAAGTTCGGGCCAAAGATATCGTCGCCACCCGAGAGGTAGGTGAGCTTGAAATTGGCATTCATCGGATGCGGTTCCCAACCGAGGAAGACGACCGGTGCGCCATCCTTTTCAGCACGGGCGACCTGCGCCAGCATGCCCTGTTCGGAGGATTCGACCACCTCGAAGCCCTTGAGGCTGAAAGTGTCCTTGTCGACCATGTCGATGATCAGGCGGTTGCCGTCATTGCCCGGCTCGATACCGTAGATCTTGCCGTCGAGCTCATCCTTGTGAGCTGCGATATCCTTGAAATCCTTGATGCCGAGCTCGGCGCCCTTGGCATTGGTCGCCAGCGTGTACTTGGCGCCCTCAAGATTCGGGCCGAAGGATTCGACCGATTTGTCGTCGAGGAATGGACGCACGTCGTTTTCCTGGGTCGGCATCCAGTTGCCGAGGAAGACGTCGATGTCCTTGTTCTTCAGCGACTGATAGGTAACTGGAACGGACAGAACCTTGATGTCGGTCTCGTAGCCGAGCCCCTTCAGGACGGCGCTGACGGTTGCGGTCGTCGCGGTAATGTCGGTCCAGCCGACATCGGCGAAACGGACGGTGCCACAGCTTTCAGGCTCGGCGGCATGAGCCGACGTCAGCGCAGCTAGCGAAACGGCTGCAGTCAGCATGAATTTCAATGTCAGTCTGGTCATCATGGTCATTCCCCTGCGTCTTATGATTGTAGCCAATCACCAAATGTTCGCCAATTCAAGCGCCCTTGGTGTTGCCCTTGAGTTTATTGGGACATTCGCCAGACAGCCCGCGTAAAACGACGTAAGATGTCGCATTGTCCACGTTCTGCCGGGAAGTGTCGATTTTCTGTGGTTTCTGCGCTCGCGCTCTAGCCTTCCTCGCCCGGTCTGTTCATGAACGAGCGACAGCATACAGAAGAGGACGCCATGGCAAAACTGTATTTCAGCTACGCCACGATGAACGCCGGAAAATCGACCCTGCTGCTGCAGGCATCCTACAATTATCGCGAACGCGGCATGCGCACGGTCATCCTGATCGCGGCCTTCGACGACCGGGCAGGCACGGGGCGGGTGTCCTCCCGCATCGGCCTGAGCGATGAGGGCATCCCCTTCACCCATCAAGACGATCTCTATGCCCTGGTCGAACGCCTGCATGCCGAAGAAACGATTGCCTGCGTTTTCGTCGACGAGGCGCAGTTCCTCGGCGAGGATCAGGTCTGGCAACTGGCGCGCGTCGCCGATCGCATCGGCATTCCGGTGATGGCCTATGGGCTGCGCACGGACTTCCAGGGCAAGCTCTTTCCCGGCTCGATGGCGCTGCTCGCCATTGCCGACGAGATGCGGGAAGTTCGCACGATCTGCCATTGCGGCCGCAAGGCGACCATGGTCGTTCGAATGGACGCCGATGGCAATGTTGTCCGCGAGGGAGCCCAGGTCGATGTCGGGGGCAACGAGAAATATGTTGTCTATTGCCGGCGCCATTGGGAAGATGTCATGAACGCAGGCTGACGGGCTATCGCGGGGCTGCCACGCCATGCCATGGTGGCGGCCGTGTCCCGTTCGTTCTCCGGAGAACCCCCGATGCCGCTGCGTCTTGTTCTGATAAGTGCCTGTCTCTGTCTTTGGGCGGGCCTCGCCCATGCCGATGGCGACGCGGAAGCGGGCGCGCAGGTCTTCAAGAAATGCGGGGCCTGCCATACCGCGTCCGAACCGGTAAACCGGGTCGGACCGAGCCTGATGGGCGTCATAGGCCGTCCGGTTGCGACCTTTGCCGGCTACAGCTATTCCGGCGCCATGAAAGACTTCGGCGAAGGCGGCAAGGTCTGGGATGAGGACCTGCTTGCGGAATATCTTCTCAGCCCGAAAGCGATGGTGACGGGTACGAAGATGTCCTTTCCCGGCCTGAAAAAGCCTCAGGACATCGAAAACGTCATCGCCTATTTAAAGACCACAGCTACGAAATAACGCATTTCCGGCAGGCGGGTTGCCGACAAGGGGATGCACAATTGAAAATCGGCGGCTTGGCACTTGTGCTTCAGACCGCTGCTCCCATTATATAAATGGATGTCACGACTGAATAATTGACCTGCGCGGCGCGTCTTGCACCGGAGCGAGAGGGGGAAACGATGGCGACACTTCAGAATTTTGAGAGCGAGATCGAGAAAACGCGCGGCATCGTCGAACAGATGCGCGGCAAGATGAACCAGTCCGCAGTGGTGCTCGACCAGTTCGCCAAGTCCGACACCAAATTGGGTGACGCCAATTTCGACATCGAGAATGCCCGTATCCAGGACGTCATCAACCAGCAGAAGGTGATGGAGGGCAACATCGCAGACCTCATCATCGGCCTGGAAGATGCGACCAATGTTTTCGGCGCCGAATTCGAGAGCATGAAGAGCTACACCGGCTATGAGAAGTTCATCAGCATCTTCTCCAAGCAGAGCGCACAGCGCATGCGCACCGATCGCGTGCGCAACATGTCGCTTGCCGGCAATCTGCAGGAGCTGCTCTCCAAATCCGACACTATCGTCGGCATTCTGAAAGAGCAGAAGAGCGTTCTCGAAGCCCGCTACAAGACCTCCGAGGCCAGCCTCGTCCAGGTGATCGAGCGTCGCAAAGGCACGATGACGAACCTGCAGGCGACCCAGAAGCGGATCGAGGAACTGAACCCGCTCTTGATGGACATCGAAAACAAGATCGCCGCCTCGACCGATCAGATGTCCCGCACCCAGCTCGAAGGCGAGCGCTCGGTTCTGGCCACCGAATACAACGAGAAGCAGGCCAAGGAGCAGGAGCTGCTTGCCGAAAGCCAGACGCTCGAGCGCTACACCTCGATGTTCCAGACCTTCGTCGATTCGCTCAACAACCAGATCGCCGCACAGAACACGCTGATCAACAAGCTGACGATCGATACCGAACAGCGCATCGTACTCTACAAGGCGCTGGAGGATTCGTTGAAGACGGCCGCGCAGCAGGACGTCGCCCACAAGATCAACACGCTCGGCAGCCAGGTCGATACCGCGGCCGAGGAAACCATGGCCGGTATCGGCTCGGCGGCGCAACGCCACATCGGCGACCTCCTGGAAATGCACGAGAAGAACATGCTATCGACCCAGGACATCCAGCGGCGCAAGAAGCTCGCCGACGACGCTTTTGCCCGGCGGTTCCAGGCCGTGATGGACAAGCACAATTCGGCGAATTACGTGAAGCAGTGATTGTCATCCGCGATGATGCCGTTTGATCGAAAGTGGGATGGGTTGTTCCATTCTAGCCGCATGGCGGCTTCCACCTCCCCCTTGAGGGGGGAGGTCGCGTGGAACGCGCGGGTGGGGGTGATCTTTGGGTGTCGCAAGAGGTCACCCCACCCCGGAGCTTCGCTCCGACCCTCCCCCTCAAGGGGAGGGTGGACACCATGAACGCCGCAACCGAGGGCCCTGTCGGCCAGTATTTCGCCTCGATCCGGGCCGCGCTCGGCGGTCTTGAAATCTTTCTCGGCGACCGCAACTCGCCGCTCTACCGCAATTCGGTGGTCGGCGAAGTGGTGGTGCCTTATCTTGCGCGGCTGAAAGCGTCCTTCTCCTGCTGGGAGAACCGGATCGGGTTCATCGAGCAGTTCCGTATTTCCCGCGCCGAAAGCGGCTTTCCGGTGTTCCAGAACGTGCTGGAGCTGGAAAACGACCGGCAGTCGGCGGAAAAGCGGCTGTCAGGCATTCCGCTAGCCGACGCGATGCGCCAGGAAATGGCCGACTTCATCCTGCGCCACAAGGCGTTTCCGGCCGAGCTGCAGTCGCGCATGGCCGAACGGCTCTATCTCGAGCAGATCGGCAAGGGCGATATCTTCTCGCCCTTCATCATGCCCGAGACGATCCGGGTCGCCGTCAATCCGAAGACGATGCGGCCTTACTACGTTGTCTGCTGGGGTACTTTTGACGGATCGAGCACCCTGCCGATGGTCTATATGACGATGATCGAGGATTCGTCGGAAAAGATCGTCGCGATGCTGGTGACTGAGGACGGCAAGCTCAATCCGGAGGTGGATATTCCCCTGCCGATCGGCGGTCTTCTCAACCCGGAACTGGCCAGCCGCTTCGATGATTTCGCGTTGAAGAACAGCGCCTATTCGCTGACGCCGGTGACGATCGCCACCAATCTCGACAAGGATTTTCCCGAACTTCATCCGAAGCAGCTGCGCCGCATCGTTCTCGGGCCCTTCTATTCGGCGGGGATCACCGAGAACAATGCCAAGATCAACGAGATACTCTCCAAGGTCCGCAAGCAGGAAAATGCCTGGCTTCTGACCTGGACGGTGCAGGAGGTCTTTTCCAAGGCCGAGCGACCGGCCCAGCGTGGCTTCTGGTCGTCGACGCCGGCCAGCGAGGAGTTCCATATCGATACCGACAATCTTGAAGCAACGCGCATGGGTGTGAGCTCCTATGAGAAACATGCGCTGGTGCCGCACGACGCCTATCAGGCGCTCTATGCCGCCGGCGACGCCGCGCAGATTTTCGGCGACTACAAGGTGCATGTGATTTCCGGAAACCAGGTCATCAGCGAGGTGTGAGACGATGTCACTGAACGCGGGCTTGACGACACTGCATGAGGACGACATCGCCAAGCATCAGGCGGTGGCCCAGGGGCTGGTGACCAAGGTCATCATCCTGGAAGCTGACGACCCCGCCTCCAAGACGGCGCTTGCGGGAACCGGGCGCCGCTTCGTCTCCACGGTTTCGACCGGTGGCCAGCGCCGTACCCGCGAAGTGGAGCTGGCAAAGACGATCCAGGCGGTTCGCACAAGTGATCCGCTGATGTCTCCCGGCCAGCACGCGCTGCTCTATCGCTCGCGGCGCGGTCTGCAGTTGGCTCTGGCGGTTGCCGATGTCTTTGCCCGCCAGACCAATCTCGAAGGTCTGCAGTCCCGCAACGCCACAGCACCTCTCGCTGGCGACGATGCCGCCCAGTTCAAGGCGCTGTTGTCGGCATCGGCCTATGTCGCCGCGTTCACCTTCGCCGCCTATCTCGGTGCGACCTTGGCCGGGGAAGGGGAACCGGTGGAGGACGGCGCCGAGCCTGATTTCCTCTTCGATACGCCACAGGACGCATTGAAAAGCCTGGTTTCGGCTCTCGACAAGACGATCGCCGGAGCGCCGGACGATGTGGCGCTGACGAGCCGGGCCCGGGCCTTTGCCAGGGTGGCGATCGAGGGATTGATCGGCCGCAAGGCGCGGTTCACCGGGCTTTCAAGCTTCGAAAACGTCCATATCCGGCTCGATCAGGACGATTTCACCCTGAACGGCTTCGACGTCGCGCCCGGCGCCAAGCGCAAGCCGCTGGTCATGACCTTCAAGAAGCCGGAAGAGATCATCGGCAACCACATTGCCAAGTATCAGGCGTTGAAGCTTGCCAAGATGCTGATGGCCTATGATTTCGACCGGCAGATGAACCCTTTCGTCGAGCTTGGCGGCTTCCTCTTCACCTTCATCGGCGACGGCATGCCCGGCACGGGCAAGACAATCCTGATCCAGATGCTTGCCGGCATGCTCAGCGACTACTGCGAGATCGCCGGCTACGCCTTCCACTATGAGAATTTCGGCGTCGACCAGATCTCCTCCTATCAGGGCAAATCCGGGCAGAACTGCAAGGAATTCGTCAACAACGTCATCAACCCGCGCGCCATCGGCTTCGGCACCGTCGACGACGTCGATCAGGTCGCGGCAAAGCGCTCTGACGACCGGGCGTCGGCCGGCCAGCATGAAGTCACGGCCGTGCTGATGGAGAGTTTCGCCGGTGCCTTGACGGTGATCCGCGGCAACTGCACGTTCGGCATGTTCTCCAACTATCCGGAAAACGTCGACGACGCGCTGCGCCAGCGCGCCGGTGCCCGCTGGCTGGTCGACGGGCCGCAGTCGGAAGGCGACTACATCGACATTTTTGCGCTTTTGGTCGGCAAGAACCACCAGATACCGCTTGGCGAGCACCAGCTGTTTGCGGGACAGGAAATCACGAAGGCCGTTTCGCAATCCTACGAGGCCCATTCCCGGCCGAAGGAGGAAGGCCTGCTTGCCGTCTGGGAACGGTTCGAGAAGGAAGAGGGCAAGATCGAGACGCTCGCGGATGTCGGTTCCTATCTGCACATGATCAAGGCGGCGGAACCGCGCTTCACCGGCCGGGCGATCAAGAACATTACCGATGCGATCAAGATGCGGGCGATGGATGTGGAATTGCCCGACGACTGGTTCGCCGCGCCGGAAGCCTTCATGCACAAGTCCTACGACGAGAAAAAGGCGATGATCGAGGAACTGCGCGGACCGATCACGCTTCCCATGGTCATGCAGGAGATCAACCGCTACGCTGACAGCGAATTCCGTTACACCGACAAATCCGACGATGCAGCCGTCGCGGAGATTATCCGCCGCGAACGCCAGAGGGAAAAGGCGGTCACTCAAATAGAGGCGATGAAGGCGGATGGGCGGTGGTAGTCATCATGATTAGCTGTTGGCGAAGGTTGGAGCCGTGAATACTCCCGTTTCTTTCATAACGCCCAATGGCGAGGAACTGGTTGTTTTAAGTCGCAACGATTATGAGTTGCTGCTTAGGCAGTCAGAACTTGTCGATGAGCTTGAAGACTTGCTGGCCGTAAAGGCCTACGAGGCCAGGGTGAGTGCAGGCGAAGATGAGCGTGTGCCTGCAGAATTTGTTGATCGCTTGATCGACGGGGAAAGTCCGGTACGGGTCTGGCGCGATTTTCGTGGGCTCTCTGCCAAGGATCTAGCGGCGGCAGCTGGTATCAGCGCAGCTTACATCTCTGAAATTGAGACGGGCAAGAAAGAGGGCAGTATCTCCGTGCTGAAGGCGATTGCTAAGGTCCTTCGCCTAGACCTCGACGATCTGGTCTGGTCGCGCGACGAAGCTCTATCCAAAGATGGTTGACCAACGCGAAGCCGCAAGAAAAGCATGAAACGCCTCCTCGAAGCCGAACTCATCTATGGGCGCCTGCTCGAAATTTCCGAGCCGCATCTGATTGCGCGTTACAACAAGGCGCTGCAGGGCTTTGGCCTGCGCCCGACGGCGCTTTCCTCGTTCCGGATCGACATGACCGGCTTTTCGCCGGAGATTGCCGATGAACTCGGCGACCGGGACTATCTCGATCCGAACCGGGTC
This sequence comes from Hyphomicrobiales bacterium, assembly GCA_900473795.1. GTDB lineage: Bacteria > Pseudomonadota > Alphaproteobacteria > Rhizobiales > Rhizobiaceae > Pararhizobium. The sequence continues at coordinate 60,743 of UCMT01000028.1, read as the reverse complement.
AACCGCCGCTTCGTCATCATGACGCCGGCGCAGGAGGAGTTGCCGGTCGTCCATACGAGCTTTTCCAATACGGCGGCGCTGATGCACGAGTTTTTCGCCGCCAATGCGCGCGCGATCAATGCGGTGACGATCAAGGATGCGCTCTACGGCGAGATCGAGGATTCCGTTTCGACCGTCCACGATATCGATGACCTGCTGTCGATCAACGAAGTGCACTTTCGCGTACTGTCGGCCGAAGACATGCTTGGCAAGGCGGCCGAACTGAGGAGCCTGGTTGATCAACTGAAGACGGTGCCGACGGCCTGGGCCGACGATGCGATGTTGAACCGGATGGTCGAGCTTGCGAAGATCACCGGCGACATCCGTGAGAATGCACTGGTACCCGATCAACTGGTGTTTCGCCACGACGCCTTCTGGGCCAATCATTTCGGCGGCGTCTACGTCTTTCTCGATGAGAAGACGACGACGGTGATTTGCGATCCTTCCGTGCCCGGTTTCCGCCGCTCGCGCCCGTGGCAGGTCGGCTATATCAGCCTCTCGGACCACCAGCGCATCTACGAATTCCTGGCATCGACCAACCGGCTACAATTGCCGCAGGCCTCCTGGGTGGAGAGTTCCGGCCTCTATCAGCACCGCGCGGACATGATCCTGCGCGGGCTGGTCAACCAGGCAGATCCGACAACCGACCTCGGCAATATTGACGCGATCTGGCTGCAAACGTGGATGCACCGCAACTCGGCGCTGGTGTCGTCGGATGGGGGCTACCCGTTCCTGCAGGCCATGATCCGCACGGTTTCAGCGTCCGGCACGATCAAGATGCAGGAGATCGCGCCTGAAAACCGCTTCCTGCTTGTTCGCGCCGCGCCTGAGCATCCGGACCAGTGGCTCACCAACCGGCTGATCGCGCAGCTGAACCCGACCGATTTTGTCTCCCGCTTCGTTTTTGACAAGCAGGGGTTTTATGCAGCCTATGAACATTACAGCGAAAAGTTCAGGGAATATGTTGTGGCGACGCTGACCGGAACATATCTCAGGGACAAAGTGGCATTCCGTAAACGTCTTTACGGGCTCAAGGAGGACAGTAATGCTTGATCCGATCGTCGCGTTTTTCCAGCGTGTGTTTTCCGCGATCGGCCGCGGCATTGGCCTGGTAATAGCCGGGATCCTCTTCCCCTTCATTGCCGTCGGCAATTGGTACCGGGGCCGCAGCTGGATCATCAAGGGGCCGATCGGCATCGGTCTTCTGGTGCTGATTGCGCTCTATACCTACTTCATCTGGCAAACTCAGGCCTGGACCAATTTCGACCCGGACTATGTCAACAAATACAATTTTTCAGAACGCAAGAACGATGCCGGCCTTCCCGTAAAGGCTGCCGCGGGCCAGACGGCACCCGCCAATACCTGCGAGCGTTCGGCCATCGTTGACGTAACCGCCGATCTGATCGACTACAATGTCAATCAGAATGCCTGGATTTCGTCGATGATCCTCTACAAGGCCGGCCTGTTCGGCATGGATTGGGACCACACCCCGTGGTTCGACAACAAGGCCTCCTTCCAGCGCGGTGTGAACGAGGCGGTGCGCCGCACGACGGTCGAGCTTGTCGATTCCCTTGTCCGCATGCGCGGCACGTCCGGCATCAATCCGCTGTTGCAAAGTGTGCGCAGCAAGATGCAATACGAGGAAAGCAACTGGTATTTCGGCCTGTCGCCGTTCGGCCCGCTGACGCCGACGCCGTCGCAGTATCGCGCGGCGATGAATGATCTTCGGACCTTCAACGACGAACTCGCCAAATGCTCCGCGACTTTCGATGCCCGAGCGGACAATTTCCTGGAGTTCATGGACCGGATCGCAAGCTCGATCGGCAGCACCTCGGCGATGCTGCGCGAGCGCTCGGAAAATTTCAACGGCGGCTGGTTCGATACACGGGCCGATGACCGCTTCTGGTTCGCCTATGGGCAGCTCTATGGCTATTACGGCGTCCTGACGGCGGCCGGCGCCGATTTCGACGGGATCATCACCCAGCGTGGCCTGGCACCGATCTGGGCAGAGAGTATCAAGCAACTGCGGGCGTCGCTGCGCATCCAGCCGTTGATCATCTCGAACGGCAAGGAAGATGGCTGGATCATGCCGACCCATCTGGCAACGCTCGGCTTCTATGTTCTGCGCGTCCGCTCGAACCTCGTCGAAATGCGCGATATTCTGGCGCGATAAGCCGCGATTGCGGGTGTATTGGGCGGGTGAGCTTCGGCTCGCCCGCTTTTTTGTTCGATTTGAACATTCCTTGTCGTTTTTGGCCTATCCGGCGGCAAATTAGGGTGTGGCCAGCAGGCCCGCTTCGCGCTCTTATGCTTACAGACAAAAAAGGGTGGAAGGGGAGAGACACCATATGGCCGAGGTCAAGTCCGATATCGAAATAGCCCGCGCAGCCGACAAGAAGCCGATCCTGGAGATCGGCGCAAAGCTCGGAATTCCACCGGAAGATCTGCTTCCCTATGGCCACGACAAGGCAAAGATCGGCGCCGATTTCATATCCCGGCAAAAAGTGAAGAAAGACGGCCGGTTGATCCTCGTCACCGCGATCAACCCGACGCCTGCCGGCGAAGGCAAGACGACGACGACGGTGGGTCTCGGCGACGGGCTGAACCGGATCGGCAAGACGGCGATCGTCTGTATTCGCGAAGCCTCGCTCGGCCCCTGTTTCGGCGTCAAGGGCGGGGCTGCCGGCGGCGGCTATGCGCAGGTGGTGCCGATGGAGGACATCAATCTCCATTTTACCGGCGATTTCCATGCCATCACCTCGGCGCATAACCTCCTATCGGCGCTGATCGACAATCACATCTATTGGGGCAACGAGCAGAACATCGACGTTCGCCGCATTGCCTGGCGCCGCGTCATGGACATGAACGACCGGGCTTTGCGCCATATCGTCGGCTCGCTCGGCGGCGTTGCCAATGGCTATCCGCGCGAGACCGGCTTCGACATCACCGTCGCATCGGAAGTCATGGCGATCCTGTGCCTGGCCACTGATCTCAAGGACCTCGAGACGCGCCTCGGCAACATCATCATCGCTTACCGGCGTGACAAGACGCCGGTCTTTGCCCGCGATATCAAGGCGGATGGCGCCATGACCGTGTTGCTCAAGGATGCGATGCAGCCCAATCTCGTGCAGACGCTGGAAAACAACCCGGCCTTTGTTCATGGTGGCCCGTTTGCCAACATCGCCCACGGCTGCAATTCCGTGGTGGCGACGACGACGGCCCTGAAACTCGCCGAATACGTCGTCACCGAAGCCGGTTTCGGTGCCGATCTCGGGGCGGAGAAGTTCTTCGACATTAAATGCCGCAAGGCCGGTCTCAAACCGGATGTCGCGGTGGTCGTCGCAACGGCCCGCGCCATGAAGATGAACGGCGGAGTGAAGAAGGAAGACCTCGGCCAAGAGAATGTCGACGCGGTCCGCAAAGGCTGCGCCAATCTCGGCCGCCATGTCCAGAACGTCAAGAAGTTCGGCGTTCCCGTGGTCGTTGCGATCAACCATTTCACGCTGGATACCGAAGCCGAAATAGAGGCGATCAAGACTTTCGTCGCTACGCTCGGCGCCGAGGCAATTCTGTGCAGGCATTGGGCGGAGGGCTCGGCCGGTATCGAGGATCTTGCCCGCAAGGTCGTACAACTGGCGGAAAATGGCCGCTCGCAGTTTTCGCCGCTCTATCCCGATGACATGTCGTTGTTCCACAAGATCGAGACCATCGCCAAGGACATCTACCACGCCGGCGAGGTGATCGCCGACAAGAGCGTGCGCGATCAACTGCATGCATGGGAAGCACAGGGCTACCGCCATCTGCCGATCTGCATGGCGAAGACGCAATACTCGTTTTCGACCGATCCAAATCTGCGCGGCGCCCCGACGGGCCATACGGTTCCGATCCGTGAGGTCCGGCTATCGGCTGGCGCAGGCTTCATCGTCGTCATCACCGGCGAGATCATGACCATGCCGGGCCTTCCGAGAGCGCCGTCGTCGGAGAAAATCTTCCTCAATGAAGCGGGATACATCGAGGGATTGTTTTAGTCTCCGTCACTCGAGGGCCCCGAACGAGGCGTGCGGGGCCCTTGATCGGCGGCGCGTTAGTTATAGGGTCCGAGATAGTCAACCTTGCCGACGGCCACGCCCCGGTTGCGCAGGATGTCGTATGCCGTGGTGACGTGGAAGAAGAAGTTTGGCAGGGCGAACTTCAACAGATAGTCGTCACCGGTGAAGGTGAACTTCAGCTTGCCGAAGCTGATCGTCACCTCCCTGTCTTCGCTCTTCTCCAGGTCGGAGGGTTTGACGGTTTCGAGAAAGGCGATCGTCTTGGCGATGCGTTCGCGCAGCTCGGCAAAGTTCTTTTCTTCATCGGGAAAGCTTGGGGCGGGAACGCCGGTCAGGCGGCCGATGGCGTTCTTCGACGTGTCGCTGACGCGCTGGATCTGGCCGGATAGGGGCAACATGTCCGGCGCAAGACGTGCGTTGAACAGATCATCCAGCGGTACCTTCTTTTCGGCCGCATGGGCTTCGGCCTTGTCGAGCAGTCCGGCAAGCACGTTCAGAGCGCGGATGAAGACGGGAACCGAGATTTTGTACATGGAAACGGGCATGGGGCAATCCTTTGCAATGGGGAGCCAGCCCGGGTTCAAGGCCAGCGCTCTCAGCAGATGGTATCCGATCTTGCCGCCGGCAAGATGACGAGAGCATCCGTCACGCAACTATTCATGCCGTGTGGCGCGGGAGACGGATCAATGGTCTTCAGCGGCAGTAGCGATAGCCGTTCTTGCGCTCGAGCACGTCGAAATGCAGATGGGTTTCATGAGCCGCATCGCTGCCGGGATCGAGCACGGTTCTAAAGTAGAGGCAGCCTGTTGCCGTCACCGCCCGCTGGAATGCGCCGGCCAGGGTCGAGTCCTCGTCGCGCGGCTGGATTTCGATCGATTTGCCGCTTTTGAACGTAAAGGACGCGATGTCTATGGCGTTGCCGCGGGCATGTTCGGAGATTTTTCCGGTCGTCCCGTTGTTGCGCAACCGGCAGACATAGCTTGATGCCTGGTTGATTGCCGCCAGCGGTCCTTCGCTTTGCAGCGCCGCCTTGGCCGCCGGAATAACCGCTTCCTTCGTCCAACGGGCGAGTTCGAGCGCCGTTTCGCAGCGCATCTTGCCTTCCGGTTTCAGCGCGACACCCGGAAGCACCATGTTGAGTGTCAGCGGCTTGTCGATGCCGCAGCCTTTGCCGTCATCGACCCGCTTTTCCTCCTTGAAGGTCGCACCAATCTGTTTCAGGGCAATCAGGCAGGCGGCATATTCCTTGCCGTCCTCCGGCTCGATTGTCAGCACGGGTTCGGGCTCCGTTTCCGGTTTTTCCGTCAAAGGCTTGGCATCGTCCGGGGTTGGAAGGGCTTTCTCGTCCTTGTCCGTCGTGGGGGCGTCCTTCTCGATTTTTTCCTCCGCCGGCTTAGTCGTCTCCGCCACTGCCGGCTTTCTTTCAGGGAGAGGACCTGTTTTCGGAAGGCTCGCGCCCGCGAGGAGGGGGATCGACAGAAGGCAGGCGACGATTCGAAGGTGCATGAACGAACTCCGGTCCTGCCGGGCGGCAGGGGCACGGTCACAACGCATTCGGGCGGGAATGGTTGCATTGCAGCCGCAGGACGCCGGATCGTTGCCAATTCGGCACGCGCCCGGATCGGGATGCCGGAGTTTGGCAAAAGTATGACATTATTTGTTGACAGTAATAGTCATGTTTTTTAACCGATGGCGAAAGAGGACAGTTCCGGCTGCCCCGATATTTCGTCGCCCGTACCTAGCCAGCCCTTTGAGCACAGCGTCTCAGCAGCCAGCCCGGTGAACTTGTCAAAGGACTGACTATGATTACCCGGCATCACTGCGCTGCCCTCCTTGCGTGCGTGGCGTTTTTCTGCGCCACTTTCCCTCCCTGCGTCTCCCGGGCGCAGGATGCCACGGCGACGGCGGCGTCTGATGAAGAAAGTGCCACCGTGCTGGAAAAGCTGTCGGTCAAGGGTAGTCAGAAGACCGGGGTTGCCGATACGCCGCTCGCCAGCGAGACGACGGGCGAGGATATTCAGGACAATCAGGTTTCCTCGTTTGAGGACCTGGGTCGCTCGCTGCAACCCGGCGTCGGCTTCAATCGGGCCAATGGCAGCGTCAATATTCGTGGTCTGGACGGCGCGCGGGTCCAGACGACGATCGACGGTATCGTCATTCCCTATCTCGATGACGGCGCCCGCGATGCCGACGGAGGCATCGACAGCTTCGATTTCGACACACTTTCGGCCGCCGATATCGTCCGCGGTGCGGATTCGAGCCGCGCCGGCGATGGCGCTCTCGGTGGCGCCGTGGTGCTTCGCACGCTGCAGCCGGAGGACCTGATCGGCGAGAGCAAGACCTGGGGCGGCATTTTCAAGTTTACCTATGACAGCGCGGACGAGAGTTGGGGGACGTCGGCGGCAGTGGCGGCCCAGTACGGCAGTACCGCTGTTCTGTTTCAGGGGGGTTACAAGAGGGGCCACGAAACCGACAATGCCGGCACGTCCGATATCTATGGTGCGGGCCGCTCTGAGCCCAATCCCGCCGATTTCGACCAGAAGAACGTGCTGGTGAAGGTCAAGCAATATACCGATACCGGTCACACCTTCACGCTGACCGGTGAACGCTTCGACCGCGACAAGGACATCGACCTCAGAACCAAACAGAGCACCTTCGGCAACTATCGGCCGGGCGACCTCGACGGCAACGAGGATATCAAGCGCGATCGTGTTTCGCTGAACTACGAATTTGAAGCCGTAGACGACGATGCGCTGATCGATGCGGCCAACGCGGTCTTCTACTGGCAGGATCTGACCCGCGACAGCGGCGAGGCGGGATATCGCTCCACGTCGGCCGTCGGCGATTATTGGCGCAACAGCGAGGTAAAAAACCGTTCGGTCGGCGCTGCCGGTTCCATGGAGAAGTCGTTCGACACCGGGCGGCTGCATCATACCGTTCGGCTCGGCGGTGATTTCTCGATCGGCCAGACGACGCAATATTCCTCCGGCGACGACAGCTGCGACACCAGCCCCGTTCCGGCCTGCGATTTCCTGCACACCAACCAGGCGGACATGCCGGATGTCGACGGCCGGAAATTCGGCATCTATCTCGAAGACGAGGTCGCCATCGGCGACAGCGCTTTCTCGCTGACACCCGGTCTCCGCTACGACTGGTACGATCAGTCGCCCCAGGAAACGGCCGCCTACACTGCCAATCCAAATTACAATGGCCTGCCTCCCGGCCAGAGCGGCGACGCCGTTTCGCCGAAGCTGCTTGCCAAATACGAAGCAGCGACGGATGTCGAGTTTTTCGCCCAGTGGGCGATGGGTTTCCGCTCGCCGACGGCAAACGAGCTCTACCTCGATTACGGCGGTCCAGGCACGTATCTCAGGCTCGGAAATCCCGACCTGAAGCCGGAAACCAGCAATGGTTTCGAAATCGGCGCCAATCTCGGCGACGAGGATTTCAGCGGGCGTATCACCGGTTTCTACAACCGTTACCGCAACTTCATCGATACCGATGCCGCACCGGTTCAGGATCCCGCCACCTATCCGTTCGGGATTACCCAATACCTCAATCGCGATCGGGTGCGCATCTACGGTGTCGAGCTTTCTGCTCACAAGTCCTTTGCATCCGGCTTCCATATCAACGGTTCGCTCACCTATGCAAATGGCGAGGATCTGGAAACGGGTCTGAAGCTTGGTTCGGTTGCACCGCTGAAGGGCGTGATCGGGGCAGGCTATGCAACGGAAACCTGGGGCACCGATGTGACCTTCATTGCCGCAAAAGCCGTGTCCAGCAATTCGGACGCGACCTTCAAGGCGCCCGGATATGGCCTCGTCGACCTGACGGGCTGGTGGAAACCGGAAAAAGTCGAAGGTCTGACGGTGAGGGCCGGGGTCTACAATATTTTCGACCAGGAATATTACGACGCCATCAGCGTGCGTGATGTCCTCCTTTCGGCGGCGTCACCGGACAAGGCCTATTATTCCGAGCCCGGGCGGACGTTCAAGATCTCCCTGACCCAGCGCTTCTGACGCGGACCCACGATGATGAGAGGAAAATGGAGCGGTTGCAAAAGCCGCTCCATTTTTTCTGTCGATAGAAATTCATTGACAAAGTGCATATGCACATATAATTGTCGATGTATGAAAACGAACTCGTCGGTCGCCACCTGCAACTGTTTCGCCATCCGTCAGGCCGCGCGCTTCGTGTCGCAGCTCTACGAACGGCACTATGCCAAGGCGGGAGTCACGGCGGCGCAGTTTTCCTTGCTGGCCTTTATCGCGGAAGCGGGCAAGGCCGGCATGTCGGAGATCGCTGAAGCGATGGTCATGGATCGCACCACGCTGGTGCGGGCCTTGAAGCCGCTGGAGCGCGACGGTTATGTGGTCAGCGAGCCGGAAGGCAAGGGGTCGCGCAAGCTGCTGCTGGCCCTGTCGGAACAGGGCAGGAAGAAACTGGCGGAAACCGTCGAGTGCTGGCATGCCGCGCAGGCGGAATATGTGGGACTGGTCGGTGCCGAGCGTGCGGATCAACTGCGCCAGATGCTTCTCGCTATTCCGGCGGGCGCCACGGTCTGAAGAGTGAAAGGAACGGCCGGAAATCTCCGGTCTTTTTGGTTAACGAATAGTGCATATGCACATATATAGAGGAAAAACGGATGTTCCAGAAAATCGAAAATGCCGTCGCGCTCGTGACCGGTGCCAATCGCGGTATCGGCAGGGCGTTCGTGTCGGAACTGTTGCGCCGCGGCGCGAGGAAAATCTATCTCGGCGCCCGTGATCCGGCCTCGCTTGCCGATCTCGTTGCGCTCGAGCCGACGCGACTGGTGGCGCTCAAGCTCGATGTCACCAATGCAGCAGATATCGAAAACGCCGCGAAGGTCGCGACCGATGTCACGCTGCTGATCAACAATGCCGGCTTTGCCGGCGGGCAGGGCGTCATTTCAGCTCCTGACGCGTCGATTGCCCGGCAGGAAATGGAGGTCAATTATTTCGGGATCCTGGCGCTGTCGAAAGCCTTTGCGCCGATCCTGGCCAAGGTCGGGCAGAGCAGCATCGTCAACGTGCTTTCCTTCCTTTCGCTGGTGACGCTGCCCGCGGCTGGCACCTACTCGGCCTCAAAGGCGGCAGGTCTCGCCGCCACGCGCTCGATCCGGGCAGAGCTGAAGGGGCAGGGAACGCATGTTGTCGCCTCGATGCCTGTGCAGGTGGAGACGGATATGGGGCGCAACCTGCCGGAGCCACGGTTGCAGCCATTGGACGTCGTGAGAGACACGCTCGATGCCGTCGAGACTGGTGTAGAAGAGGTTTTCCCGGGCGAACTGACCCGCAATGTTGCGACCGCCTTCGCCGCTGACCCGAAGGGTGTGCAGGCACAGATGTCGACGAGGCTGCCCGCCTGATCCAGGCAAACGCATTGGGCGGAAAAATGCGCGACTGATTTTTCCGCCGTCGCCCGCTTGCGCAATCTTTCGTCTCACGCTAACAATTTCGCCATGACACAGTCGCGTATCCTTTCGATCTGGTGGTGGGCTCGCTGAAGCGGCCTTGACCAGTCATGCGTGATTGAGACGATAAGCCGCCCGGAAGTTTCGAGGCGGCTTTTTTGTATTCGGGCCGCAGGAATGACGGGCCTGAACGGAGCAGAAGATGGCGACGACAATTCTTGAAGACGGTGCGGAAGCCTATACCACCAAAGGCGGAATTTCCGTCACCCGCCGGCGGCGCGAGGCGCCCTATGGCGAGGCGATTTCCAGCTATGTCGATCGGCTCGACGAACGCCGGGGTGCCGTGTTTTCCTCCAACTATGAATATCCGGGTCGCTATACCCGGTGGGACACGGCAATCATCGATCCGCCGCTCGCCATATCCTCTTTCGGCCGTTCGCTCTGGATCGAAGCCTATAACGAGCGCGGAGAAGCGCTGCTGTCGATGATTTCTGAGCATCTCGCCGGGGTCGCCGACATCACGCTCGGCGCCTCCACGACCCGGCGTCTCGATCTGACGATCAACACGCCGGACCGGGTTTTCACCGAAGAAGAGCGTTCGAAGATCCCGACGGTGTTCACGGTTCTGCGTGCCGTCACCAATCTGTTCTATTCGCAGGAAGATTCGAGCCTTGGGCTCTATGGCGCCTTCGGCTACGATCTCGCCTTTCAGTTCGACGCGATCGAGCTGAAGCTGACGCGCCCCGACGACCAGCGCGACATGGTGCTGTTCCTCCCCGACGAAATCCTCGTCGTCGACCACTATGCCGCCAAGGCCTGGATCGATCGCTACGATTTCGCCAGGGATGGCAAGACGACGGAAGGCAAGGCCGGCGATATCGCGCCCGAACCCTTCCGCACCATCGACAGCATCCCGCCGCATGGCGATCATCGCCCGGGTGAATATGCCGAACTCGTCGTCAAGGCCAAGGAGAGTTTCCGCCGCGGCGACCTCTTTGAAGTCGTGCCGGGCCAGAAATTCTTCGAGCGCTGTGAGAGCAAGCCTTCGGAAATCTCCAACCGCCTGAAGGCGATCAACCCGTCGCCCTATTCCTTCTTCATCAATCTCGGCAATCAGGAATATCTGGTCGGAGCCTCGCCGGAAATGTTCGTGCGCGTCTCCGGCCGCCGCATCGAGACCTGCCCGATCTCGGGCACGATCAAGCGCGGCGACGACCCGATCGCCGACTCCGAACAGATCCTCAAGCTGCTCAATTCCAAGAAGGACGAATCCGAGCTGACCATGTGCTCGGACGTTGACCGCAACGACAAGAGCCGCGTCTGCGTGCCCGGTTCCGTCAAGGTCATCGGCCGCCGCCAGATCGAGATGTATTCGCGCCTGATCCATACGGTCGACCACATCGAAGGCCGCCTGCGCGACGACATGGATGCTTTCGACGGCTTCCTGTCGCACGCCTGGGCCGTCACGGTGACCGGCGCGCCGAAACTGTGGGCGATGCGCTTCATCGAAGCCCATGAAAAGAGCCCGCGCGCCTGGTATGGTGGCGCGATCGGCATGGTCGGCTTCAACGGCGACATGAATACCGGCCTGACGCTGCGCACCATCCGCATCAAGGACGGCATCGCCGAGGTGCGTGCGGGAGCCACCTTGCTCAACGACAGCAATCCGGAAGAAGAAGAAGCCGAAACCGAACTGAAGGCCTCCGCCATGATCGCAGCGATCCGCGATGCAAAATCCGCCAACACCCGCGGTGCGGGCCGTGACGTCGCCGCCGTCGGCACCGGTGTCAACATCCTGCTCGTCGATCACGAGGACAGTTTCGTCCACACGCTGGCAAACTATTTCCGCCAGACCGGCGCGACGGTCACAACTGTCCGCACCCCGGTCGCCGAGGAGATCTTCGACAGGGTGAAGCCGGATCTCGTCGTTCTGTCGCCCGGTCCCGGCATGCCGAAGGACTTCGACTGCAAGGCGACGATCAAGAAGGCGCGTGCCCGCGATCTGCCGATCTTCGGCGTCTGCCTCGGTCTGCAGGCGCTGGCGGAAGCCTATGGCGGCGATCTGCGCCAATTGGCGATCCCGATGCACGGCAAGCCGTCACGCATCCGCGTGCTCGAGCCCGGCATCGTCTTCTCCGGGCTCGGCAAGGAAGTGACGGTCGGCCGCTATCACTCGATCTTCGCCGATCCGTCGAGCCTGCCGCGCGAGTTCATGATCACCGCCGAGAGCGACGACGGTACGGTCATGGGTATCGAACACACGAAGGAACCGATCGCGGCCGTGCAGTTCCACCCGGAATCGATCATGACGCTCGGCGGCGACGCCGGCATGCGGATGATCGAGAACGTGGTGGCGCATCTTGCCAAGCGAGCGAAGATCAAGGCTGCCTGATGAGCTTTACTGGACGCCGCCTTCATAATTTTCTGGTTCTTATTACGGTTTTATGGGGCGGCGCCGGCACGTTCGCATATGCTCAGAGTTCGCCTCCGATTCCTATAAAGGGAAACGAATGCAGAAATGAACGCATCTTCTTGGATGTTGTCTTTGCTCAGAGTATTATTTCGTCAATCGACTGGCGGCCCGAGCGCGCTGTTGTGCACGCTGATTGGCGTCACTGGGCCCGCGTCTCTGAAGACCAGCGCCGGAAAATAGCTATTGCGGTTTTTTGTCAGATTTCGCGCCTTGGAAAAGGGAGGGTGACGATCGGTTCTGAGAGCAATCCGACCGCCGAAATCGTAGATGGAAAGTGGCACGATCGCCTGGCTGGAGGCTAGTCCGGGCTTCGCCGATCCGTCGAGCCTGCCGCGCGAGTTCATGATCACCGCCGAGAGCGACGCCGGCATGCGGATGATCGAGAACGTGGTGGTGCATCTTGCCAAGCGGGCGAAGATCAAGGCAGCGTAACGCCTGCGCGCTCGCCCTGTTCGAGGCGGCCATGCTTTTCGCCAACGAGGCTTTGACAAGCCGGTCGCTTTGAACCATATGCGCACTATTCCGAAACCGCTGAAGCGCTCGAACCGCTTCAGCGGTTTCGGCGTTCGAGAGAACCGGTTTTTGCAATTCGTTTGCATGTGCAAGGAGAAGACAATGCAGGAGGTGTCGGCAGCGCAGCGCCTGGCGTTCTGGGGTATCCCGATCGCGGTTGCCGTGCTGGGATTGAAGATGCTTGCCTGGTGGCTGACCGGCTCCGTGGCGTTGCTGTCCGACGGGCTGGAATCGATCGTCAACGTGGTGGCTGCCATCGTCGCTTTCGTCGTGATCGGCTATGCCGCAAAGCCGGCAGACGCGAGCCATCCCTTCGGCCACCACAAGGCCGAATATTTCTCCGCCGTCGTCGAGGGTGTGCTGATCGTCGTTGCCGCCCTGCTGATCGTTTCTGAAGCCGTACCGGCCATTCTGTCGCCAAGGCTGCCGGAAACGCCCGTACTCGGTCTGGCGATCAATTTGTTGGCCGGCATCATCAATGCTATATGGGCCTATGCGCTGATCCGCGCCGGACGAACCTACCGCTCGCCCGCTTTGTCCGCGGACGGACATCATATCATGTCCGACGTCGTGACCTCGGCGGGTGTGCTGGTCGGTCTTGTGCTGGCGATCGTCAGCGGCTATGCGGTGCTCGACCCACTGCTCGCCGTCGTCGTTGCCTGCAACATTCTCTATCAGGGCTGGAAGGTGATCGCGCGCTCGATCGACGGACTGATGGACAGGGCGGTATCCGCGGAGGAAGAGGCCGCCATCAAGCAGGTGATCGCGACCCATGCGAACGGCTCGCTCGGGGTGCATGATCTGAAGACGCGGCAGGCTGGGCCGGCGATCTTCGTCGAATTTCACATGGTGGTTCCGGCCACGATGCCGGTCGGTGATGCGCACGACATCTGCGATCGCCTGGAAGACTCGATCCGCGAGGTCAATCGCGGCGCGAAGATCACCATCCATGTCGAGCCGGAAGGCGAAAAGGCCCATGGAATCAGGGTCAAGGTTGTTGAAGGAATGAAAAAATGACGAAAACCGATGTGTCAGGCCTGTCGCAGCTCGGCCAGAACGTGGCTGCGCCGCAAAGCCCGGAAGAGGCCGTGCTGGAGCGTGTGCCGAACGGCAATGCCGGCACGGGCTTCGTCGTGCGTTTCACCGCGCCGGAATTCACCTCGCTTTGCCCGATGACCGGGCAGCCGGATTTCGCTCATATCGTCATCGACTATCTGCCGGGCGATTGGCTGGTGGAATCGAAGTCGCTGAAACTTTTCCTGCACGCGTTCCGCAATCACGGCGCCTTTCACGAGGATTGTTCGATCTACATCGCCAAGCGCATCGTGGAGCTGCTCGATCCGAAGTGGCTGAGGATCGGGGCTTACTGGTACCCGCGCGGCGGCATTCCGATCGATGTTTTCTGGCAGACGGGTGCGCCGCCGGAAGGCGTCTGGCTGCCGGATCAGGGGGTGCCGACCTATCGCGGTCGCGGCTGAAATGAAAACGGCGGGCTTTGGCCCGCCGTTTCTCTTGGAAGGCGAGACGATCAGTTGAAGATCAGCGCAACGCCGGCAAACGCGGTCAGGCCGCCAAGCAGCCGCGAAAAGGTGCCGCCGGAAGACAAGCGGCTGATGCCGAGACCAAGACCGATGCCGGCCACGTGCAGAAGCGCCGTCGCGATGACGAAGCCGGTGCTGAAGGGCAGGGCTCCGGCCGCACCCAGCTCACCGCCATGGGCGTAGCCATGGAAAAGCGCGAAGACGCCGACAATGGCGGCGCAGGTGGCCGTCTGCCAACGGATCGCCATGGCGACCAGCAGCCCGAGCGCGACGACGGAAGCAAGGATTGCCGGCTCGACGAAGGGCAGATGGATGCCCGTCATCGCCAGTGCGAAGCCAAAGGCCATGGCGCCGACAAAGGCTGCCGGAACCACCCAAAGAGCGCGGCCGCCGATCTGCGCGGCCCAGAGGCCGACGGCGATCATCACCAGCATATGGTCGGCGCCCGAAAGCGGGTGGGTAAAGCCCGCCATCAGCGACCCGTGCTCGGCCGGGTCGAGATGGGCAAAGGCGGGAGCGGTCGAAGCGACGAAGGCCGATGCGGCAAGAAGAAGGCGTCTTTTCATTGTGGTCCCCACTGGAGGGCGGGAGCGTGGGAGGCAGTCCCGCCGGATGCGAATTCGTGACATCGCATCTTATTTCGCAATGCTCTCCTGTCCATACGGCATTTGCCTTACCTCTCGTCTTTACCATAGCCGCAATGCGCTGCTGATTGCGCTCCCATCCGCTTTTGTTGCATTGTTTTCGCAGTCGAGTCGCCTTATCTGACTGCGGCAGGACAATTGATTTTATTTCGCGGGAGACAGCGGATGAACGAAGACGAAGACGACAAGAAGACGGAACTGCCTTTGGGCAAAGAAACCGAGGCGAATCTGTTCAAGTCGCGCTCGATTTTCATCTATGGCCCGATCAATCAGGAACTGGCGCAGAAGGTCTGCTCGCAGCTGGTGGCGCTTGCCGCCGCAAGCGACGAGGATATTCGCATCTATGTGAACTCGCCTGGCGGACACGTCGAATCCGGCGATTCGATCCACGACATGATCAAGTTCATCAAGCCGAAGGTCTGGATGATCGGTACCGGTTGGGTCGCTTCTGCCGGCGCGCTGATCTATGTCGCGGCTCCGAAGGAGCAGCGCCTTTGCTTGCCGAACACGCGCTTCCTGCTGCACCAACCGTCCGGCGGTACCCGCGGCATGGCGTCCGACATCGAGATCCAGGCTCGCGAAATCCTCAAGATGAACGATCGCCTGAACCGGATCTTCTCGGAAGCCACCGGGCAACCGATCGAAAAGATCGCCAAGGACACCGACCGCGACTACTGGCTCTCCGCCGAGGAGGCCAAGTCCTACGGCCTCGTCTCACGGATCATCACGTCGCAGGCCGATATCTGAGCTTTTTCGACCTGACGTCTTTCAACCCCGCTGCTTCGGTGGCGGGGTTTTTTTGTCAGCCTGGACAATTCAATCAAGGCGTTCTGCGCTTGCCCTTCCGCGCATCTCCGGTTATACACCGCTTCATGTCGAACTCAGGCGCACAAATCATCGAACAGGGTTCCCGCGGGCACATCGCCTTTGCGGACCGTTCGCGCGCCTCGCTTCTTCTTCTCGGCCTTACGCGCGGTTGCCGGGTTCTTTGAAGGAGCGCCCGGTGGCCGAAAGCCCACCGGCCCCAGCTCCTTGCCTTCCCTGAATAGCAGACGAAAAGAACCTCAAGAGCCAGCATTTGCCATCGCAATGCGATCCACGATCGGTTATTGCATGCGGGAAATGCGCCTCAGACATGAAGAGAAGCCGCAATGATCATGAAATCCCACACCGTCAAGCAGGGCATGCCCGAGGCTGCCGTCAAGTATCAGGCCTACCCGCAGATCAACATTCCCGACCGGACCTGGCCGGGCAAGGCCATCACCAAGGCGCCGATCTGGTGTTCGGTCGACCTGCGCGACGGCAACCAGTCATTGGTCGATCCGATGGGCCACGACCGCAAGGCCCGGATGTTCCAGCTCTTGCTCGACATGGGCTTCAAGGAAATCGAGATCGGTTTCCCCTCAGCCTCGCAGACGGATTTCGATTTCGCCCGCTGGTGCGTCGAAGAGGGGAATGTGCCTGCCGACGTGTCGCTGCAGGTGCTGGTGCAGTGCCGGCCCGAGCTGATCACGCGTACCTTTGAGGCGCTGCAGGGCGCCAACAAGCCGATCGTGCATTTCTACAACTCCACCAGCGAGCTGCAGCGCCGCGTCGTGTTCGGCAAGGACGTCAAGGGCATCAAGCAGATCGCCACCGACGCCGCCAAGATGATCACCGACATGGCCGCCAAGGCGGGCGGCGGTTTCCGCTTCGAGTATTCGCCGGAAAGCTTCACCGGCACCGAGCTGGAAGTCGCACTGGAAATCTGCAACGCAGTCACGGAGATCATCCAGCCGACGGCGGAGAACAAACTGATCCTCAATCTGCCCTCGACCGTCGAAATGGCGACACCGAACATCTATGCCGACCAGATCGAGTGGATGTGCCGCAATCTCGACAACCGCGAGAACCTGATCATCTCTCTGCATCCGCACAATGACCGCGGCACCGGCATCGCGGCCACCGAACTCGGCCTGATGGCCGGCGCCGACCGCGTCGAAGGCACTTTGTTCGGCAATGGTGAGCGCACCGGCAATGTCGACTTGGTGACGCTGGCGCTGAACATGTTCACGCAGGGGATCGATCCGCAGCTGGATTGCTCGGATATCGAGCGGATCAAGGACGTCTACGAATATTCCAACCAGATGGTCATCCCCGAGCGCCATCCGTATGTCGGTGAACTGGTCTATACCGCCTTTTCCGGCTCGCACCAGGATGCGATCAACAAGGGCATGAAGGCGATCAAGGTCGCCAACAAGCCGCTCTGGGAGGTGCCCTATCTGCCGATCGATCCACAGGACGTCGGCCGCTCCTACGAGGCGATCATCCGCATCAACTCGCAATCGGGCAAGGGCGGCATCGCCTATATCCTGCAGGAGGATTACGGCATCAACCTGCCGCGCAACCTGCAGGTGGAGTTCCGCGAGGATATCCAGCGCATTACCGACGAACACGGCAAGGAATTGCCGTCGAAGGCGATCCATGCGCGCTTCATCGAGCGTTACGTCGAGCAGCCGAATGCCCGCATCCGCTTCGTCGACCACCACACCTATCCGGTCGGCGAGCACAAGGGCGTGCGCGTGGTGGCGGCTGAGATCACCGATAATGGCGAGACGAAGCGGATCGAAGGCAAGGGCACCGGCCCGATCGACGGCTTCATCAATGCGCTGTCGATCTATCTCGGCGTCGAAATGTCGGTTGCCGATTATTCCGAGCATTCGCTGCAGCACGGTTCGAACGCGGCGGCAATCGCCTATGTCGAAGTGGAGTATCCGGGCGGCAAGCTCTTTGGCGTCGGCATCAATACCAACATCGTGGCGGCTTCCCTCGAAGCCATCGTTTCCGCCGCGAACCGGGTTCTTCAGGCAATCTGAAATCCTTTCCCTTGCATGAAAAAGGGCCGCATCCCACGGGATGCGGCCCTTTTTTCGCGTCGCTCCAGATATCAGAATTCCTGCCAGTCGTCGGCAGGCTGGGCAGTTGCGGCAGCAGCGCGGCCGCCGCCGAAGGCCGAAGCGACCTTGCGGATCATCGCGCCTGCCGGCGACGGCCGCGGAGCCGATGACGGTCCGGCAGCCTGCACATGCCTGCCGCTGCCGCCTTCGAAGCGGAACTTCGCAAGCTGGGCGGACAAGGAGCCTGCTTCTGCTGCGAGCTTCTGGCTTGCTGCCGAGGTTTCTTCGACCATGGCCGCGTTCTGCTGCGTCGACTGATCCATGGTGTTGACGGCGGCGTTGATCTCCTTCAGCGCCACCGCCTGTTCCTTGGCGGATTCGACGATCGAGTTGACGTGGCGGTTGATCTCCTGAACCTCCGCTACGATCTCCGTCAGCGCCTTGCCGGTCTCGCCGACCAGGGTGACGCCGGAGCGGACCTGCTCGCCGGAATTGTTGATCAATTGCTTGATCTCCTTGGCGGCGTTGGCGGAGCGTTGGGCAAGTTCGCGCACTTCCTGGGCGACAACGGCAAAACCCTTGCCGGCCTCGCCGGCGCGCGCGGCTTCGACACCGGCGTTCAATGCCAAAAGGTTGGTCTGGAAGGCGATATCATCGATCACGCTGATGATGTTGTTGATCTCGTTCGAAGAGCCTTCGATCTGGCCCATGGCGGCAACGGCGCGCTTGACGACTTCGCCGGAGCGCTCGGCATTTTCGCGGGTCTTCGCGACCAGCATGCCGGCTTCTTCGGCCCGCCTGGTCGAATCGTTGACCGTGGTGGAGATCTCGTCGAGCGCGGCGGCGGTTTGTTCGATCGACGCAGCCTGCTGTTCGGTACGGCGGGCCAGGTCGTTTGCGGCACCGCTGATTTCTCGGGCGCCACCGTCGATGGAAAAGGCATTGCCACCGATCGCCTTCAGGGCTGCGTGCAGTTTTTCGACCGAATTGTTGAAGTTGACACGCAGTTCGTCCAGCGCCGAACCGAAGGACTGGGTAAGGCGGAATTCGAGATTGCCGTTCGCCATCTCCTCCAGCGCCTGACCGAGCTGGGCAACGGCATGGTTCGTCTGAGCTGCTTCGGCATCGCGCTGGCGGGCGGTCTGTTCCATCTGGGCGCGCTCGGCGGCGGCCCGTTCGGCATCACTTTCTGCCTGGCGTGCTGCCTGCGCGCCGACGGCATTGCGGACGGCACCGACTGCACGGGCGAGATCACCGATCTCGTCGCGGCGGGCATCGAGCGCCTGATCGCTATCGAGCCTGCCTTCAGCCATCTGTCGCAGTGCGACCTTGAGCTTGGCCATCGGGCCGGTGATCGATCGGCCGGCCACGTAGGCGGCGATGATTGCCAGGATTACCGCCCCGGCCAGCGAGCCGAGCGCCAGCGTTTCGAAGCCGCTCGCCGTCGCGCGGACGTCGCTGCCGACGGACTTGTTGAGCGCTTCCTGGTAGTCGATGAACTTGTTGATGGCACCCAGCCACGAAACGAACAGCGGGCGCGCCTGCTCCAGCAGAATCTTTTTGGCGGCGTCTTTGTCGCCCTTGTCTTCCAGCGCAATGATGTCGGCGACGAGCGGGTTGGTCTTCGACTGGATGTCGGCGATTTCTGCAAGGATGGTCTTTTCCTGATCGGACGCGCCGGCCGTGATCATATCCTTCATCTTCGCTTCATTGACCGCATAGGTGTCGGCAAGCTTGGCAATCAGCGATACGGCGGTCTGGCGCTCCTCGGCCGTCTCGACCAGCGTGACGTCGCGGATGGCGATGGCGCGATCATGCACGCTGCCGCGGAAATTGATGGCGAAACGCTGCTTGACGCTGTTGACGTCATTGACCTCGGAGAGATTGCTGTCGATCGCGTTGACCTTGGAAACGGATTGCTGGGTGAGAAGCAACATCAGCAGAACGAGAAAGCCGAAGCCTATGCCAAGGCGCATTCCGATGCCGAAACGTAGTGCGGATTTCATTTTGAGTCCTCTGCTGGCCGGAGCGTAAAAATAAGCACCGAGCGACGCTGTTTAAATGACGGAGAATCTTCCAGACATCCCGGACGAACCGGGTCGGGCGTGCCTTCATGGCAGCAGGCCGAAAATCGGCGCTGTGTGTCCGGCTGTCGTGTTGAACCGGCATATTAGTTATTTGTGGTTAATAAACTCTTTTAACAAAACGTTAAAACCATCGCGTGAAATTTCAAGCAATACACGTATAATGGCCTATTTTTATGCAGAATCAGCACATGAAGTAAGCTTTAGCGATTCCCCAAATCGGTCCGGATTTGGGGAATCGTACGACCGGCGCTGGTCTTATGCGGGAAGCTGCGCGGCGGCGGACATCAGTTCCCGCCGGCTCGGGCTGGTGAACAGGTACCGCCCTTCGTCGGGGACTTCGGTGAAGCACCAGCGGACGATGCCGTCCCTGTCGAGTAGGAACTCCCCTGTCAGCTGGCCGTATCCGTCGGCCTTCATCTGCCGGTCGTCATCTGTGACTTCGTATCCGTCCAGCTTGTCGAGAAATTCGGATGCGGCCACCGGGTTCATCGGCTCCGGCAGTTCGCCGGGCAGATCGACGCGCATGCTCATCATCGTGCCCATGCCGACCTTGTACGGCCATTTGTTCTCGTCCTCGGTGAATTCGAGATTGGGCAGGCCGAAGGCGCGATGCGACACCCGTTCGGGATCGGACGCCGCGAGCAGATTGGGTATTGGATGGTAGCGGAAATAGAGCCGGGCGCGTTCGGTCGGTGTGTTGACGACCGTCAGGCTGTCGATCCCCTGGTCGCGCAGAGGCGTTTCCAGTTCCGCCATTGCCGCGATCTGGCGGCGGCAGAACGCGCAGTGCAGGCCGCGAAACAAGCCGACAAGGACGGGTCTGCGGCCACGAAAGTCGTCGATGGCGATCTTGCCGCCATGCGTGATTGCGTCAAGCACCACATTCGGTGCGCGGTCGCCGGGCCGCAAAGGGCCCTGGATGTTGTGCTGCTCCATTGCTGAATTTCCTCCGCTAGTCAAGGAACGGCAGTATCACCAGTGTTTTGGGGTCGATATCGTGCCGTGCGCAGATGTCCTGCGCCAAATCGAAGTAGCGTTCCGCCTCTTTCATGTCGTTGGCGTCGAGGCTGAGCGTTGCCAGACCATCGTAGCACGGAAAGAGCAATTGCGCCTCACTGGAGTCGCGAGCGGCCGCGAGCGCCTCAAGATAATGGCGCCGGGCGAGATCCGGCTCGCCGTGGCACTGATAGATCTGCGCCAGCACCAGCAGCGGCACCGGCAGATGGTCCCGCTGGTCGAGTGCCCGGTCGATCGCCAGTGCCGTTTGCACTGCAGGCATTCCCTCGCGCGCGCAGCGGTCGGTGAAGGTGCAGTAGGCGACCGCGATGTTCGTCAGCAACCGTGCCTGGAACCCGAAATCGCCGATCCGTTTCGCCATCTCGTAGCCGCGCTGGCAAATCTCGATGGCGAGCGCCGGATCAATGATCGTGTAAAGGACGCCGAGATTGGTATATCCGCGACAGGCCGCATTGAGCTGGCCGCAGCGGAGCGCTGCCTCGACGCTGCGCTCGACTTCGGCGACGGCTTCCCTGGTTTTCCCAAGCCGCGCCAGCGCCGTCCCCTTGGTATTGAGCGCCTGCGCGATCGCCAGGGTAGCTTCATTTGCTTCTCTCTCGTCGTTTTTTTGTGGCGGCAGCCGCTCGGCGCAGCGCAATGCTTCGTCGGCCCATTTGACGGCGCCTGCATAGTCACCGGTGCGAAAGGCGAGGTGACCCTGTTCCTGCAACAGATGCGCCTGTTCGATCGGGGCGTTCGTGTCCTCCAGCAGTGCTGCGGCTTCGGCGAAACGGGTGCGCGCGGCATCGCGATTGCCGGCATCGAAGAGCAGTCGGCCGAGTTTGCGCAGTATCCGCGCAGCCGCCAGGTGATCGTCGGCATCCTGGTGGGCTTTGAGGGCGTCCCTGTAAAATTCCATCGCCCTTTCGCGTTGACCGGCCGGTCCGTAAAGGTCGGCAATCCGCTCGCATGGCACGAGCCACGCGCTATCGAGGCGATCGCCGAGTGCGTCAAACGCCTCGCGGTAGAAGCGGAGCGCGTCGTCATTGGCATAGGTCCGTCGAGCCTCGTCACCTGCGGCCGTCAGATAGATGGCACCCTTTGACTTGTGCGTGGAGCGGCCGAAGTGGTAGCCGAGCAGGGCGAGATCCTCAAGCCGGGTCGGTTGCGTGCCATATCGCCGCTCCAGGGTCTCGGCGATAAGCCCATGCAGTTCGGTACGCCGTTTCAGGAGCAGGTTGTCGTAGATCACCTCATGCAGCATTGTCTGGCAGAAGCCAAAGGAGTCTGACGCAACCCCGCCGGACAACTCCTCGATGATTTCCGCCTCGCACAGATGATCGAGACCCGTTTCGATTCCGGCCGGGTCGCTGAACACGGCTTCGAGGACCGATGTCTCGAAGCGTGTGCCGATGACCGCTGCCATCTGCGCGAGCTTGCGCACCCGTGGCGGCAGCCGATCGATCCTGGCCAGCATCATTGCCTGGATACTGAGGGGAATGTCCGCGGCAGCCGTCGCCTTGGTCATTTCCCAGCGCGCGCCGTTGCGCCTCAACTCGCCGCTCTCGATCAGGCGTCGCACGATCTCCTCGATGAAAAGCGGGTTTCCGCCGGCCCGCTCGACGATGCGGTTGCAGAGCCGTGCCGGTAGTCCGCCCGCGCCGAACAGGGCAGAAAGCAGTTCGTGGCCTTCGGCGGAGGACAGGGGCGGGAGACGCAGCATCGTCAGGCTGGCCTTGGCAGAATTCAGCCGGTCCGTTTCGAATGCGGGTCGATGGGTCGTCAGAAGCATCAGCCGGTTGCGTTCCAGCCGATCCATCGCAAAACGCAAGGTCTCCAGCGAGGCCGTATCGGCCCAATGCAGGTCCTCGATCACCAGAAGCAGCGGCGCCCGTTCGAGCCGGCGCTCGAGGATGGTGCGAATGGCGTAGAAAATCTGCCGTCGCAACTGCTCCGGCTCGACGTGTTTGAGCACTCCGTCGGGATCGCCGAAACCGAGAATACAGAGGAAAAGCGGGATCAGCCGCTCCCGTTCTGCGGCAGCCAGGTCGAGCGCGTCGAGGCCGCTGGAGAGCTGCCGGCGCGCGTCGTCCGGGCTGTCGTTTCCACCAATGTCGTAGGCGCAGCGCACGATGGCGGCGAGTGTACCATAGGATGGTTCCCCGAAGGACGAGCAGGCCGCCTGTCGCACGACGACGGCGGCAAAGCGGGGTTCGTGCTGCACTTTTTCAAGGAATTCGGTCACGAGGCGCGTTTTACCTGCGCCGGCTTCCCCCGTCAGGCGCACGAATTGCGTAACCCCTGAGCAGGCGGCGTCGAGGCAGCGCAGCAGGCCGCCGAGCTCTGCATCGCGGCCGACCATCGGCGCGTTGAGACCGAGTGCGGACAGGCCACGGGGATTGGCCGCCGCCTCGATGCGGCCGGTCAGCCGATGCACCAGCACGCCCTCGGCTTTGCCGCGCAATGGCAACGTGCCGAGCGAGCTGAAGGAAAAGGCATGCCGGGTGAGGCGATGGGTGACGGGGCCGACGAGGATGTCGCCGGGTTCGGCCATCGCTTGCAGGCGCTGTGCCGTGTTCACGGTATCGCCTGTCACCGAATAGGCCTTGCTACTGCTTGCGCCCACGCCGCCGGCGACCACCGGTCCCGTGTTCACGCCGATATGCAGGGCAAGCGGCAGGCTGACGCGGGTACTCCACCGCTCGGCGACGCCGGCCACCCGGCGGCTCATTTCGAGCGCGCTGTGCAGTGCCCGTTCCGGGTCGTCCTCATGCGCTTGCGGAGCGCCGAACAGGGCGAGCAGGGCATCGCCGATGAACTTGTCGACAAACCCGCCAAACGTCTGCACCGCTTCGGTCAGTTCCTCAAACAGCTCATTCTGCAATGTCTGGAGCAGTTCCGGATCGGTCTGCTCGCTGAGCGTGGTGAAGTTGCAAAGATCGGCGAAGAGCACTGTAACGGTGCGCCGGTCGGCATCGGCAGACTGATCGGATCTTGCCGGCTCGGAGGAGGTTTCGGCAACCGCTATGGTGACAGGTGACGGCTGGGAGCGGGGCTGCTGTGGTTTCTGGGTTGCCGGCCCGGCGGAAATTTCTGTGCCGCATTTCGGGCAGAAGGCAAAGTTCGGCAGGCAGAGATAGCCGCATCCAGGGCAAGATTTCGGCTGCTTTGCTCCACAGCTCGGGCAAAAGGCAAATCCGGTTTGGATTTCACAACCGCATTGAACGCAGTTCATCACCGCTGGCCTCGAGAGCCATGCGCCAACCGGCTCCCTTGAGCGTGGCTGTGGCCCCTACAGCGACAGATAATGGACCCGATTCCAAGGGGTGGCAAGCGCGGAGCCCTGCCCATCGTCCGGCTGCGGTATCCGGTCCCTGCGCCGTACTACGCTGGCAACGCCGTCAGATCGCGGTTGAAACAGTATCGGCCAACTGCTGCAGATTTGCGTCGGACGAGGGGCCAACGATCACATAGGAGGCGCCGCCCTTCTGCCAGGAAATCATCGCGATATCGTCGCGTATGCTCTCCGCCATGTTTCCATCGGATGCGCCCGGCTTGCTTTTCAGGAAACAGATGGCGAAGACGTCGCCGTCCTCGTTCTTGTACATCAGCTGCGCCACCGGTTTTCCACCGGCGACGAGCAGCCGGGCTCCTTCGAACGTGAGGCCGCGCGCGCTCAGGTCCGGCAGGGAAAAGTTCACGCCGACACTCGATGCAAGCCAGCTTTCGATCTTGGCGCCGCTCGAAGCCGGCACTTCGACGAGATGTTCCGCGGTTTGCCGCGAATAGATGCGATGATAATCAGCGATGTCGTCGAGCCAGGTGTGGGCCGCCGCCACGTTCACCGAGGGTGCACCGTCATTGCTGGTCTTGCCGATGATGTAGCCGGTCGAACTGCCAATCAGCAGCAAGGTGATCGAGGCGGCAAGCGCTCGCGGCCACAGCCGGACCTTCGTCTGGCGCGGTGCAGCGTTGACGACGCGCTCGGCCTTCGGATTGACGCCCGGGCCCTGCTTGATCCGCCGAACCAACGACAGCGGAACCGGATCGTGCAGAAATTCCTCGAAAGCCTTGTTGCCAAAGGCATTTCCAGCTTTCAGCATTTCGAGCAGCAGTCGGGCCTCGTCGTCGCGTGCCACCAGTTGTTCCAGTTCCTTGCGTTCCGCTTCGCTGACTTCGCCGTCGAGATAGGCCGACAGACGAACTTCGAGCGCGAGCCCTTTCGTGCTTTGCAACGTTCAGGCCCTCCTTTCCGTCGTCTCTGTAATCATTGCGGCCAGACGCATGCGTGCCGTCGAAAGCCTGCTCATCACTGTCCCGATCGGGATCTTCAAGATATCGGCGGCCTCGCGGTAGCTGTGTCCCTCGACATTCACCAGCACGAAGACGCTCGCCAGCCCCTCCGGCATGGAAAGAATCATCTTGTGCAACTGATTGGCGTAAACCGCCTTTTCGCCGGATGCCTCGACCGACAACTCGTCCTGCTCGGCGGCGTCGACCGTGCCGCCGCCGGTACGGACCTTGCGCTTCCTGATTTCGTCGATCCAGAGATTGCGGGTCATTGCGTATATCCAGCTTTCAAGCCGCCCTTCGCCGTTCCAAAGGTGATTGCGGGTGATCGCCCGCTCACAGACCTCCTGGACCAGGTCATCGGCATCGGCGGCATTGCGCGTCAGTGTCATTGCGAAACGACGCAACTTGGGCAGAACGCTGACCAAGTCCCTTCTGAATTCGTTCGATTCTGCCGCTGGACGCATTGCTCTTCCAAAGAAACGTTCCGGAGCGAGGTTTTATTCGTCCGGGTCGAAATACACGCCGGTTGATATGAAACATTTGGCCCATGGTCTGCAAGTCGACAGCCGGCAGGCAGCGCATATTTTGCCGCTTCCAAGGCATTTTCCCAATGCCATATGAAAGGCCGGTCAACCGGAGCCGCCCGGCCTGGGCATGATCAGTAGTGGCGAACGCCGCCAAGCGTTTCCAGGAGGGCGCGATAGGCCCAGGTGTTCTCGCCGCCGCGATCGCGGATCTCGATCAATTGCGCCTTTGCCTCTTCGATCTGTCCCTGTTCAACCAGTGCCTGGCCCATATAGGAGCGGGCAAGAATGTAGTTTTCGTCTGCCTGCAGCGCCCGCTTGTAATAGCTCATGCCCAGTTCCATGCGTCCGGCCTTGCGGTTGGCATAACCGCGGTAATTCAGGATGCGGGCACTGTTCTGGTCCTTGACGGCGTCGAGCACTTTCAGCGAATTTTCGTATTGGCCGGCATAGGCAAGTTCGCGTGCCGCCTTGAACAGGATGTCGTCGTCAAGCCCGCTCTTCTTGGCATCGACACACTCCTTCTTTTCCTTGTCCCAGACCTTGCCGTCCTTGCATTCCGTGGAGGTCTGGGTCTTTTCCGGCGGGGTCGTGGTGTCCTCACCGGCGGCCCAGGCGGTTTGCCCGAGGGTAAACGTGGAAACGGCAGAAAAAAGGGCAAACAGTGCGGTCTTGCGATTGATCATGGTCATCTCCTGGTTTTGAAACTGCTCCCGGAAAACGGGATTGCCCGACGTCTTTGCTGACGCCGGCGGTCCGGTCAGTTCCGTATGACGGATGACGAACGCCGAATATTTCCCAGCATAGCGTTTTTTGCCGTTTTGGCGAGTATCGATAACGATCAAGGGATCAGAAGCGCGTGGTTTCGACGAGCGTCACCGAACGGCCATCCATGGTGAGTTCGAATCGTTCGCGAACCAGGTTCCAATGGCCAGGGCTTCCGGAAATGAAAAACAGGTTGAACCCGGCCGGCGGTTTCCTGCCACCCCGACCTTGTGATGCCGAAGCGATGCCAACGACGGGCACCGGGCTGATCTGGCCCTTGAGGGAATAGACCGTATTCAGATGCGTGTGCCCGTGCAGCACCAACTCGGCGCCGCCGGCTGAAATCGTCGCGGCAAACCTTCGGATCCCGAGCATGCGCTTGTACATCGAGGTTGCGCCGCGGATCGGCGGATGGTGGATCATGACGACGCGGAACAGACCGGCTTCACCGGCGGCGCGCAAGAGATTGACGGTTTCGCGCGCCTGGCGGCTGCCAAAATAGCCGCTGGCGGCGAAGGGAGGCGTGGCGACGGCGGTCGAGCAGCCGATCAATGCCACCTGGCCGCGGACGCGCAGATAGGGATAGCAGTGAAAATCCTCGTTCCACTCCGCCGGTCCGCGCTCGCCGCGCATATAGGGGTACCAGGCCTTGGTGGTCTTTTCATAGGCGCCCGGCACATAGGCATCGTGATTGCCGGGCACGATCGAAATGTTTTCCGGGTCGCCGGCTTCCTTCAGCCACTCGGTCATGATCTCGATTTCACGCGAAGAGGCGAGGTTGACCAGGTCGCCGGTGATCGCCAGGTGATCCGGATCGGCACGCTCGATCTCGTCCATCAAAAGGTTGAGCGTGTTGCCGACCAGGTGGTTGCGGCGGTTGCGGTGCCAGTTGACGAAGCCGGTGATACGTTTCGATGCGAGTTCACGGTACGAAAGATCGGGCAGGGGGCCGAGATGAATGTCGGAAATATGCGCGAGTTTGAACATAATTTGTACCTAGCGCATATTCCCGGAAAGGGGAATCATGCGAGGCGCTTTATCCTCCGCCTGACATTGATGAAAGGAACCGGATCGGCATGACGGAAACGCCGCCGGAAATGCGCAGCTGGAAGACGCGGCTGGTTACGCGCCTGGTTCACAGCTATTTCGCCTTCGCGCGAGGCATGACGATGGGCGTGCGCGCCGCCTGTTTCGACGACGCGGGGCGGATTTTCCTTGTCCGGCATTCCTACGTGCCCGGCTGGCACATGCCGGGCGGCGGGCTGGAGCGTCGCGAAACGGCCTTTGCGGCGCTGGTCAAGGAGTTGCGTGAGGAGGGCAATCTGGAACTGACTGATCCTCCCGAACTCTTCCATGTCTATTTCAACCGGCTGACGAGCAAGCGTGACCACGTGCTCTTCTATCGCTGCCGCAATGTCCGCCAGACGGCGCCGCGCAAAGCCGACCTGGAGATTGTCGAGACCGGATTTTTCGCGCTCGACGATCTGCCGAAGGACACCACTGCTGCCACGCACCGGCGGCTGGCGGAGCTTTCTGGCAAAATGCCGCCGGCCGATTTCTGGTAGGATCAGGCCGCGAGTTTTTCGCGCTCATGCGCCGTGTCGAGATCAAGCTCCGGGCCGGCCGGAACGACGCCTGTCGGGTTGATCATCGTGTGGCTGCGGTAATAGTGCTCCTTGATATGGCGCAGGTTCACGGTCTCGGCGACACCGACAACCTGATAAAGGTCCTGCAGATAGCCCTGCAGGTTCTCATAGTCGCCGATGCGGCGGATATTGCACTTGAAGTGCCCGACATAGACCGGGTCGAAGCGCACCAGTGTCGTGAACAGTCGCCAGTCGGCCTCGGTAATGCGTCCACCGGTCAGGTAGCGTCGGGTTGCCAGACGTGCATCCAGTTCGTCCAGCATATCGAACAGGATCGTGATGTTTTCCGCGTAGGCTTCCTGCGTCGTGGCGAAGCCGGCCTTGTAGACGCCGTTGTTGACCGCGTTGTAAATCCGCGCGTTCAGCTCATCGATCTCGCTTCGAAGTTGCTCGGGATAAAAGTCATCCCTCGAACCCGTCAGCCCATCGAAGGCCGAATTGAACATGCGGATGATTTCCGCGGATTCGTTGGAGACGATGGTGTTCCGCTGCTTGTCCCAGAGAACAGGAACTGTGACCCGGCCGGAATAATGCGGGTCGGCCTTCACATAGACCTGCCAGAGTGCCTTGGAACCGAACAGATGATCGACGGTGCCGCCGATCTCATTCTTGAACTCCCAGCCTTTCGACAGCATCAGCGGATCGACGATCGAGACGGAGATCAGGTCCTCGAGCTTTTTCAGCTTGCGGAAGATCAGCGTGCGGTGCGCCCAGGGGCAGGCAAGCGACACGTAGAGGTGATAGCGCCCGGCCTGCGCCTTGAAGCCGCCTTCGCCGGAGGGGCCGGCGGAACCGTCGGCGGTCACCCAGTTGCGGAACTGCGCGGCAGTCCGCTCGAAATGGCCCTTCGTTTCCTTGGTGTCGTACCAGACGTCGTGCCAGATACCGTCAACCAGCATGCCCATCATTGATCTCCTGCGGCGGGAACGCCGCTGTTCGTGACTTGGTTGGGCTGTAAATAACGCGTCTCGACCGCCCGTATTAGCCAGCAAATGTTGAACAGTGCGTTTTGGGCTTTGACAGAGGGCGTTTTTCTGCTATCGGGCCTCCCAGACTTTTTCATGCAACCGGATTCACGTTCGATGTTCTTTCCAGGAAACCCGCGACGACGCTGATGCCGAAAACGCCCTTGGGCGTAGCCATCACCCCTATACGTCTCGCATGCACGGTTTTCTGATGTTTATGAAAAAGCACGACCTCGTCTATTTGACCGAAGACGCGTCCCATGACGCCGCGATCGAAATCATCAATGAAGAAGCCTTCGGTCCCGGCCGGTTCGCCCGCGCCGCCGCGCGTATCCGCGAGCAAGGGCCGCACGATTTGTCGCTGTCCTTTGTTTGTGCCGACGACGGCGAGACCATCGCTTCGGTGCGGATGACCCCGGTTCTTGCCGGTTCGGTCAAGGGTCATCTTCTCGGTCCGCTTGCCGTGCGGCCCTCGCATAAGAACCGCGGCATTGGCCGGGAACTGGTGCGGATCGCCGTCGAGGCGGCACGGCGCAAGGGCTCGGAAGGCGTCGTGCTGGTCGGTGACCCGCCGTATTATCAGCCGCTCGGTTTCGAGAAGGTGGCCTACGGGGCACTGATTTTCCCGGGTCCGGTCGACCCGAACAGGGTTCTTGTCGTGCCGATGGGCGACGATGTGCACGCGCGGTTGAAAGGCGAAATTCGCTGGGCTGATCACGCAGAAAAGTGAAGGGGCGCCAGCGCCCCTTGACCAGCGTCAGAGGTTGTAGTTCAGCGGAACCCAGTCATAGTTGGTATCGTCCCGGCGCAGATGTCCAATTCCGGGAAAAGCGATATGGGCGCCGGCGACCAGATAGGCGCCGTCGGCGGCATGCTCGAACGCGGCCTTGCGCGCGACAACGGCCATCTCCTGGCTGACGTCGAAGGCGATCGCCACATCGGGCTCGTCGAATTGCAGAACGTCGCCGTGAGTAATATCACCCCAGAACATCAGCTTCTGGCCTTGGCTTTCGATCACGATCGCGCTGTGGCCGGGCGTATGCCCCGCCATGAGAACGGAGCCGAAGCCCGGAAGGATCTCGGCATCGTCTCCGAACACCTCGAATTTCTCTGCCTCGATGTATGGTGTGAGGCAGGCGCGCGCTTCAGCGAATTGCTTTTGCACTGCTTCTGTCGCCTTCTTTTCCTCGGTCGGATCGAGCCAGAAATCGGCTTCGCGACGGTTGACGCGGACGGTGGCATTGGCAAAAACGCGCTTGCCCTCGACGACAAGGCCACCGGAATGATCCGTATGCACATGGGTCAGGATGACATCGTCGATCTCTTCCGGCTTGTAGCCCGAGGATTGGATGTTGGCGACCAGCCTGCCAAGCGTCGGGCCGAGAAAGGAGCCCGTACCGGCGTCTATCAGGACCAGCCG
This sequence comes from Hyphomicrobiales bacterium, assembly GCA_900473795.1. GTDB lineage: Bacteria > Pseudomonadota > Alphaproteobacteria > Rhizobiales > Rhizobiaceae > Pararhizobium. The sequence continues at coordinate 30,478 of UCMT01000028.1, read as the reverse complement.
CTCGCCGGTGTTGACGAGATAGGCATTGACCGAGGTCTGTGAGGATGGCCCCTGGAACGCAGCAGCGAGCGCAGCTTCTGCATGGTTGGCGGTCGTGTTGGCATAGAGCTTCGCAAGTGGAATGGCGATCGTTCCGTCCGAAAGCGCGGTAACCTCATAGGCGCCGACGGTCAGCCTGTAATAGCCTGGGGCCTGGCCGCCTTTCAGCGGAGCCTTGGAGAAGGCGAGATCGGGAAGCGCTGCGGCTGAGGCTGCGGCAAGAAAAGTGGTGGCAGTTGCCTTGAGAATGGACCGGCGGGTCGGCATGTGAAACTCCTTGAGCATATCATGAGGGCCTTGCAAGCACCTGCTCAAGAACGTAACTATGCGCCCATCAGCAATCAAATCGATGCCGGTCATGCAAGCTATCGATCATTTCAATTTACGGGCCTTCGATCTCAATCTCCTCATCGCTTTCGATGCAATGATGGAGGAGGGGAGTGTCACGCGTGCTGCGCGGCGGCTGAAGATCGGCCAGCCGGCCATGAGCCACAATATCTCGACCCTGCGCATGTTGTTCGAGGACGAGCTTTTCATTCGTGTTGGCCAGGCCATGCAGCCAACGGCGCGTGCCCGCACCTTGGCAGGCCCCATTCGCAACGCCCTGCGACAGGCGCAGGCAGCTCTCCTCTCCGCCGATGTCTTTGACCCGGCAACGGAAAGCCGGGTGTTTCGCTTGGGCATGTCAGCCGAGGTGCAGCTTCTGCTTTTGCCGGATCTGACGGCCAGGCTGCGCAAGCTTGCGCCTGGGGTGCGGATTCTCGCACGCGGCTGTCTGCCGGATGAGGTCGATGCGATGATCGATAGCGGGGCGCTCGACATGGCGATCGGCTGCACCTATTCGCGCGCCACGCGCCAGGTTTCGGAGGTGCTGTACGAGGCGGATGTGCAGTGTTGCTACAATCCCGCTTTGCTCTCGCTCGGCTTTCCGGTCAGTCTGAACGACTACCTCGCTGCCGATCACGCGGTCATCTCGCAAAGCGAGAGCCTGCACGGCTGCGTGGAAGACGCGCTCGAGTTTGCGGGAGCGGACCTCAATGTCGTTGCTGCTGGGCCCGATTTCATGTCAATTCTCTCGACGGCCAAGGCCAGTCCGGTGATTGCCACAATTTCCGCCCGGATCGCCCGCCGATACGCGCCTTTGATGGGGCTGGTCATCAGCCCGGTTCCGCTGGAGCTGCGTTTCCCGCCCGTGACCCTCGTCTGGCCCGCTCATGCCGACAAGGATGCGGCGAGTGTTTGGCTGCGGGATCAGATCCGGCAGGTCTTCATTCAATCCCAGGAATGGCCGGTGCCGAAGATCGCAGCCCAGTAAAAAGGCCCGCATCGCCCGTCCGCTTCGCTGACGCTCACCGTCCCTCGCGGTGCCAGGTGGCGGAGAGCACGAACAGCAGGGCGGCAAGGCCGAGGAACCCGGCAAACAGCGACAGCGAATTGATGCCCTTCAGCACGGTCTCGTCGGTCATGCGCAACGACATGCGCTGATCATCGGCGACGCGGACCGTGCCGCGCACCGGCAGGATCGGCGGCAGGTCCACCGGACCGTCGGCGTCGACGAGACGACGCACCAGCCCCTTGGTCTTCTCCGCCCAAGGGGCGAGCAATTCCCTCGTCGAGATCATTGCCTTGAACTCGGGCGCATCGACGCTGCCGACATGCACCAGCGTGTTGAGTTCACCATTGTTCACTTCGAACAGGCCGGTTTCAGTCGTGCGAACGCTGGCCTTGTAAAGACCGGGCTCGTCCTCCTTGAGCGCAACCTGTTCCGTCTTGCCTGAAGGATAGGACAGGGTCGCCATACCCGGATCGCCCTGAATCGTCTGCCGGGCGATTTCCAGTGTCCGGCCGCCGGCATGCGCCGTCAGCGCTTCTTCCTCCAGCGCCGGCTCCTGCATCAGCCAGTGGGCGGTGCGGCGATAGAGCGAGACGCTCGGGCCGCCGCCTTCGAAGCCGCGCGCCCAGAGCCAGCCCTGGTCGGAGAGCAGCATGGCGACGCGGCCCTTGCCGACGCGGTTCAGCACCAGAAGCGGCTTGCCGTCGGCAGCCTGCATCACGGTCTGGCCGAGTGGCCGGTCGACATCCACCGTGCGGAACCAGCGGCCCCAGTGCGGCGGTTCGCTGTCGGCGCCTTCCAGCCCGCGCGTCACCGGATGTTTCTTTCCCTCATCCGAGAGCCGTGGATAAAAGGCCTTCTCGTTGACGTAGCCGGTGGGGTTGGCGGGAAGCACGGCCGAGAGAGGGGTCGTCGCGATCGAATCGTCGCCCGCATGCTCGGGGCCGGCCGCGATCAGCAGTGCGCCGCCGTTTTCCACATATTGCGCGATGTTGTCATAGTAGAGGATCGGCAGCACACCGCGATGCTGGTAGCGGTCGAAGATGATCAGGTCGAATTCCTTGATCTTTTCGACGAAAAGCTCGCGGGTGGGAAAAGCGATCAGGGAGAGTTCGTTGATCGGCGTGCCATCCTGCTTTTCCGGCGGCCGCAGAATGGTGAAATGCACGAGATCGACGGCGGCATCGGACTTCAGCAGATTGCGCCAGGCGCGCTCGCCGGCATGTGGCTCGCCCGAAACCAGAAGCACCCGCAGGTTCTCGCGAATACCGTCGATGACATGAACGGCGCGGTTGTTGGTCTCCGTCACTTCGCCCGGGACCGCAGCGACGGCAAATTCGAGGATGTTGTTGCCACCGCGCGGCACGGTGAAGGTGAACGGCACATCGGTGCCGGGCTCGGCCATTTCCGTGGCGATGTTGTTGCCGTTGAGGCTGATGGTCACTTCCGCCGTACCGCCCGGCGCCGCGCCGTCATCGGCGATACGGAACGTGACCTTCTGTTCTTCGCCGACGATGCCGAAGCGCGGTCCACTGACTACCTCGATGCGGCGGTCGAATTCGTCCGGCTTGCCGGTGATCAGGCCGTGGATCGGCGCATCGAAGCCGAGTGGCTGATTGATATCGGGTACGTCGTGGATCTGGCCGTCGGTGATGAAGATCGCGCCGCCGACGCGAGCCGGCGGCACGTCGGCCAATGCCGTCTGCAGTGCCGTGAAGAGCTTTGTCGACGGCGTTTCCGTATCCTCGTCATCGGCCGCCTCGACGATGCGAGGCTCGATTTGTGGGAATTTGGCAAGCCGCTGCTTGAGCGTCGCCAGCGCCGCATCGGTCATTTCGCGCCGGCCGGCATTGTCCTGGCTCTGGCTGCGGTCGACGACGACGCCGACGATGGTCGACAGCGGTTCGCGCTCTTCCTGAAAGAAAACCGGATTGGCGATCGCAAGCAGCAGCGCCGCAAGCGCCGCCGTGCGGAACGCCGCACCGCGCACACCACGCCAGAAGCCGAGGGTCGACAGGAGAACGGCGATCAGCGCGAGGACGGCGATGAACGGCCAGGGAAGGAGCGGCGAGAAATCGAGTGTCATCCGCGCGCCCTCACTGGCCAAGCCGTTCGAGCAGAGCGGGAATGTGCACCTGGTCGGCCTTGTAGTTGCCGGTCAGCATATACATCATGATGTTGACACCGGAGCGATAGGCATATTCGCGTTGCTGCTCGTCCGGCGGCACGGTCGGCAGAAGTGGCGCACCATTGCCGTCGATCGCCCAGGCGCCGGCGAAGTCGTTGCCGGTGATCATGATCGGTGAAACGCCGTCGCCCGAGCGGGCGGGTCTGCCGGTCGGCTGCGAGCCGTTGTCCGGCTGTGCTTCGATCCACAGCGGGCTGCCGTTGTAGCGCCCCGGAAAATTCGACAGCAGATAAAAGGATTTGGTCAGCACATTGTCGGTCGGGACAGGCTCCAGCGGCGGAATGTCGAGATCGCCGAGGATCGCCTGCAGCCGCTCCGAATTCGGGCTGGTGCCGGAGCTCGTTCCAAGCGAGGAGAACTGGTCGCGCGTGTCGAACAAAACCGTGCCGCCGGCGCGCATATAGGCATCGATGCGGCTGATCGCCTGCGGGCTCGGCATCGGCGCGTTGGCGGAGATCGGCCAGTAGATCAGCGAGTAGAACGACAGTTCGTCCGACGCGATGTCGAGGCCGACGGGCGGTCCCGGCTCCAGCGTCGTGCGGTAGGTCAGAAACTCCGTGAGGCCGGCCAGCCCGCGCTCGGAGAGCCGATCGACCTCGGCCTCGCCGGTGACGACATACGCCAGATGGGTCTTGTCGAGCCGCGCCAGTATCTTCTCGTCGCCGGGTTTACTGTCGTCGGCAAGCGAATGGCCCGGCGCCGCAACAAGGGCGCCGGCAGCAAGAGCGATGACGATGGCCGTCGTGGCCGGCATTCTCAATCGAGCGAAGGCGCCGCCCATGAAGAGAACGACGGCGGAGTCGACAAGCAGCAGGATGAGCGCCACGGCAAACAGCGACGGTTTCAAGGACCAGGCCTCGGCTCCGATCAGCGCTTCGGATGTGTATGCCATGGCAAGGCCGGTCGCATCGATCGGCTTCAGTTGCGCGTCCCGGGGAAGGAGATTGAGAGCGCTGAAACCCTCTTCCGAGCCGTAGAGTCCGGGCGGGTTTTCAGCGTTGGAGACCGGTGTCTTGCCGGCGGCGATTTCCAGCGGCTGCGCCCGGCCGGTTTCGCTGATCAGCACCCCGTCGGCATTCAGGAGCCGGTAGGGCGCCAGCGTCTGTCCTGGCGTTGTGCCTTCGCTCGCCACGCCGCCGCTGCGCGACAATTGCACGCTGCGGCGCAGCATCTCGACGAAATCGCCGGAGATCGGCAGGTTCGACCAGGTCGCTTCGGCGCTGACATGGAACAGGATGATGCGGCCAGCCCCTTGCGCCTTGGTGGTCACCAGCGGTGTACCGTCGGCAAGGCTTGCCCAGGTGCGCGACGAGAGATCGGCCGTCGGTTCCGCAAGCACCTGCCGCTTGACGAGGATGCCTTGCGGGCGCGGCATGCCAGCGAACGGGCTAAGCGCGGGATAATCGGCCAGCGGTTGCGGTTCCGACCAGGAGAGCGCGCCACCAAGCGCACGCTCTCCCTGCCGGAGCGTAACGGGCACCAGCGGATCGTCGGCAGGTGCAGCGGCCAGGCGAGGCCCGGCGAAACGGATCAGCGTGCCGCCATTTTCGATCCACTTGGTAACCGGCGCATAGGTTTCATCCGGCAGGCGGCCGATGTCGGCCATGATCAGCATCGAAGGCTTCTGTGCCAGAAGCTCGGGGATGGCGACGGCCAGATCGGCTTCGTTCGGCTGGACGAGATCGGCATAGGGGGCGAGTGCCCGGTTGATGTAGTAGAGCGGCGACAAAAGCGGCTGCGACTGGTCGCGGGCTTCGCCGCTCAAAAGCGCCACCCGACGGCGGCGGAAGCCGTCATCGAGCAGGAAGGTGCTGCCGGCAGTTGCCATGCCGTCGATGGCGATGCGGGCAAAGTCGTTACGCAGTTCGAAGGGGGCTGCAAGTGTTCCCTTGGCCACGCCTTCGCCGGCGGCGAAAGCGACCGATCCATTGGCGATCGAGCGGCCGCGCGTGTCATAGGCTGTGATCGCTAGCGTCCGGGCACTTGTCGTATCGAGGCGGTTGGCGGTGATCACCATGGAATCGGCGTCGTTGGTCGAATTGGTGATGGCCACGGCCTGATCACCATGGCCTTCGATCAGTCGGAAACTGGCGGGCGCGAGAGCGGCGAGCTCGGTCATCACCTTGCCGTCACCGGTCTCGATACCGTCCGAGAGAAAAGCCAGCGTGCCGGGAGCCGTTCCGTCGAGAGCAGTCTTCAGCGCATTGACAGCTGCGGTCCGATCGGGCCGCAACGGTTGCGGCGAGGCGGCTGCCAGCCGGTTGCGGGCGGCAGTCGCCGATCCCGGCACGGCATTGTGCTCGCTGTCGGCGGTGAAGACGATGGAGACTGGCAGATCCCTGCTTTCCGCGTCGCCGATCAGCGCTTCGGCGGTTTCCACCCGGCGTTCCCAATCCGCGGCCGTAGCCCACGAATTGTCGATCACCAGCGCCAGCGGGCCATCGGCCGACAGCGTGTTGGAACGCGGGTTGAAGACCGGATCGGCTATCGCGAAGATGACGGCGGCAGCCATCAGCATGCGCAGCAGAGTCAGCCACCACGGGCTTTTCGAGGGCGTTTCCTCCCGTTTCAGGACGCCGGCCAGAATTCTTAAGGGCGGAAAGACCTCCGTGACCGGCTTCGGCGGCGTCATGCGCAGCAGCCACCAGATCGCGGGGAGAGCGACTAGCGCCGCAAGCATCATCGGATTGGCGAAGATGAAGGGCAGCAGGCTCATAGCTGGCCCCCATGGGTAGCACGTCCGGGCATGCCGGAGAGATACATGTGCACTGCGACCAGCGCCTCGGAGGCGAGGTGGTCGGTGCGGTGCGGCGTGAAGGTCCAGCCGAGATGGCGCAGGGTCTCGCCGAGACTGTCGCGCCGGGCGAGATAGGCGCGGCGATAGTCGTCGCGGACGATTTCGGCGCGCCCCGCCGTCAGTTTCTCGCCGGTTTCAGGGTCGGTGAATTCGGTTCGTCCGGCATAGGGAAAGCTCTCTTCCGCCGGATCGGCGATCTCGACGATATGGCCGCGCATGCCGCGGCGGGCCAGCGGCGCAAGCCGCGCCATGATCGTGTCTGCGGGATCGAGGAAGTCGCCGATCAGGACAAGATCGCTGACGGCGCGGATCATGCCGGTCTGAGGCAATCCGCCGGAAAGCGGCGTGTGCATCAGGGCCGATGCCAGCCGCTCGGCGGCGTTGCGGGCCGAGACGGGCTCCATGACACCGGGACAGCCGATGCGCTCGCCGGAGCGGGCGAGAATTTCGGCCAGTGCCAGCATCAGCACCAACGCGCGGCTTTCCTTGGAGACATGCCCGAATTTCGATTTGTACATCATCGAGGGCGAAAGGTCGGCCCAGAGCCAGATCGTGTGGGCGGCCTCCCATTCGCGGTCGCGCACATAGGTATGGTCGTCGCGGGCCGAGCGGCGCCAGTCGATGCGCGACAGGCTTTCGCCGTCGCTATAGGGCCGGAATTGCCAAAAATTCTCGCCGATGCCGCGCTTGCGGCGCCCATGCCAGCCGGAAATCACCGTGTTGGCGATGCGCTTGGCCTCGACCATGCAGTCCGGAATCAGCCTGGCACGCATCTGCGCGCGGGAAAGGACTTCTCCGGATGGCGTTCGCTCGACGATGTGCCCTATGGCAGCCATTCATTATCCCCTGGCTTGCTTGACCAGGCCGGTGATGACGTCTCGCACCGACATGCCCTCCGCCCGCGCCGCGAATGTCAGCGCCATGCGGTGTTGCAGGACCGGTTCGGCAAGCGCCATGATGTCATCGATGGAGGGAGCAAGCCTGCCGTCGTAGAGCGCGCGGGCACGGGCACAGAGCATCAGCGACTGCCCGGCACGCGGACCGGGACCCCAGGCGACATTCTTGTCGGTCGCCGCATTGCCGTTGCCGGGGCGGGCAGAGCGAACCAGCGCCAGGATCGCGTCGACAACTTTCTCGCTGACGGGCATCTGCCGGATCAGATGCTGGATATCCTGAAGCTGCGCCGCATCGATGACGCCGCGGGCCTCGTTCTCGTACACGCCGGTGGTTTCGAGCAGGATCTGCCGTTCGGCGGCAAGCTCGGGATAGCCGACATCCACCTGCATCAGGAAGCGGTCGAGCTGGGCTTCCGGCAGCGGATAGGTGCCTTCCTGCTCCAGCGGGTTCTGCGTCGCCAGCACATGGAAGGGTTGCGGCAGGTCGTTGCGCCGACCGGCGACGGTGACGTGATATTCCTGCATCGCCTGCAACAGCGCTGACTGCGTGCGCGGGCTGGCGCGGTTGATTTCGTCGGCCATCAGCAATTGGGTGAAGATCGGGCCGGGCACGAAGCGGAAGGATCGCCGGCCATTCTCGTCCTGGTCCATCACTTCGGAGCCGAGAATATCGGACGGCATCAGGTCGGGGGTGAACTGGATACGGCTGGAATTCAAGCCCAGCACCGTGCCGAGCGTCGAGACCAGTTTGGTCTTGGCGAGGCCAGGTACGCCGACCAGCAGCGCGTGGCCGCCGGAGAGAACGGCAAGCAGCGTCTGTTCGACCACGTTTTCCTGGCCGAAGATCACCTTGCCCACTTCCTTGCGGATCAAGGCGATTTCGCCGAGTGCCTTTTCCGCGGCGGCGATGATCGCCCTTTCGTCAACCGCGCCGTCTGTGGTCTTCATCACACCCATCGTCTGTCTCCAGTGGCCGGCAACGGTTTCGAATCGCGAAAAGCGCTCTTTCCGTCTCTGTTTTTCAATCTAAGCTCTGCTCGGTGGCTGACAAGGCGCCACCGAGGTACTATCTCATGAAATCAGTGGTCTATAAAACGCAAGAATAGGGCCAAACGGGACGGAACGATGGCGGAAGCCAAAATACATCAGAGCGGCGATGCGGCGGGCCTTGCGGCATTGATCTCGCGCGCCGCCGGACAGACGGGCGAACAAAGCAAGGGATTGCCGCCGGTCGATCGATGGAATCCGCCCTTCTGCGGCGATATCGACATGGAAATCCGCGCCGACGGGACCTGGTTCTACATGGGCACGCCGATCGGCCGGCAGCCGCTGGTCCGGCTGTTTTCCACGGTCCTGCGCAAGGACGAGGACGGCAGGACCTATCTCGTAACTCCTGTGGAAAAGGTGGGCATCCGTATCGCCGATGCGCCGTTCGTGGCGGTCGAGATGAACAGGACAGACCGCCAAGGCCAGCAGGTGCTGACCTTCCGCACCAATGTCGGCGACGTCGTCGAGGCGGGGCCGGAGCATGCGCTGCGTTTCGTCATCCACGGCGAAAACAATGAGCTGAAACCCTATCTGCATGTGCGCGGGCGGCTGGAGGCCTTGGTGTCGCGTCCCGTGATGTACGATCTGGTCGAACTCGGCGAGACCGTGACGATCGATGGCGTCGAGATGTTTGCAGTGCGTTCGGCCGGTGCGGTCTTCACGGTCATGCCTGCGAGGGAACTGGAAGCGCTGTCGGTATGACGGATACTCTGTTTTCAGCCGGTGATTTTCGCCGCCGCGCGCTCAGCCAGTCCGGTAGCCCGGTGGAGGACGCCTGGCGCGAGCATGGCGATTTCCTGCTCAATCCGGATGTCATACCTCATCTCGAAACGCTGAAGCTCAGGGATGCAGCGGTGCTGGTGCCGGTCATCGAAGACGGCGAGGAAGCTCGCGTCATCTTCACCCAGCGCACGGCGACGATGCGCAAGCATTCCGGCCAGGTCGCCTTTCCCGGCGGTGCGATCGATCCGGAGGACGACACCCCTGAGCGTGCGGCCTTGCGGGAAACCGAAGAAGAGATCGGTCTGGATCGACGTTTCGTCGAGACGGTCGGCCGGTTGCCCTATTACATGGCGATGTCCGGTTTCCGGATCACGCCGGTTCTTGCCGTCGTCCAGCCGGGCTATCAGCTTGTGCTCAATCCGGTTGAAGTCGATGCCGTGTTCGACGTGCCTCTGTCGTTCCTGATGGATCCGCGCAATCATGGGCGAGGTCGCGCGACCTGGCAGGGCGCCGAGCGGCATTTCTACCGCATGCCCTATGGCGACCGGAATATCTGGGGCATTACCGCCGGTATCGTCCGTATGTTGTACGAAAGGCTTTATGCATGACCTCCGTTGCCGCTGAAACCTGGTTTTCGGCGCCTGCGCTGACGCGCGTCTTCAATCTCCTCAATGCCGATGGCGGCGAGGTCCGCGTTGTCGGCGGTGCCGTGCGCAACAGCTTGATGGGGCTTCCCGTCGCCGATATCGACATGGCAACGACGCTTCTGCCGGAGGAGGTTGTTGCCCGGGCAAAAAAAGCCGGCATCAAATCGGTCCCGACGGGGATCGATCACGGCACGGTGACACTGGTCATCGAGGGGGCGCCGTTCGAGGTGACGACACTGCGCCGCGATGTCGAGACGGACGGCCGCCGCGCCGAGGTAGCCTTCGGTTCGGACTGGAAAGTCGACGCCGAGCGGCGGGATCTGACCATCAACGCACTCTACGCCGATGCCAAGGGCGAGGTGATCGACCTCGTCGGTGGGCTCCCCGACATCGAAAAACGCAGTATTCGCTTCATCGGCAATGCGGCAGAGCGCGTGGCGGAAGACTATCTGAGGGTGCTGCGCTTCTTCCGTTTCTTCGCTCACTACGGTTCGGGACGACCGGATGCGGATGGCCTCCGCGCTTGCGCGCAGGCTCGCTCCAAGCTGGGGACCCTTTCGGCTGAGCGGGTCTGGTCGGAGATGAAGAAGCTGCTGTCGGCCAGGGATCCCGGTCGGACGCTGTTGTGGATGCGCCAGGCGGGCGTCTTGAGCGAAATTCTGCCCGAAAGCGAAAAATGGGGCATCGACGCCATCCCGGCCCTGGTTGCCGCCGAGCAGGCATTCGGCTGGCAGCCCGAACCGCTGCTGCGTCTGGCAGCCATCGTACCGCCGGATGTCGAGCGGCTGGAAGCGATGGCGAAACGGCTGCGCCTTTCGAAAACGGAAGCTGCCTTCTTCTCCGCATGGGCGAAAGCACCGCGTCTGCCGGCCGTGATCGCCGATACGGCTTTCGCGCGGCTGCTTTATCGGCATGGTTCATACGGCCTCGATACCAGCCTGAGGCTCGCTCTCGCCACGTCGCGGCAGAAGTCGGAAAACGATCCGGCTCAACTTGCCGAAACAGGACGCCTCTGGGGATTGCTTGGGAAGACGGAAAACTGGCAGAAGCCGGTATTCCCTCTCACCGGCGCCGATGTGCTTGCTGCCGGAATTGCCGCCGGACCGCGGGTCGGCGAGGTTCTCGGGATGCTTGAGGATCAGTGGGTGGAGGGTAATTTCAATGCCGACCGGGCAACGCTTGTTGCCCGGCTTCAGTCGATGGTCTGAAGTCAGGCTGCCTTCGTTTCGTCGACGATGCGGGCCTTGATATTGTCGACCATGTTTTCGCGGATCAGGGTTTCGCCGTGGGCCTGGCGCATGTGGTCGACGGCGCGGCGCACGATTTCGGCGTCACTGTCGGCCCGGGTATGCCAGTCGCAGCCGGGCACGAGGGTCCCGCATTCAAACAATCGCATGATGCTCCTCCTTGCTTTTTGGGCTTTCCGCTGGGGCAGGTCCGGCAAGCGGAATACCGTCCACTATAACCGGAAATGCGTCGAATGGTTCCCCGATTGTAAACGCCTTCTCTTTCAATCGCGGCAAGCCGCGGGTGTCCGGCCTAGACATGGCCTTGAACGTTCCTTTCCGAGGTCACATTGTCGCCCGATCCGTCCTTACCTTGGCGCCGGGGTATTCCCCTCCGGACAGGCGGCGATCGCCGCCTTGAGACTGACTAAGGAAAGGAAAGCATATGACCATCCGCCACATGCCCGTGGCAGCGTTGACCGCTGCCGCACTGAGCCTGATCGTCATCAACTCGCCGGCTTTTGCCCAGGGCGCTTCTGAGCCGCAAGCCACGCAGCCGATACAGGGTACTGCGCCCGCTGCCATCAGCGACAAGAAGATCGAAGCTTTTGCGGTCGCCTATCTGCAGGTTGACAAGGTGCGGCGGGACTATGCCGCCAAGATCGGTGCGGAAAAAGATGCGACGGCCAAACAGAAGCTTCAGAACGAGGCCAACAAGCAGATGATCAACGCGGTCGAAAAATCACCCGACATGTCGCTCGAGGAATACAAGTCCATCATCACCGCGGCGCAGACCAATCCCGAAGTTGCCCAGAAGGTGCAGGAAAAGTTGAAGACGACGACGTCAGCGCAGTAGAGAGGCGACAATGGGAGCAGGGCGGCAAATCCGATCCTGCTCCAGCGCCTGCCGACCGACAGACGGCGCATTCGCCGGCTGTCACCCAAGAAACCACTATAGAAATGCCCGCCTTTGATGTTATGCCTTCGTCTCCCTGAGACGTCCGCAAAAGGCATGCCTTCCATCATGAGCTCTTCTCTCCAGCAGGAATTGATCGCCTCCATCCGCAACATCGCGGATTACCCGAAGCCCGGCATCATGTTCCGCGACATCACCACGCTTCTCGGCAATCCGCGCGCCTTTCGCCGGGCGATCGACGAGCTGGTCCATCCCTTTGCCGGCACGAAGATCGACAAGGTCGCCGGGGTCGAGGCGCGCGGTTTCATCCTCGGCGGCGCGATGGCGCACCAGATGTCATCCGGCTTCGTGCCGATCCGCAAGAAGGGCAAGCTGCCGCATGATACGGTGCGCATCGCCTACAGTCTCGAATACGGCATCGACGAGATGGAGATGCACCGCGATGCCATCAAACCGGGCGACAAGGTCATCCTGGTCGATGACCTGATTGCCACCGGTGGCACTGCCGAGGGGGCGACCAAGCTGTTGCTGCAGATGGGCGCCGATATCGTCGCTGCCTGCTTCATCATCGACCTGCCGGAACTCGGCGGCCGCAAGAAGCTCGAGGCCCTGGGCGTCAAGGTGCTGACGCTGATCGAGTTTGAAGGCCACTGAGTTTACGCGTCAGGGAAACTCGATCACCTTGCTTTCGAACCGGATGACGGCTTCGCCGTTCTGGTTCTCGCCCTCGCACAGGATGGTGTTGATCCGCCATCCCGGACGGGATTCCAGATCCTTTGCCGCAACGAAGGTGACGAAATAGGTGATCACATCGCCGGCAAAGACCGGCCGCAGCCAGCGCATATCGCGAAAACCGGGCGAGGGGCCGAGCTTCGGCGGCTCTATCCCCTCAGCCGCCAGCCGCTTCATTTCGCCCAGCCAATAGGGCACGAAACATTTCATCCAGCCGGCGCAGGTGTGCCAGCCGGAGGCGCAGAGGCCGCCGAACAGCGATTGCCGCGCTGCTTCCGCATCCAGATGAAACGGCTGCGGGTCGAATTTTTCGGCGAACCGGATGATGTCATCGGCGGTGAAGGCAACACTGCCGATCATCACCTTCGTGCCTTCGGGGTGAACCTCGGAGAGCCTCATGCGTCGCTTCCTGCAGGTTTGCAGCGGATCATGTTGGCGTAATCACAGATCGCCACCGTCTCTCCCCGCTGATTGATGACCTCGCCCCGCAACTGCACGATGCCGATCTCCGGCCGGGAACGAGATGTCCGCGCCTCGATGACCGTGCAGGTGCCCGAGAGCGTATCGCCGGCAAGCACCGGCTTCTTCCACTCCATGCTGCTGACGCCCGGCGATCCTTCTGATGCCGTTTGGTGAATATAGCTGTCGCAAAGCATGCGCATCATGATGGCGCTCGTCTGCCAGCCGGAGGCCGCGAGGCCGCCGAGAATGCTCGCCTTGCCGGCTTCTTCCGACAGATGCATCGGCTGCGGATCGAATTCGGCGGCAAAAGCGACGATATCCTCGGCCTTGACCGTCACGGGCTTGAACGCGAACCGCGTGCCGGCCGGAAAATCCTCGAAATGAAGCATGGGTCGTCGTCCTCCTACCGGAGCGTCTTAGCATCCCGCTTTGGCGCTGGAAACCGGCGGGAGATCACCGATATCAGTGCGGGATCGCCAGTTCCTGGCCGTTGATCTTCATCTTGCCGCTCTCATCGACCACGAGGTTCCACATCTGGCGGCCGTCGGCTTCTGTCTTGGCGAAGCCCTTCACCATCAGGAGCATGAACGCCGCTTGCCCGAACTGCGGAACGGTCTGGGCATTCTGCTGCAGATAGGAAATCGTCTTGTCGAAATCCCTTGCGTAGATCGTGACGTCGGTGTTTTGGCGCCCCTGCTGTTCAGGGTAGACGGTCGTCGTACCCGAAAGGCTGATATCGTAGACCGACGAGCGGGCGGAGACATCCTCATATCGCATCGTCAGCGCACCACCCGGCAGGAAGAGGCGGCCGGCCGCGGTTGACTGCTCGTCTGTCAACGGTTTTTCGGCGTTGAAATCGGCATGGTCCAGGAAGTAGCCGATGCCGCTTGCAAGGTTGAGGTTTTCGAAAGAGGCGCCAAAACTAACCGTCTCCGGCAGCGCTGCGATGAACGCGTCGGGCACGACGCCAGGTGGAACGGACGGCTTGTCGATGACGATCCCGAAGCCGGCTTTTGCGCCATCTTTCAGGCCGTTCGAATTGATCGTATAGCGCAAGGTCTGCGCGCCGAAGGTGCCCGCGGGGGTGGCGACCTCGAGGTTCGTGACATCGATGGATTCCAGCAATGCGTCGAACATTGGTAGGTTCGCGCGGAGAACCGCCTTGAGGCGTGTTTGATCCTCGGGCGCCAGTTTATCGGCTTTCACCTTGTCCAGAACAAAGAAGATGATGTCGTGCAGCGGCTTGTAGGCGACGCCGTTCATGGCGACATCCGCCGTCACGCTGTCCGCCGAAACATCGATCCGGGTTTTGGCAGGATCGACGACGGTTTCAGTGAAAGCCCCCATCGCCGTATTGGAGCGAAGATCGATCGTGCCTGGGTTTACCCGCTTGCTTTCGAGGACCGACTTCATCGTGCCGAAATGTGCTTCCACCGATTGCAGCGGGGAATGGGACGACATGAAGATGCCGTTGGCCGTCATTTCCGCGGATTTGGGGTAGAGAATTTCGGGGTCGTAGACCCCGTCCATCCGAAAGCCATCGATCTTGTAGGTGAAATCCGTCTTTTCGGTTCCGGCGGTGAACTGCCCCTTCACATCGAGGTCGGCGGATTGGGAAAAATTCCACGATCCGTCTTCCAGCGGGCGGATCAGCGACAGAAGGGGTTTCAGTCCGGAAATGCTGAAGGTTTTTGGGTCGACATCCTTCAAGAGCACGGTCGGATCGAAAGTGACTTCGTATTCCGCGGTGCCCGGCCGGACCTTGATCAGGCCGGATTTCGCTACGCTGTCCGGCAGGTAGGATGTGAATTTCTGCTCGAGTTGCTTGGCGCCTTCATGGGTAATCTCCGCGGCCAGCACCGGTTGCGTAGCCAGCGCAGTGGAGAACAGAAGTGCGGGAATCAGGCGCATCGAAAAAACTCCTCAAAGTATGTCTTCAGGCAACATACAGCCGGCCATGGTGACGGCAAGCGTCTCCGATGGCCGGCGAAAGAGTTTTCGAAGAATCAGGTGTTGAAGCGGAAGTGGATCACGTCGCCGTCCTGGACGACATATTCCTTGCCTTCGTCGCGCGCCTTGCCGGCTTCCTTGGCGCCGGTTTCACCGTTGAAGGCGATATAGTCGTCATAGGCGATGGTGTTGGCGCGAATGAAGCCGCGCTCGAAGTCCGAGTGGATGACGCCGGCCGCACCCGGTGCCTTGGTGCCGCGCTCGATCGTCCACGCCCTCGTCTCCTTCGGGCCGACGGTGAAATAGGTGATGAGGTCGAGCAGCTTGTAGCCGGCGCGGATCAGCCGGTCGAGACCCGCTTCATGAAGGCCGAGCGCCTCGAGGAATTCCTTGGCCTCCTCTTCCGGCAACTGCGCAACTTCGGATTCGATCGCAGCCGAAATAACGACGGTTTCAGCGCCTTGCGCCTTCGCCATCTCCTCGACCGCCTTGGTGTGGGCGTTGCCGGAGACGGCATCACCCTCGGAGACGTTGCAGACGTAGAGCACCGGGTGGGCGGTCAGAAGGTTCAGGCCCTGCAGGATTTTCTTTTCTTCGGCATCCAGCGTCGACAGCAGCGTGCGGACCGGCTTGCCGTCCTGAAGCAGCTTCAGGGCTGCGTCCATGACCGGCAGCAGCGTCATCGATTCCTTGTCCTTGGAGGCGGCGCGCTTGCGCGTCTGCTCGGTGCGGCGCTCGAGGCTTTCGAGATCGGCGAGCATCAGCTCTGTCTCGATCGTTTCGGCATCGCCGACCGGATTGATGCGGCCTTCGACATGGGTGACATCGTCATCCTCGAAGCAGCGCAGCACATGCACCGTCGCATCGACCTCGCGAATATTGGCGAGAAACTTGTTGCCAAGTCCTTCACCCTTCGAGGCGCCGCGCACGAGGCCGGCGATATCGACGAAGGAGATGCGCGTCGGGATCAGTTCCTTCGACTTGGCGATATCGGCAAGCGCGCGCATGCGCGGGTCGGGCACCGCCACTTCGCCGGTGTTCGGCTCGATGGTGCAGAACGGATAGTTCGCGGCTTGAGCCTGCGCCGTCTTGGTGAGCGCATTGAAGAGAGTGGACTTGCCGACATTCGGCAGTCCGACGATACCGCATTTGAAACCCATGGCACCTTGTCCATATCTTGAAGAACTTTGCCCTGCCTATGGGGGAAGGGGGTGATATGGTCAAGTCTTGCGGCGGTACGGCGGCGTATTTTCCGGATTTGCCGCATGAGGCGCCGGGAAACTGCGCCCGGCATGGCCGGGCGCAGCCATCTCACAGGCGGAACACCTTCACCTCATTGCCGCGCTCCAGTTCCTTGTTGGCGAGAAAGAGCGCCGTCTTTGCGTTGCGTGCCTGCCGCTCGACAAGCAGTTGCAGCGCCATTTGCAGCCGGCGGATGGCCGTCGCCTTGTTGCGGTGCTGCGAGCGTTCGTCACGGCAGATGACCGTGACGCCGGTCGGAACATGCGTCGCCCGCACGGCGCTGTCGGTGGTGTTCTGGTGCTGCCCGCCCGGCCCGCCGGCGCGCAGCGTTTCGAAGCGGATATCGCGCGGATCGGGGGCTCCGGCGTCCTGCGGATTGTCGGCGAGTTCGACCGGACGGACACCGACGAACCAGTTTTGCCGCTTGTGACCCGGCCGTACCGGGCTCTTGAAGATGAAGCGGATGGAACCGCAATACCCCTTCGCGAGCATGGTAGCGCCGTCACCGCTGATCGTGACGATGGCCGACGCCGGCCCATGTGCATCGGGAGCACGGGCAGCCGTCGCCTCGAATGTGCAGCCGACCGCCTCAGCCTCGGCTTTCAGGCTCGCCAGAAGTGACTTCAGCGCGATGCGGCATTCGACCGGGCCGTTTCCGGTGGTCGCCAGGAGGTGAATGTCAACCACGCTTCTGCCTCCGTTCCAGGCGGCGCTCGCGCCCCTTGTCCCGTTTGGCCTCGTCGTGATCGACCTCCACCTTCTTGTAGGTGATGAGCGGCTTCATCGCCGCAAGCGCACGGACGAGGCCATGGCCTGCCAGGTCGTCCACCACCTGGGCGGCATTCTTGTAGGCGCCGGCTGCCTCTTCGACCGCGAGCCGGCGATCGTCGCAGATGGCGATGCCGCCCCAGGCATTACGCAACAGCCCCTCGCGTTCGCTGCGGGTGTTGCCGGTGCGCCCATGCATGTTGCGCCGGTCGTATTTGCGTCCGGCACCATGCGAGATCGCCCAATGGGAGCTTGCTGCCCCCGCAAGCGGTTCGACCATATAGCTGAGGCTTGCCCGCGATCCGGCGATGGGCGCGATGCTGCCCTGTGTCACCGCGGCTGCACCCTTGTAGTGAACAAAGCCCTCCGCCGTGGCGCGCACGAGATTGTGCGGGACATCAGCGACCAGCCGGACATCGGCGCGAAGAAGTGCTGCGACGCGATCCGCGATGACTTGCCGATTGATCGCGGCCCAGTCGACGCAGAGATCGTGAAGCCGCAGCCAGCCGATGCCCGCATCCGACGACGAATCGAGGCCGTCCGCGAGGGAAGGGGTGGCTGCGAGCGTATCGGCAAAGACATTCGCACCGAGATTGCGCGATCCGGAGTGAACGAGCAGGTAGATTTTCTGCCTGTCCAGATGCATGGACGCTTCGGGGCAGAGCAGGTCTTCGACCGCCTGGATTTCGCAGAAATGATTGCCGCCGCCGATCGTGCCGAACGGGTTTGCGGTGGCGATCAGCGAGCGTGCATCACCCGCTGCAGTCCTCTCCGGCTGGTCTAGAGCCGGCGCTTCGAGTTGCCGCATGGCGTCTGCCGCCTTGTCGATCCTGAATTTGCGCAGCGGCAGGTCGAGCTCGAAAAAGCCCATGCCGCAGCCGATGTCGTTGCCGATCAGTTGCGGGTAAAGCCGGGTCGAAAGCGCCGCCATACCGACGGGACCGTATTTGCCGGGATGAAGATCCGGAAAACCGGCGATGGAAAGCATGCCCGGCAGTTCTGCCAGGTCAGCCAGTTGCTGAAGTGCCGAACCCTCGATCCAGGATTTGGCCGTGAAGTAGTGAGACACAGCCGCGGAGATGCCGCGCACTGCGTTGTCGGGACCAGCGTCCCTTATGGAATTGCCCATGGAGATCTTCCGAAGACAGGGTAAATCGTCCGGCCAAATGGCCGGCGCCTTGGCCCTCGGCAGCGAATACGCTGACTAGGCCTGTGCCCCTGAGGGGCATGCTGAAATGACTGCAATCATTGTCGGCTCCCTGTCTCGATAAAATCTGGCCGCGGTATACGCGAAACCGCATGGGTTGCAACCCTTCGCGAATGCGCCTGCGGGTGTAAACTGCCGGCCGTGTCATCGTTGCCACAGCGGCCCGTACTTGAACGGCGTTCCCGGCGGTGCAAATATCGCCGGATTGAAATCATCCTCCGCCGGCCCTCTTTGTTTTTTGAGAGGATATCCAGATGAGTGACAACGACACCACCCTCAAGCCGAAAACGAAGACCAAGCCGAAGCTGGCGAGGCCGAAGCTTTATAAGGTTATTCTTCTCAACGACGACTATACGCCGCGCGAATTCGTCATCATGGTGTTGAAGGCGGTGTTTCGGATGAGCGAGGAGACCGGCTACCGGATGATGATGACCGCGCACAAGCTCGGGGTGTGTGTCATCGTCGTCTGCGCGAAGGATATAGCCGAGAGCAAGGCCAAGGAGGCGACCGATCTCGGCAAGGAGGCGGGGTTTCCGCTGATGTTCACGACCGAACCGGAGGAGTAGTCAGATGCCGGTCGGCCGCCTGATCTGAAAACCCGTCTTGCTCTGCACGAAGCCGCAGCCCTCATAGAATTTCAGCGTCGCCGGGTCTTGCGAGCCGGTCAGGAGCATCACCTTGTAGCAGCCCTTCTGCCAGGCGTGCCCAAAGGCGTGCCGGATCAGCGCCCCGGCATGGCCGCGCTTGCGAAACCGGGCGTCGGTCACGACGTTTTCGATCAGCGCATAGGGCTTGCCGCCGCGGGTGAGGTTGGGAATGATGCTCAGCGCCACCGACGACGTGATCGTTTCTGCCGAAACGGAGATGAAGACCGTCATGCCGGGATGAGCCAGTATCTCGGCGAACCTTTCGGCGGCAAGACCGGAAGGGAGCGCCGGATCGTCGGCATTGAGCTGCCGGTAGAGCGCGAGCAGCCCGGATAGGTCGCTAGCCTTCGCAGGCCGGATGGCGAAGTTACCGGCCGCCACCGGCTATTCGCCCTTGTTGCCGAACAGCTTCTTCAGCATGTCGGCCATCGGTCCGGTTGTCGGCAGCGTTTTCGGCTGGGCACTGTTGCGGGCCTGGCGGATATGCGACTTTCCGGCGGGCTTGACTGGTGCCGGCTCCGGCTCCGGTTTGGCTCCGGTGGCGAGCGCCAGCTTGTTCAGGAGCTGCGAATCCTCGCCCTTGACCAGCATCGCCGCATTGTCGGCGAGCGCGTCGAGCAAAGGTTCCAGCCAGACGCGGTCGGCCTTGGCGAAATCGCCGAGCACGTGGTTGTGTACCTGTTCCTTCGAGCCGGGATGGCCGATGCCGAGCCGCAGGCGGCGATAGTCCTTGCCGCAATGGGCGTCGAGCGATTTGATGCCGTTGTGGCCGCCATGGCCACCCGCGGTCTTGATCCGGGCCTTGCCCTGAATGAGGTCGAGTTCGTCATAGATCGCCAGGATGTCCTTCGGCTCCAGCTTGTAGAAGCGCATGGCTTCGCCGACCGCCTCGCCAGACAGGTTCATGAAGGTCTGCGGCTTCATCAGAAGCACGCGTTCACCGCCGATCTCGCCTTCCGAGATCAGCGCCTTGAACTTTTTGGACCAGGGCGAAAAACCGTGCCGCCGCTGGATCGCGTCGACGGCCATGAAACCGATATTGTGGCGGTTGCCTGCATATTGGGGGCCAGGATTGCCGAGCCCTGCGAAAATCAGCATGGAAATATCTCTACCAGTCGGACAGAGCTGTCTTGCACCGCGTCGGAGCGCGCAAGTCAACTGTTTACCACAGACAACCCGTTATTTGCCATCTGGCGCGGATGCCGCCTGTGATCCGCTATCGGTTCGCTCGCAGGCCGTATTTGGCGAAAATGCGGTCCTGGGTGCCGTTGGCAATCAATGTGTCGAGTTCTGCCTGCATTTTTGCAATGAGCTCGTCCGACAGGTTGAGATTGCAGGCAAGGCCATACAGTTTGCCCTCCAGCAGGAGAGCGGATTCAAGCGGCTGGCCTTGATCGCGCATCGTCTCGAAGGTCTTTTCGGACGTCATCATCAGGTCGATGCGGCCGTTCAGCAGCTTCTTCTCCGTCGTCTCCATGTCGGCGGCGAGATCGATCTTCGGAAAGCTGTGCTTTTTGAGATAATTGGCGGAAAAGTCATCGCGCTGTGTGCCGACGGTGAAGCGCTTGGCTTCCTCGATATTGGAAGGATTGACGCCGGATCCCGCCTTGCGCACCATCACCATGCGGTCGGCGAGCAGGGGTTCCACCCATTTGAAACGCTTGTCACGCTCCTCGTCGTGGCCGGTGGTAAACAGGCAGGTCCAAGGCTGGTTCTCCGTCAGAGACAGCGCACGCGCCCAGGGCAAGATTTCGAGAGAATATTCCGTGCCGAGCGCCTTCATCATCAGTTCGGCCTGCTCGACCGACGCTCCTTTGACAGCGCCGTTCTCGCTGAAATTATAGGGTGGATATTCCTCGGTCAGCAATCGGAGCGTCTCGGCATGCGCCGTCCCCGACAGGAGAAAAAAGAGCGCGAAGGCGAATTGTTTCATATCCGTTTTTCTTCCGTTTTCGTCATGCGCGGTTGGTGGCCTTAGCTTCCGATTCCATTTCCAACATGAGCAACATGTTTTCAATCGGCATCGGTCGGCTGAAAAGATAACCCTGGCCGTAGTCAAGTCCAAGCTTGCGCAGAAGCTCCCATTGTTCCTTCGTCTCGATGCCTTCGGCAACGACGGTGCAGCCCATCTGATGGGAAATGGTGCGGATGCCCTTGATCAGCATCCGGCTCTTGCGGCGAACATCGGCGGTCCCGGTGCTGAGCGAGCGGGTGAAGGACTGGTCGACCTTGACGATATCGACGGGGAAGCGGTTGAGATAGCTGAGCGAGGAATAGCCCGTTCCGAAATCGTCGAGCGCGATGCGGCAGCCGAATTCGCTGAGCTGCTTCAACACCGCATGAACGTCCGGATTGTCGAGCATCAGCACGGCTTCGGTGATCTCGATGACGATGCGGGCAGGGGAGATGTGGTGTTTCAGAAGCAGCGCCGCGAGCTTGTGCGGCAGGGTTTCCGTGAACTGAAGCGGTGAGAAGTTGATCGCGAGATAGGTCGTATCGGCGCCTTCGAGCTGGGTCAGACGAGCGAGATGGCCGATTGCTTTCTCCAGCACGCGCTCACCAACGCGGGCGATCGATCCGTTTTCCTCGGCGATGCCGATAATCTTGGCGGGAGACAGGATGCCTTTTTCCGGATGGTTCAGGCGCATCAGCGCTTCGAACCCGGCAATACGGCCGTCACCGAGACTGACGATCGGCTGCAGATAGGCCTCGAACCAGTCCTCCTTCAGTGCCGCCTCGATATTCTGCTCCATTTCATGACGTTCGCGGGCGCTGTCGAGCATGCTGGTGTCGAAGACGAGCATGCCGTTCTTGCCGTCACGCTTGCGGGCGTACATCGCCAGGTCGGATTTCAGGAGCAATTCCGCCGCGTTGGCCGCGTGATCGGGGTAAAGCGCGATGCCGATGCTGGTGCTCACCGAAAGTTCCGCCCCCTCCACGAGGATCGGCTCGCGCAGTATGGCACAGATGCGGTCGCCGATCTCGCTCGCCAGGGCTTCGACTTGCTCGGCATTGACGAGAATGGCGAATTCGTCGCCGCCGAGACGGGACATCGTGTCTTCCGGACGCAAAGTGGTACGGATGCGGGCAACGACCTGGCGCAGCACCTCGTCGCCGGCGGCATGGCCGAAATTGTCGTTGATCCACTTGAAACGGTCGAGATCGATGAAGATGCAGGCCAGTTGCGTCACGGTCTCGTCGGCGTTGCGAATGGCGTCGTCCAACGCTGCCTCGAAGCCCTGGCGATTGAGAAGGCCGGTCAGGTGATCGGTAATCGCCTGAGCGTGATTGCGGCTTTCGGCTTGCTTGAGTTCCGTAACGTCGGTCATGACGGAGAGCGAGAGACAGCCGTGCTCGTCGCCGGTGGCGCTCTTCATCTCGAGGATGAGAACCGTCATGGTCTCGCCGTTCGCCTTGATGAACGGCACGGTGACTTCACAGATATTGGCATGCGTGGCATTGCCGTTGCTGCGGCGGGCCCGATAGGTCTCATGCCAGTGGTCGTCGACGAAATCCGTGAAGGTACGCCCGATGACCTGATCGCGGCTGTAACCGGTTGCTATCAGCCAATAGTCGCTGACCGCAGTGAGGCAGTTGTCGGCATCGAGCGAGAACAGCATGGAAGGCGTCAGATTGTAGATATCCGTCGCGCGGACATGCGCGAGCTTCAGTTCCTTCTCCTCGCGCTCCAGATCGCTCTGCATCTCGTTGAAATTATGGGCGAGTGTGCCCATTTCATCGTCCGACGTCCAGTCGACATGGTGGCGGGAGCCGAGCCGCCGTGTCGCTTCGATGGCAGCTGTCAGGCGCATCAGCGGCCGGATCACGGTGATACGGTTTCCGAGGATCGCGGAGGCGAAAACCACGCCGACAGCGACAACCAGAATGGCAAAGACGGTGAGTTCGTCCTTGCTGAAGCGCGACAGCAGGCCGGGCGCTGCCACCCAGATTTCCGCTGTGCCGACCGACCTTTGGCCATCCTGCGAATGGTAGAAGATCTCCTTTGAGAGGGTCTTGTGCGGCACGTTCGGATCGACGGGAACGGGGGGAATGTGTACGGAGATGGTTCCGGAGCTGTCCTTGATGTGCACGCAAAGGACGTCGGCATTGGCGCTCAGAGATTTTGCGATCTGCTCGGCCCCGTCGCGATCGAAATCCCAAAGCGGCTTGCCAAGTGCCTGGGCACCGGCCTCCAGCAGGATCTGCGTGTTCTGCAGCCGTTCGCGGGCGACGCGCTCCGATGACAGGGTCAGGAAAAGCACGATGAGAGGGGCGACGAACATAAGCATCGCGCCACAGACAATGGCAATAAATCGGTTCTCGACAGAATGCATCATCCGATGCACCCGATCGTGCTGCTAGTCTCGCGTCCCATTCGGATTCTCGTACACTGAAGCCGGAGCAATCCCCCGACGACAACACATCACGAAAGTCTTAAATGTTACTGAAATCGCAGGATAAAAAGTTTAGTTGTGGTTGCGGGCCAAAAACGATGCCGCTGACGGCGAGCAACAAAAAACCCGCCCCATGGGAAATGGGACGGGTCGTCGATCGAGCTTTGAAAGCGCCGATTATTCGGACGCGGATTCTTCTTCTGCTTCCGATACGCCGCCGGCCGGGGTGGCAATGGTGGCGATCGTGAAGTCGCGGTCGGCGATGACCGGGGTCACGCCCTTCGGAAGCTTGATGTTCGAGATGTGGATGCCGTCACCGACCTTCAGGCCGGAGAGGTCGGCTGTCAGGAATTCCGGAATGTCGTCGGCGGAAACCAACACTTCGACTTCGTGGCGAACGATGTTGAGAACGCCGCCGATCTTGAGGCCCGGGGACTTTTCTTCGTTGACGAAGTGAACCGGAACTTCAACGGTGACCTTGGAGTCCTTGGACACGCGCAGGAAGTCGACATGCATGGTGAAGTCACGGACCGGATCCAGCTGGTAGTCCTTCGGCAGGACGCGGATCTTCTCGCCGCCAACCTCGATGGTGGCGATCGTGGTCATGAAACCACCGGCGTGAATTCTCTGGGTGACTTCCTTCGTGGAAAGGGCGATGGAAATCGGAGCCTGCTTGTCGCCGTAGATGACAGCAGGAATAAGACCGTTGCGGCGAAGTTCACGGGAGGACCCCTTACCAACCCGTTCGCGCGTTTCGGCCTTGAGCTCGTAGGATGCGTGGCTCATGGCAGTACCTTTCTGGTGTTTTTGGAGAGCTCATCCGCTTACTATAAAGACAGGATGAACCGAGGCCTTTGACCGCCTCATCCGCGTTTGCCTCCAAGGGTGTCTGCGCGGACGCGCGTCCATAACCGAGAACGCCGTAAAATGCAAGCAAGAGCCGGTTTTGCCGGAGCACTCGCCCGAAAGTGGCTACCTTCGCTTGCGCACGCTGCGCGCCGCATCGTTTAGGGCTTGATAACCGTGCTGCGAGCAAGTCCAGACCACGTTAATCTCTCTTAGTGTTTACCTGACACGGTGCCGCACGCTTAAAACAGGTGTCCGATGCTCAAGATTCTTTCCTGTGTCGCAGTCGATCATGACTACGGCTTGCTCGTGCTTGCCGCTCTGGTGTGCATTCTCGGTTCCGTTCTGACTCTGCGGCTCTATCAGCGTGTCAGGCGCACCGCCGGCGTGCAGAAGCTGAACTGGCTGTTCATGAGCGGAGCGATCGGCGGCTCGACCATCTGGACGTCCCATTTCATTGCGATGCTGAGCTACAGGTCGTCGCTGCGGCACGCCTATGAGCCGATTCTGACATTATCTTCGCTGGGTGCCGCGATCGGCATTACCACGCTCGGCCTGTTCGTGACCGCGATGCGCAAGACCGGCCCGACGATCGAACTCGGCGGTGCCATCCTGGGCGCAGGCATCGCCATCATGCATTATATGGGCATGGCGGCCTATCAGATTTCCGGCCGCATGGAATGGGACTTCGGCTTTTCTCTGGCTTCGATCATTCTCGGAATCGGTTTCGGCGCCATCGCCACCAGCCGGATCGCCCGTCCGGTAACGCGCTTCTGCAAATACGGCGGCGCACTTGCCCTGATCCTTGCGATCGTCAGCATGCATTTCACCGGCATGACCGCATTGACCGTTCATCCCGACCCGATGATCCAGCCGTCCGCCGCCCTTATTCCAGACAACCTGCTGCTCGTCATGGTTCTCGCCATGATCTGCCTGATGCTCGGTCTCGGTGCCTCGACCTACATCATCGATCTGCATTCCAGCAATCTGGCGGCAGAGCGCTTTCGGCATCTGTCGCTTCATGACCCATTGACGGGCCTGCCCAACCGCGTCGCTTTCGGCGAGCATCTCAATGACATCATCCGGCGCCAGAAGGACGATACGGCCGGCGTGGCGGTTCTTTCGTTCGACCTCGACCGGTTCAAGGATGTCAACGACGTGCACGGGCATGCGGCCGGCGATGCCGTTCTGCGCGCCATCGCCGAGCGCATGTCCAAGGTTCTGGGCGAGGGTGAATTCATTGCCCGCATCGGCGGTGACGAGTTCATAGCTCTCACTTCCAATGTCTTCGTGAAGCAGGAAGTCAAGGCTTTTGCTTCACGGTTGATCGCCGAAATCGTCAAGCCGGTCGAGTGGCAGGGCAGGACCCTCTTGGTCGGGACCAGCGTCGGCATTTCGCTGTTTCCGGTCGATGCCCGCGATCAGGAGGAACTTCTCGCCCAGGCAGATCTTGCGATGTATCGCGCCAAGGCAGCCGGGTCGAATTCCATACGGGTCTACGAGCCTTCGATGGACGACGCCGCCCGCAACCGCAGTGTTCTCGCCATGGATATGCGCCTGGGTATCGAGCGCAACGAATTCGAACTCTATTATCAATACCAGAACAATTCGCTGACCCGGGATGTCATCGGCTTCGAGGTTCTGTTGCGCTGGCATCATCCGGTGCGCGGCATGGTGCCGCCTGCGGAGTTCATTCCGGTCGCCGAGAAGAACGGCTTCATTCACGAACTGGGAGACTGGGTGCTGCTGACGGCTTGCCGGCAGGCGGCGTCCTGGGCAAATCCGATCAAGATTGCCGTCAATGTTGCGCCGGCTCAGCTTGCCGATGCCAACTTCCCGGCCCGCGTGGGCGAAATTCTTGTCGAGACCGGCCTCGATGCGTCCCGCCTTGAGCTTGAAATCACGGAGTCGGGGATTATTGCCGACCAGAAACACGCGCTGAATATCATCCGTCGCCTGAAAGGGCTTGGCGTCAAGATTGCCATGGACGACTACGGTACAGGTTACTCGTCGCTCTCAACCCTGCAGAACTTTCCGTTCGACAAGATCAAGATCGACCGCGCCTTCATCGATGGCGTGACGCGCAATCGGCATTCAGCTGCGATCGTGCGCTCCACCATCATCCTCGCGCAAAGCCTCGATATTCCGGTCCTTGCCGAAGGCGTCGAGAGCGAGGAACACATGGAGTTTCTCCGCAGTGAAGGCTGCCTCCAGGTTCAGGGTTATCTGTTCGGCAAGCCGATGCCGATCGGCCAGATCGAGCATGTGGTCAACAGCGCTCCCGCCGTTGTGGCTGCTTCAAGGAATGCGGAAGAAGTACTGGTTCGGGATGGTTCCGCAGCGGCGGCCTGACCGCGCCGTTTAGCGCCCGCGCGATCGGGTGAACCGGGCGAGTGCGAGCATGAGACCGCCGGCCAGCAGCCCCCAGAAGGCACCTGAAATCCCTGCAAAGCTGACCCCGGAGGCCGTTACCAGAAACGTGACGGCTGCGGCTTCGCGGCTGTCCTGCTCCTTGAAGGCTGCCATGGCCGAGCCGGCAAAGGCACTGATCAGGGCGAGACCCGCTACCGCCTGGATGAGGATCGGCGGTGCCAGGCTGACGAAGGCGGTGACGGCCGCGGCGAGCAGGCCGAAGACGATATATCCAGCGCCAGCGATGATTGCCGACCAGTAGCGCCGGGACGGATCGTGATGCGCATCCTCGCCCGCGCACATGGCTGCGGTGATTGCGGCGAGATTGACCGCATGGCCGCCGAAGGGAGCGCTCAGGATGGAAAAGATGCCCGTCGTCGTGAAGAGCGGCCCGGGCTGCGGCTCATAGGCGTTGACCTTGAGCACGGTGATGCCCGGAATGTTCTGCGAGGCCATGGTGACGATGAACAGCGGCAGCGCGATGCTGACGAGGCCGGCGAGGGTAAAGCTCGGGCTGACCCATTCGACATGCGGGATGAGCGTCGCCGATACGCGCGCCATGGCATCGGCCGGCATGTCGACGCCGAAGGCGAGCACCAGAACGAAGGCGAGCAGGGCCGCGGGGACCGCAAACAGCCGGTTGACGCTGCCGACGATGACCCAGGCGAGAACGATCGGAAGGCCGAACAGCGGATTGAAGGCGATCGCCTTGACCGGCGCGAAGCAGAGCCCGATCAGGACACCCGCCAGCATGGCATTGGCGAGCGGCGTGGGAATTGCCGCCACCGCACGGCCGAGCGGTTTCCACAGGCCGGCGAGGATGATGAGCACGCCGCAGATCAGGAAGCCGCCGACAGCCGTGTTGAAGCCGCCCGCCACCGCCCCGGAACTGGCAAGCAGCGCCGCCCCTGGCGTCGACCAGGCGATGCTGACCGGCAGCCGCGTCGCAACACTGAGCATGATTGCACACAGCCCCATCGACACCGACAGCGCCATCAGTCCCGACGCTGCCTGGGCCTCCGTTGCCCCGACACCGGTCAAGCCGTGCAGCACGACGGCAAAGGAGCTGGCGAAACCGACAAAGGCGGTAAGCAGGCCCATGAAAAGGCTCTGGAGCGAGAATTCACGAAGCATCGCGCGGGGGACCATGAAAGCTTGGAGGTAAACGGGGTAAACTGCCCTATCACATCGTCATGTTCATGCAAGAGCACGCTGCCGGCGAAGCGGCGGCTGCGATCCTGTCCGGTTTTGCCCTTGACCTTTGTCGAAGTGGACGTTTCGCCGAATATGCCTATAGTTGCATCAGCGTCAGCCCTCAGGGAGGAGAGCCGATGAATCATTCGGATCATGTTCACGCCGTCGCACACCATGCGTCGGCCGCGGCCAGCTCGCCTGTCGCGGCATCCTGGCGCCGCTGCCTGACCGTGCATGGCCTTTCTCCGGAGGAGGCTCGCGCGCCGCAGCGCCTGTCCGAACGCGAGTTTCGCGCAGCGCGGGAGGCGTCCGGGCATCTGATCGAAGAAGCGCAGGGTGAACTTGACCGGTTGTTTTCAACGGTGGGCAGGGCTGGCTGCTGCCTGCTTTTGACGGATGGCAACGGCGTTGCCCTCGAACGCCGCGGCGCTGCCGGCGACGACAAGGATTTTCGCGGGCTTGGCCTCTGGTCCGGCACCGTCTGGAGCGAGGCGAGCGTCGGCACCAACGGCATCGGCACGGCGATCGCCGACGAGCGCGCCGTCGTCATCCAGCGCGACCAGCATTTCCTCAGCTGCAACACCGGCCTTATCTGCTCGACCGCACCGATCCGCGACCATTGCGGCCGGGTTGCTGCCGCCATCGACATCTCGACCTGCCGGGAGGATGCCGGCGAAATGGCCATGCTGCTCATGTCCCAGGCGGTGCGCGATGCCGCAGCCCGGATCGAGGCCAACCTCTTCCGCCGCGCCTTCAACGGCGCCCGCATCCTGCTGGTCCCTGCCGACGGCAAGAGCAGCCCGGCGCTGCTTGCGATCGACCGCGATGACCTCGTGCTTGGAGCGACCCGGGCGGCGCGTCTCCGCCTCAATCTCGATGACCGGCGCATTGCCGCCGGCGTACCAGCCGCCGACGTGCTCGATGAGGTGCCCGCGGGGCAGGGCGAGGATCTTTTCGATGCCGAGCGTGCGGCGCTGCGCCGTGTCCTGTCGCGCACCAATGGCAATGTCTCTCAGGCGGCCGATACACTTGGCATCAGTCGGGCAACGCTCTACCGGAAAATGAAGAAGCTCTCGATCAACTGACCGGCCGGACGCCTGCGCGGTTCCCACTGCTGCGCTGCAGCATGTTTCGCGTTATTCAGATGTCGCACATCTGAGACACTCGGCCGCCCCGGCACGTGTCGCCTCTCTATCCGCGTGAACCGTTCCGGCGCACCTTTCCTCTCAGCAGATTGTTGGAGTCTGTTTCAGGAGGAGAAATCACATGTTGCATCAGAAAATCGTCGAAAACTCGTTCAGGGAGAAATACGGCAACTTCATCGGCGGCGCGTGGCGCGAGCCGGTGAGCGGCCGCTATTTCGACAATACGACCCCGGTGACGGGCGGCGTTCTCTGCCAGATCGCGCGCTCCGAAGCCGCCGATATCGAGCTGGCGCTCGACGCGGCCCATGCCGCCAAGGACAAATGGGGCCGCACGTCGACGACGGAGCGCGCCAATATCCTGATGAAGATCGCCCAGCGGATGGAAGACAATATCGAGCTGCTGGCGCGCGCGGAGACCTGGGACAATGGCAAGCCTCTGCGCGAAACCATGGCAGCCGACATGCCGCTCGCCATCGATCACTTCCGCTATTTCGCGTCTTGCGTTCGCGCCCAGGAGGGTTCGATCGGCGAGATCGACCACGACACCATCGCCTACCACTTCCATGAACCGCTCGGTGTCGTTGGCCAGATAATTCCCTGGAACTTCCCGATCCTGATGGCTGCGTGGAAGCTTGCGCCCGCGCTTGCCGCCGGCAACTGCGTCGTGCTGAAGCCCGCCGAGCAGACGCCAGCCTCGATCCTCGTCTGGATCGAACTGGTTGGCGACCTGCTGCCGCCGGGCGTGCTCAACATCGTCAACGGCTTTGGCCTCGAAGCCGGCAAGCCGCTCGCCACCAATCCGCGCATCAACAAGGTGGCCTTCACCGGCGAGACATCGACCGGCCGGCTGATCATGCAGTATGCCAGCCAGAACCTCATTCCGGTGACGCTGGAGCTGGGCGGCAAGTCGCCGAACATCTTCTTTGCCGACGTCATGGCCGAGGACGACGACTATCTCGACAAGGCGCTGGAAGGGTTCGCGATGTTCGCGCTCAACCAGGGCGAGGTCTGCACATGCCCGAGCCGCGCGCTGGTGCACGAGAAGATCTACGACCGCTTCATGGAAAAGGCGGTCAAGCGTGTCGCGGCGATCAAGCAGGGCAACCCGCTCGACATGACAACGATGATCGGCGCCCAGGCTTCGAGCGAGCAGCTGGAAAAGATCATGTCCTATCTGGATATCGGCCGCCAGGAAGGCGCCGAGGTGCTGATCGGCGGCGAGCGCAATACGCTCGAAGGCGAGCTCGCCGGCGGCTTCTACGTCAAACCCACGGTGTTCAAGGGCCACAACAGGATGCGCATCTTCCAGGAGGAAATCTTCGGTCCCGTCGTCTCCGTGACCACCTTCAAGGATGATGCCGAAGCGCTCGAGATCGCCAATGATACGCTGTACGGCCTCGGCGCGGGCGTGTGGAGCCGCGACGCCAATCGCTGCTACAATTTCGGCCGCAACATCCAGGCCGGCCGCGTCTGGACCAACTGCTACCACGCCTATCCGGCCCATGCGGCCTTCGGCGGCTACAAGCAGTCGGGCATCGGCCGCGAAACCCACAAGATGATGCTCGATCACTACCAGCAGACCAAGAACATGCTGGTGAGCTACAGCCCGAAGGCACTGGGTTTCTTCTGAGGTTTGTCTTCCTTCCCCCCGCTTGCGGGGAGAAGGT
>UCMT01000003.1 GCA_900473795.1 Hyphomicrobiales bacterium | reverse complement strand
CGGGCGCTTCGCCCGCCATTGTTCATTGATGGGGAATTGAGATGCAGAACAGGATCGATCAACTCCGGACGCTTCAGGTCGCACCGCAGTCTTTGTTCATCGGCGGAGCATGGCGAGAACCTGTCAGAGGCGGTGCGATGGATGTCATCTCGCCGATAGACGGAAAGAAGCTGACGACAATCTCTGACGCAAGCGCGCAAGACGTGGATCTTGCCGTCAAAGCGGCACGGACCGCGTTCGAAAAGGGCAGTTGGTCGAAGGCCGCGCCCGGCGAACGTAAAAAGGTGTTGCTGCGCGTCGCCGAGTTGATCGAGCGCGATGCGCTGGAACTCGCCGTGCTCGGCGTACGCGACAATGGCACGGAAATCACCATGGCGCTGAAGGCGGAGCCGGGCAGCGCCGCGGCGACCTTCCGCTATTACGCCGAGGCCGTGGACAAGGTCTACGGCGAAATCGCGCCGACGCCGGAGAGCGTTCTCGGACTCGTTCACCGCGAGCCGGTCGGCGTCGTGGCTGCCATCGTACCGTGGAATTTCCCGATGATGATCGGCGCGTGGAAGATCGCCCCAGCATTGGCGGCCGGCAATTCCGTCGTCCTGAAGCCTGCGGAAGGGGCATCCCTGACATTGCTGAAACTTGCCGCCCTTTGCGCGGAGGCCGGATTGCCGGACGGTGTGCTGAACATCGCCACCGGCCGCGGCGCCGTCACCGGCGAGGCAATCGGCCTGCATGGCGACATCGACGTCCTGGCTTTCACAGGTTCCGGCGGTATCGGCAGGCGGCTGCTCGAATATTCGGCGCGCTCCAACCTCAAGCGCGTCTACCTCGAACTGGGCGGCAAGTCGCCCAACATCATCTTTGCCGATGCGCCGGACCTCGAGCAGGCGGCCAGAATTTCCGCCTACGGCCTCTTTCGCAATTCGGGGCAGGTCTGCGTCGCCGGCTCGCGGCTCCTGGTCGAGCGATCTATCCATGAGGAATTTGCCGAACGAATTTCGGCGATAGCCGCAAAGATCAAGGTTGGCGATCCCCTTTTGCTGACAACCGAATCCGGTGCGATATCGAGCGAAATCCAGCTTGAGAAGGATCTTGCCTTCGCCGGGCAGGCGCTGTCGGAAGGCGCACGGCTCAGAACCGGTGGCGGTCGTATTCTGGAAGAGAGCGGCGGTTTCTACATGCAGCCGACCGTCTTCGACGTGACACCGGACATGACGCTGGCCAGGGAAGAGGTCTTTGGCCCGATCCTCTCCGTCATTCCTTTCAAGGACGAAGCCGAAGCGCTGCGCATCGCCAATGCGACACCTTTCGGACTGGCGTCGGCGGTGTGGACCGCCAATCTGTCACGCGCCCATCGCATGGTGCGCGGCATCAAGGCGGGTCTCGTCCATGTCAACACCTATGGCGGCGCCGACAATACCGTTCCGCTCGGCGGAGTCCGCCAATCCGGCAACGGTCATGACAAGTCGCTGCACGCGTTGGACAAGTACCACAATCTCAAGACGGCGTGGATCCAGTTGTAAAGCATCGAAGCGACCTTCAAGGGAGGGGAGGCCTGGATATGACGTTTGCAAGCGAGGTCACGGTCGAGGGACTGGAAAGAGATCCTTATCCTATCTACGCGCGGCTGCGCAGCGAGGCGCCGGTCGCCTATCTCCCTGCCGTGAACCTTTGGTTCGTAACACGCTTCAAAGACGTCGAATTCGTGTCGAAAAGCCCGGACCATCACCGCGGAGGTTGGCAGTTCGCCGCTGGACCGCACCTGGGGCAAACCGACCATCCTGACCTCAGTTGGGGCGGTTCATAAGAACCTGCGCAGCGGCGTCGACCCCAAATACCATCCCAAGCGCGTCGCCGCCTATATGGACGATCTCGTGCTTCCCATCGCGCAGCAGTGTCTGGCAACCTGCGCGAACAAAAGGGCGGCAATTTGATGTCGGACTACTTTGAGCCCGTCTCCATTCTGAGCCTGAGCCGTTCACTCGGCTTGCAGGACGTCGATCTCGAAACGCTGCGACGCTGGTTCTTTGGGCTGGCACAATGGGCGATCAATTTCGAATGCGATCCAGAGCGTCAGAACATTGCCGATGCCGTGAGTGCGGAAATCACGCAAGCTGTGACGCCGATCATGGAGCGTCTCATCGCCGAACCGGACGATTCCGCTCTGTCGCATATGCTGCACGACGGCATGCCCGAGGGGTCCGTCCGCGCCGTCGATTTCCTCCTGCCGACTTTCAAAGTGCTTCTACTTGGAGGCATGCAGGAACCGGGACACGGCGCTGGCTCGATCATGGCGGGGCTGCTTCAAAATCCCAGCCAATTTTCCGAGGTCAAGGCCGACTTGACGACGCTACTGCCAAGGGCCGACGATGAGGGGCTTCGATGGGTGACACCCATCGGCACGCAGACGCGCGAGACGACGCAAGAGGTCGAGATCGCCGGCGTCACCATTCCTGCTGGTCAGGCCGTCGCAGCAGTCCTTGCGTCGGCGTCGCATTGCGAGAGCCGTTTCACCAATCCAGGCCGCTTCGACATTCACCGTTCGGAAGGCGCGCATGCAGCCTTTGGATTCGGTCATCATTTTTGCGCCGGCCGCTGGTTCGCCCGCCAACAGATCACGGTTGCATTGCGTTCTCTGATCGAGAACCAGCCGGAGATGGCCCTTCGTGACAGAGGGCCAGTGCAGTTCACGGGCTGGGAGTTTCGCGCGCCCGTTGCGCTCGATGTCAGCTTCGATCGCTGACGTCGAGCCCTTCCACAAGCTACCATCGAGGCATGTCCGCGCATCGGTATTGCGCTTACGTGAACTGGGTTGCTGCCCTGCCCTTAGGCCAAATAGGCTCTGTGTAGAATCTCCGGTTCGAGCAGCAGTGGTCGTGGCGAGCCGCTATAGGTAAAGCGACCGCGCGACATCACGTGCGCCTCCTCGGAATGTTTCAAGGCCAACGCAGTGAACTGCTCAATCAGGAGGACGCCCACGCCGTCATCGGCGAGTCGGCTCAAAACGCCCATCAGTCGCTTGACGATCAGCGGAGCAAGGCCGAGCGACATCTCGTCGGCAAGGATGAATTTCGGACGCGCAACAAGGCCTTGCCCAAGCGCCAGCATCTGCTGCTGGCCGCCGGACATCGAGCCGGCGCGTTGTTTTTTGCGTTCAGCCAGCTCCGGAAATATCGTGTAGACCTCCTCGACGGCACTCGCCGCCGCTTTCTGTGATTGCTGGAGACCCGCCGCGTTCAGATTGTCCTCGACGCTCAGGCCCGCGAGTACGCAATGTCCTTCTGGTACGGCGGCGATGCCGGCGGCACGGACGACGTCGGGCGACCTGCCGGCGAAGGCAAGGCCATCGATCGCGAATGTCCCGCCGGCGACGGGGATAACCCCGGCAAGCGCCAGCACAAGCGAACTTTTGCCGGCGCCGTTCGGTCCGAGAAGGGCGGTGATGCTGCCACTTTCAAGCGTGAAAGTAAGCTGGTCGATGACGCGTTTGCCGCCCCGATCTATGCAGAGGTCGCGAACCGTAAAACTGCTCATGCGTCCTCCATACCGAGATAGACAGCGCGGACCCTCGGATCCGTGAGAACTGAGGCCGTCTCGCCGACAGCAATCAGGGAGCCGAAGTCGAGCACAATCGTTTCCTGGCAGACAGCCTGGATGAGATCCACATCGTGATCGATCAAGAGGACCATAGCTCCATTGAACCCATGGATATCAGAGATGATCTGACGGAGCTTCTCGACCTCGCCCTGGGAAAACCCGGCTCCCGGTTCGTCCAGTAGGATCACTCTCGGGCGCCCGGCGATGCAGCGCGCGATTTCGGTCATGCGGCGTTCGAAGGCGTTCAGGCCTTCTGCCAAGGCGTGCCGCATCCCCCGAAGCCCGACGAAATCGAGGGCCGTATCGAGCACATCCCGGCGCTCGCGACCCGAAAGGTTAAGCGGATCAAGAACGACGCGGATGTTGTCTTCGACGGTCAACTCATTCACCACCTGCTCTTTTTGGAAGGAGCGACGCAACCCCCAGCGGGCTCGCTCATGCGGCTTCATTGAAAGAAGATTCGTATCGTTCGCACGGATCGAACCGGTTTGCGGCACGACGAAACCCGATATTACGTTGAGGAAGGTCGTTTTTCCGGCGCCGTTTGGTCCGATGATGCCGCAAACCGGCTGATCGAGCGTGACGGTGACGGCATTCAGCGCGGTGACGCCGCCGAAGGACACGGTAAGGTTTTCGATCGCGATCATGCGTTGGGACCCCTTCTGGCCAACCGTTTCAGGCCATCGGACAATTGCCCGGCGAGACCCTTGGGCGCGGTTATCAGAGCGTGGATCAGGGCAAGCCCGAAGATGATGTAGGCCGCGTTGCCATCCAGCCCCAGATCGTTGAGGAAGGCGGGAACGAGGCGATAGAGCAGGGCGGCGATGACCGCCCCATACCAATGCCAGGCGCCGCCGACGACGGTCAGTGCAAAGATCATCACCGATTCCGCGGGCGGAAAGGACCTGGCATCGAGAAGCTGCAGATTGCCGGCGAGAAGGGCGCCCGCGACGCCGGCAAGAAAGCCGGAAAGGGCAAACCCCCAGACCTTGTAGAGTGTGACATTAACGCCCGCCGCCATGGCGGAAGCCTCGCTTTTGCGGATGAGCGCCCAGCCGCGGCCAGCGCGGCCGCGCTCGTGCACGTCTATGAGCAGAAAACCGAAGGCGATAACCACCATACAATAGCTGAAATAGGCCGCATCCGAGATGGCAATGACTGGCCGGGGCATGTATGTGATCGCGCGCACTTCGAAACCGGTAAGGCCCCCGCCGCCATTCGGGAACTGGATGACGTTGATGAGAATGCCAAAGCCTCCCGCTGCCATCAGCGTGATGAGCGCCAGGTAAAGCCCGCGCATTCGCAGCGCCGGGTAGGCGAGGATCATGCCAATCAGTCCAGCGAAAATGCCGCCAGCCATGAGGTTCACCTCGAAAGGAAGGCCGAAGGCGTGCGCGAAACGGAGCGCCACCCACCCGCCGCAGCCCATGAGGGCCACTTGAGCAAGAGAGACAAGACCAAGTCGACGATAGAGCAGCGCAATGCTTGCGGCCGTCAGCGCATAGATCGCCACGGCGGTGAGCACCTTCAGCCAGAGCGCGTTGACGAGGAAAGGCAGCAGAATGGCTGCACAGGTAAAGAAAAGTTGCGGCACATAGCGGCCGAGCACGAAACCGGTGCTGGACACGGCATCGGGCTCAACGGCTCCGGAGAGGTGTTTCGTTGCTGCTTGCATGGGCTCAATCCTGTCCGGCAAAAGTCAGCCTGCGACCGCGCTGAAGCCACATCATGGCGATGATCGCGACGATGAAGGGCGTTGCAACACGAAACGGCGCGAGCGGCTTGTAGAGGGCAAGGAGGCTTTCCAGTACGCCGATCGCGAGGCCTGCGGCAAAGCTCGCCGGGATGGAGGTGAGGCGTCCGATGATGGTGGTCGCGATGATGGGAATGACAAGGAACGTGAGTACCGCCGGATCAAGCCGCACGAGTGTAGCGAACATCAGGCCGGTGAAGCCGGCAAGCACACCCGAGATGCCCCAGGCGATCGTCTCGACCCGTCCGACCGGCACACCGAGGATGGACGCGACCTGCCGGTTGTCGGCCAGTGCGCGCATCATCAATCCGACACGGGTGCGAGCGAGGAAGAGACCCATGCCGAGAGTCACGCCAATGCCGACGAGAAGTGCAAGGAGCCGGGTGCCGGTTACTCTGAGCCCGAGGATCGCCACCGACAGCCCATCGAACGTCAGCGTCAGCTTGCGCGGGGTGACCACCCATAGGAGGTTCATTGTACCGAGAAGTGCGAGCGCGAATCCGAGCGTCGCAATCGCCTTGACGATGGGTTCGCGGCGGGCAAGGCCCGGTGCGATCAAGCCACCGAACGCCAGCGACAGCGCCAGCGCGATACCCACGCATGCCACCCAGGCCAGCGGTTCCGGCCAATTCCATTCGAGGAGCTGCCAGGCGGTCATGGCACCTGCGGCGCCCATGGCGCCGTAGGCAAAGTTGAGCACGCCCGTGGCGCGGTTAAGGAGTACCAGTCCGACACCGCCAAGCGCATAGAGCGCCCCGACGGAAAGACCGGATACGAGGAACAAGCCAAGGACGTTCATGGTGTCGCCGATCAATCAGTTCGTAATGCCAAGGTCTCTTTCAGCGGCTCGAACCGGATCGAGATAGGCGCTGTCCACGTCGGCGCAGCCACTGATCACCGTGAAGCCACTACCCGCGATCTGAACCATCATATTGGCATGGTTCGGCATGTGCCGATCGGCATTGCCAACGTAGTAGGGGCCGCAGAGCAAATCCGAGGTCTCGTTCTTGATCGCTCGGATTGCTTCCGAAACAACCTTGCGGTCGATGTTCGCCGGGTCGAGCTTCAGAAGTGCATCGGTGAAGAAGCGCGCTGAGAGATAGCCCGACTGGCTGAACGTGTCGCGCGGGTCCTGCGGACGGGCATATTTGTCCATGACGGCGCGCCAGTTGGTGGCGTCGGGACCCGTGCGGTCAATTGGGGTGAGTTCGATGTTGATGTTCATGACACCGTCCCAATAGGTGCCGAGCATGGCGGGAACCTCGGTATCATAGAGCGGCGTCGAAGAGATCCATTTGAAATTGTCGCGTAGGTTCTGTTCCTCGACGGCTTTGAGATAGGCGGCGGCCATGCCGGCCGGCAGATTGACAAGGACGGTGTCAGCGCCACTTGCAACGGTTTCCAGAACCGAGGCGTTCATGTCCGCTGCGCCCGGATCGAGCAGAATGCTGGAGCCGGAAAGTCCCTTGGACTGCATGTATTTCTCGGTCCAGCCGCAGGAATAGGGGCCGACCGACGGAATGGTGAGGCCGATGCAGACAACGTTCTTCGAGCCGAGATTTGCAGCCGCCCACTGTGCAGCGCCGACGCTTGAGGGCAGCGGGCCCTGGTTAGTCGAAACGATATTCTTCGATTCGAAACATTCAGCGACCGCGCAGGCAGAAGCCATCGCCATCACATCCTCATCTGCGTAAAGCTTGGCGTTGACGGCCATCTCGACAAAGGAGCCGCTGGCGACGAGCGCCACGACGCCCTCGTCCTTGACCAGCTTGGTCGCGACCTGGCCCGCTACTTCCGGATTCCACTGGTCGTCTTCAACCAGATATTCGATTGGTCGCCCATTGATGCCGCCATTCTCGTTGACGCAGTTGAAATAGGCGCGCGCCGCGTCGGCCGAAGACGAGAAGTCGTCGGGACCGGTCTGGCCGACCACGGCTCCGACTTTGATCGGCTCGCCTGTTGCCTTTTGCCCGTTGTTCAATCCGCATTGCGGCGCGGCCATAGCCGAGCTGCCGCCAAGAACGACGATGGCCGTGGATGCCGCGAAAAATAGAGATGTTCTTTTCATGCGTTCTCCTCCCAAAGAAGCGTTGAAATCAGCGATAGAGGATAACTGCCTCCTTCAGGCGGCCTTATCCTTGCCAAGTATGAAGCGAGACGCGCGCTCGCCGATCATGATGCAGGGCGCGTTGGTGTTACCGGAAACGAGTGTCGGCATGATCGATGCGTCGGCGACGCGTAGTCCTTCGACGCCACGGACTTTCAAATCTTCGCCAACGACCGCCATACGGTCATCCGGCGTTCCCATTTTGCAGGTGCCCGCGGGATGGAAAACCGTCTTCGAAATCGATCGGATGTAGTCGCGTAGCGCTTCCGGATCCTTTTCGACACCCGGCTTTGGCAGCACCCGCCGCTTGACGATCCGGGCAAGCGACGGAGCCTCGGTGATGCGGATCGCCCATTCGACACCGCGCACGAGCGTGTCGAGGTCCGCAGGATTGGAAAAGGAGTTCGCGTTGAACAGCGCGGTGTCCTTGGGATTGGCAGAGCGCAGCTTGACCGTGCCGCGTGACTGCGGCCTGAGGAAGCAGGGGCCGATTGAAATGCCATGACCAGGCTCGGCTGTCCGTTCACCAAAGCCAACGAAGCTCGGCAGCACGTGAAACTGAATATCCGGCTGGCCTGTGCCAGCGGTATCGACGAAACCGCCCGATTCCACCACGTTCGAAGTCAGAAGCCCGGTCTTGGTCAGCATATATTGCAGCATGTGGCCCGCCGCCTTCAGCCCCTTGTCCTGGGTGAAGAGCGAGATCGGATCCTTGACCTCCGCCTGGACGGTGGCTTCGAGATGGTCCTGATAGTTCTCGCCGACCCCCGGTAAATTGCTGACAACCTCGATACCATGGCTCTTCAGGTGTTCGGCTTCACCTATGCCTGAGAGCTGCAGGATCTTCGGTGTTGCGATCGCCCCGGCCGTCAGCACAATCTCGTGCCGGACCTTGTGGACAACGCCATTCTCGGCGAGCACGCCGACGGCTTTCCTGCCGTCGAAAAGGATCTTGTGTACGCGGGTGCTGGTCAGGATCGTCAGGTTCTCGCGCTTCTCTGCGTCACGCAGGAAGGCCTGCGCCGCGCTCCAACGTCTGCCATTGTGGGTGGTGGTCTGGTAGAAGCCGACCCCCTCCTGGACCTGGCCGTTAAAATCTTCGTTGTAGGGGAGGCCTGCCTCCTGTGACGCGCGAATAAATGCCCAGGACAGGGGGTGACCGAAACGGCGGTCGGAAACCTTGAGCTCGCCGGTTGCTCCGTGGAACTCTCCCGAAAGGCGCTGGTTGCCTTCGACGTCGCGGAACACCGGAAGCACTTTGTCATAGGACCAGTTACGGCATCCCATCTGTGCCCAGGTGTCGTAGTCCTGGTGCTGGCCGCGAATGTAAATCATGGCATTCAGTGAACTGCCGCCACCAATCACGTTGCCTTGCGGTACGACATTGGGCTTGCCATTCAGCCCCTTGTCCGGCTCGGACACATAGAAATGGACATCCTTGCCCTTCTCTATGACCTTGAAGAAGGTCGCGGGAATATGGATGAACTTGTCGCTATCGCGCGCTCCGCTTTCGATCAGCAGGACCTTGTTCTGCGGGTTTTCCGACAGCCGGGCTGCGACCACGCAGCCGGACGAGCCGCCACCCACGATGATGTAGTCGAATTCGATCATGATGTGCTCCAATACAGGCGGTCACCATCGAAGGTCGTCCGCCTGAAAGAGTTGATGTCAGCAGTAGACAGTTTGAATGGTGGTGAATTCCTTCAGCCCCTCGGCACCGAACTCGACCCCGATGCCGGACTGTTTCACGCCGCCGAAGGGCGCGTTGGGCTGGATGGCGCCATGCTTGTTGATCCAGACGGAGCCGCATTCGAGCTGACTTGCCACTTGCTTTGCCTTGGCGATGTCGCGTCCCCACACCGAACCACCGAGGCCGGCCGGATTGTCGTTCGCCTTGGAGATTGCATCGGCAAGGTCGGAATAGCGGATGATCGGCAGGGCGGGTCCGAACTGCTCCTGATCGACGAGCTTACATCCATGGTCGACATCGGCCACCAAGGTGACCGGGTAGAAATATCCCGGCCCGCCATTCGCTTTGCCGCCAGTCAGGACGCGGCCGCCCTTGGAACGGGCATCCTCCACGTAGGAAGAGACGATATCGAACTGCATCTTGTTCTGTACAGGTCCAAGGATCGACTGCTCCGACAGGCCATCGCCGATGACAATACCAGCGGCATAGGCCGCCAGTTGCTCACATACGGCGTCATAAATGCTGTCATGGACGTAAAGACGCTTCAGGCAGGCACAGGTC
Organism: Hyphomicrobiales bacterium; assembly: GCA_900473795.1. Taxonomy (GTDB): domain Bacteria; phylum Pseudomonadota; class Alphaproteobacteria; order Rhizobiales; family Rhizobiaceae; genus Pararhizobium. The sequence continues at coordinate 127,756 of UCMT01000003.1, read as the reverse complement.
TGGCCGCTGTTGATGAAGGCCCCCCAAAACAGGCCCTCGACGATCTCCGTCGGCACGGCGTCGGGAAGGACGATGCCGGCGTCGTTGCCGCCGAGTTCGAGGGTCAGCCGTTTCAGAGTGTCGACGGCGTTCGCCATCACCTTCTTGCCCGTGGCGGTCGAGCCGGTGAAGGTCAGCTTTGCAATGCCGGCATGCGAGGACATCGCCGTGCCGATATCGTTTTCGCCGGTCACGATATTGACGACGCCGGCAGGAAGAACCGCGTTCATCAATTCCACCAGGCGGATGGTCGAGAGCGGTGTCATGGGTGACGGCTTGATAACGACCGTGTTGCCGGCGCGGATGGCAGGAATGATATGCCAGCAGGCGATCATCACCGGCCAGTTCCACGGCGTGATCGAGCCAACGACGCCAACAGGCTTCCGATGAAGCTCAACACGGCCTTCCGGCGTGTCCTGCAGCACTTCTACGGGTAGTTCGATTTCCGCTGTATGGCGGGTCCAGGCGACGGCGCCACCGATTTCGAAGCGGGAGCCAAGTCCATTGAGCGGCTTGCCCTGTTCGAGCGTCAATAGGCGTGCAAGCTCTTGCGAATTTTCCTCGATCTTTGCGGCAATGGCGCGGCAGGCATCGCCGCGCTCCTTGCCCGATTTCGTCCGCCAGCCTTCAAATGCAGCCGTCGCCTCCGCAACGGCCGCATCGAGGTCCTGGAGTGTGGCCAGAGGCATGCCGCCGACAACCTCCCCGGTCGATGGATTGACAACATCGGCGTGACGTGCGGTTTCGACTGGCTTGCCGCCAATGAACAGCGTGTAGCGCTTCATATGCGAGCTCCTCCCAAAGCGATTTCTGAGGAGCATTCAATTCGAAGTCGCCGTTTCTGTCTTGGATTCAGGCGCGGGCCGAATAGGACAAAAGCGCAGTTCGGCTCACTGCTGCAGAATATCCTTCGGGGAGCAGTCGAACGTTTTGCGGAAGCATCGGTTGAAATAGGAAATGTCGTTAAAGCCGGCGGAATAGGCCACCTCGGCGATGGTGGTCGCATTGGCGGTGTTCTTCATCTGCGTCAGCTGTTCGTGGACGAGATGAAGGCGTCGCATACGGATAAGGGATGTCGCCGTGGTGCCGGCTGCTGAAAAATCGTCCTGCAGGGTGCGCAGCGAAATTCCGACCTTGTCGGCAAGCCATTGGGGTGTCAGGCCTTCATCTGTCAAATGGCGGTCGATCAAAATATGGACTATCTCCAGCCGGCCGCCAGCGCTGTCGAGAGAAACCGGCTCGTCGAATTCTCCGTCAAAAGCAAAGGCCTGACGCGTGGCGCTGAACAGAAGTTCGCGCAGATGCCGAGCCCGCCTGTCGCCTGCATCTGTTTTCAGGAGCTTGGCCACCACCGCCCGGAGCATCCCTGACATCGGGTCTTCCGCCTCTACCCTGCGTGAAACTTCGACCCGCACGGATTTGTCGGCGAAGATGAGCTGACGGGGCAGATGGACCGACAAGTGATTGGAAAAACGGCCCCCGAAATGAAAGATCGAGGGAGTGGAGCTATCGACCAGAATGCAATCACCCGGCGCAATGATCGATTGCCGTCCACGCTGCTCGATTCCACATGTCCCTTCGAGTTGCAGCAGCAGAAAGAGATTTTCGCCGTAGTCCGTGCGGATATCGCCAATGTCGCGGCGGATGGTATCGACGTCATTGGCGACCTGGGCCAGTTCCAGCCCCCCGGCATCCATGATGCGCGCACCGCCTGTCACCGCGGCGCGTTCAGCGCGACACGGGTTGAAGTTTCCACAGATGGATTTCAGGTGTGCGGTCCACTCATCGAGGGCATGCACAGGCCATCGCTTGGGGACCAACGCCCCGAATTCCGCAAGATGCTGCATGGCAGTCTCCTCCCAAAGACCGTCGAGCTCTCCTGTCCCCTGATCGACAAGATAATTCTCGTGTTAAGCAATCTCCATTTTGGAATTTTGTCAACGCGAATCTCGGTAAGCCCGACCACCGCCGGAATGCATGATGCAGCCTGGATGCCCGATTCCGGTCGGGGTTGTCGGCGCCCACGGCGGCTATCAGCCGCCGAAACTGCCGGTCTGTGTCGGGACATGTACATAGTTGCGGTCGAAGTACAGCAGCGCATGCCCGTCCTTGCGGGAGCGGATATTCACGACCTCACCGACAAAGATATTGTGCGTGCCGACCAGTCGCGCCTCGACGAGGCGGCAGTCGAAGGAGACGATTGCATCGGCGAGCGCTTGGTTGCCGGAAGGCAGGCTGACCCAGTCGGCGGCAGCATAGCGTGCCTCCATGTCGGATTGCTGGCCTGCGAAGAAAGCGGCAAGATCCTTGTGCTCCGGAGTGAGCACATTGACGCAAAAACGCCGGTTCTCAACGAAAACACCTGTTTGCGCCGACCGGCTGTTCATGCAGACCAGGAGGGTCGGCGGTTCGTCGGTCACGCTGCACATGGCCGTCGCAGTAAACCCGCCGCGCCCGGCGGGTCCGTTGGTGGTGATCACGTTGACGGGCGCACAAACCCGCGCCATCGCGTTGCGGAACTCGGTTTTCGAGACAGCTTCCTCCATGACGCTCTCCCTTCACTCGGCCGCGCTGCGGATCGGATCGGCATCGTTGAGCGGCGGCAGCCAAGTGTCACCGGTCCAGCCGTTCTCGTCATAGTCGGCCATGCACTGATCGACCAGTGCTTCCATTTCCTTGAGCCGCCCGCCACGCTCCGCACCTTTAAGCACCTGCAGGCGGACCTCTTCCGGCGCGCCGGCATAGTTCAATTCGTAGAGCGCGTGGCGGCCGCCGAACTCGGTGCCGGTTGCGTCCCACAGGAGCTTCATGATCTTGATGCGCTCGATATGGCCCATGTCGTTCGATCCGCGCACGTATTGGGCGAGGTAGCGGTTGATGTCCGGGTTGGCGAAGTCCTTGGTGGACGACGGCAGGTAGATAAGACCGGACGCCACCGTGCGGCGGACGATGTCGATCACCTTCGGATAGGCTTCCGACATGAAGGTGCGGTAGCAGAGGGCAGCCTCCAGGTTCGGCAGCACCGCGCCATTGGCCCAGGGGATTGGATTGTGCGCCATGGCATTGGAAAAGGTCCAGAACTGGTGGCGGATGGCGATCAGCTCGCCGAGCATCGCCTGATTGCCGCGGAAGGCATCGCCGCCGGTGGCGCGCAATGCCTTGGCAAGCAGTCCGGCGAGGAAATCCATCTTCACCGCAAGGCGGGTGCAGCCCTGGAAGCAGTAGCCGTGCATGAAGCCCGAGGCGGGGTGGAAGGAGAGGATCTTGGCGGCATCACGCAGAACCAGCACGTCTTCCCAGGGCACGAAAACATTGTCGAGGACCAGGATCGCGTCGTTCTCGTCGAAGCGCGAGGACAGCGGGTAGTCATAAGGATGGCCAGCCGAATTCGCCGTCTGCTCATAGGAGACGCGGCAGAACATCTTGATGCCCGGCGCATTCATTGGAACGATGAACATCACCGATAGCGAGGGATCCTCCGTGACCGTCGCCGAGCTCTGGGCGAGGAAGTTGTAGTGGGTGAGCGCGGACGAGGTCGCGACCACTTTGGCGCCCGAGACATAGATGCCGGCGTCGGTTTCCTTGGTGATGTGGACGAACACATCCTTCACCGCATCGGCGGGCTTGTGACGGTCGATCGGCGGATTGACGATTGCGTGGTTCATGAAGAGAACCGATTCCTGCGCCCGTTTGTGCCAGGCGAGTGCATTTTCCTTGAAGGGGCCGTACCAGTCGGCGTTCGCCCCGAGCGTATTCATCAGCGCCGCCTTGTAGTCGGCGGTGCGCCCCATCCAGCCGTAGGACATGCGCGCCCAGTCGGCGATCGCACCCTGCTGGGCGACGAGGTCGGACGAGGATTTCGCCACGCGGAAATATTTGTGGGTATAGCCGTCGGAGCCGGTATCGGTCGGCGAGGTCAGCCGGTCCCTGGTTTTTTCGTCGTGGAGCGCGTCGTACATCCGCGCGATCGAACGGGCGGAGTTGCGCATCGAGGGATGGGTGGTGACGTCTGCAATGCGTTCGCCGTTGATGTAGACTTCGCGCCCGTCGCGAAGGCTGGCGAGATATTCGGCGCCGGTGAAGGGTCTGGTCTTGTCGCCGCGGTGATCTTCAGCTCGTATCATGTGTTCCTCCCATAAGATCGTGACAGAAAGCTAGGTCTGAAACGCGGTCGTAGCCATGGACAAAGCCGGCAATTCGCTGGTACTTTTTCCGGTATGGTGGCAAGAAACGACGTTCCGAACTTTTTTGTTTACGGCGAGCCGAGCCGCTCGCTGGACGTCGGCTTCTTGCATGTCGAGACGGTCATGGATCGAAAAACCATGCATTTCGGCCATGCCGCGCCCCACAAGCACCCACTGATGGGCCAGATCACCTATTGGTTCCAGGGCGGTGGAACTTACCGGATCGAAGACCAGACTTGGAATTTTTCAGCTCCGACGATCAGTTTCGTGCCGAGCAACGTCGTGCATGGCTTCGAAGTCGACGACCAGTCCGACGCCATCGTCGTCTCCATTTCCGACGACATGCTGAAGGCCATGGCCACGCAGGTGGATGTCACGCTTGATATTCCAACCTTCCTGACCGGCCAGGAAGGGGATCCCGCATGGCAAAAGATCGGTGCTCTCCTCGACATGGTGGCCGCGGATTATCGCGAGCGCGGTGCCGAAAGCGAGAAGGTGATGATCGGTCTCATCGGTGTCGTGCTTTCCCTGATGGGGCGGCTTGGTGGCGGGGCAGCGCCTTCCACCTCGCCGGCAGTGGCTCTCTCGCTCGCCCTGCGCCGCGCCATCGACCGCCACTACAAACAGGACTGGCCCGTCGGGCGCTATGTCGACGTGCTCGCCACCACGCCCCACCTTCTGGACAAGGCGGTGCATGAGGTCTTCGGATCGACGGTCAAGGACATGCTGCTGCAGCGCCGGCTTCTGGAAGCAAAGCGCCTGCTGATGTTCACCATCCGCCCGATCGAGGATATCGGCCGTGAGATCGGTTTCGAAGACCCCGCCTATTTTTCCCGCTTCTTTCGCAAGCGCGTGGGAGAGGCACCCGCGGCCTGGCGCCGGCGCCATCTTGAGCCCGAGGCGCAGGTGCCGCCGGGAGAGGCCTAAGCCGGCAGCGCATTGACCGGCGGGATGCGGCTTGCCCAGGGGCGCGCTTCTTCCAGCTGCCCCGCCAGGGCAAAGAGGACATCCTCGCGTCCGAAGCCGGAGGCGAAATGCGATCCGATCGGCAAGCCTGATTGCGACCAATAGAGCGGGACGGACATGGCCGGCTGGCCGCTTGCGTTGAAGAGAGACGTAAAGGGCGAGAAGCCGTGGAAGAGTTGGATCAGGTCGGCAAGGCTGTTGCCGTCGTCCAACTGGAAGCTGCCGAGCTTCGCCGGCGGCTTGGCGAGTGTGGGAGACAGGAGGACGTCGTAGCGCTGCATCAGGTGGCCCATCCGGCGGCCGAAAGCATGAAGCCAATCGACCGCGGCGGCATAGGTTGCGCCGCTGACGGCTCCCTTTTCACGCAGGATGATCCGCGTTCGTGCCTCGAGATTGGCCTCGTCCACCGGACGACCCGTCACCTGGGCGATCATGGCGAGAAGGCTTGTGGTCTGCGCACCGATGATGGTGAATACCGTGTCGTAATATTCCATTGTCTCGATCGGCAGCGTGGTTTCCTCCACGTGGTGGCCGAGTTCGGCGCAGAGCCGGGCGGCATCATCGACCGCCTCCAGGCATTCCGCGCTGGTTTCGAATGGAGCAAGCTGCCTGACGAGACCAATCCGCAGGCCGATCGGGCGCTTGGCAACGGCTGACACAAGGCTCTCTGCGTCATGCGGCGCGGCATAGGGAGCGCCGATATCCATGCCGCTCAGCGCATCGAGCATGGCGGCGCTGTCGCGGATCGAAATCGACATGATGTTGTTGCAGCCCATGCCGGCCCAGCCTTCGCCGACCGTCGGCCCCATCGGCACGCGGCCGCGTGTCGGCTTGAGGCCGAAGATGCCACAGCAGGAGGCCGGCACGCGCAGCGAGCCGCCGCCATCGTTGCCGAAGGCGAACGGGACTGCTCGTGCTGCAATCATGGCGGCCGAGCCGCCGCTGGAGCCGCCGGCTGTGTGATCCAGGGACCAGGGATTGGCCGTTGCCCCGAAGAGCCTGGATTCGGTCGTATAAGATGTTCCGAATTCAGGGGAAGTCGTGGTGCCGATAATCGCAAGCCCTGTTGCCCGTGCACGCGTGACAACCTCTGCGTCGTAGGGTGCCACTGCCGCTTTACCGATCAGGGAGCCATTGGTCATGCGCGCCCCTTTGACCGGTAGGAAGAGATCCTTCACCAGCGTCGGCACCCCGGAAAAGGCGCCATCGGTCGAAGCCACGGCGGTCGTGTCGCGCGCTTGTTCGCCCAGGTCATCGATCAGTGCATTGAGCTGCGGATTGACCCGGCGCATGCGCTCGATCGCCTGCATGACGACCTCCCGGCGAGAGTTCTCGCCCTTGCGGATGCGTTCAGCCAACGCGAGACCGTCCGGCGGGGCAGGGGATGTGGGAACGAAATTCATGCGCAACTCCATCGAGGCTTGGTAGAGGTTGACGGAGCGAATGATGGATCGCTCCGGCATGGGCACCGTTCTGTCAAGAAGCGGCTGTGCTTCGTTTGGGGCCGGGCAAGGCGAAGCGCAGGCCGGCCCAGATTGCCGCCAAGGCAAGCATGACGCAGGACCAGAGCGTGATCGCGTCGCCGATGCCCTGAGGGGGGGCGCCGAAATTCTGGGCGAGGCCCATGATGACAAGCGGGCTTGCGAACTGGCCGAGATAGAGGCTGGAAGTGAACCCACCGACCCCACGGGCGCGGAACCTGACAGGCAGCTTGCGCAGCAGCGGCAGCATCGCGTTCGGTACGAGGAAACCGGCGCCGAAGCCATGAATTGCGACCGCGACCATTACGGCTGCATAGCTGGCGGCGTCAGCGAGAAGCCAGAGGCCGAGCGCGATCAGCGCGAGCATCAAGGCGTTGACTCCGGCAACGCCGAGCATTCTGCGGGCCAACGGCCAGGAGATCGAACCGGCAAGCGTCGCGAGCAGGCCAAGACCGGTGCAAAGCCCGATGAGCGAGGACGAAGTGATGCCCAGTGCGACGAGCAGACCCGGCGCCATCACCGGCACGACGAAGCTTGCGACCATCCCCATGAAGATGAGGAAGTAGGCGCTTGCCACCGTTCGCATGGTTTCGCCGAGCGAAAAGGACTCGACCTCCGTGTCCCGTTCGATCCGCCGCGGCGGCTCCCACAGTGCCCTGACGATAATGGGCAGCAGCAGCAGCGGCAAAAGATAGAGGTAGAACGGGTAGCGCCAGGAGGTTTCGCCGGCGGCGCCGCCGATGACGAAGAAGATCGATCCGACGATCCCGATCGTAACCACCTGGCGGTTGACGTATTTCGACCGTTCCTCGCCGTTCCAGTAGTCGGCGATCAATGTCGTGCAGCAGGTCATGATGACGGCCTCGGCACAGCCGAAGACGAGGCGCGCGATGAGAATGCTGTTGAGATCGTTCAGCACCGCCGGCAGGAAGCCGAAAAGCGCGTAGAGCACGCTTCCGAGAATCAGCATGTTCTTGCGGCCGAACCGGTCGGCGAGCAAACCGGCAATCGGCGCAAAGAGTGCGATCGCCAGTGCCGGGCCGGTCGCCACAAGTGGTACCATATCAGCCGCCTGAGGGCCGGTCTGGCCGAATTCGGCCTCGAGCTTTGGCAGCATGGGAGCCACCATCACGGCCCCCATGATGGTGAGACTGCTGGCGGCCTGGATGACGAAACCCTGCTTCGAGCCGGCCTGACGGGTGAAGGTGGAATTCATGACAGGTGTATTCAGTGTATTCATGGTCGCCTCCCTCAGAACGCCATGCCGACGCGCAGGGCCATGTTGACCCCTTCCGCGCGGTTTTCGGCGCCAAATTCCTTATAGGCATGGAGCGAAACAAGGGGCAGGCCGGGCTGGAAGAAGCTGACGGCCGGCCCAACGGCGAGGACGCGACCGCGATTCCCATCGACTACATTCGGGCCTTCGTCATCAGAGAGTTGCTGATAGAAATATCCGCCGATGCCTCCGGTCCAGGAGCCGAAATGCTTGCCAACGGCGAATTCGTGTTTGTATTCGATGCCGCTCGTATAGTCGGTGTCAGGATTCTCGGTGTTGAAGTTGAGTTCTATCCGCGAGGAAAACTCAAGGCCGCTTTCGCTGAGATAGGTCACGCCGAGGATTGGGGCGATTGCCCAGTGGTTGGCGCCGACGTTAAAGGTCTCGTTGACGTCATAGGCGCCTGTCGGCGCCTGAATCTGCAGGCTTGCGTTCACGAACCAGTTCGGCGGGGCATTCCATTGCAGCATCAGCGGCATGATCTGGATGTCGCCAAGTGCCACGTCTTCGCTTGAAAGCGCCAGCGGTCCGCCGGGCGTCGGAACGGTGATATCGCCGTCGATCTCCATGAACGGAATGATGGCGCCGAAACCGACCGAAGCGTTGAACAGTTCAGCTTCCGTCATCTTGATGTAGGCGAGGCCGATCGTTTTGACATCGACGTCGAAGTCCGTGTTGATCCTGTGACCAGCACCGTCCTTCAGGACATCGGCGGTGTAGTAGGCCGTGCGGATGCCGATCGTGCCGAAGGGTGTGGCGGGAGGGAGCATGCCCGCGCCGAAATCAGCCACGCCGAAGGGCGTGATCGTGGCGCCGGCCTCCGCGGCTTTCGCAGTGGTATTGAAGGTGAAGGCAGATAGGATCGCTGCTCCCGCGACAAGTCCGCGGGCGCATGTCAATGCGCGTGTGGTCATGATGTTGTTCCCCGATGGTTTCTTCTGAACCAGTGGGGATGACAGTAGGAGATCAATTTTCGAAAGCGTTATCCGTTTTCGGCACGGTCGCAAACTTTTCGGTGACAGGATGTTGTTGATCGAAGCGCAGTGTCGCGGAAGGAAGCTCGCCAAAATGCGCGCGATAGTCCCCGGTAAAGCGGCTCCAGTGCCAGAAGCCCCACCGGGCGGCGACGTCACCGATCGAGACCCGTTTGCCAGAAACAGCATGGTCCCGCAATTCCTGGCGCACCCGGTTAAGACGGATCGCCCGCAGGATCCGTGTGGCTGTCTGACCGTAGGAGTGTAGAAAGCAGTTCTGCAGATGGCGGCGGCTGACGCCGATCACCCGGCAGATCCGTGCGATATCAAGCGGTTCGGATGCATCCCGAAGTGCGAGGATCCGGGCGGTATCGGCGGTCTTCTTTCGTGGCGTGTCTTCCCATACGTCGATAGCGATGGCGGAAGACAAGGCCTCGAGCAAATGTTCGAGGATCGTCTCCTCGATCGACTGCCGGCTCGCAGGATGGAGCAGCAACGACGGTCGTATCTGGATTTCCGTGAAGATCGATTGAAAGAGTTGTTGCAAGCCGCGCAGTTGATCGTCCTGGATCACCAGATTCTCCTGCCGCCACACATGTTCTGCGATGTCCGGATAGCCGAACTCGATTGCCTGGATGGCAAACCAGCGCTGTTCGACGGCGAGGCAGACGAGATCGAGTTCGATGGGCGTGAGGATTTCGGGAAGGTCGTGCCCGTCGGAGAGGAGACCGGAAGGATAGGTGATCTGACGCCCTCCGGACCAGCCATGTCCCGACGCAGCCAGCGGGAGGCTCAGGACCACGGAGCCCGGCCAGCTAGCCCCGCGTTTCATCAGCGCCTGATTGGTTTTTTCGCGAATGATCTGGAGATGATCGAGACGCAGCTGCGTGAGCCGGCTTTCGAAGCAGCCCGCCGAGATCTGAAGACATTCCAAGCGCCAGCCCCTGAGCGCTTGGCCATGTTCGCCCGCGTCCCGTTCGCTGCTCGTTATCGCGACGTCCGCAGCAGATCCCTGGTCGTTACGACGGGTGGCTTCCATCTCCGAACTCCGTTCGGCAAAAAGAAAACATGTTAAATATCTCTTGGCAATAGCCGCTGATGCAAACACCTCTTTCATGTCAGGCGGCGGCGTACGGTGTCCGGCGCATGCGGACCGTTGGCCCTCAGCTGTTCGTCCGGAAGAAACCAGGCAGCAGCGATGGATGCATCAAGAACGAACGACAGCAGGACCGTCGGCCCTCGTCGCGCCACTCACGAATTTCTTCCTGTGTCATGGGTTGCCGACCCGCGCGTTGCGTACGTGACGCGTATCGATAGTGATACGTTTTTTACAGAATGCATTGCCCGCCGATGGTGGCCTATCGCGTCGAAGATAGTCGAACTGGCTACGAAGGAGAGCTATTCGACGAGAATAGCTCTGAAATCGTTGACGTTCGTCCCGGTTGGCCCGGGGGCAAACAAGTCTCCGATAGCGTGAAACGCCGACCAGGAATCATTGTCATCGAGCAGCTTTCGCGCATCTAGTGATCTTTCGGTCAGCCGGACGACGGTATTTCCGTCGGCGAAAGCGCCAGCGTTGTCCTCCGAGCCGTCGATGCCGTCGGTGTCTGCAGCGAGCGCCGAAATGTTAGCCCTGCCGTCGATGTCGATGGCGAGCGATAGAAGGAATTCGCTGTTGCGGCCACCCCTGCCATTGCCGGTCAGGCTGACAGTCGTCTCCCCGCCCGACAGGAGAACGACGGGCTTGGGAAACGGTGCGTTGCGTTCCGCCACGTGGATAGCGAGGGCAGCGTGCATGTGCGCGATTTCACGCGCCTCCCCTTCGATCGCATCGGACAGAATGACTGCTTCGATGCCCCGGCGTCTCGACGCGGCCGCCGCCGATTGCAGCGATACCCCGGCCGAGGCGATGATACGGACCTCGTTTCCGGCAAATCGCGGGTCCTCGATGCGCGGTGCGACGGCAGCCTCGCTTTGCAGGTGGCGTATGGCCGAGCGTGGAAGGGAGAGCCGGTAGCGTTCTACCGTCCGGAGCGCATCGTGGCGGGTAGTGGCGTCCTGTACCGTTGGGCCGGATGCGACGAGCTCCGGCTTGTCACCTGGTATGTCGGAGACAACGAGCGATATCACCTTTGCGGGATGAGCGGCCGCGGCAAGCCTGCCTCCCTTGATGGTCGACAGGTGCTTGCGAACCACATTCATGGCCGAAATCGGCGCACCGGAAGCCAGAAGTGCCTTGTTGACGGCGATCTCGTCGGCGAGCGTCATGCCCTCCGGCGGTGCCGGCAGCAGTGCCGAGCCGCCCCCGGATATGAGCGCGATTACCAGGTCGTCCGCAGACAGACCCGAGACCACCTCAAGGAGCCGCCGCGAGGCCAGGAGACCGGCCTCGTCGGGTACCGGATGCGATGCCTCGATGATCTCGATCCTGTCGCAGGCGACGCCGAAGCCGTATCGCGTGACGACGACGCCCGTCAGCGGACCATCCCAATGGCTCTCAAGCGCTTTTGCCATTTGCGCCGAACCCTTGCCCGCACCGATCACAACGGTGCGGCCTCTAGGGGCTGGCGGCAGATGGGCAGCGATCACCTTTGCCGGGTCCGCCACGGCAACGGCGGCATCAAAGAGCGAAGTCAAGAACCGGCGGCGCTCGTCAGGCGGCAGCAAGTCTCAGCCCTCCGCCGGCCCGTAGAGCCCGAGTTGGACGAGCAGCGCCCGCTGCCGGTCGACACTTTCGACGAGCAGAGGGGTGTAGCGGTCGATGATCCGGTTGCGATGGCCCTGATCGGAAATGGCCGAGAGTGCGCCCAGGATCGCCGCGACCTTTTTCGAGGTCTGCTGAAGTTCGTCGAGGATCCCCGTCTTGCCGCTGGCCTCAGCGACCGCCCGCTTCGTCACTCGGCCGATGCCTGCCGGCGTGCGACTGCCGGCTGACACGTAACCCTCCGGCAGGTCGCCCTTGAGATTCGTGACCGACTTGAAACGGATGACGTCGAGGATCTGGTCGATCGCCTGCTTCGCGCCGGTCACCCGGGAAGGATGGTCGGTATCAGCGGCGGCATGCGGCAGCAGTTCCAGCCTGCCCCTGTGGCGCTCTTCGAGCGGCAGGTAAGGAAGCATCGGTCCGCTGAGTTTGCCTGTCGCAGCGTCCTTGAAGAGGTCGGCGTCGATCGCCGCGTGGGCGATCTTGCCCGACGACAGCGCCTCGTCGAGCGCGACGGTATCGACGACCTCGCCCCGATCGTAGTTGACCAGCATCGCGCCGTCGTTCATCACGCCGAGCACCTTGGCATTAACGGTGCCGGCGTTGGAATAGACGCCAGTCGCCCCGTCCAGGCGACCGAGACCGATATGGACGGAGAGCACGTCGGCGCCTGTCGCGGCATCAACCGGACTCGCCGCATAGTCAAAGCCTTCCGCCTCGATCCAGCGCTGGTGATGCTGGCGGGCGTAGATCGTCACTCTCATGCCGAAAGCCTTGGCGAGCTTGGCGACTTCACGGCCGATATTGCCATAGCCGAGAATTGCGATTTTCCGGCCCTCCAGCTTGGCCGTCGGAAAATCCTTGAGCTGGCGGCCTGTATCGAAGTCGCCCTCGGCGACCATCCGATGCAGCTTGTCCACCGGCAGATCGGGAACGACCCTTAAGATCGCCTTGATCGCCATTTGAGCGGTCGCCCGGCTGTTGATCCCCGGCGTATTCATGAGCGGCGCGTTGCCGCCCTCACCATTGCCGCCACCCCAGGAGGCTGAGCCCATGTTGCCGGTTCCGGCACCGATGCGCACACCGCCGAGCGGGAATACGGAGGCCTTCGGGATGAAGGTCGCCGCCGCGATGAGCGCGTCGTACTGGCCCTTGTCGGTCTGCGGCAGGATTTCCGCCTCAGTGCTCAGGTTCGGCTGATAGAAGAAATGCACGTGGCCCTTCTCGAGCGCAGATCGGTCGCCGAGCGGCCCGAGGTGGAAGACGCCCCCCTTTTCCTCGATGTAGGCCTTGATCTCGCTGTGATCCGGCTGACCGCCCGCGTCGAAGCGCAGGCCGACCAGATCGGCGATCAGCACGGTAGAGGCGTGCGCCGGGTCGTCCTTGCGGGCCGCTACACCGGCGTTGGTAGACGGTTCGAACGTGACGCCCTCCTTTGCCAATTCCTCTTCGAGAACGACGATCTTGGCGCGCAGGTAGGCGTATTGCAGATTCTCCAGTAGTGCCACGACATCTTCCGGTTCTCGGATGCCACCAACCCAGGCGCGGTAGTCGCCGGGTGTACCCGGGAATGCATTAACGTAGCGGGCCGCGTCGAGGCCGGGTTCGTATTCGCCGTTCGGATGGGTAATGCCCTCATAGCCGAGCAGTTGTTTTGAACGCGCGATGATACGGGCGTGGATGTGGGGATCGGCGACGCCGTCATCTTCGACTTTCAGGAGCGTCACCGCCGCGCCACGCCGCTCTGCGTCGGTGACGGTTAGCGACAGAAGCGGATGCGACTTGACCCACTCGTCGATCACGTTGCGATTGGCGGCAGAGCGGCGGTTGAGCTCAACAACGGAGCCGACCCGAGCCTCCGACTGCAAGAGGCCGAAGGTGGTCTCCGCAAACGCGAGTGCACTGTAGGTGTTGATAACGCCGCCAAGCATGCGGTCTTCGCCGGCATCGTAGAAGGGCCCGGCATCGACGGAGCGCTTGGCCGAAAGTGGCTGCTTCGGATCGATCGGCGGCGCGATCTTCAGCTGGCGTGGAATCGCCCAGGCGGGATTCTGCTGGTTTTTCTCGATCAATGCCAGCGCATGCGGCGTGAACGAGGCGACAAAATAGCCCGAAACCCCGCCGATCGCCTTCTGGAACGGCATGAAAAGGCAGCACTTTGCCATCACCGCCGCGACCAGTTCGGGCTCCCACGGCATGGCACCGAGCATCGAGGTGGCATCGAATACCGCATGGCGGTTTGCCGGATCGCCATCTATCCAATTCAAAAGTTCGTGGATCTCGCGGCTCGTATAGGCATTGGCCCCGGTCGTTTCGTGGCCAACACCGACAAAGATCGAAACGCCCAGGGCGGAGAGCTCTGTTGCCGTCGGGATCACGCCTTCGGAAGCGGCAAAATGAATGCGGCTCTCGCAGCCCCTTTCGGCGAAGCGCTGCATCTCGATCAACTGGGTCGCCCACGACTGGCGGAAGAAACCGGCGGCCCTGGAGGGATCACTCTCTGGTCGGGGTGTGTCGACATAGACGTGCTGGGACGCGTCGTTGGCGTTCATCAGGTGCTGGACGCAGACCGTATATCCACTGTGGCCGCCGCCGAGTCCCACTGCCATGCGGTTCGTCTTCGGAAAGCCGAAATAGCGATGGATCGCCCGCATCATGTCGGTCAGGATTTTGTCTGCGGGATAGCCGCGGTGCATGCTGCGGGAAATCTCGGCCGTCGTAAAGCAGCCGATGTCGTTGCCCTTGTCATCGAACTTGCGATAGGTCTTCTCGATCCACGTGTCGAAGGCGGCGCTCCGCAGGCGGCTGTCCACTTCGTCGGTGGTCGCATCGGTGATTGGGCCAACGCCGAAAAACGGGTTGGACGGCCGCCTGGGCGCGCCCGGTCCAGTCAATTCGAGTGCCCTCAGTCGCTGTTCCTGCATCTGCGCGATATTCATCGTTGTTTGCCAATCTGTGATCGAGGCGGGGATGGCGCTGATAATGGAGCGGATGTTCCGGAAAAAAGATGGCATATGCGTCGCACAGCAGGCGGAATGCGTCATCCGACGCCTGCAAGGAGCGATTACTGCAACACCGGCAACATTGAGGAGCCCAGCAAGCTTATCTCACGCGAGCCACTGGTCGCGCGTCAGCCACGGCGTTGGGCAAGAAGAGGGCCAGAGCGTTGATGGTCTCCGACGCCTTGCTCCTTCAAGCAGGTCGCTTCAAATAGGGTTCACTATGCCGCCTTTATCGGATTTAGACGACCAGCAACCCCTGGCGCTCGGCAACTGTGATTACGGCCTCAGTTCCCGCATTGAACTCCAGGAAATCGGCCTCCATCCCATCACTGAAGATGACGCCGTTTTCCGGCATCTCAGAAGTGATTGTCATTGGCATGTCGCTTTCGACCCGACCTGATACCAGGCTTGCTCCCGTCGTCCTGCTCGGAAACGGCTCGCGCACGAAATAGCGCAGGAAATCGGCATCCCAGGGAAAGGACATATCGAGCGGCACCTCGCCGGGCTTGACGCCAAGGGCTGTTGCTGTGCCGACCCAACCCGAATAGAGGCTCTTCAGCCAGCCGGTCGAGCCCATTCCGGTGGAAACGATGATGCCGCTCGACGACTGACGTTCGTTACGGCCCTCAGCATTCAGCAGGTAGCGCGCCGATACGTGGCTCCTAGGTCCGATGAAGAGGTCGTTGACCGCGTAGATGAAGGCTCCGGTGTTGAGCGTTGCCTTGGCCATTTTGACGCGTTTGCACTGCCGCCGGCCTTTCAGAACCTCCCCAATGACCTTTGGCAGATTGCCGGGATTGAAGGGCAACAGCACGCCGTCCCAGCGTTTTGGGTCAGGGTTGACGCCAATGACGGGTTGCCCGTCCAGATACTTCAACGTATTTGCCACCAGACCATCCTGCCCAAGGACGACGACGACGTCGTCGGCGCTAAAGATGAAGTTGCCCAGGTATCGTCGTTCGAGACGCTGTACCCGGGCGACGGCGCGAAGGCTGGCTTCGACCTGAGCAACCGCCGCTTGATAGTTCTGACTCTCGGCGAGATAGTCGCGAAAATCGGCCCCCAGGTGCTCAACGTAGAACTGGGCCTGCCGCACCGTGTTGAAACGGGCGATCAGTTCATCGAGTCGCGTCGGCCGAAGAACCAGGATGATTTTCCGATCATCAGAGGCTTGCATGGCCATTGATCCTCTGTGGCTGCATCATTTCCCTAAGAAGGTCCGGAGAAACGTTCAACTGGCCGATCTTCGTGGCATTGTCAGCGAGATCGCGGAAGGCGAGCGCCATGAGTTGGCCGGGTTCCATGCCGACCGAGGCGAGGGCCTGGAGTATGCGGGGATCGGCGTCGACGAAAGACTTCATCATTGCGGTCAGCGCGTAAGCCTTGGCATCCGCCTCGGCCCGCGAGTTGGTCCCGGCGAGCGCGACCAACTCGCGGTTCTGTTCCTCGAGGCCGATGTTGCCGGCCATTTCATCGCGCCGAATTTGCAACTGGCGTTCCTTTACTGCACGTTCTGCTTCCACCTGAGCTTCGCGTACCTGTCGCCTCTTGTTCTCGAGGGCAATCTCGGTCGCGATCTCGTTTTCCTTGATGGTCCGCTCCTGCTCGATAGCGGCGTTGCGGCGCGCATAGATCGCTTCGTCGGCCTGCCGTAAGAGAGCCTCGCGGGCTTGCGCCTCGAGAGCCTTGGCCGTTTCAGGTTTCGGCTTGACCGCAAGCAGCGACAGCCCGAGAATTTCAAGTCCGAGGGCCTCGACCGTCGGATGGCTCTTGAGCTGGTGCGCGACGCGAGCGACCAGTGCCTCGCCTGAGGCCAGCACCTCCTTCAGCGAAAGCCCCTGGACCTCCGCGCGCATTGCCACCTGAACCTGATCGATCAGGCGCGGCGAGAGGTTCTGTGGGTCCTCCGAAACATAACCGGCCTTGCGATCGAGCGTGAAGTTGAGCAGTGCGGCAGTACGGCGTGGCTCGGCAATGCGGTAGGTGATCTGCCCCTGGACAGTGACTTCCTGGAAGTCGGCGGTCACTTCGGGGAAGATGAAGGGATCGTTGACGCTGGCGGTCGGCACCACGACGAGGGACGTCGAGGGCGCGAAGTACCAGAACGCCAAGCCGGCACCTTCGCGGACAGGTTTGCCGTTTTGATACTGGATTACATACTGAGTTGGTTCCGTCTTGATGAATCGCAGTCCGAACATGTTCGTTTTTCCTATCTCCGTGCGGCCGCTTGCCGCGAGAAGAAGAGAACATTACTTAGTAGTAAATGTCAACTAAGTTAGTTGATAGTTTACACTAAGTTTTGGATAGGCTATGGTTCAGATTATGACAACGCATGACAATGACGCTTTCAAACCGATTGCGACGGTTGATCTGGCGATCTTTTCGATGACGCCAAACGGGCTGAGTGTTCTCCTCGCGCGGCGCGCCAATGCGCCGTTTGCAGGCGTATGGGCCCTGCCGGGAGGATGGATCCATATCGATATTGATCATGATCTGGAGACCGCGGCGCGTCGGGTTCTCAAGGAGAAGACTGGCGTCGAAATGCCATATCTCGAACAGCTTCAAACGGTTGGCAATGCAAATCGGGATCCGCGGGGCTGGAGTATCAGCGTCGTCTATGTCGCGCTGATCTCATCCGACGACCTTGCAGCCGGGCAAGGGGCCCGTTCGGGGGAAGCACAATGGTGGCCGATTGAAGGGAACGGCGTCGATGTTCACCTTGCGTTTGACCATGCTCTCCTTCTGAGCGACGCGCTTACCCGGATCAGGAAGAAGGTCGAGTATTCGACGCTTCCGGCCCATCTTCTTCCAAGCCGCTTCACATTAAGCGAGCTGCAGTCATTGTATGAGCGCCTGCTCGGGCGCAAACTTGACAAATCCGCCTTTCGCAAACGGGTGGCTGAGGCGGGCTTCCTGGTGCCGGTTGAAGGCGAAATGCGTCGCGCGAGCAATCGTCCCGCCCAGGTTTTTCGTCTCAAGGACGCCCAGTCGCTGGTTCTTTTCGACCGGACGTTATGAGAGCGAAATACGCGCCTCGCAGCTGCACTTCATGGTGATCCTCTGAGGCTGCCATGTTAGTCTCGAACCGCGGCGGTATTCTTTCCGCGGATCTGGAGTTCCAGCCCTCCGAATTGACAAGGTCATTTATCTGACTTAAGTCAGATAAATGACCTACGATCCGGTCCTTCGCGTCCGTCGCTTCAACCGTGCCGTCACCTCCGAAGTCGGCGCCCTCGATATCTCTTTCCTCGGACGCGGCCGTCCGCTGGGCGCAGCGCGCGTGCTCAACTCGATCGGCCAAGGGCAATCGGATGTTGCGGCGATCCGGGATTGTCTCGGTCTCGACTCGGCCCTTATGAGCCGCCTGCTGCGGAGTCTGGAAGAAGAGGGCCTCATAGAGACCGTGCCGAATCCACGAGACGCGCGTCGACGCATTGCCAGGTTGACCGAAACCGGCCGTTCCGAGTTTGGCGCTTACGAAACGCTTTCCAATGCGCGGGCGAAAACATTTCTAGCGCGGCATCCCCAGCCGGAAGAGCTTTTGCGCGCCATGGATATCATTGCTTCTTCGCTTAGACGTGACCATATCGTGCTTGAGGAAAAAGACCCTCGACACGAGGACGCCAAGTATTGCCTCAGCGAATATTACACAGAACTCGCAAGCCGCTTCAGGAACGGCTTCGATGTATCGCTTTCTCGCGATCCGGACGCGAGGGATATGATCCGTCCGCGCGGTGCGTTCCTGGTCGCCATATCAGATGGGCTACCGATAGGCTGTGTCGGGTTGAAGGGCAGTGGCGGCGAGGTCGCGGAGATCAAGAGGCTTTGGGTCGCGCCGTCAGCCCGTGGCCTGGGGCTCGCAAAGCGGCTTATGCTGACCGCCGAGATTGCCGCGCGTGAGCTCTCCATAAGGGTCCTCCGTCTGGATACGAATAGTGCGCTGCCCGAAGCGCAGCAGCTCTATCGCAGAACCGGGTGGAATGAGATCGACCGTTTCAATGACGATCCATATCCTGACACGTTCTTCGAAAAGCGCCTTTAAGCGCGGTTCTTGACCCACACGGGGAGAACTACAGCGCCTATACTCTTCGCCCTTCCGATCAGAATAGCTTCTACTGCCTCGAGACGACGCTCGCCGGGCGTCATTCGGCTTCCGGCGCCACTGTCCTCGGCGGCGACGTCTGCGACTTTTCGAAGACTGAACTTGCTTTGCACGGCGCCGAAGTCTTGCTCACCGCATCAGTCGTCGATCCGAAATCCAACCTTCACGACCACCTGATAGTGCGCAACCGCTCCATCCTTGATGTGACCCCGGATCTGGTCAACTTCGAACCACTCGAGGTTCCTCATGGTTTTCGAGGCTCGCGAAATCGCCGTCTCGATCGCTTCGGTCAGCGAGTTCTTCGAACTGCCGATAAGTTCCACCTTCTTGTAGACATGGTCGCTCACGTTACCCTCCCGGTTTGCTCGATTATGCATGGTGTCTAGGGCACTCTACGAGGCTGCAACGGACTTCATCGGTGGACAATGCCACAACCAAAACGCTACAGGCATGAACCTTCACAGCCAACTGCCACGATCCGGCAACTGTTTGCTGTTGTCAAACGTTCTGAGACCAGAAAGGCTTTGCCGGAGGAGCCCGAGTGCCTGTTGCGCTGCAAACCGTCGCGGCCCCTGCGCCCTTGACGACCAACGGATGAGCGCGCCGCCCCCGCCGTAATTTACCAACGATGGAACCGTCATGGCCGACCAGCGTGCCTAAGCTAAACGGGTAATTTTCTCTTCGCCCACCCCGGCATCCGAATTCGCTTTCTCCGATCGGCTTGATTATTAGCAATTGCTGGCCTTTAAAATATATAAAAACCATAGAATATAACGGTAATTAACTGCGGGAAGCGTCTATGAAAATCATCGGTCTGTCTGGCAATGTGAAACGGCCGTCGAGAACGGCCTCGCTGGTGGAGGCAATTGTCTCCGTCGCAAGGGATCGATTGGGATCCAAGGGCCAGGTCATCGAATTGGTCGATGCAGCGCCGACCCTGTTTCGGGCGCTTCGCTCGGATCAACTCGATGCCGAGGGCAGGGCAATCATTGACGCGGTCGAGGCGGCCGACGTCCTTGTCGTCGCCTCGCCGGTCTATCGGGCGTCTTACACGGGCGCTCTCAAGCATCTTTTCGACCTGGT
Organism: Hyphomicrobiales bacterium; assembly: GCA_900473795.1. Taxonomy (GTDB): domain Bacteria; phylum Pseudomonadota; class Alphaproteobacteria; order Rhizobiales; family Rhizobiaceae; genus Pararhizobium. Next base: position 107,945 of record UCMT01000003.1, on the reverse strand, counting down.
CGATTATCGGGCGCTGACCGGCAAACGCGTCATCCTGGCGGCGACCGGCGGGACGCCGCTTCATGGCCTGATGATCGAGCATCAGCTGCGTCCGCTGTTCGGCTTCTTCAACGCGTTGACACTGCCGACGGCCGTCTACGCCACCGAGGCCGATTTTGCCGACTACGGTATTGCAAACCCCGCAGTACTGGATCGCATCGAGCGCGCCGTTTCCGAACTTGCGCACATCCTGCCTGCCGCGGACCAGGTCACGACCGCAGGTGTTTCCAGTCATCGTCCGGCACGTATTGCCGCGAACGCATAGTTTCATTCAAGAGGGAGACTACAATGTCTTACGTCAACAGAGATCCGGTCAAATTCGCCTATTGGGTTCCCAATGTGTCGGGCGGGCTGGTCATCTCGAATATCGAGCAGCGCACCAGCTGGACGATCGAATACAATCGCAAGCTGGCGCAGATTGCGGAAGCCAGTGGCTTCGATTATGCGTTGAGTCAGATCCGGTTCACGGCGGGCTACGGCGCGGAATTTCAGCATGAATCCGTCTCCTTCAGCCATGCGCTCTTGGAATCGACCACCACGCTGAAAGTCATTGCCGCCATTCTCCCAGGTCCGTGGAACCCGACGCTTGCGGCCAAGCAGATCGCCACGATCAATCACCTCACCAACGGCCGTGTCGCTGTCAATGTCGTCAGTGGCTGGTTCCGCGGCGAGTTCCATGCCATCGGCGAACATTGGCTCGATCATGACGAGCGCTACCGTCGGTCGGAGGAGTTCATTCGCGCATTGCGCGGCATCTGGACCGAGGACAACTTCAGCTTCAACGGCGACTTCTACCGCTTCAACAACTATTCCCTGAAGCCCAAGCCGATCGATCCGCAGCCAGAAATTTTCCAGGGTGGCTCGTCGCGGGCTGCGCGCGACATGGCATCGCGCGTGTCCGATTGGTACTTCACCAACGGCAATACGCCGGAAGAAATCGCAAAGCAGGTCAACGACATTCAGGGTAAGGCGAAGGCCAACGGCCATTCCGTCCGCGTCGGCGTCAACGCATTTGCCATCGTCCGCGAGACCGAGGAAGAAGCGAAAGCCGTACTTGCCGAGATCATCGAGAAGGCCAACCCGGAGGCGGTCAATGCCTTTGGCCACGAGGTCAAGAACGCCGGCAAGTCGTCACCGGAAGGCGAGGGCAACTGGGCGAAATCCTCTTTCGAGGATCTGGTTCAATACAACGACGGCTTCCGCTCCAATCTGATCGGCACGCCGGAGCAGGTGGCTGAGCGGATCGTCAGACTGAAGCGCGCCGGCGCCGACCTCATCCTCCTCGGTTTCCTGCATTTCCAGGAGGAAGTCGAATATTTCGGCAAGCATGTGATCCCGCTGGTTCGCGCGCTGGAAGAGGCCGAGGCGAGCACCGCGGTCGCGGCAGAGTAGTCCAAAGGAAAAACGCGCGGCCGGGAGTTACCGGCCGCGCCATGGGACCGCACAACGGGGATCGCGGCTGATCCACGACAACTTACCTGCGCGCCGCGCGGGCCGGGAGAGATCGGGGCATGAACGCAACACACGCATTCGCAGGACTGGGCGCGACACCGTTTCCGCCGGATATTCAGGACCATCTTGCGGGTCTGAATTTCGAGGCTGCAGGCGCTGAGAAGCGAAAACAGGAAGCGGAAAGCCCCGTCCTGGAACTGTCCGGCATCAGCCTCTCGTTCGGCGGCGTTGCAGCGCTGAGCGACGTCGACCTCTCCGTGAGGCGTGGCGAGATCCGCTCGATCATCGGCCCGAACGGCGCCGGCAAGAGCTCGCTGATCAACGTGATCAGCGGCGTCTATCGCCCGGACCGTGGTGAGGTCCAGATTGCCGGAAAGCGGTACGCGCAGGTTCCGACGCAGAAACTTGCCCGGCTTGGCCTTGCCCGCACATTCCAGAATCTGGCTCTGTTCAAGGGCCTGAGTGTTCTCGACAATGTCGTTTCGGGCCGCGCCCATACGTTCCGCTCCACCTTTCTCGGCCAGATCGCCGGTCTCGGTCGTTCGCGTCGCGAGGAAACGGATGCGCGCGACCGCGCCAGCCGTGTCCTTGAATTCCTTCACCTGTCCGATCTCAGCGATCGGCTGGCGGGAACCTTGCCTTACGGCTTGCAGAAACGCGTCGAGCTGGCGCGGGCGCTCGTCGCTGAACCCGACCTGCTGCTTCTCGACGAACCGATGGCCGGCATGACGGCGACGGAGAAGGACGAGATGGCCGGCTTTGTAAGCGGCGTCCGCGATCAATATGGCACCACCGTTGTGCTGATCGAGCACGATATCGGCGTGGTAATGGGCCTTTCCGATCGGATCGCCGTACTCGACTACGGCCGCAAGATCGCCGACGGCACGCCCGATGAAATCCAGCGCGATCAGCGCGTCATCGATGCCTATCTCGGCGTCGCCGCCGAAAATGAAGACGGGGAGGGCATCTGATGGCCGAATTCGACTGGCTGTTTTTCACCGAAGTCCTGATCGGCGGCCTTCTCTCCGGCGTCATGTATTCGCTGGTAGCGATCGGTTTCGTGCTGATTTACAAGACGTCGGGCGTCTTGAATTTCGCGCAAGGGGCGATGCTGCTCTTCGCTGCTTTGACCTTCGTCAGCCTGACGGAGCGTGGCGTACCTTTCGCACTGTCTTTCATTATCACCTTTGCCATCATGGTCCTCCTCGGCATCGCCATCGAGCGAACAGTGCTGCGGCCACTCACGAACAAGCCGCCGATTACCCTGTTCATGGCAACGCTCGGCCTATCCTATGTCGTCGAGGGTGCGGCGCAACTGATCTGGGGTACGCAGGTCCATGGCCTCGATCTCGGCATCGAGGACGTTCCTTTCGACGTTGGTGGGGTTTTCATCAGCCAGTTCGATATCTTCGCGGCCGTCGTGGCGTCGAGCATGGTTGCGCTGCTGTCAGTGTTCTTCCGCTACACGCGCATCGGCCTTGGCTTTCGTGCTGTCGCCGACGACCAGTTCGCCGCGCTTGCCGTCGGATTACGGCTGCCATGGATCTGGGCGACTGTCTGGGCGGCTGCCGGTCTGGTGGCGCTCGTCGCCGGGCTTCTCTGGGGAGCCCGCGTCGGGGTGCAGTTCTCGCTGTCTTTGATCGTGCTGAAAGCCTTGCCGGTGCTGGTGCTTGGTGGCTTCGATTCCATCCTCGGAGCGATCATCGGCGGATTGCTGGTCGGCGCAACGGAGAAGCTCGCAGAGGTCTATATCGGCGAATATTTTGGCGGCGGCATCGAGGGCTGGTTTGCCTATGTCGTGGCGCTTGCCTTCCTTCTGGTCCGCCCCTCCGGCCTGTTCGGCCAGAAGCTCGTGGAAAGGGTCTGATTGATGTCCGACGTCACCACCGATCTTCCTTCGTACCGGTCCTTGCCCGGATGGGCTGCGCCGCTGGCAGTGCTTGCGGTCGCCTATGGCGCGGTACCGTTTTGGGGCACGAGCTACCTGTTCGAGGCGATCCTCTTGCCTTTCCTGGCGCTCAGCCTCGCCGGCCTCGGCCTCAACATACTGACGGGCTATGCGGGCCAGGTCTCGCTTGGTAGTGCTGCCTTCATGGCGGTCGGCGCCTTCGCCGCCTTCAACTTCAACCTGCGGATCGACAGTCTGCCGCTGATTGCCAGCATCGTGCTTGCCGGCTTTGCGGCCGCCGCCATCGGCCTGGTATTCGGCCTGCCGAGCCTGCGCCTCAAGGGCTTCTACCTGGCGGTCTCAACGTTGGCAGCGCAGTTTTTCGTGCAATGGGCTTTGACGAAGTTCAGCTGGTTTTCCAACGATTCGGCATCCGGCGTCATCGATGCGCCGCCGCTGGCTATCGCCGGCTTCGTCTTCGAAGGTCCGATCGGTCGATATTATTTTGCATTGACCGTCGTCAGCGTGCTGACGTTCATCGCCTATCGCCTGGTCAATTCGCAGACCGGCAGAAACTTCATTGCGGTGAGAGACAACGAAACGGCAGCCCGTATCATCGGCGTGCCGGTGCTGACGACCAAGCTTCTCGCCTTCGCGATCTCCTCCTTCATCATTGGCGTGGCCGGCGTGCTCTGGGCCTTCGCCTATCTTCGCACCGTGGAGCCGGCCGGCTTCAACCTCGACCGGTCGTTCCAGATCCTGTTCATCGTCATCATCGGCGGCCTCGCCTCGATCAGGGGCGCCTTTTTCGGCGCGGCCTTGATCGTCGTCTTTCCGCTGCTTCTGTCGCGGCTCGGCGCTTTCCTGTTCGGCGACGTCTTCGATTCAGGCGTGCTCGACATGACCCAGCGCATCGTGCTCGGCGCCCTCATCATCCTCTTTCTGGTCCTCGAACCGGATGGCCTCGCCGCCCTCTGTGACAGGACGCGAAAACGTATCGGGACCGCTTTGCGGCAGTCCTGATCAAGTGCGGAGCCAGTCAAGCTCCCAACATCCTTTCAGATCAATTCAAGACCCGGCGATTGCCCGGTCGATACCAGGAGCATGTTCTAAATGACGATCTTCAGCAAAATCAGGGTCGCAGCCCTAGCTGCCGGCATTGCCTTCACCGTGGCCCTTCCGGCTGCCCATGCCGACGAGCAGTATTTCCCGCTGCAAAGCTATCGTGTCGGCCCCTATGCAGCCGGCGGCACCGGTTTCTTCGGCGGCTTCATCGACTATCTCAACCTGATCAACATCCGCGACGGCGGTGTGGGCGGCGTCAAGCTGACATGGTCGGAAGCTGAAACACAATACGAGGTCGAGCGTGGCGTCGAGGCTTATGAGCGCCTGAAGAGCAACCCGAACGTTGCTGCCTGGAACCCGCTTTCCGTCGGCATCGCTTATGCCATGATCGACCGGATCACCCAGGACAAGGTGCCGCTCATCACCATCAATCATGGCCGCACCGACAGCACCGACGGCCGTGTTTTCCCTTACGTCTTTCCGTTGCTGCTCAATCCTTACAGCGAGACGTCCGGCATCGTGAACTACATCGCCGCCAAGGAAGGTGGTCTTGAAAGCCTGAAGGGCAAAAAGATCGCCGTGCTCTATCACGGCTCGCCCTATGGCAAGGAAACCATCCCGATCTACGAGTTGCTCGCAAAAAAATACGGTTTCGAGCTGCAGCAGATCGAGGTCCCGCATCCGGGCAACGAGCAGCAGTCGCAATGGCTCGCCATCCGCCGTGCCAAGCCGGATTATGTCGTTCTACGCGGCTGGGGCGTGATGAACCCGGTGGCGCTGAAGACGGCGGCCAAGACCGGCTTCCCGGTTGACCATATCATCGGCAATGTCTGGTCGAACTCGGAAGAGGACGCCATTCCCGCCGGCGAAGCGGCCAAGGGCTACACGGCGATCACGACGCAGGCATCGGGCGTCGAGTATCCGGTCGTCAAGGAGATCGTCAAGACGGTCTACGACGCCGGCAAGGGCAACCTCGAAGACAAGAGGCGTATCGGCTCGGTCTACCACAATCTCGGCATCGTCAACGGCATCCTGAATGTCGAAGCAATCCGCATCGCACAGGAAAAGTTCGGCAAGCGCGCGCTGACCGGAGATGAAGTCCGCTGGGGCTTCGAACACCTGCAGCTCGATCCGGCGCGCGTCGAGGCGCTTGGCGCCAAGGATCTGTTCCACTCGATCAACGTCAGCTGGGATAATCACGAGGGCAACGGCTACGTGACGTTCCAGCAGTGGGACGGTGCCAAGTGGAACGTCGTTTCCGACTGGATTGCACCCGACTGGGCATTGCTGCGTCCCATCATCGAGAAGTCCTCGGAGGCTTATGCCGCCGAGAAGGGCATCAAACTGCGCACGGCGGAAGACGCCGAAACCGCCACCAACTGAACCTTCAACGCGGCGCGCAACACCGTGCGCCGCGTTGAAGATCGGGCGCGAGGGAAGGCTGTCGATCCCTCTCATCCGCCTTCGCGCCCGTTCCGTTCCCAGCCCAAGCCCTTGCGGGCAGACAGGAATTTACCCATGGCTCATGACAGCGTTATCCTTGACGTCAGCGGATTGAAGGCAACCTACAATCATGCGATTGCCGCCCTTGGCGGGGTCAGCTTCACCGTTGCGCGCGGCGAGGTCGTCGCGCTGCTCGGCGCCAATGGCGGCGGCAAGACGACGACGCTGAAGGCCATTTCCAATCTTCTGTCCGCCGAACGCGGCCAGGTCACCGCCGGCAGCATCCGCTTTGATGGCCTCGATGTCGGCAGAACCCCGCCGTCGGGCTTGGTCCGCGCCGGTCTCGTTCAGGTTCTTGAAGGCCGTCATTGCTTTCGCAGCCTGACGGTGGAGGAAAACCTCGTTGCCGGCGGTCTTGGCCGCGGCGCCACGCGCCGCGACATCAACGAGGACCTGGAGAAAACCTATACCTATTTCCCGCGGCTGAAGGAGAAACGCCGGACCCTGTGCGGCCTGACATCAGGAGGCGAGCAACAGATGGCGGCGATCGGTCGGGCACTGATGTCGCGTCCGCGCCTTCTCGTGCTCGACGAGCCCTCGATGGGGCTGGCGCCGATCATCGTCCAGGACATTTTCCGCACGCTGCGCAGACTCAACCGCGAAGAGGGGCTGTCGATCCTCGTCGCCGAGCAGAATTCCGCCGTTGCCCTGAAATATGCAGACCGTGCCACTGTACTGGAAAACGGCATTTCGGTGCTGTCGGGCGACGCGCGTGACCTGCGCAACCGGGACGAAATCAAGGCTTTCTACCTCGGCCAGAAAACCACCGTTCCAACGCTGTCCCTGGCAGTGAACTGAACCATCCGATCCAACAGGAGAAGACGCGCATGACCCTTTCCAACGTCAATACAGAAAATGCCGCAAAGGCGGTACCTCCGGTCCCGCGACCGAGCGAACCGGCCCATGTCATCAAGACCGATGAAGAAGCGATCACCATCGCCAAGGCGCTTGCGGCCCAGTTCGTCACCGGCTCCGCCGAGCGCGACCGCGAGCGCATCTGGCCGGTCAAGGAGCTCGACGCCTTTTCCCAGAGCGGCCTCTGGTCGATCAACGTCCCGAAGAAATTCGGCGGCCCTGAGGTGTCCTATGCGACCCTGGCACGGGTGATCGAAATCATTTCTGCCGCAGATTCCTCCATCGGCCAGATCGCACAGAACCACCTCGGCGTGGTCGCAGCCATCAGAACCGTCTCGGACGAGGAACAGCAGACGCTTCTCTTCGCCGAAGTGCTGAAGGGCACGCGGTTCGGCAATGCCTTTTCCGAGTTCGGGTCGAAGCGGGCCGTGGATTTTGAGACCCGCTTCACCGATGCGGGCGACCACGTGATCGTCAACGGCCAGAAGTTTTATTCCTCCGGCGCGCTGCTCGCGCATCTGGTGCCGATTGTTGCGCTCGACGACGCAGGTCGTGCCTGGTACGCCATCGCCGAGCGCGATGCGCCGGGCCTGACGGTGATTGACGACTGGTCGTCGTTCGGCCAGCGCACGACCTTGTCGGGTACGGTCCTGCTCAACGACGTCAAGGTGCCGAAGACGCATCTGGTGCCAGGCTACAAAGGCTACGAGGTACCGACCGCAGACGGCGCGATCTTCCAGATCATCCAGGTTGCCGTTGACACCGGCATCGCCCAGGCGGCAATCGACGAGACCGTCAGCTTCGTGCGCACCAAGAGCCGCGCCTGGGTGGACTCCGGCGTCGACAATGCCTGGGATGATCCTTACACGATCCAGGCGATCGGTGATCTGACGCTTCGCCTGCACGCGGCGCAGGCGCTACTGGAAAAGGCTGGCTTTGCCATCGACCGGGCGGTCGCCAACCCGAATGCCGAGACCGTCGCCGAAGCGCAGATCGTCACTGCCGAAGCCAAGATCCTGTCGACCGAGATCGCCATCGCTGCCACCAACAAGCTGTTCGAACTGGCCGGCACGCGCTCGACGCTCGCAGAACACGGGCTCGACCGGCATTGGCGCAACGCCCGGACCCACACGCTCCACGATCCGGTGCGCTGGAAATATGCCATCCTGGGCAAATATTTCCTCAACGGAGAAAAGCCGCCGCTTCATGCCTGGAGCTGAAAAAGGACGAGTAAACTCCCGCAGCGGAAGCCGCGGGAGTTTACTTCTTAAGCCCTCCCGGATTTACAAGCGGATATCCCAAACGGAAAATCTGGCTTCCAGGGACACATCCTCCGGAAGGCCGATGTCGCGGCGCATCCGGTTCGACAGGCTGGAGATATGGTTCTTCGTTTGACGATGCCTCCAGACGGCCCGGATCAATGCGTGCGTGGTCTTCCAGGCACCGAACTTCTGGCACAGGTCATCGACCGTTGCCGCAAGGGTATCAACAACTAAAGATTGTGCTTCGCGCATGTTTTCTGTCCCGGCGCAACACTGCAGCCAGGTCCTCTTTTGAAGGTTAGGAAACGTCCGGACGCGGGATACGAACAATCGCTCCGCTGGCCGGTTACGTCAGGTCAAATGGGAAAGTGCCAATCGGCAGATCCGAGGCTTAGGCGCCTAGGGACCAATATCGGCCTGGGCGAGATGCGCAACGCATCGATGCCATGACAGCCGTTCCGCCAGAGAGGCGCATAAATACGAGAATGGTTTTCATTGATGCCTCCTCTGATTTGAATTGCGAATGACGCTACGTTACACGAGACCGGCTGATCGGCAAGTGTACAATTTCGAATTGCAGACATCACGCAGAATGTGTCGCAAATAAGCAACACTTCCGGAGGCGCTTTCTCTGCCTGCGACCTCATTGCATCGCTTCACGGTTGGGACAGCCATCTGGCTAATTGCCGTTGTCGGAGGAGGACGATGAAGCGGAAATGCCATCTGATTGGGGGCTGCCTATTTATCGGCCTCGTCACTCCATGCGCTCGGATGCGTAGGAGCCGGGGCTGGCCCGGCAAGACGATTGTCTCGTTGCCGATGCGGGTGGATGCCCTGCTCAATGATCAGGCCCTCGTCGAGATCCGCGGTAACATGGTGTCGCCCCGATTGCGCGGAGCCATCGAGCCTTGAACAGTCGCCGCAGGGCCGTCCATTGAGGAGACTTTGTCACTGAAACGGCAAGGGGATCGCTACGCCGCGCTTTTCCGCTTCCGCGGCCAGACGCGTGGCGGTGCCGGCGGCAATCGGAATTCCGTCCGCAATCCGTTTTTCCGCCAGGTCGAAACCTCGCTCTCCCGGCAACCGAACCTGGTCCACGCCTTCTGCCGGCGACAGGGACCGGATTGCGCCGGCGAGCCGTTCGATTTCATCTTCGAACGGGACGTTCAATCCGAATGCTCTCGGATCGATCGCGACAACGAGGCCGTTGAAGCCTGCGTCCCGCTTTTCCTTCAGGGCAACGGAGATGAGCGGATTTCCGCCGAGAAGGCTGACGAGCACCTCAATCATCAGCGACAAGCCTGATCCCTTGGGTCCAGCCATGGGCAGCACGGCCTTGACCTGCGCGGGGTCGGTCGTCACGACGCCGCTGGAGTCGACCCCCCAATCCGGGGGAATGGGCTTTCCTGCATCCCTGGCGGCCATCACCTTGCCAAGCGCCACGGCAGCCGTCGACATGTCGAGGAGGATGGGGCGATCCGGGTTGTTGCCAGGCGCGGCGATCGACAGGGGATTGGTCGAAACGCCTTCGCCGCGGGATCCGTGATAGACCATCAAAGGCTTCGACGCCGACATGACGATGCCGACCATGCCCGCCTTTGCCACTCTTTCGGCGAAATAGCCGACCGCGCCGGCATGGCTGGTGCGCATGATCGAGCAGAGGCCGATTCCAAATTTCCCTGCAAGACCCACCGCTTTGTCTGCCGCCAGGGCCAAGCCGGCGGCCCCCGGTGCAAGATCGCCGTCGATAACGGCGATTGCCCCGAATTCGCGTGCGAGCGCCGGTTTGGCATCACCCTTGACGATGCCGAGTTCGGCCATCTCGATATAACGCGGGATACGCAGCACGCCATGGGAATCGGCGCCGCGCAGATTGGCCCAGACCAGCAGTTCTGCGGTCTGGCGGGCGTAATCCGGCCTGAAGCCGCCCGCTTCCAGAAGAGAGGCGGAGAAGGCTTCAAGCGCAGCCTTCGGGATCAATTTCCTTGCCGGTGCCACGTTCATGACGCACCGCCGAGCGGAGACGGGAAGAATTTGTCGAGCCAGCCCTTGACCATCATTTTCGTGCGCGGCGCGTCGTTGGGTGCGAGCGGGAAATGCGCGGTCGTGTCGATCAGCATGAGTTCGCTCGGCTGGCCCGCCTTCTCGAACATCCGGATGGATTCGATGGTTGGCGTGATGATGTCATTTGCCGTGTGGAAGAGAAGCAGCGGGCGCGGCGCGATATTGGCCACCACATCGTCTGCGCGGAAATTGTACATGGACCAGGCGGTCTCCACCGGGATTTCCATGATCGCCTTGGGCGAGAGGTTCTTGCGCAGATGTTCGGGGATCGGCACCGCGTCGAAGCGGGACATCCACAGGCTTTCGCCGGTTTCCTGCTTATGCCTGCGGCCGTTTTCCAGAATGCCGATGAATTTGTCCCAGGATTCCTGGGTGGGATGCTGGCCGCGGAACTTGCGCTCGCCGTTGCCCCAGCCGCAGGAGGAAAGGCAGCAGGCAAAACGGTCGTCGACACCGGCGGCATAGACCGACACCGCGGCGCCGAAGCTGTGGCCCGTGATGCCGATGCGCTTCGGATCGACTTCCTCGCGCCCGGCGAGGAAGGTCAGTGCGTTCTTGGCGTCGGCCACCTGGTCGAAGCAGCGAACCTGAGCGCGTGCGCCCTCGCTTTCGCCGCATGAGCGGAAATCGAAGCGAAGCGCGACATAGCCGAACGCTTCCATCATTTCCGCCTGGATCTGGGCATGGCTTTCATCCTTCGACCCGACGAAGCCGTGGCAGACGATGAAGGCGGGCAGCGTCTGGCCAGGCTTGCGCCCATCCGGAACATGAAGAACGGCCGAAAGTTTCAGGCCGTCGGACATGAAGGTCAGTTTTTCCTGCATAGTCTTACACCTCGGTATGGATCAGGCGATCTTGGCGAAGGGATGGAAATATTCGCGCCATTCGAGCGGCGCGGGCGTGCCCCAGACATTCATGTCGCGGACATTGCCCGGGCGATCGAGATTGGTGATGACATTGGCCGTGAAGTCGGCATCGTCGGCGATATGGGCCATGACGCCCGAGCACTCGATCATCATGCCGCTAGCATCGGTGTAGTAGGCATAGGTGTTGTCGCCGGGACGGTGGCGGCCGGGGCCCCACATCAGCTGCCGGTCGAACCGGTCGAGAATGTCGCCGAGGCGCAGATACTGGTTGAATTCCAGGAACTCGAAGGACACGTGATGCAGCCCGGCGGCAGCACCCTTGACCAATCCCAAGACGTGGTGCTGGCGATTGCCGCCATACATCCAGCTGAGAGCGTCATTGACCATGCGTTCTGACAGCCTCATGCCGCCGATCGCTTCGAGCTGAGCGCGGGTGACTTCCGGATTCGGGGTGATCAGGTTGATGTGATCGATCCGGTTCGGGCCGACGCCTCTTGTCGGATAGCGCCGGCCATAAGTCTTGTTGCGGATGGGGGTGTGAATTTCAAACCGCAGCCCTTCCGGCGTCGCGAAGGTCATGCCTTGGGCGATGCAGTCGAGGCTCGGTTCGTGAGACAGTATCCGGCAACCGGCGCCTTCGACGCGCGATGCCGCCTCAGCCACCAGCTCCGGCGTCAGCGCCTCCAGCCCGATCGTATGGGCAGAGTTCTCGGTTGCATGAACCAGAACGAGTTCCGCGGCCCGCCCGTTCGAACTCAACCAGGTTTGGCTGCTGTCCTGATGCGTGACGTGCAGGCCGAGAATTTCGGTTGCATCGCGGACGACAGCCTCTGGATCGGTGACATTGACCTTCATGTGCCCGACGGCGTGCACGATGTGCGTCATGATTTCCTCCCTTGAATGCACTGAAGATAGTGGTCTTGCCATTCTGATATCGCAAATATCCGACAATCGCAATATATTTCGAAATAAAATAAAATATCGAAATTATTGCCAGGCGTCGCTTTCGGCCGCCACATCGTTGCGGAGCGTTCCAATTTTCTCGATCTCCACCTCAACGACATCGCCGACACTCAGGAAAACGGGTGGCTTGCGCGTTGAGCCGAACCCCGATGGTGTGCCGGTGACGATGACGTCGCCCGGCTCGAGGACGGTGAATTGGCTGATGTAGGAAATCAGAAAGGGGATGGAAAAGATCAGCCGGCTGGTGTTGTTGCTCTGCCTGAGCTCTCCATTCACCCGCGTTGTCAGGGCGAGCCCGGTCGGGTCCGGCAACTCGTCTGTCGACACCATCCATGGTCCAAAGCCCGCGGACCTGGCGAAATTTTTCCCCGGCGTGAACTGGGTCGAGTGCTTCTGCCAGTCGCGCACGCTGCCGTCGTTGAAACAGGCATAACCGGCGACGTGAGAAAGCGCGTCCACTTGCGGGATCCGCCGGCCCGTACGCCCGATGATGACGGCCAATTCGCCCTCGTAGTCGAACGTGTCCGAAATGTCCGGTTTCGGCAGCGGCTCTGCGTGTCCCGTCTGCGATGCGGCGAAGCGGGAGAAGAGCAGGGGAAACCCTGTCTCGTGTCTCTCCTCTTCACCGGGCTCATAATAGTTGGTGGCGACACACAGGACCTTTGAGGGGCTGGGGATGACCGGAAGATAGCGGATTGCGTCGAGCGTAAAGTCGGGCTCGAGATCCGTTTCCGACCCGAGGCGCGAGAAATTTGCCGTGATGTAGGCGGCGAGATCCGGCAGGCCGCTCCGTTTCCCGAGGTCCACTACGGCATCGTTCGCGATGCAGCCGTAGAGCTCCTGGCTGTTGTGCATGAAACTCAAGTAGCGCAAGCCGGGCCTCCATATTTTCGAAAATATACCGATTATCGTAAACATCGTCCGCAATCGCGTGGCAAGGCAAAAAATCCGCGCGTTCATGAAAAATTTCAACAACATTGATTTTTTTCGAAATTTTTTGTACTTAAGCGTGACAACTCTCGCGCAGAGTGCGTGTCGGTGACTTAAGGAGAAGCACTTGGAAACTCAGAAGACGGGTGGAGAAACAAGAGCCGGCGACGTGTTGCAGCGCATGCGGCTGGACATCATCAATTGCGTCTTGAAACCGGGCGAGAAGCTGCGCTTCGAGGCGCTCAAGACCATGTACAATGTGAGTTTTTCCACGCTCCGTGAAGCGCTATCGCGGCTGGCAGCGGAAAGCCTGGTCGTTTCGGAGGGGCAGCGCGGCTTCATGGTCGCGCCCGTCTCGATCGCCGATCTCAATGATTTGACGGACGTGCGTGTTCTCGTCGAGCGCGAGGCGTTGGCCAAGGCGATCGGCAATGGCGACGATCGCTGGGAAGCCAATATCCTGTCGACCTATCATCGCATGGACAAGCTTCAGCAGCGCCTGGGCCGGGAATACTATCTCTCGGAGGAATGGAGTGCCGTTCACGGCGAATTCCACTATTCCCTGGTTGCGGCGTGTGGTTCGCCGGTGCTGCTCGAAATACGAAGCAAGTTGTTCGAGCGCGCCCATCGCTACCGGCGTATGTCCTCGCAGTTTCGCACCCAATGGCGCGAGAAGGGCGCCGAGCACAAGATGATCGCGGACGCGGCCCTGGATCGCGACGTGGAGAACGCCATTCGACTGATCGACCGTCACATCCGCGAGACGAGCGAGAATGTCATTGAGCATGCCGGCCATCTTTTCCCCGATCGCAAGACGGCGCCTCCCTCCAAAGCCAAACGTTTCGAAGACGCGGCCCAATAGCAAAGCCTTGCAAATCGGGGCAGGTCCGACGTTTCCAAACCCAGGCGAACAGCGGCTGGGGCCGAGGCTCCTATTGACGTACAGGATCGATGATCGTGGGGTCTTCCCTAAATCTGAAAAAGCGTGGCATCGTCAGATGAATCGCTTTTTTTACGAAAACAGTTGAAATTTCGAAAATTCCCGGTTACGAAAACACTCAGGCGGAGGAGCGCCAGATCCAATCCCAGGGTCTTTTGGTTTTCGTATAGGAGGAGGAATTCATGTCCATTCCGCAGACAATGACCGCGGCGCGCATGCACACCGTCGGCGGCGCGTTGAAACTCGAAACGCTTGAGACACCGGCACCCGGCGACATGGATGTGCTGGTCCGGGTAAGAGCTTGCGGCATCGTGCCCAATCTCGGAAACATTCTGGCCAACTGGACGACATGGTTCCCGCATATGCCGCTACCGCCGCTTCCTGCCGTCTTCGGCCTGGATCCGGCCGGTGAAATTGCGGCGGTCGGCCGTCAAGTCCACGGACTGAAGCCCGGCGACCGGGTCTATGTGAACCCGGGCCGAAGCTGCGGATCATGCCGTCACTGCCGCCGTGGAGACTCCATCTCCTGCAAGCACTATGCTTTTCAGGGATATTTCGGCTTCTCCGAACATGCCATGCAAACCTTTGCGGACTATCCGATCGGCGGCCTGAGCCAATATATGGTCGCCCCCGTTTCCGCGATCGTGAAGATCCCGGAAAACATGGCCTACGACCAGGCTGCCCGCCTCGGCTATCTCGGCACGGCCTATTCGGCGCTCCGGAAGGTCAATGCGGGTCCAGGCGATACAATTCTTGTCAACGGCCTGAGCGGAACACTTGGCATTGGGGCTGCAATCTTCGGCCTGGCCATGGGTGTCAACAAGATCCTGGGCACCGGCCGCGACAAGAAGCTTCTCGAAGAGATCAAGGCGCTGGCGCCAAATCGCATCGAGGTCCTCTCCATCGACGACGGCAGTGTCACCGATTTCGCAATGGCGCATACGGATGGCGAAGGCGTTGACGCCTTTCTGGACTGCCTCGGTCCGGGCGGGCTGCACGAGACCTTCCTGCAGGGCCTTCTTAGTCTGCGCCGTGGCGGTATCGCGGTCGATATCGGCGCGATTGCCGGCCCCGTCAGCATCGACGTCCACCGCTTGATGGATCGCAACCAACGTCTTTACGGCTCGGCCTGGCTTACCACGGCCGAAGGCCAGGAGATGGCTGACATGGTTGCTTCCGGCGTTGTCGATCTGTCGATTTTGGAAACGCAGAGTTATCCTCTCTCAGAGGTCAACAAGGCGATTTCCGGCATCGCCCAGCGCCACGGCGGTTTCTCGAACTACGTAATCTGCCCCTGAGTTTCAAAAAAACCGCCGGGGTTGCCTTCGGTGGGCAACCCCATCCAAATGACCGATGACGTGGGAGGATGTCATGACTTTCAGACGCGTGGTAACCGCAAAAAATTCTGCCGGCAAATCCGTTGTTGTCAGCGATGGGGTGTCACCCCGCGAGTTGGCGCTCCGGCACACGCCTGGCTTCATTTCCGCGCCGATCTGGTCCGTCGGGAGCGTTCCGTCACTGCCGTATGACGACAAGGACCCGATGGCCGGCAATGGAACACTGCTCCAGCCGGCCGGCGGCTCGACCTTCCTCGTCGTCACGTTCCCGCCGGACTCAGTGATGATGTCGACAGACTTCCGGCCGGAGCTTGCCGGTCCGGAACATCTTGCAGCGGCTCCGGGTATCGCGGAAACGTTCGAAATGGAAAATCCCGGCATGCACACCACGCCGACACTGGACTACGGTATTGTCCTCAGTGGCAACGTGACCCTGGATCTCGATGATGGCGCGACCGTTAATCTGAGCGCCGGCGACACGTTCGTCCAGCACGGCGCGCGCCACGCCTGGCGCAATCCAAGCAGCGAGCCCACAACGGTCGCGTTTGTGCTGATCGGCGCCCAGACCCGGTAACGCCCGGCTTTGCAAGTTGCGGGGCCGCTGGGCCAGGCCGGATGTCGACCAAAACAGCGCGGCTAATCTTCTCAAAGATCAGCCGCGGTCAGGCAGCGTTTCCGCGTTGTTGACCCGGTCGGGCACAACGTCGCGGGCGACGTCGGCCAAAAGCTGCCGGGCCCAGCGATGCAGCCCGGAGCGGTGCGTGCGCTCCGTCCAATAGATGTCGATCTCGATCGGCGTATGGATTGGGAAGCTGCGAACGGCGAGCGTATCCTGATAGGCGCTGGCGAGCCGGTTCGGAATTGTTGCAACCAGATCCGTTCCGACGATCATCAGTTCCAGACTGTCGTGGCTCGGAAGCGTCAATTGCGGCTTCAACGCAATATCGCGCACCCTCAGGGCTTCGAAATAGAGCGCCTGCCATTGGCCGTTGTGCGTGATCGCCACATGCGCCGCCTTCCGGTAGCGCGCGAGCGTCAATTCTCCGTCAGCCAACGGGTTCTTCCGGTCCATGACGCAGGAATAGTGGTCGACAAACAACCGCCGACGGAAATAGCCTTCGCCCAGGATACGCACAGGCCCGAGCACGATATCGGCGATATTTTCCTTAAGTTGCTGTTTCCCGTTTACGGCCGATTCCAGAATGTTGAGAAGGACGTTGGGAGCTGCCTGGCGGATGGCCTTCAGGAAGGCCGGCACCAGAAGAAAGCGTTCGTGGTGATTGCATGACAGCGTCACCGAACCTTCCGCCGTCTTCGGATCGAATTCGGAAGGCACTGCAATCGCCAGCATGCGGTTGACGATCTCACGCGCCTGCGAAACGAGCTCACCGCATTTTTCCGTTGCGGTGATCTGGTTGCCCTGCCGCACGAACAGAGGATCGCCGAATGCCTTGCGCAGCCGCTCGATCGTATAGCTCACGGTAGACTGACTGACGCCGAGATGCGCCGCTGCCGCGGAGAAGGATCCCGCGTCGTGCACGGTGACAAGCAGTTGCAGCGATCTGATGTCGATCTGCGCCAGCTCTTCCGGAATCACTTTGCTCTCCTCAGTCATCGAGATATTCGATTACCTCCATCGTATCCATCCAATTGCCAGATTGGAAGTGCGATACTACGGTTCATGAAGGTTCATTGCTTGGGAGGGCAATATGGGAGTGCAAGCCGCCATTGAGGAGACCTCGTCAGCCGTACCGGTCATTTCGGACGTGACCTTTGCCGAGTTGTCGATCGACCCTTATCCCACCTTCAAGCGTGCCCGCGAACTGGCTGCCATCGTCCGGATCGCGGCTGCCAATATCATGATCGCCACGCGCTATGAGGACATCATGGCGATGGAGCGCGACGCAGAAACATTCTCGTCGGTCAATCCGCAGTCGCTGGTCAACAAGGTCATGGGCCATACGATGATGCGCAAGGATGGCGAGGCGCATGCCCGTGAACGCAAGGCGGTCGAGCCGGCTTTGCGCCCCGGAGCCGTCAAATCCTGCTGGGCGCCGAAGCTCGAAGCCATTTTTGACGACGTAATGGCCGGCTTCGAGACAAACGGAGAGGCCGATCTCTTCACCACGCTCGCAGCACCCATGGCGGGCCGGGCGCTGGCGGAAGTCTTAGGGTTTCTCGATGTCGATTGGCAGACCATGGCGCTCTGGTCGCAGTCGCTGATCGACGGCGCTGGCAACTATTCCAGCGATTCGGAAATTTCCCGCAAGGCTGCCGAGGCCGCCAGAGGCGTGGAACAGGCGATCGACCGCGCTCTTGCCTATCACCGGGAAAATCCGAACATGTCGGTTCTTTCCTCGATGATTCATGCGGATGATCCGCACACGCTCGATCAGATCTACGCCAACATCAAGGTGGCGGTCGGCGGCGGCCTGAACGAGCCGCGCGATTCCATCCTGACCCTTGTTCTCGGTCTGCTGGAAAATCCCGACCAGCTCGAGAGGGTCAAGGCCGACCCCAATCTCTGGCCGGTCGCGTTTGAGGAGTCCGTCCGCTGGATCTCGCCGATCGGCATGTATCCGCGACGCGTGACGCGCGACGTCATCTTTTCCGGCGTGCAGCTGCGGGCCGGTGACCAGGTCGGTCTTTGCGTTGGTGCGGCCAACCGCGACGCCAGCCGGTTTCAGGATCCGGACCGTTTCGATGTTTTCCGTGAAAAGAAGTCGCATCTCGCATTCGGCGCCGGACCGCATTTCTGTGCCGGAACCTGGGTTGCGCGCCACATGGTCGGCCGCCTCGTCGTTCCGAGACTGTTCGAGCGGCTGAAGAACCTGCGGCTGCGCGACCGCGCCGATGTACGTATCCAGGGCTGGGTTTTCCGCGGCCCGACCACGCTCCCGGTCGTCTGGGACGTCTAACAGGAGGATATCATGCCCAACATCACGTTCATCCTTCCCGATGGGAAGGAACAAGGCTGCACGGCCAGAGACGGCCTCAGCCTCATGGAAGTCGCACTTCAGAATGCTGTGCCCGGCATTATTGCCGAATGCAACGGTTCGGCCGCCTGCGCCACCTGTCACATCGTCGTCGATGATGCGCTGGCACCCATGCTTGATCCGATCAGCGAGCATGAAAGCGATATGCTGGACTTCACCGCCGCCCCACGCGCACCCGGCAGCCGCCTGAGCTGTCAGATCAAGGTGGACGGTCGCGTCGACGGTGCAACCATCCGCATCCCAGCCGAGGTGTAAGCGGATGATCAAGAAGATAGTCATTGTCGGCGCGGGGCAGGCGGGCTTGGCCGCAGCGGCAAAGCTGCGCCAGGAAGGCTTTCAAGGCTCCGTCACCATGCTTGGCGACGAGAACGCGATGCCTTATCAGCGCCCGCCGCTCAGCAAGGCCTATCTGCTGGGAAAGATCGAGGCGGAGCGCCTGTCTTTTCGCAACAACGATTTCTTCCACCAGCAGAACATCGGCATTTCGCAGAATGAGTCGGCGTTGGAGATCGACAGGGCAGCAAAAGACGTGGTGACCGCACATGGCCGGCACGGCTACGACCAGCTCATCCTCGCGACAGGCGCAGGCGCCATCAAGCTGCCTGCCTCTATGGCTGGGGGTATCGGCAATATCTTCTACCTCCGCAACAAGGCCGATGCGGATCGTTTGCGCCCCATTCTGAGGGAAGGCGCGCGGCTTCTCGTGGTCGGCGGTGGCTATATCGGCCTCGAGGTTGCAGCGGCCGCACGCCAGGCCGGAGCCGAGGTGACCCTTGTCGAGATGGCACCACGCATTCTCAACCGGGTCGCAGCCGAGCCGACGGCGTCGTATTTTCGTCGCTTGCATAGCTCCCAGGGCGTCGACATCCGCGAGGGCATCGGGCTGGCCGGGCTCAAGCCGGACGGTGCAGCCATCATGGCCACATTGGCGGACGGGTCAAAGCTCACCATCGATGCGGTCGTGGTTGGCATCGGCGTGCGCCCGAATGCGGCAATTGCCGAGGCGGCAGGACTAGCAACCGACGGCGGTATCGTCGTGGACGAATTCGGCAGGACCTCCGATGCCTCGATCTGGGCCGCCGGCGACTGCGCATCCTTTTCCTATCAGGGCGAAAGAACCCGCATCGAATCCGTGCCACATGCCATCGATCAGGCCGAACATGTCGCCCGCAACATTCTCGGAGCTGAGCTGCCCTATCGTCCCCGGCCCTGGTTCTGGTCGGATCAATATTCGATCAAGTTGCAGATTGCCGGTTTCAACCGCGGCTATGATCGTGCGACAGTCTCCCAAGGCGCCGCCGAAGGAAGCATGACTGTTTCCTATTTTCAGGAAGAACGGCTGATTGCGGTCGACTGCCTCAATGATGCACGCAGCTTCATGCTGGCAAAACGTCAGCTTGGCCTCTGATATGTGCTCAACCTTCAGCCACAGCGGCAAGGCCGGACCGTTTAATCCTCCAAGGCCTCAACTCTGATTAGCTCTCGCGTCTGGCCGGCCCATTGACCGGCCAGACGCGCAGGTTGACTGTTTGCAGTCCAAGGAGAGATCGTGCCCGCGCCGCCCGTCAGAAGAACGCCTGGATGCCGGTCTGCGCGCGGCCGAGGATCAGCGCATGGACGTCATGCGTGCCTTCATAGGTGTTGACCGTTTCCAGGTTCTGCGCGTGGCGCATGACATGGTACTCGATTTGGATGCCGTTGCCGCCGTGCATGTCGCGGGCCTGGCGCGCGATATCAAGCGCCTTGCCGCAGTTGTTGCGCTTGACGATCGAGATCATTTCCGGGGCGAATGCGTGCTCGTCCATCAGGCGCCCGACGCGCAAGCTGCCCTGCAGGCCGAGGGCGATTTCCGTCTGCATGTCGGCGAGCTTCTTCTGGAAGAGCTGCGTGCCGGCTAGCGGCTTGCCGAACTGGATGCGGTCGAGGCCGTATTGGCGGGCGCGCAACCAGCAGTCCTCGGCGGCGCCGAGCACGCCCCACGAAATACCGTAGCGAGCGCGGTTCAAGCAGCCGAAGGGACCGGCAAGGCCGGAGACGCCGGGCAGCAGCGCATCTTCGCCGACTTCGACGCCGTCCAGGACGATTTCGCCTGTGATCGAGGCGCGCAGCGACAGCTTGCCGCCGATCTTTGGTGCTGACAGGCCTTTCATGCCCTTTTCGAGGATGAAGCCGCGGATCTTGCCGTCATGGGCTTCCGACTTGGCCCAGACGACGAAGACATCGGCGATCGGCGCGTTCGAAATCCACATCTTGGAACCGCGCAGGCGGTAACCGCCGTCGATTTTCTCGGCGCGGGTCTTCATGCCGCCGGGATCGGAACCGGCGTCCGGTTCGGTCAGGCCGAAGCAGCCGATGAGCTCGCCCGACACGAGGCCAGGCAGGTATTTGTCACGCTGAGCTTCGGAGCCATAGGCATAGATAGGGTACATCACGAGCGAGGACTGAACGCTCATCATCGAGCGATAACCGGAATCGACACGCTCGACCTCGCGCGCGACGAGGCCATAGGCGACATAGTTGGCGTTGGCCGCGCCGTACTTCTCCGGCAGCGTCACGCCAAGCAGGCCGGCCTTGCCCATGAGCCGAAAGAGCTCGGGATCGGTGTGCTCATTGAGATAAGCTTCCTGCACGCGCGGCAGCAGTTCGGCCGCAGCAAAAGCCGCCGCGGAGTCGCGGATCATCCGTTCTTCCTCGGAAAGCTGGTCGTCAAGCAGGAACGGGTCGTTCCAGGCAAATGTGCTGGTTTTGGAAGCGCTTTTGTCATGGTTGGCAGACACGGATTTTCCCTCGGAGAAGAGTGTGAAGTGGCTTTCCTATGTACATAGCGATTGCTGTTTGGGGCGAAAAACCCTATCTAGACGTAACTTCATGCATAAAATGCATAGGATAGCATGCGCCCGCGCCGTTTTCTTCCTTCGATCAGTCTGCTGTCCGCCTTCGAAGCCGTGTTGCGAACAGGCTCAACCGCTGCTGCAGCGCGCGAACTCGATCTGACGCAGAGCACCGTGAGCCGTCTGGTCCAGAATCTTGAGCAGCAATTGGGGCGACCGCTGTTTGAGCGTCACAAGCAAAAGCTCATTCCGACGGCGGCCGCACAGGCCTATGGCCGGGACGTCACTCGAGCGCTCGACCTTCTCCAGCGGGGCAGCATGGAATTTGCCGCCAATCCAGGCGGGGGGTCTCTGTCCCTTGCGATCCTGCCGGCCTTCGGCACCCGATGGCTGGCGCCGCGGCTCGGGGATTTCCTCGTGAAGCACCCCGGCGTGACCGTCAATCTCGCAACCCGCCTCAAGCGGTTCAATTTTGCCGCCGAGAGCTTTGATGCAGCCATTCATTTCGGCACCGACGACTGGCGCGACGCTGGCCATATGAAGCTGTTCGAAGAACGGCTGACCGCCTGCATTGCGCCAACGCTGCTCGCCCGTCATCCGGTTGACAGCGCCCATGATTTGGCCGGATTGCCGTTGCTGCAGTTGGAAACAAGGCCCGATGCCTGGAAAACCTGGTTTGCCGCGCAAGGCATCGAACCGCCGAATATCGCAGGCATGTTGTTCGACCAATTTGCGACCATGACACAGGCCGCCATTGTCGGGCTCGGTGTGGCCCTTCTTCCGGACTATCTCGCCGAGATCGAACTCAAGGAGGGGCGCCTTGTTCCACTTCTCAAAAGATCGGTCCGGGGGTCCGGCTCCTACTGGCTGGTCTGGCCGCAATCGCGCGCCAACTATCCGCCGCTCAGCGCATTTCGCACGTGGCTTGCTGCGGAGGTCACTCCTGAGCAGGATCAGCGATCGAATGCAGAACAGTCGGACGAGCCAACACGTTGAGAGAAAAGGGTTCCCCGGGGCATCGCGCCCGGCTATCCGGCCTGGGCTTGAGCCTCACGAATGCCCGCCGTGACACGATTGACGATCGTCCACAGGAGAAGCAGGATCACCACCGCCCAAAGCCACGGGGTCCATGCTGCAAACGTGCCGCCAAGCCCGACGAAGACGCCGAGCGCGCCGAAGAACACGGCTCGGTCGCTCTTGCCAAGCGGCCCGTCATATCGCCGGCTCGCGCCGACCGCCTGGCCCAAAACTCCGGCAAATTCCGTCAGTGCCGAAAGGAGGATAACAGCCATCGCTGGCAACATCCCGGTCGGATCGATGAGTGCAAACGGCAAATAAAGGGCGGCATCCGATATGATGTCACCGATCTCGTTCAAATACGCGCCGAGAAGGCTCTTCTGTCCATGTTCGCGAGCGAGCATGCCGTCGATGGCATTGAGGCCCATGCGCAGGAGAAACCATACAGGCACCAGCAGGAACCAGTGCGGGTGCAGGGCGAGGCTCAGGAAAAGGCCGAGCGCAACCGAGACGCCGGCGGCAACGGCCGTCACCTGGTTGGCGGTGATACCGCGTGCCGCGAGGGAGCGCACCAGAGGGCGAAGAATAGTCTGAAATCGGGACTTCAATTGATAAACAGACATGCTACCTCGGTGTATTTCCCTGGCGTCCGAACAGCCTATCCTGGATTCGGGCGAGTTGCAGATCGTCGTACGTGCGAGGAGGGCCACAATTCACGTCGGTTCTCGGCAAGGACTTTACTTTGCAACTAGACTTTTGCAATGAAAACAACTCACTATTCCCGCCAAGGATTGCAAGTCATCCCGCCAACCAGAATTTGGAGAAGACCGTGCTGCAAACTGCAGAGAGTGGGCGCCCAACGGCCAGACCAACACATGATTCCGAATTCGAGTCGCATGACGGCACTCGGCTCTTCTATCGGACGTGGCCTTCGACGAGCGCTGTCACGAAGGGCGCAATCATTCTTCTCCATCGCGGCCACGAGCACAGCGGCCGAGTCGCCCATCTCGCCACCGAGCTCGGCCTCGATGACTTTGCCTTCTACGCCTGGGATGCGCGCGGCCACGGGCGCTCGCCCGGAGAGCGCGGTTATTCGCCATCCTTTGCCGCCTCGGCGCGTGATCTCGATTGCTTCGTGCGCCATGTCAGCGAGACAAGCGGCACTGCCGTCGAAGACATTGCCGTCATTGCGCAGAGCGTCGGCGCGGTGCTGGCCGCAACCTGGGTGCACGACTATGCGCCGCCGGTCCGTGCGCTCGTGCTGGCCTCGCCGGCCTTCAGCGTCAAGCTCTATGTGCCATTTGCCAAGGAAGGCATCGCGCTCTGGGAAAAGGTCAAAGGAACGTTCTTCGTCAATTCCTACGTCAAGGCGAGGTTCCTGACCCATGACCCCGAGCGTATCGCCTCGTTCGAATCCGACCCGCTGATCACGCGGCCGATTGCCTCCAACATCCTGTTGCAGCTCTATGAGGCGGCAGGTCGCGTCGTCGGCGACGCCCGCGCCATCACCGTTCCGACCCAGCTGCTGATCTCCGGCAGCGACTGGGTGGTGCGGCACGCGCCGCAGCACCGGTTTTACGAAAATCTCGGCAGTCGCATCAAGGAACGGCATGTGCTTGCCGGCTTCTACCACGACACGCTTGGCGAAAAGGACCGCGCGATCGCCCTCGCCGAGGTCCACCGTTTTATCGAAGCGCGTTTCGCCGAGCCCCGGGTGCCTGTCGACCTTCGCACCGCCCATGTCCAGGGCTATACAAAGGACGAGGCCGACCGGCTCGCCAGCCCGCTGGACGTGACGTCGCCACGTGGCATCTACTGGGCGCTCAGCCGCCTCAACATCAAGATCGGTGCCCTGGTGTCCGAAGGCATAAAGACCGGGGTCAAGACCGGCTTTGATTCCGGCTCGACGCTCGATTACGTCTACGAGAACAAGCCGCGCGGGCTCGGTCCCGTCGGGCGCTTGATCGACAAGGTGTTCCTCGAGGCGATCGGCTGGCGCGGCATCCGGCAGCGCAAGCTGCACCTGCAGGAGCTGATCGACCGCGCGCTGCAGCGCCTGAAAACAGCCGACCGCAGCACCCATATGCTCGACATAGCGGCCGGGCACGGTCGCTATGTCCTTGATGCCATCGAGACGGCTGCCGTGCGTCCCGATAGTGCCCGGTTGCAGGACTATTCCCCCATCAACGTCGATGCCGGCCGCAAAAGCATCGCCGAACGTGGACTGAGCGATTTCGTGAGCTTCCGCCAGCAGGATGCCTTTGACGGAGAGGGGCTGGCCGCGATCACGCCGGCCCCGGATCTCGCTATCGTCTCCGGCCTCTACGAGCTGTTTTCCGACAATGCGATGATCGCCGCTTCGCTCAATGGAATCGCCCGCGCGATGCAGCCCAGTGGTCTGCTTATCTACACCAACCAGCCATGGCATCCCCAGCTCGAGATGATCGCCCGCGCGCTGACCTCCCACCGCGGCGGCGAGGCGTGGGTCATGCGGCGGCGGACGCAGGAGGAAATGGACCAGCTGGTCGCCGCAGCCGGTTTCCGCAAGATCGAGCAGCGCATCGACCAGTGGGGCATTTTCACCGTCTCGCTGGCCGAGAGAGTCTGAGGGCAAAGCGTGGCGGAGGCACGTTCCACTCTTTCCCAGGCAGCGCCGGTCCTGAAGCGGGCGGCTCTGTGGCTCGCCTTCCTGGCGCCGTTCTTCTATCTGAGCTATGGCGGTGCCAATTGGCTGGCATCGCAACGCACCCACGTGCCGAATGTTGCCTTCGCATGGGAAAGCGCCATTCCGTTTCTCGAATGGACGATCATTCCGTACTGGTCGATCAATCTGTTCTATGCGCTCTGCCTGTTCATCAACACGACGCCGCGCGATGTCGATACGCTCGCAAGGCGTTATCTGACGATCCAGATCGTTGCCGTCGCTTGCTTTATCGCCTTTCCGCTCGAAGCGATCTTCGTGCGGCCGGAAACAAGCGGCCTGCCCGGTTTCATGTTCGCCGTCCTTGGCGGCTTCGACAAGCCGTTCAACCAGGCGCCGTCGCTGCATATCGCGCTTCTGGTGGTCATCTGGGACCATCTGCGCGACCGGCTGCCGCGGAAGGCGCGGCTTCTCTGGCACGCTTGGTGCTTCCTGATCGGCGCCTCCGTGCTGACCACGTGGCAGCATCATGTCATCGACATACCGACCGGCATGCTGCTCGGCCTGTTTGCCGCCTGGCTTTTTCCGCGCGATGCCGGTTCGCCTCTGGCGAATTTCGCAGCGACCGGCGATCCAAAGTCACGCCGTCTCGGCATCTACTATCTGTGCGGTGCCGTCGCCTGTCTTTGTCTTGCAGCGCTCTGCACGCCTCTCTCGGCCGCGGCACTTCTTTTTCTCTGGCCGGCCATTGCCCTGGCAATCGTTGCTGTCGGATATTTTGGCGCCGGCCCGCAGATATTCCAGAAGCGCGCCGGCGGCCGCGCCACGCTTGCCAGCCGCTGGCTGCTGGCGCCCTACCGCCTCGGCGCTCTCATCAACAGCTGGCTCTGGACCCGGCGGATGCCGGCATCGGTGGTGATCGCCGACGGCGTCCATCTCGGCCGTTTTCCGCATCGCCGCGAGGCCAACCGTTTTGTCACCGTGATCGACATGACCGGCGAACTCCAGCGCCCAAGCGGCACCGTCGCGCGCTGGTACAGCTTCCCCACGCTTGATCTTACGGCCCTCGACAAGGCCCAGACGCGGGCAGCGGCCAACCTCGTTGAGGCTGTGCGCCAGCAGGGACCGGTGCTCGTCTGCTGTGCGCTAGGTTTCCAGCGCAGCGCCAGCGTCGTCGCGCGCTGGCTGCTCATCAGCCGACGTTGCGACAATCCAGCCGAAGCACTGCGGCTGATCGAGCGGGCGGGGCGCCGTGTTCACCTGCCCGTGGATACCATCCATGCCGTGACGGAGGGCCTGCAATGACGCAGTGGAAGACGACAACCTCCGCGGCTGCGCGCAATCTCGGCCGCAATGCGATCTCGTGCGGGCTGACAGCCCTGCTGCCACTGATCCTCGGGCCGATCACGGCGGGGTATCAAGGCTTCGCTTCACCGCTCGGCTGGCTCCTCCTGGTCGCGTTCGGCCTCATCGTCCTCGCACTGACGATCCACCTGCTCTTCGACGCCCTGCTGTTTCGCCTTGCGTCGAGCCATGAGACCGAAGCGGCAGGGCTCGCCGCTATCGATGACGTGCTGTCACGTATGGGGCTTCGCACGCCCGATACCGCACCGCCTGGGCTCGACCGACGGATTGCCGGATCGCGCCGCATCGTCTGGCAGCAGCGTTTTGTGCTGGCCGTTTGTCTTGTGCTTTTCGCCATCCTTCTGCTCGATGCGACCGACGGGCAGCCGCTATGCTGAATATCGACCACAGGCCATTGATGCAATCGCTCGCCGGCGCGTGCCTGGCGGGCCTTGCCCGCGCCATCACGGGCGTCATCCCGATATGGCTGGGCACAAGGCCTTCGCAAAACCAGAGGATCTATTTCGCCAATCACGCCAGCCACGGTGATTTCATCCTGCTTGCCTCGTGTCTCGAACCCGAGGAACGCGCCCGCACACGGGCTGTAGCCGGCGCCGATTACTGGCGCAGCAACCGGATTCGCCGCGTCATGGCGGAAGACCTGCTGCGCACCGTCCTTGTCGAGCGAAATTGGGTGGAACGGACACAGGACCCGCTGGAAATCATGCTGAAGGCACTGGATGACGGCCAATCGCTGATCTTCTTTCCCGAAGGCACGCGCAACATGAGCGAGGACCCGCTGCTGCGCTTTCGGTCCGGTCTTTACAATCTCGCCGTTGCCCGTCCCGGTGTCGAACTCGTGCCCTGCTGGATCGAGAACATGTCGCGGGTTCTGCCAAAGGGAATGTTGCTGCCGGTGCCACTGCTGTGCCGGGTGATTTTCGGCGCGCCGATCGCCGTTGAGCCAGACGAAGACCGCACGCTTTTCCTTCACCGCGCCCGACAGGCGCTCCTCGATCTCAAGCCTACCAATGGAGCATGGCGCTGATGGCCGACATCTACAGGCTGTTTATCGGATTGATCGCCGTCCTCTGTGCCGCCAGCCTCGTCTCCGGCATCCTCACATGGCGCAGCAGCAAGCCGACCTCCTCGACCCTCCTCAACCTCAACGCTCGTATCCGTGCCTGGTGGGTCATGGTCGCTGCCATCTCGCTCGCTTTCGTCTTTGGCAGAAGCGGCGTCATCATCCTCTTCACGCTGATTTCCTTTGCGGCACTGCGCGAATATGTGACGCTCACCCACACGCGGCGCAGCGATCACTGGGTGCTGATCGGCATGTTCCTGATCGTCATCCCACTGCAATATTATCTCGTCTGGACCAACTGGTACGGCCTCTATTCGATCTTCATCCCGGTCTATTGTTTTCTCGCCATGCCAGCACTGGCGGCACTCTGGGGCGACACATCGCGGTTCCTTGAACGGATTTCCGAGCAGCAATGGGGCCTGATGCTGTCGGTCTATTGTGTCAGCCACGTCCCGGCGCTGGTCACGCTGGAGATCCCTGGCAACGAGGGCCGCGGACTGCTGCTGATAGCGTTCCTGATCGCCACGGTGCAGGGCAGCGACGTGTTGCAGTATATCTTCGGCAAGCTGTTTGGCCGAAACCGCATTTCGCCCAACGTCTCGCCCTCGAAGACATGGGAAGGCTTGATCGGCGGCATCGGCAGCGCGTCGCTGCTCGGTGCATCGCTCTTTTGGCTGACGCCATTTTCACCGCTCGAGGCCGGTGTCCTGGCCGGGATCGCCTGTATCATGGGTTTTCTTGGCGGTCTTGTCGCGTCCGCCATCAAGCGCGACCGTGGCGTCAAGGACTGGGGGCACATGATCGAAGGCCATGGTGGCATGCTCGACCGCACCGACAGCCTCATCTTCGCCGCCCCCGTCTTCTTCCACATCGTCCGCTACGCCTGGACCTGATCACGCCGACGTCCGAGCACGCTGGAAGCCAACGCCAATCTCGAGGATCGCTTTCCTCTGACTGATCTTGGCAGCTTGCATTGGCAGGAACCGCCGCTGTGGCGGTTCCTGCATCACAATCGATAGCCGACATCGATCACCGCGCGACCTGCCGTCAGCCGCGAGACGCAACTGCACATGCTTCGGTTTTCGTGCTTTTCCTCTTCGCTGAAGAAGACGTCTCGGTGATCGACCATTCCGTCCTGAAGTTCGAGAATTTTGACGGCACAAAGCCCGCATTCGCCACGCTGACAGTCGTAGATCATCTCTACTCCCGCGCCGATCAACGCATCGAGCAGCGATTGATCGGGCCGAACGTGAACGGTGACGTCCCTGTTGGCGACAGCGACTTCGAAGGGCGTTTCGGCGAATTTTCCGTTGTCGCCGAACACCTCGTAGCGCAGCCGACTGACCGGGCGACCCGCCTGCGCCCAGGCCTGCTTGACCGCATTCAACATTCCGAGCGGCCCGCAGACGTAAAGCTCGGCACCCTCAGGCAGCGCGGCGATCTCTGCTTCAAGATTGATCGCCCTACCTTGATCGGCCGGGAAAAGCGCAAGCCGGTCGCCGAGCCGTTCTCGAAGCTCGTTCAGGAACGGCATCGCCGCCAGGGAACTCGCGCCATAGATCATCCGCAAAGACTGCCCCGATTGGGCGAGCGTCTTTGCCATGCCGTAGATCGGCGTAACACCGATACCGCCTGCGATCAGCAGATAGTGCTCCGCCCGCCAGGAGAGTTCGAACCGGTTTTCCGGCACGGTCATCTCGGTCCGGTCGCCGGGGTTAAGCGACCAGATGAAACGCGATCCGCCACGGCTGTTGGCATGCCGCTTGACGGCGATCGCCAGCCGGCCCGAAGCGGTCTGA
Organism: Hyphomicrobiales bacterium; assembly: GCA_900473795.1. Classification (GTDB taxonomy): domain Bacteria; phylum Pseudomonadota; class Alphaproteobacteria; order Rhizobiales; family Rhizobiaceae; genus Pararhizobium. The sequence goes on along the minus strand of UCMT01000003.1, from coordinate 79,069 downwards.
ATGCAGGTATAGGTGCGTACCGCGCGCTGGCCGTCGATCATCACGATGACATTGGTGTGCGAGCCAGGATCAAATGGCGGCAGTGGCCCCTCAATATCGACCTCGACCTTTCTGACGTCCTCTGCGATCTCCTCGACGGAGTAGACCTGCGCCCGGCGCCAATCCATATTCATACGCATGACTTCCTCCCTTCGTACGTTGCGATGCCGGCTCCTTGCGGCAATCGCCTGCGCTCATTCCGATACCAGAACCAGGCCCGGCACTCGCCTCATCAGGCTGCGGTCCTGTCCAAGGACAAAATCGAGATTGTGGCGCGCAAGCCTCGCATGCTCGCGTGCCAGTGCCTCGGCGCGCGCGCCTTCCCGCATCTCGATGGCACTGACGATGTCCCTGTGCTGGCGCTGGGCGAAGATCAGCGATTGGCGAAATGCCGGCACGTCCTCCTGCTTTTCCAGAAAAGCACTTGGAGACGCGAACGGCAGATGCGCGGCCCTCTCCAGCTCGCGCCGCATCGTCTCGCTGCCCGGCAATGCCGCGAGGGCGGCATGAAACTCCGCATTGAGCTCCACATAGCGGTCGAACAACATCTCCTCGAGCCGGTCACGGAAGGTCTTGTCCAGTTCGGCCACGAGCCGCTTCATCTGCGCCAGCTTGGCTGGCGCCACGCCGCGTTCAGCCGCCAGCCGCGCCGCGGTGCCTTCGAGAACGCCCCGCAGTTCGATCGCATCGAAGACGTCGGCCAAGGTGAAGCTTCGCACCGCATACCCGCCGGACGGAATGAGTTCGAGCAAACCCTCCTGCTCGAGCCGTGAGAGCGCCGCACGAAGCGGCGTTCGCGAGACACCCAGCTGTTGCGCAACGGCGATCTCCGACAGCCGCTCGCCCGCTGCCATGCCGCCGCCGAGCACCAGATTGCGGACGCCAAGCAGAGCCTTCAGTGTCTGGGTGTCGCGTTTTTGTTCAACCGCTGGCATGCGCTTATTCCGCCGCCAGACGCGCCGCCTGCTCGCTGTCGATCATGCGATCGATGAGCCGCCTGGCCCACATCGAGCCTGCATCGATATTGAGATTGTAGAACACATGGCCCGGATTGGCTTCTATTGCCTTTTGCTGCGCCTCGAGAATGGCCTCGTCCTCCATGAACACGCCCGAAACCGCCTCGCGCAATTTGTGTGTCCAAGCCTGGTTTCCGAGATCCCAATTGCGGACGAAGGCCCAGAAGTAGTGGCAGCTGCTGTTCGTTTCCGGCGTCATCGTATTGAGGACGAAACCGTTGACCCCCTGGCTGCGGTCGCCGTCGCGCGCGCCGGTGCCGGCCACTGCGACGCCGACATCGATCGCGATGGTCGATGGGGCCTGGAAATGGATGATCTGCCAGCGGTCGACCTTTCCCGGCTTCTGCAATTGCGCCGACCAGAAGGGGGGTGCGTCAATGCCTTCCATCCAGCGGGTGATGGTCGCCGTTGCGTCGGAATGGGTGACTTCGAAGGGCGCCTCTGCCACGGCGCGATTGCCGATCGAGGAACCGTGCACGAAGGTCTCGTGTGTAAGGTCCATGAGATTGTCGACGACGAGACGGTAGTCACACTTCACATGGATGACCTTACCGTCACCGGTCCATTCTGGATCGTCGTTCCAATGCAGGTCGGGAATCTTGGCGGGATCGGCAAGAGCCGGGTCACCCATCCATATCCACAGGAACCGGTGGCGCTCCTCCAGCGGGTAACTCTTCACGCAAGCCGACGGATTGATCGTATCTTGCGATGGCATGTATACACACCGTCCGGTATCGTCAAATTCCAGCCCGTGATAGCCGCAGATCACATTGTCGCCGTGCAGTTCGCCCTTAGACAGCGGGAGGAGGCGGTGCCAACAGGTGTCGGCCAGCGCAACGGCTCTGCCATTCGCCTTGCGATACAGGACAACAGGCCTATTGCAGATCGTTCGGGGAAGCAAGGCACGCTTCACCTCGACATCATAGGCTGCCGCATACCACGCATTCGATGGAAAGGCATTTTCCATGATTGTGCCTCCTCTTCAACTTCATACTGAGTACTACTTGTATACAATTGGCGTCAAGGGGCGCGTTCCGAACTCCCCGCCCGTTCCGCAATCATGGCGATGAGCAGGCGACTGTTGCCTGATTGGAGCACTTCGTCTGCATGGTGTTCGAGATCTGTTTGCCGGTCGGCTTGGAGGAGATCCTCGGGGGCGCTGAGAGCACGACCACGGTCGTCGTCTATATTGTCGAGCGGGCAGGGGGGACGGCTTTCGGCGCGCCCTGACACCGTGCGCCGAAAGGCGCTGAACCAGCGACCAACGCGACGCTCAAGGACACCCGGCGGAGGCGATGGAAATTCCGTGAGAAAGGCGGGCTGGAAAGAGGTGATTAACCTTTATTTTCTATTGAAAAGGGTGTGCCCATTGCCCGTGAATTATGAGTGAGTAGGTCCCTATGCGTCTTTCCCGAACCAACTTTTCGAACCCCTTCGATCACACGGGAGAGCAACCCACAGACCAGGAAAATCTGGCGAAAACCGAGCATCAGCGGCGCGTTTACGGCTCTCAGATCGATCCGAACAGCGAGGAAAATGCGCCCGGAACCGATACCGATGCCATAGCAGCAAGCGAGATCGAAGGGCGCGTGGATGCTCCCGTATGGCAAAGCGCCTTTGTGCTCAGGCCCAACGTGCGGTTCACCCGCACACCGGAAAGCGTCTATTCGAAGCGTGCGGCCGCTGAAACGAAGGAGCAGCCAGTGCCGGCGGACGCGGACGTCACGGTAGAGACGAGCACCGCTGAGGATGCTGGATCCGCTGCTGGCGAAAATCCTGTTGCAAGGGAACCGGCCGTTGCTGACGTGCGGGTCGAGCAGGCAGCAATGGGCATTCAGCTGCTTTCGCTGCGTCTGCAGCGCGAAATTGAAATGCAGGCGGACGAAAGTCCAGTCTGCGGGGCGACTGAACCTGCCGCGATCGATCCAATCGATCTTGCCTGCTTTCCGACGGACGAGGATCAGCAGGCCGCCGAGAGCTGGGAAACAATCCTGAAGGGGTCGCACGCCTTGTATGACGTCTCCGATGAAGTGTTCTGGAGTGCCCTGGATACGGCTGCTGACATGGACGCGCTGATGCCCGCGGCACGCTGGCAGCCGCCCGAGTTTCATGCAGCGCCGGATTCGGTCACGGCGCTCTACCGCGAGATCGGCTTCAGATCTGCGGGTACGCCGTCGGCAGGGCTCGTTGTTGCAAGACCGCCTGTCAAGGCTCCCGTGCAACTGCCGCCGGAGGTACTGCCCGACGTGAAACCAGTCCGTCCGGCGCCCCGGGCTCCCATCGAACCGGTTTTCGAGGTCGCACCGCCGGCCGCAGCTTCCACACCGGTTCCGCAGGTCAAGCCTGAAATCCTTGTGAAAGCTGCCAGCGCCTCGACCAGCTTCGACACGGACGAGTATGTTTTCCCGCCCGTTACACTTTTGCAGGAACCGGCGGTTCAGGAAACGGCGATCATCACGCAGGAGGCGCTGGAACAAAGCGCTGGCCTGTTGGAAAGCGTGCTGGAGGACTTCGGCATCCGCGGCGAGATCATCGACGTGCGGCCAGGTCCCGTGGTGACGCTCTATGAGTTCGAACCGGCGCCCGGCGTGAAATCCTCGCGTGTCATCGGCCTTTCGGACGATATCGCCCGCTCCATGTCAGCTTTGTCTGCCCGTGTCGCTGTGGTGCCCGGCCGCAATGTCATCGGTATCGAGCTTCCGAACCCGGTTCGCGAGACAGTCTATTTCCGCGAGTTGATCGAATCCGAAAACTACGGAGAGACCCGCTTCAAGCTGGCCTTGTGCCTGGGCAAGACGATCGGCGGGGAGCCGGTGGTGGCAGAACTTGCCAAGATGCCGCATCTTCTGGTCGCTGGTACCACCGGTTCGGGCAAGTCGGTTGCGATCAACACGATGATCCTCTCCCTGCTCTACCGGCTCAAGCCCGAGGAATGCCGGCTGATCATGGTCGATCCGAAGATGCTCGAGCTGTCGGTGTATGACGGCATCCCGCATTTGCTGACGCCGGTCGTGACCGATCCGAAGAAGGCCGTGATGGCGCTGAAATGGGCGGTGCGAGAGATGGAAGACCGCTATCGCAAGATGTCGCGGCTCGGCGTGCGCAATATCGATGGCTTCAACGCGCGCGCCGCATCGGCACGGGCCAAGGGCGAGACGATCCTGTGCTCCGTCCAGACCGGGTTCGACCGCTCGACCGGCGAGGCAATCTTCGAGCAGGAGGAAATGGACCTCTCGCCCATGCCCTATATCGTCGTCATCGTCGACGAGATGGCCGACCTGATGATGGTCGCGGGCAAGGAGATCGAGGGCGCGATCCAGCGTCTGGCACAGATGGCACGCGCTGCCGGCATCCATCTGATCATGGCGACGCAGCGCCCGTCGGTTGATGTCATCACCGGCACGATCAAGGCCAATTTCCCCACCCGCATTTCCTTCCAGGTGACCTCCAAGATCGATAGTCGAACGATCCTGGGCGAGCAGGGCGCAGAGCATCTGCTGGGGCAGGGGGATATGCTGCACATGGTCGGTGGCGGGCGGATTGCGCGTGTTCATGGCCCCTTCGTGTCGGATGAGGAGGTCGAGAAGGTGGTTGCGCATCTGAAGACGCAAGGGCGCCCGGAATATCTCGGCACGGTAACCGAGGATGCCGAGGAGGCCGACGAGGCCGTGGAGGAGGACGGCGCGGTTTTCGACAAGGGCGCGATGGCCGAGGAAGACGGCAACGATCTCTATGACAAGGCAGTCAAGGTTGTGCTGCGGGACAAGAAGTGCTCGACCTCCTACATCCAGCGTCGCCTGCAGATCGGCTATAACCGAGCCGCTTCGCTCGTCGAGCGCATGGAGCGGGAAGGGCTTGTCGGTGCCGCGAACCATGTCGGCAAGCGCACGATTCTTTCCGCTGTCCGCGAGCCGATCGAAGTGCCGGCTGGCGACGAGGATTGATCTCGCCCGGCCGGGGAAGGGCATTTTGATCGGTTACTGGCCCCGCGACCGTTCCCAGTCCCGATTACGCGCGACATGGCATTGGTCAGATAGAGCATCTCCGTAAAGCCGATTGGTGCGCTTCCGGTCTGGCGATCATCTCACGTGCGCCTTGGCGCGATCCGGCACTCATGCGCTTAACGGGACCAGAGCAAGCGTCCGCCCAACAATACCAATGCCGCGCCCATGACACGTTCGATCCCGGCCTTGAAACGCAGGAAACAGCCGGCAACCCGCGGGTTTGAGAAGAAAAACGCCAAGCCGCAATACCAGAGGGTCGAGAGCAGGAAGCAGATCACGGCTATTACGCCATAGAACCAGAAAGGCGCATGGGCGGGGACTACGAGCGCAAAGATACTTCCGAAGAAGGCCACGGATTTCGGATTGGTCATGCTGACGATGTAAGCGCGACGCATCGCGGCCTGCCATGTCACTTCGGTGGCTTCAGTCGGCTGTAAAGGCTTGGTCGCGCCACGGATCATTTTAATCCCGAGCCAGATCAGATAGAGCGCTCCGACCACCCGCAGGGCTGTATGCAACCACGCGAAATGGGTGATCAGGAACCCCAAGCCTGCCATTGCCATGACTGCCCATGTAAGGGACGCGGCAGCAAGGCCCAACCCGGCAAAAAGCCCCGCTGTGCGGGACACCGACATGCTCGTATTCGTTACAATGATGAAATTGGGACCGGGGCTGACAAGCGATACCATGTATACGCTGACCATTATGGCAAGTGAATCAACGTATTCCATTCGGTCTTCCCTCTTCCTGGACCTGCACCGTGTCCCTCTTTTTTTGAACTTTATGAACCCACGCCGGTCAATTTAATGCGGCGGTCCGGACTTTCGTAGGAGACTGCCCGAATGTCTGGCTAAACGTTCGGGAGAAGTGTGATGCGTTCTCGAATCCGACTTCGAGAGCGATTTCAATCAAGGAGGCTTTTGTTTGGACGAGGAGCTGCCTGGCACGCTCCATGCGTACTCTCCGATACACGAGAGCCGGAGAGGAGTGCGTTTCACCCATGAAGAGGCGCTCGAGTTGCCTTCTGGATAGTCCAACCGACGCGGCAAGTTCCGGTATCGTTATGGTACCCTCGATATGGCGCTCCATCATGATCAGCGTGGCTCTTATCCGGGGGTCTTTGCACTCGATGGAGAGCGGTCTGCGCGGTTGGATCGCAAGGGCAGTCCGCGCTTTTTCGATTTGGAGAACCTCAAGGGCGTTCCGTTCGGCTTCCTTGCTGATGTGGTTGCGGACAATCGAGGCTGCCATGTCCGCAGCGCTGCTTCCTCCCGCGCAGGAACCTCTGGTCCTGTCGAGATTAAATATCCGGTCAGACCGAACCTGATGATCGGGGAAACGCTCGCGAAACGTGTTGTAGTGAAGCCAGCTTACGCATGTTCGGTGTCCCCTCATCAGGCCGAGTTCGGCAAGTATGAACGAGCCGGTACAAACGCCAATCAAACGCACGTTTTTTGCGGCCGCCTTCTTCAGGAAATCGATTGTCTCCTGGTCGATGGAAGACTCGTTGTTCAGGAGGCCGCCAACAACGACGATGTAGTGAAACTGACTGGGGTCTACAAAGTCCGAAGTCGGCGCAACCTTGACCCCGCAACTGGAGGTTATGAGGTGTCGCGTGCTGCCGAGGACATCCCAATCGGCCAGAACCCGTCCTGAGCGGTCGAACTCGTCGCTGGCAAGCCGCAAAGTGTCCACGAACAGCGCGAAGGCGGAAAGAGTGAAGGACCTCGCAAGAACAAAGCCGATTTTCAGTCTCTCGACGGTGGCGTTTGAAACGGCGGATTTCATATTCAACTCCATCACATTTCACCCGAGGACAGCGACATCGTTTTTTGATAGGCTGCTTCCAGACCTGTATTGACGATCACTTCGAAGCTACATCCGCGCATTTCGAGAATGGCAGCAGCCGTTGTTCTCTGGTGGTCGATGAACGACGCGACTGTCTCGAAGGGCGACGTTGCCTTCCGTTCCTGTAGCTCGCCCGCCACAGCCATGCCAACCGCTCCCCCTATTTGATCTGGAATCCATGCGCCAACGGATCGCGGTCGTCGACGAATATCGTGTTATGGCCGATGATCCGCGCCCATCCATTGACACTCGGCCTGATGCCTCTGAAAGGGCCGACATTGATCTCTTCTTCGATACGTCCTTCGAACACCGTGCCAATCAGGCTTTCTTGACGGAAAGACGCGCCGACCTTCAATCGACCCTTGCCGTGAAGCTGGGCCATGCGGGCGGACGTACCCGTCCCGCCCGGCGACCGGTCGATCGCCTTGTCGCCATAGAAGACGGCGCCGCGGCCGTCGGCCCTGTCGCTCGTCGGCCTGTCGCACCAGAGCGCGTGGTGGACGCCGCGAATCCTGGCGTCTTCAGGGTGCTCTGGGTCGCAGGTACCGGCAAGCGCATCTCGCAATTTGACACTGAGGTCGACGATATCGCCGGCCGACATGCCGTCGAGCCCTGCCCAGGAGTCCTGCGGCTCGACCACTGCGTAATAGTTTCCGCCATAGGCGATGTCGACGACCAGACGTCCGACACCCGGTAGGTCTACGGCCACATCCGCGGCATGGAGGTAGCTCGGCACGTTGTACATACGAACCGACTCTACGAATTCGCCGGGCTTTTCGTACTCAATGTCGACCTTACCCGCTGGCGTCTCGATCGATAACCTCCCCGCGACCCTCGGTGTGACGAGACCTTCTTCGATGGCGGCGGTTACAAGACCGATGGTGCCTGCGCCGCACATGGGCAGGCATCCGCTGACTTCAATGAAGATGACGGCGAAGTCGCAGTCCTCGCGATAGGCCGGATAGATGATCGCGCCCGACATGACGTCGTGGCCGCGCGGTTCGAACATCAATGCCTGGCGCACCCAGTCATGATCGCGGACGAACAGCTCGCGGCGCTCGGCGATCGGGTGGTGCGGCAAGAGGGGACCGCCGGCCGCGACGAGACGGACCGGATTGCCGCACGTATGGGAATCGATGCAGAAGAAGCTGCGCCGCATGGTGGTTCCTTTCGAGTCTTCTCAGTGACTAGGTGCCGGTGCCTGACGCCCTTGAAGCGCGCCGCGCGACAGCCTGTCGAGGAGTATTGCAACCGCGACGATAGCGAGCCCGGCGCGCAAGCCCAGCCCCATTTCCATTCGTGTCAGCCCGCGTGTGACCTCGGCACCCAGCCCGCCGGCTCCGACGAGACCCGCGAGAACGACGATGGCCAACGAGAGGAGGATGCATTGGTTCAGTCCCACGAGCAGTGTCGGAGTGGCCGCCGGAATTTCGATCTTGAAGAGGATCGAGCGCGGCGAAGCGCCGGTTGCTTGTCCGAGTTCCAATAGATCCTTCGGAACCTGGTTGAACGCCAAAGTTGTCAGTCGCAGCATCGGCGGTATGCCATAGACGATCGTGGCGATAATCGCCGGGACCCGCCCGAGGCTGAAGATCATCACGGCCGGGATGAGATAAACCCACGGGGGAACCGTCTGCATGATGTCCAGCATGGGACGGATCGCCGCCTCGAACTTTCGATACCGCGATGCCAAGATGCCGAGGGGAAACGCGATCAGCACCGAGATGCACACGGACACTGTCACCAGCGCAAGCGTCTGCATCGAAGCTTCCCAGAGTCCGGCCAGGAAACAGAATGCCAGTGCAATCCCACTGGTGACCGCGACGCGGATATTCACAAAGATTGCAGCGAAAGCGACGATGAGAATGATGACTGCGTAGTAGGGCAGAAAAAGCAGCGCAGATTCGATGCCGCCCAGCACCGCTTCGATCACCTTTGTCACGATGTCGAAGAAGGGATGGAAATTGGCGTTCAGCCAGTCGACGACAGGGGCGAGGTATGCGCCCGGAGAAAACCGAATGGATTCCAGGTTCATCATTTGCCTCCATTGGTGCGGCGTGCTGCACTTTGCGTCAGTCGATCGATCACCATGGTCAGGATCACAATTGCGATGGCGGCGTTGATCGAGGTGGCGATGTCGAGAGTTCTGACCGCACTATAGATCGTTTCGCCCAAGCCGCCGGAACCGACGATGCCGGCAATTACCACCATGCCGAAGGCCATCATCAAGCTCTGGTTGATCCCGGCCATCACGCTGGGGATCGCAAAGGGCAGCCTGATCTTGGAAAACATCTGCCACGGCGTCAGGCCACTCGCCTGGCCCAGTTCGATAAACTCGTGCGGGGTCCTGCGAATGCCGAGAGAAGTCAATCTGATCGCCGGAGGCATAGCGACGATGACAGTCGCCATCAGGGCAGTGGCAGGTCCGTATCCCATCAGCGCGATCGCTGGCAGAAGGTAAATGTACGGCGGCAGGGTCTGGATGAGATCGAGCACCGGTTCGACAATCCGGTCGAACGTCTTGACGAACCCGGCCACGACGCCGAGCGGGATGCCGATGACAAGCGCCAGGACGGTAGCGGTGATGACCAGGGCCAGCGTACTCATGGTCTCCGCCCACAAGCCCATCACCGCGCAGCCGATCAGAGCCAATCCGATCAGTAATCCAGCCGTGATGTTGATCAGGCGCCATCCCAGTGCCGCCGCGACGATCGCGACCACATAAAACGGCGGGAGCTGCACCAGCCAGAGGACCCCCTCGTAGGTGCCCTCCAGTACTGCCCTGATGCTGTCGAACAGCCATGAGGCATTGTCACTGATCCAGTTGAGCGCATCGTCGATCTTTTCATCGAAGCTGTCGGTTATGACTGACGTGTCCATGACATTCCCCGATCTATGCCGCTGCTGGCACGTTGCCTGGATTTCCGGCCACGCCACACAGCAGTCCGCGCGTGGTGACGACACCGACGACCTTGCCATCCTCGACGACGGCAACCGCATCCCGGTTGGACTGCATGGTCAAGTCGATGAGTTCACCGATGTCGGCCTCAGGTGTGGTGCGCAGCAACGAGCCTACGTCGACACCAGGTTGACCGCTGACGTATTCGGCGACAGTCACCATGACGGAGTGCGCCTTGACGAGGTGAATTCTGGAGATGCCGGCCACGAATTCGGCGACATAGGCGTCGGCGGGCTTTGTTACGATCTCCTCGGCATTGCCGACCTGGACGATGACGCCGTCCTTCATGATGGCGATGCGATCACCGATCCGGATGGCCTCCTCGAGATCGTGGGTGATAAACACGGCAGATTTCCCAAGCGACTTCGTGAGCTGCCGGAATTCATCCTGGAGTTGGCGACGGATCAAGGGGTCGAGCGCACTGAATGGCTCGTCCATGAGGATGATCTCGGGATCGGCGGCGATGGCGCGGGCCAGACCGACGCGCTGCTGCATGCCGCCCGACAGTTCCGCCGGATATCGTCCGGTCCAGTCTGAGAGGCCGACCTTATCCAGCGCCGCACGGGCTATCTTGTATCGCTCCTCCTTCGGAACGCCCCGGACTTCCAGGCCGAAGGCTGCGTTGTCCAGAACTGTGCGGTTTGGCAGAAGCGCGACACTCTGGAAAACCATCCCGATGTGGCGCGCACGGATGTCTCGCAGCTGGGCCGCATTCAATGCCGCGATGTCTTTGCCTTTGACGAAAATCTTGCCAAGGCTCGGCTCGATCAACCTGTTGAGAAGACGGATGAGGGTCGACTTGCCGCTGCCGGACAGTCCCATGATGCAGAAAATCTCGCCGCGGCGGACCTGCAGGGTGGCGTCAGACACGCCCACCACGCAGTCATAGTCGGTCAGCACCTGTTTCTTCGACAGGCCGTTTTTCTTGACTGCCGCAACGGCCGCGTTCGCTTTGGCTCCGAAAATTTTCCAGACGGACTGGCAGTCGATCAAAACATCGTTGGCATTGTTCAACTTACTGTTCATAGCGTTCCCCGCGAACCAGTTTGATACCGGCGTTCTTTTCGTGGAAATTCGGACCGGGCCACTGAATTCCTCAGCGGCCCGGCCGTTAGGTGTTACTCCGATTTGATATTTTCCCAACGCTTCAGGAGATCGGCATGGCTGTCTGTCCAGTCCTTGACCGCCTCGTCCATCGTCTTGCCGTCGTTGACCGCGCTGTTGATCGCGGTGATGTCGGCAAGCGGGACGTACACGCTGGCAATGACCTCACGGGCGTGAGGATTTTCGGCCGAGAAGCCCTTCTGGCCGATCCAGTAGTAGCTCTGCGGCGGTGGGAAAACGGCCTTCGGGTCAGCCAGGAACTTCACGTCGTATTTCTGCATCATCCACGACGGCTCCCAGATCGTGACGGCAATCCATTCCTTGCGGTCCGTTGCAGACTTGAGTGCGGCGGTCATGGCCGCGGTGCTGCCTTCGACGAGCTGGAGCTTGAGGCCATATTCCTTTACGGAATTGCTTGTGTCGCGCATCAGGCCCGAGCCCGGTTCGATGCCGACGATCTTGCCGCCGAACTTGTCGGCGTTGTCGTTCAACTGGTCCATCGAGTCGATGGTCACGTATTTGGGTACGGCGACGCCCTGGAACAGGCCATGCGAAACAGGCGAGATTTTCTCGAGGCGCTTCTTGTTCTTGTCCCAGTAATCCTGCGCGACATAGTCCGTCTGCGAGGCGAGGATCTGGATGTCACCCTTGCTGAGGGCAGCGTAAGCGATGCCCCATTCGGAGAACGGCACCACCTTCACAGTGTACCCGGAATCCTCCAGAACCTTTTTTGTAATGCCGGTAATCGGGGTCAGATCTTCCCACGACATCGTGCCGATGGTAATGGACTTCTCTTCCGCATGCGCAGACATCATGGTCATTCCGACCATTGCCGCAGCACATAGCGCTTTCCACAGAGTCTTCATTTTTCGCTCCTAGTTTTCGTTCCCATTATCGTTGAAGCCCAGCGCCTGGCGCAGTCTTCACATTGCGCGGCGAAGGTTCATCCCTCGCGGCCAGCACGCAATTCCTGCAAACGGATCACCGCATTGACGCCAAGCCATGCGAAGGGCTCGGGCGGAAGCCGAGCGGGCTGGGCGTGATCCATGTATTCTTCAAGTTGTCGGGAGGCCGAGCCGGTAGCCAGGTCCGCTGCCATCATGCCCGCGAGAGTGCTTTTGACGGTACCAAGACCATTTTCGCAGCACGCGGAGTAAAGGCCTTCTTCGATCTCGCCAAAGGCAGGGACGTGGTTCAGGCTTAGGCAAAGACGTCCAGCCCAGCTATGTTCAAATGGCACGTCGGCGAGACCTGGAAACCGAGCATCAAATGAACGGCGATGCTCTTTCGCCATCTTCGCCATGCGGCGGTCAGTGACTGTGATCGTCGTCTCGTAGGTATATTTTGTCCGGATCGCGATGCGCGATTTTCCGCCGGACGTGAACTTCCGCACTGTCGCTCCCATCGCGTCGGCAGGAAGAAGAGCCCATTTGTCGCGCCCTGATTTTTTGTTGCCGAAGTCACCGGCATTGAACGGGGCAGTCATCGAGGCGTAGGCGAAGATGTGCATCAGCCGCCTGCGAAAGTGGCCAAAATCTTCGATATGGCCGTTGACGGCGACGATTACCTTGGGCGCTGTGACAGTACCGTGAGGAGACACCGCGGTCCATGTGCCACCCTCTCGCTTCAACGAGGTCACCGGCGAACGTTCATAGAGTTCAATTTTCTCAGACAGCCCAGCGGCGAAGCTACGGATATAATCCGCCGGCTGAATCAGGACCGCGCCAGGTGTATAGAGGCCTCCGAGGTAGTAATCTGACCCCGTGATGTCGCGCATTTCGTCAGCATCGAGGAAGGCGTGCTGCTCACCAGCGCTTTTCAGCGATTGTCCGAACCCCATGTTCAACTTCATGCCGCGGGCGGTCGCGGCGGCATTTATTTTGCCTGACGGATCGAACGTCTCGCGGGACATCCCGTAGTCGGCAGCAGCCTGTGCCGCAAAGGCGATTGCGGTTCGGTTCTGCGCCATCTCTAGCCGTGTGGCATCGGCGCTTCCACTTGAGTATTCACCTGACGAGAGATTGTGCGGGACATCGATCATAAACCCCGAATTCCGTCCCGCGGTACCCTTTGCTAGCTCACTGGCATCGAGAACGACTACCTTGTCGTCCGGGCAGCGCTCCAGCAGGCGACGAGCAGCGGAAAGGCCCGCGAAGCCCGCGCCGATGATCAGCCAGTCCGCATTAACCTTGCATTCCAGCTTGCGGAGCGGGAGCGACCGTTGGCTGATCGCCTCCCATCCCGAGGTACCCACTTCTGCCGGCAAACGTTTAACGGACTTGGTGATCATCGAACCGTCTCGTCCACCGAGCGCTCAGACACATCGATCCAGATCGTCTTCAGCTCGGTGTACTGGTCGTGCGCGAAGATCGATTTGTCGCGGCCCCCGAAGCCAGACTCCTTGTAGCCGCCGAATGGTGTGGTTGCGTCGCCTTCGCCGAAGCAGTTGACTGTGACGACGCCTGCCCGTATCTCGCGGGACAGTTTGATCGCCTTGCGCAGGCTTCCGGTATAGACGGACGCGGTCAGACCGTAGGGTGTGTCGTTGGCCAGGGTCACTGCCTCGGCCAGTGAGTTGAAGGTGGTTACCGAGAGGATCGGACCAAAAATCTCTTCCTGAAACAGACGGCTGGCAGGCGTGACGCCGTCGACGACGGTCGGCTCGACGTAGACGCCTTTCTGCGTTTCGCCGCCATGGGCGAGCGAGAGCTTCTCCTTCTTCACGTCGTCGAGATAGGATGTCACCTTGTCGAAATGCGCCTTACTGACGAGCGCGCCGATACGGTTTTCGGGATCGAGAGGATCACCCGTCTTCCAGTCCCGCATGTATGCCCCGATGCGCTCAAGCAATTCGTCCTTGATGCTGGAATGGACGATGAGACGGGACGTCGCCGAGCAGTTCTCGCCCATGTTCCAGAATGCGCCGGTCACGACCTGTTCGGCGACCAGGTCCAGGTCTTCGGCGTCTTCGAGGACGACCGCGGGGTTTTTCCCGCCGCATTCGAGGACGACGCGCTTCAGGTTCGAATCCGCCGCATAGCGGAGGAAACGGCGACCGGTGGGCGTGGAGCCTGTGAAGGTCACCATGTCGACATCCATGTGCAGGCCGATCGGTTCGCCGACGTCCTTGCCGCTTCCGGTCAGGACGTTGAAGACGCCCGCGGGAATGCCGGCTTCGTGAGCGAGTTCCGCCACCCGCAGGGCGGTCAGGGTGGTCTCCTGGGCGGGCTTCACGACGATCGAGCACCCTGACGCCAGTGCCGGGCCGATCTTCCAGGCCAGCATCAGCAGCGGGAAGTTCCATGGAAGAACCGCCCCAACCACGCCGATGGGCTCACGCACCACCATGGTCAGCGCCTTGGAGCCGACCGGGGCGGTGTTGTCGTAGAGCTTGTCGATGAGTTCGGCGTGCCAACGAATGGTGTGAATGGTATCCGCCACGTCGACCGTCTGGCATTCGCGAACAGGCTTGCCGCTGTCGAGGCTCTCCATGACGGCAAGCTCGTGCCGATTGTCTTCGAGCAGCTTGGCAAACTTGAGCAGGACGCCTTTGCGCTCACCGGGGGACTGCAGATGCCAGCGACCATCGTCGAAGGCTGCCTTGGCCTTGGCCACGGCGAAGTCGACGTCGGACGCATCGCAGGCTGCAACTTCGGCAAGCACTTCGCCCGTCGCCGGATTGGTTGTCGTGAACGTCTTGCCGGAATTGGCTGGACGGAAGGAGCCATCGACGAACGCGTTGGTCGGCAGTTCGATGGTCTTGGCGATTGCCTTGTATTCGGCCGCTGTCAAAGGTTCATGCATTGTTTGCTCCCGACTTGATCTGGGCGACCGTGCGCTTCAAGGTGGTAACGACAGTTTGGAGGGACCGCTTTTCCTCTGAATTCAAAGGCCGAAGCGGCGCGCGGACGGAGCCGGTCTTGAGACCGATCAATTCGCAGCCATGCTTGATCGACTGGACGAACTTTCCACATTCGAGGAAGTCCATCAGTGGCAGCATGGCCGACATGATGGCGCGGCCCTTGTCGAAGTTCTTCTCAAGGACGCAGGCTTCGTAGAGCGCGACATGTTCGCGCGGCAGGAAGTTGGAGCCGGCGCAGACCCAGCTCCTTGCACCCCAGGCGAAGAATTCGAGCGCCTGGTCGTCCCATCCGCAGGAGAGTCCGATGTGCGGGAACTTCCGCGCCAGCAAATGGAGGTTGGCCATGTCGCCGGAGCTTTCCTTGATCGCCACCACGTTCGCGGATTTTCCGACGCGGGCGAAATATTCCTCGCGCATGACCACGCCCATGCGAGCCGGATAGTTGTAGAGCATGATCGGCAGGTTGGCCGCGCGGTCGATGGTGAGCGCGTGAACGGCATTCTCTTTTTCGGTCGGCAACGCATAAGGCGGTGACGATACCAGGATCGCGTCTGCGCCGATCTCCTTTGCCGCCTTGGCGTATTCGACCGAATCCTCCGTCCGGGTCGCGCCCGTGCCGACGATGAGGGCCAGCCGGGTGCCGATCACGTCCCTGGCGAGGGCTGCCAGATCGAAGCGCTCCTGGGCGCTCTGGGCGTAGTATTCGCCGGTCGATCCGCCGATGATGATGCCGTGCACCTTGGCCTCGATGAGGGACTCCAGGACAGCGGCAAAAGCGTCGCGGTCTATCTGGCCATCAGGCCCGAGCGGCGTCACCGCCGGCGTGTAGATACCTTCGAACTTCAAGACGATTTCTCCATCGATGGGGTGGGCATTTCGACCAGCGCGTCTGCCTTCAGACCTTGGGGAGCGATGAACATTTCCATGTTCTCGCGCGACAATTCCCAGTGTTCGAACACCAGGTCGACAACGGTGTCTTCGTCATGCGAGCCAATGGCCGCGATGAAGCCGTCGTGGTGTTCGACCGCGGTCTGGAGCCGCTTGCGCATGTCATCGGTGCGGGGCCGGAAGAAGGTGTGGCCGATGCGGGCATGGTCGATAAGCAGCCTGCCGAGGCTTGGCTGAAGGTAGGCGTTTCCGGACATCTCGCCGATGATCTCGTGAAACCTGTTGTTCTCGAGCACCATTGAAAGGGCATCGCCCGAAACACTCGCGCTGCGGAACCGCTCCTGGGTGTCCTCGAGTTCCGAAAGCTGACGCGGCTTGAAGTTCTGGACCGCAAGCCGGCCAATGGCCGCATAGATCATGGGGGCGACAAGGAAGAAGTTTCTCAGCGTGGAATGGTTCATCGGGATGACCCGAGCACCTCTGTTCGCGCGAATGTCGACGTAACCTTCCCCCTCCAGCCGACGAAAGATTTCTCTGACGGGCGTCCGCGACAGGCCATACCTCTCGCTCAAGCTTGCCTCGTCCAGGTCCTCGTCCGGATCGAGTTCCATGGTCAGAATTTGACGCTTGAGGTCGTCGTACAGACTGCTCTTGCCGTTCTTCATCTGAAACTCCGCGTCTGAATGTTCGCCGTATGCATGAGCGCGTTTGGCCCAGTGACGAGAAATTCGCACGGGCTCCGTCGAGAGTCAATAGAATTGTATTTTTTGCGTACACAATGAATATACGGCTGGGATACAAAACTTGCGACGAGAGCTTTTCGCCGCTCCATCTGATGAACCGTTTTGATCTGAACGTTTCAGGGTGGCGTCGTCAGCACGATGTACAGCACGCCTTTTGGAAGTGCGCTAAGTAACTGTGTGGAATGAGGTATCGAGAAGCGGGCGCATCGGAATGCAAAGACGCCCGGCGTTATGGCAGCCGGGATGGACCGTGATGGGGTCGGGGAAACCAGCTTCCTTATGCTCAAAGCCGGCGTGAAGCGTTCCGGGAGAAGCATGGTCGATCTCGACACCCTGCTGCCTTTCGGGCACATCGGAAAGTCTCAGGAATCGCTGCATCTGATTTGTGCCCCGGAGATGGATTGACTCCATAGCCCGGCTCAACAACGATCCATCGCAGTGTTACCGCGAAAGGAGAAAGTGAACATGATCCATGTTGCATCCCCCAAGCGCCCTGTCGGTCATCCCGACAGAGCACTCGACTGCGAGGAAGCGCTTACTCCAGCCATTGAAGAATTGGCTGAAGACGAGACCCTCGGAGAAGAAGAAATCGAAGCTCGGCTTGTTGAGAGTGGTCTGGCGGCAGGATGGGAAGAGGACGAACTCCGGACGGCGATTGCGGACCTGCGCCGGAATGCGGCGCTCGGGTTGCAGGGCCTGTCGGAATAGCGATCCCATCCATGGCTGTCGCGCCGGTTGGTGGGCCGTTTTCGATGGCGCTCGACTTTGCCTTGTTGGAATCCGTTTCTTGCCGTCTCCAAGGCACTTAATCATCCGGCAGGATGATTCCAAAGGGCGCCGCGAGACGCCAGCCACATACCTTGTGATGAAAGCGCGACGAGCGAATTGAGAAATCACTGCGCTGTGCCACCCCCTACACGACCAGCCATCGTGGCACCGCTCTTCTTTTCCTACCGATTGCCTGACGTTACCGCTCAAAAGAGGTATTTTCTTCAGTAATCCTTTTTTGAGCGGCAAGGACTAGTATTTGACCGAAGCGCGAACGGTCCCGAGGGGTGGTTCATATGTCCTCCGCCGATTCTCTCGCGGCGAGATTACTGTCGGCGACACTGATGTTCGATCGGACGTCGTTGGCGGCGCTCGAGGCTTTGGCTGCCGAATCCGACCGTCGAGTCTTGAGACGTGGTGAGGTTCTGGTTCACGAAGGCGATCCATCGGACAGGTTCTTCATCGTGCTGTCCGGTCGTTTTACGGTTCACAAACGAGGTTCGACTGGCTCGGTCGCCCAGATCGGACAAGGCGAGCTCGTCGGGGAGGTCGGCTTCTTCGCTGGACTACCCCGTACGGCCACCGTCCTTGCAGCGCGCGATTCAATCGTCCTTGAAATCCGCGGCGACCATTTCGAGAAGGCGGCCGAGGCGTTGCCGAGTCTGCGACAGGCGGTCACGACATTTCTGGCGCGGCGCTTTGCCATGCAATCTCCGAGTTCATCGCGTCTCAGCGAACCTGCGAAGGTTCGAACGCTTGCGATCATTCCGGCCGGCGGAAGTCGCCTTTCACTGGATTTCATCGGACATCTGCGAAAATCGTTCGACGTTGGCATGCGCGCTCAGTTCGTCGCCCGGGCCGACATTCACGCGCGGTTCGCCCGCCTTCCGATCGATGATCAGCGGATCCTCAACTGGTTGAACGAATTGGAGGCGGAAACCGAATTCATCGTCTACGTTGCCGATGAGGAGCTCAACGAATGGACGCGCGTCTGCATTCGCCAAGCTGATGCCGTCCTGTTGATCGCCAACGCGGCCTGTTCGCCGCATCTGAACCCGTCCGAGGAACTGGCTCTCACCGTCCATCCGCCGTCGAGCGCGCGGCTCGTCATGGTACACGACAATCGCTCGGCAGCGGTCTCGGGCACTCCTGCATGGCTTGATGCACGTCCTCATATCGGCCACCATCATCACGTTGCGCTGGAGGACGGGTCTGACATCCAACGCCTGGTTCGATTTATTTCCGGCAAGGCGCGAGGCTTCGTGGCCGCGGGCGGTGGATCCCTCGGCAGCACCCATCTCGGCGTTTACAAGGCGTTTGTCGAGGCGGGTGCATGTTTCGATTATCTCGGCGGAACGAGTTCCGGAGCGGCGATGATGGCCGGCTTTGCAAGAGGTTTGGATGCGGAGCAGATCGATCGAGGCACGCACGACATATTTGTCAAGGGCCGGGCATTTCGCCGCCTCACCTTGCCGCATTTCGCACTTCTGGATCATAAGGTGTTCGATCGTGCTCTTCGGGCGGAATACACCGACGTTCTCATCGAGGATCTTTGGCTTCCGTTCTTTGCGCTTTCGACCAATCTGAGCAGCCGTCAGCCCCATGTCCACCGTCGCGGAAAGCTCTGGCAGGCCGTTCGGGCGTCCGGCTCGATCCCGGGTGTCCTGCCGCCGTTCTTTACGGCTGAGGGCGATATGCTGGTGGACGGCGGAATCATGAACAATCTGCCGCTGGAACAGATGAAGGAACTCAAGACCGGCCCCAATGTCGTCGTGAGCCTGGGCTCGAGTGGACCGCAGAAATACGACATCGACTATGACCGTATCCCCGGAGCGTCCGAACTGGCCGTCGCCTGGCTCAACCCTTTCGGTCGCGCTGGCTTGCCAAAAGTCCCCAGCATGCTTCAGGTTATCGTTGCGAGCATGCTGGCACACCGGCCACAGGACGTTGCTCTCGGGGAAGAGGATGTCCTGGTCAGTCCGGAGGTCTCCAGCACAATCAGCTTCATGGATTGGAACCGGCATTCCGAGTTGTTTTCGGACGCCTACGACCGCACGACACGATGGATCGAGGAACGCTTGCAGCAGAACGACACAGGGCTCCAGGCAGTCCTCGGGACCCCGAACGTTTAACTGAGCTTCATCCAGTCCTTGGCGGCGGCATTCGCAGCCGCACGATGGCGGAGTCGACCTCAAAGGGTTGCCCGCTGACAACCGCGACGCTGATCTCGAAAATGCCAAAAGCTAACACCACGGTCACGACCAGTACCGTGACGCCGCTTGCGGGGCCCGTGGCGGGATTTATGACGCGCTTCCGTTCAGCGCTTCCACAAAACGGATCACGTCGCCGACCATGCTGTCGTTCAGGATATCGTTGTGACCCGCGCCGTCATAGACCAGCAACTGCTTGGGTTCGGGGGCTATGCGGTACAGCGCCTGCCCCGAAGAAAGTGGGATGCTTTCATCGTGTCGACCGTGGATGAACAGCTTGGGTTGTCTCACGCTTGTTATCTTGAGATCTGAGCGGAAGGGATCCTTGATAAGAAGCGTAACCGGAAAGAACGGATAATGCGTTTGCGCGACCGAGAGAACCGACAGGTACGGAGACACAAGAATGACGCCGACGGCTGGCCTCTTTCCGGCCGTGTTCACAGCAACGCCGGTGCCAAGTGACCGGCCCAAGACAACGATCTCGCTTCTGGAGCGTGCGGAAAGCCAGTCGAACGCGGCGATGCCGTCTGTCAGCAGCCCCTTCTCGCTGGGTGAGCCGGTCGATCCGGGATAGCCGCGATAGGAAATCGCCAGCAATCCAATGCCCCGCGCGGCCAGCGCCTGTGCGAGAAACTCGTAGTTGTCAACGCGGTCACCATTTCCGAAAAAGAGGAGCACGCAGGGCTTGCCGGGGTCTTCCTGGCCGTACAGTCCTTGAAGCGTCTCTCCGTCGGGCGTCTTGACGCGGATCGTCTCGCCCCACCTCGCATGCTCCGGAGCAGGTGTGGCGCTGGCGCCGGGATAGAGTATGGCTCGCTGAGAAAGATAGACCAGACCCACGAGCGAGATGTAGGCGAAGACCGCCATCAGCGGCAAAATCGGCAGGTACCTTGTGGCGCTCACGACAGAATGTCCCCGCCGGTTTGGCAATTTCCAGAATTCTTCGCAGCAAATGCAGTCCGGTGCGTGCTCCGGTTGACGGGATCAGGGACCGTTGCCGAGAAGATGTCAAGATCGTACCGCCGTTTCGTGGTGCTCAGCGGATCGCGGCAACCTGTGCAAAAAGCGTTGCTGATCGGAGCGCGGGCAAAGCAAGCCAAACCACGATTTGATCTCGGCGGTGGCATTCGGTCCGAGCACGTCGGCTCGCCCTGCCAGCCCGCCCACGAAAATCGGGGGGAAGATCGGGATGGCGATAAGCAGAGCCGCGAGCAACGGGATCCTCCTCAGTGTGGCAACAGGGGCCTCACGGCAGGTGCCAAAGACGAATGGCCGACTGCTTCAGTGCGAGCCTCGATCGCTTCGACGACCGACATCATGTCAAGCCGACCGTTGCCGAGGCCAACGCTCTCGCCATAGAGATCACGGCTCAGATCGAGAAGCGGCGATGCAAGCCTGGCTGCGCGCGCCGCATCGGCGATCAGGCTTGTGCTGTTAAAGGCATCCGAGGTTGCCGCCTGCACCGAAAAATCGCGGTTGATGAGCTTCGGAATCTTTATGCGCGTCAGGTCGCATGCCATCTGCCCCGATTCGATGGCTGCCTGGAAGATGGCAAGATCCAGTCCGTTTCTGGAAGCAAAATGTACGGCTTCGGCCAAGCCGGCAAGCATGGTGCACAGATAGAGATTGACCGTCAGCTTTATCAGCAGGGCGGTGCCTACGGGACCGCAGACAATGGTCTCGCGGCACATCGGGCTCAGAAGCGGGCGAACTTCAGCCACGGCCTCCTCCGCGCCACCGAGCATCGAGACCAGTTGTCCGGCCTCGGCGGGTTTTCGCGACCCGGAAACCGGAGCCTCCACATAGCGTCCGCCTGCGGCACGAATATCGGCTTCAAGTCCGCGAGAATAGTCCGGCGAATTTGAGCCCATCGAGACGACGATATGGCCGGATACCAGCTTTGCGAAGTCGGGCGTTCCGCGCCTCAACACAGCATCCAGTGCTGCCTCGTCGACCAGCATGATGATGACGATGCGTGTCCGGGCGAACAGGTCGTCGGCGCTGGAAGCGACAATTGCTCCGGCAGCGCGAAGGGGCTCGCTACGCTCGCGAGACCGGTTCCAGACGACGAGCTTCGTACCTACCTTGACCAGGTTGAGTGCCATCGGCTGACCCATGACGCCAAGGCCGACAAAACCAATCTCCTCGCCCGGCTGGGAGCCGGGACGTTCTGTTGAATGCATCATTGCTGAACTCCTCGTTCGGGCGTTGAGTAGATCTAGAACAGCCGATCGATCCAGCCGTGCCGATCGGCAGCGCGCCCAAATTGAACGTCGAGCAGCGCCGCCTTCAGACGTCCTGTCACCGGGCCGGCCCCGCCGTCTGCGATCGTGAAGTTGCGCTTTCGGCCTTTCACCTTGCCGATCGGCGTAACCACGGCAGCTGTGCCGCACGCAAAAGCTTCGCGCAGCCGCCCGCTTTCGGCATCCAATTGCCACTGTTCAATGGCGTAAGGTTCCTCGCGCACCGTCAGTCCCAGGTCGCGGGCGATTGTGATCAGCGAATCGCGCGTTATACCTGGTAGGATCGTGCCGGAGAGCGGCGGAGTCTGGACGGAGCCATTGTCGAAAACGAAGAAGATGTTCATGCCGCCGAGTTCCTCAACCCAGCGACGCTCCACGGCATCAAGAAAAACAACTTGGTCACAGCCTTCGCGGATCGCCTCGGCCTGCGCGGCGAGACTCGCCGCATAGTTGCCGCCGCATTTGGCGTCGCCGGTGCCGCCTGGTGCGGCGCGCGTGTAGTCTTCCGAAATCCAGAGCGTCACAGCGGGCGCACCGCCCTTGAAATAGGAGCCGACGGGGGAGGCGATGACGCAGAAGAGATAGTCCGCCGATGGCTTCACGCCGAGCACGGCTTCCGTTGCAATCATGAACGGCCGGAGATACAGCGAGGCTCCATCGGCCGTCGGTATCCAGTCCTTGTCGACGCGCACCAGCGCACGCACCGACTCGAGAAACAGTTCCTCCGGCAAAGGCGCCATAGCCAGGCGAACGGCGGAATTGTGAAAACGACGCGCGTTGGCGTCCGGGCGGAACAGCGTGGCACCGCCAGCCGGCCAGCGATAGGCTTTCATGCCTTCGAAGATTTCCTGCGCGTAGTGGAGCACCAGCGTTGACGGATCCAGATTGAATGCGGATCGCGGACCGATCTTGCCATCGTGCCAGCCGCGCGCCTCCGAATACCGGATCGTTGCCATGTGATCGGTATAAACGCGACCAAAGCCCGGATTTTGAAGGAGGGCTTCGCGCTCGCTCGCAGCGACCGGGTTTGGGTTCCTTTCGATTGTCAGTTTTTTTGCACCGTCACGGGGCATAGTGGTTACTCCTTGATTGCCTCAGGAAATTGTATAACTCAGTTTGCGTGGCATTTTGTTGCGTTTGTGCTTTATTTTGGTAAGAGATTAGCATCTGATTGGCAGTTTAACGACAGAAGTGGCATTGAATGCTAATCTCGTGGATAGGCGACAATGAATAAGCTGGATGCCATCGATCGGCGCATTCTCCGCGCGTTGCAACAGAACGGTCGAATTCAGAACGTCGAACTGGCCGAGCAGGTGGGCCTGTCGCCGTCGCCCTGTCTGCGCCGCGTAAAGATGCTGGAAGAATCGGGTGTGATCGAGCGCTATGTCGCTCTGCTCGACGCGACAAGAATCGGCATGGGGCTAACCGTTTTTGCCCGCGTCTGGCTTACGGGCCAGGATGCCGAAACGGTGGACCATTTCACCGCAGCGGTGAAGCGCCTGCCTCAGATCGTTGAATGCCACCTGATGGCGGGAGACTGCGATTTCCTGCTGCGTGTTGTCGCGGCTGATCTCGATGCGTACCGCCAGTTCCAGGTCGACCACCTGACTCGTATCAAGGGCGTGCAGAGCGTCAAGACGGAAATTCCGATGCAGAAAATCAAACTGACGTCCGAATTGCCGCTTTAACGGGGAAGACTTCGAAATGGTGAGCCAGCGTCTGCGCGAACATGAATGCCTCGATCCTCGACATGGAGATGGCGGTCCAATTCGGGTTTGGTCCGGGACTTCGATCCGCGTCGTCATCCTGCGTGCGCAGGGTCGGAAGGTGAAATCGCACGCTCCTTCCGCAACCCTCATAATTGACCCATTAAAATGGGTTGAAAATATTTAATATTGAACGTATATATCCCCATTAAATGGGGCTGTGCCATGCGCTTATCTCTCGAAATTCACTATGACGGAAAGTGGCACCCCGCCGCCACACTTGAACTGCGCAATGAGTCATCGGGCTACCGCGGCGCCTCTGTCGTCGACTATGATCTCGACTATTTTGTTGCGGCAGCCGCCGTTGATTTCGGCAGGGGGCAGGAGGTGCATGATCATCGTGCGCTTTCTGTCCGGTATCCCGTTGATCTGGAAAACCGCTACAGCCGCCATTGGCCCGCTTTTCTTCTCGATCTGATGCCTCAAGGGCATGCGCGTCGGAAACTGGCCGATCACCTCGGTTTGAATGAGGGCTCACGGGAGGCGGACGTCCCGCTTTTGCTTCGTGCGTCAGGTGGCGGAATTGGCAACTTGCGAATACGAGAAGCTGCGGCTGCCGAGGCGGATCGCTTGCGCGGCGTCGAACGCAGGGGGGTCACGAAGGCGGAAATCCTGGAGCGTTCCGACCGCTTCATGGAAGTTGCTGATCGTTTTGGAATGCTCGCCTCCGGTTCCAGTGGTCTGCAAGGCGAATGGCCGAAGGTGTCGATGACGCAGGCAAGCGACGGGCTCTATTATCCTGACGGCTTTGTGGCTGATGATGAGGCCGAGCGCCATGTCATCGTTAAGCTGGTCCGCAGCACGGAGCAGGTTGACCAGTTGATCCTCGAAGGCGAGGCGCTCTATTCGCGGATCGCGGTGGCGATTGGTTTAAATGTCCAAGAAGCGTCAGACCATGCCGATGGCGTCCTGATGATACCTCGGTTCGACCGCCGGAGAGAGAGTGGTCGAATTGTCCGAATTGGCCAGGAAAGCATGGTTTCCGCAATCGGCGTGCCCGAATTCGGTCACATCGGCACGCACGAAGCCTACATCGCGGTTCTGAAGAAATTCTCGTCGGACCCGTTCGCCGATATTGCTGAATACCTGAAGCGGGATATAGCCAATCTCGCGTTGGGAAACCCTGACAATCACGGACGAAATTCCGCGCTGAGCAAATATCCAGACGGCAGGATCGGGCTTTCCCCATTGTTCGATTTCGCTCCCATGCGTCTGGCAAGAGAGGGCATCATTCGGTCTACGCGATGGGCGTCAATGCGCGACCGCACTCGTGACCATCTGCCGGATTGGCAGGCGATTTGCGCGCAGCTTTTCGTAGACTCGAGCGATCAGGCGCATCTCATGGCCGAACTGCAGCAATTTGCGGTGCAACTGAGGCTTGCCCCGGCGATGGCCGCGGAATTGGGTGCTCCAAGGGAGATCATCGAACGGGCAATGGCCCGATGCGCCGAGATATCGGACAGCGTCCTGGACGGTCCTAGATGAAGCTGGTGGGAGTGTAACTTCATGGCACGATGGAAAAAGCCGACGAAGGAGGAAGTTCACGAGCTCCGCCAGATTCTGGCAGAAAGGGCGCGCAACGGCGCGTTGCGCTATCCCAGCGCTGTCATTGAGATTCGCAAAGCATTCGGTATGACACAGGTGGAGTTTGCCAGGACACTTGGTCTCACGCGGCGACAAATTGCCGAGATGGAAACAGGTTCGGCAAACCCCACTTTGGAAACACTGGATAAGGTTGCCCGGTTGTTCGGTTTCGTGGTTGGCTTTGTGCCGAAAGCACCGCGCGAGGACGAGCCGCCAACGCCTTTGTTTAACTCGTGAATCTGCTTCCAGAGTTCGCCCTGGCAGGCTATGCTGTGGCCACTCGGGACATGTCATTGCGTGGGTTGCGATTTCCTTTTTCGCCAGTCGCTTCCGCCGGCTGTTACATCAAGCGACTTTCCGATTGCGACGTACTTGGGGGCCGTGTAGGCGATCGCGTTTCGCGCGACCCCTTTAGGAATGGCCCTTTTCCAGGACCTAGCGATCGATGTCCCGGATTGAATCAAGCGGCCCCATCAGCGCCGTTCGCGGATGAACCAATTCCGGTTGTATCAGGTGGATTTCGACGACGGGACGGCTTTCCTCGATGAGCTCGAAGGCCTTGGCGAGCATGCTTTCGCTGTCCTGTCGGATCATGATGACCGGGAAGGGAAGGAATGAAGCGAAAGGATCATAGTCGTAGCAGCCGACGACGATGTCCGCGAACGTTTCGTGAGGATGTTGCGCCATAAACCGCAGCAGACCCTCGAAGTTGATCGAGGAATTGATGAACAGCCCTCGCGGCAGTTTTCCCTCACGCTCATAAAAGGCTTCGAAGGCCCTTTGCGTCATGTTCGGCGAATAGCCGGTCGGCTGGATGCAGGCATCGTCATCCGCGCCGAGCAATTCCATCTTGATATCGCGAAAGCCCCTTATCCGTTCCCGGCTGGCATGGTCGTTGCGCCCGCCGAACAGGAAAAGCTCTTGCGGTCTCAGCTGATCGGCGGCGTCGAAACGGCGGACGATCGCCTCGGTCAGCATCCGCGCGCCCTGGTAATTGTCGCTGATGACAGAGGGTGCCTTCGTGCCAGGCAGATCGATATTGATGTGACGGATACCGGCAGCTTCGCAGAGCGTATGGACACTGTCGGGATCGGTCGCGCCGGCAATGAACAGCTCGTCGATCGAATAGGCAATCAGCGTTTCGACGGTTGCAAGTTCCTCTTGCGGGTCGCGAGACGCGCTGACGACGATCGGACATTTACCGTGGCTGCGCACCTGTGCCTCGAACGTCTGCGCCATGGACGAAAAGTAGCGGTTGTCGTGAACCGGCAGCAGCAGGCCGACGAGCCCGGAACGGGAATTGCGCAAGCCGCGCGCCTGCAGGTTGGCTGTGTATTGGTGCTGTTCGGCGAGGTTTTGGATAAGTTCGGCGGTGCTTTCCTTGATGCGCCGTTTGCGCCAGGTGCCGTTCAAGACGGCGCTGACGGTCGAGGCGGAGCAGCCGGACAGGACCGAAAGATCGTAAATCGTCGCCTTCTTCTTGCCTTGCTGCCTCACGCCATCCTCCAGCCGTTCTTCCTTAGTGCCAATTTCCCCTTGACGAAAGTTTAAATCCAAAACATATTATTTGCACCATCGATTGTGCAAAAAAGAAATATCGATTGTGCATGTCGAGGTCCCGCTTGAGGAGGCGGCGAATTGGAGGATGCGGTTCCCGTGTCGACTTGAACCGAACGGACAGGGGCCGCCAGCCGGCCGGCCTCGTTGAGAGTTTCCCTGTGCGGAAACGTTTGGAGGAGGAAAAACGTGAAAAAACTCATGATCGCAGCGCTTGCTGCATCGCTGTCGCTTGGCGTTTCGTTTGCAGCGATGGCCGCCGACAAGGTCGGTGTCGTCGTCAAGATCGGCGGCATTCCGTGGTTCAATGCCATGGAAGCCGGCATCAAGGAGCAGGGAGCCAAGCTCGGCCTCGATGCCTTCATGGTCGGTCCGACGAGCGCCGATCCGGCGCTTCAGGTGCGCGCCATCGAGGACTTGATCGCCCAGGGCGTCAAGGTCATTGGCGTCGTTCCGAACGACGCCAAGGTGCTTGAACCCGTTCTGGCCAAGGCCAAGGAAGCGGGCATTTTCGTCGTCACCCATGAATCGCCCGGCCAGAAGGGTGCTGACTGGAATTTCGAACTGGCTTCCTCGACTGGTTTCGGTGAAGCCCATGCCAAGCTTCTGGCCGAAAAAATGGGCGGCAAAGGTGAATATGCAGTGTTTGTCGGCTCGCTCACCGTTCCCCTGCACAATGCCTGGGCCGATGCAGCGATCGCCTATATCAAAGCGAACTATCCCGACATGAAGCTGGTCGGCGAACGCTACGGCGTAGCTGAGGATGTCGACAAGAGCCGCTCGACTGCGCTTGATCTCATCTCCGCGCATCCGGATCTCAAGGGCTTCCTGGCATTCGGCAGCCAGGGCCCGATTGGTGCCGGTCGCGCCGTCGAAGAGCGCCGCAAGGTCGGCGAGATCTTCGTGCTTGGACCTTTCTCTCCCGGCCAGGGCCAGAAGCTGATAAAGTCCGACGCGATTTCCGGTGGCTTCATGTGGAATCCGAAGCAGGCCGGCGAAGTCTTTGTCACCATGGCCGATCGCCTGATCAAGGGTGAGAGTATCAAGGACGGCGATGACATTCCCGGTCTTGGCGTGATCAAGCCGGTCGGCAACGACATCATCGTCGATCAACTGCTGCCGATCAACAAGGACACCGTGGACGAGCTTGCGGGCATGGGCCTGTAAATTCTCCGGACCGCGTTCTCCCGGGCTGCTGGGCTGGCTTCGGCCGGCTCGGCGGTGCCCGGACTTTCGCAAGGTTGGAATCTTCACGGGTTGATACGATGACCGGACGTGCAAGCGTGGAAAGCAGCCCAGAGCCGTTATTGTCTCTGCGCAACATCAATATGACCTTCGGCGGCGTCAAGGCCCTGAAGAACGTCAGCTTCGACGTGCTGCCGGGGGAGGTTCATTGTCTGGCTGGCGAAAACGGGTCCGGCAAGAGCACGCTGATCAAGATCATCACCGGTGTTTACCGCCCGCAACCGGGTGCCGTCATCGAATATGACGGACAGGCTTATTCGCATATGTCGCCGGTCACGGCCCAAAGCTCCGGTATTCAGGTCATCTGGCAGGATCTTGCCCTGTTTCCCGAGATGACCGTCGCGGAGAATATCGCCTTTCAGACCGTGCTTGGCCGCTGGCCGCGCTTGGTCAACTACAACAGCTTGCGCAAAACGGCGGCGCGGGCGCTGGCGCGGCTCGGTGTCAAGCTTGATGTCGATCTGCCGCTGAAGGACTACCCGATTGCCCAGCGGCAGATCGTGGCCATCGCGCGTGCACTTGTCGGTGAAGCCAAGCTCGTCTTCATGGATGAGCCGACGGCGTCGCTTACCCAATCGGAAACCGATCATCTGCTCGAAATCGTGCGCACCCTGTCGACATCGGGCGTCGCCGTCGTGTTCGTCAGTCACCGCCTGGCTGAAGTGCTGGAGATATCGACCCGCCTGACGGTGCTGCGCGACGGCGCGCTCGTCGGCGTCTATCCAACGTCGGGCATGACCCAGTCGCGCATCACCGAGCTGATGACTGGAAAGACGTTCGATCAGACGATCCGTGCTCGCGACGTCAGCGGCAATCCGGTCGTGCTGGAGGTGGAGGGGCTTTCGCGGCCTGGTCAATTCGAGGACATCTCTTTTACCGTCCGACGCGGTGAGACGCTGGGAATCACCGGGTTGCTCGGGGCCGGGCGGACCGAACTCGCGCTGTCGTTGTTCGGCATGCTGAAGCCGCGGTCCGGCGCGATCCGGCTGGAGGGTAAGCCGATGCATTTCTCCTCCAACCGCGACGCCGTGGCGGCCGGTGTCGCCTATCTTTCCGAGGATCGACTGTCGCTCGGTCTCATCCAGCCGCAGTCGATCGCCGACAACCTGGTGATCGCGTCACTCGATCGGATCATCTCCCGCGGGCTGTTGTCCGACAGCCGCAAGCGGGATCTCGTTGCACAATGGATCGCCGATCTCGGCGTGAAGATCGGCAAGCAGGACGATGCCATTTCGACGTTGTCCGGCGGCAACCAGCAGCGTGTCGCCATCGCCAAATGGCTGGCGACCGATCCGAGGCTTCTCATTCTCGACGCCCCGACCGTTGGTGTCGACGTCGGCGCCCGCGCCGGCATTTTCGACATTGTCGCCAAACTGGCAGACAGCGGTCTTGCCATCATCCTGATCTCCGACGAAGTGCCGGAGGTCTACTTTCACGCAGATCGCGTGCTGCACATGGCCAAGGGCCGTATCGCCAACTGGTTCACGCCGCGCGACTGCCAGCTTCAAGACATCGAGGCTGCCGTCTATGCGTAAGGTCGTTCAATCCCACGCCACCGAATTTGCACTGCTCGCGGTGATCGCGATCATCTCGCTGTTCCTGTCGATTATCACCGACCGCTTTTTCTCGCTCGGGAACGCCTTCGACCTGCTCAATACCAGCTCCGTCAACATCATTTTCGCCGTCGGTCTGCTGGTCGTGCTGATTGCCGGCGGTATCGATATTTCCTTCGCGGTCGCAGCGTCCGTCGTCCAGTATGTCACGGCCATCCTGCTCGGATGGATGGGCGGCGGAAGCTGGCTGAGTGGCCTTCTGATCGCCGGCGGGCTCGGCATCCTGCTCGGCGCTGTCAATGCCTTCCTGATCCACAAATTCCGGATCATCTCGATCGTCGCGACCATCGCCACCTTCAATATCTATTTCGGCCTCCTGATGTTTTTTACGCGCGGGGTATCGATCTACAACCTGCCGGACTGGCTGACTTCGCGGGTCATCCTGTTCGAGCATGAGATGGCCGACGGAAGTTGGATCGAGATCACCTTGCCGGTGCTCGTCATGATGATCTGCGTCGTCGCCACGTGGGCCTTCATCACGCGGACGACCACGGGACGGCAGCTCTATGCCTTTGGAGACAATCCGGAAGGCGCGCGCCGGTTCGGCATCAATATCGGCGCCATGCAGTTCATCGCATTCGGCTGGCTCGGCCTGATGGCCGGCATTGGCGGGTTGATCCAGGCACACTACGCGCAGGAGGTCGTTCCGAACGCGCTTTATGGCCGCGAATTGGATGTGCTGGCTGCCGTGGTCCTCGGTGGAGCGCGGCTCGGCGGCGGCAAGGGTTCGGTGCTTGGCTGCGTTTTGGGCGTACTGCTGATCTCCATCACCCAGAACGGTCTCAATCTTGCAGGCGTCTCGCCCTATGCATTCAAGATGATCGTCGGCGCCATCATTCTCGTCGCCATTACCCTATCGAACACCCGTATCGAAAGGTTGCTGCCGTTCATGCGCCAGGATGGAGGCCGCACATGACCGCAATCGTCAATCGGACCAGGGCCTTGCTTGGACCCGAAATGGCCGGGCCGGGATTCGCGCTGCTTGCGGTGCTGATCTTCTTCGGCCTGGGTTCACCGCAGTTTCTCAGCCGGGCTACCTTTGGTTCCGTCGCCTTTCAGTTGCCGGAGCTCGGCCTGTTGACGCTTGCCATGCTGCTACCGGTGCTGACCGGGGGCCTGAATCTCGCAATCACGTTTACCGCCAATATTGCGGGCCTGACGCTGGCCTGGGTGCTGCAGCAGAACGGGGGAGTGGATGCCGGACCAGTCGCGTTCCTTCTCGGCAGTCTGCTTGCTATCGGCGCCGGAGCCTTGAGTGGCGTGGTGATGGGGCTGGTTATCGCCTATACCCGCGCTCACCCGATCCTCGTGTCTCTGTCGATGATGATCTTCCTGCGAGGGCTTGGCGAGTTTTTGACGCGCGGTGGTGACGTCTCCGGATTCCCGTCTTTCCTGCAGCCGCTCGGCCATGGCAGCATCCTCGGCTTTCCGGTGCCGCTCATCGTGTTCATCGGCTGTGTGGCGATCTGGCATCTGCTCCTGACGCGGATGAAGCTCGGTTTCAACACCTACATGATCGGCTCGAACATCGAGGCTGTGCGCTATTCCGGCATCAATACGCGCAAGGTCCTGGTGCTGGTCTACACCCTGTCGGGCGCCATGTGTGCTGTCGCCGGCATTGTCATGCTTGCCCGCTTCAATTCGGTGCGCGTCGGCCATGGCGAATCCTATCTGCTGATCACCGTGCTTGCGTGCTTCCTCGGCGGCGTCAATCCGTTCGGCGGTTTCGGCCGGGTCATTCCCGTCTTCGTGGCACTTGTCGTCCTGCAACTTCTCGCGTCCGGCCTCAACCTGATGGGCGCCAACCAGCACCTGGCAACGGCGGTCTGGGGCATCCTGCTCATCGCGGTGATGATCCTGCGCTTTGCGGCGGGTCGCATCAAATTTCTCAAGCGAAAAAAAGGATAAGGCACATGGAAGGTTTCGGTGTTCATACCAGCATGTGGACGATGAACTGGGATCGGGCCGGGGCGGAAAAGGCAATTGCGGCGGCCGTCAAATACGAGATGGACTTCATCGAGATCGCACTTCTCAATGCCCCAGCCGTCGACGCTTCGCATAGCCGGGCCCTATTGGAAAAACACAGGCTGCGCGCAGTCTGCTCGCTCGGCCTTCCGGAAGGCGCCTGGGCGTCCGTCCGTCCCGATGCGGCGATCGAGCATTTGAAGGTGGCCATCGACAAGACGGCCGAAATGGGCGCGGAGGCACTTTCCGGTGTGATCTTCGGCGGCATCGGCGAGCGGACCGGCGTTCCGCCGACGCAAGGCGAATACGACAATATCGCGCGTGCACTGCAGGCTGCGGCCAAACATGCCAAGTCGAAGGGTATCGAACTGGGTGTCGAAGCGGTGAACCGTTACGAGAACCACTTGATCAATACGGCCCGCCAGGCGGTGGACATGATTGAGCGGGTTGGCGCCGACAATGTCTTCGTTCACCTCGACACCTATCACATGAATATCGAAGAGAAGGGCGCCGCCAACGGCATCCTCGATGCCCGCGAGCACCTGAAATACATCCATTTGTCAGAAAGTGACCGCGGCACGCCGGGTTATGGCAACGTTCCCTGGGACGAGATCTACGCCGCGCTCGCCGCCATCGGCTTCAAGGGCGGGCTGGCGATGGAAAGCTTCATCAACATGCCGCCGGAGGTTGCCTATGGCCTTGCAGTCTGGCGCCCGGTGGCGAAGGACGAAGCAGAGGTGATGGGCAACGGCCTGCCGTTCCTGCGCAACAAGGCGCGGCAGTATGGCTTGATCTGACCACGCGGTCGCTCCGCCGAGCGGAGCAGTCGCAAGATGCTGTGATGCTGGGCATGGAAGTGGCGGAAAGGCATCCGATCGATCGGATTGAAAGACGGACCAGCTGCCACCGTCGCCATTCGATGTCGGCTGCTCTCGTCGAGAGCCTGTCCGTCGCCAATTCGGTGCTAGGGCGGTGGAAACACCACGATCTGGCCAGGTTAAGTGATTGGGTCTTTGTCACCCTCCCTGTTCTTTCACGGTTGACCTGAAGTAACAATGGCTCGCTCCTTCGGATTGGATCATTGTAAGGGGCCACGCTAATTCCGTCTCCCAGTTCGATCGCGCCCGGTTCCGGACATTTATGCTGCATGATCGACGACCCCTCGCCGGTATCACGGGGATACGGTTTAGCCGGAGTGTGCCCTGATGGCTGCTCGGGCAGGGTATCAGGATGTGGGGTTTATTTCGCATATGCGAAATGATGAGCTTTCCGCCACCGAAATGTCAAAAAAATATCGATTGAGTGCCGATGCCGTAGTAGCGGCGGCTTGAGGGGCTGAGTAAGCTTACATCGTCGCAGAAGCGAGCCCTTGGTGCCTTTGGGAGGAGGCGTCGGGATGGGGCTGAATTCCGCGAAAGGCAGGGAGGAGATCAGCGTGAATCCGGACTTGGAGGTCGTTCAGATCGGGCGAGGAGAGTCGTTCAAGGCGTGGGAGCACGGCTATCCCTTCCATACGGTCCGCTGGCATTTTCATCCGGAGTACGAGATCCACCATGTTGTCGCGACAACCGGCCAGTATTTCGTAGGGGATTTTATTGGCGAGTTTGAGCCAGGAAACCTGGTCCTGACAGGACCGAACCTTCCCCACAACTGGGTCAGTGATATTCCCGCCGGGACTTGTGTGCCCTTGCGGGGAAGGGTCGTTCAATTCACCGAGGGTTTCATCGCAGCTGCGGTCAAGACTTTTCCGGAACTGGATTCCTGTTCCCCGATTCTCGAGCTCAGTCGCAGAGGCGCGCTGTTTTCTGCCGCGACCGCGACCCGGGTCGGCCCGATACTGGAGGAGTTGGTAAAAGCGCAGGGCGTGCGTCGGATCGAGCTTTTCCTGGGTGTGCTGGGCGCAATGAGTTCGTCCACCGAGACGCGTTCGCTGGCGAGCTCAAGATATTTGCCCGATCCGTCAGGCTTCATGTCGGCCGGGGTCAACAAGGCCCTCGCTTACATTGACAGCCACCTAACGGAACCCTTTACCGAAGGCGATCTGGCAGATCTGACCGGACAGAGCCCGAGCGCATTTTCGCGCAGCTTCCGCCGCCACACCGGCATGGCGCTCGTGCAGTATGTCAATCGGTTGCGCATCAATTTCGCATGCCATCTGTTGATGAGCAAATCCGACATGCCCATCACCGACATCTGCTTCTCGGCAGGGTTCAACAACATTTCCAATTTCAACCGCCAGTTCCTGGCGCAAAAGGGCATGGCTCCTTCGCGCTTCAGGACCTTGCTGGCGCAAAACGTGAGAGCGGTGGAGGCCGCCTAAAAGGGAGGAAGGGAGGAGCACAGATACATCGCAGGAATAAGCAAGCGGATCGAAGGCGATTCCGTGAAGGAGATCGCTCGTCCCTCACACCGGCCCTTCGAGATCGAGGCGGGATCGAGCCCGCGCTTGAAGCAGGGAGCTTGAGCGATCGAGCGGGAACTTAACAAACGTCATAGCCATTGAAAATGGAGAAAAACCAATGACAAATTTCGCAACGAAAATGACCACAGCGGCGGCTCTTGTCGCTAGCCTTCTCGGCGGAACCTCCGCATTCGCGCAGTCGGGCGCCACGGTCGCCTTCCTGATGCCCGACCAGGCATCCACCCGCTACGAAGAGCATGATTATCCGGGCTTTGCGGCAGAAATGAAAAAGCTCTGCGCCGACTGCAAGGTCCTCTACCAGAACGCAGATGCCGACGCATCGCGGCAGCAGCAGCAATTCAACGCGGTGATGTCTCAGGGCGCGAAGGTGATCGTGCTTGATCCGGTCGATTCCACTGCGGCTGCCTCGCTCGTCAAACAGGCTCAGGCTCAGGGTGTGAAGGTGATTGCCTATGACCGCCCCATTCCCGATGCCAAGGCTGACTTCTACGTTTCGTTCAACAATGAGGGTATCGGCAAGGCAATCGCAGACTCTCTGGTGACACATCTGAAGGCGAAGGGCATAACTTCGGCCGACGGCGGCGTGCTCCAGATCAATGGTTCACCAACCGATGCGGCCGCCGGCCTGATCAAGAAGGGTATCCACGCCGGCCTCGACACCAGTGGCTACGAAATCCTTGCCGAATACGACACGCCGGAATGGGCTCCCCCGAAGGCACAGCAATGGGCGAGCGGCCAGGTGACGCGCTTCGGCAAAAAAATCGTTGGCATCGTCGCTGCGAATGATGGCACCGGAGGTGGCGCGATTGCCGCGCTCAAGGCTGCTGGCGTGGACCCGGTTCCGCCGGTTACCGGCAACGATGCCACGATCGCAGCGCTTCAGCTGATCATCGCCGGCGATCAATACAATACGATTTCGAAGCCGAGTGAGATCGTTGCGGCTGCTGCCGCCAACGTTGCTATGGAGTTGCTCGCCGGAAAGACGCCGAAGGCTGAAATGACCTTGTATGATACGCCCTCGCAGCTTTTCACCCCGGCAGTCGTTACCGCAGACAACCTGAAGGCCGAGATCATCGACAAGAACATCGTGAAGGCTGAAGTGCTTTGCGTCGATCGTTATGCGGACGGCTGCAAGGCACTCGGCATCGGCGGTTGATCGCGTTTGAATGCTACCCCTGGCCGGTTTTCGCGGCCAGGGCTCATTTCTGCAATCGGTCTCGAAAGGCGTCGCATGCATGACTGACATTCCCACCTCTATGGTTCCGGCGGGCGAGCGGGTTCTCAGCCTGCGCGGCATCTCCAAGAACTTTGGCGCCGTTTCGGCACTGACCAGCATCGATCTCGACGTGCACGCAGGCGAAGTCGTTGCCCTCGTTGGCGATAACGGCGCCGGGAAGTCGACCCTTGTCAAAATACTGGCCGGCGTGCATCAGCCGACGTCCGGAACCGTCACGTTCTGCGGTAGGCCCGTGACGCTGACGGATCCCAGTGCGGCGCTCAACCTCGGCATTGCGACCGTATTCCAGGATCTTGCCCTGTGCGAAAATCTGGACGTGGTCGCCAACATTTTCCTCGGACGGGAGCTCAACAGGTTTCAGCTTGACGAAACGACCATGGAGGTCCGGTCCTGGAAGCTTCTGAACGAGCTTTCCGCGCGTATCCCGAGCGTCCGTATACCGATTGCTTCGCTTTCGGGCGGTCAGCGTCAGACCGTCGCGATTGCCCGGTCGTTGCTCCTCGAGCCGAAGCTTATCCTTCTGGACGAGCCCACTGCTGCGCTCGGCGTGGCGCAGACAGCCGAAGTACTCAACCTGATCGAACGCGTGCGCGACCGCGGGCTCGGCGTCATCATGGTCAGCCACAACATGGAAGACGTGCGCGCGGTCGCCGACCGTATCGTCGTGCTCCGCCTAGGACGCAACAATGGCATATTCACGCCCGAGGCGTCGAACCAGGAGCTTGTCGGAGCCATTACCGGTGCCGCAGACAATGCGGTTTCCAGAAGAGCCGGGCGACGACAGCCGCAGCAGCCAATCGACGGAGGACGGGCATGACCGAAGAAAACGCAGGCGTTGCAACGATGCTGGATCGCACCGACATTCGAGTAAAGCATGAGACCGGCGTTTCCGGCGCCGTCCGCGCCTTTATCCATCGCGTCCGGTCGGGCGATCTCGGCTCTCTCCCAGTCGTTGTCGGGCTGGCGCTGATCTGGACGGTGTTCGCAAGTCTCAACCCGGTGTTTCTGTCGAGCAACAACCTTGTCAACCTGCTTTTTGACTGCTCCACGGTCGGCGTGATCGCACTTGGTATCGTTTGCGTGCTCATGGTCGGAGAGATCGACCTGTCCGTCGGCTCGATCAGCGGCTTCGCCTCAGCCACGGTCGGCACGCTCTGGGTCAACCAGGGCTGGCCGGTCGCGCTTGCCATTCTCGCGGCCCTAGCCTTCGGGGGATTGATCGGCTTCATCTATGCGGTGCTCTTCAATCGGCTCGGCATGCCGAGCTTCGTTTCAACGCTTTCCGGTCTACTCGCCGTTCTCGGCATGCAGCTCTATATTCTCGGCTCCACCGGTTCGATCAATTTGCCCTACGGTTCGGCTTTGGTGAACTTCGGCCAGATGCTGATCATGCCGCGTTCTATCGCCCATGGCCTTGCGGCGCTGCCGGGCATCATCATGCTCTTTATGAGTATCCGCACGATCAACCGCCGTCGGTTGGCCAATCTTTCCGCACCGTCGCTCGGTAGCGTTACAGTTCGCGTCGTAGCAATCACAATCGCCTTGGAGCTCATCGTTCTCTACCTGAACCAGGATCGCGGCATCCCGTGGATGTTCGGTCTCTTCGTGACCTTGGTTATGATGATGAACTATGCGCTGACGCGGACGCAGTGGGGCCGGGCGATGACTGCGGTTGGCGGCAATCGTGAGGCAGCTCGCCGGGCCGGCATCAACGTTCGGCGCATCTACACCAGTGCCTTCGTGCTCTGCTCGATGCTCGCTGCGTTTGGCGGAGTCCTGGCGGCCGCGCGCCTCGCTTCGGCAAGTCAGCAGGCTGGAACCGGCGACGTCAATCTGAATGCCATCGCGGCAGCGGTGATCGGGGGGACGAGCCTCTTCGGGGGGCGGGGAAACGCATATTCCGCGCTGCTCGGCATCATCGTCATCCAGTCGATTGCCAATGGGCTGACACTGCTCGATCTGTCGTCGTCGCTTCGCTACATGATTACCGGTGCGGTTCTCGCCATCGCTGTCATCGTCGACTCCCTGGCGCGCCGGTCGCGGGTTTCCCACGGCCGCGCCTGATGCAACAACGAACATTCACTGAGGATTGACATGAGACAGGAACTTTCCGGCAAGGTTGCCGCGATTACCGGTGCCGCCTCAGGCATCGGCCTTGAATGTGCCAGATCGCTGCTGCGGGAGGGTGTCAGCGTAGCCCTCATCGACAAAGCCGAGGACACCCTGAAGACGGTGTGCACGGATCTGGGGCCGCAGGCCTTTCCCTTGGTCGTTGATCTTGCCAATCCCGCAAGTGTCGCGACGATGATGCCGCGAATTTTGCAGGAGTTCGGGAGGCTCGATATCTTCCACGCCAATGCGGGTTCCTACATCGGTGGGGAAGTCGTGAACGGTGACCCCGATGCCTGGGACCGGATGCTGAATCTCAACATCAATGCGGCATTCAGATCCGTCCAGGCTGTATTGCCGCACATGGTTGAGAGGAAGACGGGCGATATCATTATGACCAGCTCCATCGCCGGTCTGGTTCCGGTTGTCTGGGAACCGATCTACACGGCGTCCAAACATGCGGTACAGGCGTTCGTGCATACGCTCAGGCGGCAGGTGGTGAAGCACGGCATCCGTGTCGGCGCCGTTGCGCCGGGGCCTGTTGTAACGGCACTCATCAGCGACTGGCCCCGGGAAAAACTCGACGAAGCCATCGCTTCAGGCGGGTTGATGGAAGCGACCGAAGTAGCGGATGCAGTATTGTTTATGCTGTCGAGACCGCGCAACGTCACGATCCGCGATCTTGTCATTCTACCACTCAGCACGGACCTTTAGCGATATGGCAGGCTTCTTCATCGGTGTCGACGTTGGTACAGGCAGTGCGCGCGCGGGAGTTTTCGACGAGAAGGGAGGTTTGCGCGCTTCGGCAAAGCGACCCATCACGATCTGGCATGAAGCCGGCAGCATAGTGGAGCAGTCCAGCGAGCAGATTTGGGAAGCGGTCTGCGGCAGCGTCAGGGAAGCGGTCGAGGCGGCAGGTGTTGAGGTGGCCGATGTGTCCGGTGTCGGTTTTGACGCGACCTGCTCGTTGGTCGTCGTCAAAGCAGATGGTTCGCCTGTAGCTGTCGGACCTTCGGGAGATCCAACCCGCAATATCATGGTCTGGATGGACCATCGGGCAGCTGGCGAAGCAGCCGAGATTAACGCGGGACATCACGCGGTTCTGAAGTATGTTGGCGGACGGATCTCCCCGGAAATGGAGACGCCGAAACTGCTGTGGTTGAAACGCAATCTGCCGGGATCATTCGCCGCCGCCGGCCACTTTTTTGACCTCGCTGACTATCTGACCTGGCGCGCGACGGGCTCGCTGAGCCGTTCCATCTGCACGGTAACCTGCAAATGGACTTACCTCGCCCATGAAAACCGTTGGGATCCCGGCTACTTCGAGGCGATTGGCCTTGGCGAGCTTGTGGCGGAGGGATTCGCCAGAATTGGCACCGACATCGTCGAACCGGGCCTCTCGCTTGGTCGCGGGCTGACCGAGGAGGCGGCAGCCGATCTTGGGCTGAAGCCCGGAACGGCTGTCGCAGCAGCCCTCATCGACGCGCATGCAGGCGGCATTGGAACATTGGGAGCAGCCATCGACGGTGCCGGTTCCGACATTTGCCGCAGATTGGCATACATCTTTGGAACATCGGCCTGTTCGATGGCGTCAAGCAAACAGCCCGTCTTTGTCGATGGCGTGTGGGGACCATACCATTCCGCGATGGTGCCGGGTCTCTGGCTCAACGAAGGCGGCCAGTCGGCAGCTGGCGCCGCAATCGATCATCTCGTCACCATGCATCCGGCATCGCCGCAGGCGCGCCTGCAAGCCGAAGCGGCCGGGTTCTCCCTCGTCGCCTGGCTTGAAGGCGAGGCCTTGAAACTGTGCATGGACCCCGCGCAAGCGGTCAAGCTTGCGGGGTCCATCCACGTCCTCCCCGAATTCCTCGGAAACCGGTCTCCCCATGCGGATCCGGACGCCCGCGCGATCATCGCCGGGCTTGGGTTGGATGATAGCCTTTCCGACCTGGTTTCTCTCTATGTCGCCGGCGTATGCGGTATCGGCTATGGGTTGAGACAACTGCTGGCGAAGCTTGCCGAGGAGGGAATTCCGATCGAGCTGATCGTCGCAAGCGGCGGTGCGGCGCAGAGCAATCTTGTTCGCCAGCTGTTGGCAGATACGACCAATGTGCCCGTAACATGTGCGGATACGGCAGAACCTGTGTTGCTTGGCGCAGCTATGCTCGCAGCGGTGGCAGCAGGCCATTGCCCGACCCTTGCCGGAGCGATGACGGAAATGTCGACTGCATCGAAGATCTTTACGCCCACAGCCGGTGAAATCGAGAGCGTGCACCAGGAGCGATACAGGATCTTCGAAAAACTGCAGTCTGTCGGGCGCGAAATCAGATCCGCGCCATAGCGGCAGGCAACCTTGCCAATCCACGTTTGTAGAATGTAACGTCCGACGGGCTCGGTGGTGCCAATCGGGATGATTGAGGCTGCGACTTGAAAGCAGGTACCCCACCAAGCCATTCAAGACGAGCAGCACATGAACTGCTCGCGGCTTCGTCGGAGCGAACGGAGCATCTGCCTGGGAGAAGACCCTGCTCGGCAATTGGGTCAGGATCAACAATGGAAAGATCGAGTACCGCCTGAGCGATGGAAGCGGCATCGCGGGCTCGGGCGCGGACATCGCTCGCAACATCGTCGTTGCCAGCACCGTGGACTGCTGACGGCGACCGATCCCGCACAGGCGGATTCATCTTCAGCATTGCTTCGCAGTCGAATCGCAGAGTGCCAGCACCGCTGACGCCTACCTGCGCGCCGCCACGGCCACTACGAACCCTTCTTGCGTGCACCATTGCCACAGCGCCCAGCGCTGGAGGTCGCCGAAATCTGGCCCCGCATCAATGATACGCGGCGGAAAGGGAAGCACTGTAAAGGCCTTAAGGTCCGTCGCCATTCCGATACCGATCGCCTTGATCACCGCTTCCTTCAACGTCCAAAGATAAAGAAAGGTGTGCTGGGATGAAAGGTGTTCCTGCGCCGTCAGCCAAGCCTGTTCCTGTCGTGAAAGGCAAATATCCGCCAGTTTTAGGTCGATATCGCGGTCGAGCGCCTCGGCGTCGATCCCAACGTCTGAGCCCCTTGCGGTCACGCAGGCCACCAGGCCGTTCGTATGGGTCACGTTGAAATCGACGCCGCGACACGCAGCGCTCGTCGCCGTGAGACGCGGTTTTCTGCCGCGGCTGCTGGCCTCGATCGGCGCGGGATAGGGCAAGTCTGGAAACTGAGCGCACAATTCCATGCGCAGCAGGGCGTGGGCGGCAGTGAAATCGCGGCTGTCCTCTTGGTGAAGAAATGCGCGGGCACGGATCTTTTCTTCACCGCTCAGCCAGGAGCCGAGTCGCTTGATTTCCTGTGCGGACAAGCCGGCTGTCGCGAGCGTGCCAACCTGGATCGCCGGGATGTCGTCCCCGCCGGTATCCAGCACCAGGCGGTTCGTGTTGCTTGGAAGCATGGCGTGATCACCGGCCGGACATGTTGGCCAGTTCCGGGTTGAAGATAGCGGATTTGCGGACCGGATCGTGGTAGCGACCCTAGGCGCGATCATTGTTTCTTGAATAGGAATGTCAAGAAATAATCGAAGTATGATCCATGCCGCCCCGTGGCTTGGAATTGTCGACAAACCTCTGTCTGGGAGTTTGCACTACGCGTCCTGTCCGTGAACTGCGCCTCACCATCGAACATTGGGCACAGGAAAGTAAGGACGAAATCGCGCTCGATTTCCGCGCCAGGGCCGGCGCCAAAGCTTCGTGTGAGACCGTGCGCGGACTTGCAGGCACCGCTCCGCACCGCCGAAATCCGGCTCATCCGCCGACCATTGGTAACAGGAGTCGAAGAAGATCGGCTGCCGCTTTGTGTGCCGCGCAGCCGCTGAGGCATACCTGCCATCCAATCTGATGCCGCTGATTATGCGGCCGCCCTTTGTTCGCTTGTCGCACAGGAGTGTTGGCAAATGCGATTACCTCGATTACGGCACAACGTGTTTCGCGACGTTTCGCGATCGGCGCCGGCGCCTGTCCAGGCTACGGAAATCGGTTGGTCCTTCATGAAGGTCCGTTCCACGAGATCAACATTGACGTTTCAGGGAGGTGTTAATCCATTAGCTATTGCTTGCGGAACCCAACTTGCCGTATCCATTAGGACGTGCGGGAGGCGCAACAGATATGACCAGGAGGAGCGGTCTCATTCTGATCGCCGCGGCAATATTGGCGGCCACCGGACTGGTTGTCGCCGCCTCGCGAGATTATACAGCGCCGACTGTGTCCTGGGCGACCCCCTTGGCAGGCGGGGTTGATGTCGATCTTGCTGCCGCGATCACCGTGACCTTCAGCGAAGACATCGATCCCGACTCCATGGGAGTCGATTCGTTTCGGCTTTCGGCAAAGGGTTCATCGGTCAAGGCGAGCGTCTCGTACGACGAGTGGACGCACTCCGCCGTGCTTGCGCCAGCCATGCCGCTTGCGAGCGGTACAAAGTATACCGCAACCCTTGGCGCGGGCATTCGGGACAAGGCCGGCAACACACTGGTGACCGGTCAAAGTTGGTCGTTCACCACGCGGCGCGACCTTGAGCGCGGTTTCGGCGGCCCTGTCCTGGTTGTCAATTCGGCAGCGTTGCCCTTCAGCAAGTACTACAGCGAGATTCTGCGCGCCGAGGGCATAGGCTCGTTCGAGAGCGTTGACCTCTCGAACGTGACGTCGGAAATGCTCGGCCGGTTCGACCTGGCGCTGTTGGGCGAAATGCCGCTGAGCGGAGCGCAGGCGGCGATGTTTTCGAGATGGGTCGATGCAGGTGGCGATCTGATCACCATGCGACCGGACAAAAAGCTTGCCGGACTGCTTGGGTTGAAGGATCAAAGCGCCTCGCTGAACGAAGGTCACCTGCTGATCGATACCGCAACAGCGCCCGGACGGGGTCTCGTCAATGAGACGATCCAGTATCATGGCGCCGCCGATCTGTATGAACTGACACAAGGCACGACCAAAATCGCCCGACTTTACAGCAATGCGTCGAACGCCACACCCAACCCGGCCGTCACGGTGCGCACCGTTGGCAAAGCAGGAGGCCAGGCTGCAGCGTTTACCTACGATCTTGCCCGCTCCATTGTCTACACCCGCCAAGGCAATCCGGCATGGGCCGGTGACGAGCGCGATGGCAATCTGGTCATCCGACCCAATGATCTGTTCTTCGGCGCCAAGAAAGGCGACTGGCAACCCGACTGGAACGACTTCCGGAGGATCGCCGTTCCGGTGGCTGACGAGCAGCAGCGACTGCTCGTCAATCTGATGAATTTCATGCTGGAAGACAAAGCACCACTGCTGCGGTTGTGGTACTTCCCAAAGGGACACAAGGCGGTTCTTGTGATGGCGGGCGATGATCACGGCACGCGAAGCGGGACCGCGGGTTCGTTCGATCGCCTCAAGGCAAACGAACCGGAGGGGTGCTTTGTCGCCGAATGGGAATGTTATCGCGCCACCTCATGGATTTACACGAGTAGCGGTTTGTCGGACAGGGGGGCCCGCGCCTATGCCGCAGAGGGCTTCGACATCGGCGTGCACGTCAACACGGGCTGCCGCAATTTCGGACCGATGGACTTCGCAAGAATTTTCAGCCGTGAACTCTACGCGTTCCGTAGCAAGTATCCGGATCTGCCTCCACAGACGGGTAACCGCACGCATTGCGTCGCTTGGAGCGACTGGGCGTCGACGCCGAAGATTGAGGCGCGTTACGGGGTTCGCATGGACCTCGGCTACTACTACTGGCCCGGCACATGGATAAAGGACCGCCCCGGTTTCATGACCGGCT
This sequence comes from Hyphomicrobiales bacterium, assembly GCA_900473795.1. GTDB lineage: Bacteria > Pseudomonadota > Alphaproteobacteria > Rhizobiales > Rhizobiaceae > Pararhizobium. The sequence goes on along the minus strand of UCMT01000003.1, from coordinate 36,094 downwards.
CCGGCCTGCCGATGCGGTTTGCCGATCTCGATGGGAGCATGATCGACGTCTACCAGGTGGCATCGCATCTGGTAGACGAGAGCGAAATGAGTTCTCCGTCAGCCATCGAAGCTCAGCTTGACCGGGCTTTGGGACCCCAGGGTTACTATGGTGCGTTCGGGACGCATTACGACTTCACTGACGATTTCGACGAACAGTTGACGACCGCAGCGAAAGCCCGCGGCGTCCCACTGGTTTCGGTGCAGCAATTGCTTGATTGGACCGACGGCCGCAACAACTCCCGTTTCGCCCATATCGGCTGGAGCGGTAACGTCCTTACGTTCGAGGCATTCGTCGACAGACGCACCGGAACGATGCTGCGCGGAATGATCCCGGCGCGAAATCGTGAGAAAGAAGTAATTGCGATCAGCCGCGACGGGCTGCCAGTGGACCACGAAACCGAGACCATCAAAGGGATTGCCTACTCGATGTTTCCCGTCGAGAGCGGCGCATATCGGGTGATGTATCGTCAGCGGGGTGATGATCGTGTAACCGGCAACGCGTCAGTCACGCGAACCAGAGATCATTAACGCTCAACTTTTTCTCGGTGCCCGCCCAGTTCACGACAAGCGAAGGATGGAGGCCCGGGCAACGTGCGAGTATCGGCGCCCGGGCCCCTGGCCACGTCCTGCGACGACGCGGCCTGCAGAGGCTTGGCCCCGGGGTAAGGCTAACCTCCAGCTGACCATCGAGGGGCCTCTTGGTCAGCTGAGATAATTTTAGCAATAGGTCAAATACAAGCAATATGAGCGGGCATCATCCTGATGATTGCTCGCCGGCAACCGCGCTTGGCGCCGCGCGCGTGCCCCGCCACCTGCGCCATGCAAAAGGCGCAGGCTGAACAAAGATCGGCGGTAGCCAGATCATCAATACGGATGGGCCAGACCGGTTCGCGACAAGATCTGAAGAATGTCTTCAGGTCGCCGACAACAGCAGCCTTTTGAATTTCCTCTGCTTCATGGCCATTGGCACATCCTTGAAGCTATTGTTCATGCGCTACCGCGAGAAAGTGGGGCTTTCTACGATCACCCTTGCGGATTATACTGAATTTCCGATTTTCGGCCCAGGAAGCTGTCGCTTCCACACAAGGGAGCCAAATGACCTCTCTTCCGATCTTTGAAAACGAACGCGATGATCTGCCCCAGGACAGTTTGTACAGCGGGTCCCGGAGCGGGGGCGTGGCTGTTGAGCGCATCCTGGAGGCACTTCCCGAGCCGATCTACATGACGGACGCGAAGGGCCGCATCACGTTCTACAACAGTGCGGCGGCGGCGATGTGGGGCGTTCACCCCGAGCTCGGCAAAAGCGAATTCTGTGGCTCCTGGAAGCTGTATTGGCCCGACGGCCGGCCCCTGCCGCATGACGAATGTCCTATGGCGGTCGCGTTGAAGGAAAACCGCGCCAATCGGGGCCTGGAGGCCGTTGCCGAGCGCCCCGATGGCACCCGCGTCCCCTTCCTCGCATTTCCAACGCCGCTGTTCGATGACGCGGGAAATCTCACCGGCGCGGTCAATATGCTTGTCGATCTGACGGATCGGGCAATCGCCGACGAGGCAGAGCAGCGGTACGCTGCCATATTCGCGTCCTCGGACGATGCGATCCTTGCGAAAGATCTGAATGGCACCATCATCAGCTGGAATCGCGGCGCAGAACGCCTGTTCGGCTACACCGCGGCTGAAGCCATCGGCAAGCAGGTCGCCATGCTGATCCCGCAGGAACGGCATGACGAGGAGCCGGCCATTCTCGGCCGTATTCGCCGCGGCGACCGCATCGACCATTACGAGACGATCCGGCGGCGCAAGGACGGTAGCCTGATCGAGATATCGCTCTCTGTTTCTCCGATCCGGGACCGTGAGGGCAGGGTCATCGGCGCCGCGAAGATCGCCCGCGACATCACTGAGCGCAAGCGTGCCGAGCAACAACAAAGCCTTCTGATCCGGGAGATGAATCATCGGGTCAAAAACTTGTTCACCGTCGCCAGCAGCGTCGTTTCCCTCAGCGCCCGGTCGGCGGAAACGCCAGCCGAACTGGCGTCGGTCGTACGCGACCGGCTGAACGCTCTGGCGCGAGCTCACGCTTTGACCATCCCCAGCTTTTCTGAAGCGAGCGGTAGTGCCGAGCACACAACGACATTGCATGAGTTGATCGGCACGATCCTCGCGCCCTATGATGCGGTTTCAAACGGGCACAAGCCACGGGCTCACGTGAAGGGCGCGGATGTTCAGATCAGCGGTTCCGTGGTCACCAGCTTTGCTTTGCTGCTTCACGAATTTGCGACCAACGCAGCCAAATACGGCGCGTTGTCGGATCCCGAAGGCGTGGTCGACATTTCGTGTCAGGACGACGGGACGCAGTTCGTCCTGATCTGGACCGAACGCGGCGGACCGTCCGTCGATCGGAAAACCGATGGCGACGGATTCGGAACGCTTCTCGGCAAGGCAACAGTCGAAAAGCAGTTCGGCGGCGAGATTGTCCGCGAGTGGAATCCCGACGGTTTGTCGATCCGACTTTCCGTCGCTCGAAACAGGCTTTGCATCTCTTAACGCGCCGTTTTGTTGCTGTATTTCCGGCAAAACTTTCGGTTTCCCACAAGCGGGATTATCGGCCTTGGGGCGTTTAGTACCTCAAAGCCGGTCTTGTCTTCGGGCGGAGTGATCCGCCCTCGGAGACAGCGGTTCTCAACCACACTGGCGGTACGATCCGCAGATAGTCTCGGACGCGTCGGTCGGGAGATTGTCGTTCACTGGTCGGCCGCGGTCGTTTTTCCGGTCAAAGCCGAAATTTTTTCGCAATCGACGGCTCGGATAGTTTGCCGTTGCTTTAGTCTATTATTTTAATGGACAATGATGCTCCCTCTTTCCTTCGATAGCGAGGACAGAATTTTCGCGCTGTAGAGAAGAGGACACGATGAGTTTGCTGAGCCATTTTGACCGACTGCAGACAATGAGAGACCAGCTGGAAGCAAAGCTTGACCTTGATGAGGCCGGCTTTTCGGAAAGTGGTCGCATGGACTACCGGACACGGCGTGACCTGCGGGATCGCATAACCGAGATCTCGGAGGAAATCTTCGCATTGGAGCAGCGGTCCCGCGGCTTCCAGAACTGACGACATCTCGCAGGCGAGGAGAACCAAATGACGCTCACCTTGATTTTGCCTGGCTTGAACGGATCCAACGAAGGGCACTGGCAGCGGTTCTGGCTCAGGGACGATGCCGAAAGCCGGCTGGTCGAGCAGGATGATTGGAAATCCCCCAGGATCGAGGCCTGGATAAAGCGCCTTGAAGAGGTTCTTGTTGAGGAGGGTCCGGCCTACATAGTCGCTCACAGCCTTGGATGTCTGCTCGCCGCAAAATGCGCAGATCGACCCTCTGCTCGGCTGATCAAGGGCGCTCTGCTCGTTGCGCCCTGTGACTTGTCGACCACCGAAAAACTGCATCCCGGCGCTATCCATTTCGGGCGGATGCCGACCCGGACACTTCCTTTTCCAACCATTACCGTTGGAAGTTTGAACGATATCTACATGCCCCTCGAAAGCTTGTCGCTTTATTGCCGCCTCTGGAAGACCGAGGCCAAAAACCTTGGACAGGCTGGGCATATCAACATTGCAAGCGGCTTTGGCAGATGGACAGGCGGGTACGGATTGCTGTCCGTGTTGAAAAAGAAAGCGAGAGCGCTTGGCAGTCTCGAAAAGCTACATTGAGAAACTGGCTTCCATAATTCTATGCGTTCATGTGTCTGTCGCTTGCGCCGATCGACACGCGGCGGGGCGGCGGCGCTCGCACTCCTCCTTGCGGGAGCCCTCGACAAGAGAATGCAGGACGCCGCGCACGGTCTCCGCACAGCAAGCTTGTTCCGTTGGAAACGTTGGCTGTCTCCGGTATCTAGGGACCTGCGATCATCGTAGCCCGAAGAACGACAGAACGGCGATAACAACAACAACCAGTCCGATGAGATAAATGATATTGTTCATAGCGAACCCTCTGCACATCAACTGTTAGAGAACTCTCAAGGCAGATGGATGGTTCCCAAGGACGGTGTCCCGTGTCTGACCAGTGGCCAATGTTCATCCTGCAATGCATCGTTGTGCTGGGGCTTGTCGGCGCATTGTTCATACGCGGTGCAGGAGACTAGCCAGGGTCTGCCGCGTTCCTGATCGCCCTCAATTCACGATTTAGCCGGCTCCGCCAGGCTGGGTCTTCGGCGAGCACCGGCGGAAAAAGGCCGGGAATGTCGAAAAAGGCTGACGGATCGTCCTTGGCGATCGCGTCTGTCGCCGCAGCCGTCAGTTCGTTGCGGCGCGGGTCGTCCACATCTGGCGTTTGGAGCGCATAGGCGATCCACAGGGCGGTGGCGTAGGCAAACACTGCGCCGTCGCGACCGGCGCCGAGATCGTCGACCGCGGCGGCGAATATCCGCTGCGGCAGTTTCTGGCTGCCATCCATGGCAATTTGGCGCGTTCGATGGTCAATCGTCGGATTGGCGAACCGCAGAATCAACTGGTCCTGGTAAGCTTCGAGGTCGATGCCCGGCACCGGGTCGAGCGTTCGCACCGCCGCTTGCATGTGTTGCCGGACCCGGTTCTGGTAGTGCGGAACTGCCATGACGTCGCGGACATAGTCGAGACCGGCCAGTTGCCCGAGATAGGCAATCATCGAATGGGCGCCGTTCAGCAGCCTGAGCTTCATCTTCTCATAGGGTTCGACGTCCCGGACGAACAGAGCGCCCGCAGCCTCCCACGCCGGTCGCCCCGAGACGAAATCATCCTCGATCACCCATTGCATGAAAGGTTCGGTCTCGAGAGCCAGCCTGTCTTCGGCTCCTAGAAGCGCCGCTGTGCGCTCGCGCGTAGCGTCCGTGGCCGCCGGAACGATGCGGTCCACCATGGTGGAAGGGAAGGCGCCGAACTGGGAAATCCAGTCCGCCAACGTTGCGTCTCGTCTTGCCGCCATTTCGATTACGAGACGGCGGACCACGCGGCCGTTGGTCGGTAGATTGTCGCAGCAAAGGACCGTAAATGGAGGAAGGCCGGCTAAGCGTCGCTGCGCCAGGCCTTCGACGATAAGACCGATGACACCGATCGGTGCTTCCGGGCGCATAAGATCGGCGACGATCGCCGGATGCTGATGATCGAGGCCGCCGGTGGTCGGATCGATGCCATAGGCTTTTTCGGTGACAGTGATCGAGACGATACGGATTGCGGGGTCAGCCAGCAGCCCCAGCAACGCGTCACTGTCCTCGACGGCGGACAGGCCACCGATCACCGAGCCGACGACCTGGATGTCGGCGCCTGCGGCGTCACGGCTCGCGACTGAAAACAGATGGTCCTGCGCCCTCAGGTCCCGGATCGCGTCGAGCGACCGCAGGCTGACGCCGACAATGCCCCAGTCGCCGAAGCTCTCAGCCAGGGCTCTATCCGTATAAACAGCCTGATGTGCCCGGTGGAAAGCACCGAAGCCGATATGTAGGATGCCGGGCTTCAAGGCGGCGCGATCATAGCGCGGCCTTTCGATGCCGGCCGGCAAAGGTGTCGAGGCAGACAGCCGTTCCATGATCAGGACAAGCCATGGGTTGGGTGCGACAGGGCGCGTTCGATGCCCCGTAATTCCGCCAATCCCTTCAGGCGACCGATCGCGGGATAGCCGGGTTGGGCGCCGCGCGTCAGGTCGTCGAGGATCTCCTGGCCGTGATCCGGCCGCATCGGGATCTGGTGGTCCGCCCGGCCCGCGACGCGACGCCGCTTTTCCTCGGCGAGCAATTCGGCAATCACTGCCACCATGTCGGTGTCGCCCTCCAGATGTTGGTCCTCGAAGAACGAGCACGGCGTCCGCTGTTCCTCGCGGCGGACGTTGCGCAGGTGGATGAAGTGGATGCGCGGGGCGAACTGGCGAACCATGGCAGGCAGGTCATTGGCCGCGCACGCGCCGAGCGAGCCCGTGCAGAACGTCACGCCATTGGCGGGGCTGTCGATCTCCCGCAGAATGAAGGCATAGTCCTCGGCGCTCGACAGAATGCGGGGCAGCCCGAGCAGCGCCCACGGTGGATCGTCCGGATGGGCGCAGATATTGATGCCAACCTGTTCCGCCACCGGCGTCACCTCGGTGAGAAAATCGACGAAATGGCGCTGCAACCTCTCCCGGTCGATCCCCGTATAGGTTTCCAGATGCGCCCTGAGCTGCGGCAGGCTGTATCCATCTGCCGAGCCGGGGAGGCCGGCGCCGACATTGCGCGACAGCGACAGCCGCCGCTCTTCCGTCATGTCACGAAAACGCCGTTCCGCCTCCTCACGTGTCATCGCGTCATAGTCCTCGAAGGCGCCCGGACGCTGCAGCAGATGGAGGTCGAAAGCAGCGAAGTCGATCCGATCGAAACGCATGGCTCTTGCACCATGCCGGGCGGTCCAGCGCAGATCGGTGCGCGTCCAGTCTAGAACGGGCATGAAATTGTAGCAGACAGTGCGGATGCCGGCGGCCGAGAGGCGGCGCAGCGTTTCCTGCCAGTTGGCAATATGCTCGCGCCAGGGTCCGGTCTGCGTCTTGATGCTTTCCGATACCGGAACGCTTTCAACGACCTCCCATTCGAGGCCGCCTGAGCGGACCTGCTCCTGCCGTCTGCTGATCTCCTCCACCGGCCAGACGTCGCCGGTCGGGATATGATGCAGCGCCGTGACGATGCCGTGTGCGCCGGCCTGGGCCGCATCCTCAACGCTTACCCGGTCCACCGGCCCGAACCAACGCCATGTATGTCGCATGCGAATACTCCTTCAGGACAGAAAGCTGAGCTGTACCTTGCAGGCAACCGAACGATCACTGGCCTGCTCGAAGGCCGTGACGGCCTGCTCGACGGGGAAAGTGTGGGAGATGATCGGCCGGACGTCGATGCGGCGATCCGCGATCAACGCGACGGCAAGGGCAAATTCACTGTCGAACCTTTGGGATCCGATCAGCCGCAATTCCTTGCCGACCAAGGCGTTCAGCGGAAAGGTGATGTCGCCCGTTACTCCCACCTGTACGATCAGGCCGCGCGGCCTCACCGTGGCAATCGCGCTGCGCAGGGCAGGCTCCGCGGCCGAGCATTCGAACACGACGTCGAACTGGCCCTTGTCGGCCTCATAAGTGGCAAGTTGGTGCGTATCCCGCCGGACATTGATGGCGCGGGTGGCGCCGCAGGCGATGGCCCGCTGCAGGGCTGCATCGGCAAGGTCGGTCACCACGATCGTTTGGGCGCCCGCATGGCGGGCCGCTGCGACGACCAGCGCGCCGATAGGCCCTGCGCCGGTTACCAGCACCTGTTTGCCCTGGAGGTCGCCGGCCTGCGCCACCGCATGCAGGCAGACGGCAAGCGGCTCGGCGCACGCGGCCTCACCGGCGCTCACCAGCGACCCCGCCGGCAGGCATTGGCTTGCCGGAACCACCAGCCAGTCACGAAACATGCCCTGGGTATGGGGAAGGCGCATGGCGCTGCCCATGAATTGCATGTTCAGGCAATGGATGTTGAGGTCATCGTCGCAGAAGCGGCAATGGCCGCAGGGCTGGCTCGGATTGACGGAAACCAGTTCACCAAGGGCAAGCCCGGCGACATCGGGGCCGAGTGCCGCCACATAACCGGATGCCTCGTGTCCCGGGATGATGGGTTCGCGCACCCGCACGGGCCCGAAACCGCCATCCTGGTAGTAGTGAAGATCCGAGCCGCAAATGCCGCCCGCGGCCATCTTCAGCAGCACTTCGCCGTCGCCGGGATCACCGACATCCGACGCTTCAACCTTGAGATCGCGTTGGCCGTAAAGCCGCGTCAGACGCGTCCGCATGACATATCTCCTCTTAGCGGATCAGCCCTAGTTCGGTCGGCAGCCAGAGCGTGACGGCCGGAACGAAGGTGATCAGCAGGAGTGCGACGAAAAGCGGCACCAGCCAGGGCAGGATTGCCATCGTGGTCCGCTCGACCGAGAGCTTGGCCACGCGCGAGAGCACGAAGAGCACCATGCCGAGCGGCGGATGCAGCAGTCCGATCATCAGGTTCAGCGTCATGATCAAGCCGAAATGCACCGGATCGATGTCGAACTGGATGACCAGCGGCAGCAGGATCGGCACGAGGATGGTGATCGCGGCGATCGTGTCGAGGAAGCAGCCGACGAACAGCATCAACAGGTTGACCAGGATGAGGAACACCCATTTGTTGTCGGTGATCGTCAGGATCGCGCCGGACATTATTTGGGCGGCCTGGCTCACCGTCAGCAGCCACGCGAAAATGGAGGCGGCGGTGACGATGAACAAGACGGAAGCCGTCGTTTCGATCGTGTCGAAGGTGGCGCGGGCCAGGGTCGAGAATGTCATCGTCCGGTAGCGGACAAGGCCGAGGAACAGTGACCACAAGACGGCTGCGACCGCCGCTTCCGTGGGCGTGAACCAGCCCATCGTCATGCCGCCGATCAGAATAACCGGGGTCATCAGCGCCATTACGGCCGAGAAGTCGAAATACCAGTCCAGGGCGAGAAGCGCGGCGAGCGCGATGCCGACGGCTACATTCATCGACAGACCGGCCGACATCAGGAGATAGATCAGGATCGGTACGGAGAGCACGACGACAACCTCGAGCGAAGCCGACAGCAGTTGCTTCATCTCGAATGGCGTGTCCGATCCCCAGCCGCGCCGATAGGCGAAGATAGCAACCGTGATCATCATCAACACGGTCATGACCACGCCCGGGATGATGCCAGCCATGAACAGCGCGCCGATCGAGACATTGGCCATCATGCCGTAGATGACGAAGGGCAGCGACGGCGGAAAGATCGGGCCGAGCGTCGCCGAGGCGGCGGTGACGCCGACGGCCGTTTCGACCGGATAGCCGTGGTCCTTCATCGCCTTGATCTCGATCGTGCCGATGCCGGCGGCATCGGCCAGCGCCGTGCCCGACATGCCGGAAAAGATCACCGAACCGATGATGTTGACCTGGGCGAGTCCCCCCTTCATCCAGCCGACGAGCGCGACCGCGAAGGAATAGATGCGGCCGGTGACGCCGGCCGAGTTCATCAGGTTGCCGGCGAGAATGAAGAAGGGCACCGCCAAGAGCGGGAAGCTTTCGACGCCGGCGATCATGCGCTGCGCCGCGATGATGTCGGGTGCGACATTGTAAAAAACGAGATAGAGGACCGAGGCCACGGCCATGGAGACGGCAACGGGCACACCGACCACCATCAAGACAAGAAACGAACCGACGAGCAGAAGCATGGATCAATCCTCAACCTTCTGAAATTCCTCGGGCTTTTCGAGAACCGAATAGCCCCGCCGCTGATTGGCGACAAAGACCTGGATGGAACGACCGAGCATCAGCACGAAGCCGGCCATCACGCTGTAGAAAACAATGTTGCGTGGCAGATCGACGGTCACCATGCGTTCGTCGGCGACGATCGCCACATAGCGCCACATCAGCCAGCAGGCATAGGCGAAGAAGCCGATGCGCACGAGATCGACGAAAATCGCGAGCGCACGGGCGGTACGTTGCGGAAGGTAATGATAGAGCACGTCGACCTGGATGTGGCGTGACACACGAACACACATGACCGAGCCGAGAAACACGATAGCGATCAGGCAGTTGGTGGCGATTTCCTCGGTCCAGGCATAGGAATCATTAAGGACATAGCGGGTGAAGAACTGCAGGAACACACAACCTGTCATCACCCAGAAGATAGCGAGTGTGGCCCAATCCTCCACGGCATAGTTTGAAACATCGGCGGTCTGAGCTGCGTCTTCAAAGGAATGAGCAAGTTCTTCCGCCGTAATCGGCGTATGGACTTCTTGTGACATGGAAACATCCGACGATGGAGTGCGGAATGCCGGCCGCTCGACTCCGAGCAGCCGGCGCGAACATTCACTTCACGGCGCGGATCGCGTCCCAGTCTTCCTTCTTGTAGCCAAGGTCTTCGAGTGCGACCTTTTCCACAACGGTCTTCTCGAAATCGCCCTTGTCGACTTCGGTAACGTCTATGCCCTTTTCCTTGAAGGTCGAGACCAGTTTCTTCTCACGCTCTTCGATGATCTTGGTGGCGCGCTCGGCAGCCTCCTGCATCACCTCTGTGAAAATCTGCTTGTCGGCATCGGAGAGCTGAGACCAGACCGTCTTCGATACCAGGGTGTTCAGATGGTCGACGATGTGGCCCGTCAGCACGATGTGCTTCTGCACCTCGAAGAATTTCTTCGCCTCGATTGTCGTCAGCGGGTTTTCCTGGGCTTCGACCGTGCCGTTCTGCAGGGCAAGATAGACTTCTGCAAAAGCGATCGGCGTCGTGTTGGCGCCGCAGGCGCGCGGCATCGCAAGATAGGCCGGTACGTCCGGGACGCGCATCTTCAGGCCTTGCATGTCGCTGCATTTGCCGATCGGCCGGTTCGACGTCGTCTGGCGGGTGCCATAATAGGTGACGGCGGTAATATGGTTGCCCGATGCGTCCTCGTAGCCCTTGGCCAGGCGCTTGAAGACATCGCTTTTGGTGTAGGCGATCAGGTGGGCCGGATCGCGGAAGGTATAGGGGTAATAGGTGACGCCGATCGGCGCATATTCGCGCGCGGCAAAGCTCGATCCGGAAATGATGATGTCGACCGTGCCGAGCTTCAGACCCTGGTTGAGATCGGCTTCCTTGCCGAGCTGCGAGGCCGGGAAGACATCGATCTTGTAGCGCCCCTCGGTGCGCTTGCCGATCTCTTCGGCCGCCCAGACGGATTCGGTGTGGAACGGTTCGGATGTTTCATAGACATGCGCCCATTTCAGCGCGGTCTCAGCCTGCGCGGTGAACGCCGAGGCCAGGATGGCGGCCGTCGCGCCAAGTAACATTGTCAATTTGAACTTCATGTTCATGCTCCTCCCAAGTTGAAGTGGTTGTGGCTAGTTGCCCCCGGCACGCCTCCACGCGGCCGGTATCGTGCTGTCGGACGGTTCCTCCCCGAAACTTTCCGACAGGCGAAGCTGAGATTGGTCGAGATGCGCACGCATCGCGGCCCGAGCGGCGACCGGGTCGCCGGCGGCAATCGCGTCCCGGATGGCGCGATGCTCCTCCATTGCGGCCCGCCAGGTCTCGGTGTTTTCGAAATAGCTGGCGAGCTTCTCGAAATAGGGCGTCATGCGCATGTCGTGAATGCTGCCGATGAAACGGTTTAGCGTCGCATTGGCGATGATGCCCGAAACGATGACGTGGAAGTCGCGGTCGAGCGCCAGCGCCAGGCGCCGGTCTTCGAGTGCGGCTGCCATCTTGGTCAGATTGTCGTCCATCAACGCGATATGCTCCGGCCGTGCCAGTCGGGCGGCCTCTTCGGCCACTGCGCATTCCACGACAGCGCGCGCCCTCAGTAATTCGAACGGTCCTTCGAAATCCTCCGGCGGCAGGTCAGCCGGCGTCCTCTTGCGCGCCGTCACGTAGATGCCCGAGCCCATGCGGATATCGACGAAGCCTTCAACCTCCAGCACGATCAGCGCTTCGCGAACGGTCGGGCGGGACACGCCGAGCATCTGCGCCAGCTCGCGCTCGGCCGGAAGCCGAGAGCCGGGAGCCAACTCGCCCCGTTCGATCAGGCTTCGCATTTGGTCCGCCACCTGGCGATACAGGCGGCGCGATTCCACGGCAGAGAACATCGGCTTCCTCGATAGTGCCAGCATCTGGCCGCAAGCGGTCATGTGGCAAGGTGGTCATACCAATATTCAAACAATACGCGCTGCGAAAGATAAGTCAACGCCCTGATTGCAGAGGTTTGCAAAAGACGAGTGGCTTCAGAATTGATGTGCGGCGGGAGGGGGGCAACACGCAGCTGCTGTCGGCGTTTTTGCTTGACCATCGGCACGCCAGAGACGCCTCGCTCAACGCACGCGTGCCAGCGATGGTCAAAGGTCCCTGAACTCTGCGGGGTCAACCATCGACGGCGCGCCAAAAGGGGCCGCCTGCTTTGGCAGCTGGAATTCCCATTCAGCAGCCGCAGAGTCGAGGCACGATGGGACAATGCGGATGAGTTTGTGGCGCTAAAACCTCTGACTTGGTCCCATCACCAAGGCCGGTCCGGAAACGAAAGTCGGGTCATCAACGGGGAGCGGAGAGGAAATCTTGTCCAATGGAGATTGGGTCAATCGACTCAAATGACGCGCAAGCGCCAGCCCTTTGCGGACGTGATGTCCGCAAAGGGCTGGCGGGAACCGGCGATCGATCTGCTACTAGCGCGCAGTCATACTCAGAAAAGCCGAAAATCGCGAAGGCGCATCGCCTTCATCGGCCGGTCTTCTTCTTGGCCGCGGGCAAAAGGCCCTCGCGCTGAAGCTGTTTACGAGCATTCTTGCGCTGACGGCTAACGGCCTCGGACTTCTGGCGTGCCTTCTTTACCGACGGCTTCTCGTACGCTTCCCGCAACCGCATTTCGCGGAAGATACCCTCTCGTTGAAGCTTCTTCTTCAATACACGGAGAGCTTGATCAACATTGTTGTCGCGAACCAATACTTGCATGTGAACCCTTTTGGAACCTGCGTTTTTAGGAGAGATGGCAGCGCAATCTATAGCGTTTGGAAAAATTTGCTAGCGGGTTGTTGGACCATTCTTCACAGAGATGATTGTGCGTGTGTCCGTAATGAGGAAATATCGTCCCAAACATCTGTTTTACCGTGGGTAAAATTGGACTAAAGTGGTATCGCTGGAGATCGCGGGAGGCGATCTGTCACAGTGTCGGTGTCATCCTTGGGAGGGATAACGATGCAACATTTTGCCACCTCCATACCGCCAAAAGATATTGCTCTGCTACAAGCCGTACTCGATGCATGGTGCCGCCAAAAGAATTTGCCGCGAAGCGAGGCCACCAAGGAAGCGGCGGTGCTGATTTCAGAATACAGCCGTGGCGTGCGGTCTCAGATTCGCCTGATCGATGCTTTGGTAGAACAGGAAGTCCATTAGCCCCTATTCTCCGGTAGCGGATGGTGCTCGGCTCGAGCGGAGTGCAACCGTGCTCCCGTCGTAGCGTATCACACTGCGGGGTCCGACCTGTATCAGTCTCGACCCTGTGGTGTTGCGGCATTCCTTTTTGCTGCACCTTCGCGCTACAGCCCCCCACCACTGAACCTATCTTGGCGTTCGCCATGACCGGGCAGAAACTGCCGGAAAAGCCATTTCGATTGTTTGCCGGACGAGGGCGGACCTGCGCTCCGCCCTGAGGAAATGCAAGATGCTGCAGTGTCGATCTTCGATGCGAAGTTGGACGCCGCACGAGCGGAACTTTCAAGGCCCGGTTACGTTTGGCACTCCTCTACCGGAGACGAAGCGATGGAGTGGCGCCATATCTGTGTCGACATGCAACGGATGTTTGCTGAGGAGACGCCCTGGCATGTCCCCTGGATGGAGACGGTACTGCCGCAGATCGAGGAGCTGGCAGGGCGTCACGCCCAGCGGACCGTCTTCACGCGATTTGTCCCGCCGGAGCATCCTGCCGCGCTACCGGGGACTTGGCGCGCCTACTACAGCAAATGGTGGATGATGACGGGCGAGCATTTGCCGCGGGAAATGGTCGACGTCGTGCCCTGTCTGAACAAGCTTATTCCTCCGGCCAGACGTTTTGACAAACACGTCTACTCTCCCTGGTTCGATGGACGCCTGCATAGCGCCCTTTGCCGCGAGCAGGTTTCCACCCTCATCGTCAGTGGTGGCGAGACGGACGTCTGCGTCATGGCGACGGTGTTCGGCGCGATCGACCTCGGCTATCGCACCATTATTCTGAAGGACGCTGTCTGCAGCGCCGCCGACCAGACCCACGATGCCTCCCTTGAACTGTTGGGCAATCGGTTTTCCGTGCAACTCGAGCTCATGGACACGGAGGAATTCCTTGCGGGTGCCGGATAGTCGCGCTGATCGACGAGGGGTGGTGTGCATGAGGCCTTTCCAACAGCCGTCCGAGATGATAGTTCCGTATTTGTTCCACCCAGCAGAGTGGTGCCACATCTCGCAAGTCCTTAGGGACGGTTGCTTTCTGCGATCCGCCGCCGCTGCGCGGTCCGGTCAACAGGTTAATTCGGGGAAAAGGCTTGGTTGCGGCTTACCTGGAAAAATTGAACGAACAACAGCGGCTTGCTGTTGAGCATGGCGTCGGACCGTCGGCTGACACGGCCGGTGGTCCATTGTTGATCATCGCCGGAGCCGGGTCGGGCAAGACGAACACGCTTGCCCACCGTGTGGCGCACTTGATCGTCAACGGCGCCGACCCCAGGCGGATTTTGCTTATGACGTTCTCCCGCCGCGCTGCATCGGAGATGTCCCGTCGGGTAGAACGTATCTGCACGCAGGTTATCGGATCAAATTCTGCGATCATGACGGACGCCCTCGCCTGGGCGGGAACGTTCCACGGGATCGGCGCGCGGCTGCTGCGAATCTATGCCGAACAGATCGGCCTCAATGCGGATTTCACGATCCACGACCGTGCGGACTCCGCCGATCTGATGAACCTGGTTCGGCACGAGCTTGGCCTTTCCAAGACCGAAACGAGGTTCCCCACTAAAAGCACCTGCCTTTCGATCTATTCGCGAACAGTCAATTCCGAAACGCCGCTGAGCGAAGTCCTTCGGAATTGGTACCCTTGGGTCACCGGGTGGGAACAGCAATTGAAGCAACTGTTCACCGGCTATGTCGAAGCAAAGCAAGCCCAGAACGTCCTCGACTACGATGATCTTCTGCTCTACTGGGCGCAAATGGTGGGCGAGCCTGAACTCGCCGAAGATATAGGAAACCGGTTCGACCATGTCCTGGTCGACGAATATCAGGACACCAATCGCCTCCAGGCCTCTGTGCTCATGGCCCTGAAGCCGGGCGGACGCGGCCTGACTGTCGTGGGCGACGACGCGCAGTCGATATATTCCTTTCGCGCCGCAACCGTCAGGAATATCCTCGACTTTCCAAAGGCGTTCTCGCCGGTGGCCAACGTCATCACGCTTGACCGCAATTATCGTTCGACCCAGACGATCCTGGCGGCGGCCAACGGCGTCATCGACCTTGCGCGGGAACGTTTCACCAAGAACCTCTGGACGGACAGGCCGTCAGGAGAGCGTCCAACGCTGCTGACGGTGAAAGACGACAACGACCAAGCTGGCTACATTGTCGAACAGGTGCTCGCCAACCGTGAGACCGGGGTGATGCTGAAGCAGCAGGCCGTTCTTTTCCGTTCATCCAGCCACAGCGGTCCGCTTGAGGTGGAACTCACGAGGCGAAATATCCCCTACGTCAAGTTTGGCGGCCTGAAATTCCTGGATAGCGCGCATGTCAAGGACATGCTGGCCGTCCTGCGGTTTGCGCAAAACCCGCTTGATCGCGTCGCTGGCTTCCGTCTGCTCCAGATGTTGCCTGGAATCGGACCGCAGACGGCCGGCAGCATCCTGGACACCATAGCCGCCGATCCGGAGCCACTCGTCGCGCTCGCCGAGATTCCCCCACCGCCGAAAACCGGTGAGGAATGGGTACCTTTCGTTGAGCTCCTGTCAGGGTTGAAGCGATCCGGTTCCCAATGGCCGTCGGAGATTGCCGTGGCGCGGGCGTGGTACGAGCCGCATCTCGATCGGATCCATGAAGACGCAGAGACCCGCAAGGCAGACCTGCTGCAACTCGAACAGATCGCGTCGGGCTACCCCAGCCGCGAGCGGTTCCTGACAGAACTGACGCTTGATCCGCCCGATGCCACCAGCGACCAGGCGGGCATGCCTTTGCTGGATGAGGACTATCTCATCCTGTCGACAATCCATTCGGCCAAAGGCCAGGAATGGCGGTCTGTATTCATGCTGAATGTGGTCGATGGTTGCATCCCGTCGGATCTTGGTGTCGGCACGACCGAGGATATCGAGGAGGAACGTCGGCTGCTCTATGTCGGCATGACAAGGGCGAAGGACAGCCTTACTCTGATCATGCCGCAGCGCTTCTTCACCGGCGGCCAGCACGCCCAAGGTGATCGGCATGTCTACGCGTCGAGAACCCGCTTTATCCCTGCGACCCTTCTCCAGTTTTTCGAGATGGGGACCTGGCCCGCAGTAAGCGCCTCTGCATCGGAGCGCAGTGCCAAACAGATTCGCATCGACGTCGCCGCCCGAATGAAAACAATGTGGAAATAGCCAAATCGGAATGTCGCGTCATTGCATGGCTCGAAGCGGAAGCCATCACCGAAGTAGGTTTTTTCAATGCCGGCGCCGTGACGAATGGAGCCTGCGCGGAAGCGGTGTGCCGGTGATTTAGCAACGACCGGCTGGCTCGCGAGCCAAAGATTTGGGTAACGAGAAGTGCAGCGGGGTATGGCCCTCAAATGTCTGCGGGGCAGCTCGCGACCTAAAACACGATTGAGGTCGCCTACAACCGTATTCTCGGTCATTGTCGTGCCGATTCTTTTCCATCTCTTTGTGCACATCACATGCTCTTTATTCCACTTCCCTTCGTCGTCGCCATCTTGCTTCTCGTTCTCTTCGCTCTTGCATCATCGAGGATGACGAGCACCTGACCGGCCTCGACGTCGCGCACAGCCAACCTCATCCGCCTGTTCGGCTGGCCGATTGCGCTACTGATGGCTCTTGGTGCAACGGCTGGCGCGCTCAACACGATGATGAGTTCGATTTCCGACAGGACGATCGAGATCGCCACGGTTCGGGCGCTCGGTTTCAGCCGCGTTTCTGCCTTCATGTCGACCTGGATTGAAGCGATTGTGCTTGCGGCATTTGGTGTCGTCGTGGGGATTGCAGCATCATGGCTCGCCTTCAACGGTTGGCAGGCGAGCACCATCGGCGTAAACAACACCCGCATGGCGTTCCAACTCGCGGTGACAGGTGACGTCATGCTGACTGCGGGGATACTTGGGCTGGCAATCGGCATTGTGGGCGGCGCGTTGCCCGCCTTTGCTGAAACGAGGCTTCCATTGACGGCAGCATTGCGGGCGCGTGGGTAGCCAGGATGGGCGCGCGGTCACCACGAAGAACGTTGCACCCTTCGATATTGCAGGTTTGCCGGACAAGCCATAGCGTGGCGATATGGCGACATCGAAACTGACGGCCTATCGCAAGAAGCGGGACTTTTCGAAGACGCGGGAGCCGGTTGGAAGTCTCGCCGGCGACGGCAACCGTTTTGTCGTGCACAAGCATCACGCCACTGCGGATCACTATGATTTACGGCTGCAGGTTGGCGGCGTGCTGAAGAGTTGGGCTGTTCCGAAGGGGCCTTCGCTCAATCCGGCCGACAAGCGGCTGGCAGTGGAGACGGAGGATCATCCCCTGGAATACATCGACTTCGAAGGCGTTATCCCCGAGGGCGAATACGGGGCCGGTCCGATGATCGTCTGGGACACTGGCGTCTGGGCGCCGATGGACGATGTCGAGAAGAGCTTGCGCACGGGTGCCTTCAAGTTCCGACTTGCCGGCGAAAAGCTCAATGGCGGCTGGATGCTGGCGCGGCTGAAGGCCAGGCCGGGCGGCGATGAGCGTAGCTGGCTGCTGCTCAAGGAACATGACCTCGCTGCAGACGACACCATCGACGTCCTCGCCGCGCGTCCGGAAAGCGTCAAGTCCGGCCGGCGGATCGAGGAACTGGTGGAGAAGCCAAAACCTGCGGCCAGGCCGGTAAAGCTCAATCCCGGGGCGATTCCTGGCGCGGTGAAAGGCGTTGCACCGGGCCGCAT
The DNA here is from genome assembly GCA_900473795.1 of Hyphomicrobiales bacterium. Classification (GTDB taxonomy): domain Bacteria; phylum Pseudomonadota; class Alphaproteobacteria; order Rhizobiales; family Rhizobiaceae; genus Pararhizobium. Next base: position 18,408 of record UCMT01000003.1, on the reverse strand, counting down.
CGAGCCGCAGCTTGCGACGCCGATGGCTGTACCACCCGGCCGCGCCGACCAGCATGAGATATGGCTGCACGAGATCAAGTTCGACGGCTACCGGACAATGGCGCACGTTTCGGCCGGTGCGGTGCATCTGATCACCCGCGGCGGGCTGGATTGGACAAAGCGCTATGGGGACTTGCCTGATGCTTTCCGGCGGCTGCCGAGCCGCGATGCCGTCATCGACGGCGAAATCGTCGTGCTCGACGACAAGGGAATCAGCCGGTTCGCGTTGCTGCAGGACGCGCTCGCCAAAGGCCCAGGCACCAGCCTTGTCTTCTATGCCTTCGACCTCCTCCATCTCGACGGCTGGAAGCTTACCAATGTTCCGCTCGAAAAGCGCAAGGTGCTGCTGGCACAGCTGCTCGAGGGGCACATATCCAGCCACTCCGCCATTCAGTTGAGCGATCACGTCGTTGGCGACGGGCGTGCACTCTACGAGCAGGCTTCGGAAATGGGGCTCGAAGGCATCGTGTCGAAGCGCGTTTCGGCCCCGTACCAGCGCGGCCGGTCGAAAACCTGGACCAAGACCAAGGCTTTGAAAGCCGGTGATTTCGTGATCGTTGGCTACACCATCTCCGAAGCCGCAGAGGGCCTTGCAGCGCTGGCGCTCGGCGAATGGGTGGATGGCGAACTGGAGTATCGCGGGAAGGTCGGAACGGGCTTCGGCGCGGACATGCTCAAGCAATTGCTGGCGCGGCTGGAACCGCTGCGTGCTGGCGCAGCCAAACTCGACGGCGCGCCAAGGGGTATCGTCTGGGTTCGGCCGGTGCTTTCTGCGCATATTCACTATGCCAACCGCACCGCCGACAATGCGCTTCGCCACGCCGTCTTCAAGGGGCTTCGCGACGTCACTCTTTCCACCCCGGTTGCCGCCCGGCGCGACCGCTTGATCTCGGATGCCGATCTTGCAAGCATATCCGTTACCAATCCGACCCGCCGGCTGTTTGGTCGATCGGGTCCCACCAAGCTCGACATCGCGGTCTACTACGCCTTGGTCGGCGATTTCATGCTGCCGCATATTCTCGGACGCCCGGTCTCGCTTGTGCGCTGTCCGACGGGAAAACCGCAGGATTGCTTCTTCCAGCGCCATCCCTTCACTGGGATGCCATCCTCGATGGCGACATTCGCAACCACCAATTCCGAGGGCGAAACGAAATCCTACCTCTCAGTGGAAGATGCAAGGGGATTCCTGGCGCTCGCACAATTCGGCGTGGTCGAATTCCATAGCTGGGGCACAACCCGGACACGGCTGGAAAAACCGGATCGTATCGTCTTCGACCTCGATCCCGGCGAGGGTATCGCGTGGCGGGAGGTGATCGAGGCGGCCGTCCACATCCGTGGTGAGCTCGAGGCACTTGGCCTTATCCCGTTCGTCAAAACATCGGGCGGCAAGGGTATCCATGTGGTCGTGCCGGTTACGCCGAAGCTGTCCTGGAAGAGAGCGCATCCGGCGACAATCGCCATTGCCGCGCGCCTGGCGGCGACTGCTCCGCAAACATTCACCACAACGATGGGCAAGGACAATCGCATACGGCGCATTTTCATCGACTTCCATCGCAACGTGCGCGGTCATACGACCGCCGCGCCCTATTCGCTTCGCGCCCGCACCAATCTGCCTGCATCGACCCCCGTGAGCTGGATCGATCTTGAAGCTATCGACGCTCCGGAAGATTTGAACTATTCTTCATTGCCGGGCCTTTTGGCCACGTCCGGCGATCCATGGGCCGATATTGACGCCTTCGCGAGGGATTTGCCCTTGCTGCCTTAAGGCCGGAAAGTAATCGCGTTGCCGCGCAGGAGATGATCATGGCGCCCAGGGCAAGTTGGAAAGGTTACCTCAAACTGAGTCTCGTGAGCTGCCCGGTCCGGCTCTATCCCGCCACCAGTTCGAGCGAGCGCATCAGTTTCAATCAGCTTCACAAGGATACCCATAACCGGATCAACATGAAGCCGGTCGATCCTGAACTCGGCTTGGTCGAACGGTCGGACCTGGTGAAGGGCTATGAGTACGAGGACAAGAAATACATCATCATCGAGGACGCCGATCTTGACAGCGTCAGGATCGAATCCAACCACACCATGAACATCGAGGCGTTCGTCGACGAACGGTCGGTCGACGTCATCTATCAGGATGCGCCCTATTATCTGGCGCCGGACGGGGCGATGGCCGAGGAGACCTTCGTCGTGCTGCGCGAAGCGATGCGAAAATCCGGCAAGCTGGCGATCGCGCGTCTGGTCCTGTCGAGCCGCGAGAGGGTCGTCACGATTGGCGCGCGCGAGACCGGCATGTTCGTCTGCACGCTGAGGAATCCCAGCGAGGTGCGCGGTACGGCCGAATATTTCGGCAATATCCCGGTCGGCAAACCCGAGCCCGAAATGCTGCAGCTTGCGGAAGCGCTCATCCAGCAGAAGCTGACGACCTTCGATCCAAGGAACTACGAGGATCGCTACGAGGTCGCGCTGATGCAAATGATCCGCGAGAAGCTCAAGGGGCACAAGCCGATCATCGCAGCGGCTCCGGAACGCGGCAATGTCATCAATCTCATGGACGCGCTGAAGGCGAGCCTTTCGCAATCGAAGCCTCCCGCCAAGAGCAAGACCAAGTCGGAGCCGGCGGCAAAGCCGGCTGTGAAGGCTGTCGCTTCGGCTGCGGCCAAGCCGGCTACCAAGAAGAAAATCTGATGGCGGTTGCTGGCCAGACCTTCGGTATCGTCGGTGCGCTGGCAGCATTTCCGCGACGGCTGGCGACGCGCGAAGTCGAACGGCAGGGCGGGCATCTGCGGCGCGGTGTGACGCGCCAAACCTCGCATCTGGTCTTCGGCAGTGGTTTGCTGGCAAAGGCAAGCGAAGCCCAGATCGAAGCGCGGTTCGACACGGAATCCAGCCGCGGCAGTCTTCTTCTCAGCGAGAACGGATTTCTTCGGTTGCTGGACCTGCTGACATCGTCGGAAACATCCACTCTGACACGTCAGGCGCTGATCGACCAATCCCGGCTTTCACCGCGGACCTTCGATTTTCTCTCCCTGTTCGATGCCTTCGAGCACGACGCCGAACCCTATTCGTTCCGTGATCTGATCCTCGCAAGGAAGTATGCGGACCTGATCGCCAGCGGCGCTACCTGGAGTGCGATCGCAAAGTCGGTCTCCCGCTCTCCTTCGGTCGCGTCGCTCGCCCGACTGTCGCTCCACCACGAGGGCTCGGATACCATCTATGTGCGCAGTGGTGAAGGTTTGAGCGAACTCGACGGCCAATTGCTGTTCGATCTTGGAACGGCCGACGACGCTGAACTCGAAGACCTCTTTTCGCACGCGGAAGCCGCCGAAGAGGATGGTCTGTATGACGAAGCCGCCGCCCTTTATCAACGTTGCCTTGCGGTCGATCCCACGGACCCCGTTGCCGCGTTCAATCGCGCCAATTGCCTCAAGGCGGGCGGCCGGCAGTTGGAGGCCGCGCATGACTATGCGCGCGCGCTCAAGCTCGACCCGAGCTTCGTCGAGGCCTGGTTCAATCTCGCCGGGCTTATGGGCGATCGGGGGCGGATCGATGCGGCTCGCAGGCACCTGCAAAAAGCGATCGAACTCGATGGCGACTATGCGGATGCCATTTTCAATCTGGCGAAACTTGAATTCGATGTCGGCAATCTCGGAGAGGCGCGATACCGGTGGGCGCGTTATCTCGAGCTCGACAGTGATTCCGAATGGGCCCGAACAGCCGCCCGCGGCGTTCAGTTCGTTGACCTCCAGTTCATCGCAAAAACGGGCGGTCGAAATGGATGAGCAATTTCTGCTCGACGGACCGGACGAGGCTGCCGTCACCATCCTGCTTGCGCACGGCGCTGGTGCGCCGATGGATTCCGCGTCGATGACCGCGACTGCCAAGGCTCTTGCCGAGGCCGGGTTTCGCATCGCCCGTTTTGAGTTTGCATACATGGCAGCCCGCCGCACATCGGAGGGCCGCAAGCCACCGCCGCGTGCCGAAACACTGAACCCGGAGTATAGGGCGGCCGTTTCTGCACTTGCCGCGACCGGCCCCCTCATTATCGGCGGCAAGTCGATGGGCGGACGGGTCGCCAGCATGGTTGCCGACGATCTTTATTCAGAGGGGAAAATCGCCGGGCTTCTCTGCCTCGGCTATCCCTTTCACCCGCCCGGCAAACCGGAACAACTGCGCACAAAGCATCTCGCCGGGCTGACGACACCGACCTTGATCTGCCAGGGAACGCGTGACGAGTTCGGCACCCGGCAGGAAGTTGCGGACTACGCGCTCTCGGACAGGACCGAAATTCTCTGGCTTGACGATGGTGACCATGACCTCAAACCGCGCAAGAGCATCTCCGGTTTCTCGGCCGCCGATCACCTGACGACCATGGCCGAGGCGGTGGCGGCGTGGGCCGGCAAGCTGGCGCGCTGACGATGCGGTCCGCATGAAGATCGCGACCTTCAACATCAATAGCGTCAACCGGCGGCTGGAGAACCTGCTCGCCTGGTTGCACGCGACGAGGCCTGATGTCGTCTGCCTCCAGGAGCTCAAGGCAATGGACGACCAGTTCCCCGAGACGGCGATCGAGGCCGCCGGCTACGGCGCGGTCTGGCGCGGACAGTCGGGCTGGAACGGGGTTGCGATTTTGGCGCGGGACGGCGTGCCGATCGTGACCCGCGCCGAGCTACCTGGCGATCCGTCCGATACACAGGGCCGTTACATCGAGGCGGCAGTAAACGGCGTCCTGATCGCATCGCTTTATGCGCCAAACGGAAATCCGCAACCCGGCCCGAAATTCGACTATAAACTTTCCTGGCACGACCGCCTTGCGCTGCATTCCCAGGAATTGCTTGCGACGGGCGTGCCCGTCGTGCTTGCCGGCGACTACAATATCGTTCCGGAACCGCGGGACATCTATCCCACCCGTTCTTACGACGACAACGCCCTCGTGCAGCCCGAAAGCCGCGCCGCGTTTCGGCGCCTTCTTGATCAGGGCTGGCTCGACGCGCTTCGTAGAGTTCATCCTGATGGGACGATCTATACGTTCTGGGACTATCGCCGGAACCGATGGCAGCGCGACGCTGGTCTGCGTCTCGACCACATCCTTTTGAGCGAGAAACTGACGCGCCGGCTCAGCGGCGCGGGCGTCGACCGGCATATCCGCGGCTTGGATGGCGCAAGCGACCATGCGCCAGTGTGGATCAGCTTGCGGGATTAGACACCCAACGTGCAGTTCCAGCGATGGCGTGATGATCGGCATTCCCAAGATTTTTCCATGCCCTGCTTATGGGATGCTCTTGCGGATCAGTTGACGTGGGTGACCCGCCAGTCGGGGCGACCGTAGCCGCCCGGCCATGGATAAATTTCGCGGTCGTTGAAATAGACGACGGCAACCAGATTAGGGAATTCGGCATGGGGCCTGGCGACGTTTTCCGCCCAATCGCGCACGTAGGTTTGATCCCCTTCATAGCCGAGTTCGGCGACCATGATCGGCTTGTTGTAACCCTTCACGCGGCTATAGCCAGGCGCCAGACGCTGCGAAAATGTCCGATCCCAGCCGGCCGTATCGCGATCATACGCTTGCAGACCGAAGACCGAGAGGCCGACAATGTCCACGAATTCGTCGCCAGGATAAAAGGCTTCCAGGCCCGCGTTACCCTTCGGTGACCACATATATTGCGCGCTTCGAAGATGTTTCCGGCACACCGCTACCATGCGCTGGTAAGCGGCTATGAACTCTTTGCCCTGCCAATGCGACCAGGAAAACCGGTTCTCCGGCTCGTCCATTTCCTGTCCCCAGCGCATGATGACCGGGCTCTTCAAGGTGGCGGCCATCGAGCAGACGGCGGCCATGTTGTGGTCGCGCTCGCCGCTCAGAATACTGGTGAGAAGATCCTGCGAAGAAAGCCGCCAATCGCGCGACCAAGACCACGGCTCGACAGTGATCAGCAGCGTGCGTCCGCGGTCTCGCGCGTAGGCGTCGGCTACGGCCAGAGTGGAGAGATCGACGTCTTCCCACGGCAGAAACAGGTGTTCGATTTCGGAGCTCGATGGCTCCCTGAAATCGCCATTTGGATCATACGCGCCGAACCTTATCGATGTCGCGGTGAGGAGGGGACGCTTCGAAAACGGCGTCTCCACCAACGGTGAAGCAAGGTCGAGGATCGCGTGCGGGCTGCTTGATGCGAGAACCGTGCCTGACAACAACAGCCCGGCGACGGAGAAGGCAACTGCTCTTGATTTCCTGTTCATGGTGCTCCCCCAATCTCATATACCTTCAGTGTCTGTCGAACATTCCCTCTTTGGTCGGTCCCCGTGTGCTCGATGCCGCCGCGGCGAACTACGCCCGCACCTCCAATCCGAAGAAGGGGGCCGCTGTCCGCACGATTGTCACGAGGTCCGAATACTCGGGCAGGAACCCAAGGACCTGCTCGGCCCGGCTGGCGTCAGCATACAAAGCCGGCGGATCGCCCTGGCGGCGATGTCCGATGGCGATCGGGACTTCTTGCCCGGTGACCTGGTTGATGGCGCGCAAGACTTCCCTGATGGAAGACCCGTGGCCAGCGCCCAAATTGAGAGCCACGCTGTCGCCGCCCTTTTCGATGTGCCTGTAGGCCAGCACATGGGCTCGCGCGAGATCGGCCACGTGAACGTAGTCGCGTATGCACGTTCCATCGGTCGTCTGGTAGTCGTCGCCGAATATCTTCAAACGCGGGATCTTGCCTGCCGCGGCCAGCAGAGCTCGCGGTATCAAATGGGTGTCCTGCTCGGGCCATTCGCCGAGGTCCCCCTCCGGATCGGCGCCGCAGGCATTGAAGTAGCGGAGCGCTACGTAACGCAGACCAAAGGCCGTGGCGTAGTCGGCGAGCATCTGCTCGGCGATTAGTTTTGTCCTGCCATAGGGATTGACCGGTACCTGTGGCGTCGCCTCGTCAATCGGCAGTGTCGCCGGGACGCCATAGGTTGCGCAGCTTGATGAAAAGATGATCTTGGTGAGCCCCGCCTGTCGGCAGGCGTCGAGAAGCGACTGCGTTCCACCGACATTGTTGCGGTAATATTTTGCAGGGTCGCTCACGGATTCGCCGACATCGGCCGAAGCGGCGAAATGCATGACGGCGACCGGCTTGTGCTGCTCGATGACCTGGATCAGATGAGGCGTGTCGAGGATATCTCCCTGAACGAACGGTCCCCAGCGCACCGATGATAGATTTCCGGTCGTCAGGTTGTCATAGACAATCGGTTCAATGCCCTCCAGGCGGAGCAGCTTTGCCGTTTGACTACCGACATAGCCGGCACCACCGGTCACGAGTACACGCGGCGTAACCATCACACAACCTCCGTTAAAACCGGTGAGACCGGGTAAGACGTCCATCGAAATGGCCGATCGTCTGACAGGACCGGCCGATAAATTCACATTCGCGCGCCAGTCGAGTTCCCGCATGGCGAACGAGGTCCGCGCGACACTGGCGTGGTTCATCGAGAAGTTGTTGATGCAAATGATCGGAAGTGCCGCGTCAAGCAGACGCTCGCAGGGATGCGATCCGACAAAATCTGTGTGGCCGGCGACAAGAATTCGCTTCCGATCTTCTTGTCGCCGGAGCACTTTGTTGTCGCTACGGGCTGCCCCTGATGAAGAATTGCCGCTAATTACGCAATAAAATCGCGACAAATTTCACCAAACCCGTGGCGAACCTGCCTTTCCCCCAAAAGACAGTCATAAATAGGTCATTGAAAAAGAAATATTTTAAAAAGTCTTTTAGATACTTCCATGTATTCTTCTGCAACAACCATGAGTTATTTATCGCATAGGTCGGCCCCGAATGTCGTTATCCGTGCATCCTGAAATTTATCGTCCCGTGCATTTCTACTCCAAATGGAGTACAACTGAGCCTGACAAAGGCGTAGGCCGGACGCCGCCGCGCCAGAACAAGAGATCGCCAGGGCTATTTCTGCCTGCGATCGTGGGCTGGAGGATTTAAATGAGTGATTGTCCAACCGAGCCCAAATCGGGTGACCGCGCAGTGAAGGCCGCAACGCCGCACATGGATCGCCGCCGGTGGCCACGTCAATCCGACGGGCAGGCGGCGCCGCGTCCTTTGGCTCCGCCGGCGCTGACGCCCCTGCATTTTTCGACACGCGAGCTTCCGCCAGCAGAACAGTTCCATGCATGGCGGGCACATATGGCGCCGTTGGTCGAAGTCACTTTGCCGGACAATATGTCGCTGGATGACGGCTTCCCGGCGGACCAGACGGCATGGCATCTGGGCAACATGCTTGTCGTTCAGCAACGCGCACCCGCTCACCGCTTTAACCGCTCGCGTGCAATGTTGCGTCTGAGCTCGATCGATCACTGGTACGTGGAACTGTTCCGCGACGGCAGAGCCTGGACGGAAGTCGACCGCCGGGTTGCGGAAAGCGGGCCGGACAAGCTCGCCTTCAGATCGCTTGGCTATCCCTATCGCGGGCGGGCAACCGAATCGGATGCCATCCTTCTTTTCATGTCTTACGATTTGTTGGCCGACGAGGTCGGTCTTATGAAGGCGGCCAACAATTCGATATTGTCGGGCAATCTGGCCAAGTTGCTGATCAACTATATCCACGGTATCGAGGCCAATCTCTCCGGCCTCACGGCTGACGAGTTGCCGCGGATCGTGCACACGATGCGTGACATGGTCGTTGCCTGTGTCTCATCGTCGATGGCGCCGCCTGAGACGGCGACGTTGCCGAACAATATGGGCATGATGGAGCGGGCGCACCGGTATATTCACGGTAACCTCCACTCGGCTGAGCTCACCCCCGACAATATTTGCCGAGCGCTCGGAATGTCTCGCACCCGGCTCTACCAACTGTTTGCCACAAGTGGCGGCGTTCTCAACTACATACGCAAACGGCGGCTTTTGGCGGCCTATGCGGAACTCAACGATCCCACGAACAATCGGCCGATTTCAGAAATAGCGGAAGCGGCAGGTTTTGATCTGGCTGCCAACTTCACCCGGGCATTCAGCAATGAATTCGGTTTCAGCCCACGAGAGCTCCGAAAGGCGGCGGCTTTGGAGCGTCCCATGCCGCCGACCGCTGCTGCCGAACGGCTTCATGGAGCCACCTTCGGCAATTGGCTCAGCACGCTTGGAAATTGACGCCGACGCGAACGAAAATGGTATACTGTGTTCTGCCCACCTATTCAGAGCTTGCGCTTGAAACAAAGGCAGAGGAGCCCGTGCGGCGGTTCGTTCCGGGAACGGAACGCCAACGTGATGGTTCTCCCAGTGGCGCGACGACATGGGCTTTCGTCGGAGTAGTAATTCACCCGGCCGCGGCTTTTTCGGAAACGCGAGCACACTCAACCGAAAGAGGATCGATCGATTGCCCAAAATTCCGATCGGGCATACACTTCCTGGGGACCGGGGAAGGGGAAGACGATGGCCATATTCATGGATCGCCATGATCTCAAAGGATATAGCGCCGCAGACGTTGCCGAGGCACATCGGAAGGATCTCGAAGTCCAGGACGAGTTTGGCGTAAAATTCCTGACCTACTGGTTCGACCATTAGCGCGGCACTGCGTTTTGCCTAATAGATGCACCGGACAAAGAAACCGCTCAATGCGTCCATCGCGTGGCGCACGGCCATGTAGCCGGCGAGGTTGTCGAGGTTGCTCTTTCTGCCGTGGAGGCTTTTCTTGGCCGGATCCAGGATCCCGAACCTCTTGCAGGAAAATCACAAAATAAAGACTGCGCCCACCGCGCGATCATGTTCACGGATATAGTGGGCTCGACAGAAATGACCGCGCGCCTCGGCGACCGCATGGGCACGGAACTGGTCAGGGCACACGATTCCGTAGTCCGACGATGCTTGAAAGAGTATAGCGGGAGCGAGGTGAAACACACTGGCGACGGCATAATGGCATCCTTCGTGTCCACTACGCATGCCGTTGATTGCGCCACCGCCATTAATCAGGGGTTCCTGCGGTACAACCAAAGCAACTCCGAGCCTATACACATTCGGATCGGCATTGATTGCGGAGAACCCGTCGAGGACAGTAACGATCTTTTTGGCACTGCAGTTCAGCTAGCTGCGCGCTTATCTTATGCTCTGCGGCCTCGGCTGATCAGATTCTCGTATCGGAGCGTGTGTTCCGGAATCAGCACAGCAGCGCCACCTTTACGGAAACCCCACCACTGCAACTGAAGGGGTTCTCTATGCCGATACCTGCGTTCGAATGCGCGTGGGCCGGACCGGCTGGCGTCTCAGAGCACGTTTCTCCTGAAAGCACCGAAAGCGGCGTTCTCAAGCGACGGCCTTGGTCTGGCGCGGTGCGACACAGGCCCATGGCAGAAGTTCGTCTATCCGGCGATTTGAATTTGAAGTGACCGCTCGATGGAATTGAGTCGATCTCGATCCGGCCGTCGTTCGGGGGAGTTCGTGCACATTGGTTCCGGCCGGATTCTTCGTTCATCTGGGCAGGGGAGTTTTTGGGTGCCCCTGGTCCAAATGTCCGGAGTTGCAGGCTTGTCATCCCTGGGCGTGGGACGGGTAGGATATCACCCAAAAGACGTACTGCGCTGCAGTAATTCAGCAACCGTACAGTATTCGTTCCACGATGGTTCAGGAGCTTATTAGCATAGTCTTGTTGACCTCGTAACAGTTGGTTCGGCATTCTTGGATCGCCATGTGTGCCTTAAGCAGGTCGCTGACATTGGTGATGCCGCTTGCTACCTTCGCCGCGGACCTGCGCATCAAAGGTTTGCTCTAGGTGTCCCTTGTGGAGGGGGCAGCGCTTACGCGATCGCGGGCAGGGGCGTGATCCCGACGGCAACCTTTTCACGCCGGCGACGCCGCCCTTGCTGTTGCTGTTCGGCCAGCGGCCAAGAGGCGATATAACAGTCGCGATCATTGGTTGGATCGGTTTTCATTTCTTGGAAAGCGGCTGCCCGGCTATTTCTGGCACAACCGCCTTTCGCCGCGATAAGGTTGGTAGGTGCAGTCAGACGCGCGGAAGGAACGGTAACTGCGTGAGCATGCCCTGATATTGCAGGATGGAGCGTGCCTCTCTTCGCTTGTCATTATGCCCGTGTCCGGACTGGTATCGCGAGCAGGCTCGGCCATCGCGGCCTTCATGAATTTTCGCCAGATACGAGCGGGAAGCGCGCCCCCCGTGATGCCTTTCATCGGTGTGTTATCGTCCTTGCCAACCCAGACCCCGACGACCAAGGGGTCCGTAAAGCCGACGAACCAGGCATCACGGTTGTCCTGACTGGTGCCTGTCTTGCCGGCCGCAAACGTGCCGGGATCAGCCTGACGACCCGTCCCGCGCTCGACAACCAGCTGTAGCAAGGTTAGGAGATCAGGCTGATACGGCGAGAGGTCAACCGCCGCAATTACTTGCGGCCCCACTCGAAAACCTTGGGGCTGGCCCGAGGCTTGAAAATCGATAATCCCCCACGGCTCGACGGGCGCCCTTCCAAGGCGAACCGATGCGTATGCGCCCGTCAAGTCGAGCAGGCTCACCTCGGACGCACCGAGCGCCAACGCAGGCGTCGTCGTCAGGTCCGCGTCGATGCCCAGTTCCTTCGCTGCAGCGGCGACGCTGTCCAATCCGACCTCTTGGGCAAGCGCAGCAGTGGCAGCATTCAGCGACAGAGCGAAAGCCTCACCCAGCGTAACCCAGCCGCGATAGCCACCCTTGGAATTTTTAGGCGACCATCCGTCAATTTCGATCGGGGCATCAAGCACTTGATCTGACAGGCTCAACCCCTTTTTCAACGCCGCGTAATATACGAACAACTTGAATGTGGAGCCTGGCTGACGCATTGCCGTGACGGCGCGGTTGAACTGACTTGTCTTATAGTCATATCCGCCGACCATTGCGACGACTGCACCATCGGGCGTCATGGCGACCAGCGCAGCCTGCGATGCGCCAAGAGCCTTTCCCTCTCCATCAAGGGCTTGCTTGACCACTTCTTCGGCAATACGTTGCAGACGCGGCACCAAGGTCGTGCGCACGGTCGTCGCCCCCGGAGAGGAGCCTGCAATCTCGCCCGCTTGTGCCGATACCCAATCGGCGAACCAACTGCCTGAGCGCAATGTTGGTGTGGTCGGGTGAAGTTCGGCGAATTGGCCCTTTGCAGCGTGCGCGTCTCCAGGCGTGAGCTTGCCATTGGCGGCCATGGCGTCGAGCACAATTGCCGTGCGTTGCCGAGCGCCCCCGAAATTGTCGATCGGGTTCAATTGGCTGGGGGCCTTCAGCAGACCTGCGAGCATCGCCGATTCTGGGATGTCGAGCGCGCCGACATCCTTATTGAAATAGATCCGTGCTGCTGCCGGCATGCCGGTCGCGCCCGAACCAAGGTAAACCGCATTGAGGTACCGTGTCAGGATCTCCTTCTTCCCGAGCTTCCATTCCAGCCAGAGCGCGATCACCACTTCCTGGATCTTGCGCTTCAACGTCCTGTCGCTTTCGAGATATTGCAGTTTAATCAACTGCTGCGTGATGGTGCTTCCACCCTGGACGACCGATCCTGCCTCGACGTTCCTGAGCAGCGCGCGTGCAATCCCCTGCAGGTCGATGCCGTAATGATTCATGAACCGGCGGTCCTCGATTGAAAGTACGGCGTCGATAAGGTGCGGAGGGAATTGTTCGTAACCCGCATAGGGCTCTTGATATGGGCCTTGCCGGACAAGAGGCCGGCCGTCCGACGTTTCCAGGACGATGACCGGCTTCAACGAGCCGTCGGCGATCTCCTGCCACGGCACCTCCTTCAAGGCCCAAGTTAGAGCGCCGGCTGCTACCAGGAAGCACCAGAACAGACCAAGGACGAACAGGACTTTCCACGGTCCCAGTTTCAGTGGATTGGCATACTCTAAGTCCGGCATTTTTGTGCGTGCGGTTGCCATGCCAGACATTGCTCTGCGCGAAAGCGCTGTGAAGGCAGCGGGTATTCCCCCAAGCCTCTCGCTTAATGTATGGCGCCGGGCCATTGCGTATCTTTCGCGAATTACGCCGATGCCTTTCCGGATCCGCACCACACAGCGCCGCAACAGGCTCCAGAGATCTTGACGGAGCGCGCGCATCAGTTGCCGGATAGCTCGCCTGCTTCTTCCAAAAGCGGAGGCTGGGATCCCGCCCACTGCAGCCGCCTGGTCTTGCGGTGAAAATGGTCCTTCATGAAGCCCGCCTGCTGCTTGCACACCCTCACGGAAGCGTCCATCGATCTGCACCGTTCGAGCGGATCCGGGAGTTTGTTTTGAAATTTTTGCGGAGCTTGCCATTCTTCACCGGCTAATCGTTCTGCTGACGTCATTAACATGCAATGAGGCAGAGGAAAGGCGGTCGTGGAGAGCTTCAGAAGGCGACATAACCATCATGATAGGTCAGCGACCGTGAAAATGCTGGATCATTCCACCGATGCATTCTCCCTTACTACACGATATTCAAACTGACTTCGAATGTGGGTGTTGAAGAAACGTCCCTTAGAAAACGCGCGTCGAAAAGCGGCATGGATGCTGGCCGGGACATTTTGATAGTCGTACCGGTTCTCGCTGGTTACAAGCCAGACTGACAAGGTCCGTGATTGGAGATCGTAGCTAACGCGGCGAATCAAACGGGAAGGCACCGTTCCCTCCATTTTCAGAAGTGCCGTCCGCTTCATCGGACCGACACCACCTCACGGGACAGCAACGCATTACCGCTCGGGTTGTTCCTGTGGGCGAGCACCGCTTCTATCGCACCGTAACCGGCGTACGCCCGGACAATTTTGCAACCTTGGTCGTTGCGCAGAACCCATCTGGAAGGTCGTCCAACGAGCCGACGCGTCAGGCCGTAGGTGGATCGACCCTGAGTGGAGACGCCGGCGGGCTACCCTCCAAAGCTCAGGAACATCGGACGCCGTCTCGGTGGAGCGCTTTTCGAAGGGCTTTCGGGGGATGGCGAAATTCGGCAATCGGCATTGGATAGTTGATGGACATGTCCTGTTTTGGCGCAGGGCTACCATAAATCTCGCTGGCCTTCGGGAACCAAAGCGCAACTGCGCTGTTTCCCGGGCACTTCCACAACACCTCCGGAGATTTCCCATGGCAAAGAAGACACCCCCATCTGCCTCGGCCACGAACTCAGCAAATACTTTGGCCCAGGTACACGATCAGACGATGAAGCGTGGGGAGGGCGGGGAACTCCACCAGATTGCTGGACGCGACATTCCGGTCATGACCACCGCCCAGGGGGGGGCTATTGCCGATGATCAGAATACCCTGCGGGTCGGATCCCGCGGACCGCTGCTTGTCGACGATTTTCATTTTCGCGAAAAGATCTTTCACTTCGATCACGAGAGAATTCCGGAACGTGTCGTGCATGCCCGTGGTTACGGCGCGCACGGTTACTTCGAAACCTACGAGTCTCTTGCCGCCTATACCAAGGCGGACATCTTCCAGCGCGCCGGGGAAAAAACGGCCGCCTTCGTCCGCTTCTCTACGGTTGCGGGCAGTAAGGGTTCTTTCGATCTCGCCCGCGATGTGCGCGGCTTCGCCGTCAAGTTCTATACCAAGGAGGGCAACTGGGACATCGTCGGCAACAACATCCCGGTATTTTTCATTCAGGACGCCATCAAATTTCCCGACATCATTCATGCCGTCAAACCGGAGCCGGACCGCGCCTTCCCGCAGGCGCAATCCGCGCATGACAATTTCTGGGATTTCATCAGCCTCACGCCCGAGAGTATGCATATGATCATGTGGGTGATGTCCGATCGCGCCATTCCGCGTTCCTTTCGCTTCATGGAAGGCTTTGGCGTCCACACGTTTCGGATGGTCAATGCCAGGGACGAGTCGACCTTCGTGAAATTCCATTGGAAGCCGAAGCTCGGACTGCAGTCGGTCGCCTGGAACGAAGCAGTGAAGATCAACGGTGCCGACCCGGATTTCCATCGCCGCGATCTCTGGGAGGCAATCAAATCCGGCAATTTTCCGGAATGGGAACTCTGCCTGCAGCTTTTCGATCAGGATTTCGCCGACAAGTTCGACTTCGATGTTCTCGATCCAACCAAGATCATTCCAGAGGAGATCCTGCCGGTGCAGCCGGTCGGCCGTCTTGTGCTCGACCGCATGCCCGACAATTTCTTTGCCGAAACCGAACAGGTCGCGTTCATGACGCAGAACGTGCCGCCGGGCATCGATTTTTCCAACGACCCGCTGCTGCAGGGACGGAATTTTTCCTATCTGGATACTCAGATCAAGCGACTCGGCAGCACCAACTTCACCCATCTGCCGATCAATGCGCCGAAATGTCCGTTCCACCACTTTCAACAGGATGGCCACATGGCGATGCGCAATCCAGAGGGGCGGGTGAACTACCAGCCGAATTCCTGGGGGGAGGGGCCGCGTGAATCGCCAACACAGGGTTTCCGGCATTTTCCGTCGGAAGAACAGGGTCAGAAAGCACGGCTGCGTGCGGAAAGCTTTGCCGATCACTACAGCCAGGCACGCCAGTTCTATATCAGCCAAACGCTTCCCGAGCAGCGACATATTGCGTCGGCCCTGACGTTTGAACTCAGCAAGGTCAAGACACCGGTCATTCGCGAGCGCATGGTGGCGCATCTCCTCAATATCGATGAAACACTGGCGAAGACGGTTGGCGCAAAATTGGGTTTCAAGACTATGCCGAAGCCCGCCGACGCCGCGGTGCCCACGCGCCAGGACCTTGATCCTTCGGCGGCTCTCAGCATCGTTGAAAGGGGGCCGAGGCGCTTCGAAGGACGCAAGCTCGGCATTCTCGCCACCGATGGCGTCGACGCGGTTCTGCTGAAGGCATTGACCGCAGCCCTTGCTGCCGAAAAGGCGACGTTCGAAATCATTGCGCCCAAGGTCGCCGGCGTTACGGCATCCGATGGCCAGTGGGTCACAGCCGACCAGATGATCGATGGCGGCCCGTCCGTGCTCTACGACGCCGTTGTCCTCCTGCCATCGGCGGATGCGATCGATGACCTCGTTCAGGAGGCGACCGCCCGCGACTTCGTCGCCGATGCCTTCTCCCATTGCAAATTCATCGGCTATGGCGATGCGGCCATGCCGCTTCTTGAAAAGACTGGTATTGACCAAAATCTCGACGAGGGCGTCGTTAACATTAAAGGCGCAGAAGATGCGCAAACGTTCATCGGCAAGCTTGGCAAGTTAAGGATTTGGGCGCGCGAGCCGTCGGTGAAGCTGAGTAAGGCGTCGCCGCCGGCCGGATAAAATTTAAAAGGCGACGAAGGACGGGCTTGCCTCCGCGACCTTGGGTTGAGAGCGGATATGCTTGTTCGAGGAGTATGGAAGATGCGGTTCTTACCAGGCGCTCTTCGAGCCAAACATGGGGCCGCTGCTTGAGGTTGCCATCTTCGAGAATGCTATTTGTGGCGCATGAGATTGTGCGGCCTTTAAGCTGGCTCGGGCTAAGTTTCGAAGCGGCCACTGAGGCTGCCGCAGGGCGTAATGACGGCATCATTACGCCAATTGTAAAGATGCGGTCGGCTTCTGGGCTTCGCCATCCGACCCCATGATGCTAATGGTCGGGTTGAATGATCTCAATAGCGCGCTGAATCCCTGACCATTTCCATAATGTTTCCAATGTGTTGCGACTATGGATCAACTTTAGTGCCGCTCCATCCTAGTGGTCTACACCTCAATCTCAGCAATCATTCAAAGTTTTCATGCATCGCAAGGTCTAACTAGAGGACCGACAGGAAGGTCACGTGACAACGAAGATATGGAGCGATAGCTTGCCCATCAGGCTCGTGATGCTTCCAGTTCTTTCTCAAGGATCAGAAGATTTTGAGATCTATCGCGTAAACGTCTGACGGGGATACCAGCGTATACTCCCCATGCAGGGAGAGACTTATTTACGAGAGATAGGCTACCTACAGAACTTCCCTCCTCAATTGTTACCTTCGGAAAAACGACCGAGTTGGAGCCGATAATCACATGTTTGCGGAGGACGACTTTCCCAGCAGGGCCGCCAATAAGATGGCGCGGCAGAGTAGGGTTGGTCATCTTTTCACCCGTGTAGTCATCGCTTGAGGTGTAGATTTTGACACCTGGTGCCAAGCCCGAAAAGTCCTCCATGACGAAGCCGTCACTCCCAGATATATAACACTGTGACGCGATGTGCACATAAGATCCAATCTCAACGTGTTCCCTACTTGCCACAATGATGGTGAAATCATCGATCCGCGCGTCATCCATGATGGAGATATTCTCCACGAAAAAAAGTCCAACGGTTCTTTTAATCTTTACGTTCGACCCAAGATGTCGGAACGGCATCGATCTCAGTTCAGTCTCGTCGTAAAATGTCGAGCCTAAATGCATCCGATACCTCCATACACCGTCGACCCCAAAGTATATCGACTAATCGACGAGAATTTTTGATTTGATCGCATCAATGGCATGCTTAGGACCGCACACATCGAACATAGCCGCCCGGAGAACTGGAGAGAACGAGCTTTCCATTGATGATGGCATCCAACTCGAAACGATCCGTTTCCTGCAAGTAATCATTGAGGGCAACCAAGGGCTCATCGCCAGGCAAGAGAACCTTGGAGCGTTTGGTCGGAACCTGGGAAGGTTCGTAGCGGCCAAGGATCGTATCGGCCACGACGAGATACTGGCCTTCCGTCACCAGCGGCGCGTAATTGCGTAATTCATCCAGTACATGCGCCTTGCTATGATCGCTGTCGAGAATGACCATGACCGAGGCCCCTTCAGGGATAGACGCCTTGACCCTCTCCATGGTTTCGGCGGAGGTGGATGGCCCTTCGATCAGTTCGACGCGATGCGCCATTAGATGGGATTCGATCGCCTGACGGTTATGGGCGCGAATGTCGATATCTACGCCTACCACCTTGCCCTTGCCAATCAGTTGTAGCATGGCGGCCTGGAAGATCATCGATCCGCCACGCGCCACGCCCGTCTCAACGATCACGTCAGGCTTGGTGGCCCAGATAACTTCCTGGGTGGCCATCACATCGGCGGGCATTTGGATGATTGGCATGCCCATCCAAGACCACAGATAGGAATAGTCGTATTTGTCCAGGCTCACCAGAGTGTCGAGCGTCTGACGGAAGACATCCGTGTCACGACCTAGCGCGAGGCTCATTTCGCGCTTGTTGGCCTCGAACTCCTGCCTATCATCTTTGGTGGTCATGAACTTTACAAACCTTCCTAGCTGAACATGTGGCGCATTTGCGGCGCACGTCCCTTGCGAAGGGCAAGCGGGCACAAATGTCTCATTTTCAATCTTTCATCGGAACCTTATGTGAGGCTGTATCGATAACGGACTGGGCTTGACGTGAGAGATCGATCCCATTTTTAAACCCCCTTGGAGAATCTATGCCAAGTGCAACATGGGCGTGTGCAGGGTAGGGGATCA
>UCMT01000042.1 GCA_900473795.1 Hyphomicrobiales bacterium | reverse complement strand
TAGGCTTCCGAGGAGGCGTCGACGCCGACCGAGCCGGGAACCTCCCGATCAGAAAAGCCGAGCACCTCCACGCCGGTACCGTGCGATAGGCGCGCCGGAGCGTGTCGGCGTCGAGCCTCTACATTTCCGCTATACGGCGCTCTGCCGAGGGGCCGGGTTTTGCTCGTCCGCTTCCTGTTCGAGCCGCTCGTCCGCCGCCGCAATGCGCTCGGGCTGTTTATGCTCGAGGCCCGACGACCTCGTTGCGGGTCGGCATAGCGATCTACCAGTGGGTTAAGAAGGGGGTCCGATCCAGCTATTCCAAGACAAGGGGCAACAACATATCCTTCAGCTCAGTCGGGCTTTGAATTCCGAATTGGAACCAGTCGATCAAAGCGGTCGCTTTCTCTCTCGCAACATCGTCGGAGACAGTGACCCCGTTACTGTCGCACCATTCGTCCAAGACCGCACGCAGCAGGTCCAAATCACTCGAAGACAAGCAAACGTTTGAAGCAATTGCCGAAAATGCAGGCATTTTTCCTCCTAGAAGCGAGAAATGCAGACGCGATATTATGAAGAGTAAAACTGTACAAGCAACTCCCCAGTTTATTGGGGCCAAAATAGTCATTAATACTATTATTTACCGCAACTTAGTAATCGCACAATAAGCCCCGCGATCGAACCTGCCTACTTTGGGCGGGATATAAATCCCCCAAATCATCAGCGAAGAGGAAGTCGAGCCGGTTGAAATCGAGGCCGACGCTTCGGACGGCGTGACGGTGGAGCAGACCGTCCAGTTTAAGCTGGACCGCTTCCGCAGCGAAACTATCCCGTTCGCGGAAGATCGCGCAGCCCGCTCCACAACGCATCGGACTAAGGTCCTATATGCCATCGGCAAAGGTCCGGGAGCGCTGGTCGAAGCAATACGTCACGCGGGCGTCCCCATCCGGATGAGGCTGACCGGTACATGATCGTGTACGGCCATCGGCGAGCCCGCGCGGCAAAGGAACTGGGCATCAAGGTTCGTGCCGTCATAAAGCCTCTCGAGGATAGTCCACGTCATAGCCCAGGGGCAGGAAAACACTGCCCGCGCCAATCTGACCTTTATCGAGATAAGGGGTCCCAGATCGTGAAGGCTCGAACCAGCGCGGTGCTGGAGGTTCGGGGCTTCCGACGGAAGTCCGTAAGGCTTTGAACTCGCTTGGCGAGAGCCGCTTCCCGCAGATCAGGCACCAATTCAACGAACAGCAGAAGATCGCAAGCTAGCCCGTGTCGATCGACGGCTTGCCAAGGCCAGATCTGGCTTTGGAGACAAAGGAATCGAGACCTTTATCGATGCTTGAGCCGGCGCGGAGCCTTGCATGAGCGAACAACTGCCGCGAATATATTATCGGGCAGCGGATCTGGGGAAGTTGTCATCGGCAGCCTTGGCGACGACGTCATCAACGGCGGCAAAGCCAACGATGGTGACGGCAACGACACGATCACCGAAGATGTCCGGGTGCCAGCGATCAGTTGATCCTCACCGGCATCAACCCATCGCCCGCCCCAAAGCGCAGGACAGGCCCTGCTTCGTTGAAAAACGACCGTTTTCGAGACCCGATCGGCCGACCGGCCTCGATCGTACAGACGGCCGGCGCAACATCTCTGAAAACCGTCGCTTGTTTGGATCTCTCAAAACCTGCAACAAACGCCGCAACCTCTGTCAAATAATAAGGGAAGATCGGCCTGGTGCTTCACCAGTTGGCGGTTAATGCCGCCCGGCATGGTGCCCTCCTTGCTCGAGGTGGCCGGATAAGAGTCGAATGGACAGCACTCGCAGATCGCAACTGGATTGCTTTCAATTGGATCGAACGGGGCGCACCCACGGGCAGCATCGTGACGAAGAAGGGATTCGGCTCGATCCTGATCGCGGCAATGATCGAAAAACAGCTGAGAGTTCGCGTGTAGAGCGAAATTGGACCGAGAACGGGCTAGAGCTCCCAATGGATGTGCCGCTGGGCTAGGCTGTAGCCGCGTGAGGTTCATTCGCGGAGGAAAAAATCATGGAAGCCGGCAGCGAACAAACCCTGACCTCGCCTCTTTACGAGATCCTTATTCACCAGCAAGGCCTCATTCTCGTTGAGGGGGTATTTGACGCCGATGCAGCCGAAGAGATCATCGCCCGACATTCGCCGGAGAACTTCCTACCGGCTAAAAGGCTCATTCTCCTGGCGATCTTGAACCATGGCAGCCTAAACATCGGCGACTGGCACGTTACGGTACGTCGCATTTATCCAGGAACAACATAGGTACCTGCAAGCACGCAATCGACGGGCGAAAGCCGCACGGACGTATGAACATTGATTGGGACGAGTGGGGACTGTGGCCACATGATAGCGACTGACAGCTATGTCACGTCGGCATCATCGAGGTCCGTCGGTATGCTTTCATAGTCGTCGCCCTAAACACTTGTCCGTTCGACTGCGACTCGAACAACTCAGTGCCGTTACCAGGCGCAAGGGAGCCCGTTGGATCCCTTGCTTGATTTATTTTTCCAACGCAAGCAGTTCAAAGACTATGACGCTAACTGGAGGGCGCACACTCTGTCGGTCCTTGGCGCTGTCTCGCTTTAGTATATCGCTAAAGGGTCCCCGGAAGGCGGCCAAATCAACGCTAAACAATCTGAGGTTTGACCGATGGAACGGAGCGCAGTCCTTCTTCCGAAGCATCGTCCTTCGAAGGTAGAACACCATTTGGGGTGAGTTCGTCCACGGCCTTGGGCAGATCACGGCTGAGGCGGCTCAAGATTTCCTGGGGTGGCAGCCCTGTCCTTAACGAAAGATCATTCAGAACTTCTGGGCCGAGCGCTTCGGAGAGTTGACGATCGTCGATTTCCTTGTTGGGGCCGTCCTGAACCCAGGACTTGGCTGCCTCGCCGTGTCCGTTTTGCTCGAACTGCCTGAGCAGGTCACCGAGGCCGCCCCCCAGGACGCTGCCCGCGGACGTGCCGCCGAGGAGTCCTCCCAGTCCGCCCGAGCCGCCCGCTAGGCTGCCGCCCAAGAGATCACCGAGCCCGCCTCCCGATTGCTGCTGGCCGGGCAATTCATCGCCGCCCGTGGGGTTCTGTGTCAAACCGCGCAGAAGGTCACCGATTTTATCCCTGTTCTGGAACCCGGCCACCGCCAATACCGCGAGAAGGGCTTTCAATGCACTGCTTGCCATGTCCGTATTCCTTCCTTTTTTAGGTGAACGGCGATCGGCCTTCTGCCGTTCTGGTTGACAACCGATGTTGCGATCGACGTCCAGAGCCAAGTCTGTCGCCTGCTTCGTCGAGCGTTGTCTGCGTTTTTCCTCTGGGCTTAACGTGATCGTGAGTGGCGGCTAAACGCCGGGCGAGAGGGGTTGTTCCCTTCGACCGATATCCCGAACAAAAACCTCAGAATTGCCCAGCCACGGCGTCCTCCTCCTTCCCTGACAAGGCTAGATCATTTCCGCAATCTCTTCGGGTTACGAGCGGTCCTGTTTTCGGGTTTCCGACAGGCACTACTGTGCTGCCGATGATCTGTGCTCACCGCGGAAATGTCTCAAACAGGGCCGTGCGTCTGCCAACTCCACGAGCGGAGCCGGTGAAGAAAGTGGCGTGGATGCTTGCATCCTCTCGGACAGCGGCGTCTGCTGACAATCGGATTGCCGTCGGGAAAAGTGACAAGGGACAGCACTCTGCTTCCCGATGTCGAACCTACTTCAGAACGGTTGCGGAAAACAGCACCGCCGGTATTTCGGTTGTGTCGGCGTCCGTGACAAGCGGAGATCCAGACGATTTCCCTCCAGTCGAGCATGGACGCCCTCTATCTTGTGTGGCCGGTCGAGCCGGTGCAAGCAGCGTAAATTGCCATTGTTATCGGCTACCCCGATAGCGGCGCCAACGCAGGGGCCATCGCGAAAAGCATCCTCCGTATCTTCTGCAACGGCGCTAAAAACCATGTCGCCGTCGGGCAGAATTGCGGCATCGGTAAAGCTGAATGGAACGCCTTGGATGAAACCCAGGTCGAGATAATTGATGGCGAATGGCTTAATAGCGTCGGCACAATCGCTCAGCAACGCATCGAGTACCGGCGAAAGGTGGAACCGTATGATCGCGTTCTCAGCTTCCCCCTTGTTGCCGCGCTGGAACAAGCGCAGCTCATCGCGACAGACGACTGCGCCCTCGACATTGACCTCAGAAAACTCCTCGTGGAGCGGAAGAAGAATGGATGATAGATCTACGCTTCGCGGCGACCCGCAGACGGCGCCATGCGGGTCAAGTGCAAGGAGGACGCCCCTGCGGCGGTTGGGCCGGGATCCTGAGCCAACTGCCAGAAGCGCGCCATGGGGAAAGTCGCGGAAAGGGGGAAGAAGAGTGAGCGCTTCGAGGTCAGGCTTTTGCCGCTTCCGGGCAACTTTGAATTCAGGCAACATGCCATCAAAAATTCGGATCAGATGGCCAGGTGCGCTGTCGGCTGTGGAAAACACCGCCAGATGAAGCTCATCATCGGCGACGACGTACATTCTCGAACCGAGGCACGCGAGGCCGCTTGCCGCGCTTATATGCAATGGCCTGGTGGCGGCTGCGGCTGCTGAGATGTTAAGTTCGCGTATCTTCGTGAGTTCGATCATTCCCAACCCTATCAGGCTCAATACGGACCCTCCACTGCCTACACGCGGGAGAACGGATAAAGGAGGCGTGGAGTATCTTTTAGCCACGGACCACCGCTGATGCTCTGCCAGTGCGTGGGGCCCGTCGGCAGGGACGGCTGACGTCGCGATACCGAAAAGGGAGCCTTCGAAAACGAATGCCCCCCGCGGAGTGGTTGGCTTCGGTCACGATCATATCGGCATTTCGCCGCGGGGAGCTTATCGCGGCTCCCTTACCAAGTTGAGGTAGGCAGAATCGAACTCGGCAACGTCTTGAAGTCTTTGCCAATCCATTACGGTAATGACCCGGTTGTTCCAGGTCAGCACATCCTCCTGGCGAAGCTTTTGTAGTGTCTTGTTTAGATGCACCAGAGACAGGCCGAGCACGTCCGCCAACACCGCTTGAGAGAGCGGAAAAATATAACTTTGATCGTCCGTCTTTCGGACGACCTGCAGACGGACAAATAGCTCACAGAAGATATGAGCCAATTGCGATTTGGCGCTCTTTCTGCCCATCGCTACGATCCACTCGCGGTGGATCGCTCCGTCGATCACCGTTGATAGCCACAGCATCCGCGTTAGATGCGGCTCCGTTTCCGTCAACATTTTCAGCTCGGAATGGTCCGCGAATGCGACGTGACATGGCGACAGAGCCAAAATTCCGTGATCCATTGTTTTCAGTTGGAAGGCGTGCAGATCGACAAAGTCGCCGGCGATGTGGATGGCAGTGATCTGTCGATGACCGTTCTCCAACACCTTGTACCGAGCAGCAAAACCGTCCACCAACAATGTGCTGTACAAGGGGCGAGTACCCTGTACTACCAAATCCTCACCTGCAACAAACCATCGCTCGCGTTTAATCATGGAGCTTAGGAGCGCATCTTCGCGCGGGGTGATGATGTCGCGAGAACTCAGGTTCAATATGAGCGATTCAATCAAGTTGCCTCCCTGCGAGCCGCCCAGAGGGCGCGGTCACCGTTTAACCTTTTGCCGGTTCGAAGGAACCCATGATGACCTCCATCACCAATCGCATTTCGCAAACCAGCACGTGGTTCGAATCCAGAACTTGAATAGAAATCATCGAGACCGGTTCTTGCGGCAGACCGTCCGCCGCCATTTCGGCGAGGGCAAGCTTTGCCTCTTCAATAGCGGCTTCGAAGTCGGGGAACTCGAAGCCCCGGTCTTCCGCGCTGAAGCCATCCTGGTCGGTGCTGCGGAAAAAGAACTGGGGCATGGTGGGTCCTTACCGACTTCAACGTTCGCCGCGGGTCCCATCAAGAAACTGCGGTTCAGTTGAGAAAACTTGGCCAAGCAGGTTATTGTTCCCCGCCGATGTCGTGGGACTGTCGCGCGGAATGTACGCACCGGAAATACCACGCGGCGACGGGTCACGTGAGTGAGGCCACGAGTGCAGGCATAAATGCTGATTGCGAATTTTCCCGGTGGAAGTGGACGCTTTGAACTCGTTGGAGAGGCCGAAAAGTCGAGATTTCTCGGGGTTGAGGTCTCTTGCCGACTGGAGGAGCGTGCGTTCCGACATGTTTGACGCTGGCCGCCGTTAGATTGCTTCGCAACCTGCGATCCCAACCGCCATCGCGTGACCCATCTTAGCCGAGATTGAGTGCCCGCTTGAGTTCGTCGATCCGCTTGGAGGCTTCGGCTTTCGAAATGCCTTCCGAAAACGCTCTCGGGGAGTTTCTGTTCGCGATTCTCGAACCAATTTGACCCTTCAAGCGTTTCTTCTTCAGTCCCCAACAGTCGGAGGAAACGAAGATGGATTGGAACCGCGTTGAAGGGAACTGGAAGCAGTTCAAAGGCAAGGTCAAGGAGCAGTGGGGCAAGTTGACCGACGATGATCTTGACCGCATCGCCGGCAAGCGCGATCAACTGGAAGGCACGATCCAGGAGCGTTACGGCATCGAAAAGGACCGTGTCCGGGCCGACGTTGACCACTGGTGCAATCGCCAGACATGGAACTGATGAGTCTCCAGAAAGGAAACCCCGCTTCGGCGGGGTTTTTAGTCTGAGGCCGCCCGTGACGATCGCGTCTCAGCGGCATACGGATCTAACCCTGTCACCTCTGTTCCAGGCCCTTTCCACGCACTCGCCTGCTCGCCACCAGTTCGGCCGCGAGCAGGGACCGCGATAAAAAAATCCGGCCCAATCCACCTACAATTTTATGAAATTTCATAGCAGCGTGCTGGGGGTGGGCTATTTTAGGCGTGGTTGAACCATTTCGAGCAAACCGCGAGCGTCGGTGCCTTGGAGGCATCGACGAGACGAAAGGAATGTCGGCAATGACGACAGTGCCGAAGAAGCGGCGACCGAGGGGCGGGTCGCCATACGGGTTTTTTGACGAGAGCAAGCAAAAGGCGCAAGCAATTATCGAAGAAAATCAGATCGCACGTCGCAGGAAAACGGAAGCCCTGAGGGCTTTGCGGTTGGCGAGGTCCGAAAGTGCGAGTGGCAACGCGTCTGATAACGCGCTCGCTCAACAACAGACAGGTTCAGGACCTCGCTAATTGGCGCTCGGCATCGCACTTTCTGAAATATGTGACTGTTTGCCTGGTTGCGAGCAGTTTGGATTTGCCGACGATCATGGGGCGCGTTTCTCAGGAGAACAACCTCAAAGACTTAACTGACTGTCGGTGGCCGCCTGTTAAATTTTGAGCCGAGGAAGAGCCCTTCGAACACTTGGGCCATCCTTGAGATGTCGATCTTCCGCTTCGGATCCGAGGCTGCCCGGAGGGCTGCGATCTCTACGGCACTCGGCCTCTCCTTGCATCTGGTCTGTATGCGATTTCGCGGTGCAGCTTGCAGTAGGGCTCATGTCCGTCGGTCGGCGACCCGCAAAAGAAATATTGCTTACGCGGCGCGGGTTGGTTGACTGGCCACCGACATGAATTGGGTTTCAAATCCAACAGGGTCAAAATTCTTAACGCTGGTCCGGCCGTTGCAAGCTCTTCTTTCTCAAAGTTCGGCCGGGTATTGGCCGTCTCCAAACGTGGGTCTCCTTCGATCAAGTTCACCAAGACAATCGACTTCTCGTCCCGTTGTTCCCACAAAGCCTGGCGGTCACATTCCTTTGATGGGAGTGTGATCGGGTAGAACCACCCCATACTTTATCCAACGTGCTGCGCGGGAATATTCCTCTGAGTCGCTTTGATGGCGTCAAGAAGGATTGATCGAAGGCCGCTGTCGCCGAGTGCGCGGGTTCCATGCCTTCTCCTTGACCAGCTTGGCACGGACGAAGCCTGGGTGGGGCAGGGGATCGGCACGGGGCTGGTCAAACACGCGCTCAAGCGCTGCGTTGCGATGGCAGATCAACGGTCCGGGACCCTCCCGTCCGACGGAATTTGATCGCCGGAGCTTAAAAAACGAGCATCTTGCGCCAAAAAGAAAGATTCCCTGCATCCAGTGCATAGGTGGTGTGAGGGATTGTCGGTTTTTTAAACCGATTGAAACATCTATATTCCAATCATCGAAACGACGCCGGAACCCAACGAGGTTGCTGACGTCAGACAGCCCTCAGGAAAGGGGATTATCATGAACGTAGCACGCTCCTTCAACAACTGGCGCAAGTTCCGTCAGACCGTCACCGAACTCGACCGCATGTCCAGCCGTGAATTGCAGGACCTCGGTATCGATCGCGCCGATATCCGCAGCATTGCCCGCGCATCGATCGCGCGCTGACGCAAAGCATTTGATCTTAAAACTGCTCGACGCCCGCTGATGACGCGGGCGTTTTTGCGTCGAACTTCCATGTCTTAGGGAGGTTGGATCGTCGTTCTCTTCGTTGACCTTTTCCGACTTGCATTTCTTGCATAGCTGCAGTGCAGCATAAGGCATTGGCACGGTCCAGGGTCGGTGTATGATCAAGCCTATCGAAGCGATGCACCTCCTCCCGCAAAGCTTCGGGTTTCAGACGGCCCGCTCCTCCTCCCAAGGGACGTCTGTCGGAACGGCGGCACTCCTCCTCCCAGCCGCTGTTCGGTTCTTTTCGGAAAGCCTGCCGCACCTCCTCCCGCGGCAGGCTTTTTCGGTTTCGGAGCCTTGTTCCCGCAGCAGATTGAGATCGAGTTGCGCCTGTCCCTGCGCCGTGTCAGGGGTCCTTGTGTCACGCCCAACAAGCGCACCGGCCGTTTGAAGGGATAGACAGCCGGAAGTCCGGATGCGACGTGGAAAACATCAGCCACGTTTGTGACGGCACTGGGCCTGGCCGCGACAAATAGCCTGGGGTGAAATCCGAGTATCTGATCGTCACAGTCACCAGCGACGCGGGTGATGGATGCACCTGCGTCGTGCGCAGAAGATCGTACCGTGCGGTCGATGGCCGCGGCCAGCAATCAGCGGTTCAACAGGCCGGTCCCCGCGTATAGGTCGGCACATAGTCTCGGCCGCCGTCGATGCTCTTCGGGCGGCCGTCGAGAAAGAGTTCGCCTATCCGCGGCGCCGTGCGGGCGATCACTTTGCCACCCTTGATGACGGCGAGCCGGTTCGGCTTCAGCCGCAGCGCCTCCAACGGGTCGGCGGCCTGGAGGATAACGAGGTCGGCCTTGCAGCCTTTGTCCAAACCATAGCCCTGGAGGCCGAGCGTTTTTGCAGAATTGACCGTGAGTGCATCAAAAATCTTCTTCTTGTCTTCAATGCCTGCCATCTGGGCGACATGGATCGCCATGTGACCGACCTCAAGCATGTCGCCCGAGCCCATCGAATACCAGGGATCCATGACGCAATCATGCCCGAAAGAAACGTTGAGCCCGGCTGCCAGCATTTCGGGTACGCGGGTCATGCCCCGGCGCTTGGGATAGGTATCGTGCCGGCCCTGCAGCATGATGTTGATCAGCGGATTGGGAATGACGTTGATTTCGGCCTCCACCATCAGCGGGATGAGCTTCGAGACGTAGTAGTTGTCCATGGAATGCATGGAAGTGAGGTGCGAGCCGGCGACGCGACCCTGCAGGCCGTGGCGGATCGTCTCGGCGGCCAGCGTCTCGATATGGCGCGACATCGGATCGTCGGTCTCATCGCAATGCATGTCGACGGGCAGGCCCCGGTCGGCGGCGATTCGGCAGAGCGCCTCCACCGATAGCCGGCCGTCCTCCATGGTGCGCTCGAAATGCGGAATGCCGCCGACAATGTCGACGCCCATGTCGAGTGCACGGTTGAGCGCGGCGACACCGTCCTTCGCGCGATAGTAACCGTCCTGCGGAAACGCTACGAGCTGCAGCTCGATATAAGGCTTGACGCGATCCTTAACTTCCAGCAGCGCCTCGACCGTGACGAGCTTGGGATCGGATGTATCGACATGGCTGCGGATGAAGAGCAGGCCTTGCGTGACTGCGAGGTCGCAATAGCGCAGCGCTCGCTCGACCAGCTCCTCCTTGGTGACGATCGGTCGGAGCTCACCCCAAAGCGCGATGCCTTCGAGCAACGTGCCGGACACGTTCATGCGGGGAATGCCGAGGGACAGTGTTGCGTCCATGTGAAAATGCGGGTCGATGAAAGGCGGGCTGACCAGTCGTCCGGTGGCATCAATCTCCTCGCTGGCACTGGCCGCGATGCACTTCTCGATCGTGGCGATCTTGCCTCGGGTGATTGCGATGTCGATCCCGCTACGCCCATCGGGAAGGTTCGCGTTTCGGACAATGAGATCAAACATGTCGGGACCTTTCGGTTTATCGTTCGCCGCGGCGGTAAGGTTGCATCAACGCCTGCGGTACGCGGGCGCGTCGCGCCATGAGGGCGAGTGCGAAGATGGAGAGGATGTAAGGCGTCATCAGGAAGATCTGGTAAGGCACGCCTTCGACGACTGTCTGCAGCCTGAGCTGGAAGGCATCGAAAAAGGCAAAGAGCAGTGCCCCGAACAGTGCCCGCCCCGGCCGCCAGGAGGCGAAGACCACGAGCGCGATACAGATCCAGCCGCGCCCCTGTACCATGGTCGGGAAGAAGGAGTTGAAGGCCGAAAGCGTGAGGAAAGCGCCGCCGACCGCCATCAGCGCACTGCCGGCGATCACCGCGCCGTAGCGCACCTTCATCGGGTTCACGCCCTGGGCTTCGGCGGCATGCGGATTCTCCCCCGTCATCCGGATTGCAAGCCCGACAGGCGTGCGGAAGATGATGTAGCCCATGATCAGCGCGATGACGATGGCGAGATAGGTCGGAGCGGTCTGGGTGAAAAAAGCCGGGCCGATGAAGGGCAGCGACGAAAGCGCCGGGATGTCGATCGGCTGGAACGGCATGACCGTTGGCGGTGTGCCCGCCACGGGCACAACGAGCCGGAAGACGTAGTAGCTGAAGCTCGAGGCGAAGAGCGTCACGCCCAGACCCGAGACATGTTGCGAGAGCCCGAGCGTCACCGTGAGCAGCGAATGCAGCACTCCAAAAAGTGTACCAGAGATCGCGGCGACCAGCACGCCTGTCCACAGATCCGCGCCGTGGAACACGGCAAGCCAGCCGATCATCGCGCCGAAGGTCATGATACCCTCGATGCCGAGATTGAGGACGCCTGCCCGCTCGCAGAGCAGCGCGCCGAGCGTACCGAAGATCAGCGGTGTGGCAATGCGCAGGATCGCTGCCCAGAGACCGGCGGAGGCGAGTATGTCGAAAACGACGCTCATCGGCGGATCCTATACTGGGTGAAGAAGAGAGCGACCAGCATCGTGAGCAGCGACAGCGCCACGGTGACGTCGGCGATGTAGGTCGGGATTCCGAGACTGCGACTCATGCCATCGGCCCCCACGAACATGATGGCGGTGAACAGGGCCGCAAAGACGACGCCAATCGGATTGAGATTGGCGAGCATGGCGACGACGATGCCGGCATAGCCGAAGCCGGGCGACAGGTCGGTCGTGACATACCCCTTGACCCCCATGACTTCGATCGCGCCGGCCAGGCCCGCAAGCCCACCGGAGAGACAAGCAACCTTGACCAGCGTGCGCCCGAGCGGCACGCCCGCGAAGAATGCCCCTTGCGGATTGAGCCCCGCCGCGCGCGACTGCATGCCGAACACGGTACGCGACTGGATGAGGTAAACCACCACAGCCAAAACGATCGCAATCGCGAGGCCGATATGAAGCCGCGAGCGCGCGATGAGCTTCGGCAACGTTGCATGATCGGCCACCGGCTGGGACTGTGGCCAGCCAAAGGCGAGAGGATCCTTTAGCACGCCATCGATGAGCATCGAGACGAAGAGAACGGCGATGAAGTTCATGAGCAGGCTGGTCACGACCTCGTCGACCGAGAAGCGCAATCTCAGCCAGAGCGGCAGGAGGATCAGCATCATGCCCGCGGTCGCGCCGATGATCAGCAGCAACGGAATCAGGATCGGCCCCGGCAGGTCTGCGAGCAGCTTGGAACCGAACGCGGCGACCGCGATCGCGCCGAGATAAAACTGTCCCTCGGCGCCGATATTCCAGAGTCGCGCACGGAAGGCGACGGCGGCCGCGAGTCCTGTCAGGATCAACGGTGTGGCCCTGGTCAATGTCTCGGTCGCCGAAAGCCGGGAGCCGAAGGCACCGATCAGGATGCGTCTGTAGGCTTCAAACACAGGGGCGCCTGCAATGGCGATCAGGATGCCTGAGAGGACGAGTGCTGCGACGATCGCCGCGACCGGCGCGCCGATCAGCAGCAGCAGCGGACGGTGTTCGCGGCGTTCAAGGCGCATGGGCTGCCTCCGCGATGTGGCTCCAGTCGCCAGACATCATAAGTCCAAGCAGCCGCGCGTCGGCCTCCTCAGCGTTTACGGGCGGCGAGAGCCTGCCCCCCACGATCGCCTGGATTCGGTCGGCTAGTGAGATAACCTCGTCGAGATCCTCTGAGATCAACAGCACCGCTGTGCCCGCCTTGCGCGCCTCGAGAATCCGGGCGTGGACGGCGGCGACTGCTCCCTCGTCGAGCCCGCGTGCAGGTTGCGCAGCGATCAGGATGCGCGGCCTGTGCGACAGGTTGCGGCCAAGAATGAGTTTCTGCATGTTGCCGCCCGAAAGAAGCCGAGTGCCGCTCGCGGGCGTCCCGCCGCGCACGTCGAAAGCATCGATGATGGACTTGGCGAAGGCCATCCCGGCCTTGCGATCGACGAGACCGTTGCGTGAGTAAGCCGGTAGCCGTTCGAGCACTGCATTTTCCCAGATCGACATTTCCCCGATCGCGCCTTCGCCATTGCGGTCTTCGGGAATGCGACCGATACCAGCGTCGACCACATCGCCGACACTGAGATTCCCCACGGCCTCGCCATAGAGCAGGAGTTCGCCCGATGTGCGCGCGAGCGTGCCTGAAAGCACGCGGGCGAGCGGCGCCTGGCCATTGCCGGACACACCGATGATGCCCAGCACCTCGCCCTCCCGGAGCACGAAGCCGACGTTTTTCAGCCGCTCGACGCCACCGATCCGAACGCCGAGGTCGCGCAGTTCCAACACGACCGCGCCCGGCGTCGAGGGTTCGCGCACCGGCCGCGTCACGCGGCGGCCCACCATAAGTTCTGCGAGTTCCGCCTTGTTGGTTTCCGACGCCTTGCGCTCGGCCACCACCTTTCCGCCGCGCAGTACGACGATACGGTGGGCGGCCGCCATCACTTCGTCGAGCTTGTGTGAGATGAAGATCAGGGACAGGCCCTGCCGCGCCATGTCCTTGAGTGTCGCAAACATCCGCTCGGCCTCGATATTGGTCAGCACCGCGGTGGGTTCATCGAGGATCAGGATCCGGGCGTCATTGTAGAGCGCCTTCAATATTTCCACGCGCTGCTGCTCGCCGACGGAGAGGTCGCCAAGCCGGGCATCGGGATCGACCTTGAGTCCGAAACGCTCAGCGATGCCGACAAGCTTCTTGCGCGCCTCCTCGGTCGCCGACCGCAGCTTCCAAAGCTGCTCGGTCCCGGTCATCACATTCTCAAGGACCGTAAGATTGGACGCTAGGGAGAAGTGCTGGTGCACCATGCCGACGCCGGCGCCGATGGCGGCGCGTGGTTTGCCGGGAGGCAGTTCTTCGCCATCGATCCGGATTTGGCCGTCGTCCGGCACATAGTGGCCGAAGAGAATGCTCATCAGTGTTGTCTTGCCCGCGCCATTCTCGCCAAGCAGCGCCACGATCTCGCCCTTGCCGAGCGACATGGAAATTCCGTCATTTGCGAGGTTGTCGCCGAAGCGCTTGCTCACGCCGATAATGTCGAGAACTGGTGTCGTCATGCTGCGAGCCCCGCGATGGGAAATCTGTGTTGCCAGCGGTCCTCCGCCTCGAGCTGCCCTGCGAGCGCAAGAAGCAGCGGTTCATGACCGAACGGGGCCATCAGTTGGACCGGAAGCGGCAGGCCTGCCGCGTCCGCGCCGAACGGCAGCGTGATCGCGGGAAACCCCGAGATATTGGCGAGAGACGCAAGCGGCGCGAAAATGGCCATGCGGTCGAGATGGAGCTCGGCGTCGTTATGATCGGTCGGGAAAGAGCCGATTGGCACGGGCGCGCTGGCCAACATCGGCGTCACGATGACATCGACGCGTTGGCAGACTCGCCAGAGGTCGCGGCTCACCAGTACGCCCTCGTTCAGGCAGTCCCAGAGCGCCGTGCCCGACATCGCGCGGCCACGCGCCACGAAGGCCTGCGTCAGCGGTTCTGCATTCTCGAGCGCGAGGCCCGACGACGCCACCAGGGCCGCGAGGTTGACCGCAACGATGGCCCCAAACGTCCCGCCGCTCGCGGCAACCATAGCCTCGAATTCCGCCCAGTCGAGCGGAATAAGTGTGTGCCCCTGCGCCTCAAGACAAAGGGCAGCGGCCTCGACGGCTGCACTTCGCTCGGCCGATGTTGGCCGCGCGGCGCCCGTGTCCGTGAGTATGCCGACCCGTAGCGCCATCGCCTCGGAGCGGATCGGCGCGCTATCCGCGAAAGGTCCGCGCACTTGTCCACCAAGGGCTTCGAAAGCACGCGCAGCATCCCGCACCGAACGCGCCACGACCAGCTCGCTTGCGATGCCGCCGAGATGGTTGCCGAAAAAGGGACCTGCCGGCACGGCGCCGCGTCCCGGTTTCAACCCCACGAGACCGCAGCATGCCGCCGGCACACGGATCGAGCCGCCGGCATCGGTCGCATGCGCAATCGCGACGATTCCGGCCGCGACCGCAGCAGCGGCACCGCCCGAGGACCCCCCCGGTGTCCGAGACGGATCGAGGGGATTGCGGCAAATCGGCCCAATCGCGGGCTCGCTCGCAAGCGAAAGGCCGAATTCCGGACTCGTCGTTACGCCGAAAGGACAGAAGCCGGCATGGCGAAACCGCTTCGCGAGATCGGAATCCGTATTGGATGGCTCGCGCTTGAACAGCCGTGAACCGGCCGTGACCGGCAGGCCGGCGAAAGGCCCGCCGAGATCCTTGGCAAGTGTTGGTACGCCCGCGAACGGGCGCTCCTGAAATATAGAGGATGCACTATCGCGTTCGCGATCCATGCCGCGCGCGGCGCTTTCGCCCAACTCCCCATCGAGATAGACGATCGCACCGAGCGCCTCAAAATCATGAGCGGCGTGGAGGGAAGCCTGCATCGCATCGAATGCGGTCAGGCGTCCGACCTTGATAGCCTCGGCCAGCGTGGTGGCGTCCCCGGTCATGACGGAGCCGAATTACTTCGGCTCTTCCATGTTCCTCGGAACCTCGAAAGCACCTGACTTGATGTCGGCTCGCACCTTCTCCATGGCCATTTCCGCGTCTGCCGGTGCCACGCCCTTGACGTAGACAATGTCGCTGCCGCCTTCCTTCATCAGGCCGGACGCCGTGTAGTTCTTGCCGACCGGCTTGCCGGCTTGCACGTCGGCGATAGCAGCATCGAGGATTGGACGGAAACCCCAGAGCGCGTTGGCAAAGACAGTGTCGGGATAGCGCGGGGTGTAGTCAATCAGCGAGCCGACGGCCTTGATGCCGCGCTCCTTGGCGGCGTCTGCCGTGCCGATACGCTCGCCGAACAGGATGTCGGCGCCAGCGTCGATCTGGGCGAGGCCGGCTTCGCGCGCCTTTGGCGGATCGAAGAAGGTGCCGATGAAGGAGACGAGGTGCTTGGCATTCGGGTTCACGGCCTTCACGCCCTCGGCGAAGGCGTTGATCAGCATGTTGACCTCGGGAATCGGAATGGCGCCGACGGAGCCGACGACATTCGACTTCGTCATCTTTCCGGCCAGCATACCGGCGAGATAAGCGCCGTCATGATTCCATGTGCCGAAGACGCCGAAATTGGAACCTTCCTCGTTGCCGCTCGAACCGAGCACGAAGGCAGTATCAGGGTAGTCGGCAGCCACTTGGCGCGCCTCCTTCTCGACGGCGTAGGATTCACCAATGATCAGCTTGTTACCCTGCTCGGCATATTCGCGCATGGCGCGGGGATAGTCAGTGCCCGAGACTCCTTCGGAGAACACATATTCAATCACGCCTTCCTTTGCGGCGGCCTGAAGCGCGGCATGAAGACAGGAATTCCAGGCATTCTCGACCGGCGAGGCATGGATGCCGGCGACCTTGAGCGGCGCGGCGGCACGGGCCATCGGCGCCAGCGTCGAAACGCCAAGAGCAATGCCCGATGCGATCACGGCGCGGCGTGAAATCAGTATGTCTTTGGTCACGATCGTTCCCCTTTTTTACCATTTGGTTCAAAAACCATATGGAGGGGTAGAAGGGGTGTCAAGCAAGGGTAAGGGCCTAAGGGGAAGGCTGTTTTTCGTCGCAGCCGTTCCATGGTGGATCCTCTATGGTTTGGAGAGAAGCGTTCGTTCCATGCTGCGCGCGAGGCAAGGGTTTGGTTGCATTGATCGTGTCTCTTGGTCGAAAGCCCTTTCAGCGTTCCTCAAGACGAGCGTCGTTAAAGCGAGTGCGAGAGAAGCACAGGGCTCTCGGCCATGGCGGCATCGAGTTTCCGTCGCAGCAGCGCGCGATAGAGTTTGAGGTGTTCGCGCGCGCAGCCGAGGTGGTCGGCGGGTTGTCGCATGGAGACGCGCAGTCGATCCCAGGTTTGGGTATCATCCAACACCTCGACGATACGGTCCGCGAGATCCTGGCTGCTGCCTGCGCGGAAGTGCAGGCCGTCCTTTCCGTCACGCACCTTCTCAGCCATCCCGCCGATGTCAGAGCAGATCATCGGCCTGCCATGGAGCAGGGCCTCCTGGATCACTACGGGCGAGTTTTCCCACCAGACGGACGGCAGAACTACCCAGTCGACCGAACGCATCAGGCGTGGCATGTCCGTATTCTGGTAAGCGCCGTAGAATCGGACCCGGTGGTCGGCGTCGGCGATGAGCTTCTTCATCCGTTCCTGGAATTCGATCGGCTGTCGATCGAGGTTGCCGCCGAAGATCATCAAGCAGGAGTCTTCACCCCATATCTCCTTCGGGATGCGCGAAACAGCGTCGATCAGGACATCGACCCCCTTGAACGGGGTCATCTGGCCGAAATAGGCAAAGCGGTTGCGGCGCGGGTTGGGACCTTGCAACTCTCGTGGGGGCACAGCTGCTTCCACGGTGATCCCGTTTTCGATGACGCGGAGCTTGTCCTCTTCAATGCCCCATTTGACATAGCGCTCCGCCAGAAACCGGCTGGGGGAGACGAAGGCGTCGGCAAGGCCAAGCATCCCGCGCGCAAACAACTCCCGCTTGAAGAAGCGCGAGACGGGGATCTCTGGAAAGCAGCCGTGGCAGGCGACGGGGGAGGCTGCTTCGCAGAGCTGGCCGGAAGGCCGTTTCACCATCTGCCCATGATTGTGGCAGATCGACAAATATTCGTGGAACGTGACGAGTATGGCTGCGTGCGGAAATGCTTCTCTAAGGGCGTAGAGCGCTTCGAGGCCGATTCCGAGAACATGATGGAAATGCACGACATGGGGCCTGAGATCGCGCGCGAAACGCAACAGGTCCCGACTGATCGCCTGCGTATCGCCGTTGGACAAAAAGAAGTGGTCGTAGTCTTCCGTGTGGAACAGTAGCTCATCTTCGGCAAGGCGTAGGCTCATCAGCGCGGACGCGGCATGCCTCGGTACTGGATGGCCGACCCGGGCCAGGTAAACCGATTCCACGTTCGGCAATGCCTTCAGGCCAAGATGCAGGTTGTGAGATGCGATTTCTGCTCCGCCGAGCGAGATTGTCGGGTGCGCATGCGAGACGACAAGGACGCGAAGCTGCTCGTTCATGCGGGCCTCTCTTCTGGGTGCTTTTCAATCGCGAGGACAGGCACCCATTGGCTCTTGAAGATCTTTCGGTCGATCTCCTCCACCAGAGCCGCCATCGCCGGACCGTTCCCGTCGCGTGCGTCGTCGCAGCCCCACATCTGCACCGATGGCAGCAAATAGGAGTCGATGCCGGACCGGCTAAGACGGAGGCCGAGATCCAGGCCTTTTTCCGGCGCGCCCAGATAGCCGCCGGAAAAGCCGCCCGCGCGCAACAGGGCGTCGCGGGGCATGACGCAGCACTCAAGCGAGGCTGCCGCGATACGGGTCAGCGTCATGTCGGTAACTGCTTTGAGCGGATATCCAGTATAGTGGCCCACGACGGGTTGGTCGCGGTTGTCGTCATCGATCCAGTTTCCCGCCCAGCGAACGGAATGGTCCTCGTAGGCTTGGACGGGCGAGATGATGCTTCCTTTCAGGGTCTCGGTTGTGGCCACGAGCTTGCCGTACCAGCCTGCCCCGTGCGGGATCAGTGAGGCGGAAAGCGGCACGACAGTTTCACAGGAAAGTGCTTGCGTGCCGGCTTCAAGCAAGTCGTAGAAGTCGGCTGTTCCCTTCGCCGATACCAGCCTAACCGAAAGGCGATAGAACCGCGCGAGTTCAATGAGGCCGGCTGCCTGCTTGCGATAGCGCTCGGCAGGCATGACAATCACGATCGGCGCGCGCCGGGTCTCCGGATCGAGCGCAAGCAAGGCCAGCAGCGGGGAAATGTGCTCCTCGGTCTCCCCGGCGCCGATGACGATCGGCGGGCTGCTTTCCTGATCGAAGGATCCAGCATCCAGCATTGCGTCAATGACCGGCGCCGACCTTCCGGTTTCGCTGAGGAACGGGACAATTTGTGTATCGATGATCGCCGGCAACGCACAGTTCGCGGGATCGATGGAGCCGATCTGGCGCAATGCCGCCAAGCGGGCCGAAACCCGCGTTGGTTTCACCGGAAAAAACGCACGGCGACAATCGCGCAGCGTCAGTTCGAAGTAGAGAGGCGCACCAGAATCCTCACTCGGCAATTGGGCGTGGGAGATGAAGCCGTGCGCATGCTGTTCGCTCCGCAGGCTCGGCGCCAAGTGCTGCTGCTGGTCGTTGAAACTGTCTGTGACATCGGGGCGATCGAGGCGCGTCCAGCGTTCGTTGACGCGAGCCGCAGCATCGCGTCGGCGCAGTCTTACCGCTACGACGTGCTCGTCGGGGTCATAAAGCCAGCCGGAGACGAGGAGATTTCCTCCATCGGTCTCAAAGGCGTTATCTGTTCCCATCCGGACGGGATACGGCAGGCTGGAGACGGTTTCTTTGCCGTCAAAGCTGTTAGCGGCCGCTCGGAGCGACAGGAGCACCTCTGGCGCGCTATGTGAGCGCAGCAGGAGCGACCGGATGTGTTCGGGCGTCTCCAGCGGGCCGGCGATGTGCTTTCGGGGGTGGACCGCAGCATATCTCCAACCGGCGCGCCCTCGATAGACCAGACCTTCAATGTCGAGAGCGCGGGCAACCTGGTTGGCCTCGAGCAGACCAACAAAACCCGAGGCGCTCTCGGGAGCGTCCGTGCGGGAAAAGACGGCGATGCCGCACTCCTCGACCACCGGTGTCGCGTTGCCTGCCAAGGACACCCGGCAGCGTCCGGGCGCCATGCTGCGGCTCCAGCCCTGCAGGAACGTCGTGCCGTCATGGCTTTCACCGATCAACTCGACGAAACCATCACTTGCGTCGGCTGCCTGCAAAAGTGCCGTGATGGTCAGAAGTCTGCGGCGGTTAACGTTGCCGACCATCAGAACGTCCACGAGCCGGTCAATGACCGCCGCCGACTGAGATCCTGCGGACTCGGTCACGAGCGCGGCTGCTTCCTCCGCGGAGGCAAGTCGGGGCGCAAAAATATAGCCTGCGCCCGTCTCATCCTCACCGAACCGTATCGTGGTCATGCCCCGGTCCGTGGCCCCTGTCGGTAGGAGCGCCGCGAAGCCGTGCTTGGCCCGTGGCGAGGGCGCGGCCAATCGCCATTGCGAGACAAACGCGCTTCGCGTGCCCGCCTGATCCCCGTCGACGCCGACCACCACTTCGCCCGCCATGACACGGCCGAGGCCGATGATCAGCAACGTTGTGTCGTCAACGCGGCAGCCGAGAACCCTCCCAGAGCGCATTGCCCTGCTCGCCCCATGCTTGCCCGCTGTGGGGCTAGTAACCGCGGGGGACTGTTCTGTAACCAGCACGCCGTAACCTCCCTGCATCAGATCCTGGCAATCAGCGCAAGGCCAGCGCCCGCGACAAATCCCACAAGAACGAACAACAGCAGCAGCAGGGGCTTCAACTCGCCGTTTGCACGTTTCTGCAACGTGTTCAGGCGCTTCTCCATTCCTGCCACCACCCCATCCAGCCGCATCAGATGGACATCGAGGTCATTCAGCCGTTGGCTGATATCCACCCTGAGGCTTTCGACGGCGTCGCTGATATCGGTCAGGCCGACGGTCCTGGTCTCGGACTTGTCGGCATCGACTTGTGATGTGCGCTGCACTGAGCGCTGTGAGACCTGCAACTGCCGCTGCGCTGCCATCAATACGTCGAGCTTGTCGAGCACTTTCGTCAGCGGCGCGGCGATAAGAGCTTCGGCCGCTTGCTCATCTGGCTGGGGAACGCGCAAGGCTTGCTCGGAACCACTTCCATTTCGCGCCACGACGACGAGATCGCTCGCCCGTGACTGGACGGGTTCGGGCAGTGCGATTTCAAATGCGTGCTTGCCATCGCCGATACCGTTGCGCCGCAAGTCGGGACGATTGCGATCGGCAACCGCCTCGGCAATCACCTTGGCATCGAGAAGCACTCGGATGGTCAGCCGTTGGTCCGGCGCCATCGGGTCGAATGCCCAACCGAAGATCCGACCCATGTCGATGGCATCCACCCGGCCGTTCATCGGCTTGGCGTTGTCCTGTTCGGATGCGGCATCCGGTCGTTCAGCGGGATTAGCCATGGCGTTCTCCTATGCCTGAACCTGCGCAGGGTCGATCTGCTTGAGATAGCGGCGGGCGGTCGTGTCGATGTCGTCGGGTTTGCGAGCGTTTTCGGAGAACTGGCGCAGCAGGTTGGGCTCTTCCAATATGCTACGCATCGCCGCGGCGAGCGCTCGGGCATCGTTGGGTGGAACAGTCAGGCCGTTGACGCCGTGCTCGATCATTTCAGCCATTCCCCCGATGTTGCTAGCAATGACCGGACGGCCCTGAGTCTGGGCTTCCTGGATGACCAACGGCGCGTTCTCCCACCAGACGGAAGGAACAATGGTGCAATCGACCGCGGCTAC
The DNA here is from genome assembly GCA_900473795.1 of Hyphomicrobiales bacterium. Classification (GTDB taxonomy): domain Bacteria; phylum Pseudomonadota; class Alphaproteobacteria; order Rhizobiales; family Rhizobiaceae; genus Pararhizobium. The sequence goes on along the minus strand of UCMT01000042.1, from coordinate 60,015 downwards.
CAGATCGCCGATGTCTTCGCGCCGATAGGGGCCTCGGGGCTGCACGGATGCTGCCGTTTCTGCGAAGCGACGATCGATCTCGTCGACGAAAGCCTGGCTCTGGAAGGGCGCGCCGCCGTGGACGCGGAGTTCGAATTCGAGGCCATCGGCCAGAAGCAGGCGCGCAGCGTCGAGCAATACAGTCACCCCTTTCCAGGGGTTGAGATTTCCGAAATATCCGAAGACCGGCCGCCCGCCCTCGAGCAGCTCTCTTCGCGCGCCAGCATTTCGGATGGGGATACCATTGGGAATGACGCTGATCGTCCCTTCGTCCAGCCCCCACTGCACGAAGCGCTCTCGTAAAAAGGCGCTTGGCGCGACGAAGTGGTCGACCGTGCTCAGCAGGGCCTTCAGGTGGCGTTCGCGCAAAGCAAAGCGATCGAGCGGAATGTCCTTGAAGCAGCCATGGCAGCGGTCCGGGCTGGCTTGGTGACAAAGCTCCTTGCTGCCGGTGCGCACCATCAGGCCGTCATGATGGCAAATGGGGTAGTAGTCATGGAGCGTCATGACGATCTGGCAATGGGGCAGGGTGCGGCGGACAATGTGCGGGAACTCGGCGCCAAGCAGCAGCAGGTGGTGAAGGTGGACCACATCCGGTCGGAAATCGCGCAGCAACTCCGCTATGTCCGGCACCACGCCATAGAGGTCGATCTGGCTCATGAAGAAGCGGTCGAAGTGTCCGGACCACAGCAGGACCTCGTCTCCCGCCGGGCCGATGCCCTGAAAGCTCGTGCCCGGCCTGGCCTCGCGATGGATTTGGTTCGTGGCACCGAGAAACAGGGCCTCGTGCCCTGCGCGCTGGTAGGCACGAAATAAGTCGTGAGCGAAGATCTCCGTTCCTCCCGGGTGGAGGGACGGATGGTTGTGGGCGGCCACCAGAATGCGCTTGCTCATCGTCCATTTCCCCGACGCTTGGCCACGATGAAGTCCTGATGGTGCCCCGCGTTGGTGCCGCGCCAATGGCCAAGCGATTTCAGAGCGACGGAAAGGCCGGCCCGTTCGAGCGCTTTGTCCAGAAAGCCGTCTTCGAAGCCGATCGCGGCAAGCGGTGGCTGGTTGGGTACGAACCAGAATGGGCTTTCGCCGTACCGGTGGAAAGCGAGACGCGGATCGCGCCGCCTGTTTTCTATTGCCGCGGCGATCGGGTCGACCACGAACGCCGTCATGAACAGGCGGCCGCGGGGTGACAGCACTCTGCGGACCTCGGAGAGGTAGACAAGCACCTCCGCGGGTGGCAGATGAGTGACTACGGACGTCATGATGACGAAGTCGAAATGACGATCCGGAAAGGGCAGCGCCAAGGCTTTCCCGCTGATCTTGCCGCTCGGATTGTAGAGCTCGTGCGCGATGTCCAGTCGCTGGAAGGCGAAATTGGGGTAGGCGGGCGTGATCGTACGCTGACACCAGCCAATGCCGCCCTCGACTGGATCGATTCCATCGTAGCGGCTCGCTTGCGGATCGAGATACTGGGTGAGCGGCACGGCCATCCGGCCGATACCGCAACCAATGTCGAGCACGCGGCTGTCTTCGCGCAGGCCGCCGATGCGAATAAAGTAACCGAGAAACTCCGCTCCTATCGCGAGAAAATCACCGTCTCCCACGAAGACGTTGGTCGAATCCGGTTGCGGCAGAAAACGATTGCCCCGAACGGATTCGATTAACCAGCGAACGCGGTCTTCATCGATCAGTCGAGCTGGCGCGGGGGGCTGCGCGAGTGCCGCTGACGTCACGCTGCGTTCCTTTCCCGGGTTCTTCCACCCGCGGCGGCAGGTCGATCCGGGTCTCTACCGAACTGGTTGGCCATCAGTTCGGTGATGTCGTCCTCCCAACGCTGCGTGTGCAGCCATGAATTATATTGGCTCGCAACGCCGCGCATGTAGTCCTGGCTACGGCGGATCGAGCGACGCTCGAAATGATACAGGCACACGGCCGGCTCGTAAGCTATCTGGAGTCCCAGGCGACGGATCTTGAGGCACAGGTCGCTGTCCTCGTAATCGCCAATCACGTAGTCCTCGGTGTAACCGCTAACGCGCTCGTAAGTGTCCCTGCGGGTCACGAGGCAAGCGCCGGTGACGCCAGGAACGTTGCGGCCACGTTGCGCCGGCGCGTAGTCGCCAGGCATCCCCTTGTGGAAATGGTGGTTCAACCAGATCCCGCGCTGGTCGCGGGCGAAGTAGAGCCCGGCATGCTGCAGCGATCCGTCTTCGAAAATCAGCTTCGGGCCGATGGCCCCCAGTTCTTGCCTTTCCAACAACTGACGCGACAACACCTGGAGCCAGCCTGGCGCGCACGGCACGACATCTGAATTGAGCATCACCAGTATGGTGCCGCGTGCAAAACGTGCGCCGGCATTGCAAGCACGTGCATAGCCTCCGTTGCGATTCATCACCACCAACTTCATCGGTAGCCCGTGCAGAAGGTGCAAGCCGCCCAGGAGGTGCTCCGTCTCGTCCTGAATTTCCGGTGAATCAAGGACATAGATGATCTCCACATTCTCGGCGAGCCATGGATCCGTCGCCATCCCCGACAACTGGAAACGCAGGAAGTCGAGAACCCGGTAGAGGGGGACTACGATGGAAACAAGGGGCGCACATTTGGGAAGGCCGTAGTCCTTTGTGCAATTGACCTCGATGGTCTTGCCCAATCGCCGCTCTACGCCCTGCAAGGCGGGAGCAAGGATTGTACGAAAGGCGCGGTCGACTGCATGTTGCGGTGGCACGGCGCGCAGGATGTGGTTTCGTTGTGTTGTCGGCTCGAAAGCCTGTGGCTTCGGTACAAGAGGTCTCACCGCTCCCGAGGCAAAGCGCATCTGAAATCGTGGTTGCAGGAGCGGCCCGGGGGATTCCGCCAGCGGGACCCAGGCAACGAAACCGGTCACATCGGTCTTGCTCTTCTCATCGTTCCCTTGCGCCCATGCGGGAAATTCGTAGCTGTTCCCATCGAGCGGCACCGCCGTGCCGTCCTCTTTGACGTAGTCGATGCCGGCGAACGCGGATGACGGCGCATGGAACCAGCCGCCGGCCAGCAAGCCGTCGTCGAGCGCCAGGGCGAGATCGACCTCCCCGGACGGATGCATCGACGACTTGGCGATCCGGCTTGTTGCCAGTGGTGCACGAACTTGAAGGTCGATGGCCGTGGCGGCGCCGCTTTGCGGCAACGTGGCGAGTCGACGGACAATCATTTCGCGCAGCTCCATCGCCGCACGGTTTTTGTCCCACCAACTCTGAAGGCTGGGGTGGCGAGGCTTGCCGTCGACAAGCTGGCGGATGGCGACGCCATTCTTGCTCAGGAGGACGATCAGAAACGGAGTGGAAGGGAAAGGCGCCTCCGCGATGAAATGGCACGACTGCAGGCTGCCGTGTTTCGCGTTGCGTCCGAGGACGAGCTTCACGGCCATGCGTGTGATCGAAGCCGCGCCGATCGCATAGATCGCTGTGATCTCGCCCAGATCCGGATTGATAGCCGTCTCAATCAGATGGCACCCTTGCGCAACCTGGCACACGATGCTGGCGGCCTGCGGTTCAGGTACGAGCGCGTGAAGGGCGTCTTCAACCACCATGCTGAAAAGATGGTCGCCGGCAATGCGGAAGGCGCTTCGCCACACAGTCAGTAGGTTGTTGACGAACTTGATACGGGCTTCTGGCGCGAGATCGGCGAACAGGGCCTCCACATCGAGAGGCGCGAGCGCGCGCGCAGGCTGCATCACGATGGTGTCGAGGGTACCGCCGTCTTCCGTGCAAATGCCCACACTCTCCGGCTGCCTTCCTGGTCTCATCGCCCAGAACATGCGTTGCCGTCCGTTGGCAAGCGGAAGCATCATGCTGACGAGCGGTATCGGCGACTGGTCCATGGACAACAGGCACCTTGTGGCGGCGGGGAGGGCCGGGGGGAGGTCCCAGACAAGGACGGCCAGCTCTGTGCCGAGCCGAAAGATCCTTGCGTTCCTGAAAACGCCAGTGGCGTCTGTCCAATCGTCGAACGTCACACGCTATCCTTCTGAAGCGGAATAGCGCGCCCCACGGGAGGAGGCAGGGCGCGCCGAGCTCAGGCTCAGTGAACAGTGAAGTAGTTGTCGGGATTTGCCTGGACGTCGTCGGCATCGACATTTACCAATGTGAGCGTATCGCCATGACCGAGATCCACGACGACATTGCCGCCGACCTGCGTGACGCGCGAGGCCAGGTCTTCGGGCGAAGAGACGTCAAGGCCATTGATGCCCTTCGATATCTGCAGCAGATCCTCGCCCGCGGTAAAGTCGAGAATGACGTCATTCCCGCCGCCGCCGTCGAAGACGAAGATGTCGTGGCCGGCCCCGCCCGCCAGGATGTCGTTTCCGGCCCCGCCGTCAATGATGTCGTGGCCATCACCACCATAGAGTATGTCGTTGCCCTTGCCGCCGGACAAAAGGTCGCTTCCCTGTCCGCCGAACAGGATATCGCTGCCCTTGTCGCCGTAGAGAAGGTCATCACCCCAGCCGCCGACGAGGCTGTCGTCGCCGTTTTCACCGTTCAGCAAGTCGCTGCCGTCGCCGCCGAACAGGGAGTCGTTTCCCTTTCCGCCGAACAGCAGGTCGTCACCGTCACCACCGAACACGATGTCGTGCCCGTTGCCGCCGTTCACGAAATCATCGCCCCCATGGGCGCGAATGAAATCGCTGAAGCGGGAGCCGAACAGGGCGTCATCGTATGCGCCGCCTTCCAATGTGGCCATCTGCCTCTCCTTATCAGGTTTCTATGAACGCGTTTTCGGCGCTCGGGGCGACGATCGCGCGTCTGGACTGTGCATTGCAACAAAGAACAACGCAAGCATCTAAATGAGAGAATACGCTCAATAATGGGAAATAAATTTCGCTATTTGAGTCTTAATGGTACATTATTTCGGCAATGACGGTTTTTATGAAGTAAAAAGCTTCTATTTTATTTGGAAATAACTTCAAAAATTGAAACAATTTACACGCGGAATGTCTGTATTTCGTTTCCGCGTGCTAGTCTTCCCTGAAGGCGCGATTGAAACTCTCGACGGCGGGAGAGGTGAGGTAGTCGATCGCAAGGCGTGACTTGTGGATAATCAGCACCTCCGCGGGCATGCCTGGATAGAGGCGGACATCGGGGTTTGCCTTGAGCGATGCCGCGTCGATTTTGGCGCGCGCGACGAAGAACGCGGTGTTTGACTTTTCATCTACCGACTGGTCTGCGGCGACATATGTGATGGCGCCTTCCATTGGCAGGCGGGAACGCTGATTATAGGCCGTCAACCGGATTTGCGTCTGGGAGCCAATGGCGATGCTGTCGATGTCGCGAGGATTGACGCGCATCTCGATCAGCAGGGGCTCATTTTCCGGAACGATCTCGAGCAGCGCCTGGCCGGGCGTGACCGCACTGCCAGGGGTGCGCAGCCAGATGTCACTGATGATACCGTCCTGCGGAGAGCGGATCTCAAGACGCCGCAGCACATCCTTCGAGGTGGTGATCTGCTCTTCGACATCCGCGAGCTCGACCCGCGTCGTCGTGATTTCCCCGGCAATCGTCGACTGAAACTCGCTTTCGATTCCGATCAGCGCGAGTTGCGCGCCCGCTCTGGCTTTTTCTGCCCGGGCCTTGTCGCCGACGAGTTCGCTCCGTTCCCGCGCAAGCGCGCTGAGCCGGGACTCGATCTCGATGAGTTGCGTGCGCGAAAAGGCACCTTTTTTCACCAGCGCCGCAATCGCCGTCCGCTGCTCGTCGATAAGGTCGATTTGCTGGTCCGTCGCCTGGATCTGAATGCCGAGTGACTTCGCTTGTTCGAGGTGCTCCTCGATGGTTTTTTTCTGGACCTCTATGCGCCCCTCCTGGGTCTCACGCCGCTTTTCGAAAAATATCGTCTCCGCCATGACGGCGTCGTCGACCGCGGCGTCCCGGGCGTCGCCGAAATCGTGTGGAAAGCTGATCCGGGGCGCGTCGGTCTGCTCGGCCTTCAGTCGCGCCAGTTTCGCGATTAAGCCAATGCGCCGGATTTGGAGCGACCGCAGGCTCGAACGGGCTCGCGTATCCTCCAACTCGATCAGGGGCTGCCCGGCAGAAACCTTGTCGCCCTCCTGAACGAGCAGTCGGCTCATCACACCGCCTTCAAAATGGCTGATGGTCTTTCTCTTTGAATCGACGATGACCGTGCCGTTGGCGACCGTCGCGCTGCTGAGTTCGGTCGAAAACGCCCATGCAAAAAATCCACCGAAGGACACCAGGATCGTGGCGATCCCCGCGATGACAAGACGGCGGAGCGGCGAGCGGGTATCAAGGTGTTCGAATTCCAGGCCTAAGGGGCTGATATTCAGCGACACCGGCTGATCAAATGGCAGGCGACGCTCGGAAAGGCCGGGCCGGACCGCAAGAGGCTTCTTCGCTGTCATTTCGCGGCCACCTCGCGGCGGGCTTCGCCCGGCATTGTGGCCGGAATCACGTCGGTTCGCGGCCCGAACTGTGTGACGCGGCCGTTTTCGAGCACGAGCAGTTTGTCGGCGACTTGCATGATGGCTGGCCTGTGAGCGATTATGATGACGATGGCGCCGTCGCCGCGGGCGTGCTGGATCGCGCGGATGAGGGCCTGCTCGCCAATCGCGTCCAGGTTTGCGTTCGGCTCGTCGAGCACGATGAGACGAGGCCTGTTGTAGAGGCAGCGCGCCAACGCTATGCGCTGCCGCTGCCCTCCGGAAAGGGTCAGGTGTCCGTCGCCGACGGGCGTGTCGTAGCCGAGTTGTAGGCGTCCGATCATGTCGTGGATGTCGGCCAGTCGCGCCGCCTCCAGCACTTTGTATGGATCGCTTTCGGCCATCCGCCCGATGTTTTCTCGAATCGTGCCTTCCAAAAGCGATACGGATTGCGGCAGATATCCGACCACCTGGCCGAACGAGCTGCGCTCCCAGAGATAGGTGTTGTTGCCGTCGAGGAAGACGCCGCCGGACGTGGGTCGCAAGACTCCGACCAGCAGGCGCGCGAGGGTCGATTTGCCCGCCGCGGAGGGACCGACCACGCCCAGAACCTCGCCCGGAGAGAGGGAGAAAGAAATGCCCTTGATGATCGGCACATCCAGTCCCGGGGCGGCGTAAACCAGCTTGTCGACCACGATGTCGCCCGACGAATGCGGCGTGGGCATCGTTTGGCGGATCGCAAGGTCCGCCTTGAGGGTGGCCTCAAGGCGACGCCAGCCCGCGATCGCCAGAACCCACTGCCGCCAATTGTCGATGATCGAATCGAAGGGTATCAGGAGGCGTCCGACAAGAATGCTCGATGCCATCATCGCGCCGGGCGTGATTGCCTGCTCCAGCACCAGAAACGCTCCGGCTGCCAGGGTGACGATCTGGATGGAATAGCGCAGGCTGCGGGTGATGGACGACATCGCCTTGCTCCTGCTCCCACTCGTTTCAAAGGCGCTGAGGGCTTGCATTTGCAGGGTGCGCCAACGGTTCGCCAGGGCCGGCAGCATGCCCATCGCCTCGATAGCCTCGGCATGTCGCAGCGATGCGCCAATCTTGGACACGGCCTCGATATTTGTCTGGTTCGCTTCCTTGGTGAGTTGGCGTGTCAACATGTCCGTGACCAGGCCGCCGCAAAGGAGCAGCGCCGCAGAGACCGCTCCAATAAGGCCGAAAAGCGGATGCAAAATAAAAAGGGCGCCGAGGAAGATCGGTGACCAGGCCGCGTCGAGGGGCGCGGTCACCGCTGACGAGGTCAGGAAGCTTCGCAATTCCGCAATGTCCCGAAGCGACTGGGTCGCCCGCGACAGGCCTTGGTCGACCGAGGCCTGAACGGCCGCGGCCAGGACTGGCATGTTTAAACGGCGCACGAGCGCGCCACCGATGACCTGGAAAGAGAGGGCGCGGATGAATTCCAGAACACCGAGCACCACAAGGGCGCCGATCGCCAAAATGGTGAGCATGACGAGCGTGTCCATGCTCTGGCTATTGAGCACCCTGTCATGAACTTGAAGCATAAACAGGGGCATCGTGAGTTGTAGTAAATTTAGACACACGCTAAGCGCGGCCGCATACAGTAACCCGGACAGGAATACACGTTTTGCTTGCGATATCAACAATCCCGGGTTGGTTTGATCTTTGCCTCCCAAAATTTGACCCTTGCTTCTTGTCTCATTTTGAACAGTATCACGCATGGCAATTTGCCTTGAGTTAACGTTAGAGCCATCTTCTGGAGGGCAGAAGCGGTTATAACCGGTCGGATGTGTAGTATTGCTTTTGCCAATCTGGCACACAAGGGAGGGCTTGTGCAAGCTCGGGTTAAACCGGGGTGATGGGGATATTTGAAGATTACTTCAATTTTTGAAGTACTTTTCCGAAATGGAGCGTGAAGTGAAAGAAGACAATGTGCTCATTCTGTCAGAACTGAATGATGATCTTGGAACTCGAAATAAGGGGCAGGCAGCACAAGCGGACCCCGGGTATCCTCAAGATGCCGAGTTTGGTGACCTCCGGCAGATTACATATTTCGAGCTTGCTCGCCTCATGGAGCGGGCAAGCCGGCGGTTTTCGGGCCTCATTCGGGCGGAGCTGACCAAGCTTCGTGTCGATGACGTCGGTCCGGCACAGGCGATGATTCTACTGGCAATCGGCGACTCGGAGCTCTCGGTCGCAGAGCTTCTGGATCGTGGGCATTATGTTGGCTCCAATGTTTCCTACTATCTGAAGCAGCTTGCCGACGGCGACTACATCGATCGCGTTGCCTCCCAGCGCGACAAGCGGTCCGCACGCATCAAGTTGACAGAGAAGGGGCGGCAACTGAGGGCAAATCTCCGCGACGCGGCCATGACCTATGAGCGCGCGGTGAACCGTGGCGACCAGGACCAGCGGATGCTTGAGACGGCTTTCCAGACGCTGCACCAGCTCGAACTGGCCTGGGGCACGGCTTCACGGTACGGCGTCTAAGTGGTGAGCGATGCCGTGGGCCTGGCAATGGCGGACTAGGCGCGATGCACGTGGCGTTTGTTCATCGGCGGGGCTTCGGCCAATTCGCTGCCTTGGCCGCCCAGCTCGCGCAGGCGGGCAATGAGGTAAGCCTCATCACCGAAACCATCGATCTGAAGATCCCGGCCGTTCGCGTCGTTCGACATCGAGCGGAATCGGGCCCGCGCGCAAATCCACACATGGCCCGGCACATGGGGACTCCCGATCATCACGCGCGTATCGGCCATCGCGTCGCCGAAACGCTCGACGCTATGGTGCGGCAGGGGCTGGTGCCCGACATTGTCGTCGGCCATATCGGCTGGGGCAGCATGATGTTCTTGAAGGACGTGCTGCCGCGGGTGCCCGCATTGGGATATTGCGAGTTCTTCTACCGGTCGGAAGGGGCGGATATAGGGTTCTCCCCCGACGACCGGCCCGATCTGGAGACGCGAAAGAGGTTGCGGCTGCGTAACATCGCGCAGCTCTTGTCCCTTGAGGCCATTGAGGCCGGCATCAGCCCCACCCATTGGCAGAGAAGTCTGTACCCCGCCGACGCCCAGGGGCGCATTTCGGTGTGTCACGAGGGCATCGATACGGCGCGGTTTCGACCGGACCCGACAACGTCGGTCAGGCTTGCGGACGGACGTGTGCTCAGGGCTGGTGGTTCTCCCATTGTCACCTTTGTCGCGCGCGACCTTGAGCCGTATCGTGGATTTCCACAGGTGTTGGAGGCTGCCGCGAAGGTTGTGCGGCAACGTCCCGATGCGCTGTTCGTTTTTGTCGGAGGAGATGGCACCAGCTATGGCGTGCCGCCGCCCGGCGGCGGGGCGTGGAAGGACCACCTCTTGGAATCGCTGGACATACCGCGGGAAAATATTCTCTTTCCCGGGGTGGTGCCGCATTCAGTTTTGCGGCAGCTTTTCCAGATCTCGGCCGCGCACCTCTACCTGACATATCCGTTCGTTTTGTCTTGGTCGGTGTTGGAGGCAATGGCGTGCGGCGCCCTGGTCATTGGATCAGATACCGCGCCTGTCCGGGAGGTTATCCGCGCCGGCCGGAACGGCCTGTTGGTGCCATTCTTCGACGCGGACGCACTCGCCGAGGCCATTCTCGGTGCCCTGAGGAATCCGGAACACCACCTCGGGATGCGTGCCGCGGCGCGCCGGACGGTCGAGCGTCGTTTCCGACTGAGGGACTGCCTCGATCGCCAACAGGATCTTCTTGAAGGAATGAGTGGAAAATCGCTTATCCGTCACGGAATGATAAAATGGTGACGTATTAATTGGAGTTTTAAAGTATATATGAAATATTTTGCTTGTTTTTCTTTGATTTTTATCATTGTGCGTCGCAAAAATAGTTGCTAGGCTCTCGTGGATGCTGCTTGATTATTTGAATAAACACCTGATTATCCGGCGGCTTTGATTTTTTGGTCCGAAATAGTTCTTCAGAGGCGGTGCGTGCAAGATTTCATGTCTTCCGGCATAGGGCGGCGACTAGCGGCAAGAAAACTGGTGGCGGCATCGGACCGGGACCGGTCGTGCTTCGAGGGAAGCGATATAGAGCATCTGGTCACCTACCTCGAAATGGACGGTCGCCCTCAGGCGACCTTGCAGAACGCCTTTCCGTTGATCGCCGTCGCCTTTTCCGACGAGGGCGAGGCGGATCTGCAAGAGCGCCTGGCGCTGCTGGAGTCGCTGGGTACGGTGCCCGCAGTTCCCCTCCAGCGGCTTGATCCCGCCAACAAGCCAGACAGTCTTGCGCTTCTGCGAACGCTGGCCGAGGGCGGCGTCGGCCGGCTCGCCCGATACAGCACATCGATCACCTCGGAGCTGTCAATTCTGCGGCGGGAGCGCGAGACGCTGCTGGAAAATTACCGGGCTCTCGAAGACGCGTTCCAGGCGCGAAGCTGGGAGCCGGTTTCCGAGACATTTTCCCACGATCCCTATGCCGACCCAAAGGATGAAGGGATCGGTCAACTGCTCGCCAACGCCTTTGTCGAGCAACTGCTGCCGGTGTCCAGCCTCGGCGTGGCCGGGTTCGCGCTTCACCTCCATTCTGTACCGAAAGCCAGTGGAGAGCTCGTCGTTGCGTTGAGGTATCTTGAAAGCGGGGAGGGCGTGGCCGAGTGGATCGTGCCCTATGCGCAACTCGTCCCCAACTGGAACTTCTTTTCATTGCCGCGGGCCTGCGGCGGCGCGGCACGGACACTTCGGCTGCGGATATCCGCGACCGGACCCGAGACCGTCGGCCTTTCGCTTGGCTATCCGATCGCCGGCGAGCGCTATTCGGCGCGGTCGGAACTTCCGCATCCGGATCTCGACCTGCGCCCGCTGGCGTTCAAAGTGTTCACGGGACTGCCCGGAGTGAAGCCCGCCAGTGCACCCAACATGATTGCGCCGAGTAGCCTGCTCGAGGGTCAGTACATCGTCGATTATCGCCTGGCAGTCGACACGTTGAGCCAGATCGCGGACGTTTCCATCACGCCCATCGTCCCGGAATTCCAGACGGTGCGCTTCCTCGAGCATGAGCATGCCATCGTCTGCCACCCGTTGCCGAGCGGTATATCGGCGGGTGCGGTCAGTCGCGCTGTCGAGCCCGGAACGATATCCTTCTCGGCAAGTGCCGTTATCGATCATCCGCAAGGTCAGCCCGCGGCGGTCAGCTTCCTGCTCGCCCCGGCGAATTCGAATGCGCGTTCCGAAGTGGCCGAGCTTGCGCGAAAGGGCACGGCCAAGCCATCGGCATTCTTCAGCGGGTGGCGCGAAGTCACCCCCAATCAGGTCGTCAACATAAACATCCAGCTGGACGAGCCGGTACGCGTCCCGATGGATCTGATGATCCTCAGCCGCGCAGTCACGGATTCGGTCGATTTCTCCTGGCTCAAGGTGTCCGGCTTCAGGCTGGTCAAGCAATCGACGGAGGCCGCCGATGTCCGGTAACCGGGAGTTCGCGGACCTGATCGCCGTGGCCATGCCCCTCTACGGTCATGCGGCACTCGCGCTGGAGGCGATAGAGTCCGTACTTGCCTCGAATTTAAGTAGCTGCCGGGTCGTCATTGTCATCTCGGTCGACGGCGATCCACGGCACGAGACGTTCGATCAACTGTTGCTCTACGCTGCGGCCCATCCTTCCGTCCATGTCGTGTTCGGCCAGAACGCGGGGCCGGGCGGCGCACGCAATCGCGCCATCGAATTCGTCCTCGAGCGCTTTCCCGAGGCGAAGGCCGTCTATTTCCTCGATGCCGACAATCGCGTCCTTCCCGGCACCATCGAGACGCTTTACCGGCAACTCCTTTCCAGTGGTTGCGGGTGGGTCTATACCAATATTGACACATTTTCGGTAAGCTGGCGCGCCCACTACGGCAACCGCTATTCGCGGCTGGCCCACTGCATCACCGACAATATCTGCGATACGGGATCGATGATCTCGATCGATGTTTTTCAGGAAGGCGTCCGTTTCAACGACGACAGGCAGAACGGCTTCGAGGATTGGGAGTTCTGGCTGTCCTGCATCGAGCATGGTTTCGTCGGCACGCCCTGCCATGACACCGTCTTCGAATACAGGCTGAGGGCGGAGAGCCGCTTCAAGGAGGCGAACCGAGACCGCGCCACGTCGGTAAGCTTCCTGCGCAAGCGCCACATGCCGCTGTTCCAGCGCCCGATGCTGGTTGATTTCGAGCATGAGGAGTGCCCGCGCTACCTGTTTGCGCGAACGGAAGATACGGCGATCTCCTTCTTCACCGATCCCACCAAGCCACCGATGATGCTTCGCCTCGACGACATTATCCCGGCGTTCTGGGCAAACATCGGCGAGCCCGACAATGAGCATTTCCCGCCCTTCCTGGTCGCAGGAAGCGGTGCGGCGCTCGACTTGCTCCGGCGTTCGCGCATGCTGCCGAACGTTCTTGCCCACCTTGAGCGCCTGAGCGAGAACAGCAACGTCGTCTTCGTCCAACTCGCCAACGATGCCGCCCAGCGCAAGATCGAGCCGATCGCTCATGGGGCGGGCGGACAAAAAATCGGCCCTGCCGATCTCATTTTCCTTTCGACTCGGCTCGTCCAGGACGTGGTCCAGAACAATGCGGTGGACTGGTTTGCTTCGATTGGCAGCCAGCAGGTATGGCCGACATTGACTGTTCTGAAAGTGCGCTTTCCTTTTCCAAGAAGCCTTCCGCGCCGCTCGCTCATCACGCCTCAGCAGGTGATGATCAATTGCGTCAACGCGATTGCCACGAGTCCCCTGCGCGAGACGGCGGGCAGGCGGTGGACCTGGCGTCCGGCACGGCTCGTGCCCTACGCCGAACTGCACAAGGCGCTGCGCAAGGAAGTCGGGGGATCACCGGTCCTGCCGCTCGGGCACAACGACGGCAAACGGACTGTTGCGCTGCTCGTGCCGAACGCCTCGTTCGGTGGGGCCGAGAAAGTCGTCTATGCGGCCGCCCGAGAATTGAAGGCGGCAGGGTACGAAACCCATCTCTTCGTACTCGGCACGTCCCGGATGGACGTGATCGATGAATTCGATTCCAGCTTCGACTACATTCACTTCTGGGACGAGGGAGTTCCGGCCTGGGGAGGGTCGGGGTCTTTCCTGGGGCAGGACTTTATTGCCGAGGGGCATTCGGTCGACTGGGAGGCGTTGAAGGGACAGCTTTCCGGCTTCGACCTGGTCATCAACAACCACGTGATGGCCGCCCATCCCCTCATCGCGCGACTGCGCTCGGAAGGCACGCGCACCGCCTGCTATCTCCACGTCGTCGACAACACGGCTTTCAAGAGGCCCGCCGGCCAACCCTTCGCAGCGATTGCCCACGAGCATTGCTATGATGCCTTCCTGACCTGCTCCGAACAGCTCAAGATCTATCTGCACAGCTACGGTGTCCCGCACGAGAAAGTCTTTGCCGTTGCGAATGGCGCGAGCTTCTCGGTGCCACCCAAGGTCCTGGCGGAGGTTCTGGCGGTCAGACGGATCGAGCGCAAGGACGACCGATTGAGGCTTCTTTACATGGGGCGGCTTGATCAGCAGAAGGGGATCGATCGACTGGCGGCGGCGCTCGCGGAACTGCGGGCCTCCGACGTCCCTTTCGACGCCCGGGCCATCGGAGGGGAAATCCTCGCCGATTCCAGCGTCTCGTGGAGCGAACGACTGAAGGACCTGGGCGTCGACGTGCGCCCGCCCGTCTTCGCCAGCAAGGATCTGATCAAGGCCCTGGGATGGGCCGACGTTCTCGTCATGCCCTCGCGCTGGGAGGGCGCGCCGTTAATGATCGCCGAGGCGCAGCAGCTCGGCTGCGTGCCCATCGCGACCGCGGTCGGCGCCGTAGACGAGCTCATTTCCAACGGCGAGGACGGTATACTCATCAACGCGGCCTCCGATCCTCAGGTCGTGAGGGAGATGGCGCGGATCATCGAAGATGTTGCGCACAATCGCGAAAGGCTCGCTCCGCTTATGGAGGGCTGCATCAGGACCGCCGCACGCCGGTCATGGGCGTCCTCCTTTTCGGATTTCATCTCATGGAGCGACCGGTCCGTGAAAAATTCGTCACTGTCCCGCGCCTCGGTCTTTCGCGAGCAGGCGGCGGCAAATCCCGTGGTCGCGGCGATCGGCTGATTGCCGGCCCGCTTCTCTGAAACAGAAAGGTTAGTCGAATGCGTCCACGAATTCTCGTGACGGGTATTCCTGGTCACTACACGCGCCTTGCCAATGGCGCCCATGGCTTGTCCGTCTCCTATGCGGAGCGGCAGAAGCAGCCGGAAACGAAAGAGGAGTTTCTGCAGGAGCTGCGCAACATCAGCAACACCGGGAACTACCTCATCGGTGAGGGCGCCCTGCGTGCGCTCGCGCCGCATGCGAAGCAGGTTCCCTTCTGGCATCTCTATAATTTAAGCAAAAGCGGCAGCGGGTTCGATGAGTTCAACAGCAACTTCGACATCTGCGTCTTCACCTGCGCGAACCTATTGCGCAAGGGGCTTTCGGCAGACGCCGAGGCAGAGGTCCTGAGCCGACTTAACATGCCGATCGTCATGCTGGGCATCGGCCTGCAAAACCGCAGGGACCTGGAGAACAATCTTCCGGAGGGAACGAAGCGGCTCCTGGCCGTCTTGAAAGAGCGTGAGCACTACTTCCTGACGCGCGGCTACGAGTCGGCCGGCTTCCTGAAGGACCAGGGCTTCTCCTTCGTGCGCCCGACCGGTTGCCCTTCCGTCTATTTCATGCCGGACAACATGCGCCGGTCCATGAAGAGGTTGTCGAGCGTGAAGATCGGCAAGGCGCGGACGATTTTTTCAGGCTACCTCGGCGGCAACCAGGATGCGATCCTCGACGCGAATGCGCTGACCCCGCAGGACACTGTGCCGCAATACGTGGTGCAGGACGAGTTCCTCCACTTCGACATGAAGGTGGAGCCCAAAGATGAGGGGCGCGTTTATGATTCCGCATCGGGCCTGATGATCGGCGATCTGGCCTATCCCGGCACGGAGCGGGAGAAGCAACGGTTTGAGGTTCGCACCTTCTTCGATACCAACCAGTGGCGCGCCTGGGCTTCGTCGATGGACTTCAACCTCGGCCGACGTTTCCACGGATCGATCATTGCCATGCAGGCGGCCGTGCCGAGCCTGATGGTGGCCGTGGACGACCGCATGCGCGAGATGCTCGGCTTCACCGGGCTGCCCGCCGTCGACATCAACGAGATCGACAAGGCGGAGAACCGCGCCGAGTTCGTGGCCGATCATCTGGCAAAGCTCAACACGACCGAACTTGTCGACCGGTATTCCGACCGCGAGCGCGCCTTCCGCATGACGCTTCGTGAAATCGGCATCGCGAATTAACGGCCCGAAGGCCCCCATTTATCGGTTCAGAGGATAGTTATGCGTATTTTGCTAACGGGAATTCCGTCTTATCTGCAGAGAACGATTGCTCAGGTTTCGGGCACGACTGTCGTCCACCGGCCCTATTTTGACGAGGCCAGCACCAAGAAGGACCTGATTTCCCAGGTCAGGCGGATCGCCAATACCGGCAACTACCTGATCGGCGAGGGTGCGGCCGAAAGCCTGCGCGGTCATGATGTCACCTACCTCCCCTTCTGGCACCTCGCCAACAACCGGGGATCGGAAGACCTCTACGAGCGCGTCAACCGCGAGTTCGATATTTGCGTTTTCGCCTCCGCCAACCTCTTGCGGCCCGGCTACTCCGCGGACCTGGAAGCCGAAGTCTTCGCCAAGCTGAAGATGCCGGTCGTGGTGATGGGCATCGGCATCCAGCGCAAGGAGGGTCTCAAGGAACTGCTGCCGGCCGGTACGCTCCAGTTCCTTGAGGTCTTGAGGAAAAAGGAGAGCTTCTTCCTTACCCGCGGCTATTTCACTGCCGAGTTTCTCAGGGAACAGGGCATGAAGTTCGTCAAGCCGACCGGCTGCCCATCGCTCTATTTCGCTCCGAACGACATGAAGCGGTCACTCTCCGCGCTTGCCGATCCGGGACTGGCGGAAGCCCAGAAGATCGCTTTCGGCGGCTATCTCGGCAGTGTTGCCGATACGATCGTCGACGCGCATGCGTTGCTTAAGCCCGACAGCGTCGCAAGCTATGTGGTCCAGGACGAGGTGGTTGCCTACAACCTCTCCCTGACCGGCGACGACAATGACATTGTCTATGACCGGGCGAGCGGGCGCATCACTGGCGCGACCGAATACAAGCATTCGGAAAAATGGCAGCGGAAATCCGAGTTGCTGGTCTATTTCGACACGAACCAGTGGCGGGGCGCGATGTCCTCGCGCGATCTCTGCTTCGGCCGCCGCTTCCACGGCTGCATCATCGGTATGCAGGCCGGCACACCGGCCCTCATGATCGCGGTCGACGACCGCATGCGGGAAATGCTGGAGTTCATCGGCTTCCCCTATATAGAGGCGGCGACCTGGAACCGGGAGGCGGACAAGCGCGCATATCTGTCGAATTTTCTCGCCAAGATAGACACGCAAGCCGTGATCGACCGCTATTCCGCCTGCGAGGCGAATTTCCGAAATGCTCTGAGGCAGATTGGACTTTGAGAGGATGAAAGCGGTGGCGCGAACGCGCGCGCGCCTCGCTTGCGTGTTGGCAGCGCTCTGGGCCTTTGCCCTGGTGCCGCCCGCGGACGCAGACGATCTGTTCCCCGGTCGCATCGGCATTAACCGGTTAAACCTCGCCTGGCTTTCCCGCGCCGATCAGAAGCGCGTCCTGAAGGAAATTGCGGCAAGCGGCATCACCCATGTCCGGCTTTCGCTGTCCAGGCCGGTGGAAAAGAGCATCGAAGCGCTGGAAATGGCGGACCGACTGGGGCTGAAAATCCTTATCGAGATCCAGCTCTCCAACAAGGACTACTATCCGGCGGAGGTGCGTCCGCGCACCGGTTTCGGCCGCATCTGGGATGTTCGGCGGCTTTCGGATCTCGACCTCGATCTTTACCGCGCGCACCTGCGTTCGGTGCTTCGCCGCATTGATGGCATGGGCATCCGCATCGACGCCGTCGAGCCCGGAAACGAAATCAACTACAGCGCCTACAATGGCGATCTCGTCGTCTACGAAAGACCTGGGCGGCAAACACCGCGCAGCGTTTCGGAAGTCGCAAATCGCTCGGCCTTCGAGCGCGGGCTCGACGCATATGTCGGCGCCGTCCGGATCACCCGAGAGGAATTGCGGGCGACGGTGCATAGCCGCGGCGCGCTTCTGATTTCCGCCGGACTTTCCGATGTCGGCGCAGACGAGGCCGACTATCGCGGCATGGAACGGCTCGATCCCGGCGCGTTTGTCTCCCTCCTTCGGGAACGGGGGATCGACGCGTTGATCGATGGTTATGGCATTCATGTCTATCCAGGGCGCAAAGGTGACGCGGCGCTTGCGCGGTATGTGACGGCGCTTCTCGACTTTTGCCAGCCTGAAGGGGAGGGCAAGCCGTGCTGGGTGACCGAATGGGGCATTGCCAACACCGCGCTTTCTTGCCCGATCGACGACCGGGAGCGAGAAGGGGCGATCCGCGCCATGCGCCGCGTCTTCGGTCTAGGGATGGCGGAACGAACGCTGGAAGCGGTCTTCTACTATGACTGGGATACCCAGCCGGTCTACAGCGTCTGGCGTTGCGGCGCGTTGAGCCGGGCCGGCGTGGCGGCCACCGAACCCGATACCGGTGAAGGATCGGTGAGATGATCAATGTGATCTGTCCCCCCTACTGTATTCTTGATCCGAGCGTGACCGCGGTGGGTATCAGCGGGAGAAACTGCATGAAAGGGATCATTTTGGCACCCATGAGAACTCGCACGACGCGGCATCCTTCGTGCGCACCATCGAATACCGCCAGGGCGTGAAGATCTTGTGCCCGGAAGAGATGGTATTCGAGCTTGGCTATCTTTCGCCGGACCAGGTTCTGGAGCGGGCCGCAATGCTGGGACAGACCGACTAACCGTCTATCTGCGGTGCCGGATCCGAGAACACCGATGTTTGAGCTTCGTTCTTTCATCTTCGACGGCGTGCAGGAGTTGACGCCGCGCAGATATGAAGACGAGCGCGGCTTCTTCACCGAAACCTACAACGCGGCCACCTTCGCTGCGAAGGGGATCGATACAACCTTCGTGCAGGACAATCATTCCTATTCGGCAAACCCTGCGGAGACTCCACTATCGGCTCGCGCCATTGGTCCGCCAATATCGACCGCCTGGTGATATCTGCGAAGGACCGAAATGGACCGCTTTTGGAGAATGCAACCGTCTTCGAAGGGGCTGCGTGATGGGGATGGGGCACGCGGATTTTTGTCACCGGCGGCGCAGGCTTCATAGGTTCCGCGGTACATTCCGGGCTCCTGTACAGGATCAGGCGACGCCCCGCAGAGCAGGCCCAAAAGCCTCCCTGTCACGAAAATAGCTCCCGGAATAGGAGGGGCCCAGCCTCTTCCTCCGCAAGGGCGGCGTGGTTGGCTGCCTCGCGGAGTGCCTGAAAGTCGGCCTGGTCCCCGACCCTGGTACCGCCAAGCCTCACCGTCACCGATATATGGCGCTCTTGCCCGGCTGTGAAGGTGGTCTCGTCTATCCGTGCGCGGATGCGCTCGCAGATGTCTGTGGCGTCTTCCGTTGTTGTGCCTGGCAGATAGATCCCGAGTTCGTCGGAGGCAAGCCGCGCGACGAGATCACCATAGCGCACGCAAGAATGTACGATCCGAACAATCGATTGAAGCAGCGTATCTGCCCATTGCGGACCATAGCGACGACCGATCTCATCGAAATTGCCGACCCTGAGAACGAGCATGACGCCATCCGGGCTTTCAGTATTGGTCAGTCGCCTGCGGTCTATCGCATGCTCGACCGAGGTCGCAAATGCGTTGGCGCGCAGGGTACCCGTGACGGGATCATGACGGAGTGCGTGCTGAAGTTCTTTTTGGATCTCACGAAGCGCTTCGTTGCGTAGACAAAGCGCAAATTGAAACGGAAATGTAATAGCTGCCGTTATTGACGCCACCGCGGTCAATTCTGCCCAAAACGGACGGTCGGGAATAAGAAGGCTTATTACGCAAACGGCAGCGATCGCCCCAACGGCGCAGGCAAGCGCGCCGAGTGTTGCTATCTTGATTTGCGGGACGATTGCGGCTTGGCGAAATTGCAGAGTCATCGGTAAACGGAGCTTTTGCAGGGGGCGCTATCTTTGAGGGATCCGGTGAAAATATCAGGTGAATAAATCTGATGGCATTTTAGCAATGGTCCACGCAAAACTTGACCTTCACGCCAAAGATTGCGGGCCTGTGAGACCCAAGCCAATGCGCTCGTTTAAAAGACCCATTCGCACCTTCTGCGTTGGCACCTTGAGTATAAAAACGCTGAAGGCCTGCAATTCCCGTCAACGTGAGAAATCACAAGTCTTCACCTGGCCCCCGCAACCAATTCGCGGATCACGGCTGTCGCCGACGTCTATGATGCCTTGAGAAGTCGCCGCGTCTATAAGGACGCCATGACGCATGAGAAGGCGACGGCGATCATAATCGAGGGACGAGGCTCGCATTTCGATCCGGACGTCGTCGATATCTTCCTCGCTGCCCAAGACGAGTTTAGATCGATCGCCAAGCAATTCAGCGACAGCGACGAAGACGCTGGCGATAATCACGGCTAGCTCTGCCCAATGCGTCAGTACTGGTCAATAGCCCCGGCGTCGCCGCAACGGAAGAAGGCACCGATCAACACGCGCTTTAGCGTAGAACATGGCGGCGGGGCCAATTGCACTAGGCAGTGAATATGCGATGATTAGACGATGTCGAATAGCTGCGAACTCGAAACGCCTTTGCGCGACGCTCCGTGTTTAGTGCAACTTCCATCTAGCAGGACTTGAACACACCTTACACACTCAATGAAGGAATGTGATCATGCGTAGAATTCTTGCCTACTTCACGGTCGCTTCATTCTTCTCGACTTCAGTCTTCGCAGATCCCGCCATCCTGACGGCAAATGTGAACTTCAGGGTGGGACCGGGCACCGGATTTGACGCGGTGCGTGTTATTCCTCAGGGCGAGGAAGTCGATATCAAGGAGTGTGATGCGGAAGCCTCCTGGTGCGCAGTAAGCTACTCCGGCGCAAACGGGTTCGTGGCTGGCGAATATCTCAACCAGTCCGATTCCACCGCGCCGGCCTGGCCAAGGGTGTTCAACACCGACAAAGGAGCGACGATCACGCTCTTTCAACCGCAGATAACATCCTGGAAGGATTTCAAGGAACTCGAGGCTCTTGTCGCCACCGAACTCAAATCGTCCGCCGACGCGAAGGCGGTCTACGGGATCATCGGGCTTTCAGCCAAGACCGTCGCTGACGATGCATCTGAAAACGTCACGCTGACGGATGTTCGGACTACGCGGCTGGACTTCTCCTCGCTGGACCGCCGGCAACTTGCCGATCTCGCACTCGATATCGGCAAACTTATTCCTAGCGATCCGATTGTGGTGTCGCAGCAACGCCTGGCAGCGAGCCTTACGGATTTCGAGCGCCTCGCCGACGTTCCGGATATCAAAGCCGACCCGCCACCGGTCTTTGTCAGTGAGACACCAACGATCCTGCTGCAGACGGACGGCAAGGCAGTTTTGGCTCCGGTAAAGGGCGTTGAGGGGCTGTCGTTCGTGGTCAATACGAACTGGGACCTGTTTAGAGTGGAACAATCGGGCGACTACTATCTCCGAAGCGACAAGAACTGGCTCACCTCCAAGACATTGGAGACCAGTTGGGTTGAGGCAGGAACGGTTCCGGATCTGTTTTCCAAACTGCCGGAGATCGAGAATTGGAAAGGGGTCAAAGCCTCTCTTCCGCCAACGCGTTTCAGCGAGAACCAGATCCCGAAGGTTTTCTATTCGGAGAAGCCAGCGGAGCTTTTGATTTTTGAAGGAAGGCCGGTCCTCGAACCGGTGGCAGGCACAGGGCTTGACTGGGTTTCCAATACGACCAGTTCGGTCTTTTTCCATCGGGCCAGCAAGAACTGGTACACCCTTCTCTCTGGAAGGTGGTTTTCATCAGCCTCGCTCGAAGGACCCTGGCGTTTTACCACTCCCGATCTGCCGGAAGATTTCCTGAATCTACCCGACGATGCGTCCTACTCAGCAGTGCGTGCTTCGATCCCCGGCACGTCCGAAAGCGAGATGGCGCGTCTGAGGGCGAGCATTCCGAAGCTTGCCCGGGTTTCGACTGATGGGTCGCTGAAGGTGGACGTACACTATAACGGTGAGCCGAAGTTCGAGCTGATTGAAGGCACGTCCCTGTTTTATGCCGTCAACGCGAATGAGCAGGTAATCAAGGTCGCGGACAAGTACTTCGTCCTCAATGATGGCATCTGGTTTGTCGGTGATACGCCGACTGGGCCCTTTGCAGTCGCGCGCGCGGTTGACGATGAGATCTACACCATCCCATCGTCGTCTCCGGTCTATAACGCGACCTATGTCCGCGTTTACGACACGGAGCCCGACGCCGTCTGGTACGGCTACACCCTCGGCTATCTCTATACGTATCTCGCCTGGGACACTGTCGTCTGGGGATCGGGATGGTACTATCCGCCGGATTGGGACTACTACGACGAAGATTGGCCCTACTATCCACCTCCGATCAGCTACGGGTTTGGCGCTTCATACAACCCGGCCTACGGAACCTTTGGCCGCTATGGCTACGCCTATGGTCCTGAGAGAGGTTTGGCGTTTGGTGCGGCTTATAACCCCGTCACCGGGACTCGGTTCCGCGGTGGGGCGGTAGCAGGACCTGGCGGCGAACGAGGTTTCATCTCCGCCTACAATCCACGCACCGGCAATGCAGTGGTCGCCCGGGGCGGGCAGAATGTTTACGGTTCCTGGGGCAGCGTTGCCGTGAAGCACGGCGGAGAATTCGCGCGTATAAGCGGCGGAACAACAGGGAGCGCCGGCGGTCTGCGCTGGCGCAACACGCAAGGCAACAACGGGTTTATCGTCGGCAGCAAGGACGGTGACGTCTATGCCGGTCGCGACGGCAGTGTCTATCGTCGCCAGGACGGGCAGTGGCAGAAGCACACGCCGGATGGCTGGCAACCTGTTCAGCGCCCGAACGGGGAGAACCTTGGCATTGCCGGTCAGCGTGCAGCATCCAACAGACCACACGCCACGCAACGTATTCAGAACCGTGCCGAGACGAGGCCCGCACCACGCCGCAATCAACAGGTTCGTCAGCGCGCGCCGGATCATCTTTCCTTCGACCGGGCCGGACGTCAGATCGGCAATCAAAATGAACTGAGTCGCAATTATGGCCGGCGCTACCAGCAGTCTGGTGGCAGCTTCCAGAACTTTGACCGTGGCGGCGGCTACAGCGGCGGCGGCTTTCAAGGCGGTGGCCGTGGCGGCTTCCATGGAGGTGGTGGTCGCGGTGGGGGAGCAGCCTTTAGCGGCGGTGGTGGCGGCGGGCGTGGTGGAGGAGGGCGTGGAGGAGGCGGCCGAGGGCGCTGAACAAGCCGGTTCAGGCAAGAACCGACCGATACGGTTGCCTCGGCTGCTGAACTTCGATGGTTTGGGGCGGGCCGCTCTCCGTCCCGATCGGCCATCGTCTATGATGGCCCTTGCGTTCAATCCGTCCGAGATGACGATCTGGTGCTTGGATCCCCTTTTTATCAGGTTTGTGATTCAAGATTATTGCAGGTCGGAAAGCCAGCGGGCTTCCGGTCGGGTTAGGGCAAACTCCTCACGGTGGCCATCGTATGTGACGCGATTCACGGTGCCGACTTTCCGCTGAATTCATCGTCGATCGCTATCGTGGCTTGAGCCCAAAACTGGTGGAGCGCAAGCTACAAGCGCCTTGGATGTAGCAATCAGATCTTGATCAGGTCCCGCATCGAAGCGACGCCGTCCAACGCCCGCGATATGTGATCCCGCGTATTGTAAATGTGCGGACATAATCGCAATCCGCCACTGGAGGACGCCGCGATGCCGAACTTCGTGTACATCGTGTCGATGACGGTTCCGAAGGCAGCGCGCCGCAAGATCGTCGGTTGCGCCTGGGCCATGCCAGGCGCACCGTGGTAGCCTGGCGAACCAGGCAGTGGAGATAGATCGCCTATCAGATCGTGATGGTGCGGCGGCGCCGATCATTTGTTGGGAGGTCAATGGCCCCATCGCAGCGAGGGGGTCAGCACGGGTGCGTCCCAGAACTCGCATCCGGTCGCGTCGAGAACCGTCAGTGTCACCGACAGGCCCGCCATGTCGAGAGAGGTGACGTAGGATCCGACCAGTGAGCGCGCAACGACGAGATTGCTCGCTTCCACGTGCTTCCGCAGCGCGCCATACATGAGATAGAGTTCGGATGCGGGCGTACTGCCGAACCCGTTGACGAAGAGCAGGACATCGCGACCGCGCTCCGCGACCAAATCCTTGATGACATCGTCCGCAAGGAGCCCTGCGATCCTCTCCGCATTCCGGAACGCCGAGCGTGCGCGGCCCGGTTCGCCATGGATGCCGACGCCCATTTCCATCTCGTCTGGCCCCAGGGCGAAGGTTGCGCAGGCACCTCCGGGCACGGTGGCGCCGCCGATGGCCACCCCCTTGCTGCGCGTGGCGGCTACGGTCTTCTCTCCCAGGCGTTTTAAGGCTCCGAGCGGCATGCCGGCTTCGGCGGCGGCGCCGATGATCTTTTCCACGACCAGCGTGCCGGCAACGCCGCGGCGTCCGGTGCTGCGCGGCGCGGCTTCCGTGGCGACGTCATCATTGACGAAGACCATATCGACGCTGCGGCCACCGGCCTGTGCCAATTCAGCGGCCATTTCGAAGTTCATGACGTCACCGTCGTAGTTCTTCACGACCAGGAGGGTTCCGGCGCCCGTGTCGCAAGCCTCGATCGCGGCCAGAACCTGGTCAGGTGTGGGTGAGGTGAAAACATGCCCTGTGCAGGCTGCATCGAGCATGCCATGGCCGACGAAGCCCACGTGCATCGGCTCGTGCCCCGCGCCGCCGCCGGAGATGACGGCGACCTTGCCCTGCTTGAGATGTGTGCGGCGGATAAACTTCCGGTCTGGGCCGAAGATGACAAGACCGTCATGCGCGCGCACGAAGCCGTCAAGGCTCTCGGCGACGAACGTGTCGGCCCCGTTCATGAACTTCTTCATGCTCCTCCTCCCCGGCCGCGATTCCACTGCGCCCTCGCGTCGAATATGACTCGCAAAGGCCGCTGCGGCACTTTAAAAGTGCCGCATCGTTTTATCCTTAAATCGATTCCAATTTAAGGAACGAAGCGGCAAGCATTCCGGCCACCTACCAAGATGCAGAGCTCCGCTCAAAGAAGGGCGGACAGCCTTGCAATAAATTCAGCGACGGCCTCGTCGAACTGCCTGTTCTTTCGCTCATCGCCGGTGTCCGTGACCATCAACGTGAGCGTCCGCAAGCCCTCCAAGGCGGTAGTCTCCGGTAACTTGCCTGGATGAGCGCGCTCATAGGCTTCGAGAAAGCGCTCCTGTTCCGCCGGGCTCATGTGGCAAACGCGAAAAATGGTCGGCAGATGGCGGGAGGGCAGGGGTGTCGGATAGGCAGGACTGGTGATCTGGGTCACGAAACTGCGATGCTTGCCGAGTGCGGTGGCGAGCCGCTGCCGCGTGCCGGAGGGGCGGCTGTCGATGATGTCGGCCAGGATCGTCTTGTAGGTGACCGTAGCCTCTTCGCTTGCCTCGCGCGCCATTTCAACCCCTCGCCTTGCTTCCGTCGGCGTTCAACCCGGAAATCGCCTTTCGCACAAGCGGCATCCTCGCCGGCGGCATGGAAAACTCGCGAAAACCGCAGGCAAGCAGTTCCGGCAGGGCAACCGGATCGGCCGCGAGGTCGCCGCAGATGCCGACAGGCTTTTGCGTCGCGAGTGCCAGCGGGACGGTGTGGTGCAGGAAGCGCAGTGTTGCCACGCGCGACGCTTCATGCAGTCCCGACACTGCCGCGCTGTCGCGCGCCGATGCCCCGATGTACTGGGCGAGATCGTTGGTGCCGAAGGAAAAGAAGGCGGCCCGCTGGAAGCCCTCGGGCATAAGGGCGGCGGCTGGCACTTCCACCATGATGCCGAGCGGAGGAATTGCGTGCTCGATCCGCCGCTCGGCAAGCCCGGCGGCCTCTGCTGCGAAGACTGCGGCGGTTTGCTCCACTTCGGTGGGCGACGTCACCATCGGAATAAGGACCCTCAACTGTCCGGCAGGGGCTGCCCGCATCAATGCACGCGCCTGGGTCCGCAGCAGGTCCGGACGGGCCAGGAGGAGGCGTATGCCGCGCAGGCCGAGATAGGACGTGAGGTCAACCTCGGCGTCCGGCAGCGGCTTGTCGGCGCCGAAGTCGAAAAGACGGATGGTAACCGGCTGCCCTTGCGCCCAGGTCAGCGCTTGGCGGTAGATCTGCTCCTGCCGCACCTCGTCGGCAAGCTGGGCCGGCGTCGGAAAGAGGTATTCGGTACGCAACAGTCCTATGCCCCCGAAAAGCTGTGGCAAGAGCCCCTCCAATTCGGCGGGATGATCTATGTTGGCGCAAAGGGTGATAACGACGCCGTCTGCGGTCTTGCAGTTTTGCGGCGGCTGGTCCTTCGCCTGCGAACTCGGTTCCGCACCAGTATCGTCGGCCGGTCTGTGACCTACGCCGTCGATGTCGTGGACGGAACCCTCGCCACCATGGACGAAGAGTTCCCTGCCGCTCTCGATGGCCGCCTCGCCGACGCCCACGACCATGGGTATCCCACGGCTCCTTGCGAGCATCGCCACATGGCTGGCAACGCTTCCGTCGAAGAGAACGACAGCGCCGCCACCGCTCCAGTCATGCGCCAGGAACATGCTGGGCGCCATGTCCCGCCCGACGAAGATCGATCCTCTCGGAAAATCCAGAGGCGCCTCTCCGCTCAGCGCCCGCAGGACCTGGTTCTTGATGTCGAGCATGTCGCCGCTGCGCGCGCGGATGAGTTCGTCGTCCGAGGCCTCGAAACCGCGGACATAGTCGTCCATGGCGGAGGCCCAGGCAAAGGCTGCACTCTCACCCTTGCGGATCCGGGCGAGGCTCGGCTCGAGGATCGCGGGGTCCTTCAGCATCTCGATCTGGAATTCGAGGATTGCGCGGCTCTGAAGGTCGGAGCCGTCTGCGAGCGCGCGCAACGCCGTGACGGTTTCGTCGACGGCAAGCAGAAGGCACTCGCGGTCCCTTGCAGTCGGCGCCGTCGCCGCGTTCAAGGTGCGCGCGTGCGGCAGGACATGAGCCGTTCCGCGTGCAAAGCCCGGCGAAGCGCCCTGACCCTTAAGCCTAAGCGGACCGGGCATGGCTCTTCTCCTCGTCGAAATTCCGCTCGACGAGGGCGCACAAAGCCTTCACCGCGTCTTCTGCGCAAATCCCGTCAGCACGGATGGCGAGGACGAAGCCCTTGCGGATGCGCGCACCCATGATCTTGACAATGCTCTTGCCGTTCAGCCACACGCCGTCGCCGTTGACCTCGACGCCGATCGTGCAGGGAAATGACTTGGCAAGGCGGGTGAACACGACGGACGGACGGGCATGGAGACCGATGTCGTGCGTGACCTCGACGCGCGCGCAAACAGGGCTCGCCAGATGCGGCGCCGATCCCGCATGCGGTGCCTGGCGGCCGGTCATGGCGAGAGCTCCTCCGCAGTCGCGACAACGCGGGCCAGTGCCGCGCCCCCGGACGCCTCGGCCGCAGCCATCACCGCGCCCTCGACAATTGGGGCATTGCAGATCAAGACCCGACGCGCACGGGCAGGCTCGAGCATCTCGATCGCCATCTCGCTGTTCGTCTCCGCGCCGCCGAGATCGACGAAAACAGCAACGCCAGCCTCCGACCAGGCGCTGGTGATTGCCGTCAGGATATCTCTGGCGTTCGTGCCGAGCCCGCCTTCCGCGTTGCCGCCGCACCAGGCGAGCGGCACGCTGTCGCCAACCATCTGGCGCACCATGTCCGCTGTACCGCGTGCGATCAGCGGTGAATGCGACACGATGACGATCCCGACATTTGCGCCATTGGTATTCATGCGGATGGAAACTCCTCCAGAAAGCGGCAGATCGACCCCGTCAACAATGCGCAGCTGCAAGCCCCGGGGTCCATGTGCCCGATGGACCGATCCCCGAGAAAGGATGCCCGTCCGCGCAACGCCTTCATTGCGATCGTGTCCGTTGCAGCGGACATGGCGTATGCGGCGACCTCTGCCGGCGGGCTCTGCTTTAATACTGCCTGCTGCACCGCGTAAAGCACATCCAGCAACGTCTTGTCACCAGCCTGCGCCCGCCCCCGTCGCGCGACGGCCGCGACAGCCGGCGGCAGGGTTTCGGCGAGCACTCCGTCGCCGCTGCCTGCTGCGCGCAAGCCGCGACCCATTTCGATCAGCAGCGTGCCGTAGAGCGGGCCTGCCGCGCCGCCGATCGTGGTGACGAGCACCATGCCTATCTTTTCCAGGGCCTCAGGTAGCGGCAGGCCGCCGAGTTGGTCGCGCTCGGCATAGACGGCTTCACTTCCCCTTTTCATGTTGGTGCCGTGGTCGCCGTCACCGATTGCCCGGTCGAGTTCGCCGAGGTGATCGGCGTTGGACACGATCACCGCATGGCAAGCCTCGATGAGACCGGGAAGGAGCGGGCGGCTGGTGCGCATGGTCCCCCGTCAGTCGGCCGCCGCCGCGGCCTCGAATGCCGCTGCCACGGCTTCGGCCCCGGGATCGGATACGCCTTCGAGGTCGCGTGCGGCCAGATAGGAGGACCGACCGGCCTTGGCGCGGGTCATGCTCCCGGTTGCCTTTGCGCCTTTCCGGGCCGCGGCCGCCGCGGCAGCAAGGCCGCTCGAAGCGAGTGCGGACAGAGCCGGCGAAAGCGCATCGACCATCGTACGGTCGCCCGGGCTGGCCCCGCCGTAGAAGGTCATGCGGTCGAGTCCGGCCGAAAAAGCCGATGCAGCGTCGGCACCTTGGGCAAATTTCTGGGCTGCGGCGGTGAAAAAAATCGAGAGAAGCACGCCGCTCGATCCACCCATGCTCGTTCCGAGCGCCTCTCCGATCGCGGCGCAAGCGGCGGCGGGGCTTCCGAGCGGCAGTGTCGGGCGCAGGGCCAGTACGCTTCGGGCGCCGGTCGCAACGGTCGAGCCGGTGTCGCCGTCGCCCGTCTTTGCATCCAGCCGGTTGAGGTCGGCCTCCATCGCAACGAGCCTGTTGCACACCGCGTCGAGCAGCTTTCCGGCGACAACGGGATCGGCTGCGGTTGCCACTGCGTTGTCCGTGGTCGTCTTGTTCGCGACCGTCCGCCCAGGAGCCGGCAGCACGACCAGTTCGTGTCGCCTTGTCGGCGGGACCCATGCCCGCGGCGCGACGGCGGAGGTCAGAGCCGCCTCGCGGGTTGCGTCGAGCTTGATCATGGAGAGGGAAAACCCGTTCATGTTGAGCGCGGTCATCAGCGGTGCCGGGCCGACGATCAGTTCTACCCGGTCGGCGAGCGGCGAGTCGAGCACGGCCTTGGCAATGACCCCCATCTCGATCGGCGGAACCGCACCGAGATTGTTGATCAGCAGCGCATGCTTCCCGTCCGTCTTGATTGAGGCGACAAGACGCTGCGCCATGGTCGCGACGAGCGAAGCGGCTGCCTGGAGCGCAATACGCTCGACGCCCGGTTCGCCGTGGATGCCAAGGCCGAGTTCGCCCTCACCGGGACCCAGACGATCCTCGTGGGCCTGCCCGGGAATGGAGCATGTGGAGAGCGACACGCCGAGCGAAACGATGTCCGCGGCTGCCGTCCGCGCGGCTTCGGCAACCGCTTCGAGCGGCTGGCCCGCCTCTGCCAGATGGCCGGCGATCTTGTGCACGAACAGCGTGCCGGCGACGCCGCGCGGCTGGGGAAGGTCCGGAAGGGCGATGTCGTCGGCGACGATCGCCATCTCCACCCTCAGGCCTTCTGCGCGTGCCTTCTCGGCGGCGAGGCCGAAGTTCAGCCGATCGCCCGTATAGTTTTTGACGATGAGCAGGCAGCCCGGAGCGCCGGTTACGGCCCGGATCGCGGTCAGCACGGCCTCCACGCTCGGCGAGGCGAAGATCTCGCCGGAGACCGCAGCAGTCAGCATGCCCTTGCCGACGAAGCCGGCATGCGAGGGTTCATGCCCGGCGCCGCCGCCCGAAATCACCGCGACGTTCGACTTGTCCCAGTCGGCGCGAACGATCACCTTGATCGCCGGATAGGTATCGAGCCGGGCCAGTTGTCCGGGCGCAGAAGTGAGCAGCAGGCCGTCGAGGGCCTCCGTGACAATGTCTTCCCTGCGGTTGAAGAAGTGCTTCATCATATCCATCCAGTCATTGCGTTCGTTTTTGGCCGTCACGTCAGCCGCTGTCCGCCCGCATCGAAATAGAGCGGGTTGCGCAGTTTCAAATTGATCCGGTCGCCACGTTGGATCGCAAGGTACGGATCGGCAAGCGTCACGAGCTTGTGCTCTCCAACCCTGATGTGAAGATGGTTCTGGTCGCCGAGGTGCTCGATCCAGTCGATCTCGGCGTTGCCCGGCGTCGAAGCGGAGATTTCGAGATGTTCTGTCCGCGCGCCGATCGTCTTCGTGCCTGCGGGAGCGCTGCAGCCGGGAAGAAGGCCCTGCGGGAGAAGATTGATATGCGGCTGGCCAAGCCGGGCGGCGACATGCAGGTTCGCCGGGTTGCTGTAAATCTCGCGCGGCGTACCGATCTGCACCAGCTTGCCTTCCGCCAGTATGCCAATGCGGTCCGCCATCGTCATAGCCTCGACCTGGTCATGGGTGACATAGAGCAGCGTGGCACCGAGTTCGCTCTGGATCCGCTTCAGCTCAAGACGCAGTTCGGCGCGTAGTTTCGCATCGAGTGACGACAGCGGCTCGTCCATCAGGTAGATCGCGGGCTTGCGCACCAGTGCCCGGCCGATTGCGACGCGCTGCATCTCGCCGCCCGAAAGGCGGGTGGAGCGGTTCTGGAGCTTGTGGTCGATGCGCACCATCTTCGCAACCTCACGCACGCGAGCGTCGATTTCAGCGTCCTGCAGCCGCCGTGCAGGCGAGCGAAGCGGAAAGGCGAGGTTCTCGTAGACCGTCAGGTGCGGATAAAGCGAATACTGCTGGAAGACGAAGGCGACATCGCGGGTCGCCGGTGCCACGCCGGCAACATCCCGCCCGGCAATGGTGATGCGTCCGCTGTCGGGTGCCTCGAGACCGGCGATCAGCCGCAGCGTGGTGGTCTTGCCCGCACCGGTCGGACCGAGCAGTACGACGAATTCGCCGTCGCGGATCGTCAGGCTGACGTTGTGGACGGCCTCCGTTTGGCCGAATGTCTTGCTGATACCGGCGAGCGTGACTTCAGCCATGATTGACCTCCACGTAAAGGGACGAGGGGATCGCTTTGCCCGAACCGCAATCGAACAGGGAGAGCTTGTCGCTGTTGAGCTCAAGCCCGACATTCTCGCCGATCGTGAAGTTCCGGTTCGCCGGAACGCGCGCCTTGACCAGGCCCTGCGCCGTCTCGACCGAGACGATCTGGTTGGTGCCGAGGTACTCGCTGCCATACACGGCGCCGCGCAAGGGGGCAGCGTCGCTGAAGCGCACATGTTCCGGCCGGACCCCAAGCGCCAGCTCGCCGGGTTCGTGCGCCGCGTACACCTGCGGCACCCGGACCGGAACGTTGCCGAGCTCAACCGTCGTCGCCCCGTTCTCCAGTCCCGACTTGAAGCGCAGGAAGTTCATCGGCGGGGAGCCGATGAAGTCGGCGACATACATCGAGGCGGGGCGGGCGTAGATCTCCTGTGGCGTGCCGTACTGCTCGATCACGCCGTGGTTCATCACGGCGATCTTGTCGGCCATGGCCATCGCCTCGTGCTGGTCGTGTGTCACATAGACCGTTGTCGCATGGATGCGGTTGTGCAGCTCGCGCAGCTCGTGAACCATCACCTCGCGGAACTCCGCGTCCAGTGTACCGAGCGGCTCGTCCATAAGGAAGCACTTCGGCCGGCGCACGATGGCCCGACCGAGCGCCACGCGCTGGCGGTCGCCACCGGCAAGGCCGGAGACGGACCGGTCGAGGATGTGGCTGATCTGCAGGAGCCGCGCCGTTTCCTCTACGCGCTTCTTGATCTCCGCCTTGGGCACACCCTGCGACAACAGCGGAAAGCCAATGTTCTTGCGCACGTTCATGTGCGGATAGAGCGCGAAGAGTTGGAAGACGAAGGCGATGTCGCGGGCGCTTGCCCGATTGAAGGTGACGTCTTCGCCGTCGAGCAGGATCTTGCCGCTGGTCGGCAGTTCGAGGCCGGCGATCATGCGCAGCGTCGTCGTCTTGCCACAACCGGAAGGCCCAAGCAACGCCAGGAACTCGCCGTCCAGCACGGTGAAGGTGGAGTCTTCCACCGCGGCGAAATCACCGAACTGCTTGCGCAGGTTCTCAACCCTGATCTGCGCCATTGCCTACTCCGGAAACTTCGAGACGATGATGAACATTACGGTACCGGCGAGAAGCGTCACCAGCGACCAAGTGTAGAGCACCAGCGCAAACGGCTGGAACAACATGAGAAAGCCGAGGGCGATGAGCGCAGTAGCGATATTCTCCATCGGCCCGCGGCGCAGGAAGAAGGGGCGCTTATTCTTCGTTGGGGTCGAGGTCTCGATCATCATTTGCGTACCGCTCCGAAGGTGATGCCGCGCAAGAGCTGGTTGCGAAGCAGGATGGTAAAGACGAGGATCGGTACGAGGAAGATCGTCGTGCCGGCGGCGACTGCGGGCCAGTCCATGCCGCCCTCGCCGATGATGGTCGGGATGAAGGGTGGTGCCGTCTGGGCAGAACCGGAGGTGAGCAGCACCGCAAACGCATACTCGTTCCAGGCGAAGATCAGGCAGAAGATGGCGGTCGCTGCGATCCCTGTCGTTGCCTGCGGCAGCACGACCTTTCGGAAGGCCTGCAGGCGCGTGTAGCCGTCGATCATCGCCGCTTCCTCGTATTCGCGCGGGATCTCGTCGATGAAACCTTTCAGCAGCCAGACGGCAAGCGAGATGTTGACCGCCGTGTAGAGAAGGATCATGCCGAGCGCCGTGTCGGAGAGACCGAGTTCGCGGTACATCAGGTAGATCGGGATCGCGACGGCGATCGGCGGCATCATGCGCGTCGACAGGATGAAGAACAGCAGGTCGTCGGCGAGCGGCACGCGGAAGCGCGAGAAGCCATAGGCCGCGAGCGTTCCGAGGAAGACGGCAAGGAACGTCGAGCCGAAGGCGATCACCATGGAATTGGTGAAGCGCGGCCAATAGTTCGACGGCCCGGCGATCACCATGTTGCGGCCGCGGGTGATCTCGTCGCAGATCGACTGCGGCGGTCCCAGCGACTGAATGTATTCCGGCGTCTGACGGGTGCGGGTGGTAAAGAGGTTGCAATAGCCCTCCAGCGTCGGCGTGAAGACGACCTTCGGTGGATAGCTGATCGAGTCCGGCGGCGACTTGAAACTCGTCATGAAGATCCAGGCGAGCGGCACCATGGTGATAACCGCATAGAGGACGACGATGATCCCGGCGATGCGCTTGGTTCTGGCACTCGGCTCGACAACGGAATGGGCGGAGGTCGCGCTGCTCATCTCTGCTTCACCTTGTTGAGTGCCTTGACGTAGACGTTGGCGAGCCCGAAGACAGCCACGAAGAGGATGATGGCGAAGGCGGAGGCACGCCCCGTTCGCCAGCTCTCGAAGGCCTCGCGCTTCAACGTGATCGAAGCAACCTCGGTGGTCGAGCCGGGTCCGCCGCCGGTGAGCAGCATCACCATGTCGAACATCTTGAAGTTCTCGATGCCGCGGAATAGCACCGCGAGCATGATGAAAGGCAGGGCCATCGGGATGGTGATCGACCAGAACTGCCGCCAGGCAGACGCCCGATCGACCTCGGCCGCCTCGTAGATGTAGTCTGGGATCGAGCGCAGCCCGGCGAGGCAGATCAGCATCACGTATGGCGTCCACATCCAGGTGTCGACGATGATGATCGACCAGGGCGCCAGCGACACCGAGCCGAGCATCTCGAAGGAAGACGGCGGTACGCCGGTGACATAGGAGACGATATAGTTGAAGAGGCCGATTTGCGGCTGGTAGAGGAACCGCCAGAAATTGCCGACCACCGCCGGCGACAGCATCATCGGGATCAGGATGACGGTCGTCCAGAAGGCGTGGCCCCGAAACTTGCGGTCGATCAGATAGGCCAGTGAAAAACCGATCAGCGTCTGCAGGAGGATCGTCCAGAAGACGAAATGCGCGGTCGTCTGCATCGCGATCCAGATGTCGCTGTCGGTCAGGACACGGTGATAGTTCTGCAGGCCGACATTTTCCAGCACCGCGTTCGGTCGATTGGCCCGGTAGTTCGTGAAAGACAGCCGGATGGCCCAGATCAGCGGGAAGATGTTGATGGCGAGCAGCAGCGCGATTGTCGGCGTGATGAAGAGCCAGGCGATGGCGCGGTCGGAGAGACCGCCGATGCGCCGTGCAAGCGAGACCGGAGTGGACGTAACAGCGTGCTTCGCGCTCTTCTCCAGAATGGTCGTATCGGAATTGATCACGGACTTTACCTTGAGATTTGCAAAACGTCGTTCGGCGGCGGGGCCGCCCGGCCGCTTGCGCGCCGGACGACCCACCGGGAGGAAATCAAAGCTTTCCTTCATCCTCGAAGATCTCGGTCCAGTCCTTGACCAGACCATCGAGCGCGTCCTTGGCCGTGCCCTGGTCGGCCACCACGTAGTCATGCAGGCGCTTCTGCATGGCCTGGAGCAGGATGGCGTACGAAGGTTCCTGCCAGAAGTCCTGCACCTGATTCATAGCGACGAGGAAGTCGGCCGCAAACGGCTGGCTGTCCTTGAAGGATGGATCGTTCAGTACGGCGTTGTGCACGGCGTAGCCGCCGAGCTGCCACCACTTCTTCTGGACCTCGGGCTGCGCGAACCATTTGATATAGGCGAGCGCGCCGTCCATGTTGTCGGTGTTGGCGACGACCGAGATGCCCTGGCCGCCGAGTGTCGAGGCTGCCGTCGCCTCCTTCGGGTTGACGAAGAAACCGATCCTGTCGCCGCCGACATTCTCATCCTTTGCAAGGCCGGGGAAGAAGGCGAACCAGTTCATCGCCATGGCCGCCTGGCCCGACTTGAACGCGTCCAGCGTCTCGCCCATATAGGCGTCGGTGTAGCCCGGCGGCGTGCAGCACTTGTAGAGCTCCTTGTAGGCCTCCAGTCCCTTGACCGCACCGTCGGAGTTCACCGCCCCTTCCATGTCATACTTGCCGGTGGTGTTCTCGTACTTGAAACCATAGGGGTAAAGTGCCTGGGTGGCACCCATGGTGATGCCCTCGGAAGCGCGCTCGGTGAAGATCGCAGCACCGTAGACCTTCTTGCCGTCGATCTCCTTGCCATTGAAGAACTTGGCCGTTTCGAGCAGTTCGTCCCAAGTGGTCGGCGGTGCGATGTCGCGGCCGGTCTTTTCCTTGAACTCGGCCTGGATTTCCGGCTTGTTGAACCAGTCCTTGCGATAGAACCAGGCGTTGGCGTCGCCCATCGCCGGCAGCGCCCAGTAGTTCGGCGAACCCTTCGGCCAGGTCGAGTAGGCATAGACGGCGGCTTCGGCGAAGTCGCTCATCTTGATGCCTTCCTTGTCGAAGAAGTCGTTGAGCTTGACGTAGTAGCCATTCTCCGCCGAGCCGCCGATCCACTGGCTGTCGCCTATCAAAAGATCGCAGAGCTTGCCGCCAGAGTTGAGCTCGTTGAGGATGCGGTCGGCAAAGTTCGGCCAGGGCACGAACTCGAACTTCATCTGCGTACCGCTCTGCGCCGTAAAGTCCTTGGACAGTTCGACCAGAGCGTTGGCCGGATCCCAGGCGGCCCAGCAAAGGGTCAGCTCGTCGGCCTGCGCCAGGCTCGGCAATGCCGTCGAAAGGCCAAGCGCCGTCATTACCCGGAGAAGGGTTCTTTTCGTCGTTTTCATGAAATCCTCCCAAATTCGAAAGGAAGCTCCACGCTGCCCTTCGGAAAACTCATGCCCGGCACGGCTCTCACTCCGCCATGTTGAGCAATATGTTTAGTGAAACTCAAATTACTCAACAAAGCAAGCGTGAATCTGTGCTGCGGTGCAGCGTCCGCGACCATGCGAACCCCAGGCGCCACGGAGGGGCGCGACAGGTGACCGCTCAATCCCAAGTTTCCTGCGCAGATCAGAAGCCGTTGTGTCGCGCTGAGTCATGGCGGCCTGGGCCAGGCACACTTGCGCGTTGAAGAGAGCGAACTTCCGACTTCTGTTGCGTGCCCGAGCCCGGTCAGCCGCGAGACCGGCCATCGTGCGCTCCCTTCCGGGAATCACTCTGGGCCGATTCCCCAGTCTAAAAGATCCTGCCGGTCGAACAGGTGGCGAGTTTCCGGCCGCGCGGCTAACAGCTTCGTCAGCCTCGCGGGAGGTTAGGCAGCCGTAAATACATCACTTAAAATCGGATGTCGATCCGGCTCCAAAGGCGCTCAGCTTCTCCAGAAGTATCTCGGATATCTCGAATTGCCGTGCCGTTCCGCGACCCATCGAGTTCTTGACGAGTGACTCTTTCAACATTCCGCGCTTGACCAGAAGGTCCACTGTCTCCTTGACACCGCTACGCGTCAGAGCCGTTATGTCCATGATATTAGAAAGGGTTAACCTCTGATGACACTGGTTCATGCTATAAAGGATCGTCATCATGCCGACCTGCTTCAGTCTGGCCTGGGGTGTCTCGTCGTCAAGTGGGTGATCGAGAATCTCATGCAGAATGAGGCCTGAGAAGGCGAGATTGTGCCATTGGGCTTTGAGCGCTCTTGTCATGTCATTTTACTGTGTTATATACGTCAGTATGGTGATGCAAATGAGGCAGTCCACCTCGTCTGTGTGGAGATGTCTTGTTTTGGAGGACGTGTTCATGAAAAACCTTCTGCTCAACGCGCTTGTAGCCGCCTGCTACATCCTGTCACCCTATCGTATCTCCGGTGGCAACGCGCAAGCAAGCGACTGGGGTTGCCAGGTCGTGCTGTGCCTCTCCAACCCTGATGGCCCTACCCAATTTGCCGAATGCCGGCCTCCGATCCAGAAACTGTGGCGGGAGCTGGCCAGGGGGCATTCGTTCCCGGCGTGCAGCGGCGTAGGCTTTCACAGTTCGCGGCCAGGCTACGAGCCGTATTATTGCGAGGCCGGATACCGGCTGGAAGACGACTTTGCTCCGCACGGACGCAAAGCAACCTGCGTATCAACCGCCCTCCAACAGGTGCGCAACGAATTCTGCGTCAATGACAGGGACGACTACCAGTCCGACACCGGTTCCGTCCGGTCCCCGCGCTGGCAAGAGGAGGATGGACGCCTCCAATGCAAAGGGCATTCGACAGCTCGCCCGAATGTGCGATCGCAGCCCCATTATGTCGACGTCACTATCGACGGGGCGGGAACGCAGCGGGTCTGGTACTGATCGATGGCCGTCGCTTTCGTGGAGCTCGCGAAGACCTGCGCACCCTTGGTGGACGTCGAAACGCTCGCCGCCGTCGTCAGTCTCGAGAGTCACTTCAAACCCTTCGCGATTCGTATCAACAGCGGTTCACCTCTTCCCGCACAACCCACATCCAAGGCCGAGGCAATTGAGCGCGCTACCGCACTCGCTGCGGATCACCAGGACATCCAGATCGGCCTTGGCGGAATCGGAATGGAGGAACTGCGCAAGCTGAAGCTCTCGATATCGGATGCGTTCGATCCGTGCCGGAACCTCAAGGCCACGGCCACTCTCCTCGACGGATACTATCGCCTTGCATTGCGTGCCGGCGCCGATGCAGCACACGCCGAAACCGTGATGCTTCAGTCCTATTACGGCCGAGACGATCCGTCCGTCGGTAACATGGTCCGATATGACGAGCAGGTCCGCCAGGAAATAGTCCGGTTGTTCCCCAGGCTGGCGTCTCTTTCCATCACCGGGTCGCGCGATGAAGCCCCTCTCGATGAGCCCTTGGACACACAAGAGGGGTCGGTCGCAAAGTCTCTTCCCCAAGCCGATGAAACCACCTCATGGAACGTCTTCAACGCCCGGCGGCGGTCCTCGGTTCTCGTCTTTCAAAATGATCGATCGGAGCAAAGTGAATGATCTTGAAAGCCAATCTTCGCCCTCTCGCGGCGTCTGCCTTGATGGCAGCAGCCATCATTGCGGGCCTGGTCGAGCCGGCCTTTGCCCAGGCGGCCGGTGTCGAAACCGTCCTGCAAAACATCGTCACCATGTTGACCGGCAACATCGCCCGCCTGCTCGCCACAATTGCCGTCATCATTATCTGCATTGCCTGGATGTTCGGCTACATGGATCTGCGCCGCGCCGGCTTCTGGATCATCGGTATCGGCGGGATTTTCGGCGCTACCGAGCTGGTGAACACGATCGTCGGAGGCTGAAGGCCATGGCCAAAGCCGCCAGCATCGAGGAAGACATCCTGTTCCTTGCCTGCACCCGCCCGGCCATGATTGCCGGGGTGACGATGGAGGCTATGGGCTTGAACGTCATGCTGACGACGATCCTCTACATTACGGCCGGATCGCTCGCCTACGCGCTTGTCGGCGTCGTCTTCCATTTCCTGTTCCGCACGCTGGTCAAGCATGACCATAACATGTTCCGCATCCTCCTATCGTGGATCGAGACCCGCGGCCGTTCGCGCAACACTTCATACTGGGGTGGCGCCACGCTCTCGCCCCTAAGGCTCACCAGACGTTACGACGAAAGGGACCTGGGTCTTGCCTAGCAACGCAACGCTTCGGTCCCGCGAACTCGGGCCGGAAACCTTCATTCCCTACGTGCGCCATATCGATGAGGCAGCAATCGCGCTCGATTCCAGAGCGCTGATGGTGATGCTCGCGGTCGACGGCGTGTCGTTCGAAACCGCAGATGCCCTGGAACTCAACAGCCTGCACCGCGACCTGAACACGCTCTACCGGAATATCGCCGATGAGCGCCTCGCGCTTTGGACGCATGTCGTTCGCCGTCGCGACAACGACTATCCGCAAGGACAGTTCGCCAATCCCTTCTCTGAAAGGCTGAATTCAAGGTACCGCGAGCGCATGATCGGCGAGGATCTGTTTCGCAACGACCTTTACCTGTCGCTTGTCTGGCATCCCGGTCGGGATCCCGCCGAAAAGGCCGCCAACCTGCTTCCCCGCCTGCGGAAGGCACGTCGCTGCGACGTCGAACTCGATGAGAATGCCTTGAAGCACCTGCACGACAAGGTATCCGACATCACGGCGGGAATGAAGCGCTTCGAGGCTCGCGTACTGTCCCTCTACGAACAGGATGGTATGTTGTTTTCCGAGCCGAGCGAGATCCTGCACGAGATCGTGGGAGGCCGGCGCGAGCGCGTCCCGTTGACCGAGGGCAGGATTTCCTCGGCGATCTACTCGGATCGGGTCATTTTCGGTCGCGAGACCGTCGAGATCCGCCATGAGGCCGACACGCGCTACGCCGGCATATTCGGGCTCAAGGAATATCCCGCCACCACGCGCAGCGGCATGCTCGACGGCATCCTGACGGCGCCGTTCGAGCTTATCCTGACGCAGTCTTTCGCATTCGCTTCGAAAGCCGATGCCCGCACCATCCTGGGCCGCAAGCAGAACCAGATGGTCAGCGCCGGCGACAAGGCAGCGTCGCAGATTGAAGAGCTCGGCGAAGCCATGGACGATCTGGAATCGAACCGCTTCGTCCTGGGAGAACACTATCTTGCGCTGTCGGTCTTCGCGTCCTCGGTGAAGCAGCTCACCGAAAACATGGCGAAAGCGCGAGCGAAGCTTACCAACGGCGGAGCCGTGGTCGCCCGCGAGGATCTTGGGCTCGAAGCCGCCTGGTGGGGGCAGCTGCCAGGCAATTTCCGTTATCGCGCGAGATCGGGAGCGATAACGTCGCGAAATTTCGCAGCACTGTCTCCCTATCATACCTATCCGACCGGCCAGAAGGACGGCAACGAATGGGGACCCGCAGTCGCCATGCTAAAGACCGCGTCCGGCTCGCCTTTCTACTTCAACTTCCATCACAGCGATCTTGGCAACACGTTCGTCTGCGGCCCCTCGGGCACGGGCAAAACAGTGCTCCTGAATTTCATGCTTTCCCAGCTCGAAAAACATGATCCCCACATGATCTTTTTCGACAAGGATCGCGGAGCAGACCTTTTCGTCCGGGCAGCGGGTGGCCGTTATCTGCCACTCAGGAACGGTCTGGCCACCGGCTGCGCACCGCTCAAGGCACTTGAGCTCACCGCGGAAAACAGGCTGTTTCTTTCACGGTGGATCGGCAAACTGGTCGGATCGGCAAAACGTGAGCTGACAGTCACCGAGCTGCACGACATCGCCGGGGCAATCGACGGCCTGGCGGACCTGCCGGTCGAACGGCGCACTATCGGCGCCTTGCGCACTTTCCTCGACAACACCGATCCCGAGGGCATCGCCTCACGTTTGCGGCGGTGGGAGAGGGGAGGCCCGCTGGGCTGGGTATTCGACAACGAGACCGACGACATCGGGATCGGCGCCAAATTCATCGGTTACGACATGACCGATTTCCTCGATAACGAGGAGATCCGGACACCGTTGATGGCCTATCTGTTCTTCCGCATCGAGCAACTGATTGACGGGCGTCGCATCATCATCGTGATCGATGAATTTTGGAAGGCCCTGCAGGATGAGGGCTTTCGCGATCTCGCCCAGAACAAGCTCAAGACGATCCGCAAACAGAACGGGCTGATGTTGTTTGCGACCCAGAGCCCACGCGACGCCATTGTCTCGCCGATCGCCCACACCATCATCGAGCAGTGCCCGACGCAGATCTTCCTTCCCAATCCGCGGGGCGATCATGCCGACTACGTCGACGGTTTCAAACTGACCGAGCGGGAGTTCGAGCTGGTCTCGCGCGACCTTTCGATCGAGAGCCGCCGGTTCATCGTCAAGCAAGGACATAACAGCGTTGTCGCAGAGCTCAACCTCAGAGGCTTCGATGACGAGCTCGACATATTGTCCGGCCGAACCGCGAATGTCGAACTCGCAGAGGCGATCAGGGCGGAAGTCGGCGATCGGCGTGAGGACTGGCTGCCGGTGTTTCAGCAACGAAGGAGAACGGGATGATGGAAACGAGCAGGATACGGTTTGCTCTTGTGGCGACAGCTTTCCTATGGCCGGCCGCAATGGCATGCGCACAGGGTATCCCGGTCATCGACCCGACGGCGATCGCCAAGCAGATCGAGAGCATCACGCAGCTGAAGTCCCAGCTCGACACGCTCCACCAGCAGCTCCAGCAGGCTGAACAGCTTTATGGATCGCTGAACAAGATCACCGACATGGCGGAGGTCGCAAGCCTGCTGAACGCCCCTTCGATCCGCAAGGCATTGCCCCAGGATTTCAATGCCATAGAAGGCTTGCTGAAGGGATCGGGCAGCGGCGCCTTCGGGCGTGCCGCTTCGAGATTCCTTGAGGACAATTCGACCTATCGTCCGAACGCCAATGATTTCTACGCACAGGAATTGGCGCGTGTCCAGAACCAGAACGCCGGCCAGATGAGCCTCGGTCAGCAGATCTACGATGCAGCCACCAAACGCATCGACGGCATCGATCAGCTGCGCCAGCAGATATCGCGCGCGGCGGACGCCAAGGACATCGCCGATCTCCAGGCGCGGCTACAGGCGGAAACGGCATTCCTGCAAACCGACGTGCTTCGCATGCAGGGCCTGCAGATGATGCAACAGGCACAGGTACAGGTCGATGACCAGCGCAAGGCTGAGGATTGGCGCAAACGCATGGACGCAATGGGAGAGGCGCTCAAATGAAATATGCGCTTGTTGGAACAATCGCGGTAGTCCTCTCGGCTTGCTCCGGCCAGACGGAAAAAACCTATACCATCGACGAGTTCATGGCTGATGAGGCTCTGCTTTCGAAGGTCATGAAAGAATGCCGCAACAATCCCGGCGAGCTACGAGAGGCGCCCAATTGCCGGAACGCTGATGCAGCGGATTGGAAGCTGCGTCTCGAGCGCATGCGCAAATCGCTCGGAGGCTGAACCATGTATCAGGTCTTCAGCTTCGTCGACGGCCAGTTCAAAACGCCCCTGGAAACCTTTATCTCCTCTGGCACCTCGAACATCGCAAACTGGGTCACCGGTCCGCTCACCGCGGCGCTGACCCTCTACGTGGTGCTTTACGGCTACCTTGTGCTGCGGGGTTCTGTTCAAGAGCCTATCCTCGAGTTTGCGTTTCGGGCAATGAAGCTTGCGATCATCGTCATGCTGGTGAGGAATGCCAACCAGTATCAGGTCTATGTGGCCGATATTTTCTTCGAGACGCTGCCCAAAGAGCTTTCCCAAGCGCTGAACACGGGCACGACCCCGAGCGCCTCCACGTTCGATAGCCTGCTCGACAAGGGGCAGAAGTGCGCCCAAGAGATCTGGTCGCATGCTTCCTGGCCGGTCGACATCGTCACTGGCACTGGTGGGATAATGGTCATTGGCGCGAGTGTCATCGTGGCGACGATCGGTTACATCGTTTCGCTCTATGCGCGGCTGGCACTCGCTATCGTGCTTGCGATCGGCCCGATCTTCATCGCACTTGCGATGTTTCAGTCCACCCGCCGTTTCACCGAGTCCTGGATCGGCCAGCTTGCCAATTTCGTCATACTGCAGATCCTGGTCGTTGCCGTCGGTTCGCTGTTGATCACTTGCATCGACGCGACCTTCACGGCGATTGAAAGCTATACCGACCTCCTGATGCGCCCGATCGCGCTCTGCGCCATCTGCCTTGCTGCATTTTACGTCTTCTATCAACTGCCCGGCATTGCGTCGGCGCTCGCGGCAGGCGGGGCGTCCCTCACCTACGGATTTGGTGCCGCTCGGGATGCGCACGAAAGCACGCTGACGCGGGCAGCCTCGCATACCGCACGAGCGGTCGGGCGCGGGGCAAGCTCTGTCGGGCGCCGGCTCAGACCGCGAGGGGTCGAATGACGGCTGATCCCTCACAAAAAGGAACAGGTTGTTTCCGCATGCTTCGCATCGTTTCATTGTTTCTCATCGCCGGGGCGCTTTGCGGCTGCGGCTCGATGGTACACCGTCTTCCCAAATGTGATGGCTATTCCCGCCGGCCGTTGAACCGGTCCATGTGGCAGTGGGAAGACACAAGCAAACTGAAGCAGTTTACATCCAAGGCCATCCCCGCCGGCACGGCGGACCCTGTTGCCTCCTATGTGGCGGAAACGGTCCCGGGCACGCCAGCCGCCTTTGCCCTTGTCGATGTCGAAGGTTCTTACCGCCCGTGTGAGGGCAAGTGACGTGGTGACCCCCGATAATCTCAAGAGCTATTTCGACAACGCTCGCCGGTTCGATCAGGATCGGCTGATCCAGATGGAGCGCTCAGCCCGCATTGCCTGGCGCGTTGCTGGTTGTGCCAGTGTTTTGGCGGCCGCCTCCGTCTTTGCCATTGCAGCGCTCACCCCCTTGAAAACGGTGGAACCTTTCGTGGTGCGCGTCGATAATTCCACGGGCATCGTCGATGTCGTTTCGGCATTGACGTCGACCGCCGGCACCTACGATGAGGCCGTCACCAAATATTTCGCGGCCAGGTATGTGCGAGCGCGCGAAGGCTACGTCTGGAGCGAGGCAGAGGAGAACTTCCGCACTGTTGCCTTGCTGTCGACCCAGCCGGAGCAGGCCCGCTTTTCAGCGGTGTACCGGGGCAGCAATCCGGACTCCCCGCAGAATGTCTACGGCCGCAACGCCACCGCGCGCATCAGCATAGTTTCGATCTCCCTGATCAATGCCACCGTGACCTCTGTGCGCTACATGCGAACGATCACCCGTGGAGACGATGTGCGTAGCACGCACTGGGTGGCGACGCTCACCTTTTCATACGTCAATGCGCCGATGTCCTCCACCGACCGATTGGTCAATCCCCTGGGCTTCGCTGTTAGCGAATATCGAGCCGATCCGGAGGCCATGAATTGAAACAGAGACTCCTGATCGCCCTTGGCCTCACCCTCGGTCTTCTTCCGCCGACGGCGTCTGCGCTGGAGATTCCCCGTGGTGCATCGCAGGACGGCCGCATCCGCTTCGTGGACTATCAGCCATACAACATCACAAGGATCGTCGGTACCTTGCGGTCATCGGTTCAGGTCGAATTTGCCGCCGACGAGGAGATCGCTCACGTGGCGCTCGGCAACAGCGTGGCATGGGAGGTGGCGCCGGCCGGCAACATCCTGTTCCTGAAACCGCGCGAACATCAGCCCGTGACCAATATCTCGGTTGTGACCAGCAGACGCGATGGAACGACGCGCAGCTATCAGATGGAACTGACGGTGCGTGACGGAACCGTCGAAGCCGGGCAGAATACCTATTTCTACGTGAAGTATCGTTATCCCGCCGATGAGGCCGAACGCCGACGACTTGAGGCTGCCGCCCGTGCCCAAACTGCCCAGGCCGGCGCGGTGGATCGGGTTCTTGCCCTCCATGAGGCCTACGGGCCGCGGAACTGGCGATATTCCGCGCAAGGCTCGGCTTCGCTCGAACCGCAGGCGGTCTACGACAACGGCAAGGTCACGACTTTTGCCTTTGTCGGCAATCAGGAAATGCCGGCGATCTACATGGAAAACTCCGACGGGACCGAGAGCCTGATCCCGAAATCCGTCGACGGCAATCTGGTGCTGGTCCATGCAATCAGCCGCAAATTCATTCTGCGCAGGGGTGGAGACGTTCTGTGCGTGTTCAACGAGGCCTACGATCGCGTCGGCATCAACCCGCAGACCAACACCACGTCACCGTCTGTCGAGCGCGTCGTCACGATGCAAGCCGATGAAGCGCCATAGGGAAGTTTCATGACCGAGGAAGACAACACGCGGATACCTGGAGAACGCGCGGAAACATCGACCGGCCGGCGTCTCGATAACAACCCCGTCCTCAAACGCGGCGCAGTTGCCATAGCGATTATTGCTTTCGTCGCTTTTGCGCTCTGGTCGATGCGAGGTCAGAACGGGCCGGCCGAAGGAGCAAAGCCAGAGCGGGTCGTGATCCGCCAGACGTCGGATTTCGAGCCTGCCAAGGAACCGGTCCAGCCAGTTACAATGCCGATGCAAGTCCAACTGCCGACGCCTGTGGCGAACGAACAGGAGCCGACCGAGGATGACAAGCTCCTGGATGCGGCCCGGCGCGCGCCGGTGATAGCCTATGGTGGCGAAAAGGCACCGCAGCCCCATCGGCAGAACCCCGAGCAGAGCTCGGATGCTGCGGCGAACTACGTTCCGCTCGAGGCCAATCCCGGGACTCTCGGTTCACAGGCAGA
The DNA here is from genome assembly GCA_900473795.1 of Hyphomicrobiales bacterium. Taxonomy (GTDB): domain Bacteria; phylum Pseudomonadota; class Alphaproteobacteria; order Rhizobiales; family Rhizobiaceae; genus Pararhizobium. The sequence continues at coordinate 15,269 of UCMT01000042.1, read as the reverse complement.
CAACGAAGATCAGCGCTTCGACCGGATGCTGACGCCGACGCAATTGCAGGGCTCGCGCGCCGGCACGCTCGGCAATCGGGACTTCATCGTGGCGATGGGAACCTCGATCCCGTGCGTTCTGGAAACGGCGCTCTCCTCGGACCAGCCGGGGTTTGCAAGCTGCGTCGTCAATCGCGATGTGCTCTCGGACAACGGCCGCGTCGTATTGATGGAGAAGGGCACCCAGGTGGTCGGCGAATATCGCGGGGGGCTTCGTCGCGGTCAGAAACGCCTGTTTGTGCTGTGGAACCGTGCCAAGACCCCAATGGGCGTGATCATTACCCTGGCGTCGCCCGCGACGGATGCTCTCGGTCGTACGGGCATGGATGGCTATGTCGATACGCATTGGTGGGAACGCTTCGGCAGCGCGATTTTGCTGTCGATTGTTGGCGATGCGACCTCCTACGCGAACGGTCGGCTGCAGGACGGCGATGTCGAGGCGCAGAATACCACCAGCGCCGGACAGCAGGCCGCCGCGATTGCCGTGGAACAGTCGATCAATATCCCGCCGACACTTCTGAAGCACCAGGGCGACCTGGTCTCGATCTTCGTCGCCCGTGACCTCGACTTTTCCGGCGTCTACCGGCTGCGCCTCACGGAGCCGCGCAACAAAATCTACGATCGCGCCGTTCTCGGCGATTTCAGCCACGCATCGCCACTCGTCAAGAAATAGGAAATCCAAATGACAGAAGCGGCCGACACCGCTGTCGTACGCGAGCTCCTCGCTCCATTCTCGCCCTGTCTCGGCGACACGTCGCTCTACGAGGTCATCGTCAATCGACCGGGGCAGATCGTAACCGAGGGCACGGCGGGGTGGCAGACCCACGATCTGCCGGAGCTGTCGTTCAATAAACTCATGCGGTTCGCACGCGCTGTTGCCAGCTATTCCAACCAATCGATCGACGAGACCCGGCCGATCCTGTCGGCCACGCTGCCCAACGGCGAGCGCATTCAGATCGTGATCCCCCCGGCGACGACCCGGGGAACTGTCAGCGTCACAATCCGAAAGCCGTCGTCGGTATCGCTAAGCCTGGACGATCTCGATCAGGACGGGCTGTTTGACGATGCGGTGCCAGCTGAAAAAGACGCTGGCTCGTCTCATCGCAGGCTTTTGGAATTCTACCGAAAGAGGGCCTACAAGGCTTTTCTGAGGGAAGCCGTATACGCGAGAAAGAACATTATCATTTCCGGCGCAACGGGATCAGGCAAAACGACCTTATCGAAGGCGTTGATTCGTCATATTCCTTCAAGCGAGCGGATCATCTCGATCGAGGACACGCCCGAGCTGGTCATCCCGCAATCGAACCACGTACGCCTGTTTTACTCCAAGGGCGGCCAGGGCACGGCGAAGGTCGGCGCCAAGGACCTGCTGGAATCCTCCCTGCGCATGCGGCCTGATCGGATCCTACTGCAGGAACTACGAGACGGAACTGCCTTCTACTATATCCGCAATGTGAATTCTGGCCACCCAGGCTCGATCACAACGGTCCACGCCGACTCCGCGCAGCTTGCCTTCGAACAACTGACGTTGCTGATCAAGGAATCGGAAGGTGGCAGGGAGCTCGGCAGGCATGATATCCGCGAGCTGTTGATGATCGCCATAGACGTCATCGTCCAATGCAAACGCGTCGACGGACGGTTTCGGGTGAGCGAGGTCTATTACCGGCACGCCGAAGGCCCTCATCGATCGGTACGACCGCTCCGGGACTGACGAGGTCAAGCGCTGTTCGCGTTTTTTCCTTGGGGCGCTCTCGACGTGACGAGATCACACCGTCGTCTGCAGTCGGTCCGAAGCCGACTTACCCGGACCGGCTAACGGCTACTTTCCGCTTAAAGAGAGCGACGACGCTCTGAGGGGCATTATCACCAAGAAACCGGCTGAGGTTCTGTGCGGTTTCTTCGGCGACGTTCCTGCTTCTGGGAAAGAGATCCATTTCATAGCGCGCAAGCGCGGCTTCGACATCACCGGGCGTCGAGATGAGCACATTTGCAAGCTCGTAGCCATCATACAGGGCAAGGTTGGCACCTTCCCCCGCGAACGGCGACATCAAATGTGCCGCATCGCCAAGCAACGTCACGCCAGGTACTCGTCGCCATTGGTGTTCGACTGGCAGCGCATAAATCGGGCGAAGCACGAGATCGGCCTCACCCTCTGTGATAAGGGCGGTTAGTTGGGAAGCCCATCCTTCAAATTGCTCGGCGATACGAGCCAAGCCAGTCTTAGGGTCGGTGAAGTCGATTGAATTCGCCCAGTCTTCCGCCTTGTTCAAGGCCACATAGGTATGCAGCATTCCGTTTGCATAGCGGTGCGCCAAGATGGCCTTGCCCGGAGCGACTGCCATAAGCGTGCCACTTCCTATTGCTTCCGCGCTTGCCTTATGGCGCGTGTCGCCATCGAAAAGGATGGTTTCGATGAACAATGTGCCTGAGTAGAGGGGCTTAGCAGGGGACAAAAGCGGACGAACTTTCGACCACCCGCCATCGGCCCCCACAAGCAGATCAGAAAGGACGGTTGAACCGTTGGCAAAAGTGACCTCATGCTGACCTACGCCGTGCGGGGCTATCGATGTGACCCTGTGGCCCCACTTGATCGTTTCCGGCGGAAGCGAGCCGATAAGCATGTTCCGAAGGTCGCCTCGATCAATTTCAGGACGGTTTGCGACGTTGTCGCCAGGACTGTCGAATAGGATATGACCGTCCTTATCAACGACCCGCTTTGCATCTTCGCCGTGGCGGACGAGGCCGAGGAAGGTTTCAAAATGTCCTGCGGCCTTCATGGCAATCTGGCCGTTGTATTCATGGATATCCAGTAGCCCGCCCTGCGTTCTCGCGCTCGCCGAGGATTCGGATTCGTAGATGACCGAGGGGATGCCGTGAAGATGGAGAACACGGGCTAGCGTAAGGCCACCGAGACCAGCACCGATGATCGTAATTGGCTTTCGCATTGCAGCGCTCCTGTCAAATGCAAGCATGCAGCGTCCGCAGCGCTGATGATTGCTGTAGCCTGATCGTATCAGGCGATTGTTTCGGGAGACGCTGGCCGAGCGGGGCTTTGTGCTCGTTTGTATTCGGCGGCTGAAATCGGCCTGCCGTTTTTCGCGACGGCATAACCCTGTATTAAAAGCCGGGGTCATGCAACCCCGGCTTCTGCCGTTGGCAATCGGACGCCGTTCTCGGATGATGACCGCAAATGGCGCACCAAACGAAATCGCTGCTCCAAGGAGCAAAGGTCTTCTGGCAGCCACTGCCGTTTCCAACTTGTGCAGCGTTCAACGTCTTTTCGCTGCGTCCGCGTTGGGCGCGCTCCGATACCATCCCACGCAATGCGGCTAAGGTCGCGTCCGCGCCATGGGCATCTCGTGATTGAATCCGAAGTCAGCGACGAACGGGCTGGAACAGCTCAACGAGATTCCCCGAGGGGTCGGTCAACAGAATTTGCGACCCGCCTGGCCCCGTAACGATATCGTTGCGGAATTGTGCGCCGGCGGTGCGTAAACGAGCGACCTCGGCAGGCAAATCGTCGACGATGAGGTGAATGCGGTTCCAGCCACCGGGCCGCGGTTGTTCTCCATCGGGCATCGGTCGGCCCGCCGAGCTGGTCGGCCCGCTGAGCAAGAGCCGCAACGATCCGCGCTTAATGTCGGCAAAAGCGGGTGCGTGGCTGGAGAGAAGCGAAAAGCCAAGGTGTCTGGTGTACCATTCGACGGCCGCTTCGACGTCATCGACCATGTAACGCACGTTGACGATAGTGTCTGACATTCCTGCCTCCTGAAGTTAGGGCCGCCGAACCACGTTCGGCCGGCGGCGGCGTGGATTGGAATGGAAGTCAGACCTCATTTTACAGGGTAAGCTGCAGTGATTGAAGTCGACCTCGGCAGTCCGGCCATGGCGGGACTTCTGCGCCTTCTAGCGCGCATGCAGCCATTCCCGGTGGCGGTTCTATGATGGTGGTGGCCTTCCGACCAGTGCGGGAAACTGGACCGATCCGGCCACAGAGCGTGTCGGCCAGCCCGCAGCGATCCCCTGTTCTGATGGCACGAGTCATGCCAAGTTATGCTGCGGATCGGTCCCTTCCCGAGATCACGCTTTCCGTTGAAATATGCCTCCGTGAACTGTGCGGCGCTGATCGGTCTGCTGAATAAATATCCCTGCAGCGCGTCGCAACCGGACACCCTGACAACCTCGGCCTGCGCTTCGGTTTCGATCCCCTCTGCCGTGACAGGGATGTCGAGCGCATTCGCTAGAGCGATCGTCGCGCGCAACACGGCTCCGGCGTTCTGATCGTGGTCGAGAGCTACGATCAGCGAGCGATCCACCTTCATGCGGTCGAAGCCGAACTGGCGCAGCGTTCCGACACACGCAAACCCCGATCCGAACTCATCGCGAGCGAGTGACGATAGTCCGGTGATCGTCGCTGCTACCAAACCGCCCGTCTCTTGAGCGAAAGGCGCCGGCTTCGACGTCAGAAAAACCCTGGACATGGTCTGGAAGGAGCGATCGCCCCATCCCATCTCAATCTGCACAAGTGTCGCGGAGGAGAAATCATGGAAGCCGACACCCTGGATTTTGATGAGACATCGATCGAGATAATCCCCCCGGATCCCAGGAACTGTGCTGCCCTTGGCGTTGCGCTATGCGCCTGTTGCCGACTGCCATTTGAACAGGAACCGGACGACTACGGAATTTGTCGCGAGTGTATCGAGTGCCCTGGCATACCGGCATCATGGGCGGGAGAACGCCGGCCGCCACCATCCGGGACCGCCGGTCGCCCAACCGTGATTGTTTCTGGAGATACGCCGAAGTAGTCGGAGCTGCCCACTGAAGCGCGCTCACGTCGAGACTGCACGAGATGCCCAAGGTCAGCGCGACCTTGCGAACGGCACCAAGATGCTTTTCAGTCGCGAATTTGTGCTGCTTGGAAGTTGAACCGAGACTGTTTCTGGACTGGCAATCCGCCGGCAATTGACCGCGAGACGCGAATTCCGCTGCTGCTCGCCAGGCGCCTTAAATCGGCTTTCGATCGGCCCGCGATTGGAGTGACATCTCAAGCCCAGAATGGGCGTCCAACGTCGAAGTTCTACGGCACGCCCGCGGCTCACGGGTATAGCAACTTCGATCGATCTACGCCGCGTCACGCAAGCGGGGCAATCGCACCTTTTTCCCTGCTTTGCCAAGTTCATCATCAACTCGTTGACGATCAGCCACAGAGCTGGGACGTTGTGTACAAAACCGAGTGATCCGGCTGCGGCCGAATTGGTTTTCCCAGCAACGCGACAGCGCCTGCGACCGGCCCACTCGAAACTTTTTGTTCGTTCTCGACCACGGCTGCCCTTCTATTTTTTAATAGGAGCAATAGCTTACATACCTTTGACGCGCTGTTGCAACTTTGGGGACAAAAGAGCGCCTTCATATTTCACTCGTTAATACTGGCAAAACATTTGGAGCCATCTATGAACACGCCAATCAGCCCCCGGAATGCACGCGATATTCATAGCACCGAAGATGGCGCCGCGATTGTTGGCAACGACGGGTCGGTGGTTGACCTGAACGAGCTTCTTGAGGCTCTGCAGTCCATGCGGCGGGGTGAATTTTCGGCACGGTTGCCCGGCAACCAAACCGGCCTCGCCGGTAAAGTTGCCGATGTGTTCAATGATATCGTCGCCGCCAATGAACGCATGGCCCGCCAGCTGGAACATGTCGGTCAGGTGGTCGGGCGCGATGGAAAGACCCGCACCCGCGTACGCTTTGGTCTTTCGGACGGCGCATGGTCGGACATGGAGACGTCGATCAATACGCTCATCGACGATCTGCTCTGGCCGACAACCGCGGTTACCCGGACGATAACGGCGGTCGCAAAAGGCGACCTTTTGCAAACCGTCCCTTTGGACGTTGACGGACGTCCTCTCAAGGGCGAATTTTTGCGCTCAGCAACCATCGTCAACACAATGATCAAACAGCTCAGTGTGTTTACATCCGAAGTGACCCGTGTGGCTCGCGAAGTCGGGACGGATGGAAAGCTTGGGGGACAGGCGCAGGTCCGGGAAGTTACCGGCGTCTGGAAGGATCTGACCGAGAGTGTGAACTCCATGGCTTCCAACCTCACGGCGCAGGTCCGCAATATCGCCGATGTGACGATCGCCGTTGCGAACGGCGATTTGTCGAAAAAAATAACCGTCGACGTACGCGGGGAAATCCTGCAGCTCAAGGAAGCGATTAACACGATGGTGGATCAGCTCCGCTCGTTCGCCTCCGAGGTAACGCGCGTCGCGCGTGAGGTCGGCACTGAAGGAAAGCTGGGTGGCCAGGCGCTCGTCCCGGGCGTCGCCGGAACGTGGAAGGATTTGACTGACTCCGTTAACGCCATGTGCGGCAACCTGACAGCCCAGGTCCGCAATATCGCTCAGGTGACAACCGCGGTCGCGCGTGGTGACCTGTCGCGCAAGATTACCGTGGATGTTTCCGGAGAAATCCTCGAACTGAAGGAAACCATCAACACGATGGTCGACCAGCTTAACGCTTTTGCCGGCGAAGTGACGCGTGTCGCGCGTGAAGTCGGAACCGAAGGCCGGCTTGGGGGGCAAGCACAGGTGCCCGGGGTTGCCGGCACCTGGAAGGATCTGACCGACAACGTAAACTCGATGGCCTCGAACCTGACAGCCCAGGTTCGCAACATCGCGGAGGTATCGACCGCGATTGCCAACGGGGACCTCTCAAAGAAAATCACGGTCACCGTGTCCGGGGAAATCCTCGAACTGAAAGAGACCATCAACACGATGGTGGACCAGCTCAACGCATTTGCCTCCGAAGTCACACGTGTGGCGCGCGAGGTCGGCACTGAAGGCCGCTTGGGTGGACAGGCCAACGTGCGCGGTGTCGCGGGCACTTGGAAGGATTTGACCGAGAACGTCAATTCGATGGCCGGAAACCTAACGTCGCAGGTTCGCAATATCGCCGACGTCTCAACGGCGATCGCCAATGGAGACCTGTCCAAGAAGATCACCGTCGACGTGAAAGGCGAGATTCTTCAGCTGAAGGAGACAATCAACACCACGGTCGACCAGCTCAATGCATTTGCCTCCGAGGTGACTCGCGTGGCGCGGGAGGTCGGCACGGAGGGAAAGCTGGGTGGGCAGGCCCAACTCAAGGGTGTTGCCGGTACCTGGAAGGATCTGACGGACTCCGTGAATTCCATGGCGTCCAATCTGACGGGGCAGGTTCGCAACATTGCCGAAGTGGCAACCGCAGTGGCGCAGGGAGACCTGTCGAAGAAAATCACTGTCACGGTGTCCGGAGAAATCCTCGAGCTGAAGGAAACCATCAACACGATGGTCGACCAGCTCAACGGATTTGCCGGTGAGGTGACGCGCGTGGCGCGCGAGGTCGGGACAGAGGGGCGTCTGGGTGGCCAGGCCAATGTGCTCGGCGTCGCCGGCACATGGAAGGACCTTACCGACTCGGTCAATTCGATGGCCGGAAATCTGACCGCCCAGGTTCGCAACATTGCCGAGGTTTCCACCGCAATCGCCAATGGCGACTTGTCGCGCAAAATCACCGTCGACGTGAAGGGTGAAATCCTTCAGCTGAAGGAAACATTGAACACCATGGTCGATCAGCTCAACCGCTTCGCGTCGGAGGTGACGCGCGTCGCGCGCGAGGTCGGTACTGAAGGCAAACTCGGCGGTCAGGCTCAGGTTCCGGGCGTCGCCGGCACCTGGAAGGATTTGACCGAAAACGTCAATTCCATGGCGTCCAACCTGACAGGCCAAGTCCGCAACATCGCAGAAGTGACAACGGCGGTGGCGCGCGGCGACCTTTCCCGCAAAATCACAGTCGACGTGAAGGGCGAAATCCTGGAGCTGAAGAATACGATCAACACCATGGTCGATCAGCTCAACGCATTCGCGGGTGAGGTCACCCGCGTCGCACGCGAGGTCGGCACGGAAGGCAAACTTGGCGGCCAGGCCGAGGTCCCGGGCGTCGCCGGCACATGGAAGGATCTGACCGACTCGGTGAACTCGATGGCCGGCAATCTGACGGCACAGGTGCGCAATATCGCGGGGGTCGCGACCGCGATCGCCAATGGTGACTTGTCACGCAAAATCACCGTCGACGTGCGGGGAGAAATCCTGCTTCTCAAGGATACCCTCAACACCATGGTCGATCAGCTCCGTTCGTTTGCGGGCGAAGTGACGCGCGTGGCACGCGAAGTTGGCACGGACGGGCGGCTTGGCGGTCAAGCGGTCGTGCCGGGTGTCGCCGGCACGTGGAAGGACCTGACTGACAACGTCAATCTTCTCGCCGCCAACCTGACCACCCAGGTCCGCAACATCGCCGAAGTGACCACCGCCGTGGCGCGCGGCGACCTGTCGCGCAAGATCACCGTGGACGTGAAAGGCGAAATTCTGGAACTTAAAAACACCATCAACACCATGGTGGACCAGCTCAACGCGTTCGCCGGCGAAGTCACGCGCGTCGCGCGTGAAGTTGGCACAGAGGGCAAACTGGGCGGTCAGGCGCAGGTCCCCGGCGTTGCCGGCACCTGGAAGGACTTGACTGACACGGTCAATGTGATGGCGGCCAATCTCACCGAGCAGGTGCGCGGCATCGTCAAGGTGGTCACCGCGGTCGCAACCGGGGATCTCGAACAAAACCTGACGGTCGCTTCGAAGGGCGAGGTGGCCGCGCTTGCAGAGACCATCAACAACATGACCAAGACGCTTGCGACCTTTGCCGACCAGGTCACCACCGTAGCGCGTGAGGTCGGCGTTGAAGGGCGGCTCGGGGGGCAGGCGAACGTACCCGGCACGGCCGGTACCTGGAAGGATTTGACCGGCAATGTCAACCTCCTCGCGGCCAATCTGACGACGCAAGTCCGTGCCATCGCCGAGGTCGCGACCGCGGTCACCAAAGGCGACTTGACGCGATCGATCCAGGTTGAGGCCCGCGGCGAAGTTGCAGAGCTTAAGGACAACATCAACACGATGATTGGCAACCTGCGCTTAACGACGGAGCGCAATACCGAACAGGATTGGCTTAAGACCAACCTCGCTCGCTTTACAAATATGCTTCAAGGTCAGCGGGATTTGTCCACGGTCGGGCGCATGCTGCTGTCGGAACTGGCGCAACTTGTCGGGGCGCAGCATGGGGTGATTTATCAGGTCGAGGCGGAAGGGGATTTGTCGAGTCTGCGGCTGCTTTCCACCTATGCCGACGATGCCTTTAAAGGTCACCCCGACCGGCTCCAGATGGGCCAGGGGTTGATCGGCCAGTGCGCGCAGGATGCGCGGCGCATCCTCATCACCGACATGCCGAAAAACACCGTCCCGATCGGTTCAGGCGTGTTCAAGGCGCGCCCCCGAAGTGCAATCGTGCTGCCCGTCCTGTCGGAGGGGCAGGTCAAGGCCGTCATCGAACTTGCTTCCATCGGAAACTTCACCGACCTGCAGCTGTCTTTCCTCGATCAGCTGACAACGTCCATCGGCATCGTGCTCAACTCGATCGAAGCGACGATGCAGACCGAAGGACTTCTGAAACAGTCGCAGCAGCTTGCTACTGAACTCCAGACCCAGCAACGCGAGCTGCAGCAGACCAATGAACAACTTGAACAAAAGGCCCAGCAGCTCGCCGAGCGCAACGTCGAGGTGGAAGCCAAAAACCAGGAGATCGAGCAGGCCCGCCGCGCTCTGGAGGAGAAAGCAACGGAACTGGCGCTGACCTCGAAGTACAAGTCCGAGTTCCTGGCCAACATGTCGCACGAGCTTCGCACTCCGCTGAACTCGATCCTTATCCTTGGCCAGCAGCTAGGCGAAAACCCCGACGGCAATCTCTCGGGCAAGCAGGTCGAGTTCGCGCGCACCATTCACAGCGCCGGCACGGATCTGCTCAATCTTATCAGTGACATTCTAGATTTGTCGAAGATCGAGTCAGGGACCGTGTCCGTCGACGCTGAGGAAATCTTCTTCAACAGCCTCCTCGACGTGATGACCAGGCCATTCCGTCATGAGGCCGATAACCGCAAGCTCTCCTTCGAGGTGGAGCTTACGCCTGATCTGGATCGCAGCATCGTCACCGATTCCAAGCGGTTACAGCAAATTCTAAAGAACCTGCTGTCCAACGCGTTCAAGTTCACCGATCACGGGGGAATCAGACTTAAAGTCTCGCCTGTGACATTTGGATGGAGTCCCGACCATCCATCCCTTCGACACGCACCGTCCGTCGTGGCGTTCGAAGTGACTGACACGGGTATCGGCATCCCACCGGAAAAACAGCGCATCATTTTCGAAGCCTTCCAGCAAGCAGACGCATCGACCAGCCGAAAATACGGTGGCACCGGGCTCGGTCTTGCGATCAGCCGCGAACTCGCGAACCTTCTTGGCGGCGAAATCCAACTACGAAGTGCTCCGGGTGTCGGCAGCACATTCACGCTCTATCTGCCTCTGACATTCGTCGGTGCCACGCCGATCGCGATGCGACCCAGCATAACCGACGCGGCTGCCGTTTCTATCGCGGCCCTTGCCACGGGCCTGCTGGGCGATAATCCCTCGGAGCAAATTCACGACGATCGCCACCAGATTAAAGCTGGCGATGCTGTTTTGCTGATCGTTGAAGACGACCCGCATTATGCCAGCGTGCTGGTCGACCTGGCGAGGGACAACGGTTTCAAGGTTCTTGTCGCCATGCGCGGCGCGGATGCACTGGCACTCGCGCGCGAGTATCGACCGACGGCTGTGTCGCTCGATGTCTTTCTTCCTGACATGCTCGGCTGGACCGTCCTCAGTCAGCTCAAGCAAGACCCAACGACGCGTCACATTCCCGTGCAAATCGTGACTTTGGACGAGGACCGGCAGCACGGCCTCGCCCGGGGTGCTTTTGCCTTCATAACCAAGCCGACCACCAGCGAGGGCCTGGCTCAGGCGCTCGCAAAGCTTAAAGAATACGCGCAGCCGCGCCGCAAGCGCCTTCTCCTTGTCGAGGACAACGAGGGCGAGCGCTTCGGCGTGACTGAACTCCTCGGTCATGATGATATCGATATAGTGAGCGTGGACACCGGGACGAAGGCGCTGGAAATCCTCCGCGAGAATTCGCCAGATTGCATTGTACTCGACCTCAGGTTGCCGGATATGACAGGATTTGATGTATTAAAGTGTATTCGTGATGATGCCGCGATCGGTGACATTCCAGTTGTCGTCTTCACTGGGCGAGAGCTTTCTCTTGAGGAGGACGCACAACTCCATTCCATGGCCCGGAGTGTGGTGGTGAAAGGGGTCGAGTCACCCGACCGCCTGCTCGATGAAACAGCACTGTTCCTGCACCGGGTCGTTTCTGATCTGCCGCTCGCAAAGCAGGCGATGCTGGAACGGCTGCACGGTTCGGACGATGATCTGGTCGGAGAAACGGTTCTGCTCGTCGATGACGATGCGCGCAACATCTTCGCGCTCAGCAGTGTTCTGGAACGGCGCGGTATGAACGTCCTGACGGCAACAACCGGCAACGAGGCGATTGCGGCAATCAACGCGCAACCCGGCGTTGCGATCGTGCTTATGGACATCATGATGCCTGGCATGGACGGATATGAAACGATGCAGGTGATCCGGTCGAACCCAGCTTTCCGCCGCCTTCCCATTGTCGCCCTTACGGCAAAGGCTATGAAAGGCGATCGCGAGAAATGTCTGGAGGCGGGGGCTTCGGACTATCTCGCCAAGCCGGTCAACACCGAGCAGTTGCTCTCTGCACTGCGTATGTGGTTGCATCGTTGAGGAAAATGAGATGGACCCGGTTAACATCCTGCTCGTCGACGACCAACTCGCAAAACTTCTCAGCTATGAGGTTATCCTTCAGGGGCTTGGCGAAAATCTCATCAAAGCGAAATCAGGCCGCGAGGCACTCGAACATCTTTTGAGAACGGAAATAGCTGTCATCCTCGTCGATGTATGCATGCCCGACCAGGACGGATTTGAACTTGTGGCAATGATCCGCGAGCACCCCCGTTACCAGAAGACGGCGATCATCTTCGTTTCCGCCGTGATGATGGCCGAACCGGATCGCCTACGGGGCTACGAAGCCGGAGCAGTGGATTATGTGTCCGTCCCGGTCGTGCCGGAATTGCTGCGGGCGAAGGTCAAGGTCTTCGCGGAACTGTACCGCAAGACCCGCCAACTGGAGCGGTTCAACGCGCAGCTTGAGCAACGGGTCGCCGATCGTACAGCCGAACTTCAGGCGTCGTCCTCCCAATTGGCCGCGCTGAATGAGCAGCTCGAATATCGGATAGAAGAGCGGACACGCGAGCGGGAAGAAGCCCTCGCCCAACTGTTCGAAGCGCAGAAGCTCGACACCATCGGTCAGTTGACGGGCGGCGTCGCTCACGACTTCAATAACCTCCTGATGGCAGCTCTGAGTAGCCTCGAGCTCCTCAGCAAGCGCCTTTCGGACGGTGACGATCGCAGTCGCCGGTTGCTCAGCAACGCCATCCAGGCTGCCGAGCGCGGAGCGGCGTTGACTCAACGCCTTTTGGCCTTTGCCCGCCGACAGGAATTGAAACCGCAGGCCGTCGATATCATCCGGGTCGTTACCGGCATGGAAGACCTGCTCCGGCGTGCCATGGGCCCCGGCATCCGGCTCCGGAGTGATTTACCCGATGACTTGCCCTGGGTCTTGGTCGATGCAAACCAACTTGAACTGGCCTTGCTCAATCTGGTCATAAATTCCCGAGACGCCATGACGGAAGGCGGTACGGTAACGATTTTCGCTGTTCCGGAAACCGTTCGTCAGGAAGCAGCGAAACTCAAACTCGAGCCCGGCAACTACATCCGGATCCGGGTAGCTGACACCGGCTGTGGTATGGATGAGGACACTCTGGCCAGAGCGACGGAACCCTTCTTCACGACAAAGGGGACGGGCAAGGGAACCGGACTCGGCTTGTCCATGGTTCAGGGTTTGGCTGCTCAATCCGGAGGAACACTTGTCCTGTCGAGCAAGCCCAGCGCAGGCACCACAATAGATCTCTGGCTACCCGTTGCGGGCGAAATCCCCTCCCACAGTACTGTGGCGGAAGAAGAGGCGCCAGCAGCAGAAGGAGACCAGGTCTTCCGAACCATTCTCGTGGTCGACGATGACGCCTTGGTCAGCATGGGCACTGCCGCGATGCTCGAGGACCTAGGGCACAGCGTCACGGAAGTCAGTTCCGGCAGGGATGCTTTGGCTGCGTTGGCACGTAACCAAAGCTTCGATCTCGTCATCACTGATCATGCCATGCCAGGTATGACGGGCAGCGAACTCGCTGCACAAATCAAAATCTCCTATCCTGGAATGCCCATCATCCTGGCTTCCGGTTACGTCGAACTGCCCGGCGGCGTTGAACTGCCAGACATACTTCGGCTGAGCAAACCGTTTTCGCAGGACCAGTTGGTTGCGGCACTCTCTCGATCGTTCGCATCCGAAGCGTCATCTGAGAGCAACCTTAGACAATCCTACAAATGAAATTGACCGCGTCTCATATATCAAGGGGGGGGGCTTCAAGGCGGTTGAAAGAGTAAGGCGACGAAGCTTAGGCAATTGCACGATGGAACAAGTTCCGGCGCCGGCCATTTGTCCTCCATGAAAACTGCCCTGCCGATGTCGCTGCTCGCTCTGGCCATATCCGTTGGCGGTACGGCCGCGCGGGAACTCCTTCCCGAAGCAATCAATGGGGCTTCGATTGCTTCCCTCACGGCAGAGGCGCCCGCGGCCGCAGATCCCGACCCGGCGATCGTCCGTCTTCAGCTCCTGCTCGACCGTGCGGGTTCATCTCCAGGCGTGATCGATGGCTTGTATGGGGAGAACCTGAACAAGGCGGTGGCTGGCTTTGAGGCCATGAACAGTCTTCCTGTCGATGGGAAGCTGGATCAGGACGTCGTCGCCCGCTTGGAAGACCATACCCCCATCGTTGCGAGCTACGTGGTCTCGGCAGAGGATGCCACGGGGCTGGTTGACAGGATTCCTGAAGACTATGGCGAGAAGGCAAAGATGGAGAGCCTCGGATATACGAGCGTTGCGGAGAAGCTATCCGAGCGGTTCCACATGGATATTGATCTTGTGAAAGCGCTCAATCCAGTCTCGCAGTTCGCCCCTGGCGATACGGTGTGGGTCGTGAACCCTGGTCCTCCAAGGGACGGAAAGGCGAAAAGGATCGAGGTCAACAAGAAGGCAGGGCAGGTGCTGGCCTATGCCGAGGACGGATCACTGCTTGCGGTGTACCCCGCGACGATCGGAAGCGAAGACAATCCGGCGCCGTCAGGCCAGCACAAGGTCAAGGGCGTCGCGAGGATGCCGGTGTACAGATACAACCCCGAGCTCAACTTCAAGCAGGGAAAGAACAACAAGATCTTGACGATTCCAAAAGGACCAAACGGTCCGGTCGGCAGCGTCTGGATCGACCTGACCGAGCCGACTTATGGAATACATGGGACACCTGAGCCCAAGCTTATCGACAAGGTTGGATCGCACGGTTGCGTGCGGCTCACAAACTGGGATGCTGAAGAGCTGGCCGGGATGGTCAGGCCAGGAGTGCGTGTGGACTTCGTCAATCGACGTTCGGCCGTTCCGAGGTGAGAACCATTGACTTCAATTCTCTTTGCGCGAATGCGCATGATGCCTCTGTCTTGAGACTATCCACGGTACGTCGCGGCTCTGTTTTCGCCGTATCGGGGGAAAGCACATCTCTTTAAGCAGAGGCCATCGCCCTGCACCGGTTGCAATGCTAAGGTGGTGCTTATCGATGAATGTGCTCGTCGGGGGTCAAGCCGAAAGCACCAAAGACGAGGAAACGGGCCCGCTATCGGGCTTGTCGAGGCTGTATTCTTCCCGCTGCCCTCATCGATGTGGGGCGCAGCCGGCAATGTCACGCCGCCCTTCAGAATGCTGTCGACGCGATGCTGCTGAGGGGCGCCCGTGAGCTCGCAATCGAGAACGCGACAGCGGACAAATCGGCCCTGCAGGGCCTATTGCGGCGCACGGAATTATGTTGCGCCGCAATAGAAAGTGAGAGAACATTGTTCCGAAAAGGCCCGCTAAATATCATACTTTTGAAATTTCATTCTACGATCGTCGATCATCGAATTGACAAACGCGACATCTGATGTACTTTCAGAACCCGGGATAGATACCTCGAATATTTTCAATTTTCTCGTTTCCATCGGGCGCGAACCGCGCCCACACTTATCCGTGCCGATAGTATTGCGCCTTGAACGGAGATT
>UCMT01000088.1 GCA_900473795.1 Hyphomicrobiales bacterium | reverse complement strand
ATCGGGATAGGGGGAGGCCTCGCGACCTCTCCCCTCCCACACCACCGTACATACGGGTCCGTATACGGCGGTTCGTATGATTAGGCGGCGAGCGGCGTTGCGAGGGAGACGAGGCCCATGTGGTCTCGGAGGAGCGGATTGGAGATGGCGATGGTGAGAGCGGGGCTGTTCACGCGTTCGCCGGCTCGCTGGGTCCGCACGTAGATGTTGCAATCGTCCGCATAGCGGACGAAGCAGTGCCCGCGCCGCGCCAGTTCCTTGTCCAGCACGTCAAGCATCAGGTTCGACAGCAGCGGTGAGAGCGGGCCGCCTTGCGGCGTCCCCTCGTCCACCGGGTCCACCAGCCCTCCCGTGAGTACGCCCGCCGTCAAATAACCGCGGGTGAGCTTGAGAAGGCGCCGGTCTTCACCCGTTGGGCCATCAGCCCCATCAGCTTGTCGTGGCTGACCCGGTCGAAGAACTTCTCAAGGTCGATGTCCACGACAATGCGGCGGCCCTCGCGATCAACTGCTGCGCCGCCGCCACCGCCTGATGCGCCGAGTGGTCGGGCCGGAACCCGTAGCTCGACGGCGAGAATGTTGCGTCCCAGTCCTCTTGCAGCACCTGCATCATGGCCTGCTGGATGAAGCGATCGAGCACCGTGGGGATACCGAGGGCACGCATGCCGCCGGATGCCTTGGGTATTTCAACACGCCGCACCGGCTGGGGCCGGTAGGTGCCTCGGAGAAGCCGGTCCCTGATCTCGGGCCAATGATCCTTCAGGTAGGGAGCCAGGTTATCGACGGTCATGCCGTCGACCCCTGGCGCGCCCTTGTTACGCCTGACACGTGCCAATGCGTTCGTCAGATTGTCGCGAGCGACAACCTTCTCCATCGTCGGTCCGCTCAGGACCGCTGGGCTTTCGGGTGCAGAGGCCGCCGCATCGACTTCGGTCCCTTCGTACAGGAGGGGCGGAGCATTACTCCTATCCTCCTGCATGAAGGCCAGCTCGAGCTGGGTCTTCTGCCGATTGGCCGTTCGAGACATCCGCCCTAATAACCCTTCCTACGTTCGGGCCTTCGGCCTTGCGGCCTACTATGCCCTCTGCTGACTTCTCCGACGCGATCACGGGTCTTTGCGATCCGCTCAGTCCGGGGATGCCGGACACGTCGGAGATCTCCCGAGTAAGCTCGCTCGCCTTCTCCGCATACCCGCCGAATCTACCACCCCGGTCGTTGATGGCCGTGGACTTCGCAGTTCGTTGCCTGCTCGTCCGGCCGGGTAGGCCTCATATCCGGTTCTTGTCCATCGGGTCACGAATTTGCTCCTCGCTTCCTTCAGACCCTGCCTCGCGGCAACGCCCTTGCGCTTCGCTAACCCTTCGCCGTCATCAGGCAGGGTAGAGGACTTTCACCTCCAAACTATCGAGCATGCTCGGCACACAACG
>UCMT01000063.1 GCA_900473795.1 Hyphomicrobiales bacterium | reverse complement strand
CCACCCCGACTGGCACAACGGTTTCGAACATGACCCCGAGGAGGCTGCTCGCGTTCGGGTCCGGCTTTTGCGGGAGCTTGCAGCGACCGGCGAATTGCTGGTGGCAACTCATATGCCGTTTCCTTCCGTTGGCCATGTCGCGGCGGACGGCGACGCCTTTCGTTGGGTCCCGGTCTTCTGGGACTACTGATTGCTTGTTGAATTAAGGCCGAACCAGAGCGAGCACCCTTGAAGGCCGTGTCAAACTCGGCCTTCAAGCCTGAGCTTCAACCGGGGCGTCACCTATCCACCTATTGAACCACGCGCGCCGCATGGGCGCACAGCAAAGGGAGCGTCTTATGAAAATCGTGATTATCGGCGGAACCGGCCTGATCGGTTCCAAGACCGCAGAGCGCCTGCGCAAGAAAGGGCATGAGGTCATTGCCGCTGCCCCGAAAACCGGCGTCAATACCCTCACCGGAGAGGGCTTGGCGGAAGCACTGAAGAATACCGAGGTAGTGATCGACCTCGCGAACTCGCCCTCCTTCGAGGATAAGGCCGTGCTCGAATTCTTTCAGACGGCGGGCAAGAACCTGATGGCAGCGGAAATCGTGGCCGGCGTGAAACACCACGTCGCGCTTTCGATCGTCGGCACGGATCGGTTGCCGGATAGCGGCTATCTTCGAGCCAAGGTCGCGCAGGAAAAGATCATCCGGGAAGCCGGCATTCCGTATACGATCGTGCGTTCCACACAGTTCATGGAATTTCTCGGCGGCATCGCCCAGGAGGGCACGGTTGGCGACATGGCCCGCTTGTCGACAGGTTCCCTGCAGCCGATCGCGTCCGACGACGTCGCCGATTTCGTGACGGACGCGGCGCTTGCCGCGCCGGCTAACGGCATGATCGAAATCTGCGGCCCCGAGCGCGCGCGCCTCTGCGATTTCGCCGCGCGCTACCTCAAGGCGATCGGAGATTCCCGCACCGTTATCGCAGATCCGGATGCCCGCTATTTCGGGACCAAGCTGGAAGACGGTTCACTCGTTTCCGACAATCATCCTCGCATCGGCCGCATCGGTTTCGATGATTGGTTTGCGACAACGCCCAGAAAATAACGATTTGCATATGGGCCGCCTCAGAGGCGGCCCGGTGCCTCAGTCACGAAAGGACGATAGACATGATCAAGTCATTGCATTTTGCCGTTGCGTTGACGGCTCTCCTATCAGGTTCTGCTCTTGCACATGATACGCCGGGTGGCGGCGAGGGCGCGAAGGTTACGCTAGTCTATGACCACAAACTGCCGAACGTTCCCGGCAAGAGCATGAAGGGCGTTCTCGTCGAATATGCTCCCGGCGGCTTCTCGGAGGGCCATACGCATCCAGCCTCCGCCTTCATTTATGCGACCGTCCTCGAAGGCGCGATCCGCAGCCAGGTCAATGACGGCCCCGTCACAGTGTATAAGGCCGGTGAAAGCTTTTCGGAATTGCCGGGCGATCGCCACGGTGTCAGCGAAAACGCCAGCAAGACGAAGCCGGCAAAGCTGCTCGCTGTCTTCGTGGTGGATACCGCTGAGCAGGAACTGACCTTCCCGATCAAGAAATAGGCGATCTGGCCGGGCACACGATGCCGTGCCCGGCAGTTCTTTGACGCAAACCATGATCGGTGAACCAGCTATGTTTGGTGATGACAACTTCCTGCCGCTCGTCCTGATCAACATTCTGGGAATTGCCGGGATCGTCGTGTGGCACATTCAGGGCGGAAACCGTCCGACAGGTCGCCTGATCGTCCAGATCCTGTTCTTTACCTGCATGAGTCTCGTGCTCTTGATGGCAAGAATCGCGCCGCACCAGCCCGATGGTATCTATACGCAGGGTTTTGCCGCGCTGCTTTCCAAATCGGCCAGAATCCTGTGGTGGACCCATCTCGCCTGGACGATCATCGGCTTCATCCAGATTTACGTCAGATTGAACCGCAAGCCACGGGAAGCACATCTCATCCAGGATATTGCCATTGCCGTCATCTATCTCGGCGTGGCGCTTTCGGTCATCGGTTTCGTCTTCGGCATGCCGATCGGCACCTTGGTTGCGACATCGGGCGTCATCGCCATCATCTTCGGCCTCGCCTTGCAGAATACGCTCGGCGATGTCTTTTCCGGCATCGCCCTGACGCTCGGCAGGGCCTATGTAGTAGGCGACTGGGTCGAATTGACCGACGGAACCGAGGGCCGCGTCATCGAAACCAACTGGCGCTCCACCAACCTGCTGACTGCGACGCACAATGTCGTGGTGCTACCGAACAGCATTCTGGCAAAGCAGGGCGTGACAAATCTCAGCCGCCCTGACGAGACCCACCAGATCGAGTTGCGTGTGCGCATCGCTGCAACGCAAAGACCACGCCTTGTCGAGGAAGTCATGCGGTCTGTGCTGCAAGCCAGCGTCCTAATCATCAAGAACCCGCCGCCGATCGTTGCTATCAAAGCCATCGACGCGATCGCCATCGAAGTCGAGCTGCAGTTTCGCGTCGACAGCGTCGCCATTCGAACGCCCGCCAAGAACGAGATTGTCGACTTGCTTCATGACCAATGCGGAGCAAGCGGGCTTTCGCTGGCTATGCCGGCCGAAGGCCTCGTTTACGTGCCGAGATCGGCCGCCAACGAATATCCCGCTGTGAGTAATGAGGTGCTCTCATCCCGCTCCGCTTAGAGCGTTTTCGCTCTAAGCGGAATCATATCCCGCTGCTCTGAAGTCATCTGCAAATTTAGGTCGGTGAGAAGAGGTCGACGGTCGCCCCAGAAGGCGCTGATGGAGCGCTCGGGTCTCGGTAGCAAGGCTTTCAACTCGACGAAGGCATTTTCGGTAGAGTTGCGGCACACCCTCAAGGATCGTTTACGAGCCGAAAGCGCTTGGGAAGACAAACCCGAATACGGCAAGCTGCGCTCTTATTCAGAGCGCAGCCTTCATCTTGGGATGCGATCAGAGCTTGGTCACATGCTCCGGATCAGCTGAGGCCAGCGCAGCGGCGCGCTCGGGCTTCGGCGGATAGATCCAGACGGTGTTGATCTCCTGCTTGGCCGCCTTCGCTTTTTCGCCGACCATCTCCACCTTGCGCTCCCAGCCTCGGGTGAAGAGGGCTCCGGCATCGCCGAGGTCGAGGCAGGTGACATAGGCTTCCTGATGATATTGCCGTGCCGTCACGCCCAATAGTTCGGCGGCGGCATTGTTGCCCGCGAAGGCGCCCATGCGTGTGGCGTGCTGGCACGACATCAGTGCGTAGTTGCCGCAGCCGTCGCACGCGGCGCGCGCCGCATCCCCGGTGGCAAAGACGCCGGGTACGGACGGCACACGCAGGCAGCCATCGACCAGCAGCCGGTCGAACTTGTCACGCTCGCCGGGAATTTTCGTGGTCAGCGGATTGGCCCGCATGCCTGCCGCCCAGATCACGGTCATGGTTTCGATATGCTCGCCGGTACTCAGCGTAACTCCGGATTTATCCAGTGATGAAACGCCGGCATTGAGCCGTGTTTCCACGCCGAGCTTGCGCAGTGCTTCCTCGATGATCGGGCGCGGACCTTCGCCCATGTCGGGGGCTACCGCGCTGCTGCGGTCGACGATAATGACACGTGGATTGGCGGTTTTGTCGAACAGGGTCCGCAGCCGCGAAGGCATCTCGGTTGCCGCCTCGATACCTGTGAAGCCGGCGCCGGCAACAACGATAGTGTCGCGCGCGGCCGAGGCCGGCGTCTTCGCAAGCTCGTGCAGGTGGCGATCAAGTGCAATGGCGTCATCGACGTTATCGATGCTGAAGGCGTATTCGGCGAGGCCGGGAATATTCGGGCGGAACAGCCGGCTGCCGGTGGCGAGCACAAGGCGATGATACAGAAGGGTCTTTCGTTCGCCCCTGGCATTGACGACTTCTACGGTGCAGGCCTTCGTGTCGATCGCTTCGACGCTGCCCTGCACGTAGACGACATCGACGGCGTGAAATACATCCTGAAGAGGTGCCGTCAAGGTCTCGGGCTTCGGCTCGTAAAGCCGGGGGCGGATGACGAGTGTCGGTTCCGGGGACACCATCGCGATTTCGAGCTCTTCGGACGAGACGCCTTCGATATCGCGCAGGCGGGCTGCCGAAAGTGCGGCATACATGCCGGCGAACCCGGCGCCTACAATCACAAGTCTCATGTTATTCACTCCGTGGTTTGTTGTTTCGAATGGCCGCGCGTCACTGTTGCCGCTCCCGATGGGCGGTAACGATGGCGCGCGGATTGGTGAGGCGAGGTCGCTTAGGCGGTGATGAAGGCCAGCATGTCGGCATTGACGACATCTGCATGGGTCGTGCACAGCCCATGCGGCAGTTTCTCGTAGATTTTCAGCGTGCCGGCCTGCAGGAGCTTCTCCGACAACGGAGCGGCGGCACCGATGGGAACGATCTGGTCGTCATCGCCATGCAACACCAGCGTCGGCACGGTGATGCTCTTCAGGTCCTCGGTGAAATCCGTCTCCGAGAATGCCTTGATGCCGTCGTAATGCGCTTTCGCGCTGCCCATCATGCCCTGACGCCACCAATTTGAGATGACCGCCTGCGAGGGCTCGGCACCCGGGCGGTTGTAGCCGTAGAAAGGGCCGCTCGGAAAATCACGATAGAACTGCGAACGGATGGCTGCCAGCTGGCTGCGCAATCCGTCGAATGCTTCGATCGGCAAACCGCTGGGATTGGCGGCGGTCTTCAACATCAATGGCGGCACGGCCGCAATCAGGATCAGTTTGGCAACGCGACCCTTGCCGTAGCGCGCGACATACCGCGCGGCTTCACCGCCGCCGGTGGAGTGGCCGACATGGATCGCGTTGCGAAGATCGAGGTAGTCGATCATTGCGGCAACATCGGAGGCGTAGTGATCCATGTCATGACCGTCGCTCACCTGGCTCGATCGGCCATGGCCGCGGCGATCATGAGCGATTACGCGAAAGCCCTTGCCGAGGAAGAAGAGCATTTGATTATCCCAATCGTCGGAGCTGAGCGGCCAGCCGTGGTGAAAGACGATCGGCTGAGCGGACTTCGGTCCCCAATCCTTGTAAAAAAGTTGAACACCGTCGCTGGTTGTAATGGAGGTCATTGTCCTGATCCTTTGTAGAATATTTGTTTCGGCGCCCGTCATCGAATCGGACGGACAGTTGCTAAAATCGGGTATGTAAGCCGCTACTGGCGCTTCGTTGCGATTGACCCGCAGACCATCCTTTGTCTCCGCAAAATCCATTGGTAGGCGCGCAATGGTGGTTTAGCGAAACAGGTCTGCGGCTGCGCCAGAGGGATTGGCGCCATTGCAGAGCAATTGCGGTTTAGCGGATGCGCCGCAGTTCATCGCCCGGCGTTTCACCGGTCAGCTCTCGAAATGTGGCGGCCAAGGCTGTTTGCGAGGCGCAGTCAAGTGAGGCTGCGACCAACGCCATGCCAGGGGACTGCGCGGCATGGTCGTCGCGTGCTCGAGCCGATGGCGTGGAGCGAAGAACGCGACAGTCCGGAGTCCGAGGCGAGGGCGAACGGTGATTACGGTCAGCCGTGGCGGCGCCGCCAATCAGTCGGTGTTTCACCGGTCAATTTTCGGAATGCAGCTGCAAATGCTGTTTGCGAGGCATAACCGAGGGAGGCTGCGACCAACGCGATCGAATATTGAGGATCACGCAGCATGTTTATGGCCTGCTCGAGCCGATATTGACGCAGCCAGTTGTGAGGCGAAAGCCCCGTGCTTTCCTTGAAAGCGCGACAGAAATGAAAACGCGACAGCCCCGAATCGGCAGCGAGGGCCGCGAGGGAGACGTCGGCGTCGGCGTCCGACCGCAATCGTTCGATGGCCCGGCGCAGCACGCTCGGCGCGAGGCCGCCGAGCGCCGGCTGATAGCTCGGTGCCTTGCCGGTGTGCGCAGCCAGCAGGCGCGTGGCCAGAAGGTCAGTCAATTGCTGCCTGAACAGTGCATCCAGTGCCGTATTGCCTTCCAGGACGTCGGCAGCGCTCAGGAGCAATCGGGATGTAATGAGGTCCGGATGCGCCGTTCGCTCCAAGAGATCGGTCGGCGTGAAAGTATCGGTTTCGTCGGCAATGCGCGCCAGTGTCGTGCGGGGAAGATAGAGCTGAACGACATCAACCGGTTTTGGAATATCCCATCGGGAGCTTGATCCAGCCGGGATGATGATCACGACCCCGCGACGAAACGTTCCGCTCACGATCGATCTTCCGGACCGCCGTTCCATGCGCTGTATCGCGCCGTTGTAAGCCATGATGACGTGGTCGGTCATGGGCTCGACGACATCATGCAAGGGGCCGTGATTCCAGTGGGCGATTGCACCGCCGGAGGGGTCCGCCGCAAGATGAATTGGCGCAGTTCTGAGAACACGTGACATCTCGTTGGCAGGGTTGTGATCGGCGGCCTTCGTTTCGTCCCGGCCCGCACCGATTGTCTCGCCCGGTGAGCTCTCGAGAGGATCGCTGGAGCGAGGCGAGCTCATGGCTGCGCGCTCGTTGACTGGCGCTGCTTATGTGCGATCCCGACAACAATCGCGGGATCATTGAGCATCTGCCCATGGTGGCCGACGTTGCCAGTCCTACTACCCATGACATCCCTCAATGTCGCGAACGATGTCGCCGTTCGCGCGTTGTGTGATGCAGGGCAAATATCAAAAACTTTCGAGGCGGAAAACCTATTCTCCAGGATAGGTTGCCTTCGCCGTTGGACCTCGTTCTCAATCACCCGAGCTCGAGCGGATGTATGCACCGCCAGCCTGAGGGGCCGTTGCACTGGGCACCGCGCACCGAAAAAGTTCCATAAATCACACTACGCTGCACAGCATCGCTAGGTGGTACATTCTATTTTCAAGCGCGACATGCTTATAAAAACAATGGCTTCGCCTTGGAGATATATGCATGCCCCTTTGCTATTCGCAGCTCACCTTGGTTGACCGCAGGCGGCTTTTTCACCTCAGAGAACGCAAGGTTTCCGTTTCGGAGATTGCCCGCCAACTCGGTCGTCATCGCTCGACGATCTATCGCGAGCTTAAACGCAATACGTTCCACGATCGCGAGTTTCCGGAATATAGCGGCTATTACAGCGGTATCGCCAACGACATGAGCAAGGAGCGCCGGCGACGGCTGTGCAAGCTCAGGCGTCATCCGCAGTTGCGCGCGTTGGTGATCGATCGGCTGAAAGCACGCTGGTCGCCTGAGCAGATCGCCGGCCGTCTGGTCGCTGACGGCGTCAGCCCCGTCCGGGTCTGCCCGGAGACGATCTATCGCTTCATCTACGGCAAGGAGGATTATGCGCTGGAGCTCTATCGGGATCTGCCGGAAGGCCGTCGCAGG
>UCMT01000031.1:0-2500 GCA_900473795.1 Hyphomicrobiales bacterium | reverse complement strand
ACAACCCTGACCTCCAGCTAAGGTCCCCAAGTCATGGCTAAGTGGGAAAGGATGTGAGGATCCCAAAACAACCAGGATGTTGGCTTAGAAGCAGCCATCATTTAAAGAAAGCGTAACAGCTCACTGGTCTAAATAAGGGTCTTTGCGCCGAAAATGTAACGGGGCTAAAGCCATGCACCGAAGCTGAGGATAGCGACAAACCTTCGGGTTTGCGCTGTGGTAGCGGAGCGTTCCGTAAGCCTGTGAAGGGAGACCCGTGAGGGCTCCTGGAGGTATCGGAAGTGCGAATGTTGACATGAGTAACGATAAAGGGAGTGAGAGACTCCCTCGCCGAAAGACCAAGGGTTCCTGCTTAAAGTTAATCTGAGCAGGGTTAGCCGGCCCCTAAGATGAGGCAGAAATGCGTAGTCGATGGGAACCACGTTAATATTCGTGGGCCTGGTGGTAGTGACGGATTGCTTAACTTGTTCAGCCTTATTGGATTGGCTGGGCGGGGACGCGGTTCCAGGAAATAGCTCCACCGTATAGACCGTACCCGAAACCGACACAGGTGGTCAGGTAGAGTATACCAAGGCGCTTGAGAGAACTATGCTGAAGGAACTCGGCAAATTGCACGCGTAACTTCGGAAGAAGCGTGACCCCACCGCACGCAAGTGTGTTGGGGTGGCACAGACCAGGGGGTAGCGACTGTTTATCAAAAACACAGGGCTCTGCGAAGTTGCAAAACGACGTATAGGGTCTGACGCCTGCCCGGTGCTGGAAGGTTAAGAGGAGAGGTGCAAGCTTTGAATCGAAGCCCCAGTAAACGGCGGCCGTAACTATAACGGTCCTAAGGTAGCGAAATTCCTTGTCGGGTAAGTTCCGACCTGCACGAATGGCGTAACGACTTCCCCGCTGTCTCCAGCATAGACTCAGTGAAATTGAATTCCCCGTGAAGATGCGGGGTTCCTGCGGTCAGACGGAAAGACCCCGTGCACCTTTACTATAGCTTTACACTGGCATTCGTGTCGGCATGTGTAGGATAGGTGGTAGGCTTTGAAGCGGGGACGCCAGTTCTCGTGGAGCCATCCTTGAAATACCACCCTTATCGTCATGGATGTCTAACCGCGGTCCGTTATCCGGATCCGGGACAGTGTATGGTGGGTAGTTTGACTGGGGCGGTCGCCTCCGAAAGAGTAACGGAGGCGCGCGATGGTGGGCTCAGACCGGTCGGAAATCGGTCGTCGAGTGCAATGGCATAAGCCCGCCTGACTGCGAGACTGACAAGTCGAGCAGAGACGAAAGTCGGTCATAGTGATCCGGTGGTCCCGTGTGGAAGGGCCATCGCTCAACGGATAAAAGGTACGCCGGGGATAACAGGCTGATGACCCCCAAGAGTCCATATCGACGGGGTTGTTTGGCACCTCGATGTCGGCTCATCGCATCCTGGGGCTGGAGCAGGTCCCAAGGGTTTGGCTGTTCGCCAATTAAAGCGGTACGTGAGCTGGGTTCAGAACGTCGTGAGACAGTTCGGTCCCTATCTGCCGTGGGTGTAGGAATATTGACAGGATCTGTCCCTAGTACGAGAGGACCGGGATGGACATATCTCTGGTGGACCTGTTGTGGCGCCAGCCGCATAGCAGGGTAGCTATATATGGAATGGATAACCGCTGAAGGCATCTAAGCGGGAAACCAACCTGAAAACGAGTATTCCCTTGAGAACCGTGGAAGACTACCACGTTGATAGGCCGGGTGTGGAAGCGCAGCAATGTGTGAAGCTTACCGGTACTAATCGTTCGATTGGCTTGATTGTTCTCATTGCTTATGTTCATCACGATGAACCATAAGCCATCTGTTTTGTCCTCACGCTGTCGCCGCCAAGGCGGCTGCGCTGCGGACGGCGCGCCAGACGACTGGCGACGCGCTCTGCGCTTGCGGCCTTCGGCCGGAGCGGAGCAAACAAGACGTGTTTAAAGATTAAAAAGAGGGTTTCCCTCGCCAGCTTCTCATTTTGGTTTGTCACCGTCGCCGGTGACATTCTTGCCCTTAGTTGACCTGGTGGTTATTGCGGGGTGGCTGCACCCGTTCCCATTCCGAACACGGCCGTGAAACGCCCCTGCGCCCATGGTACTTCGTCTTAAGACGCGGGAGAGTAGGTCGCTGCCAGGTCTATTAAAGGCAAGAATAAATACCAAATCATCTTCTCTTCGAACTCCGGCTCAGCCGAAACAACCGGGCCGCCCTCAAGCGGCCTTTTTGCTTCGCTAAGATAAACCGGATAACAAACACCAATGGCTGCCCTACGCCGCACACGCAGCAGCCCCCGCCGAACCGCACAAGACGATCGTCGTCGAGCACCGGCAAAACAAATAATTCCGGGCTGCAACAACAGCCCGACATCAGTGCCGCGGGGTGGAGCAGCCCGGTAGCTCGTCAGGCTCATAACCTGAAGGCCGCAGGTTCAAATCCTGCCCCCGCAACCAAACACAAAAAGCCGTCCGCCAAGGACGGCTTTTTTGTG
>UCMT01000091.1 GCA_900473795.1 Hyphomicrobiales bacterium | reverse complement strand
TGACATGTAGCCGCAAAGTTGAAGTGTCCTGATCCTGCAAAGTAAGAATGTCACTCTCCCCGGGTTTTGATGACCTGGGAGATTGCGGATGGGACTGATTGCGATGAGCGAGCGTGACCTGCAGCGGATCGAGGTTTTGTCGAAGGTGGTTGACGACCGGATGACGCTGGTGTCGGCGGCGCGTGTTCTGGCGCTGAGCGAGCGCCAGGTGCGCCGGTTGCTGGAGCGGATCAGGATGAATGGTGCGGCATCGATCCGGCACAAGGCGATCGGCCGACCGTCGAACAACCGGATCAGCGACGGTGTTCGGGATTACGCCGTGACGCTGGTTCGCGAACGGTACGCGGATTTTGGGCCGACGCTGGCGGCCGAGAAGCTTGCCGAACGCGATGGATTGCGTGTGTCGCGCGAGACGTTGCGCAGCTGGATGGTGGATGCTGGCCTGTGGCTATCACGCAAGCAGCGGCGGACGTTTCATCAGCCGCGGCTACGGCGCGAGGCTTATGGCGAGCTGGTGCAGATCGACGGCTCCGAGCATCGCTGGTTTGAAGATCGCGGCCCGCCGTGCTCGCTGCTGGTGTTTGTCGACGATGCGACGGGCAAACTGATGCAGTTGCGCTTTGTCCGCTCGGAAAGCGCCTTCAGCTATTTCGAGGCGCTGGCGCTTTATCTGAAGCATCACGGCGCGCCTGTGGCCTTCTATTCCGACAAGCATTCGGTGTTTCGGGTGGCGAAGAAGGACGCCAAGGGTGGCCAGGGCATGACCCAGTTCGGGCGGGCACTCTCGGAACTAAACATCGAGATTCTTTGCGCAAATTCGAGTCAGGCTAAAGGTCGCGTCGAGCGGATGAACCGGACGCTGCAGGATCGGCTGGTCAAGGAATTACGGCTGGCGGGCATCTGCGACATGGAGACCGGCAATGCGTTTTTGCCCGGTTTCATGGAGCACTACAATGCGCGGTTTGCGATTGTCCCTGCCCGGTGCGATGACCTGCACCGGCCGATAAATCTTGCACCGGATCGGTTGGCCGAGATTCTGTGCAAACGCGAGCAGCGCTACGTCGGATCGCAGTTGACGTTTTCGTTTGAGCGCCAGCGGATCATGCTGGAGGAGACCGAGGTGACGCGCGGATTGGCCGGTCGCTATGTCGAGACCTATGCCTATGCCGATGGTCGCTTGGATGTCCGGTGGAAGGGGCATTCCCTGCCCTACAGGACGTTCGACAAGAACCAGCGGGTGACGCATGCGGCGATCACCGAGAACAAGCGGCTGAGTGATGTGCTGACCTATATCAAGGAACGCCAGGATCAGCGACCAACGCCGAAAGTGAAGACCAACAGCGAGAAGATCGGCTACACGCCGCGGGGCCGCAAGCCGGGTCGGACGACGGATTTCATGAACGACCCCGCCGTCATTGCCCGACGGCGACAAGCGCTCTCTGACCTCGATGCGGGGGAATGACTGGCTGCTCCAACTGTCAAAACTAAAGCCGGTTGGTGGGTCTCACCCGCCCCCTCCCTTCCCTTGCAACCCGGCCCAGCCGGTCCGGTCGGGGGCTGGCCTCAGTGCAAGTGGACAGGTCGAGTGTCGCATTTCTAAATGGCTGAAGACGCCGCCCACCGTGACATTTTAACTTTGCGCACCAGCGGACATTCCAACCTTGCCGCCACA
>UCMT01000032.1 GCA_900473795.1 Hyphomicrobiales bacterium | reverse complement strand
AAGAGGGAGATCCACCTCCCCCTCGAGGGGAGGTCGCCGCAAAGCGGCGAGTGAACCATTGCTTGACGCGAAAATCATCTGAATCCTGCACCGCGAGCCGACCCTCCCAAAGCAGAGAGTGACCCCGTGACAGTCCGGTGGGGATCGGTTACACCAAGCCCTTGAAGACAACAGGCCTTTCTTGATGACCGTTATCGATCCCCTCGCCAATCTCGCCACCCTGATCCGCTGCCCCTCCGTAACCCCTTCAGAAGGCGGCGCCTTGAGTGCGCTCGAAGCCATGCTGAAGCCGCTCGGTTTTGCCGTCGAACGGGTGACGGCGGCCGAGGACGGCACGCCGGACATCGAAAACCTCTATGCCCGCCTCGGCACCGACGGCCCGCACCTGATGTTTGCCGGCCATACCGACGTCGTGCCGGTTGGCGACGAGGCGGCCTGGACGCATGGCCCGTTCTCCGCCGATATTGCGGATGGCGAGATGTATGGCCGCGGCGCCGTCGACATGAAGGGCGGCATTGCCTGTTTCGCCGCCGCCGTCGCCCGCCATATCGAGAAGAATGGCAAGCCACAGGGATCGATCTCCTTCCTGATCACCGGCGACGAGGAAGGCCCGGCGATCAACGGCACCGTCAAGTTGCTCGAATGGGCGGCGGCAAAGGGCGAGCGCTGGGATGCTTGCCTCGTCGGTGAACCGACCAATCCGGACAAGCTCGGCGACATGATCAAGATCGGCCGGCGCGGCTCGCTGTCGGGCACCGTCACGGTGCACGGCGTGCAGGGCCACGCCGCCTATCCGCATCTCGCCGACAGCCCCGTGCGCGGCATCCTTTCCCTGACGCAGGCGCTGATGGATCCACCTTTCGATGCCGGCACCGACGATTTCCAGCCCTCCAATCTCGAGGTGACGACGATCGACGTCGCCAACACGGCGGTCAACGTCATTCCGGCCAAGGCATCGGCGCGCTTCAACATCCGCTTCAACGACACCTGGAGCGTCGATAGCCTGAAGGCCGAGATCATTGCCCGCCTCGACCGCGCCGGCGCCGACAGCGTGCTTCGTCCCGGCCGGCCGCCGGTCAAATACGATATCGTCTGGAGCGAGCGCCCGAGCCACGTCTTCCTCACCCGCAACAATGCATTGATCGCTTCCCTGTCGGGCGCGGTCGAAGCCGTCACCGGCCGCGAGCCGACGCTGTCGACCACCGGCGGCACGTCGGATGCGCGCTTCATCAAGGACTATTGCCCGGTCGTCGAATTCGGCCTGGTCGGCCAGACCATGCACATGGTCGACGAACGTGTTGCCGTTGCCGACCTCGAAACGCTGACGCAGATCTACGAAACCTTCATCAGCCGCTGGTTTGGCCATGCCGCAGATTGAGGAGATCGGCAATTACATCAGGGGAATCTGGCTGCTGATCCTCGGTGACAAGACCGGGTTCGACTGGCTCGACATCACCGCGCTCGGTGTCTGGCGCTCCTTTGCCGCCTTCCTCTGGTGCCTGCCGGCAATGGCCGTCGGCTGGGCCGCGTGGCGTCTCTATTATCTGGCGAACATGCCGCAGGGAGCCGAAACGGGGTTGATCTTCATCCTCAAGCTGCTCTTCGTCGACATGGCCATGTGGGTCGTGCCGCTGGTGCTCGTCGCGGCGCTGGCAAAGCCGCTCGGTTACGGCGAACTGCTGGCGCCGATCCTCATCACCAGCAACTGGCTGGCCGTGCCCACGGTCTATGCCATGGCCGTTCCGTTGGCAATCAGGCTGGTCATTCCGAACAGCGAAGGCCTGACGAGCGTGCTGTCGCTGATCCTGCTCTTGGCGAATTTCACCGCGATTTTCCGGCTGGTGAAAACCATCGCCAAAGACCAGACGCTGCTCGCCTCCGCATTGTCCGCCCTGCTGATCCTGCCCTCGCTCATGCTCAGCGAGAGTCTTCCGCGCGTGCTCGGCCTGATGCCGGCCTGACCTGCTGGCGCTCAGTAGTCGACCTGCATGAAATAGAGCCCGTCCGGCGGCGCCACGGGCCCGCAGGCCTTGCGGTCCCTCGCCTCCAGTGCCGCGCGCACGTCGTCCGGCGTCCACTTGCCCTCGCCCACCAGCTTCAGAGTGCCGGCGAAGGAGCGTATCTGGTTGTGCAGGAAGCTCTGCGCCGTGGCGCGGATTTCGACGAGGTCGCCGTCCCGCGTCACGTCGAGCCGGTCGATCGTGCGCATCGGGCTGTTGGCCTGGCAATGGGTCGAGCGGAAGGTGGTGAAGTCATGATGCCCGACGAGCATCTGCGCCGCGGCATGCATCGCCGCATGATCGAGCGTCTTCGGCACCCACCACGCCCGCTTCGCATCCAGCGCCAGCGGCGCCGGACGCGAGATGATGCGGTAAAGATAATGCCTCCTCAGCGCCGAAAACCGCGCGTCGAACTCGGGCGTCACTTCCGCGGCGTCAATGATCGCCACCTGTTCGGAAGCCTGGCCCAGATGGGCGTTCAGCGCATTGCGCAAGGTTGCGGGCTTCCAGGACCGGGTGAGATCGGCATGCGCCACCTGCCCCCTGGCATGTACGCCGGAATCGGTGCGCCCCGCGCCACGGATCGAAACGGTCTCGCCGGTGAGGCTGAGGATCGCCTTCTCGACGGCGCCTTGCACCGAGGGTCCGTTCTCCTGCCGCTGCCAGCCGACATAGGCCGAGCCGTCATATTCGATCGTCATGCGGAAACGCGGCATCAGAAAAGCCTTGTGCCGGCCGGAATGGGCGTACCCCGGCGGAAATCATCGGCATCGAGCACCTTGCCGCCAGCCTTCTGCAGGCGTGTCAGCCGCACCGAACCATTGTCGCAGGCAATCGTCAGGTCGTCGAACAGGGCGGTGCCGGTTTCGCCACCCACCTTTTCGACGGCGGACGAGAGAACCTTGACCCGCTCCATCTTGCCGCCGATTTCGACTTCGAACCAGGCGCCGGGAAAAGGCGAGAGACCGCGAATATGATTGTGAACCTCGGCCGCCGTTCTGGAGAAATTGATCCGCGTTTCCGCCTTGCTGATCTTGGCGGCATAGATGACGCCATGCTCCGCCTGCGGCGTCAGCGGCAGGTCGCCGCCGTCAAGCTTGTCCATGGCGTCCTTCATCAGGTCCGCTCCAGCCAGCATCAGCCTGTCGTGCAGTTCACCCGCCGTCATCTCGTTGCCGATGGCCACGACCTTGGTCAGCGCCACAGGGCCGGTGTCGAGCCCCTTGTCCATCTTCATCACCATCATGCCGGTCTCATGGTCGCCCGCCATGATCGCCCGCTGGATCGGTGCAGCACCCCGCCAGCGCGGCAGGAGCGAGGCATGGCCGTTGTAGCAGCCGAGCCGCGTCCCGTTGAGGATTTCCTCCGGCAAAAGCAGGCCATAGGCGACGACGACCGCCACATCCGCATCGAAATCGCGAAAGGTCTGCCGGTCGGCGGCGTCCTTGAAGTTGACGGGCGTCAGCACCTCGATGCCGAGCAGCTCCGCCGCCTGGTGCACCGGCGATTTCTGCAGATCGAGCCCCCGCCGGCCACCGGGGCGCGGCGGCTGGGTATAGACGGCAACGATCTTGTGGCCGGCCTCGGCCAACGCCGCCAATGTCGGAACCGAAAATTCGGGCGTTCCCATGAAGATGATGCGAAGCGGCACGGCGCGCGGACTCCCGTTCTGATCAGGCCTCTTCAAACGGGTTTACGAGCTTCAAATCAAGCCCCTCGAAGTCTTTTGTGTTGCGCGTCGCCAGCGTCGCATCGTGGGAAAGACAGATCGCGGCGATCATGGCGTCCTGAACCGAGATCGGGCGGCCGATGCTTTCACGCTTGGCACGGAGGCGGCCGGAAAGGACGGGGGTTCCTTCTACAAATTCCAAGACACGTCCTCGAAACTGGGTCGCCAGCAGATTTTCCAGTGACCGAATATATCGGTCCGAACCTGTACGCAGATAAAACCGCTCTGCGCCGAACGATTGCTCCATGACGACAACGGAATTCAAATACAAGTTGGATTGAGCCTCACGCCGAAACCATAGGACGACATTTCGATCCGGAGATGATTTTATGAGTTCCGAAATGATGTTCGTATCGAGGACGATCATTCAAATTCCACCGGCGGGCGGCCAAAGTCCTTCTTCCGCTCGGCTTCCACTTCATCCAGAATAGCGGCGAAATCGTCACCCAATCCCACGTCTGCGCCAAAAGCCGCGCGCAGAACATCGTAAGCGGATTGTTCTTCCACCGGCTTGATATCCTTCTCGGCAATCAGGCCCTTGCGCAAAAGATCCTTGGCTTCGTCGGAAAGACTGCGCCCCGTGCGATCGGCCGCAGCGGCGATGTCGCGCTTCAAAGCATCGGAGATATTTCGGATCAGCAGATCGCCCATGCGCAACCTCCACGATGATATCAGTGATATCATAGGCCCGAAGGTCATCATTTTCAATGCAGGCCTTAAATCGCCTTGGCGCCGCGGACCTTGGCGGCCTTGGTGAATTTGCGGATCACCATTTCGCGCTTGAGCTTGGAGATATGATCGATGAACAGCACGCCGTTCAGGTGGTCGATCTCGTGCTGCAGGCAGGTCGCCAAGAGGCCATCCGCATCCACCGTCTGCTGCTTGCCGTCACGATCGACATAGTCGACGGTGATTGCGGCCGGGCGCTCGACCTCGGCATAGTAATCCGGGATCGACAGGCAGCCTTCCTCGTAGACCGAGCGCTCGTCGGAAGACTTGACGATCTGCGGGTTGATGAAGACCAGCGGCTGCTTTTCCTCGCCTTCCTTCGCAAGATCGATGACGAGCATGCGCTTCGCAATGCCGATCTGGATCGCTGCCAGGCCAATGCCGGGCGCGTCATACATGGTGTCGAGCATGTCGTCGGCAAGACGGCGGACATCGGCATCGACCGTTTCCACCGGCTTGGAAAGCTGGCGCAGCACGGGATCGGGGAGAATGATGAGCGGCTTGATGGTCATGTGGCTCCCATAGCCGATCTTTCGCATTGATGGAATTCTCGTTTCACGATTTTTGCCGGGAATTTCGGCAGGTTATGTCAATTGCTTCACCAATGTTCTTGTTTTGATCTGGTCACTCCTGCCGAATCCGCTTAGGCTGCGCCCATGGAACCTGTGACACTCACCTTCGACCAGCCTCTTTTCATCGTCGGCGCCTATTCCGTAACACTCGGCATGGGCCTGTTCGTCGCCATTGCGATGCTGCTCATCGCCGGCATTCCGAGTGTGCTTCGGCGGCAGCGTGCCCGGCAAGCTGCGCTGGAGGCGGAACAGCGGATGACCGCGCTGCTTGCCGCACAGACGGAGATGCAAGGCCGCATTGCGGCGATGGCGGAAGTGTTCGGCGCGCGCCAATCCGAGCTCAACCAGTCGATCAGCCAGAGGATCGACGGCATGACGCACCGGCTCGGCGCCTCGATCAGCGAGCAGACGAAGGCGACGCACGAGAACCTGCGCCGGCTGCAGGAGCGGCTTGCCGTAATCGACACGGCGCAGACCAATATCCAGTCGCTGGCCAAGGACATGGCAGGACTGCAGAGCATTCTTTCCAACAAGCAGACGCGCGGCGCCTTCGGCCAGTCGCGCATGGAAACGATCATCGCCGACGGCCTGCCGATGGGCTCCTATGCCTTCCAGACGACGCTGTCGAATGGATCGCGGCCGGACTGCACGGTCCGGATGCCGAACGGGCAGCCGGCGCTGGTGATCGACGCCAAGTTTCCGCTGGAAGGCTGGAATGCGATCCGCAACGCCGTCGATCCGGAAGCCTCCCGGCAGGCCGCGCAACAGTTCCGCCGCGACATGGAGGTGCATATCCGGGATATTTCAGGCAAATACCTGATCGCCGGCGAGACCCAGGATACCGCGTTCCTGTTCGTGCCCTCCGAATCGATCTTTGCCGAAATCCACGAGAATTTCGAGGCGATCGTCCAGAAGGCGCACCGGGCGCGGATCGTCATCGTCTCGCCGTCGCTGCTGATG
Source organism: Hyphomicrobiales bacterium (assembly GCA_900473795.1). Lineage (GTDB taxonomy): Bacteria > Pseudomonadota > Alphaproteobacteria > Rhizobiales > Rhizobiaceae > Pararhizobium. The sequence continues at coordinate 106,491 of UCMT01000032.1, read as the reverse complement.
CTGTCGATCCAGGTCATCCAGGCGATCCTGCGCGATGCCCGAATGCGCGAACAGGCGCATCTGATCCAGGGCGAGGTGATCCGGCTGATGGAGGACCTGACCCGGCTCGACGACCGGGTGCGCAAGCTGCACGGTCATTTTCTCACGACGCAGAAGGATGTCGACGACATCCTGACCTCGTCGGAGAAGCTCAAGCGGCGCGGCACCAGGATCGAGGCGCTGGATCTAGAAACCGCCGGCGCATCACCCGATACCAAACCGGAACCGAAATCCTTTGACAATCGTCTGGGGCAATTGAAGCTGCGGGTGGTTGACGAGGACTGACCGTCTCGGGCACTGTCCGGCAAAAATCGCCTGCCGGGAGACACTTCAGATGATTACAGTTTTCGGTTCCATCAACATGGACCTGATCGCCACCACGGCGCGGCTGCCGAAGCCCGGCGAGACCGTTGCCGGCACGGGTTTCTCGACGGCCGCCGGCGGCAAGGGGGCCAATCAGGCGCTCGCGGCGCGGCGCGCCGGAGCGGCTGTGCGCATGGCGGGTGCCGTCGGGTCGGACAGTTTTGCCGATGGCGCGCTGGCGCTGCTGAAGCAGGCCGGGACCGACCTTTCCCTGACAAAAACGGTGAGCGAACCCACCGGCACTGCGCACATCCTCGTCGGCGGTGATGGGGAGAATGTCATCGTTGTCGTTGCCAGCGCAAACGGCACTGTGAGCCAAAGCGATGCCACGACTGCCGTTGACGCCATGGGCGCCGGGGACACGCTGATGCTGCAGCTCGAAATCCCGCCGGCCTCGGTGGAAAGGGCGCTGACGGCAGCCAAGACCAAAGGCATCACGTCGATCATCAACATCGCCCCGCTGACGTCCGAAGCCGCGCGGCTCGGGCGCCTGGCCGATATCGTCGTTGCCAACGAGACGGAATTCGAGCTTTTGGCCGGCCGTGAAGGTTTGTCGTCAGAAGAACGCATTGAGGCAATGCAAAGCCTGTCGCTTGAAACGGGGCAGACGGTGATCGTGACGCTCGGCGCCGAAGGCGTCGTTGCCGTGCGCAACGGCAATGTGCATCGCGCCAAGGGGCTGAAAATCGAGCCGGTCGATACCGTCGGCGCCGGCGACACATTCTGCGGTTATCTCGCAGCCAGCCTCGACGCGGGTCTCGATTTCGACAAGGCGCTTCGCCGTGCCGCTGTCGCCGGCTCGCTCGCCTGCCTGAAAGCCGGTGCGCAGCCGGCCATCCCGGAAGCCACCGAGGTCGATGCAAGAGCCTGATTGCATCGGCCACAGTCGAACGTCTGCGCAATCAGGACACTGAACGTCGCCCCTGTGGCATAAGCGTTTGATTTATCCATGAAACGCTCGATCTAGCCAAATTGCGTTGTGCTAATTTTAATAAATATCGCGCTATTCAAGCAATTACAAAGGCTCGTCTTCCGAGGATCAAGGGCGGCCTTACGATGTCGGTCGGCATCTGGCGCTCCATGACGGAGCATCTCCCAAAATAGATCGCGTCACGCCGCGGCTTGAACCCGCGGACTTCACCATGCGGGGACATTCATGTTCAAGTTCCAAGCCAAATCGCTGGCGACCAAACTGATCGCGGTGACGGGCGGCATCATTGCGCTCGTCCTTCTTGCCTCCAACTATGTGCTGATTTCCCAGACCCAGGACCGTGTCGAAACGCTGGTGCTGGATCAGGCGCGCACCGAAGCGAAGGCGATCGCATCCGACATCGCCAGCAACATCGCCGAGCTTGCCGGTGCTGCCCGCTCGACGGCCGGCGTGATCGGCCGCGGCCACGAAGGCGGTTATCTCGACCGCAAGGGCGTCGTCGACATGCTGAAGGCCAATGTCGAGAAGAACGCCTTCGCGTTCGGCAGCTGGTTTGCCGAGGAACAGAACGCCTTTGACGGCAAGGCCAAGGACTATGCCGGCAAGAAGGATTTTGGCGCCGCCAAGGATGGAATGCTCAATCCCTACTGGACGAAGGGCAAGACCGGTATCGACTTCTCGACCTTCGATTCCGACTACCCGGCCGAATGGTACGCGCTGGCGGCCAAGAGCCTCAAGGGCGCGATGACGGCGCCTTACACGGAGACCACGACCGGCGACAACAACTCCATGTCCTCGATCGCCTACCCGGTCATCTCGAACGGCAAGCTGCTCGGCGTCTCCGGCGTCGATGTGTCGCTGACCTCGCTTGCCAACAAGGTGAAGGACATGCACCCCTTCGGTTCCGGCCGCGTGACGCTGCTGTCGCAGAGCGGCAAGTGGCTTGTCGCCCCGATCCCGGACCTGCTGATGAAGGACTATGACGGCATCGGTGCCGATGTGGTGAAGAACGCGCTTGCCGCCTCTCAGCCCGGCATGATCCACAACCTGAGCTATGACGGCCATGAGACCTTCGACCGCGTCGTCTACCCCTTCGCGCTGCCCGACGTGAACACGACCTGGGTCGTCCTCGTCGACGTGCCGCAAACGGCGATCAATGCGCCGGTCGTCGACCAGACCTACATGATGATCGTGGGCGGCTTGATCGTGCTCGGCGCCGTGCTGCTCGGCCTCTATCTCGCCGTTCGCCGCTTCGTCCAGAAGCCGCTTGCCGGCCTGGTCAGCGACGTCGAGAACCTGAGCAAGGGCGTCTACACCGCGCCGGTTTCCGGCCAGGAACGCACTGACGAGACCGGTTCCGTTGCCAAGGCGCTGGAAGGCTTCCGCCACCAGCTGGCCGACAGCAAGCGGCTGGAAGCGGAAGCACAACACGAGCGCCTGCAATCCGAACTGCAGCGCAGCCAGTCCGAGACCGAACGCGCTGAGGCGAACGCTACCCAGCGCGACATCGTCGCCAAGCTGGCCAAGGGCCTCTCGCAGCTCTCCTCCGGCGACCTTGCCTATCGGATCATCGAGGATTTCCCCGGCGAATATGCGCAGCTGAAGAGTGACTTCAACTCCGCCATGGAGAGCCTCGAAGAGACGATCCAGACGGTCAACACCTCCGTCGTCAACATCGGCACCGGCACCAGCGAAATCAGCAACGCCGCCAACGACCTCTCGCATCGCACCGAACAGCAGGCCGCAAGCCTGGAGGAAACGGCAGCCGCGCTCGACCAGCTGACCTCGCAGGTCAATGCCAGCGCCGACAATGCCAAGGTCGCGGCAAAATCGGTCGAGACCGCCAGCAGCGACGCCGAGCAATCGGGTGAAGTCGTGCAGAAGGCGATCGCCGCGATGAAGGGCATCGAGCAGTCGTCGGGCGAAGTCAGCCGCATCATCGGCGTTATCGACGAAATCGCCTTCCAGACCAACCTGCTTGCGCTCAATGCCGGCGTCGAAGCCGCCCGCGCCGGCGACGCCGGCAAGGGCTTCGCGGTCGTCGCCCAGGAAGTGCGCGAACTCGCACAGCGCTCGGCCAACGCCGCCAAGGAGATCAAGACGTTGATCAACACCTCGGCCGGCCAGGTGCGCGAGGGCGTCGACCTCGTCGGTCGTGCCGGCGGGGCGTTGCAGAAGATCGCCGACCAGGTGGTGCAGATCAACGGCTTGATCCGCCAGATCTCCGGCTCGGCCTCCGAACAGGCCGTCGGCCTCAAGGAAATCAACACGGCCGTCAACCAGATGGACCAGGTGACGCAGCAGAACGCTGCGATGGTGGAAGAAACCACCGCCGCCAGCATGGCGCTGAACGAAGAGGCCCGCGCGCTCAGCACGCTCGTCTCCCGCTTCCACGTCGCGCGCCAGGGCCAGTCGTCAGCCGAAATGCTGCGCAACACCGCCGACAAGATGCGAGCACCGTCCAAGGCTGCGAGCTACGGCGCCCCCGCCAAGCCGGCGCCGACACGTCATGTCGCCCCAGCGCCAAAGGCCGTGCCGCAGGTTTCCGGCAACACGGCACTTTCCCAGGATAACTGGGAGGAGTTCTGAGCCGCAGGGCTGCCTGCAACAACCACCCATGCAAACGGCGCCCGCGTGGCGCCGTTTCTGTTTGGTCCGCGGGCATGTCATTGCCGCCAGCGCCCCCATCGCCAGCAATTTGCTTCGCCGGATGACCACCGCCAACCTATGGGGGAACTTCCGCGTCACTTCTGCGTTCAAGCTGCAATATCAACCCGGAGGAGCCGAGATGGCTGATCGTGAACCAACCGTTATCAACACAGGCGGTGGCGGAAATGCCGGATGGGCCGTGGCGGTCATTCTGGCGCTTGTCGTCATCGGCGCATTGCTGATGTTTACCGGCGTTATCGACATCAACGGCGGCGGTAGCCAAACCGATGTGAATGTGAACGTGCCAGCTGTCGAAACCCCTTCGACGGAAAAGCCGGCAACCGACACACCGGCGACGGGCACACCGGCAACCGGCACGACAACCCAGCAATAGGCTGGGCCACGCGCCCCAAGAGCTGAGGCAAACGCAAGGACGGCGCCCTACGGCGCCGTCAGTGTATGCCAATGCAGGGAATAGCCGTTCAGGACTTTAGAGCCGCGCCAAACGCTCTGTCAAAAGGTCGAAGAAGCCCTGATCGTCGATCTCGCGCATGACCTTGGCATTGTGCTTGCGGCCGGTCACCTGCCACCAGTCGACCACGGTCATACCGACCGTCAGGTCCGATTTCGTCTCGATCTCGACATTGCAATCGCGGCCCTTGAACAGGTCCGGGCGCAGGAGATAGGCGATGACGGTCGGATCGTGCAGCGGGCCGCCATCGGAGCCGTATTTTTCGACATCGAAGCGTTCGAAGAATTCCAGCATCTCGGCCATGGCGACGGCAGCCGGCGAGCCGATCGCCTTGATCCTTTCGACGCGGGCCTTGTAGGTCAGCACCCGGTGGGTGACATCGAGCGGCATCATGACGATCGGGATGCCGGACTTGAAGACGATCTCGGCGGCATCCGGATCGACGTAGATGTTGAATTCTGCTGATGGCGTGATGTTGCCGCCCTCGAAGAAGCCGCCGCCCATCATCACGAGTTCGCGCACACGCGGCGCGATTTCAGGAGCCTTGTTCAGCGCCAGGGCGATGTTGGTGAGCGCCCCCAGAGTGCAGAGCGTGACGGTGCCGGGCTCCTCGGCAAGCAACGTCTCGATGATGAAATCCACCGCATGCTGCGGCTGCAGCGGCATGGTCGGTTCGTCGACCACGGGTCCGTCGAGGCCGGTCTTGCCATGTACATGTTCGGCGGTCACGAGCTGGCGGAAAAGCGGCCTGTCGGCGCCGGCGAACACCTTCACATCGCGACGGCCGCAAAGTTCGCAGATGACCCGGACGTTGCGGGACGTGAGTGCAACGGGAACATTGCCGGCCACGGCCGTGATGCCGAGCACGTCGAGTTCGTCCGGGCTGCCGAGCGCCAGCATGATCGCGGCGGCATCGTCCTGCCCCGGATCTGTATCGATGATGATCTTTCTCGGCGCGGTCATGCGAGTCTCCTTCCAAATCAGCGAGCGGACTATGATTTGCCTGCTTGCCCGGCGCAAGCGTCTTGCGCTTGCTGCGCACAGCTACCATATTCTACTTCGTGGATGCCGCCTCGCGGGTCCGCAAACGGTCGCTTGAGAGCCAAGGACTACTGTATGACCCGGATTACGCCTTTTACGAGCCCGCTGCTGCTCGGGTTCGATGCCATGGAAAAGACCCTTGAGCGGATCGCCAAGGGCAATGATGGCTACCCTCCTTACAATATCGAGCGCATCCGCGGAGACGAATCGTCCGGCGAGCAGGAGCGTCTGCGGATCACGCTGGCGGTTGCCGGCTTCTCCGAAGACGATCTCGACGTGACGACCGAGGAAAACCAGCTGATCATCCGCGGCCGCCAGTCCGAAACCGGAGAGCGCGATTACCTGCACCGCGGCATCGCGGCGCGCCAGTTTCAGCGGATGTTCGTGCTTGCCGACGGCATGCTGGTTTCCAAGGCGGAATTGAAGAACGGCCTGCTGTCCGTCGACCTCATCCGGCCGGAACCCGTCCGCATGGTAAAGAAAATTAATATTTTAGTCCCAGAGTAGGATACCGGCATGCTTTGCCGGCTGCTTCGAGGCTCCCGGCAACCCAAGACGGCCGTGAACTTCGTGCAGAAAATCAATGAGTTGCGGTTCCAGCATGCCCTTTCAGGGCAGAAGGTGCCGCAAAGCCACGGAGTACGTCTCATGGGATTGAAACACGTCAGCACAGCCCTGTCGAAGAACGATCTGGCGCATCTCGGCGCCGGTGAAGTCGGCTATATCCGCAAGATGCGGTCGGACGAAGTGTCGCGCGTCTTCCCGGAAGCCCCCGACATGGATCCGGGCCTTGACCTATGGGCCCTGTTCGGTGCCGACGGCACGCCGATCCTCCTGACCGACAACCGTTCCAGCACCTTCTTCAAAGCGGCCGAAGACGACCTGAAGACGGTCAGCCTGCACTGAAATACTGCGTCGTGGTCGATGTCAGAATCCAAATGGGAGACCGCCGACCGGATGTTCCGACTACACTCGGATTGGCCACAGACCATAAAAGAACTTAGAACAGTTCATGGCATTGGCCTGACCGAAGCAATTGAGGCGGCGTTCTCGCATGCAGGCTGGCGTCGCTGGTGCAATCGACGCATGAACCTCTCCGAGAAATGCCGCAAGCAGGCCGCACACCACCTGCGTATCCATGCAACGGAAGGACTTGTCGTTTACGAGAACGGCTTGTTTCGGGTCCGTTGACCGGAAAGATCAGACCCGCCGGAACGTCAGATAGGCGGACTTTCGCCCTTCCCGCCGCGCCTTGGCCTCGTAGCGCGTGCTCGGCCAACCGGGATAGGGCGTCAGCCAGTCGGCTGCATTCTCCGCCGTCCAGTCGAACGCCGCATGGTCGCGGCAGTGCAACAGCGTCCAGTTGACATAGGTATCGATATCCGAGGCGAAGCAGAACACGCCGCCGGGTTTCAGCACGCGGGCAAACCGATCGAGATTGACCTTTGAGACGAAACGGCGCTTCCAGTGCTTCCGCTTCGGCCAGGGATCCGGATAGAGCAGATCGATGTGGTCGATCGAAGCCTCCGGCAGCCAGTCCAGCACCTGCGTCGCGTCGTCGTCGTGGAGGCGGATGTTTTCAGCGCCCCGCTCCTCGATATGGCCGACCAGCTTCGCCATGGAATTGACGAAGGGCTCGACGCCGATGAAGCCGGTGGACGGGCTTTCGACGGCCCGATGGATCAGATGTTCGCCGCCGCCGAACCCGATCTCGAGCCTGACCGTGCCGACAGGATGCCTGAACAGCGTCTTGAGGTCCGACGGCGCCGGCGCCGCCAGATCCAGCCGAAGAAGCGGTAGCACGGTTTCGAGGTGAGTTGCCTGCAGCGCACGCAAAGGCTTGCCCTTGCGGCGTCCGAAGAAGGCTTCGGTCGAGCGGCTGCGGTGCTGTTCGGTCATGCGTGCGGTCTCTCGGCGATAGAAAAGCGGGTGCCTCCCAGAAGGAAACACCCGCTCTTTACTGTCTTCTTCCGTCACTCGTCCAGAGGCCGGGTCAAGCGGCCTTCAGAGTGTCCTCTTTCAGGGCGTCCTTGAGCGGCTTGACCAGATCGAGCTTTTCCCAGGAGAAGGAGCCGTCGCGGCCAGCCTTGCGGCCGAAATGGCCGTAGGCGGAGGTCTTCGCGTAGATCGGCCGGTTGAGGTCGAGGTGGCGGCGGATACCGGACGGCGACAGGTCCATCGTCTTGCGGATGGCCTGCTCGACCTGATCCTCGGTCACCTTGCCGGTGCCATGCAGATCGACATAGATCGACAGCGGCTGGGCAACGCCGATCGCGTAGGAAATCTGGATCGTGCAGCGATCGGACAGGCCGGCGGCAACGACGTTCTTGGCCAGATAGCGGGCGGCATAGGCCGCCGAGCGGTCGACCTTGGTCGTGTCCTTACCGGAGAACGCGCCACCGCCATGGGGAGCTGCGCCGCCATAGGTATCAACGATGATCTTGCGGCCGGTCAGGCCCGCATCGCCGTCAGGACCGCCAATGACGAATTTGCCCGTCGGATTGATGTACCAGTTGCAGTCGTCGGCGATTTCGATGTCGTGCAGTGCTTCGCGGATATAGGGCTCGACAACGGCGCGAACCTTGGCCGAGTCCCAGTTGCCGTCGAGATGCTGCGTCGACAGGACGATCGACGTCACTTCGCTCGGCTTGCCATCGACATACCGGACGGTGACCTGGCTCTTTGCATCCGGACCAAGCAGGCCGGCATCACCCTGCCCTGCCTTGCGGGCAGTTGCGAGCAGGGCCAGGATGCGGTGCGAGTAATAGATCGGCGCCGGCATGAGGTCGGCGGTTTCGCGGCAAGCATAGCCGAACATGATGCCCTGGTCGCCGGCACCTTCGTCGCCCTGCTTGTCGGCAGCGTTGTCTACGCCTTGGGCGATGTCAGCGGACTGGGGATGCAGCAGCACATCGATCTTTGCGGTTTTCCAGTGGAAGCCAGCCTGTTCATAGCCGATCTCACGGATCGCCTTGCGGGCGGCAGCCTTGAATTTCGCGGGATTGATCAGCGGATGCCCCGCCGCATCCTTTACGACGTTGCCGTCCTTGTCTTTCTTCAACAGGGTATCGGGCACGCGGACTTCGCCGGCGATAACCACCCGGTTGGTCGTTGCCAGCGTTTCGCAGGCGATGCGAACCGTCCAGGGGTCAACGCCCGTTTTTGCAGCTTCACGATACACAAGATCAACGATTTCATCCGAGATTCGGTCACAGACCTTGTCCGGATGGCCTTCTGCCACGGACTCACTCGTAAACAGGTAGTTTGCGCGCATGCGGGAAGTCCCCTCAAAGAAAAAAACGGCTTCGAACGTGTTAGTGATAATGCCACCAAAAGACAAGCACACAAGGACATAAATATATCTTTATATGTGCGTTATGGGAACGTTTTTCCCGCTTTTTGGGGGTTTAAGCGGGATTTGCGGCAATGAACACTCGGCCCAGCAGGGCCGTTGCCTGTCTTGCACAGGCACAAAAAAAGCGGCCCTATCCGGCCGCTTTTTTTCAGTTTCGCCTCGCGTCGGCCTTATTCGGCTTCCGCTTCGACTGCCAGGGCCTTGACCAGGTCTACCAGCTTGCGGCGCACCTTGGGATCGCCGATCTTGACGAAGGCGCGGTTGAGTTGAAGCCCTTCCGAAGACGACAGGAAATCAACCACATAGTTCGAGCTGGAGGCTTCGGCCAGGCCTGACGAACCGGAGGACGAACTCTCGCCCGGTGCGTCTTCGAAGAAGAAGGATACCGGAACATTCAGAATGCTCGAAATGTTCTGAAGACGGCTTGCGCCGACCCGGTTGGTCCCTTTTTCGTACTTCTGAATCTGCTGGAAGGTGATCCCAAGGCTCTCACCGAGCTTTTCCTGGCTCATGCCCAGCATGGTGCGGCGAAGGCGAATCCGGCTACCGACATGGATGTCGATCGGGTTCGGCTTCTTCTTGTTCTCTATCATAACGGTTTCCTAATAAGCGAGTTGCAGTTGCCCCATAACCTGGCCACTTACAGAGAGCTGACTACACACGCTACGTTGTGCTGCCGGGCGGAAACCCTCTGAAACATAGGTAAGGATCATTGGTAGAAGCTACTATGCAATTTTAGGGGTTTTTGGTCAATTCTCTCGGAAAATAAAACTAGCGCGGGAAATAATCGCGAGGCCGAATAGGAGGCCTGCGAGCAACAACCCGTTTCTGCCTTGTTCCTGTGGGGTCATCGGCAGAGCAATCTTTCCCGGCAAGATTGTGTCCACGAATCCGCGGGTGCCGAACGGAAAACCGGTGACGACCTCGCCGCGCGCATCGACGATTGCCGATACGCCGGTATTGGCATCGCGGATCAGCGGCAGGCCCGTCTCGACGCTGCGCAGCTGCGCCTGCTGGAAATGCTGGTAGGGGCCAGGCGTGTTGCCGAACCAGGCATCATTGGTGATATTCAGCAGTGCATTCGCGGCCAGGGCATCATTGCCGATCTCCCGCGGGAAGATCGCCTCATAGCAAATCAGCGGGTAAAGCGTCTTGCCGCCCGGCAAGGTGAGGAGCAAGCGTGTCGCTGCCGACGAGAAGCCGCCGGGCATGTCGGCTGCAATCGCGTTCAAGCCGGCCGACACCAGCAGGCTTTCGAGCGGCAAGTACTCTCCGAAGGGCACGAGGTGCATCTTGTCGGAAGCGCCTACGATCTGGCCGCGATCGTCGATCACATAGATTGAATTGTAATAGCGCGGCGGCTGGCCGGCCCCTGCATCCTCGGCCCGGACCGCTCCGGCGATGAGGATCTGGCCCTCCTGCAGGACATCGGAAATCCTGATGAGCGCATCCGGATTTTCGGTCAGGATGAACGGCACGGCAGTTTCCGGCCAGATCACGACGTCCGGACGCTTGCCGCCATTCTCCGCAGGCGCTTCGGTAAGCTTGAGATGCTCCTCGAAGATCGCGCGCCGCTCGCTGTCATCGAACTTCTTGGACTGATCGATCAGCGGCTGGACGAGACGGATGGTGACGGCCGGATCTGCAGGCAAAGGCAGCGGCTGGTTCAGCCGGTAAAATCCGTAACCGAAATGGGCTGCAACGAGAAGTGCGGTAAGACACAGGCCCGTCCGTAGCCCCTTGCGGGTACCGATCAGGGCCGGCGACGCAAAGACAAAGACGGCCAGCATGTTGACGCCGGCGAGGCCGATCACCGCCGCCGACTGCATCATCAGCGGCACAGGCATGGCCGCATAGCCGATTGCGTTCCAGGGAAAGCCGGTGAGGATGAAGCTGCGCAGCCACTCGAACAGTCCGAAGGCGAAGGCGAGCGCGGCGATGCGACCCACGCCGTCCGACCAGAGAAGGCGGGCGAGCGCCGCCGCAAAAGCATAAAAGAAGGCAAGAAAGGCCGGCAGCCCGACGACGGCAAGCGGCACGGCCCAGGCGAATTCGTCGGCCTCGACGAGCAGCGCATTGCCCAGCCACCAGAGACCACCGAGGAAATAGCCGAAACCAAAACACCAGCCGACGAAGAATGCGGGAAGGCTACGCCGCAGCGCCCCATGATCCGGATTGCCCGAAGCGCCGTCTATGAGCCAGACGAGAACGGGGAAAGACAGAAACGGCGCGGCGAAGATACCGAAAGGCGGCAGGGAGAGGACGGCGACCAGTCCGGCGGTAAAGGCGACAAGCGCCCGGCGCGCGCCAGACAACAGCATGATCCTGCCCGCAAGCCACTCCATTCATTCCCCCAAACCGGCGTGAACCGCACATTGCCAGGCGAGGCGTGCGGTGGGCGCAAGCCGCCCATTCGAATCACGCCCGCAGTTTTCCAAAAAAGTGACTGCTTGTCGTGCCTCGATACGGCGCCCGGTTACGGAAAGCGAAGCTTTATCCCGTTTCGCGCAAGGATTTCTCGTCGCTGGCGAACGACGTTGCCTCGACCGGCGCATCCTCGTCGCCCTTGAAGGGGCGGCGGCGGGCCGGAGGACGTTTGCGGACGATCCGCACACGTTTCACCCGGCGCGGATCGGCATCGAGCACCTGGAATTCGAAACCCGGGATCGCCTGGACAACTTCGCCGCGGGCCGGAATACGGCCGAGCGACGCAAAGACCAGGCCACCCAGCGTATCGACGTCCTCAAGCTGCTCGCGCACGTCGAAATCCGGCCCGATCGCTGCGGCGATCTCCTCCAGCTCGACGCGGGCGTCGGCGACGAACACGTCGTCGGAGGTCTTGGCGAACATCACCTCTTCATCGTCATGCTCGTCCTCGATATCGCCGACGACCATCTCGACGATATCCTCGAGCGAGGCGAGACCGTCGGTGCCGCCATATTCGTCGATGACCAGCGCCATCTGGATACGGGCCGCCTGCATGCGCTGCATCAGGTCGGATGCGTGCATCGACGGCGGCACGAACAGCACCTGGCGGATGATGCCGGCCTCTTCGACGGTCTTCGACAGATCGATGCGTCCCAAATCGAAGCCCGGCTTCGGCTGGCGCGCCGGCTTTTCTGTTTTTTCGGCAGTGTTTGCAACACTCGCGGGGGAACGGCTGCCGCTGCGGCGCTTGTTGCGCGCCTGCTTGGTAACATAGGAAAGCAGGTCGCGGATGTGCACCATGCCGCGCGGATCATCGAGGCTCTCGCTATAGACCGGCATGCGCGAACGGCCGGATTCCTCGAAGATCACCATCAGCTCGCCGATGGTGATCGAGAGATCGACCGCTTCGATATCGGCACGCGGCACCATCACGTCCTCGACGCGCACCTCGCGGAAGCGGAGAATGTTGTTGAGCATGGCCCGCTCGGCCGGCGAGAAGGCGGTATCGGCGCCGGGATCGGTCATCAACGCGTCAGCGAGATCTTCACGAATGCTGGAGCTGCTGCCGGCACGCCAAATTCGGGCCGCACGGCTCCAGAAGGAGGAGCCGGATTTGCCGCTCTCAGGCTTCTGGACGGTGCTACTACTGCCCGCTTCGTCCTGACTGGAGGCTTCTGCCTCATCTCTTACAGCCGCGGCCGGCTGTGTTCTAAAATCGCTCATCGTTCCAAACTATCATACGGGATCACTGTCCCCATAGGGATCAGATAGCCCAAGACCGGCCAAAATGCGAGTCTCGAGGCTCTCCATTCTTTCGGCATCGTTCTCTTCCATGTGATCATAGCCGAAAAGATGCAGAAATCCATGCACCAGGAGATGGCTCAGATGCTCGTCGAAAGGCTTGCCGAGAGCCTGCGCTTCACGCACCAGCGTTTCCTGGGCAAGAATGATGTCGCCGAGCATCGGCCCCGGCATCTTGCCGGGCGTCAGCGGAAAAGCCGGGAATGAAAGCACATTGGTCGGCTTGTCCTGGTTGCGCCATTCCGCATTGATCTCGCGGATGGAAGCATCGTCGGTAAAAACCAGCGAGACTTCCGGCGGCATTTTCGGAAACGGCTGTTTTTCCTCGCGACGGAGGAAATCGGCGGCCGCGCCGAGGACGCGATCGCTGAGCGACTGGAGTTCGGCCTCGGAGGGCCACGGGCCCTCCTCGACGCTGATCTGGATATCAAGGGTGGTCATGACTGGCTGCGGCCGCCCTAGCGGTCGCTCTGCTCGCTTTCGTCATGCACGGCGGTCGATGCCTCGTAGGCGCGGACGATACGGGCAACCATCGGATGGCGCACGACATCGGCATCCTTGAAGCGGACGACGGACACGCCTTCGACGCCGCGCAGGATCTGCAGCGCCTCGACGAGGCCGGACTTGACGCCACGCGGCAGGTCGACCTGGCTCGGATCCCCGGTGACGATCATGCGGCCGTTTTCACCAAGACGCGTCAGGAACATCTTCATCTGCATCGCAGTCGTGTTCTGCGCTTCGTCGAGAATGACGGCGGCATTGGCGAGGGTGCGGCCACGCATGAAGGCGAGCGGGGCGATTTCGATGACGCCGGCGGTGATCGCCCGCTCGACCTTGTCGCCCGGCATCATGTCGTAGAGCGCGTCATAGAGCGGCCGCAGATAGGGATCGACCTTGTCCTTCATGTCGCCCGGCAGGAAGCCAAGGCGTTCGCCGGCCTCAACGGCGGGACGCGACAGGACGATGCGATCGACCGCGCCGCGCTCCAGCAGCTGGGCGGCATGGGCCACCGCGAGATAGGTCTTGCCGGTGCCGGCCGGGCCGACGCCGAAGACCAGCTCGGACCGTTCCAGCGCTCGGATATAGGCATCCTGCGTCGGCGTGCGGGCGGCAATGGTCTTCTTGCGGGTGGAAATCTGGGCGAGGTTCAGCTTGGCCTTCTTTTCCAGGGTCGGAAGCTGCAGCTGGTCATCGGCGGCAACAGCCATGCGGATCGCGCCCTCGACATCGGAGGCCTCGACGGTGCTGCCGTTCTGCAGGCGCCCATAGAGATAGTCGAGCGCCCGACGCGCCTGATTGGTGGCGACCATGTCGCCCGAGATCGCAACCGAATTGCCGCGCGGACGCGCATCGATGTGCAGGCGCTGCTCGATCAGCTTCAGATTCTGATCGAACTGACCGAAAAGCTCACTGGCGAAGCGGTTGTTCTCAAATGTGAGCACGAAGTGATTGACGTCTGTCGCGGATGTTTTCGACTGGCGCGGCGATGATGAGACCAATTCGTGTCCGTTCAAGCGGTCAGGCTCCTTGAGTTAGCGGTCCCTCAGCTTACCACCTCGGCAAACAGACTGTTAGGGCCCGTACCTGTGATTCGTACTCTGATAATGTCACCGATTTGCGATGACTTTGCATCAACATTCACCGACTGCAGCCAGGGCGAACGGCCGATCAGCTGGCCAGGCATGCGGCCGGGCTTCTCCAGAAGCAGGTCGATGGTCTTGCCGACGCACTGCTCGGCAAAGGCATGCTGCTGCTTCAGCAGCAAAGCCTGCAATCTTTCCAATCGGTTGGCCTTCACATCCTCCGGCACCTGATCTTCAAGGTCGGCGCCCGGCGTACCTGGACGGGTCGAATATTTGAAGGAAAATGCCTGTGCATAACCGACCGTCTCGACGAGACTGAGCGTATCCGCGAAGTCCTCGTCGGTCTCGCCGGGAAAGCCGACGATGAAATCGCCGGACAGCGCAAGATCGGGCCGCGCCGCCTTGATGCGGGCAATGAGCGCGATGTATTCGGCCGTCGTATGGCGCCGGTTCATCGCCTTCAGGATACGGTTGGAGCCGGACTGGATCGGCAGGTGCAGATAGGGCATCAGCTGCGGCAGGTCGCGGTGCGCGGCAATCAGGCTGTCGTCCATGTCACGCGGGTGGCTGGTCGTATAGCGCAGGCGGGCAAGGCCCTCGATTTCGCTCAGGCGATGGAGAAGCTCGCCAAGCCCCCATTTTTCACCATTTGGGCCGCTGCCGTGCCAGGCATTGACGTTCTGGCCGAGCAACGTGATTTCGCGCACCCCGCCATCGACCAGTTTCTGCGCTTCGGAAACGATCTGGGCGACGGGGCGGGAAACCTCCGAGCCGCGCGTATAGGGCACGACGCAGAAGGTACAGAACTTGTCGCAGCCTTCCTGAACCGTCAAAAAGGCGGTGACGCCACGCGCCCTGGTCTTTGCCTTGTCCGGCGCCGGCAGATGCTCGAACTTGTCCTCGATCGCGTAGTCGGTCTCGAGCACCCGCTCGCCGCGCTTGACGCGCTTCAGGGCTTCCGGCAGGCGGTGATAGGTCTGCGGGCCGATGACGAGGTCGACGGCCGGTGCGCGGCGCAGGATTTCGTCGCCCTCGGCCTGGGCGACGCAGCCGGCGACGCCAATCATCATTTCACGGCCTTCACCAGCCTTTTTCTTCTTCAGCTCGCGCAGGCGGCCAAGCGCCGAATAGACCTTTTCGGCCGCCTTCTCGCGGATGTGACAGGTGTTGAGCAGCACCAGATCGGCGTCTTCCATGACGTCGGTCGCGACATAGCCGTCCTTGGCCAGCGCGTCGGTCATCCGGTCGGAATCATAGACGTTCATCTGGCAGCCGTAGGTCTTCACAAAAACCTTGCGGACTGCTGCGCTTTCGAGCGCCATTTCGGGCTTTGCGGACAAAACTGCTGTTTCCTGTGTCATGGGCGGTTCCATAGAGCAAAGAGGGGCAAAATTGAAGCCCTTTCGCCGTTCAGCGGCCGCGCAGCTTGAGCGCCAGCATGGAACGGATGCTCTTCTCCACCTGCCGGCTGACGGCCTTGCGGTTGCTCTGCGGCGTATAGGTGATCTGTTCGCCGAAGATGACGTCCACATCGACCGCACCCTCGTAGAGGATACCGAGCAGATGTGGTGCGAGCTCGATATCGCCGGGCCAGGCCGCGATCGGCCGGTGGTAGCGCCCCATCGGCATGCCGTGAATGCCGGTATAGGCGATGGCAACCGGCTGGACGTGCACGACACCCGTCGGGGACAACGGAACGGCAGCGGCTGCGGCGCCGAACAGCGCCGTCTTGATTTCGAGCAGCCGGTTGCCGTCGGACGTCGTGCCTTCGGGAAACAGAACGACGATCTCGCCATCGGCCAGCCGCTTGCCGATCTCGTTGACCTGGTTACCGGTGGTGCGCTTCTGGTCGCGCTCGATGAAGATCGTCTTCTGCAGCCGGGCAAGCACGCCGAAGACCGGCCAGGCCTTCACGTCGGACTTGGCGACGAAAACCACGTCGGCAATCGAGCCGAGAACGAGAATGTCCTTCCAGCTCGCATGGTTTGACACCAGCATCAGCGGTCGCTGGCGGTCCGGCATGCCATGTACGCGCACGTGAATGCCGACCAGACGGCAAGCCATGCGGTGCCAGAGACGCGGGAGCCTGCGACGCTGCGGCACGTCCAGCCAGAGAAAGACCAATTGCATCGGAAGCAAAACGAGCGTCGCGACAAACAACAGTGTCATGCAAAGCGTGACGCGCAGCCAATTGATCACGCGCGCAAGCTCCACGCCTGCTGCCAGACCACAGCGCAGCGTCTAACTCGATCCGTGATTGTCTCGTCGGCGTGGCGGCGCAAGCGCGTCCCCCTTTCAAAGCCAGTACGGCTAGCCAAGATCGAGGCGCATGACAAGGGCTGCGGTTCTGGTACCGCCAGCACCCTGATAATAGGCCCGTCTTTTGCCGACATCGACAAAACCGAGCTTGCGATAAAGGCCAATGGCCGCAACATTGGTTTCATCGACTTCGAGGAAGACCGCTTCGGCCGCCTGATCACGCGCCTCGCGCAGCGCTGCCCGCATCAGCCGCCAGCCGAGGCCCTGGCGCGAGAACCGCGGATCGACGCCGATCGTCAGGATTTCCGCCTCTCCGGCGGCGACGCGCGACAGCACGAAGCCGCCGGTCAAAGGCCGGGCATAGGCATTGCTCTGGCGCGCGACAAAGCCGAAGACCGTGTCCTGAACCAGCAGGGAATGCAGTTCGCCATCGCTCCACGGGGATGCGAAGCGCAGCTGGTGGATGGCAGCAGCCTGCGGCAGGTCGTCCGTTTCCAGCGGGACGATCTCGAACTCGGGCTTGCGGATGAAATAGTCCGTCAGCGACATCTTACGCTCTTACGCCCGCGCCACGGCAAAGCCGGCCTGCGGTCTCACATCCGGCCCGCGCAGATAAAGCGGGCTCGGCTTGCCCTGCGCGGGGTCAGCGGCCGCGCCCAGGCGCGCCACAATGCCGATGTCGGCGGCGTCGATCTGCGCCACATCCGGCAACGGAGCATCGGTAAGATGCCTAGTGGCGGAGCCGCAGATGACGCCGTCGAAACCCGTGAACATGCGCCGCGCATCGTCAAGCTCGACGATCTGCGCCTCGGTCCGCGGCGTGCCGGCCGCCTCGAATATCTGGCAATAGAGTTCGTCGCGTTTCGCATCCATCGCGGCCAGCACCGGCCGGCTCGGATGTTTCCCAGCCGCAGATTTGGCAAGCGCTGCGAGGATGGACACCCCGACCGACGGCACGCCCAGGGCGAGAGCGAAGCCGCGCGCTGCGGCAACGCCGACCCGGATACCGGTGAAGGAGCCGGGGCCGATGGTAACGGCAATGCGATCGATGTCGGCCAAGACCTTGCCGCTTTCGGCAAGCGCCTGGTCGACGAAGGCCAAGAGCCGCTCGGCATGACCGCGGCCGATATCGGCGCCGGCGGAGGCCAGCACGGTATCGGCGGTGCTGTCATAAACGGCGGCAAAACAACCCGTCCCAGCCGTATCGATGGCCAGGACGATCATGGGTTGCAGATTCCAATGCAAAGTAGCGACACTTGGAACGCTCGCTCAGACGGCTTCAACCGCCTGCACTTCGGGTATGAAATGGTGCAAAAGGTTCTGCACGCCGTGCTTCAGCGTCGCCGTCGAGGACGGGCAGCCGGAGCAGGCACCCTTCATGTTAAGGAAGACGACCCCATCGCGGAACCCCTTGAAGGTGATGTCGCCACCATCCTGGGCAACGGCCGGTCGGACGCGGCTTTCCAGCAGCTCCTTGATCGTGGCGACGATCGTCTCGTCACCTTCGTCGAAGAACTCGCCGTCCAGATCGCTCTCTTCGGCGCGGGTCTGCACCGCCATGACCGGCTGGCCGGACATGAAGTGTTCCATGATCGAGCCGAGAATGGCGGGCTTCAGGTGCTGCCATTCCTGATCTTCCTTGGTCACGGTGATGAAATCGTAGCCGAAATAGACCCCGGTGACGCCGGGAATCATAAACAGCCGGGAGGCGAGCGCCGAACCGGCCGCCGCTTCTTCCGCATCACGGAACTCGGCCGTGCCGTTTTCCATGACCACCTTGCCGGGCAGGAATTTCAACGTCGCCGGGTTCGGCGTGGCTTCAGTCTGGATGAACATGTCTTTCTCCGCGTCGGCCGGGATGACGTTCAACCAGCCTGTTTAGAATTATTCAAAAATATAGGCCGTTTGGACAACGGCTTCAAGATGCGCCAGGGACCGATTCCGCGCGGGAAGGATGAAAACGACTGATGCTGCCTTCAGCTCAAGGCGTCGATTTCCGCATCCGTCAGGCTGTCCGGTATGACCGTCACCGGGATCGGAAATGCCGCCGTCTTGCCGGCAATCGAGGACACCAGCGGCCCCGGGCCATCCTTGGCGGAACCGGCCGCGAGCACGAGGATCGCGATGTCCCGGTCTTCCTCGATCAGGCTGTAGATCTGCTCGGTGGCGCTGCCTTCGCGGATCACCATCTCCGGTTCGATGCCGATCGTCTCGCGCACCGTCTGGGCGATCTTGGCGAGCGTTGCCTCCGCCTCCTCGCGCGCTTCTGCCCGCATGATGCCTTCGACGCCAAGCCATTGCTGGAAATCACCATCGGCAATGACGTACAGAAGAACCATGCCGCCGTTGGAATTCTTGGCCCTCATGCCGGCATAGTGAACGGCCCGGCCGCATTCCGGCGTATCATCGATCACCGCCATAAATTTGCGGCGGTGACCTTCCAGTCGTGAGAGTCGTGTTGAAACCATAGCGGGACTCTTACACCCGATATTTTTGGCTGCAAGGTTTCTTTTGCGGCGATTTATTGCAGAAAGCCGACGATTTCCCGGACCTGGTTCATCGTCACTTCCGCCCTCGCCCGGGCCCGCTCGCCGCCATCGCGCAGGATGCCGTCAATGTGGGTCGTGTCATCCATCAGGCGGCGCATCTCGCCCGAGATCGGCGCAAGAACGTTGACCGCCAAGTCCACCAAAGCCGGCTTGAAGACGGAGAACTGCTGGCCGCCGAACTCCTCCAGAACCTGGCCCTTGGTCTTGTCGGCAAGGGCCGCATAGATGCCAACGAGGTTGTCCGCTTCCGCACGTCCCTTGAGGCCATCGACCTCGCTCGGCAAGGCATCCGGGTCGGTCTTTGCCTTACGGATCTTCTTGGAAATCGCATCGGCGTCGTCGGTCAGGTTGATGCGCGACAGATCGGACGCGTCCGACTTCGACATCTTCTTCGTCCCGTCGCGCAGGCTCATCACACGCGGTGCGGGGCCGCCGATCAACGGTTCGACCATCGGGAAAAAGGCGTGAACGGGCTCTTCACCGACCTTGATATCGACGCCGTAGTTGGTCCTGCGGATATGTTCCATGAAGTCGATGTTGAACTTCATCGCGATATCGCGGGCAAGCTCCAGATGCTGCTTCTGGTCGTCCCCGACCGGCACATGCGTGCCGCGATAGACGAGGATGTCGGCGGCCATCAGGCTCGGATAGGCGAGCAGGCCGAGCGACATCTGCTCGGCGTTCTTGCCGCCCGACTTGTCCTTGAACTGCGTCATGCGTTCCATCCAGCCGATGCGGGCGACGCAATTGAAGATCCAGGCAAGCTCGGCATGCTGCGGCACTGCCGACTGGTTGAAAACGATGTGCTTCTTCGGGTCGATGCCGGCGGCGATGAAGGCGGCGGCGATCGAGCGTATCTGGCTGCGCATGTCCTCATGAACGAGTTGCGCGGTGATCGCGTGCAGGTCGACGACGCAATAGATGCAATCGTTGTTTTCCTGCAGTGCCACGAACTTGCGGATCGCGCCGAGATAATTGCCGAGATGGAGATTGCCGGTGGGCTGGACGCCGGAAAAAACGAGCGGCTTGAAGTCTGACATCGTGTCCTCATTCGGGCTTGTGGAGGGCCCGGCCTCTGTTGCTGTTGGCGGGCTTATGCACACAGGCGCGGCAGCGATCAAGAGGTGTCCACGCAGTTTGCGGATCCGGGTGTAGCGGCGGACGCGTGGGGCCGATCGACATCGGCGCTCGTCCAAGCTGGCGCGACCGTGGCGACCCCCAGGTCAAACTAGAATTTTTTTCTCTAATTTAATTTTGTCTTTAATACAAAATGCAGCCAAACCATGATCTCCAATTCGCGTTGCAGATATTGAATTCCACAATTTTGCTTCATTTTGGATGAATTTACCATTCTGTCCGTAAGCCCCATCTTTCAAGGGGCCCTTTCGACTGCCGTGCCCCAAAACGCGCGGCGGCCCGATGCCGTTTGCATGCCGCATCCGAAACCAACGTGCCGTGAGGCATTTGCCAAGGGGGATTGCTATGCGTGACGTTTTCTCGATTGCTCTTGCCTGCCTGCTCGCCTTGTCCTTCTTCACCAGCAGCGAAGCCAAAGATGGCAAGCGGCGCAAGGTCAGGCTTCCCACCCACAGCATAACCGTAGCTTATGCCGTCCAGACCGCTTCGGTCATGACCAACTGCTTCTCGCCGCGACTGCGAAGCATATTGGCGCATATTGCTGCCAGCACCGGGCAACGCCCGCTGGTCACATCAGGTCACCGCCCCCGCGCGCATCGCCGCGGCTCACTTCACCGACTGTGTCAGGCCGCAGATATTCGCGTGCCCGGCGTGTCGGAAAGCAGGATCATCGCCGCCGCAAGGACGGCACCCGGCATCGGCGGCATCGGCCGCTATTGCAACGGCATCATCCACGTCGATACGGGTCCCCGGCGCCAATGGGCCTATTGCGGCCGAAGGGGCGGCGGCCTCTTGGCCGCCAAGCGCCGGTCAGGCAGGCGGACCTGACAAGCGTGGCGCGATCATCTATCTCACGGGCGCCGCGTCAGATATCGGCGGGCGGGGCCGGTTTGGCTCCAGCTTTCCGCTTCAAATTCCGCCGGATCATGCCGAGATCGGCACCGCCGATCAGGAAGGCGACGGCGAAATAGACGATCATCGAGATGGCAATCAGCAGGCCCAGCGCGCCGATCTTCGTCAGGAGCGGCGAACCGGAGGCGAGCGATGCCGAAAAGACGCCACGCAGATAATAAAGCACGCCGCCCATGACCGCTGCGGACACGATGAGAAGCGCTGTCCGCCGCATAAGTGCCCATTCCCACGCGAGATGGCCGCGGCGCAGCAGCGTGACGAAGAGCAGGGTGGTGCTGAGCCAACCAGCCGTCGCTTCGGCGATTGCGATGCCCGGCGCCCCGAGACGCGGGAACAGGGTCAGGGCTGCCGCGCAATTGACGGCGACGGCGACAACGGAAAAGCGCATCGGCGTCTTGGTATCCTCGCGGGCGTAAAATCCAGGCTGCAGCGCCTTGATCAGCACGAAGGCCGGCAGGCCGATGCCGTAAATGGCGAGGATCGACCCGACGATCTCGGTGTTCTGGGCGTGGAAGGCGCCGCGCTCGTAGAGCACGCGGATGATCTCGTCGGAGAGAATCCACAGCGCGAAAGCCGCCGGGATCGTCAGGAACAGCACGAATTCGATCGAGCGGTTCTGCAGGTTTCCGGCTTCGCGCAGATTGCCGCCCTTGAGCGCGCGCGACAGTTCCGGAAGAAGCACCACGCCGACGGCGATGCCGACGACACCGAGCGGCAGCTGATAGATGCGATCGGCATATTGCAGGGCGGCGATGGCGCCATCCTGGGCCGAGGCGATCGCCTGGCCGACCAGCTGGTTGATCTGGGTGATGCCGCCGGTGATCGCGGCGGGCACGGCAAGGATCAGCAGGCGCTTGACGTTGGGTGTGAAGCGGGGAAAGCGCAGGCCGATGCTCATGCCGGCATGGAGGACGCCGAAATACACGACGGCAAGCTGCAGGACACCGGCCGCGAGCACGCCCCAGGACAGGTACCAGCCGGTCGCCAGCGGATCAGCGCCCGTATAGAGCGCATAGAACAACGCACCGATCATCACGACATTGAGGAAGATCGGCGCGACGGCGGCGGCGAAGAAATGATGCAGCGAATTCAGCATGCCGCTCATCATTGCGGTCAGCGACATGCACATCAGGTAGGGGAACATCACCGCCGCCATGCTGACGGTGATGCCGAATTTCTGCGGATCGTCGGCAAAGCCCGGTGCGATGATGAAGCGCACCAGGAGCGGCATGGACAACTCCATCACGATGGTGAGGATGAGGAGCACGGAAAAGAGCACGCCGAAGACTTCTTCCGAGAAGCGCTTGGCGCCGTCCGTGCCGTTCGCCTCGATCTCCTTGGAAAACAGCGGCACGAAGGCGGCGTTGAAGGCACCTTCGGCAAACAGGCGGCGAAAGAGATTGGGGAAACGGAAGGCGGCGTAGAAGACGTCGGCCATCGGCCCCGTGCCGAGGGCTGCCGCCATCAGCGTTTCGCGGGCGAAGCCGAAGATGCGGCTGCCGAGCGTGGCACCGCCGACCGTCATGAATTTCCGGACGAGGCTCATGAATCCGCCTTGGTTTTTCTGGGAGCGGCCGCCGGACGCTGGGTGTTCTGCGGCGCGATCATGCCCGACGGCATGCGGTCGCGCATCTCGTCGGCCTCATCCGACATCACGGCCTTCAGCCTGGCGACGATATTGCTGTGCCGGGCCTCATTGGTGATCTTCTGGCCGACGAGGTCGGTGACGTAGAAGGTATCGATGACCTTCTCGCCGAAGGTGGTGATGTGGGCGGAGGCGATATCGAGCGAAAGGTCGGACAACACGGCCGTGATCTCCGACAGGAGGCCGGTGCGGTCGAGGCACTCCACCTCGATGACGGTGAACTTGTTGGAAAGGCTGTTGCTGATGGTGACGGCCGGCGGCACCGTGAAGGCCTTGTTGCGCTTGCGGTGCTTGGTCCGGCTGGCGATCACCTCCGGCAGCCGCTTCTTGCCCGACAGCACGTCCTCGATCATCTTGCCGATGCTGGCGGCACGGCGCGTCTCGTCGTCATCGTTCGGGAACTCGCGGTTGACGAGGATGGTGTCCAGTGCCCGGCCGTCCGAGGTCGTGAAGATCTGCGCGTCGACGATGTTGGCGCCGGCCGCGGCACAGGCGCCGGCGATAACAGCCAGCAGGCGCGGATGGTCGGGCGACAGCACGGTGATTTCGGTGATGGCGTGGAACTGGTGGGTCCTGACCATCGTCGCCAGCGCGCGGCCCGCCTTGTCGGCGTCGCGGATGAAGCGGGCATGGCGGAGCTGGTCCTCCAGCGGCACGGAGAGCAGATAGGGCTGGTAGTGCAGCTTGGTATAGGTCTTGCGATCCTTCTGGCTCCAGTCGGACAGCGCATTGTAGAGCACGTCGGCCGCATGTGCTGCGCGCTCCTTGCGTGGCAGATCGGAGAAGCCGCCGGACAGAAGCAGTTCGGTCTCGTAGTAGAGCGTGCGCAGAAGCTGGCCCTTCCAGCCGTTCCACACACCCGGACCGACGGCGCGGATATCGGCAATCGTCAGCACGAGCAGCATCTTCAGGCGGTCGAGCGACTGCACCTTTTCGCTGAAATCGATGATCGTCTTGCGGTCGTTGAGATCGCGCGTCTGGGCGACCATCGACATGGTCAGATGTTCCTCGATCAGCCAGGCGACGGTCTCGGTCTGCTTCGGCGTCAGGCCGAAGCGCGGGCCGAGCTTGCGGGCAACCTTGGCACCCGCGACCGAATGATCTTCAGGCCGCCCCTTGGCGACGTCATGCAGGAGCACGGCAACGAACAATGCGGTGCGATCCTCGATGCCCGGCATCAGCTTGGCGGCAAGCGGGTGCAGTTCCTCGTCGCGGCCCTGGTCGATCCGGGAGAGCACGTCGACGGCGCGCAGCAGATGTTCGTCCACCGTATAGTGGTGATACATGTTGAACTGCATCAACGAGACGATCTTGCCGAATTCCGGGATGAAGCGACCGAGCACGCCGGCCTCGTTCATCCGCCGCAGGATCAGCTCCGGATCGCGGCGCGAGGTCAGCATCGAGATGAAGAGCCGGTTGGCCTCCTCATTGTCGCGCACGGCCTGGGTGATCAGGCCGAGCGACCGGGTCACCTGCTTCAGGGCGGCAGGGTGGAATTCCAGGCCATTGATATCGGCGACATGGAAGATGCGGATCAGGTTGATCGGATCGCGCTTGAAGATATCAGAGCTCGCAAGCGCGATGCGCCCGCCGTCATCGACGAATTCCAGCGTGCCGGCGATCTTGCGAATGCGGTGGGTGAAACGGCTGAGCGCCGCGGTGAACCCCGGAAGCTGCTTGGCCTGCTGGTCTTCGAGCGCGGCACAGAAGATGCGGGTGAGGTCGCCGACGTTCTTTGCCACTAGGAAATAGTGCTTCATGAAACGTTCGACGGCGGTCAGGCCGGGGTGGTCGTGATAGCCGAGGGCTTCGGCGATCTCGCGCTGAATGTCGAAGGACAGCCGCTCTTCCGCCTTGCCGGTCAGGAAATGCATGTGGCAGCGCACGGCCCAGAGGAAATCGTCGGCCTTCTGGAACAGTTCGTATTCCTGGCGCGAGAGGACGCCGAGCTTGATCAGGTCGGCAGAGTTTTTCACGCGGTAGAAGTATTTGGCGATCCAGAACAGCGTGTGGAGGTCGCGCAGACCGCCCTTGCCTTCCTTGACGTTCGGCTCGACCAGATAGCGCGTGTCACCGGCCTTGCGGTGGCGCTCGTCGCGCTCGGCGAGCTTGGCGGCAATGAAATCGGGACCGGTGTTCTTGACGATTTCGCTGTCGAAGCGGGTTTCGAGCTCGTCTGCGAGATCGCGTGAGCCGCAGATATAGCGCGTTTCGAGGATCGCGGTGCGGATCGTCATGTCGCCGCGCGCCAGCCGGATGCACTCGTCGATCGTGCGCGTCGCGTGGCCGACCTTGAAGCCAAGATCCCAGAGGATATAGAGCATGAATTCGATTGCCGGCTCGGCCCAGACAGCCTTCTTCGCCGGCAGCAGGAAGAGAAGATCGATATCCGAGCCCGGCGCCAGCGTGCCGCGGCCATAGCCCCCGACGGCGGTGACGGCGACGCGGGCCCAGGGCTGCGCATTGGCGGCGTCAAAGACCTCGTTCAGGACGAAGTCGTGCAGCACGGTGATCAGTTGGTCCTGCAGCCAGGAAATCCGCTCGGCGCATCTGAGGCCGCTGCCATCCTGCTTGAGCAGCTCGCGGGCGGCCTGGCGGCCGTCCAGATTGGCCTGCTTGAAGGCGGCAAGCAACGCCCGGCGCATCAGGTCGCGATGTTCCGCATGCGCCGAAGCAATGAAGCTGCACTTGGCTCTCAGCGCTGCGACATTCAGGATATCGGGAAATGAGGTGTCATGTATGGTCATCAAATGCCGACCGTGTTCCTGTCCGGCGGGCTCAACGAGCCGCTGCTGTGCATGCGCTATAGACCTTTTGTCCGAGAATGGACAAGACTGTAGCCCTCAAGGATTGCCAAGTTGTTTCTCCAGCAAATCCATCTCTTCGCGCGGCGTCATATCATCCGGATTGAGGCTTTTCAAAGCCTCTTAGGCCCTGGAGTGACCCCCAGGCGCCAAATCGTGCCTGGCCAGCTGTTCTTCAAGATCACCGCGCTCAGAAAAACGTGCGTGGAGTGCCGGGTGAAAGAAACGAAAGGCAACTCTCTCCGTCACAGGGCATGTTTGTCGGGACATTGATGTCCTTGATCGTCGAGAATAGCGATTGTGCCGCCGCTTTACCTTCGATGAATTGATCCGCCGGCCGGCCTCTGACGAAAACGAGAAGCCGCCAGGCACTTCTCCCGACGATGGTTACCGTAATCTCGACATTCGTATCTGCCACTGTTTTGTCAACGGCTGTGGCGCGAACCGCTTTGATGCCGGCGACCTCAACAGGTTTCCATTCCGAAGTGACACGCAATTCTTCGGAGATTACCTCCTCTAGCGCTTCTCCGTAGGCGACCGGCTCGACGTTATCCTGATCCAAGGGCTCGTAGCCCAACACCATTTCAGCCAATAGTTGGTTCGAAGAGAAATGAAAGGCGCTGCCGAACTCGACTTTCAACTCTTCGAAACTCCAGGCTTTCGAGACGAAGGTGTTCTCGCCCGTAGCCGGATTGGTCCAGTCTTGCGCGAGCCTGACATCGTCCGCTGCCACTTTGTCTATGGCATTGAGATACCAGACGGAGGATAACACTGCCGCGAAGGCAAGAGCGGCAAATGTGCAGCGCGCCGGCGAACTGTTGCCCGTCACACGTGCGATACTCTGATCGTATCGAGACGATCCGGTCTTTGCGATGCGTTGATGCTGGTTGATCATGGTGATGAGATTCACCAGGGGGATGCCGATACCGAGGCCGAATATCCAGACCTTGAATTCGCGCTTCAGATAAAAAATCAACGTATTGGGTCCGGATAAGTTCTGAACCTTTATGCCA
The DNA here is from genome assembly GCA_900473795.1 of Hyphomicrobiales bacterium. Taxonomy (GTDB): domain Bacteria; phylum Pseudomonadota; class Alphaproteobacteria; order Rhizobiales; family Rhizobiaceae; genus Pararhizobium. Next base: position 80,010 of record UCMT01000032.1, on the reverse strand, counting down.
GCAATCGCCTTGCCGATCGTGGTTCCCGTCACGCGCATCATCACCGCCGCGGCGACGCCAGCGAACGGGAGAAATATGATGTCCAGTACCACTCCAGGCAAATCAATGAGCCTAAAGAACAGCGCCGGGATATAGAGGTCAGCAAGGAATACGGCAGCACCTCCCAAGACAACCGTGAGAAGGTATATATCGAGCAATCTAGCCCAAAGCCGTGCCCATGGGCCAGCCAGCGCCGGATCGCGAGGTTCTGTGTCTGTGGCAGTTTCCGCCCGTCCCTCCTCGAACCGGATATCGAGTTCAGCAATGTCGGCTGCTTTTTTCCAATCGCTTATCCCTGCGTGCCAGAGTCCGGTATCCGGCTTGACCACACCCGTTTTCGCCAGCTCGAAAAGTTTTTCCGAAGAAACGGGCCCAACCTGTTTCTTCCCCAATTTATAGTACCAGTTTGTCATTTGTATCCCCAACCCCGACAGTTAACCTACAGAGGTAAGGGCTGGAATTTCAAACACAAAGTGCGTGAAACACGCTTTAGGTCTCGCCATTTTTGGAGTGAAAAGTAGCGTCCTTATTATCCAAAAAAGGTGTCCGAGTGGTCTGACCTAGTTCGCAAGCTGCTTCTTCAGCGCATAGAGCGCGTCCATCGCCTGGCGCGGGGTCATATCATCCGGATTGAGGCTCTTCAAAGCTTCCTCCACCTTGGATGGCCCGATCTTGGCGTGCTCCTCGCGGCGGATGGCGACCTGGAACAGCGGCAGGTCGTCGATCAGCTGGCTTGCCGGGTTCTTGCGGTCGGCATCCTCGAGCTTTGCCAGTACGTCCTTGGCGCGGGCGACAACGGACGCCGGCAGGCCCGCAAGCCGGGCTACCTGGATGCCGTAGGAGCGATCGGCGGCGCCCGGCCCGACTTCATGCAGGAAAATGACGTCGCCGTGCCATTCCTTGACCCGCATGGTGGCGTTGGAAAGCCGCGCCAGCTTTTCCGAAAGCACGGTCAATTCATGAAAATGGGTGGCGAAGAGGCCGCGGCAGCGATTGGCTTCATGCAGATGCTCGACGGCGGCCCAGGCAATTGACAGGCCGTCGAAGGTGGCCGTCCCTCGACCGATCTCGTCGAGGATCACCAGCGAACGGTCGGTCGCCTGGTTGAGGATAGCAGCCGTCTCGACCATCTCGACCATGAAGGTGGAGCGGCCGCGGGCCAGATCGTCGGAAGCGCCGACGCGGGAAAACAGCCGGTCGACAATGCCGATGTGAGCGGTGGCGGCCGGCACGAAGCTGCCCATCTGCGCCATGATGGCGATCAGCGCATTCTGGCGCAGGAAGGTCGATTTACCGCCCATGTTGGGACCGGTGAGCAGCCAGATTGCCCCATCGCCTTCGCCGTCATGCGGCGACAGATCGCAGGTGTTGGCGACGAACGCCATCCCCGACTGGCGACGCAGCGCCTGCTCGACCACCGGGTGACGGCCGCCGTCGATGGAAAACATCTTCGACTGGTCGACGTGGGGACGGCAATAGGCCTGTTCTTCGGCCAGCGTCGCGAGACCGGCGGAGACATCGACGACGGCGAGCGCCAACGCGGCCGCCTTGATTGCCTCTGCCTCCGCCACCACGGCGGCGGTCATCGTTTCGAAGGCCTCGAGCTCGATCGACAGCGCCCGGTCGGCGGCATTGGCGATCTTGGTTTCGAGATCGGACAGTTCCGTCGTGGTGAACCGCATGGCATTCGCCATGGTCTGACGATGGATGAAGCGCGCGCGCGCCTCTGGACCATCGGTCATCGGACCGGCATTGCCCTGCGTCACCTCGATGAAATAACCGAGCACATTGTTGTACTTGATCTTCAGCGATTTGATGCCGGTTTCCTCGGCATAGTTGAGCTGCAGACCGGCGATGACGCGGCGGGACTGGTCGCGCAGTGCGCGCATCTCGTCCAATTCCGGGCTCGCGCCATCGCGCAGGAAGCCCCCATCGCGCCTCAAGAGAGGAAGCTCGTCGCCGAGAAGCGTTGTGAGCTTGTGCACGAGTTCACCGGGCAGCGCCCTCAGCGCCTGCAGCGAGGCAGCCAGTTCCTCCGAGAGAGTTCCCGAGCCCAGCAAACCGGCAATTTCCACTGCCGCCCGGCAACCGGCAAGGATCGAAGCCAGATCGCGCGGACCGCCACGGCCGAGCGAGAGGCGAGACAGAGCGCGCGGCATGTCCGGCACGTGTTTCAGCGCGGAACGCACGTCGCTGCAGAAGGCGGGCTGGTCGGAGAGCGCCGTGATCGAATCGAGCCGGGCGTTGATCCGCTCCGGATCCGTCAGCGGCGACATCAGCCGCTCGGCGAGCAGCCGGGCACCGCCGCCGGTCACCGTCCGGTCGAGCGCCTTCAGGAGCGTGCCGTTGCGGTCGCCGGACTGCGTCTTGACGAGTTCCAGATTGGCGCGGGTGGCCGGGTCGATGAACAGGGTCGAGGCGGCACTTTCGCGCTCCGGCGTGCCGAGCGGCGGGCGCTCGGCGAACTGGGTCTTCTCGACATAGGAAATCGCGGCCGAGGCGGCGGCGAGTTCGGCGCGGGAAAAACTGCCGAAACCGTCGAGCGTCTTGACGCCATAATAGCGGGTGACGCGGTTCTCCGCCGTGGCGCTGTCGAACAGCACGCCGGGTTGCGGAACGGCGACGCGGCCGAGAATGTCGATGACGGGCCGCATCTCCGGATCATGGAAGACGGTATCGGCAAGAATGAGTTCGCGCGGTTCGATGCGCAGGATATCGGCCAGCAGCCTGGTCTCGGTGGTTTCGGCGAGCCGGAAGACGCCGGTGGAGATATCGATCCAGGCGAGCGCGATCGCCGGCTCCGCGCTGCCGCGAATGCGGGCGAGCGCCATCAGGTAGTTGGATTCGGACGGCGAGAGCAGCTTGTCTTCGGTGATCGTGCCGGGCGTGACCAGGCGCACAACGTCACGCTTGACGACCGATTTTGAGCCGCGCTTCTTGGCTTCGGCCGGGTCTTCGACCTGTTCGCAGACGGCGACGCGGAAACCGAGCCCGATCAGCTTCTGCAGGTAGTCATCCGCCGCATGCACCGGCACGCCGCACATCGGGATTTCCTGGCCGAGATGCTGGCCGCGCTTGGTGAGCGTGATGCCGAGCGCGCGCGAGGCTTCGACGGCATCCTGGAAGAACAATTCGTAGAAATCGCCCATCCGATAGAACAGCAGCGAATCCGGATTGTTCGCCTTGATCTCGATGTACTGTTCCATCATCGGCGTGGCCGTGGCGCGGCTTTCCTCCGTCGCCAGTTGAACGGCGGTGAGAACCTCGGCGTTGCGGGTGATCGGCTCGGCTATAAAAGTCATGCTTGTCCCAAAAAAGTGGTGCCACACTATCCATGCGCGTTTATAGAAGACAACAACAAAGCGGCGCAGCAGTGCCGTCGCCCACAAAAGGTTGGAGGATCCATGTCGGCAAAGGACAAGAGCGGTCGCAGCGCCACCAGCGTAACGGACCAGGAAGCGCTCGATTTTCACTCGCAGGGCCGGCCCGGAAAGCTGGAAATTTCACCGACCAAGCCGATGGCGACGCAGCGCGACCTGTCGCTTGCCTATTCGCCCGGCGTCGCGGTGCCGGTGAAGGCGATCGCGGCCGATCCGGCAACCGCCTACGACTACACGACGCGCGGCAACATGGTGGCCGTCATTTCCAACGGCACCGCCATTCTCGGCCTCGGAAATCTCGGCGCACTGGCCTCGAAACCGGTGATGGAAGGAAAGTCGGTCCTGTTCAAGCGCTTCGCCGACGTTGATTCGATCGACCTCGAAGTCGATACGGAAGACGCCGACGAATTCATCAATTGCGTGCGGTTCCTCGGCCCTTCCTTCGGGGGTATCAATCTGGAGGACATCAAGGCGCCGGAATGCTTCATCATCGAGCAGAAACTGCGCGAGATCATGGATATTCCCGTCTTCCATGACGACCAGCACGGCACGGCGATCATCGCAACCGCAGGCCTCATCAACGCGCTACAGCTGACAGGCCGCGATCTCAAGACCACGCGGCTCGTGTGCAATGGTGCAGGTGCGGCGGCCATTGCCTGCGTCGAGCTCATCAAGTCGATGGGTTTTGCACCTGAAAACATCATCATGTGCGACACGAAGGGCGTCATCTACCAGGGCCGCACCGAAGGCATGAACCAATGGAAGTCCGCGCATGCGGTCAAGACCGACCGGCGTACGCTCGAAGACGCGATGGACGGTGCCGATGTAGTACTCGGCCTATCGCAAAAGGGTGCCTTCTCGGAGGCGATGATCCGCTCCATGGCGGAAAAGCCGATCATCTTCGCCATGGCCAATCCTGATCCGGAAATCACGCCGGAGGAGGTGTCTGCCATTCGCGACGACGCGATCATGGCCACCGGCCGCTCCGACTATCCGAACCAAGTCAACAATGTGCTGTGCTTTCCCTACATGTTCCGCGGTGCGCTCGACGTCCACGCCTCGACCATCAACGAGGCCATGAAGATCGCGGCGGCCGAGGCCCTGGCAAACCTTGCCAAGGAAGACGTCCCGGATGACGTGGCGGCCGCCTATCAGGGCAACCGGCCGCGTTTCGGCCCGCAATACATCATTCCCGTGCCCTTTGATCCGCGCCTGATCTCGTCCATTCCGGTCGCGGTGGCAAAGGCCGCCATGGAGAGCGGCGTTGCCCGAAAGACTATTCCGGATCTGGCAGCCTATGGCCGTCAGCTTTCGGCTCGCCGCGATCCGATCGCCTCGACACTGCAGCGTATCTATGAGCGCGTCCGCCGCCAGCCGAAGCGGATCGTCTTTGCCGAAGGCGAAGAGGTGCAGATGATGCGCTCGGCACTTGCCTATGTGAACCAGGAACTCGGCACCGCTCTGCTTCTCGGCCGCGAGGAGCAGATGCGCGAGATGGCCGAGCGGGAGGGTATCGACCTCGACCGGCCGGGCATCCAGATCGTCAATGCGCGCATTTCCAAGCGCACCGGCGCCTATACGGACTATCTTTACGCCCGGCTGCAGCGGAAGGGCTATCTCTTCCGCGATGCCCAGCGCCTGATCAACAACGACCGCAACCACTTCGCCGCCTGCATGGTGGCTTTGGGCGACGCCGACGGCATGGTGACGGGCATTACCCGCAACTATTCCACCGCGCTTGAGGACGTGCGCCGCTGCATCGATCCGAAACCGGGACACCGGGTCATCGGTGTGTCGCTGGCGCTCTGCCGCGGCCGTACCGTGCTGGTCGCCGACACGGCCGTGCACGACATGCCGTCGGCCGAGGAACTGGCCGACATCGCCGAGGAAGCGGCAGGTCTCGCTCGCCGGCTCGGCTATTTCCCGCGCGTGGCGATGCTTGCCTATTCGACCTTCGGCCACCCGTCCGGCGAGCGCTCGGAGCGGGTGCGCGAGGCCGTCAACATCCTCGACAGGCGCCGCGTCGATTTCGAATATGACGGCGAGATGGGCGCGGATGTGGCGCTCAACGCCCGGGTGATGGAACAGTATCCCTTCTGCCGGCTTTCCGGCACCGCCAACGTGCTCGTCATGCCGGCATTCCACTCGGCGTCGATCTCGACGAAGATGCTGCAGGAACTGGGCGGATCGACCGTCATCGGCCCGCTGCTCGTCGGCCTCGACAAATCGGTCCAGATCGTTTCGATGGCGGCCAAGGATTCCGACATCGTCAATATGGCGGCGCTTGCCGCGCACAATGCCGGCAGCTGATCGCGCTCTACAGCGCCGCGCGTCAAATATGACGCGCAAAGGACGCTGTAGCACTTTAAATCTACTGCATAATTTTATCCTTAAATCGATTCCGATTTAAGTAATTATGCAGTAGCAAAAGTTACAAAAAAGCCCGCTCGGGAGGACCCGACGCGGGCTTTTTCATGCCGTATCTCGATCTTGATCAAATACTCAGGCCGGGCCTGCTGATTATCTCTTTGCAGTACTGGGGGCTGCTCTCACTCACAGGCAGACTCTACTCAAAATCACGTTGTGCCGTCAAGGTAAATTGCAACCTTTAATGGTTTTTATCAATCAAATGGAGAATCTTCCGGCATCACTTCCGTAGTAGTTGAGGTAGCGGCCGGAGATATGCGTGATCGGCAGGACGATCAGCACATCCGTCGTGCGGAAGGAATGATCCACGACGGCGCCCTTGCCGACCATGGCGCCGAGGCGCATGTAGCCCTTGATCAGCGGCGGCAGGGCGGCGAGCGCCTTGCGCATGTTGATGGCTTCGGCCGGCATTAGATCCATCGTGCGGAACAGGTCCGGAAGGGCGGAGACGTCCCATTCCTCCCGCACCGCCATGTTGTGATGCAGGAAGGAGAGTGCCAGTGCATGTTCCTCCGGAACGACGCCGGGGAAAGAGCCGCAACCGAACATCGCATCGACGCCGTATTTCAGCGCATAGGCCCAGTTGCCCTGCCACAGAAGCTCGACGGTGCGCTTGGTGCGATATTGCGGCAGGACGCAGGAGCGGCCAAGCTCCATGAACTTCTTCTCGGGATGGCGTTCCAGCAGGCAACCAACGGAAAACTCGGAAGCCGAATAAAAGCCACCGGTCCTGGCCGCAACGTCCTGGCGAAGCAGCCGGTAGGTGCCGACGATCTGGTCTTCCGGATCGCCTTCGATCGCGGTGTCCAGCACCAGCAGATGATCGCAGACGAGATCCCATGCATCCGCATCACGCTTGCGGCGTTCGGCATCCTGCGGAATCTGCGCCTTCATTTCTTCGACGAAGACCTTGTAGCGCACCGCTTGGGCGGCATCGATCTCCGACGCATTGCGGGCGAGACGGGTTTCCAGATTGCCAATACGGCCGAGCACATCCGACGCCGGGGCATTGACGCCCCGGACACGGGTCTGCGGCTGGTCAGCCACGATCACCAGATCCAAAGGTTCGACTGTCATTGCGCGTCATCCTGATCACTATAATCCTGTCCGGCATAAACCACGTTTCTGCGACAGGATAGTGACATTGGCACCGCAAGCAAAGGTCGGCTGTCAATGAGAAAGCAACAATCGGTTGATTTCCGTGGTCAGCGCTTTGGGATCGGCCGGCTTCGAAAGGACCGCGCTCGCCCCGGCGGCCAGCAGTTTCTCGCGGGTATCGATCTCGGCATCGGAGGTGAGCACGATCACCGGAACAGCCTTTCTTTTCGATTGGCGCTCCTCTTCGCGAAGCCGTTTCAGCATCGAAAGTCCGTCGCCGCCGGGCATGTTGAGGTCGGTGACGATCAGCTCCGGGGCGATGCGGGCCGCCGCCGGCGCATCGAACAGGGCGACAGCAAGCGCCTTGAAATCCTCGACCACGCGGACCGGATGTCCAGCCCGCTCCAGCACCGCGCGGACCATGAAGGCATTGACCGGATCGTCTTCCGCCAGAAGCAATCCGCCTTCGACCGGCTTTTCGCGCAAGGCCGGGACGTCCCGCAGCACCGGCCGGTTGTCGTTGATCGCGTCGCGCACTTCCATTCCCTTCATGCGGCCCCGCAGGACCTCGACCAGTGACTTTTCCCGCAACGGCCGAATGAGCCAGGCGTGATAGCCGTCCATCTGGTTGATCGGCCGGCCGTTGCGCTCTTCCGGATTGACGAGATAGGTCTTGCGCAGCTTCTGCTGCTCAAGGCTCGGCATCTGAGCCAGGAGAGCCTGGAACTGCGCGGCATGCCGGTGATCGACGATGATGTCCGTCAGCGGTGTTGCCGCCGCAAGCGCACGAACGGCGACGGCCTGCGCTTCCAACACCGTTTCGGCGCTTTCGCAGAAGCCGCCAAGCGTCCCGATTGTCGAAGACAACGCCTTGGAAGCCGGCCCTGCAGGCGCCATCACCAGCACACGCGAGCCGGCAAGAACGTCCTTCCTGGCGCATGCGGCGGCGATAAGATCGCAGCCGCGGGCGGGAAAGCGGATTTCGAAGGTGCTGCCTGTGCCCGGAATGCTGGAAACCGTCAGGGCGCCGCCGAATTCTTCCATGATGCGCCGCGAGATCGCCAAACCAAGACCGGAGCCGCCGGAGCGCTGGGCATTGCCGCCCGCCTGCTCGAACTCGTCAAAGACCCGGGCCTGTTCCTGTGGCGTCATGCCCGGACCGCTGTCATCGATTCGGATGACGACGGTCGCACGCTCGACGGAGGCCCTGACGAGAACGCCGCCAGTGTGCGTGAATTTGACGGCATTGCCGATGACGTTGAACAGAACCTGGCGCAGGCGGGCGGCGTCGAAATCCATCAGGCTCGGCACGTCCGCGGTGACGGTGGCGCCGATTTCGATGCCTTTGTCATGGGCGCGGTGCGACAGCATCTCGACGACGCTCTCGATCATGTCGCGCAACGGCGCAGGCGTCGGGCGAAGCTGGAAACGGCCGACCTCGATCGAAGAGAAATCGAGCAAATCATCGACCAGCTGCACCAGCGCATGACCGGACTGGCACATGCCGGAAAGATAGTTTTTCTGCTCACTGGTGAGACGCGTCTGGCCAATCAGATCGCTCATGCCGAGAATACCGGACAGCGGCGTGCGGATTTCATGGCTGACCGTTGCCAGCAGCCGCGACTTCGCCTGGCTGGCGATTTCGGCCTTGCGGCGCGCTTCCTCGCGCTCGCATGCGACCCGGCTTTCCTCGGTCACATCGCGGCCGATGCTGTGCAGCATGAAGACGCCGCTCGCCGGCTCGCGGGCGATGACGTCGTGCCAGTCGAACAGCTTCACACCGGAATCGGTCACGATCCGCACGCTGTAGTGATTGGGGCCGGTCGCCGGTTCGAAGGCGATGCCGAGCGCCTCGCAGGTCATGCCTTCCGGCTTCAGCCACCCGGTCAGGCGGCAGAAGACGGTATTGGCCTGGACGATCCTGCCGCCCGGCTCGCGGATGATGGCGATGTCGCCGAGTGCGTCGTGGATGGTGGAGAGCAGTTGCGAGGTCTCGCTGCGCTCCCAGCGTTTGTCATTCGCCTTTTCTTCCCGGACACGGCCATGGGCCACAGCGGGTCGAGCGACGGAGCGATACCAATCCTTAAATAGCAGCGCGGCCCCGGTGACACCGGCTAAGGCAAGGCCTGTGGGCAGCAGATAAAAACCTGCGTCGATGCCCGCGCCGAGAACGGCGGCAGAGCAGAGCAGAGCACCACCCGCCAGCGCCGGTTTCAACGCCGGATACTTTTCCCGAGGGGCATCGAAACCGTCGTGCGGCTGCAGAGAATGGAGGTCATCATCCGCCGCGGTTTGCGCCGCGCTGTTCTGCCCCAGCGTGCGGCGGGGCGCGCTGAACTCGTCGGCAATCCGCTTTTTCAGGTTTGGCAGGTCGCTCATGACGCCTGCCTAGCACGACAAGCGTTTTGAATGGCTTCAACCGGTCTTTAAAATTTTAGGCGTCCTGCTTTTTCATATGCAGCATCTCGTCGAGGACGATCGCGCCGGCGCCGATCGTAATGAAACTGTCAGCGAGATTGAACACGGCAAACGACCAGGTCGCGGTGTGGAACAGCACGTAGTCGATCACATAGCCGAAGATCAATCGATCAATGAGATTGCCCAAGGCGCCTGCAATGATCATCGCATAGCCAAGATGCGCGAAAAACCGGTCTTTTGACGTGCGCCGCCACAGCCAGAGGACGAACGCGACGACGAGGAGGCGCATGGTGACGATGAACCAGCCTTCCATGCCGGACAGCATGGAAAACGCGACCCCGTAATTGTAGGTCCGATACAGCGCCAGCATCGGGATGACCGGCACGGCCTGCTCAAAAGGCAACCACATCTCGACCGCCGCCTTGATGGCCTGATCGAGCAGCATTGCCACGACGACAAGAATGAGGATCGGCAGAGGCCGCGAAAAAAGAGTCGTCTTTTCCATTATGCCTTGGCATCCAAAGTCAACAAATGGCGGCGCGCTTCAAACAGCATGATGCCGGTGGCGATCGCAAGGTTGAGAGAATCAGCGCGGCCCTGCTGCGGAATACGGGCGAGTGCCGTTGCCTCCTTTGCCAACTCGTCGGGCAGACCGGCCTGCTCGTTGCCCATCAGGAGAACGACCGGCTTCTTGCGGTAATCGATGGTGCGGTAGTCGACGGCGCCCGCGAGATGCGTGGCGACGACCTGAACGCCGGCCGCCTTCTGCCATTTGACGAAATCGGCGACGCCGGCGCGGATGACCGGCATGGCAAAGACCGAGCCCATGGTCGCCCGCACCGTTTCCAGCGAGAACGGATCCGTGGTTTCGCCGATCAGGATGACGCCGGAAGCGCCGGCCGCGTCGGCCGTGCGGATGATGGTACCGAGATTGCCGGGATCGCGGACGCGGTCGAGCGCCACATAGGTCTGGCCGAGCTCGGGTCTGATGTCCTTCAGGTTCGCATAGCGCTGCTCGAAGACGCCGACGACCATCTGCGGGTTGTCGCGGCGGGTGATGGCCGACAGCACCTTTTCGCTGACTTCCAGCACCAGACCGCCGGTCGATACCGTCTTCAGCGCCACCTGCTCGACCTGCGCCTTGCCCTTGGCCGCCTTGGCGTAGACCAGCGTCTTGATGGTCCAGCCGAGATCGAGCGCGTCGATGACAAGCTTCAGCCCCTCGGCGATGAAGGAATGGGTCTCGTCGCGGTCCTTCTTGTGGGACAGCGCCTTGATGTCCTTGATGATCGGATTGGCAAGGCTGGTGACTTCCTTTACCTGGCCGACCCGGCGGGGGCCGTGATCCCTGTGGTCATAGTTCATTTCGGCACCCATCGGCTGAAAAGGGAGGTGGAAAGCGCCCGGCCCGGCTCATTGCCGTCAAGCCCGCCTTCCCTCAGGATAAGTTCGCCCGATTCCACCGCGCCACCCATCCCGCGCATCGTCTCGCGCATCAGCTCGTGGATGGAGTAGAAGCTCGCGCGGATCGAATAGGCTGTGAGCACGAGGCCCCTCGCCTCCGGCGACAGGATCTCGCGGCAGACGTCGAGCATCAGGGCGAGATGATCGAAAAGCTGCCAGACCTCGCCATTCGGACCGCGGCCGAATTTCGGCGGGTCGGTCAGGATGATGTCGTAGCGGCTGCCCCGGCGCTCCCCGCGCTGGATGAACTTCATCGCATCCTCGCAGATCCAGCGGATCGGCAGATGGTCGGCACGGCCCAGCGCCTGGTTTTCCCGCGCCCAGCCGATCGCCTTCTTGGAGGCATCGACGTGCGTCACTTCGGCGCCGGCTTTCGCGGCGATCAGCGAGGCAACACCGGTATAGCCGAAGAGATTGAGCACCTTCAGCGGCCGACCGGCCGTCTCGATCTCACCCTTCATCCAGCTCCAGTGCGCGAGCTGCTCGGGAAAGACGCCGACATGGCGGAATGCGGTGAAGCGGCCGTAGAACTCGGCATCGAGGATCTGCATCGGCCAGGTCTCGCCCAGCACATCCTTGGGAAACCGCCAGCGGCCCATGCCGTCCTCGTCGGTGTCGCCGGTGAAGATCGAATCCACATTGTCCCAGACATGCGCCGGCAGCGTTTTCGGCCACAGCGCCTGCGCCTCCGGCCGCACGATGCGGTAGGGGCCGTACTGCTCGAGCTTCAGGCCGTCGCCGCTGTCGATCAGGTGATAATCCCGCGCGCCCTTTGTCTCGAGAATGACCGGGATGCGCTCCTGCGGCTTGGCTCCGCTGCGGATGCGAACTTCGGGGCGAGGTGGCTCGACGGCAACCGTCTTTGCAGTGGCCTTTTGGGAAAGCGGTTTGTCTACGCCCTTGCGAACGAAAGGAACGCTGTCGCTACGCACCGGATTGGCTTGCGCTGTTTTCCTGGCCAACGGCTTTCCGGCACCAGCCGGCCTTGCGCGCGCCGCCGTCTGCCCGGCTTTTCCCTTGGGCCGTCGATCTTTGTCTTTCACTTAGGGTCGTCCGTCATCTGCTACGGTTCAAGCGCTGCAAATAGCACCGCTCCTCCTGTTGGCAAAGCTGTTTCACGTCTTACATACGCAGTGCAACCGCAACGATGGAGAATCAGCATGGAAATGAAGGGGGAGGAGCGCATCGCCGCTCATCGGGACGCTGTCTGGGCAGCGCTCAACGACCCCGACATTCTCAAGCAGTGCATCCCGGGCTGTCACTCGATCGAGCGAACGTCGCCGACCGAGTTTTCGGCGGCGCTGAAGGTGAAGATCGGTCCTATCCCGGTGGTGTTCTCCGGTCAAATTACCCTGTCGAATGTCCGGGCACCGAACAGCTATACGATTTCAGGTGAAAGTGTCGGCGGCATCGCCGGTCTTGCGAAAGGCCGCGCGGATGTGACGCTGACCGAATATGGCGACGAGACCATACTGGCCTATGACGCGAGCGCGGAAATCGGCGGCAGGCTGGCGCAGCTTGGATCGAGGCTAGTCGGCTCGAGCGCCAGCAGGCTGGCGGCAAAATTCTTTTCCGATTTCAGCGCCGCCGCCAACGCCGTGTCGGAAGCCTGAGACCTATTTCGACGAAACGGGAAGCATCGTCTGCGATGCTATGGTTTCTGCGCGCGTGCGATGCTTCTCGGCCTCGGCATGCCACCTGACCGCCTGGCTGGCCTCGTTGCGCGCCCGCTTGCGATACTTGCCCTGGCTGAACCAGGTGGCGAGCGACCCGACGACCATGCCGAAGATCACCGCAAGAAACAGAAAGACGAAGAACGGCGCCGAGGCGGAGAGAACGCTGTCTGCCGGATCGAACGGATTGAGCGCCAGGGTGACCGTCTGCCTGTTGGCGACCGACAGCACGATCAGCACGATGGCGATCGGCACCAGCACGACGATATTCACCAGCTTCTTCATCATCATTCCGTCTCCGTCATTCCGGCAGCCCAATGCCGCGGCACTTCGACCTGCCGCATAATCTTGTCCATAAACTGGCAATATCGAAGGAGTTCTGCAGGCGCGTCAAGCGGATCGGCGCGGCTCATTCGTCATCTTCATCGTCGGAACCGGGATTGAGCCGCTCACGCAGCTCCTTGCCGGTCTTGAAGAAGGGAACCCATTTCTCCTCGACGAACACGCTGTCGCCGGTGCGCGGGTTGCGCCCGGAGCGCGACGGCCGGTTCTTGACCGAAAACGCGCCAAAACCGCGCAGTTCGACCCGGTTTCCGCCAGCCAGAGCATCCGTGATTTCATCGAGAACTGCGTTGACGATATTTTCGACATCACGGTGATAGAGGTGCGGATTGCGAGCCGCAACAATCTGCACCAGTTCTGACTTGATCACTGTCGCCCCCTCTTTTTTTGAATTTGCGTTTGTTCTTAGAGTGTTATGCCCATCGGATGGCCATGTCCACCGGTTGTGCGGGATGCCGAGCCGTTTTCAAGCCTCCCAAAACGGCAGACAAGAGATCATCGGGTGTTTTTTCAATCGCTGCCAACCTGCCAAACGGAAACCAGACCGTCAAGAAACAACTTCTCCCGCCCTATTTTTTCGAGGTTTCCCAGGAGCGGAAAAGCTTCATATCCCAAGGATTTGAGCCATGCGGACGCGGTCGCCCCCAGCCCGAACGGCAAGGACGTGCCGGGCGCCTTCCACTCGACGATGTCAAGCTCCTTGGCGACCTTGCGGCTGTTCAGAAAGGCGCGGATCTCAGCATCGCCACCGAGTTCGTCGACCAGCTTCAGCTTGAGCGCCTGACGGCCGGTGAAGATGCGCCCGTCGGCAAGCTGCCGGGCTTCGTCGCGCGGCATTTTCCGCCGGTCGGCGACGAGATCGACGAACCAGTTGAAGCTGTCATCGATCATGGCCTGGATCACCGCCTTGGCAGCGTCGCTCGGCGGATGGAAAGGCGAAGGCTCGGCCTTGAGCGGCGAGGATTTGATCTCCTCGAGCGAGACGCCGACCTTGTCCATCAGGGTCTTGAACTGCGGATATTGGAAGAGAACGCCGATCGAACCGGTAATCGAGGTTTCGCCGGCAATGATGCGATCACCGGCAAGCGCGATCATGTAGCCTGCCGATGCGGCCAGCGTGCGAATATCGGCGACCACCGGCTTCTTTTCTGCCACCTTGCGGATAGCCTTGAACAGCACTTCGCCGCCATAGGTGGTGCCGCCGGGCGAGGTAATGGTGACCACCAGCGCCTTGACGGCATTGTTTTCGGCGATGCGATCGAGACGCTCCAGCAGTTCGCGGTCATCCTGGATGATCCCCGAAATATTGACCCGCGCGATATGCGGGCGGCTGAAAGCGCCCCTCTCGCCGGCGGTCGCGTAGAAATAGGCGGCGATGCCCGCCAGGAGTATCAGAGCGATGGACACAAGCCGCCAGAAGCCAAGTTTTCGCCGAAGCTGGCGCCGGTCGGCGATAGCAAGCTGATCCATGATCTTTCCTCCTTTTCAAGGGCGGCTGGATAAACCGGCCCGTTTTTATGCCCAGCGATCCATAGCCGCGGCACCGCCACGTTGTAACTCGGTTTGAACAAAATTCGAGCCTCCATTGTAGCGGAACAAAAAAATCTCCATATTCGCCGTCACTCACATCGCCTGGCGAGCAGGTCCCCTGTGCATTTGCGCCGCGATGATTTCGAACGACGGGCTACTTCATGCTGAATGACGTGCAACTTTCCGGCGGCTTGCCGCATTCGGGGCCGATCCTCGCCGACGCCTATACGGTGGCGGCGCGCCATTCCCGGCTGGTCAAGCGGCTGAAGATCATCCTGCCGCTGGTGGCGGTTCTGATCGGCGCGGTCTTCACCGCCGTTTCAGTGGTGCGCGCCTTTCTGCCCGAAGACCTGCAGATCGAGAATGCGACGATCGAAAACGGCAAGATCGTCATGCAGAACCCGGCAATCTCCGGCCGCAACAAGCAGGATATCAGCTATTCGATGAAAGCGGTGCGCGCGCTGCAGGATATCGCCAATCCCGACATCATCACGCTCGAGACGATCCACGCGGAGATGCCCGTCAACGACACGCTGATCGCCACCGTCGAAGCGACCAGCGGCATCTACGATCGCGGTGGCAACACCTTGAATATGAACGCACCTTTCAGCATCAGCATGAACAATGGCGTCGTTGCCGATTTCCAGAAGGCCTATCTCGACATCAATGCCGGCGAGATGAAAACCGAGAAGCCGATCGCCATCAGCATGAATGGCGGTTCCATTGTTGCACAGTCGTTGAGAATGACGGATAAGGGACGCATTGTTACATTTGAGGGCATGGTGAAGGTCGTCGTCGATCCTAAAACCATCCGCAAAACCGCCAACTAGAAAACCGGTGCACATATGTCGGCCATTTCCGCCTTTTCCTTTCGGCTTGCCGGAACATTCATTCTCATAAGCCTTTTTGCCAGCACTCCCCTTGCCGCCCAGGAGACGACGAGCAAGATGAAGGGTCTTCAACTTTCCAACGATGAGCCGATCCAGATCGAAAGCGACAAGCTGGAAATCAAGGACCCCGAAAGCAAGGCCATATTCACGGGCAATGTGAAGGTCGTTCAGGGGACGACGACGCTGCAGGCCGGAAACATGGTTGTCTATTACAAGAAGGGCGGCGGCGCGATTTCCAGCGGCAATGCCGATATCGATCGCATCGAGGTCGACAAGAAGGTGTTCCTGCAATCGGGCACGCAGCAGGCGACAGCCGATAGCGGCGAGTTCAACATGACGGCCCAGACGCTGGTGCTGAAGGGCAAGCAGGTGGTGCTGTCGGAGGGCAAGAACGTCTTCACCGGCTGCCAGTTGAACGTCCAGATGGACACCGGTGAAGCACAACTCGAAGCCTGTGGCGGTCGCGTCCAGATCCAGCTCGACCCGAAGTCCCAGAAAACGAACTGATGCAGACGCCCACGTGAACATCCCCTTCCTTAACAAACGCAAGCGGGCTGGCAAGCATGACGCGGTTGCCCCGACCCGCGTCGTCGACAAGGCACGCTACGAGGGCACGCTGATTGCGCGCGGCCTGACGAAAGCCTATCGCGGACGCAGGGTCGTCAACGGCGTGTCGCTGGTCGTGCGTCGCGGCGAAGCCGTCGGCCTTCTTGGTCCCAACGGCGCCGGCAAGACGACCTGTTTCTACATGATCACCGGTCTGGTGCCGGTCGATGAAGGCTCGATCGAGATCAACGGCAACGACGTCACGACGATGCCGATGTATCGCCGCGCCCGGCTCGGCGTCGGTTACCTGCCGCAGGAAGCCTCGATCTTTCGCGGCCTGACCGTCGAGGAGAATATCCGCGCCGTTCTCGAAGTGCACGACAAGAACCGCGACCGGCGCGAGAGCAAGCTCAATGAACTGCTCGGCGAATTCAACATCTCGCACTTGCGCAAGTCTCCGGCCGTGGCGCTTTCGGGTGGCGAACGCCGTCGCCTGGAAATTGCCCGGGCGCTGGCGACCGATCCGACCTTCATGCTGCTCGACGAACCTTTCGCGGGCGTCGATCCGATTTCGGTTGCCGATATCCAGGCGCTGGTGCGTCATCTCACCTCGCGCGGCATCGGCGTTTTGATCACCGACCACAATGTCCGCGAGACGCTGGGCCTGATCGATCGCGCCTACATCATCCATGCCGGCGAAGTGCTGACCCACGGCCGGGCCAATGACATTGTCACCAACGCGGATGTCCGCCGCCTTTATCTCGGCGATAATTTCAGCCTTTGAAGCACATACTCTTTCGTGGATGGTAAACGAGGATAGCGGCGGCAGCGAAAATCTGCCGCTTCTGGGACATTTCTCTTGACCATTAGCCGGATTTTGAGCAAATTTCGCTCACCCGCTGATGCTGCATCGCAATATGGCGACAGCAACCATTCGCACGTTCCGATGACATGACCCCGGAGCATCGCAGGCGGGGTCTCGCCTTGCAGCTTTGCGCATTTTACATGCTTATTGCATAGAAAAATGCCCGACCGCCTCGATATTCATCTTATTTCCCGCGAACGCTTGACCAAACCCCGTTAATAAGCAATTTTTGGGCCAGTTGAAGAATTGGCGAATTCACTCCGCAAAAGTGAACGCCGGCTCGGAGAATTGAGGGGAGTTTCGCGTCCGCATGGCCCTGTCAGCCAGCCTCTTCCTGCGTCAAAGCCAGACCCTGGCAATGACCCCGCAACTGATGCAGTCCATCCAGCTGCTGCAGATGACGCATTTCGAGCTGAACCAATTCATCGAACTGGAAGTCGAGAAGAACCCGCTGCTCGAATTCGCGACGAATGACGATGTCGCCGGCGGCGGCGATCGCTTCGGCAAGGACGAACTCCATATCACGCCGGATGAACGTAGCGAGCGCGACAGCGGCGACACCGCATCCTTCGACCCGCTGGGCGACGTCTACGACAGCACGACGTCTGCGACCGGCGAACGGATGAGCGAACAGCTCGATGCCAATTTCGAGAACGTCTTTCCCGACGACACGGCACCGCAGCGGGCCGATGCGCCGGAATTGCTCAGCCAGTGGAAATCGATGCCGGGTGGCGGCGAAGGCGAAAGCAGCGACGGCTACGACCTCGATGATTTCGTCGCCAACCGCGTGACGCTGCGCGATTTCCTCAACGAACAGGTTCCCTTCAGCGTCCATGGCCCGAGCGACCGGCTGATTGCCCAGCACCTGATCGACCAACTGGACGAGGCCGGCTACCTGCATGCCGATATCCGCGAGATCGGTGAGCGGCTGGGCTGCGCGACGGCCGATGTGGCGCGGGTGCTCGACAGCCTGCAGCAGCTCGATCCGCCCGGTGTTTTCGCGCGAACACTGAGCGAGTGCCTGGCCATCCAGCTGCGTCTGCGCGACCGGCTCGACCCTGCCATGGCGGCGCTCCTCCAGAACCTGGAACTGCTTGCCCGGCGTGACTTTGCCAGCCTGAAACGCATTTGCGGCGTCGATGAAGAAGACCTCATCGACATGCTGGCGGAAATCCGCAAGCTCGATCCGAAGCCCGGCACGAGTTTCGAGACAAGCCCGTCTGAGGCCATCGTTCCGGATATCGTCGTGCGGCCGGCGCAGGATGGCAGTTGGGCCGTTGAGCTCAATCCGGACACGTTGCCCCGGGTGCTGGTCAACCAGACCTACTACGCGACCGTTTCCCGCCACGCGCCGAAGCACAGCGCCGACCATGCTTTCCTGGCCGAATGCCTGCAGACGGCCAACTGGCTGACCCGCAGCCTCGACCAGCGCGCCAAGACGATCATGAAGGTGGCAACCGAGATCGTTCGGCAGCAGGACGCCTTCCTCGTCAACGGCGTCGATCACCTGCGGCCGCTCAACCTGAAGACCGTCGCCGACGCCATCAAGATGCATGAATCGACCGTCAGCCGCGTCACATCGAACAAATACATGCTGACACCGCGCGGCCTGTTCGAGCTGAAATACTTCTTCACGGTGTCGATCGGATCGGCCGAGGGTGGAGACGGGCACTCGGCGGAATCGGTACGCCACCGCATCCGCAACATGATCCTGCTGGAAAGCCCGGACGCCGTGCTTTCAGACGACGATATCGTCGATATCCTGAAGAAGGGCGGCGTCGACATCGCCCGCCGGACAGTGGCGAAATACCGGGAGGCGATGAACATCCCCTCCTCTGTCCAGCGCCGCCGCGAAAAACGGGCAATGGCCAAGGTCTCGGCCTGAGTCCAGGCGATCGGCGCCACCTAACCGGAGCGCGCGTTTATCCCCGTTATCCCTGCGATCAACAGGGATGAAGCCCGTGATCGCGACTTTGTTAACTCTTCGTTTGACTTTTAGAACAACCTGGAGTAACAGGCGGCCGCAATGGCATGGGTACAAGGCCTGCCTGAAGCATATCCCTCCAAATCCGACATTCTGACGCAAAATTCGTTTGCGTGCGTGAAATGCTTGGATGACGGATGCGGTTGGAATAGACTGGCTGCGCAAATCACGAAAAGAGAGGAAACTCCATGAGTGTGCGTGTATCCGGTAAACATATGGAAATCGGCGAAGCGTTCCGTCTGCGGATTGAAGACCAGATCGAACAGGCCGTAACCAAATATTTTGACGGAGGATATTCAAGCCAGGTCACCGTGGAAAAGTCTGGATCCCGTTTCAGCGCCGATTGCAAGATTCACCTGGATTCAGGTGCCGCCTTGCAGGCCAACGGCCAGGCGAATGACCCGCAAGCTGCGTTCGACGCGGCATCCGAGCGGATTGCCAAACGCATCCGCCGGTACAAGCGCAAGCTCAAGGATCACCACAATGGCAATGGCCATACAGGATTTGCCGAAGTAGCCTACACCGTGATGGATTCCGTGCCCGACGAAGACGACGAGCTTCCGGACAACTATGCACCGACGATCGTCGCGGAGAGTTCAAAACAGCTGAAGACGATGTCTGTCGCAAACGCCGTGATGGCGCTCGACATGACAGACGAACCCGTCCTGATGTTCCGTAGCCCTGGCAATGAACAGTTGAATATCGTCTATCGACGCAACGATGGAAACATTGGCTGGATCGATGCAGCCAATATCAAGGGCTGAGTGGACCCGATTGAGTGCCGGCTCGCCGGTGCTCAATCGACCGCTTTTTCCTGGTGGTGGACGCAGGCGGGACCGTTGACGAGCCGTCAGAAACCACCGAGAAAGATGGATGGAGCCGCCGTCCGGCATTGTTTGCCGAACGTCGTTTCCACCGGCGAACGAGGACAAAAAGAATGGCATTGGCAGGTTTGCTGCAGCAGAATGCGATACTTCCGGCCATGAAGGCCAATTCAAAGAAGCAGTTGCTTCAGGAATTGGCGGCAAAAGCATCCAAAATCACTGGACTTCCCGAACGAGAAATTTTCGACGTCATTCTCCAGCGCGAGCGGCTCGGTTCCACCGGTGTCGGCAACGGCATCGCCATTCCGCACGGCAAGCTCGCCCACCTGTCGTCGATCGTCGGTATTTTTGCGCGGCTTGAGTCTCCGGTCGATTTCGAAGCATTGGACGACCAGCCGGTCGATCTTGTCTTCCTGCTTCTGGCGCCCGAGGGTGCCGGCGCCGATCATCTGAAGGCGCTGTCGCGCATCGCCCGTGTTCTGCGCGATCCCGATATGGTCGCCAAGCTGCGGGCAACGGATTCCGCCTCCGGCATCTACGCTTTCCTCAGCGACGGCCACGCCTCCAACGCGGCCTGATCGCCCTCTCAATACAGCTCCGGCTGTTGAGCGGGTCCATGAAATACGCAAGAGCTCCGTCTGGCTGCGATGGCCGAACGCCGGCAAATGCTCTTTCGGCGAATGCGCTCCGTCCCTTCGAAAATTGCCATCGTTTCGCCGATCGACGCATTGCGGCCACACGGAGGGGAGTTGCTCGAGGTTGCGCGTCAGCCGTTCGCCATGCAGCAAAAGTGGGGCTTTCGTTTCTATTTCCGAAGTCCTGATGGGCTATCGACAGCCGCCCCGCCGTCAACAATAATCCTCGCACCAACAAACGAGGAGAACGGGGCCATGGCTGGCAGACTTTCCGGAAAGACGGCGTTGATCAGCGGCGGCGCAGGCGGCTGCGGCCTTGCCGCATCCCAGCTTTTTGCCCGCGAGGGCGCCCGCGTCGGCATTGTCGACCTGCCGCGCAGCAAGGGCGAGGAGGTGGCCGCCGCGATCCGCGCCGAGGGCGGGCAGGCCGTTTTCGCGCCGGCGGACGTGTCCGTGTCCTCCGAGGTAAAGGCGGCGGTCAAGGCCGTTGAGGAAGCCTTCGGCAATATTACCGTGCTCTTCAACCACGCGGGCATCTTGGCCGTCGGGCCGTTTCTCGAGACGGAGGAAGACGAGTGGGACCGGTTGATGGCCGTCAATGTGCGCTCGATGTTCCTGATGACCAAGGCCGTGCTGCCCGGCATGCTGGCCGCCGGCGGTGGCAGCATCGTCTCCACCTCTTCGATCTCGGCCGTCGCCGCGACGCCGATGGAGGTGCTCTATGACACGACCAAGGGTGCCTGCCACATGTTCGCCCGGGCCATCGCCGTCGAGTTCCGCGATCGCGGTATCCGTTCCAACGCCGTCTGCCCCGGCTTCATCGCCACCGACCACGGCAAGCGCGAGCTGGTGGGTCTGACAAAATATGGCGTCGATGTCTCCGACGCGGCAATCGCCGCCCAGCAGGGCCGGATGTGCGACCCGATGGAAGTTGCGCAGGCGGCCCTGTTCCTGGCGAGCGACGAATCGAGCTTCGTCAACGGCACGCATCTGTTCGTCGACAACTGCTTCACGGCTGTCTGAACACCAAACGGGAGAACGGGACCATGATGGACGCAGGCGGACACTGGCGAAACTGGGTGGGAAATCAGTCGTGCATCGTCCGGCACAGGGGCGCGCCCGAGAGCGAGGCGGCCTTGTCGGAGATGGTGCGGGAGGCAACGTCGAACGGGCTGAACGTGCGTTGCGCGGGCTCCGGCCATTCCTTCACGCCGGTGGCTCTGACCAGCGGCCTGCATCTGACGCTGTCGAAGCTGCAGGGCATCACCAATATCGACGCGGCGCGCAAGCGGGTCTCGGTGCATGCCGGCACGACGATCAACACGCTCGGCAAGGCGCTCAAGGCAAACGGCCTGTCGATGATCAACCAGGGCGACATCGACAGCCAGGCTTTGGCCGGCGCCCTGACGACCGGCACGCACGGCACCGGCTTGACGCTCGGCAACATGGCCTCGCAGATCGTCGGCATGCGGCTGGTGCAGCCGGACGGCCGAGTCCTCGTCATCAACGACAACCAGCCGGACATGCTCGATGCCGCCCGCGTCTCCATCGGCATGCTCGGCGTCATCTCGGAAATCACGCTGCAGGTGATGGACAGCTACAATCTGCATGAGAAGCTATGGCGCTGCACGTTCGACGAATGCATGGAGCAACATGACGAGCTGGCAGCAACCCATCGGCATTTCGGCTTCTTCTGGTGCCCGGTGCCCGAAAGCCGCCATTGCTATTGCCTGCCGGATACGTCCTCCGTCTCGACCACAACCAGCCTTTCCGACGTCTGCGAGATGAAGACGATCGACATCACCGACCGGCCGCCGATGGAAAGCGCCTTCGAGAAGATCGCCTATTCCTCGGAAATCTATCCGATCGAATATGTGCCGAACTTCCACGAACTGGAATATGCGGTGCCGGTGAAATACGGCAAGCAGGCGTGCATGGAAGTGCGCAAGCTGATGCTGGAAAAGCATCCGACCTGCATCTATCCGATCGAATACCGCTTCACCGCCGGCGACGGCGGCTGGATCAGCCCCTTCTTCGAGCAGGATTCGATCACGCTCTCGGTCTCCGGCGAGCCGGGCACCGATTACTGGGACTATCTGAAGGACGTCGACGACATCCTGCGCCAGTTCGGTTCACGCCCGCACTGGGGCAAGCTGCATTTCCTCGGCGCGGAAGATGTGGCCGCGCTCTATCCGCGCGCGCGCGACTTCAAGGCGCTGCGCAACAAGCTCGATCCGGAGGGGCGTTTCCTGAACGATCATCTGCGGCAGTTGTTCGGGTAAGACTTTTCACAGCACGTCTGGAAGCGGGCAATCGCATAGGGACTGCCGGAGCGTGCGACGATCGCCCTCTTCTCCCCAGCGGGGAGAAGTGCCGAGCGCATGCGAGGCGATGAGGGGGGCTTCGGCGAAGCCGGAGCCGGAGCCGGAAAGACGCGCCTTCGGCCCCCTCATCCGGCGCTTCGCGCCACCTTCTCCCCGCTGGGGAGAAGAGGGAGCATGCTTCAAGCCGCCGGCGTCTCTTCCGTCGCGGCCGCCTTCGGGCCGCCCTTGGCGACGCCGACCATGGCGGGGCGCAGCACGCGTTCGCCGATGGTGTAACCGGCCTGAACCACCTGCACGACGGTGTTGTTCGGCACTTCGGGGTTCGGCACCTCGAACATCGCCTGATGGAAATTCGGGTCGAACTTCTGGCCGACCGGCTCCAGCTTCTGGACGCCATGACGCTCAAGTGCTGAGAGCATGGCGCGCTCGGTCATCTCGACGCCTTCGACCAGCGCGGTGAAGCCGGCATCGCCGGCCGCGCGTGCGTCCGCCGGAATGGCGTCGAGCGCGCGGCGCAGATTGTCGGATACGGCCAGCATGTCGCGGGCAAAGCCGGCGACGGAATAGGATTTCGCATCCTTCACGTCGCGCGCAGTGCGGCGGCGCAGATTGTCCATCTCGGCGGCAAGCCGCAGATAACGGTCGCGAAAATCGGCGGCCTCGGCTCTGGCGAGTTCCAGGGGATCGGGTTCGACAGCGGCGGCTTCGACCTTCTCAGCGGCAGCTTCAGCGTTCACCGCGGCTTCTTCGGCTGCGTTGGCATCTGCTGCATGTTTGTTCGTGTCGTCGGTCATGACGGTCTCCGGTAAGTCGCTATGTTAGGATTTGTAGCCGATATCGAGCTTTGAGGCCGAAAAATCAAGGGTTCAATCGGCGACCTGCCGGAAAAACCAAGCTCTCCCGTGTGATCATCGAGACAGCCGCGACATCAATTGCGCAGTGTAGTCCACCATCGGCACGATGCGCGAATAGTTGAGCCGCGTCGGGCCGATGACGCCGACCGCACCGACGATCTTGTCGTCCCCATCCCTGTAGGGGGCAACGATCAGCGACGAGCCGGACAGCGAAAACAGCTTGTTTTCCGAGCCGATGAAGATGCGAACCCCCGGTCCGCTTTCCGCGAGAT
This sequence comes from Hyphomicrobiales bacterium, assembly GCA_900473795.1. Lineage (GTDB taxonomy): Bacteria > Pseudomonadota > Alphaproteobacteria > Rhizobiales > Rhizobiaceae > Pararhizobium. The sequence continues at coordinate 56,445 of UCMT01000032.1, read as the reverse complement.
TGAGAATTTCGATCAGGCTGTCCTTCTTTTCCAGATCGTCGAACAGCATGCGCAGCCGGTCGATGTCCTCGGCACCGGCGAGCCCCTCGAGCAGATTGGCGCGACCGCGCACGATCAGCTTGGTCGGATTCCCATCCGTCTCGCTACCCGACCAGATTGCAAGGCCCCGCTCGACCAAATCCTGGCTCAGCGTATCGAGCTCGCGCCGGACGGTTTCCTTGACCTTTTCGAGCTGGCCGCGCACTTCCGGCAGCGTCTGGCCGGCGAGATGCGCATTGAGGAAGTTGGCAGCCTCCGTCAGTTGTGAACTGGTGACGCCGGCCGGAAGCTCGATGATGCGGTTTTCGACCTGATCATGATCGCCGACCAGGACGGCCAACGCCTTCGTCGGCGCCAGGCGCATGAATTCGACATGCTTGAGGACCGGATCATTCTTTGCGGTGATGACAAGCCCTGCGCCGCGCGACATGCCGGAGAGCATCTGACTTGCTTCGGTCAGCAGTGTTTCGACGGACTGGTCGCGATCATTGCGGCGCACGTGCCGGTCGATCGAGGCTCGATCCTCAGCCGACAGATCTCCCACCTGCATGAAGGCATCGACGAAGAAGCGCAGGCCCACCTGCGTCGGCAGCCGACCGGCGCTGATATGCGGGGAGTAGATGAGGCCGAGCTCCTCGAGATCGCTCATGACATTGCGCACCGAAGCCGGCGACAGCGACATCGGCAACAGCCGCGACAGGCTGCGGGATCCCAGCGGTTCCCCACTTTCCAGATAGCTCTCCACGATACGGCGGAAAATTTCTCCCGAACGCTCGTCGAGCGCCGAAAGCCTCTCCCGCATCGCAGATTTCTCCACCATCATTCGAACGCAAAAACCCATTCTGTTCAGATCAACTGAAATATAGTGATCCCCGCCCCTGATAGCAAAAGGGAAATTGCCCCGGAAGCCTTCGCCCACAGCGCTTGCCCGGTCGCTGTTCTTTTCCGCGCAAATGATTTCCCTTCCTCCCAACATAGGCTAGAAGGCTGACAAACATCACAGGAGTTCACAATGCGGCCTTCCGGCAGAAAAACCGACCAGATGCGCAAAGTCTCGTTCGAGCGCGGCGTTTCCAAACATGCCGAGGGATCCTGTCTCGTCAAGTTCGGAGATACGCACGTGCTCTGCACCGCCAGCCTCGAGGACAAGACGCCGCCGTGGCTGCGCAACAGCGGCAAGGGCTGGGTGACCGCCGAATACGGCATGCTGCCGCGCGCCACCGGCGAACGGATGAAGCGCGAGGCCGCCAGCGGCAAGCAGAGCGGCCGCACCCAGGAAATCCAGCGGCTGATCGGACGCTCGCTCAGGGCCGTGGTCGACCTGCAGGCGCTCGGCGAACGCCAGATCTCGATCGACTGCGACGTCATCCAGGCCGATGGCGGCACCCGCACGGCCTCCATCACCGGCGCCTGGATCGCCCTGCGCGACTGTCTGGCCTGGATGGAGGCGCGCAACATGATCAAGGTCGAGAAGGTGCTGAAAGACCATATCGCTGCGATCTCCTGCGGCATCTTCGCTAGCCAGCCGGTGATCGACCTCGATTACCTGGAGGATTCGGCGGCCGAGACCGACGCCAATTTCGTCATCACCGGCTCCGGCGGCATTGTCGAAATCCAGGGCACGGCGGAAGGCAAGCCGTTCTCGGAAGAGGAATTCGGCACGCTGATGGGCCTTGCCAAAAACGGCATTGCCGAACTGGTCAGCCTGCAGAAGCAGGCGATCGGGGGCTGAGCCATGGCCGCGGCGTTCGAAGGCATACTGGAGACGGCGCTCTATGTGGATGATCTCGACCGGGCGGAGGCGTTTTACGGCTCCCTTCTGGGGCTCGCAAAGATCAGCCGCGCCGGCAACCGGCATGTCTTCTTTCGCTGCGGTCCCGGGGTGCTTCTGATCTTCAACCCGGCGGAAACCGTGAAGCCGCCGCCGCAAAACGGCCTGCAGGTTCCGCCACACGGCACGCACGGGCCGGGCCACATGTGCCTGCGGGTGCCGGCCCAGGGCCTCGACGCCTGGGAAGACAAGCTGAAGGCCGCCGGTGTCGCGATCGAATCCCGCGTGCGGTGGCCGTCGGGCGCGCGCTCCTTCTACTTTCGCGATCCGGCCGGAAACAGCCTCGAATGTGCCGAAGCCAGCCTTTGGAATATCGACTGACACGAATGATCTACACGCGGGCAGACGGCCCGGATGAGAAAGACGCAGATGCGCAAACTTGAAGACAAGACCCTGATCGTCGCCAGCCACAATGCCGGCAAGATCCGCGAAATCCGCGACCTGATCGGCCCGCTTGGTTTCGAGGCGAAATCTGCTGCCGACCTCAATTTCGTCGAGCCGGACGAGACCGGCACGACCTTCGAGGAAAACGCCGCGATCAAGGCGCTCGCCTCGGCGAAGGCCTCCGGCCTGCCGGCGCTTTCGGATGATTCCGGGCTTGTCGTCGATGCGCTGAACGGTGATCCGGGCGTCTACACCGCCAACTGGGCGGAGACTGCCGAGGGCACGCGCGATTTCGCCATGGCGATGGAAAAGGTCGAAACCGCTCTTCAGGGCGCGGGTGCCACGGCCTTCGATCGGCGCACCGGCCGCTTCGTCTCGGTGCTTTGCCTTGCCTGGCCGGATGGGCATGTCGAGCTGTTCCGTGGCGAAGTCGAGGGCCACATCGTCTGGCCGCCGCGCGGAACGCAAGGGTTCGGCTACGACCCGGTCTTTCAACCGCTTGGGTACGACACCACATTCGGCGAAATGAGTGCCGACGCGAAGCACGGCTGGACGCATGGCGATACCGAAGCGCTGTCGCACCGCGCGCGCGCCTTCAAGCTTTTTGCCGAAACCTGCCTCGGCGCCTGAAAGAACCAAACGGAATGGCCAGTTTCTCCTCCATTGGTGACAGCACCGACCCCGGCTTCGGGGTCTACGTGCATTGGCCTTTCTGTGCCGCCAAGTGCCCCTATTGTGATTTCAACAGCCATGTGCGGCACCAGCCGGTCGACCAGCCGCGCTTCGTCTCGGCGTTCCTGACCGAGATGGCGGAAGCCCGCCGCCTTTCCGGCCCGCGCACCGTCACCAGCATCTTCATGGGCGGCGGTACGCCCTCGCTGATGGACCCGGCCACGGTCGAGGCTGTGCTCACCGGTATCGCGAAATTCTGGCACGTGCCTGACGGCATCGAGATCACCATGGAGGCCAACCCCTCCAGCGTCGAGGCGACGCGTTTTCATGGCTACAGGGCTGCCGGCGTCAACCGCGTCTCGCTCGGCGTCCAGGCGCTGAACGACCGCGACCTCAAATTCCTCGGCCGGCTGCACAATGTCGAGGACGCGCTGAAGGCGATCGGGCTGGCACGCGACATCTTCCCGCGCATGTCCTTCGACCTCATCTATGCCCGTCCGAACCAGACGGTCGCGGACTGGGAACAGGAGCTGAAGCAGGCCGTCTCCTACGCCGTCGATCACCTGTCGCTCTACCAGTTGACGATCGAGGAAGGCACGCCCTTCTACGGCCTGCACAAGGCGGGCAAGCTCGTGGTGCCGGATGGCGAGCAGTCGGCCGTGCTCTACGAGGCGACGCAGGAGATTACCGAAGGCTTCGGCATGCCGGCCTACGAGGTGTCCAATCATGCCGCGCCCGGCGCCGAGAGCCGCCACAACCTCACCTACTGGCGCTACGGCGACTATGCCGGCATTGGCCCCGGTGCGCATGGGCGGCTCGGCATGGGCCGCAACAAGATCGCCACCGCCACCGAGCGCAAGCCGGAAGAATGGCTGAAACTGGTCGAGGAACACGGCCATGGCATGATCGACCAGGAGGTTCTCGGCCTCGACGAACAGGCCGACGAACTGCTGCTGATGGGCCTGCGGCTGAAGGAAGGCATCGACCTCGTGCGCTGGCAAAGCCTCTCCGGCCGCGAGCCCGATCCGGATCGCGAGCAGTTCCTCATCGAGCACGGTTTCATCGAACGGCTTGGGAATTCCCGCCTGCGCTGCACGCCGGCCGGCATGCTGATCCTCGATGCCGTGGTCGCCGACCTCGCCTGCTAATCCTATTCGAACGTCACGAGATATTTTCTGAGGATCGCATCGAGCGCGACGCGCTCGTCCGGTTCCAGAAAGGCCGTGAGACGATGCTGGTTTGCGACATGCGCCGTGACGGCGCGCTCGACCAAGTCCAGCCCTTCCGGCTTCAGGGCAATCAGCACGCTGCGCCGATCCTCAGGATTGGTCAGGCGCTCGACCAGGCCCGCCTTTTCCAGCTGGTCGATGCGGTTGGTCATCGTGCCGGAGGTGATCATCATCGTTGCCAGGAGATCGCCGGGCGAGAGCTGATAGGGCGCGCCGGAACGCCGCAGAGCCGCCAGCACATCGAAACTGGCGGACGTCAGCCCAAGCTCGAGGAACGTCTTTTCGACCTCCCGCCCGAGATAGGTCCCGAGCCGCGCCAACCGGCCGAGCAGACCCATGGGCTCGACGTCGAGATCGGGCCGTTCGGTGCGCCACTGCGCAAGAATTCTGTCGACGTGATCCTTTTCCATGGCCGTGGCGCCTAGCTCCTCCATCCGTCCTACGTAGAAAGAATTTATCTTGACGTCAAGATAAATGGCGATATGCTGATTTTATCTTGAAATCGAGATACTTCAAATGAAGACAAATGCATCCTCCCTTCCAGATATCGGGCTGACCGCGATTGCACCCGCCATCTGGGGCAGCACCTATCTGGTCACCACCGAATTCCTCCCGCATGGCTATCCGCTGACGGTTGCTTTGCTGCGCGCCTTGCCGGCCGGCATCGTGCTGCTGCTCGTCGTCCGGCAGTTGCCTCAAGGCATCTGGTGGATGCGCGCGACCATCCTTGGCGCTCTCAATTTCTCGTTTTTCTGGGCAATGCTGTTCGTGTCCGCCTACCGCCTGCCGGGCGGCGTCGCCGCAACCGTCGGCGCCATCCAGCCGCTGATCGGCACGCCGGTCAGGACGCTGGCGATCGCGGCGGGTGCCGTCGGAATGGCCGGCGTCGGCCTCCTGGTGCTGACGCCCGGCGCAGCGCTCGACCCGATCGGCATCATCGCCGGACTTGCCGGCGCCGTCTCCATGGCCTTCGGAACGGTTCTGACCCGCCACTGGACGCCACCCGTCTCCAACCTCACCTTCACCGCCTGGCAACTGACCGCCGGCGGCGTGCTGCTTTTGCCCGTTGCCCTGCTGTTCGAGCCCGCCCTTCCCGTGCCCACGACCGCCAACCTCCTCGGCATCGTCTGGCTCGGATTGATCGGTGCTGCCTTCACCTATCTCCTGTGGTTTCGCGGCCTGTCAAAACTCGAGCCCGCGGCCGTTGCATCACTCGGTTTCCTCAGCCCGCTGGTGGCGACGCTGCTCGGCTGGGGCGTCCTCGGGCAGAACCTGACGATGGTGCAGATCATCGGCATGGTCGCCGTCCTGGCAAGCGTCTGGCTCGGACAGCGGGCACAGATGGCACGGTGACCGGCGCGGTTGATCTGACTTTTTAGTGCAATAAATGCGTGTTACTTTGCGCCGATAAATTCAGCTTTTCGGATTTGACGGGAGAAAGAGCATGAGGCTCGCTGCTTACAATGTCGAGAACCTGTTTGAAAGCCTCGAACTGCCGGTCCACGCCGCGTCCGACCACGCAGCCATATGGGTCGATCTCGACATCTGACATAGCGAGATCGACGCGACGTCGCGGCCGCTTCCCGGGTTTTAGGCCCATTCGCCCTTGCGCATCACCGGGACCTTGGCGCCATCCGGCCTGACGCCGTCGATATCGACTTCGCCGGAGCCGATCATCCAGTCGATGTGGATCAGGCTGGAATTGCCGCCCTGCGCCTTGATCTGCTCCTGGCTCAGCGACGCGCCGTCGAGGAAACACTTCGAATAGCACTGGCCGAGCGCGATATGGCAGGAGGCATTCTCGTCGAAGAGGGTGTTGTAGAACAAGACGCCGCTCGCCGAGATCGGCGAGGAATGCGGCACCAGCGCCACTTCGCCCAGGCGCCGCGCACCTTCGTCGGTATCCAGCACCTTCTTCAGCACTTCCTCGCCCTTGGTCGCCTTGGCCTCGACGATCCGGCCGCCTTCGAAACGAACCTGGATGTTGTCGATCAGCGTGCCCTGATGCGACAGGGGCTTGGTGCTCGACACATGGCCTTCGACACGCAGCGCATGCGGCGTGGTGAAGACTTCCTCGGTCGGGATGTTCGGATTGCAGGTGATGCCGTTCTTGGCGGTCGAGGCGCCGCCGTGCCATTCATGGCCGTCAGCCAAGCCGACCGTCAGGTCCGTGCCGGGGCCGGTGAAATGCAGCGCGGCGAAACGCTCGGCGTTCAGCCAGGACGAACGCCGGGCGAGATTGGCATTGTGCTCGGCCCACGCCGCAATCGGATCCTCGACATCGACGCGCGAGGCGGCGAAGATCGCATTGGCGAGCTTTTCGACGGCAACGTGTTCAGGATCGCCCGGAAACATCTGCTTTGCCCAGGCCGGGTTCGGATAGGAGACGATGTTCCAGTTGATGTCGAAATTGGAAATCTTCTCCAGCGCCGGCTTGTAGGCGATCGAATTGGCCTTGTTGGCGCGCGCCACCTTGGCCGGGTCCTGCGCCGCCAGCATCATCGGGTTGTCGCCCGAGACTGCGAGACGGGCGGCATTCTTGCCATAAGCCTTGGCCATGCCGTCATAGAGCCAGTCCGTCGCGCGGTCGAAGCTCTCCTCCGGCGCATATTGATAGCGCGCAAGCGTCGTCTCTTCATCCGAATAGAAGGTCGAGACCAGCGCAGCGCCGGCGATGTAGGCGTGCTTGGTGATCAGGCGCACCAGCGGCAAGGCGGCGATCGGCGACGTGATCACCAATTCCTGTCCGCGCTCGAGCCGCAAGCCGACCTTGACGGCGACTTCAGCGAGCTTGTCGAGTTTGACGGGATCGACGGCTTGATGGGCGGGAGAATGGAAGGTCATCGCATATCCTGACGTGTTAGTCCGAACCACCTGTTTAATGCGCTTTGCACCAAAACTGAAGGCTTTAACGAGCGCCACCGATCACATCATCGATCAGGCCGCGAGCTTGCTGCGCGCCAAAAGATAGGCGTCATGCCGGTGCAGGAAGGCCATGAGGTGCTCCTGATAATCCGCTGTGACCGCCTCCACGACGCTTGGCCGGACGGCAAGCGCCTTGCGCCAGGCGTTGACGCGCGGCTGCCCATCGAAGATGCCGCTTTCGAACAGACTTTCGAACAGCTCGAAATAGCGGAACACCGGCGCGAAGACGGCATCGACGATGCGGAAGTGCTCGCCTGCGAAATAGGGTCCGTCACCCAACTCCTGTTCGAGCGTTGCGAATATTGCGGCGAGCGTCTGGCGCTTGGCCTCGAACTGTTCGGCATCCTTCGTCGTCTCATAAACCCAGAGATCGGCAAGGATCGATGAGCCGAATTCCATCCAGCCGCGATGGCGTGCGCGGGTCAGCGGATCGGCCGGATGCAGCGGCGCACCCGCCTGGGTTTCCTCCAGATATTCGCAGATCACCGCGCTTTCGAACAGGATCGCGTCATCCCGGCCCGCCTGCGGGATTGCCAGCAGCGGCACCTTGCCGAGCGGCGAGATGCGCAGAAACCAATCCGGCTTGGCCGCGAGATCGATATATCGCCGCTCGAAAGGCACCCCCTTTTCCGCCAGCACGATCGAGGCGCGCTGGACGTAGGGGCAGAGATAATGGCTGATGAGGGTGAGCTTTTCGGATTGCATGGGATTACTCCGGTCATTTAGATGCAACTGCATGTATTATCATTTGCCAACGCCGTCAAGATAGATGTAGATGCATGTATGTCCGATAAAGAAGAAGCGCCCACTCCCGCACCGAGCACCCATGTCACGCTGGCCTGGATCAACCTGATGCGGGCACAGCAACGGGTGCTTGCCCTGATCGAGCGTGACTTCAAGGCCGCCGGCCTGCCGGGGCTTGGCTGGTACGATGTGCTCTGGGAGCTTTCCCGCGCCCATGGCGGACGCTTGCGGCCGTTCGAGATCGAAGAGCGCACACTTCTGGCGCAATACAATCTCTCGCGCCTGATCGATCGGCTGGAGCGGGAAGGTCTGGTCGAACGTCAGACCTTCGACGACGATGGCCGCGGCCGCTGGGTGCTGATCACGGAAAAAGGCCGCGCCCTGCGTTCGGCGATGTGGGACGTCTACGCCAAGGCCATCGCAAAGCATGTCGGCGCAAGGCTGCCGGACGCCGAGGCTGCCCAACTTGGGGGCTTGTTGTCGCGATTGCTCTGAGCTTCAGGCAACCAGCGGCGCCGCAACCGCGTTCAAGGCCTTGCGCGCATCCTCGGGAGCAAGCCGCACCTGCAGTCCGCGCTGACCGCCGTTGATATAGACGAGCGGCTCGACAAGCGCTTCTGCCTCGATTGCCGTCGGGACCTGCTTCTTCTGCCCGAACGGGCTGATGCCGCCGACATGGTAGCCGGTCAGCCGCTCCGCCTCTGCCGGTTTCATCATGTTCGCTGACTTGCCGCGAAAGGCGGCTGCCAGCTTCTTCATGCTGACCTCGCGATCGGACGGCACGACAACGCAGACCGGCTTGCCATCCACCTCCGCCATCAGCGTCTTCAGGACACGGCGCGGCTTCTCGCCCAGCGCTTCCGCCGCCGCCATGCCGATCCGGTCGGCGGAGGGATCATAGTCATAGGTATGAACCGTAAAGGCGGCTCCCGCCTTTGTCAGCGCAAGCGTCGCACGGGTGCTTTTCGACATGGTTTCCGCCAGTTTCACGAGGAGGATGTTGCGGTTCAGCCCTTGTGGGCGCGATCGAGGTGATCGAGAACGTCGAGGCGGCGCCTCTCGCTCCCTCGATCCGGCCGAAAACGCGTTTCGGCATCGAACTCTGCAAGCGCCCTGGCGGAAAGCTCTTCGAAGTGCTTGTTGAGACTGGTCCCGCGGGCCGACGCAAGCGCCTTCAAGCGCTCGTGCTGATCATTCGCAAGACGGATCGTCAGTGTACTCATTTCAATACCTCCTTCCGCCATCGACCTCACCCAGCAGAAAAGATACCCTCATAAACATCCGGCTTGAAGCCTGCCGTGCATGTTCCATCACGATCCAGCAAAGGTCGCTTGATCATCGACGGCTGGGCGAGCATCAGGGCAATCGCCCTGCCCTCGTCCAACCCCGCCTTGTCGGCATCGGGCAGAGCGCGAAACGTGGTGCCGGCGCGGTTGAGCACGGCTTCCCAGCCGAGCGCCGCACACCAGCGCTGGAGCGTCTCCTGCGAAATGCCGGATGCCTTGTAGTCGTGGAAATCATAGGCAACTCCTTGGCCGTCGAGCCAGGTGCGCGCCTTCTTCATCGTGTCGCAGTTCTTGATGCCGTAAATCGTCACGCTCATGCGTCATGCCATCCCTTGCTTGCCGGCAAGCGGCTAGCATGAAGCGGACAAACATCAAGCGGCGAATACTGGCCGCCTCAATCCAGCAGCGGCCAGCGGTCGATATATTCGTAGTCGCTCTTGCCGATGACACTGCGGATGAGAACGAACTCGCGCGCAATCCAGCTGACCGGCTCGGCGAGCCTCTGCTCCGGAACAGGCGCCGCATCATAGAGAAGCGTCATGTGCGGCGTGAAGCGAGGATTGTAGGTGAAGGTCAGTCCGACAGCCCACATCTCCTTGGCCAGCTGGACATGCAGATCCATGATCTCCTCGCTGCGCACGGCGTTGCCGAGCACGACCGCGTTGGCGCTCGCGAAATGCATGACCCGGTCGAACGTCACCTCGAAGGGCGCGGCCTTGACCGTGGCCATCGCAGCCGACACGGCAAAGACGATATCCTCCGAAAAATCGGCATATTTTCCAACGGCATTCAGCGAGACATGCATCCGCTCATGCGGACGGGAGCCCTTCGACAATCCGTGTCGTTGCGACACCTCGCGGCCGATCTCGACGGCCTGCAACGCCACGTCGCGCTCCGGCACGATCGCCAGAAGCAGATTGCTCTTTCCGGCATCATCGAATTTTCGCGCCTTCCCACCATTTGTATACGCAAACGACTTCTGATCACGACGCAAAGCTTCATTCCCGGCTTTTCCAAGCATGGCAGACCTCATCTCTTTTTGAATGAGGCGATTATAGCCGAGTCCCGCGCGAGATCAAGAACAAAACAGGAACATTGTGAATCTATTCCCAGGGAGGCATAATCCTGGAATGTTCGCTTTTGCGAGAAACCGTTGAATTTCGGAGGGCGTCGGAGCGGACGATTCCCGGCTCGCTGCCCGCCTTGGGCAAGAAACGGGTGGCATCGAGGGCGAAACTGGTGGAGGATCGGGCATGCGTTACTGCGACAAGATCATCGCCTCGCCGGTTGCCCTAACACTACCACAACCCGCTCGGCGGGAACGACCTGAAGGAGCTTTGGCATGGCCCGGACAGCACCCCAATATCACGTCTTCGAGACCGCTGGCGGTTACTGCGGCATCGCCTGGAACGGCGTCGGCGTCGTGCGTTTCCAATTGCCGACCCGCAGCGCCGAGGCAACGGAGCGAAATCTCCGGCGCCGTATGCCTGACGCCGAGCACGCCGTCCCGCCGAGCGCGGTAAGCGAAGCCATCACCGCCGCGAAACGCTATTTCAACGGCGAAAAGATCGATTTTTCGGACGTCCGGCTCGACCTTGACGGGCAGGATGAGTTCTTCAAGCAGGTCTATGCCGCCCTGCGCCGCGTCGGCTGGGGCCATACGACCACCTACGGCACCCTGGCCAAGGAGCTGGGGGCCGGTCCCGAGGCCGCCCGCGATGTCGGACAGGCGATGGCAAAGAACCCGGTTCCACTGATCATCCCTTGCCATCGCGTGCTCGCCGCCGGCGGCAAGGTGGGCGGTTTTTCCGCCCCCGGCGGCGCGACCGCCAAGGTGCATATGCTGGAACTGGAGGGGGTCCATGTCAGACCGCCGGAGCCGGCACAACAGTCGCTTGCGCTATGAGTTCACGGGCGCCGCTCAAACACAAAGCTGTCAATTGTCGCGAAACTCCATGTGGGAACAAAGCGCAATTGGATGTCTGCTTGTGACCCAAACCGGACATTGGTGGCCCTCAATAGAGATTTTAGCGATTGCCCCATCGATCCCAAATCCTGCGCGCGCGTTCGACGACGGGGCGGTCAATCATCTCTCCTTCGAGGCGTGCGGCCGAACCCGATGATGAGGCCTCAAGTACCTTCCGCGCCCAGGCGACAGTCGCGTCGTCGGGCATGAAAGCCCGGTGGATCGCATCGATTTGCTTGGGATGAATGGCAAGCTTCCCGCCGAAGCCCATTTCCGTAGCGTGCTTGAGGTCCGCTTCGAGCGACATCTCGTCATCGAGCGCGGTTGTGACGCCGTCCAGCGGTGCCGCACGCCCCGCGGCTCGGGACCGCCACACGATTTCGCCTCGGGCGGTTAGCAGAGGCAGTCGCTCGTGAGCACAGCCGATGTCGACCGAGAAGTCGACGGACCCGAAGGCGGCCATCATCACCCCGTTGGAAGGCAGGATGTCGTGGAGGCGAGAAAAGCCGGCGGCAGTTTCGATCAGGGCAATGATCGGGCAATCCCGCCCGATACGTCGTACAACGGCGGCGATGTCCTGTGGCCGTTCCGTTTTGGGCAACATCAGGGCGACGCCTTCGAGGCGCACCAGTGCGGCGATGTCGGCGTCGTGCCATGGCGTGCCGACGGCGTTCACGCGGACGATGACGGGAAGCCCCAGCCCGGCAGCATGTTCGACCACCGATTCTCGCGCCCTTTCCTTGTCCTCCGGCGCGATAGCATCCTCGAGGTCCAGGATCACGGCGTCGGCACCGCTCATGGCCGCCTTCCGGAAGCGTTCGGGCCGTGAGGCCGGGACGAACAGCGGCGCGACAGGCGGGATGAAATCTACCACCGCGCCGTCGCCTTCATCGTCACGTGGCCGGCCGCGGACAGGACCTCGAGCGATAGACCGCCGTTGGCATCCGGGTTCGCCCTGAGCGTCAAGGTCTGGGGACCCGTAGCCGGATGGGTGCCGCGGAAGGAAAAGCTTCGTGGCGGCCGGTCGCTGATCCTGGCCGCGAGATTCAGCAACAGCGTTGCTTGCAGCGGGCCGTGGATGACGAGGCCAGGATAGTGCTCGACATCAGTGACATAGGGGTAGTCGTAGTGAATTCGGTGGCCGTTGAAGGTCAGGGCCGAATAGCGGAACAGCATGACGGGATCGACTTCGACCGTGCGTTCATGTGCAGCCGAAGACACAGAGCCGACGGCGGCCTGTGCAGGTGCGCTTAGGCCTGTCGCCCCGCGGTAGACGATTATGTGGTCCTCTTCGACGGCGACACCGTGCTGGGTGGAATAGACGTGATGCACGGTCACGAACACGAGCGGTCCTGTGCGCCCCTGCTTGGCCTCGACATTGGTGACGGTCGAACGGCGCGTTACACTGTCTCCCTCGTTGATATCCGCCTTGAAGACGATGTCGCTTCCGGCCCACATTCGTCTAGGTAACCGGACGGGCGGCAGAAAGCCGCTTCTGTGGGGATGGCCGTCAGGTCCGAGTTCGGAAGCGTCGGCGATGTCGGGCGCGAGGCACCAGTGGATGCCCGGAGACGTCTTGGCGGCGTGCCCCGAGAGTATTGCTCGGAAGCTCTTCGCCAGTCGAGGCGTCACGACGTCCTCTGCCTCGATCGTCCGACCGATCCATGCCTGCAAATCCGCGAAGTCCTGTGTTTCCATGACAATGGTCTCCTCAGGCGGCGAATTCGGTTCGGATGCGATCTGTCTGCGCGCCGAGGCCGGGTACCTGTGGTGGCTCGCCGGAGCGGTCGAGCCGGATCGGTGATCTCGGGATCGATACCGTCCGGCCATTGGGCAGCGCGACGTCAATGCGGCGGAGCGCCTGATGTCGGGGAAGGTCGCGCACTTCGCTGACCTGGCCCCAGGCATTCTGCGCTTTGGTGAGGCGGGCGACCGCCTCGTGACGGTTCATCGACGCGAAAATCGGCTCGATCTCGGCGTCGAGCGTCGTCCGGTTGGCGACCCGAAGGGCATTGGTGGAAAACCGCGCGTCATCGACGAGATCGGTACGCAGCAGGACCTTTTCGCAAAAGCGCTTCCATTCGCTGTTCTGCTGGATGGAAACCACGACCGCGACACCGTCCCGGCATGTGTAAGGCCGATATGGGTAGATCGAGGCATGGGCCAGCCCGAAGCGGCCCGTTTCCCGGCCGGCATGTTCCAGATGAAGCAGCGGCACCGCCATCCAGTCGGCCATGCCGTCGAACATCGCGATCTCGACGACCCTGCCGCGGCCGCTTTTCTCCCGGGCGAGCAGTGCCTCCAGGATCGCGGCATGCGCATTCATCCCCGTCGCGATGTCGGCGGCAGACACCCCGATCTTGCTCGGCGTGGCGGGCGTGCCCGTCACGGCACAGATACCGCTTTCCGCCTGGACGAGCATGTCATACGCGCGCATGTCGGCATAAGGCGTGTCCTGGCCGTAACCGACGATGTTCACCGCGACCAGACGCGGAAACCTCTCGGCAATGGTTTGGGACGACAGGCCGAGCCTATCGATCGCACCCGGCGCGAGGTTCTGGACGAGGACATCAGCCCTCTCGACCATGCGGTGGAGCAGCGCGAGGTCGGTCTCCGACTTGATATCGAGGACGGCGCTTTCCTTACCTCGGTTCAGCCACACGAAATAAGCCGACATCCCTTCGACCGCCGAGTCATAGTTGCGGGCAGTCTCGCCTTCGGGCCGTTCGATCTTGATGACCCTTGCTCCGGCGTCCGCAAGACGCAGCGTGCAGAGGGGCGCGGCCACCGCTTGTTCAATCGAGATCACCAGAAGTCCATCGAGCGGCCGTGACGGATCAGACATTGCGCTGGACCCCTGATCTTGCCAGCACGCCGGGCTTGAGGCGTTCGTTCGGGCCATAGTCGTCCTTGGGATGGAAGAACAGCCGCGGGATGGTGTCGAGTTCTCCAAGCCGCTTCTTGTAGGCTTCGAGATAGGCTGCGCGGCCCTCCTCTCCGACCCGTCCCGGCATATAGGCGACGAAGGGCGGCAGCACGTCGAAGCCGCTGTAGCGGAGGAGGCCGTTGTGGATCGGCCAGAAAACCGTCAGGACGTCGCCGTCGATTCCGTCAGGGGTGTAGGTGTCGGCCGAGGTTCCCGTCGTTGCGGCGACCATGGCCGTCTTTCCCTTGAACATGCCCGTGTCGTACTTGCGTCCGGGCATGTAGGCGAAGCCGCGGGCGAACACCCGGTCTGCCCAGCCTTTCAGGATGGCAGGCATGCCGAACCACCAGACCGGGAACTGGAAGATCACGAAGTCTGCCCGCTCGAGCTTCTCCATCTCGGCGACGATGTCGGGCGCTGTGGTCCCGTTCTGATAGGCCGCGGTCTGCTCCGTCGCCAGGTTGAAGTGCTCGGGTTTCGTCGGCTCGTTCAGCATGTCGCCTGGACCCGCCACCGGATTGAACCCCATGGCGTAAAGGTCGCTGACGACGACTTCGTGGCCCGCTGCGGTCAACGTCTCGACGGCGACGTCGCGCATCGCCCCGTTGAAAGACTTGGGTTCCGGGTGGGCGTAGACGATGAGGATGTTCACGACGGCATCTCCTAATACGAACGCGGCAGCCCGAGAACGTGCTCGGCCAGGAATGAAAGGATCAGGTTCGTCGAAATCGGAGCGACCTGGTAGAGACGCGTCTCGCGGAACTTGCGTTCGACATCGTATTCCTCGGCGAAGCCGAAACCGCCGTGGGTCTGGATGCAGACATTTGCCGCCTCGTTGGAAGCGTCGGCTGCGAGCATCTTGGCCATATTCGCCTCCGCGCCCGGGTTCTTGCCCGACTCGTATAGGCCGAGGGCTTCACGCACCATGAGTTCGGCGGCGCGCATATTGGCGTAGGCCTTGGCGATCGGGAACTGGATGCCTTGATTCTGACCGATCGCCCTGCCGAAGACATGGCGCTCCTTCGCGTAGTTCACGGCCTTTTCGATAAACCACTTGGCGTCACCCACGCATTCGGCGGCGATGAGGATGCGCTCCGCGTTCATGCCGGACAGGATGTAACGGAAGCCCTTGCCTTCCTCGCCGACGAGATTGCCCGCGGGTATATGGAGGTCGTCGAAAAACACCTCGGTCGTGGCGTGGTTCATCATCGTCCGGATCGGCCGGATGGTCAGGCCGTTGCCAAGAGCATCGCGCATGTCCACCAAGAGCACGGAAAGGCCGTCGGTCTTCTTCATCCCTTCAGTGAGTGGAGTGGTGCGCGCAAGGAGCAGCATCAAGTCGGAATGCTCCGCGCGGCTCGTCCAGATTTTCTGACCCTTGACGATATAATGGTCCCCTTCCAAGCGGGCCGTGGTCCTCAGCGCACCCGTATCGGTGCCGCTCGTGGGTTCGGTCACGCCGAAGGCCTGGAGACGGAGCGCGCCTGCGGCGATTTCGGGAAGGTATCTGTGCTTCTGCTCCTGCGACCCGTGCCGAAGGAGGGTGCCCATCGTGTACATCTGTGCGTGACAGGCTCCGCCATTGCATCCGGCGCGCTGGATTTCCTCGAGAACGGCTGCCGCTACGGACAGGGGCAATCCCGCACCGCCGAATTCCTCCGGAATCAACACCGAAAGCCATCCCGCCTCGGTAAGAGCGTCGACGAATTCCTTCGGATAGGCCATCTCGCGGTCTTGCGCGCGCCAGTACTCCCCTGGGAACCGCTGGCAAAGCTTGCCGACCGCGTCTCGGATGTCGGAATAATCGTCCGTGGCCTGAAACATGTCTTTGATTTGCTCCCTGTCTACAGGCCTTGAGCTAAACCACCAGTCCGCCATAACCACAATGATAGAGTGGCGAGATCAGCTATGCCCGAATTTTATAGCGCTTGGCGGACGACGCCATCCGGTCCAGGCACGAGCAACGTTCCCGACCAGACGTCGCGCTCTACGAGCGTTGCGATCGTGCTGGCGATCACTTGGCCCGCGAACCGCGCCAGGCGGGTCGTGGGACGGTCCGTCGGGTAAGACATGATAAGGCGACGGACGGGCACGGGATCAACGAGCGGAGCTGCGGCCAAACGCCCGGCTGACAATTCCTCGTGAATGGGGGCCAGCGGCAGCACCGTCACCCCATGACCATTGCGGACGAGCGACTTGAGGGTCGAGTAGCTGTCTGCCTCGACTTTGACATTGAGAACGATCCCGGTCTCCTCCGCATAACGGTCGAGGATCGATCGCAAACCGTGCCCGACACTTGGGAGCAGCAGCCGTTGGTCCGCGAGCTGGGAAAAGCTGACTGGCCGTTCCTGGCTGAAGTTCGAGGTGGGCGGACCGATGAGGAAGAGCCTCTCCTCCAGAAGTGGGTGAATGCGGAGGGTCCGGGCGCTTTTGGGATCATACAGGATCGCTGCGTCGATCTCTCCCCGGTGCATCCAGTCCAAGAGATAGCCCGAATAGGCGCTGACGATTCGGAGGGTCGCTTCAGGATGTGTATCGCGGAAGGCCGAGACCAACGGCTCCGATAGAATGTCCGAGGCAGTCGGAGGCATGCCGATTGAAACGTGGCCGCGGAGCGGCGCGTCTTCGTCCGAGACGACCGCCCGGATTTCCTCAAGCTCGGCCATCACGCGCAACGCGTGCCGGAGCACCTCCTGACCCTTCTCGGTCGGCACCATCCCGCGGCCATGCCGTTCGAAGAGCCGCGCCCCCAGCTCTTCTTCCAGCAGACGGACCTGCCGGCTGAGCGCAGGTTGGGCGATGTGAAGACGGTCCGAAGCCTTTGAGAGACTGCCGAGTTCTGCCACGTGGATCAGGGTTCGAAGTTGTGAAACATCCATAGCTATACAATACTGCTATATCTGATTGAGAAAAAGGGTCGATGTCGAAACAATTCAGTTAAGGCATACATGCTTCAACGAACAATCAGCAAGGAGGCGAGCCTTGGTAGCCGCTGAGAAATTGTCCCGGACGGAGGCGCATGTCAGGGACCTGGCCACGGATTGGCCTGTGGCCCTCTACGAGACGCTGAAGTCTTCTGGCGTCGGTCATATGTCATATGTCCCCGACGCCGGGCACGCGACGCTCATCAAGCTGTTCGGAGGCGATCCCGACGTTGTCGCCAACATGCTGACGACGGAGGAGGAAGGGGTCGCCATCGCGGCGGGCGCGTGGCTCGGCGGCAAGCGCTCCGTGCTCCTGATGCAGTCGTCCGGAGTCGGCAACTGCATCAACATGCTCTCGCTCCCTGTCCAGGCCCGCTTCCCATTGTTGATGCTGGTGACGATGCGCGGCGAATGGGCTGAGTTCAATCCCTGGCAGGTTCCGATGGGTCAGGCAACGCAGGCATCGCTCGAAGCGATCGGGATTACAGTCTTGCGCGCGGAGACCGGGGCCGATCTTGTCGAGACGGTGGAGCAGGCCGCCACTATGGCCTACGAAGCGGATCAACAGGTCGCCGTTCTGATTGGCCAGCGGTTGCTCGGAAAGAAGAAGTGGTGAACGACATGGATACTTTCACGATGGACCGCCGGGCGGCGGTGCAGACTCTTCTCGATGCCCGCGACGGCGCTCTGGTCGTCACGGGTCTCGGCTCACCAAGCTATGATGTCCACGCCGCGGGCGACCGGCACGATAACTATTACCTTTGGGGTGCCATGGGCGGCGCGGCTCTCGTCGGCCTCGGCCTGGCGCAGGCCCAACCCGACAAGCGCGTGATGGTCATCACCGGCGACGGTGAGCAGCTCATGGCCTTCGGCGCGCTGGCGACGATCTCCGTCGCCCGCCCGAACAACCTCGACATCATCGTGCTCGACAACCAGCACTACGGTGAGACAGGCATGCAGACCAGCCATACGGGACGCGGCATCGCTCTCGACAAGGTGGCGGCGGCGACGGGCTTCTCGGACACCGCCGAACTCCGGACGCAGGAGGAAGTCGACGCCCTCGCCGAGCGGCTGCGGCAACCTGCGGAAGGCCCGCGCCTCTTCGTGCTGAAGATCAAGGCGGAGAACCTTCCTCGTTCCCTGCCTCCGCGGGACGCGGCCTACGTCAAAAACAGGTTCCGCGCCCATCTCGATCTCGTGACATGTTGAGGGTCCAATGGAACTTGTGACGTTCGAGAACACGGTCGCGGGACGGCTCCAGTCGGCGGAGAAGACATTCCAGTCCTTCAACCCGTTCACGGGCGAACCTTGGGCGCTGATTCCCCAGAACGGTTCCGCCGAAGTCGACCAGGCGGTGGCGGCGGCGAAATCGGCATTCCGCAGCGCGGAATGGTCCGGGTTGACCCCGACCGCCCGCGGAAAGCTGCTCGTGCGGCTCGCCGACCTCATCACTGAAAATGCCGGGCGGCTGGCGGCGATCGAGACGCGCGACAATGGTAAGCTCATTTCGGAAATGTCGGCGCAACTGCGATACATCCCGGAATGGTATCGCTATTTCGGCGGTCTCGCGGACAAGATCGAAGGCTCCGTGCTGCCGATCGACAAGGCCGGAATGTTCGCCTTCACCCGCCATGAGCCGATCGGGGTGATTGCTGCGATCGTTCCGTGGAACTCCCCGTTGATGCTGCTGACGTGGAAGCTTGCGCCCCTGCTCGCAGCAGGCAACACGGTCGTCATCAAGCCATCCGAGCATACTTCGGCCTCGACCCTGGAGTTCGTAAAGCTGTTCGCCGAGGCGGGCTTTCCCGCAGGCGTCGTCAATACGGTCACCGGGATGCCGCTTGAAGTCGGTCCGGCGCTGGTCAACCATCCCGACGTGGCGAAAATCGCCTTCACGGGTGGCGAGCCGGGTGGCATTGCCGTGTACCGCGCTGCGGCAGAGGGGCTGAAGACGGTCACCCTCGAACTCGGCGGCAAGTCGGCCAATATTGTATTCGACGATGCCAATCTCGAAAGCGCCATCAACGGCGCGATCTCCGGTATCTTTGCGGCCAGCGGACAGACGTGCATCGCGGGATCCCGCCTGCTTGTCCACCGCAAGGTTCATGACCAGATGGTCGAGGGCGTGGTGAAGCTCGCCGCGAGCGCCCGTATCGGCAATCCGGCCGATATCGGAACCCAGGTGGGACCGATCACGACGCAGGCACAGCGGGAAAAGGTGCTCTCCTATCTCGATATCGCCCGCGGCGAAGGTGCCGAATGCGTGCTCGGGGGCGGTATTCCCTCAGCACAGGAGCTTGCCTGCGGCTGGTTCGTGGAACCGAGCATCTTCACAGGAGTCAGCAATTCCATGCGGATCGCGCGCGAGGAAGTCTTTGGACCGATCCTGTCGGTCATCCCCTTCGAAGACGAGGAGGAAGCATTTGCCATCGCCAATGACAGCCCCTACGGCCTCGCCGCCGGAATCTGGACGTCAAACATGGGCCGGGCACTGCGGGGAGCGGCGGCCATGGAGGCCGGGACGGTCTGGATCAACAGCTACCGGGCGGTAAGCTACATGGCCCCGTTCGGCGGCTACAAGCGGAGCGGCATCGGCCGCGAGAGCGGACAGGAGGCCATCAACGCTTACCTGCAGACGAAGACAGTGTGGATCGACACTGTCGGCAAGACCGCCAACCCATTCGTGATCCGGTAGGAGGACGCGCTTGGCAAGGAAAACCGAAAGAGTGGTCATCGTCGGAGGCGCGATCGTCGGCAGCATGGTGGCCTATTTCCTCCGGGAAACGGGCTTCTCCGGCGGGATCATCGTGGTCGAGCGCGATCCTACCTATCAGCGCTCGTCCACCGCGCTATCGGCGGCGGCTATCCGCACGCAGTTCGGCACACCGGTCAACATCCATATGAGCCTGTTCGGCGCAGAGTTCTTCCGGACGATCAAGGACCGTTTTGGTTCTGACGCCGACATCGGCTTCATCGAGCGCGGCTATCTCATCCTCGGTGGTCCTGAGAGCGTTTCGGCGCGCCGGGCGGGTGTAGAGATGCAGCGCCGGGAGGGAGCGGATGTCGTCGCGCTTTCGCCGGACGAGGCGCATGCGCGCTTTCCGTGGCTCAATGTGGAGGACATCGGCATCGCGACGACGGCGGGACGAAGCGAGGGCTGGTTCGACGCATGGTCGCTCATGTCCCTCGTTCGGTCGGCTGCGCGCGCCCGTGGCGTCGAGTACGTCAGGGGAAACGCGGAGAGCCTTGAATTCTCGGGCGGCAGGCTGACGGGCGTCCGGCTTTCCAATGGCACGGTGCTTGAAGCCGACTGGATCGTGAACGCCGCCGGGGCAAACTCCGCCGCGCTGGTCCGGAGCATCGGCATCGATCTGCCTGTGTCGCCGCGCAAGCGCACTGTGTTCAGCATCAAGGCTCCAGTCGACCGGACGGACTTTCCGATGCTCTTCGACACATCGGGCGCATGGATAAGGCCGGAAGGCGAAGGGTTCATCTGCGGGATCGCCCTGGCTGAGGAGGACGATCCCGACGCGACCGGCGATTTCGAACCCAGCCACGACCTTCTGGAGAATGCCCTCTGGCCCGCGCTGGCCCACCGCGTCCCTGCCCTCGAGCAGTTGCGTGTCGAGCGCGCCTGGGCCGGACACTATGAGGTCAACGCGCTCGACCACAACGGCATCATCGGGTCCCATGACAAAATCCCCAATCTCGTCTTCGCGACAGGGTTTTCAGGCCACGGCGTGATGCATTCGCCCGCCACCGGACGCGGTGTCGCGGAACTCATAACCAACGGACAATTCCAGACCATCGACCTTTCGCCTCTCGGCTTCGAGCGCATCCGTACGGGCGTTCCGCTTCACGAGACGGTGGTCTTTTAATCCCAGGAGAAAACGACGATGCGGCTTGCGGGGAAAATAGCTGTGATAACGGGAGCGGCGCAGGGCATAGGCAGGGCCTGCGCCGAGAGGTTCCTTTCGGAGGGGGCTAAAGTCGTCCTGGGCGATTTGAACGCCGAGCGCCTCAACGCGACCGGCTCGGAGATCGGCACGCCCGAAACCGTGCTGGCCAAGGTGACCGATGTCAGCAAGAAGGAAGAGGTCGAGGCGCTGATCGCCGCGGCGGTGGAACGCTTCGGCCGTATCGACATCATGGTCAACAATGCGGGCATCTGCCCCATTGTGCCCTTTCTCGATGTAACGGAAGAAACCTATGACAAGGTGTTGGCAGTAAACCTGAAGGGTGCCTTCTTCGGCACGCAGGCGGCTGGGCGGCAGATGATCGCACAAGGCCAAGGCGGCGTCATCATCAACATGTCTTCGGTCAATTCCGGCCTCGCCAATCCGAATGTCGCGCCCTATGCGATCTCCAAGGGGGGCATGAATCAGGTGACGGGAACGGGTGCCGTGGCCTTTGCGCCCCACGGTATTCGTGTCGTCGGCGTCGGCCCCGGCACGATCATGAGCGAAATGGTCAAGGGCGATTTCATCAACACCGCAGGCCATAAGGCCATCATGATGCGCACGCCGCTGGGGCGGTACGGTGAGCCCGAGGAAGTGGCGTCGGTTGTGGCCTTCCTTGCAAGCGACGATGCCTCCTACATAACCGGAGAAACGATCTATCCCGACGGCGGCCGCCGCGTGCTGAACTACGTCATGCCGGAGAAGGAGTGATCACATGCGGAATTTCGACAAACTGCATCACATCTGCATCGTCGTCGCCGATATCGATGAGACGCAGGCTTGGTATGAATCGATCGGTGTCGGGCCTTGGCAGGAATATCCACCGCTCAAGGAATATACGGACCTCCAGGTGCCGAACCGAGAGGCCTTCTTCAATCTCAAATACCGCGTATGCAGCCTCCCCAACGTTCAGCTCCAGCTCTGCCAGCCGGATGACCAGCGGAGTCCGCAACGCGAGTTCCTGGATACGAAGGGCGAAGGTGTGTTCCATATCGGCTTCGAAGTCGAGGATGCAAACGCTGCCGAGGCCGATGCCAAAGCGGCTGGCCTTTCGATCCTGATGCATGGCCGGCGCGATAGCGGAAGCGGCTTCGATTACTACGATACCGCCCGTTCGGGAGGAGTGGTCCTGCTCACCCGTGCCACTCCCAAGGCGAGCTGATCCGTGCAGGTCGCCATCGATCTCAATTCCGATCTTGGGGAAGGGTTCGGGCCCTGGCGGATGGGCGACGACGAGGCGATGCTCGGCGTGGTGACCAGCGCGAACATCGCCTGCGGCGGCCACGCGGGAGACCCATCCACCATGGTGGAGACGCTGGAACTTGCCAGGCGACGGGGCGTCGTCGCAGGCGCACATCCGGGCTTTGCCGACCGCGAAGGCTTCGGACGCCGCCTGATTCCGTTGACCATGAAGGAGGTCGAGCAACTCGTCGCGACCCAGGTCGGCGCGCTGATGGGTGCGGCCGCGCTCGCCGGGACTGAAGTCCGCTATGTCAAGCCGCATGGTGCTCTGGGCAACTGGGCTGCGGACAAACGCGAGGTGGCGGATGCCGTTGCGCGGGCGGTGTGGGCCCTCGACCGCGGCCTGGCCGTACTCGCGATTTCCGGAACCGAGCTTGAAGCCGCAGCCAGGGAGTTGGAGCTCGCGGTGTTCAGTGAAATCTTCGCCGACCGCGGATATCTCGCCAATGGCCGCCTCGTGCCGCGCTCGCAACCCGGCGCGATGATCGACGATCCCCGAGAAGCCGCGGCACGGCTGGTCGAATTCCTGTCGACGGGATTGATGCCGACGGTCAGCGGCGAAAGCATCAGGCTCGCGGCCCACTCGATCTGCGTGCACGGCGACAGCGAAGGCGCGGTCGAAATGGCCCGCCACATCAGGCGCGAACTTGAAACGCATGGGGCCGCCATCGCTCCGTTTTTGAAGATGTGAAAGGTCGGACCGAATTGACGGCTTCCGAAAGCGCATTTCCCCGTTACAAGGCTGTCGCGGCTCATGCCGTGCTCGTGGAATTCGGCGAAGAGATCGATGATCGCGTGCATGCGCGGGTATTGGCGCTGGACGCCGCAGTCTGCAGGTTTCCGTTTCCTGGCTTCTTGGAAGTCGTGCCTGCCTATGCCAGCCTGCTTGTGTCGTTCGATCCTGTTGTCACCGACCATCGAAGTGTCAAGGCGGTATTGGCTAAGCTCGGGGAGAGCGCTGACGTGTGGACTGCCGCCCCCGCAACCCACGAGGTTCGGGTCTGCTACGACGAGGATATGGCCCCCGATCTCGCGGCGGTGTCGGCGGTGACAGGATTGTCGCCGGAAGAGGTCGTCAACGCCCATCTCGCCGGAGACTACAAGGTCTATATGTACGGCTTCGCTCCCGGCTATGCCTATCTGGCGGGTGTTCCAGAAGCGATACAGCGACCCCGGAAGGAGGCGGCGGTACGCGGCATTCCATCGGGGAGCGTGCTGATCGCCGGGCCTCAATGCCTCGTGTCGACGCTGACTATGCCGACGGGCTGGTGGATCATCGGCCGCTCGCCGACGGCGATCCTGGATCGCCGCAGTGATAGTCGTCCCTTTCTGTTCGATGTCGGCGACCGTGTGCAGTTCAAACGCATCTCCCGCGCTGAATTCGAGGCAGGAGATACGCCGTGAGCGAAACGGTCCTTGTAGTCGATCACGTCGGACCTCTGGTTTCCGTGCAGGATGTGGGGCGGCCCAGTTACATGCGGTATGGGGTTCCCGCTTCCGGCCCAATGGACAGGCTGTCGTTCGCGGCCGCCAACATCGCCATCGGCAATCCGTCATACCTCTCGGCGATCGAGGTTTCGATGGGCGGCCTGACGCTCGACTGCGTGTCGGGGGAAGTCACTTTCGCCATCGCGGGCGGTGGCTTTATCGTCCAGCATGCGGACCACAGAGGCGGCTCATGGATCGTCTCGACCATGCGGGCCGGGGAGCGTCTGATCATCCGTCCCGGGCACTGGGGATGCTGGACCTACCTTGCTTTCGCGGGTCGACTCTCCGCACCAACGTGGCTTGGCAGCGCATCGACGCACGCCCTGTCTGGATTCGGCGGCGGCCGCCTCGAAAAAGCAGCCGCCTTGACGATCACCGAAGCCGAGGTGCGTTCCGAACGGGAGGGTGCAATACCCTGTCCGGTGGGTGCCCGGCCAAGGTCGGAGCTGAAGGCGGTCCTCGGACCACAGGACCGTTTCTTCGACGCCGGAACCATCGAGACGCTTTTCTCTGCTCAGTATCAGCTCACGGACGCTTATGACCGCATGGGGGTGCGGCTGAGAGGACCCGCGCTATCACTCTCCGCCCCCTTGTCGATGCCGTCCGAGCCCATCGTCCGCGGTTCGATCCAGATCTCGGGAGACGGTGTTCCGACCGTGTTACTCGCGGATCACCAGACGACGGGAGGCTATCCCAAGATCGCTACCGTCGTGGACGCCGATCTGGATGCGTTCGTTCAACTGAGACCGCGTGACAACGTCACGTTCCGTAGGATCACGCCCGAACAAGCCGTCGAGCATGCGCGGTCGCGCGCCTCGGTAAACAGGCGCTATCTCGCCGCGCTCGGTTAGCGTCAGGCCGGAGGAGAGGCGGAGCTCAGCGGCCTCTAGTCGATACAGCAGGTTCGGTCATGCGGGCCTCGAAAGCGTTTCACGGCCCCTACTATTGGCGGTGAGCGCAATGCGAACCGCCAACGCTACGCTCTCGCCCAGTGGAGTTGCTTTACACCAGCGCGAGATTTGACGCAGAACGATCTGCGGGTGTCGAGAGGGAGATCAATGCAGCTGACAGCCAATCAGAAGCAGGGAGAGCGGCAGCGGCGCGACGACAAAAACCACCGCCGAACTACGCTTTTGACGCCGATTACCCCTCATTCCCACTCGATCGTTCCCGGCGGCTTGCTGGTCACATCGTAGACGACGCGGTTGATGCCGCGGACTTCGTTGATGATGCGGGTGGCGGCGCGGCCGAGGAATTCCATGTCATAGTGATAGAAATCCGCGGTCATGCCATCGACGGAGGTGACGGCGCGCAGCGCGCAGACGAATTCATAGGTGCGGCCATCGCCCATGACGCCGACAGTCTGGACGGGAAGCAGGACGGCAAAGGCCTGCCAGATCGCGTCGTAAAGACCGGCCTTGCGGATCTCGTCGAGATAGATCGCATCGGCCTCGCGCAGGATTTCGAGTTTTTCGCGGGTGATGCCGCCGGGGCAGCGGATGGCGAGGCCCGGCCCCGGGAAGGGATGACGGCCGATGAAGCTATCCGGCAGGCCGAGTTCCTTGCCGAGCACGCGCACTTCGTCCTTGAACAGCTCGCGCAGCGGCTCGACGAGCTGCATGTTCATGCGCGCCGGCAAGCCGCCGACATTGTGATGCGACTTTATGGTGACCGATGGGCCACCGGTGAAGGACACGCTTTCGATGACGTCCGGATAGAGCGTGCCCTGCGCCAGGAACTCGGCACCGCCGATCTTCTTGGCCTCTGCCTCGAACACATCGATGAACAGACGGCCGATGGTCTTGCGCTTGGTTTCCGGATCGCTCTCGCCTTCGAGCGCATTGATGAACAGGTCCGACGCATCGACATGCACCAGATGCAGGTTGTAGTGTTCCTTGAACATGGCGACGACGTCGGCTGCCTCGTTCTTGCGCATCAGGCCGTGGTCGACGAGGATGCAGGTCAGCTGGTCGCCGACCGCCTCATGGATCAGGAGTGCTGCGACCGAGCTGTCGACGCCGCCTGAAAGGCCGCAGATGACGCGCTTGTCGCCGACCTGCTTGCGGATTTCGGCAATGGCCTTGTCGCGATAGGCGGCCATCGACCAGTCGCCCTTGAGGCCCGCGACCTTGTGAACGAAGTTGGCGAGCAGCTTGGCGCCGTCGGGCGTGTGCACCACTTCCGGATGGAATTGCACGGCGTAGAATTTCTTCGCCTCGTTGGCGATGAAGGCAAACGGCGCGTTCGGCGAGGTGGCGACGACTTCGAAGCCCTCCGGAATGGCGGTGACCCGGTCGCCGTGGCTCATCCAGACCTGGTGACGGGAGCCGACGGTCCAGAGACCGTCATAGAGCGTGCAGTCCTTGCCGATTTCGATGAAGGCGCGGCCGAATTCGCGGTGATGGCCGGCCTCGACCTTGCCGCCGAGCTGCTCGCACATGGTCTGCTGGCCATAGCAGATGCCGAGAACCGGAAGACCGCTGTCGAACACCACCTGCGGCGAGCGCGGCGAGCCGATATCCAGCGTCGAGGCCGGGCTGCCTGAGAGGATGATCGCCTTCGGATTGAGACGCTTGAAACCCTCGTCGGCGGACTGGAAGGGCACGATCTCGCAATAGACGCCGGTCTCGCGAACGCGCCGTGCGATCAGCTGCGTGACCTGGCTGCCGAAATCGATGATGAGAACGGTATCGGGATGGACTGTCGCTGTCATGACGCGCTTCCGCTGGCTGGGGTCATCTGATGGGGAACTATGGCGAGCCTTTAATTAAAGGCGGCCGCCAGCGCAACGATTACATTGCACCCCGACAATTTTGCGCCGTCAGACGGCGATTTCGCCCGACTCGACGGCTTTTTCCAAGGCATCGACGGCGGCCGCGAGCTTCTCGTCGATCACGTGCAGATATTCCGTCCAGTCGTCGACATGCTTCAGTTCCGCCTTGCCATCGGAAATGCCCCGCAGCCCAACGAGCGGGATGCCGAAGGACTGGCAGGCACGCAGGATGGCATAGGTCTCCATCTCGACCATGTCGGCAGCAATCGTCTCATAGGTCGCGCCGGAAACGATGTTAGCCCCGGTCGAGAGACTTGCCCGTTTCACGCCGGGAATGCGCAGCGGCAGATCGACGGTGACAGGCAGGTCGAGGAACGGTGTCGCGCCCTTCGTGAAACCGAGCGGCGACGCGTCCATGTCGCGATAGGCGACGGAGGTGGCCTGATAGACTTCCGTCTGCTCCAGCCGCGCCGATCCGGCAGAGCCGAGCGAGATGACGAGATCGGGCAGGCTGTCGCGCCCATGCAGGTCCGACAGCGTGCGGGTCAGCGTTACCGCAGCCTCGACGGGACCGACGCCGGTCATCAGCGGCGAAATGCGTTCGCGCAGGTGCACGCCGTATTCCGCATCGACGGCCATGACGTAGAGCAGCGTCTTGCCCGCCACGCGCTTCAGTTCGAATGTCATCCTTCAATTCCCTCGCGTCCGCGGACCACCATCATCGTCGCGGTCATCGAGGCGATCAGCTTGGCCGGACCATCTGCGGAAAGCGCATAGCCGCGGCCGTCGGAGACGATGATCGTCGTGCCCGGTTTCGTCACCTCTCCACGGAACAGGAACCGCTCGCCCCTGCCCGGAGACATCAGATTGACCTTGAATTCGATGGTAAGAATGGAAGCGTCGGGATCAATGAGCGAATAGGCGGCATAGGTGCCGGCGGCATCGAGCGCGGCTGAAATGATGCCGGCATGCAGGAAGCCATGCTGCTGCGTCAGTTTCTCGTCGAACGGGAGTTCGATTTCGACGGAGCCCTGCTCAACGCGCGTCAGTTCGGCGCCGATCGTCGCCATGGCGGCCTGCCTGCCGAAACTGTTGCGGATGCGGTCGCGAAATTCCACCGTGTTCTCTCAATCGTATCGTTCTTGAGCCGAGATATCCCGGCGGGCAGACAGTCGCATGGCGCAAAAACAAGGACAAGCTCAATTAAGGAGGAAAATCGATGTGTTGAGCAACGGGGCACGAACAGGAACTCAAACCCGCGCTGCCCATTCCGCAATCCCGATAGTGCACGACGCAACGGCAAGGAGGCCGCTTTTGCCCCTCACCCTAACCCTTTTCCCGCAAGCGGGGAGAGGGGACGTGCCTTGCTCGGCTGCGGAGATTGGCGATAAACGGGTGCGGCATGTCTCCTTCTCCCTGTCAAAACGGGGAGAAGGTGCCCGGCCTTCTTTCAAACAAAGAGGGGCGGATGAGGGGCACATAGCCACGACGTCAAACGGCCACTGTCATGTACCACGCGCAATCCCCATATCGATCAGATGGACAAGTCCTTCGAGATACGCCCGGCCACCGGCGACGACATCTTCGCGATCGCCGGCGTGCTGGTTGACACCTGGCGCTCGACGTTTCGCGGGCTGCTGACGGATGCCTTTCTCGACGGCATGTCGCGCGAGGATGAGGCCATTCGCCTCGCGCGGCGGATGGGCGTGCCGGGTGTCTATTATCTCGTCGCCGTCGAGCCGGTCAGAAGCGACATCATCGGCTTCGCCAATTTCGGCCCGCCGCGCGGCCGCGTTCCAGCGCATATTCATGAACTTTACGCGCTCTATATCCGCAGCGAGCATCAGAGGGCCGGCATCGGTGCTGCCTTGGTGCGGTCAGTGGCGGCACAATGCGCCGCGCAAGGCGCTAAGTCCCTGTTTGCCTGGGTTCTCGCCGGCAATCCCAACCGGCAGTTTTACGAACGGCTTGGCGCGAAGGCGGTCGGAACGAGCGGGGTCGGGGTCGGAGACCGCAGTTACGAGCAGGTCGCCTATCTCTGGGACGATATCGAAGCCTTGGCTGGAAAGAACAGCGGGCCGTCATAACCGACCGCGTGTATTTCAAGACGTCCCAAGCCTGACGATGTGCTGGTCCCATGAGACCTGGCTGTGAGTTGCACCGAACTGGCCTCCGTAGGATGATTCGACGAAGCCATGCGCGGCGGGTGCGATGCCGGCTGCGTCGGCAAGGCTGCCCTGCCTGACGACCGCCCCGGTCTTTGCATCCACAGTGACTGCCGTGCCGCCCTTCGGCGAGGTCAATCCCACCAGCCCGTCGCGCCGGTTCACCGCAATGGCACCGACATAGTTGGCCAGCGCCACCGTCGTTTCCTCCGGCAGTTCCAGGAAGCGGATATCCTCCCCGCGCGCGAAGGAGCCGGCAAGCGGCGGCAGGTCGTTGCGCGCCCCCTCGTATTGGCAGGCGAACCAGATCCTGCCATCGGCACCGATATCCACATGCCGCGTGGAAAGCTGGCGCAGGTGATCCGGCATGGCGTGGCGCTCGATCAGCGCGCCCGTTTGCGTGTCGACCAGCGCCAAAGACGGCTCCATGTGATCGAGGTTGAGTTTGGTGCGGCCGAAATCCGGATGCGTCTCGATGCCGCCATTGGCGACGACGAGCATCCGGCCATCCGCCGACAGCGTCATGTCGTGCGGCCCGATGCCATAGGAGGGAAATTCGCCGATCCGGGCAAAATCGTTCGTGCCGTCATAGACGCCGA
Organism: Hyphomicrobiales bacterium; assembly: GCA_900473795.1. Lineage (GTDB taxonomy): Bacteria > Pseudomonadota > Alphaproteobacteria > Rhizobiales > Rhizobiaceae > Pararhizobium. The sequence continues at coordinate 27,293 of UCMT01000032.1, read as the reverse complement.
TCATGCCGCGATTGCCGGCGAAATCATTCTCCGTCGCGTAAAGCAGCCGCCCATCGGCCGAAAAGCAGCCATGGCCATAGAAATGCCGGCCCTCGACCGAGGTGATGACGATCGGCTCGAGGCTATTGTCCGGGGCGAAGATCAGCGCATAGGTGCCGGGCCTCCGGGCAAAGGCGACGGCGCGGTTGGTGACCGGCGAATAGGTCATGCCATGGGCGCGCGCCGGCAGAGGCACCCGCTCGAGGATGTCCCCTTTCTCGGTCAGAGTGGCGACACCATAGGAACCATCAGGCGTCATGAAGGCCGAGGCATAGACGGCGTCAATTTGTGACAGCGCGAAGGCAGCGCTCGGCGCAAGCGTCAACGCCCAACTCGCGCCGGCCATCGTCAGGAAGGTGCGGCGGCCGATCAGATCCCTGGATTTGCGTTGGATGAGGTTCATGAGAATACGCCGGTTCGAAACGGTGCCGCGCGCGGCGCGACACCCTTATCGCCTATCGGGTTGCGGTTTTAAAGCCAGCCCCGCCGCTTGAAATAGAGGAAGGGCAAATAGGCCGACAGCGCCATCATGCACAGAGCCATCGGATAGCCGAACTCGAATTTCAACTCCGGAATGACGTCGAAATTCATGCCGTAGATCGAGGCGACCAGCGTCGGCGGCAGGAAGACGACGGCAGCGACGGAGAAGATCTTGATGATCTGGTTCTGCTCCAGATTGATCAGCCCCAGCGTTGCGTCGAGCAGGAAGTTGATCTTGGCCGACAGAAACGCGGCGTGGTCGCCGAGCGAGGCCGCATCCCGCTGGATCAGCTTGATGCGCTGGCGGCTTTCCTTGATCGCCTTGCGGGTGCCGATCCCGTCGAGGGCCGTGTGATAGGCGACGAGCCGGCCGACACTGACGAGGCTTTCGCGGATGACGGTCAGGAAATCGCCTTTCTGACCGATCTGTTCGATCAGCGACTGGAGGTCGCGGGTCTTGTTCGTGGCGCTGGAAGTGTTCTTGCGGAACACCTCCCGCGAGATGCCGTCGACCTCGTTGCCGATACGCTCCAGCGCATCAGCCGTGCGGTCGATCATGGCTTCCAGAAGCCCCAGCATGGCCAGTTCCCCGCTCTCGCAGGAGACCCCGTTCGGGCGCTGCATGCGCGCGGCGTAGAGATGAAACGGCTTCGGATCGGCATGGCGAACCGTGACCAGCGTTACCCCTTTCAGGATGAAGGTGACCGGTACCTTGACCGGATTATCGCCATCGAGTTCGGTCGCCGCGGTCATCGTCATGAACTCGGCGCCGTCCTCCTGATAAAGGCGGTCGGAAAGCTCGATCTCCTGCATTTCGTCCCGCGTCGGGATTTCGATGCCGAGATACTGTTCGACGATGCGGGTCTCGTCCTGGGCGGGATTGAAGAGATCGAACCACACGACCGGCGTGGTTTCGGCCAGTTCCGTGGCGTCGAGCAGGGCAAAGTGATTGTTCTGGCTTTTGTAGATGCGCAGCATATCAGGGTTCCATTTGGCAAGTCTGTCGACCGCCAGCGGACCCCGTGTTACCAGGGCCTGACGGTCGGCAAAATCGAAGTGGTACTTCGACTGTCGGGGTTCATGATCCGTTGATCCTTGTTTGGCCGTGTTCGCGCGTGGAACACGGTTCGACGCTTTGCGCCTGTGGTCTGTTTTTGTCAACCCGTTTCAAGCACTTGCAGGCCGTGACGGCCCGGGGTGCGACGCTCAGTCGCCATCCGCGAAGGAGAAGCCAGCGCCCAGCCCGATGGCGCCGCCGAAATCGAGATTGAGGCGCTGCAGAACGTCATTGGTATTCTGCAGGATGCGGTTCAGCCTGCCGCGCTGCTCCTCGTCTGCGATCGCCTCGTCGATCGGCAGATCGATCTGGTCGGCATCGTCGACGATGGCCTGCAGCACATAGTTGATGGCGCGCACCATGGAGCGTCTGTCGTCGGGCAGCAGCGCCTGCATGTCGGCCGTGTTGAACAGCGTCTGCAGCGCCATGAAATTCGCCGAGAGCGCCGGCATGGTGTTGCCGGAGCGCCAGTAGATCGCCAGCTTCGGATGTCCTTTGTCCGGCTCGCCCTTGACGATGCCGGCGTAGAACGGCCGCAAGCGCTGATCACGGATGCTTTCGACGCCGTGGACGAGGATGCCGAGCAGTTCGGTCGCCGCTTCCTTGCCGTCGCGATAGAGCGGATTGTCCGGGCCGGGCGCCTTCCAGGCGGACTGGATGCCATCCGGTTTTTCCCATTCGGCATGAAGCTCGGCGGCTATGGACTTCAGGTTGTCGGCGATCGCCGCGCCATAGCGGCAGCGGAAACCGTTCTTCTCCGACGGCAGGACCTCCGCGCCGTTTCCGTAAAGCACATATTCCAGCGCGCCGAGACCCTGCGCGGCAACGCTCTTGCCCTTCAGCGTTTCCGCCTTGGTTGCCGTCTCGTCACTCGTCGCCAGAATGCGCTGGACCTGCTTCAGGCCGGTGCTCTTGCGATCCGGGAAAAACAGGAAGCGCTCGAAACGGTTGCCTTCGATGACCGGACCGACGCGGACGATCTCGATCGTCGACCATTGCTGGACGACCTCGTCAAAGGTCATCTGCACGTCGCCGAGCGTTTCCTCGGACGGCTTGTCGCACAGCACATGGGCCGCTTCGGCCAGCGATTCCGTGCCCTCCATCAGGTCACGGTAGCCGGGGCGGATGAAATCGTCGACAGCCTTCTGCATGACGCCCGGCACCGCCTCCAGCTTGAGCCCGGCGCGGGGCGGCGCGGCCTCATCCACATCCTCGGCCATGACGGGCAGCGACAGGAGGGCAAGGCTGAGGCCGAGAAGCAGGGGAAGCCGGTGGCGCATCAAAGGGACTCCAGGAATGTCATCAGGGCTTGTCTATCGGCTTTTTCCAGCGCCGCAAACCGGTCGCGGGCTTTTGCCGCCTCGCCGCCGTGCCAGAGGATGGCTTCGGTCAGATTGCGGGCACGGCCGTCATGAAGCAAGAACGTGTGGCCGCTCACCGTCTTGGTCAATCCGATACCCCAGAGCGGCGGCGTGCGCCATTCGCTGCCCGATGCTTCGCCCACTTGCTGGCCGTCGGCAAGCCCCTCGCCCATGTCGTGCAGCAGAAAATCGGAATAGGGCCAGATCAACTGGAAGGCATGCGCCTTGTTGGCAGCGTCGCGGCGGGTGACGAATTTCGGCACATGACAGGAAATGCAGCCGGTTTCGTAGAAGACTTTCTTGCCCGCCAGCGTTTCCGCAAAACTCGCCTTGCGCCGCGCCGGAACCGCCAGGTTTTCCGCGTAGAAGGTGATGAGGTCGAGGATCGGGTCCGGCGCTTCGGTATCGCCCAGCCTCGGCTGCACGCCGTTGGCCATGGCGAGACAGGCGGCCTGTGCTGCGGTGCAATCTCCATGGCTGCGTCTGGCGTCCGGCGACGAAATGCCAATGTCCCCCGCAAGGGCATCCGCGCTCTGTTGACGCACGGTGGCGCTCTGCGCCTTCCAGCCGAAGCGGCCGAGGGTGAGCTTGCCGGAGACGGGATCACGCACCAGCGCCGGTTTGCCGCTGATGCCGTCGCCGTTCTTGTCGTCCGGATCCGCATTGATGAGGATGTCGGCGGGGTGGATCGCCTCGACCAGTCCAAGCCCGCTCATTGCCTGGGTCACGCGCGGCGAAAGCGTGGTCGTTTCATCGAGCGCACCGTACCCGACGTTCTCGATCGAATAGCGCGGCTTGCGCAGGGAAACCCTTTCGCCACCCGCAAGCGTGACCGGAGCTTCGGTATAGGTGACCTTCATCTGGCCTTCGGCGGGAAGACCGGGCACCGCACTGTCCTGCAACTGCGCGCCATAGACGGAATCCGGAAAATTCAACACCGCGTGCGCCGCAATCGCCGCCCGCTCGGCGTCGGTCTTCGGCCCGCGGGCAAGACGCAGGAACATCGAGGTCGTGTCCGTCGACCCTTCCGGCGGATGGCCCCGTCCGTCCTTCAGATGACAGGTCTGGCAGGCGCGAGCATTGTAGAGCGGCCCGAGGCCATCCGAGGCCTGCGTCGATGAGGGCGAAGAGACCCAGAGTTTTCGAAACAGCGCATTGCCGAGCTTGAACGTCCCTTCCTCGGCAAAGGTGATATTGGCGGAAAACTGGGAAAAGCTGTCCTGATTGACCGAGGCGATGGACGTACCCGCACCACCCGACATGGCCTCGAATTTTTCGGCCTTGGCGAAATCGGTGGCGGGGCGGGTGACGGCCTGGACACGGCGACGATCGGCCTCGGAGAGATCGCTGCGCGCTTGGGCGGAGAAATGGTCTATAGCAGCGCTTTTCGTTGCCGGGGCTTCACCCCCCCCTGCCCTGCCGGGCATCTCCCCCACAAGGGGGGAGATCGATGTGGCAACCTCTCGCCCACTCTCCCACCTGGAAATTCCGGTTACCTTTCCAGCAGAAATTGCGGCTGGCTCGGAGCCAATCTCCCCCCTTGTGGGGGAGATGTCACGAAGTGACAGAGGGGGGTGCCCCGTCTCAAACGCAGCACTCTCACCAAAAACGGAAAAGCCGCCCGCCGCTAGCAAAAGTGCAGCGGCAGACGGCAAAATCACACGTTGGACGAGCCAAACAGGCATTCAAAAAAACCGGGCCGCGCGACAGCAGCGGCGGCCTGCCCTTGCTTATTGGAAGACAGCGTTAGGATTATCCAGGCTGTCGGAACCTTCAAGCTCGATCGTGCCGAGGTCCAGCGACGCAATGACGCGCTCGACCGTCTTTGCCTGCGCGACGAGACCGTCGATGGCGGCCTGGACGATGGCATTGCCCTCGGTGTTGCCTTCGGCGATCATCTGGTCATAGGCCTCGACCGTCTGGCCACGCTTGGCCATCGCTTCCATCGCGGTGAGCGTCGCTGCCAGCTTTTCCTTCATTTCCTTGTCAAGCGCCGGGTCCTTGGCGGCAACGAGTTCGGAGAGCGACGGGCCGGTCAGCTTCGTGCCATCGACCTTGGTGTACTCGCCGAGATAGGCGGCCTGGATGCCGATCGCATCGTGCAGATGCGAGTTGTAGGTGTTGTCGGAGAAGCAGTCATGCTCTTCTTCCGGATCGTGCAGCAGGAGGCCGAGCTTCATCCGCTCGCCCGCCAGTTCGCCGTAGGAGAGCGAGCCCATGCCGGTGAGAATCGCGGCAACGCCGGCCTTGGCGTCACCCTCGACATTCTTGGTGGCAGCGCCATCCGGCGCCCAGTTGGCGACCATGTCCTTGAGGTCGGACACGAGCAGGTCGCTGGCAGCCTTCAGGTAAGCGGCGCGGCGGTCGCAATTGCCGTTGGTGCAGGCCTTCGTGTCATAGTCGGTGTAGGGCCGGTTGCCCGCACCCTTGCCGGTGCCGTTCAGGTCCTGGCCCCAAAGCAGGAATTCGATCGCATGGTAGCCGGTGGCGACATTCGCCTCGACGCCGCCTGCTTCCTGCAGCGTGCCCGAGAGGAATTCCGGCGTGATGTTGGTCGCATCCACGTCCTTGCCGTCGATCTTGATCGTCTTGTTGGCAATGACGTTGGCGGTGAACAGCGCGTTCTCGTCGCTTTCGGTGCCGTAGCTCGGATCGACATAGTCGATGAGGCCCTCGTCCAGCGGCCAGGCGTTGACCTTGCCTTCCCACTCATCGACAATCGGGTTGCCGAAACGATAGACTTCGGTCTCCTGATAGGGATTGCGGGCAGCAAGCCAGGCTTCGCGCGCCGCCTTCAGCGTCGCCTCGCTCGGCGTCGCGATCAGCGCGTCGACCGCCTTGTCGAGCGCCTCGGCGGTCGAGAGCGCATCGGAATATTTGGCATGCGCCACCTCGGCATAGTGCTTGACGACGGCGGCAGCGTCGGTCGCAGCCTGCGCCGGCTGCAGCGCAAGCATCGACGTTGCGGTTGCGAGCGCCAGCGCGGCGCCGCGAAGGAATGATGGGGTCATGATCTCTCCTGGCATTTTTCCGAATGAATTCGGTGTTCCCCGCCGCCCGCTGCCTCGGGTCGCGCAATCGGCGCGCAAGCGAGATATGGACGTGGCTGTTCAACCCGGTTTTCATGAACCAAAACTAAACTTGTGTCAAAGCGTATAGTTTAGAATGCTTTCAATCTGCCGCCGAAGCAATCGGGCCGCATCGCGCACTGCCGGAGCGCATAATATTTAGGCATTTACTGATGAATTTTTCATCTGTATGGTCGCGCCGTCATCATTTGGTTCCTCCCCGCATGCGCCATCACATCAAACACTTCGTCCGCCGGCACGAGCCTCGCGGCCACGCCCATCACCACGTCAAATCCGCGGCCGGTGCCATTACCGCCATGGTCGCGGTCGGCCTGCTGTCCGTCTATACCGGATTGCCGCTGCTGATTGCCCCCTTCGGGGCCAGCGCCGTGCTTCTGTTCGGCCAGCCGAAGAGCCCGCTGTCCCAGCCGGCAAACGTGATCGGCGGCTATCTGCTGGCCGCGGCGACCGGCAGTGCCGCGAGCTTTTTCCTTCCGGGCCTCTGGCTTGCGGGCGCGATTGCCGTCGGCGTCACGATCGGCTTGATGCTGGTGCTGCGCGTCACGCACCCGCCGGCCGGCGCCGTGCCGATTGTCGCGATCGCCTCGCATTTCGACCCGCCGGTGCTGTTCGAAGTGGTTTCGCTGGGAAGCGTGCTGCTCGTCACCATCGCGGTGCTGCATCACCTGATCCCGCCGCGCCAGCAATATCCGTTGCGGGCGGACTAGTCGCCGCCAGACCGAAGTCTTGGCAGCGCGCTAGGCCTTGCGACCCATCAGGCAGAAGAAGAAACCGTCGGTATCGGTGGAGGCCGGCGTCAGCGTGACCGTCTTCATGTCGGCAGACCAGGGTTGCGGCTTGTCGGCGCCGAAGAGATCGGCCCAGGCATCGGCACCGGAGAGGATCTCGAACTCCGGATTATCTTCGCAGAAATTGTAGACCTGGGCCTCGTTTTCCTCCGGCAGGACCGAGCAGGTGATATAGACGAGATGGCCGCCCGGGCGCACGAAGCGTGCGGCACCGGCAAGCGCCTCCTGCTGCTGCGACAGGCGCTCCTCGAGATTCTTCTGCGTCAGCCGCCATTTCGTATCCGGGCGGCGGCGCCAGGTGCCCGTGCCGGTGCAGGGCGCATCGACGAGAACCCGGTCGAACCTGCCGACAAGCGGCGCAAGGCCCTCCAATCGATCGTGAACCTGGACGTTGCGGGTACCGGCCCGCTTCAGGCGCTCGATGATCGGCGCCAGGCGCTTGCGGTCGGTATCATAGGCGTGCACCTGGCCCTTGTTGTTCATGGCCGCTGCCATGGCCAGCGTCTTGCCGCCGCCTCCGGCGCAATAATCGAGGATCTGATCGCCTTCCTGCGGCATCACGAGATCGGCGACGATCTGCGACCCCTCGTCCTGCACCTCGAACCAGCCCTTCTGGAAGGACAGCTCTGCCGTGACGTTGGGCAGGCGTGACGGCCCCTCGCCGGCCTGCACGCGGATGCCGTTGCGGGCGATCACCGTCGGCTCGACGCCGCTGCGTTCCAGCGCCTTCAAGACTTTTTCGCGCGAGGCCTTCAGGGTGTTGGCGCGCAGATCCAGAGCGGGACGCCCAGCCAGCGCCTTCGCCTCGGCAAGCCAGTCTTCGGCAAAATTCTCCTCGAAGGAGTGCTGCACCCATTCCGGAATATCGCCCTGCACATGGAGCGGCGCGTCTTCCAGCTTGCGGCTGGCGAAAGCCGCCTTCATCTCTTCCGTGAGCGGTTCGGGTGCAAACCTGTCGCCGTCCAGTTCCGAGGCCAGATGCTCCGGCGACACGCCCCACTGGCGAAACATCACCGCGTGACCGAGCGCCGTGGCGCTGTCGCTATCCATCAGCCAGGCGTGCGACAGTTTCATGCGCAAAGCGTCATAGACGATGTTGCCGATCGCGGCGCGGTCGCCCGACCCGGCAAAACGATGCGCCAGCCCCCAGTCCTTGAGGGCATCGGCTACGGGACGCTTGCGCGCCTCAATATCGGCAAGAACCTCTATGGCTCCGGCGAGCCTGCCACCCAGTCGCATCTTTCAAACTCCATTTTCCGCCGTGGTAGCGGTGATGGCCGTCAAGAGCAAGCCGGGATGCGGCGGCAGGTGACGATTGCTGACCAGATGCGAGGTCGTGGCCGATGCGGGAGGCAGAAGCGCCCTTCCCGATCATGCCGGATCAAACCCGGCCGGAACAAAACCCCGGACAGGCACGTTTTCGCCGTCAGCTGACGACGCGGTAACAGATGCTGGCCGTTCCCGAACGGATCATGCCGATATGGGATGCAGCGGCCTTGGAGAGGTCGAGCACGCGGCCGCGAATGAACGGACCACGATCGTTGATGCGGACGACAACCGTCTTGCCGTTGCGCTTGTTGGTGACGGCGACCTTGGTACCGAACTTGAGGTTTCGATGAGCGGCCGTCAGATATTTGGCGTTCATCCGTTCGCCGGACGCGGTGCGCGAGGAAAGCGCGTACCAGGATGCACCGCCGCAGCCAGTTCCCGCAGCGTGGCTTGGTGTTACCGATGTAAGAGTTGCCCCCAAGGCAAAAGTAACCGCCATTACAGCAGACGCGAATTTGGTCTTGATCAAACAGACGACCCCTTCGTTTGAAATTTAGTTAAGTCTCACGAAAGATGCGCTTGTCGGGGGAAAAAATGGCGAAAAAGTGCTTCAACCTTTAACGTTGCATTAGGAAATATTGACAATCTACAAAAAATTAAAATTACGAAATTTTGAATTCTGTCACATACCCGCGGAAATGCTTTGGAATCAGGCATTAATCTGAAAATGCCTTTGCGGCGGCCTCCCAGCCCCGGGCCACATATAAAAAATGATTCAAATTTTTGAAAAGTGCCTTATTTGGCCAATTTGAAAGCTAGAAAATCGCAACGTCGCCCTTAGGTTGCATATCAGAGAAAGAGCAAACGCCAATTTTCTTGCCCATTCCGACAGATTAAAACGGCAAAAAAACAGGAATAGTTCAGCATTCTATTCTTCGACTATCGAAGAAAACCCATAGTCTTTCGAAATCATTTATACTTGGAAGATCATCCGCGCCATTGTCCGCCGGCCCATAAGTCCGCTAGCGAAATCCGATAGTCGGGGAAGCGAAAGACGAAGCCGAGATCGCGCAGGCGCGCATTCGAAACGCGCTTGTTCTCGCCATAGAACGACCGCGCCATGGGAGACAATTCCGCTGTTTCGAAGGGGATTTCGGGCGGCGGGCTGACGCCCATCAGACGCGCAGCCTCGACCACGACATCCTGCGGCGGGGCGGGCTCGTGGTCGGTGACATTGAAGATGCCGCCGATCGATTTCTCAGCCAGAAAATGGGCCGCGCCGGCGATATCCTCGACCCGGATGCGATTGAAAACCTGGTTGGGCTTGATGAGGCGGCGGGCCGTTCCGGCTTCGAGATTGCAGAAGGCATTGCGGCCCGGGCCGTAGATGCCCGACAGGCGCAGCACCGCGACCGGGATATTGCTCTCCTGGCCGAAGGCAAGCCACGCCTTTTCCGCCGCGACGCGCTCCACCGAGCGGGCAGACACCGGCTCAAGCGACGTCTCCTCCGTTACCCAGGCGCCGCCGTGATCGCCATAGACGCCAACCGTCGAGAGATAGGCCGCCCATTGCAGGTTCGGCATCAATTCGGCAAGCGAGGGGGTCCCGGGGCGCATCATCGGATCACCCTCACGGCCCGGCGCAATGGACAGTATTAAATGTGTCGTCCGCTTCATCGCGGTGGCGAGTTCCGGCGAGAGCGTTGCACCGTCATAGACCAACGCATCGATACCAAGCGCACGAAGGCCCTCCAGCTTGTCTTCCGACCGCGTGGTTCCGGTGACCGATTGCGCCAAAGGCAAAAAGGCCTTGGCAATGGCCGAGCCGGAGAAGCCGGCGCCCAGGATCAGAACATGCATCAGACAACTCCTGCCAGTTTCCATTCGGCGAGCACATCAGTGTCGGCATCGCTTTGCCGTCTTGCCGCAAAATCGATGAAATCGCCAGCTGTCATCAATCGTGACAACGCCCAAACCGCCATGCCGCGCACCGTCGGCGACATATCCTTCGACAGGGCCGTGCAGATATCAATGAGTTCGACATCACCGGAATTGCCGGCGGCGATCAGACAGTTGCGCACGAAGCGGTCGCGACCGATGCGCTTGACCGGCGAGCCGGAAAAAAATGCGCGGAATGAAGCATCGTCGAGCGTCAGCAGGAAGGACAAGGACGGCGCCCTCAGATCATCCCGCGCCTTCAGCTTCATTTCCGAGGCTGTGGCGGCGAACTTGTTCCAGGGGCAGGCGGCAAGACAGTCGTCGCAGCCATAGATGCGATTGCCGATCAAAGGCCGCAGGGCCGGATCGATCGTCCCCCTGTGTTCTATCGTCAGATAGGAAATGCAGCGGCGCGCGTCGATCTTGTAGGGGGCCGGAAAGGCGTTGGTCGGACAGGCGTCGAGGCAGGCGCGGCAGGAGCCGCAATGATCCCGCTCCGGTTCATCGATCATGAGGTCGGCCGTGGTGAAAAGGCTGCCGAGGAACAGCCAGGAGCCGAATTCGCGGCTGACGAGATTGGTGTGCTTGCCCTGCCAGCCGAGACCGGCCTGCTCGGCCAGCGGCTTCTCCATCACCGGGGCGGTATCGACGAAGACCTTGACGTCCTCGCCTGCCCTTGCGGCAAAGCGCGTCGCCACTTCCTTGAGCTTGCCTTTGATGACGTCGTGATAATCGCGGTTGCGCGCATAGACCGAAATGGCCCCGCGTTCGGGCCGTTCGAGAAGCGAGCGCGGATCCTCATCCGGCCCGTAGTTCATGCCGAAGAGCACGACGGAGCGAACCTCGCCCCACAAGACGCGCGGATCGGCGCGGCGATCCGCCGTTTCCGCCATCCACTCCATCGTGCCGTGATAACCCTGGCCCAGAAAATCGGCGAGGCGCTCAGGCGCCTGGGGAATGGCGTCCGGGCGCGTTACGCGGCAGACGTCGAAACCCTTGTCGCGGGCCTCGTCCTTGAGGAAGCTTGTGAGCGTCCCACGCCTCTTGTCGCGTTTTTCCGCCGGGAGCGCATCGCCGGGCACGGAGCTCTCCTGTCGCTGGCGCATGATGTGACCGAAAACCGTTTCAACGTTCCCGGCATCATGCCCTAAAAATCGAGATCCGCGTAGTGCGATACGGGGGTCACGCCGCGCACGCGCTCGGCAAGCAGCGGCCGGAAGGAGGGCCGCGACTTCAGCCGCTGGTACCAGTCCTTCACGGGGGGCGCTTCCGACCAGTCGATCTCGCCGAGATAATCGAGCACGGAGATGGCAGCGGCAGCGGCAAGATCGGCATAGGACAGCCGGTCGCCGGCCAGATAGGTGCGCGAGCCGGCAAGCCAGCCCAGATATTTCAGATGCTGGCGGATGTTCGAACGCGAGGTGCGAAGCACCTTCGAATCCGGGGCGCCGCCGCCCTGGTCCGGCGTCATCTGCAGTTTGAAGATGCGTTCGCGCACGAGCGGGCGCGTCACGTCGGCTTCCATCTTCTGCAGGAACCATTCCGCCAGCCGGCGGATTTCCGCGCGCTGGAACGGGTCTTCAGCCAGGAGCCGGCGGTCGCGCTTCAAGACGCCGTTGGTCTCGTCGAGATATTCGGAGATCACGGTCGCGCCACAGAGCGCCCGCATGCTGTCATCGACATAGACGGGCAGCGTTCCGGCGGGATTGAGCGTCAGGAAATCACGCCGCTTCTCCCAGGGCTGCTCTTCGGCCAGTTCCGTCTGATAGCCGTATTCCGAGAGGATCAGGCGGACGAACCGGGAGGCGGTCGACATAGGATGGTGATAGAGAGTTGGCATTCGATACGGCTTCGTCAGTTCGATTGGGAGGATGGTTTGTCGCGGCCGTTTGGTCTGGCCACGGCGCATTTTAAAAAGCTATAGGAACTTGCTGGCGCAAACACAAGCGAATCAGCCAGTGCCCTTCGATGGTCCCAGACCTTAACCCCCAATGCTTCAGGGATACTTAATTCATGGCCGATCAATCGATCATCAGCGCGCTTGTCCTCGGTTTAATCGAGGGCCTGACCGAATTCATTCCGGTGTCTTCGACGGCCCACGTGCTGCTCGCCGGGCATTTCCTCGGCTTCAAATCCCCCGGAAACACCTTTGCCGTGCTCATCCAGCTCGGCGCGATCCTCGCGATCCTGCTCGTCTATTTCCAGCGGCTGCTGTCGATCGCGACCGCCCTGCCCTCGAGCGACAAGGCGCGGCGATTCGTCCTGTCGATCCTTCTCGCCTTCCTGCCGGCCGCCATCATCGGCGCCATAGCGCATGATTTCATCAAAAGCGTGCTGTTCGAAACACCGATGCTGATCTGCATCGTGCTGATCCTCGGCGGCATCGTTCTTTATGCGATCGACCGTTTGCCGCTGAAGCCGAAATATCGCGACGTCATGGACTATCCGCCGTCGCTCGCGCTGAAGATCGGGCTTTTCCAATGCCTGGCGATGATTCCCGGCACCTCCCGCTCGGGCGCGACCATTGCCGGCGCATTGCTGATGGGGACCGACAAGCGCTCCGCCGCCGAATTCTCGTTCTTCCTCGCCATGCCCACCATGCTCGGCGCCTTTACGCTCGATCTCTACAAGAATCGCAACGCGCTGAACTTCGATGACGTATCGCTGATCGCTGTCGGCTTCATCGCCGCGTTCGTGGCGGCGCTGGTCGTCGTGCGCTCGCTGTTGAATTTCGTCTCCAGCCGCGGCTTTGCACCGTTCGCCATCTGGCGCATCGTCGTCGGCACGGCCGGCCTGATCGGCCTCTGGCTGGTCGGCTGAACGGCAATAAAAAACCGCATGCACTCCCTTGCGGAAGTGCATGCGGTCCCCTGGCCCCCGCCATGAAACTGCGCCGCCTCAAAACGAGACGGAAATTCTTATTCGGCGAGCTTGCCGATCGAGGCCGTGGTGCACGGGTCGACGCCATAGGCCGGCGCACAGCTGTGATTGCTGGCAACCGTCTTCGGCGCCGCGAAGGATCCAGCCAGAACGATAAGTGCCGCACACGCAAAGAAAATTGCGATCGACTTGCCCATGAAAAATGTGCCTCTCAAGATGATATGTCGGCGCCGGGCTCTTCTGAAATGAAGGACGCGGCGCGGCTGTTGTCTATGCGCTGGAACAGCCCTTATCAATATCGATAGATGCTGAATCGACGGTAAAGACCAATCGCTTTTTCTAGTGCGGCAGAACTGCAACGCTTTGCTTTGAGGCAGGCAAAAAGAAGCCGCCGGAGGGGACCGGCGGCTCGATTACAACCCGTTTTGGGCGGGTCAGGGCGTGGTCAGGCGGCGCCGCCGGACCGCGTATACTGCCCCTGCGGACGGTAACGCACCATGTAGGATGGCAGGATCGCTTCGACCGACGTCGGCTCGATGCCGAAAGTCTGCAGCGTGCGGCCTTCGGCCTGCGCACTATCGGAAACGACGTTGTCGCGCTTCAGCAGGATGACCTGATCGGGCGTGATCGGCGGTGCCACGAAGGGCACCAGCGAGGCAACGGACCCCATCAGCGACGCAATGCCGAACGGCAGCGGCAGCAGCGTGCGCTTGCGTCCGATGGTCTTCAGCATGATCTCGAGACAGTTCTTGAAGGTCAAGACTTCCGGCCCGCCGAGTTCATAGATCTTGCCCTTGGCAACCTTGCCCTCGATGGCCCTGGCAACCGCTTCGGCGACATCCGCGACGTAGACCGGCTGGAATGCCGTCTTGCCGCCGCCGACCAGCGGCAGCACCGGCGAGAAACGGGCCATTTCGGCGAACTTGTTGAAGAAACCGTCCTCCGGTCCGAAGACGATCGACGGGCGCAGGATGACCGCTTCCGGAACGGTCTCCAGGATCGCCTTTTCCGCGCGGCCCTTGGATTTCGCGTAAAGAGATTCGCCATTGGCATCGGCGCCGATGGCGGAAATATGGGTCAAGGTCGCACCGACACCACGCGCGGCCTCGGCGACGGCGCGGGCGCCGAAATCCTGGACCGCGTCGAAGGTGTTGCGGCCGCTTTCAAACAGGATGCCGACGCAATTGACGACATGATCGGCGCCGTGAACCGCCGCATCGACCGAATTGCGGTAGCGCAGGTTGGCCTGAACCAGGGAAATCTGGCCGACATTGCCGAGCGGCTGCAGGAAACCGGCGAGATCCGGACGGCGGACCGCAACGCGGATGCGGAAACCGCGTTTTGCAAGCGCACGCACGACATGACGGCCGACAAATCCGGACCCGCCGAAAACGGTAACGAGCGGGGGGAGATTGGACAAAGTCATGACGGCGGCACTCCTGATCTTCAGCGTAGTCTGTGTGTGCTACATAGCCCAATCATCGGGCGACGGGAAGGCTTATCGCCAAGGCTTTTCTGCCGTTTTCCGCCGCGGTGCGCGACGCCGCTCAGACGCCTTCGACCACCACCATTTCGGCACTCGCGACCTCCTGCCGGATTGCCGCGGCGATCTGGTATTCGGGCGAATTGTAGCAATCGATCGCCGCCTGCAGCGACGGGAACTCGATCACCACATTGCGGGACCGGACATCGCCCTCCAGGCGCTGGAAAGCACCACCGCGGGCAAGAAATTTGGCACCGTATTTTTCAAACGCCGGTTTTGCCGCCGCGACATAATCCTTGTAGCGCTCGGCATCGCGGACATCGACGCGCGCAATCCAGTATCCTTTGGCCATGACCGTCTCCCTATTTTCACCGCAACTCGTCCCTATTGCTTCCGTTTCTTCCGCCAATTCACTTGACCGGTCAAGGCGGGCCGCTCTCTTTGCAGAACGGCACCTTAGGCCGGACCCCGGGATGTCAGACATGATTTCATTCGGTAGAACCGCGGCCATGCTGGGTGTCGTGTCCGGCCTGTACCTCTGGCTGGGAAACACGCATCCCGCCCTCGCAAAGCCCAGGCAATGCGCACCAGACGTCTACGCCGCCGCAACGGCACCGGCAACGAAACAGGACGCACAGGTCGAGATCCATTGCGACTTGACGCTCAAGCCCACAGACATCGTCACCAAGCGCATCATCATCTCCGGCGCGTCGGCATCCGGCATGACACTCGATTGCCAGGGCGCGACGCTTGACGGTTCGCGCGGCACGGTCAATTTCGGCCGGCCGACGGTGCTCATCCGCTCCACGAAGAGCACGGGGACCGACTGGAGCGTGCCCTCCGGCGTCACCGTGCGCAACTGCAATATCAAGGGCGCGTTGCGCCTGCAGGGACTGGGCACCAACGGCCAGGCAAAAGAGATGCGCCTGTCGTCACTGAACGCCGACCATACGGCCCACGCCCAGGCAGCGGCCCCATCCCGTATCGCGTTATCCGGGTTGACGATCGTAGCGGATGGCAGGGTTCCGCTCTATATCGGCCCCGGGGTGACCGGGGTGCGGCTGGAAAAATCCACGTTGGCCGGCAAGAGCGACGGACCGGCTCTCTACCTCGATGCGGAATCGGCGCGAAACACCATCAGCGGCAACAGGTTTGCCGTCGCAAGCAAGCGTGAACAGATCGCCATCGACGGCTCCGCTGACAACGTGATTACCGCAAACCGTTTCGAGGATCCGGGTGGCGGTGGCATTTTTCTCTATCGCAACTGCGGCGAGGGCGGAACGATCCGGCATCAAAAGCCGCAGCACAATACGATTTCGGACAACACTTTCACCTATCGGGCGGCTTTCCGGGCCAAGCCCGCCGTCTGGCTCAACTCGCGCAATGGCAGCCGCAGCTACTGCTTCCACGATCCTGCCCATCCGTTTGGCAGCAGTCTCAGTTCGCTCGATTTTGCGCAGTTCAACACCGTGACGGGCAACCGCCTGGTCCACGGTGCAGCATCCCTCATTCGCAACTCCGACCCGAGCAATGTGATTGCCGGCAACAGCAAATAATCAGAGCGCGCCACGCATTTCATCGAGAATGGCAAGCGCTGCGGCGCGCGGATCGGTGGCCTTGACGATGGGGCGCGCGACGACGAGGTGGCTCGATCCGCCGGCAAGCGCATCGGCCGGGGTCATCACCCGCTTCTGGTCGCCCCTGTCACTGCCGGCCGGGCGAATGCCGGGCGTGACAATCGCCATGTCCGAACCAACGATCTTGCGGACCGCAGAGGCTTCCTCGGCCGAGCAGACGATACCGCCCATGCCGGCTGCCCGCGCCTGCTCGGCCCGGCGAAGCACCAGGGCTTGCGGGTCAAGCTGATAGCCGGCGTCGATGACGTCCTGCGCATCCATCGAGGTCAGCACGGTAACGCCGAGCAGGCAGAGGTCGGAGCCGCGCGCCGCCTCCACGGCTGCCCTCATCGCTTTCGGATAGGCGTGCAGCGTCAGCATCGACATGCCCATCCTGACGATGTTCTCGACGCCCTTGGCGACCGTATTGTCGATATCGAGCAGCTTCATATCGAGAAAGACCTTCTTGCCGTCAGTGGCAAGATCGCGGGCAAATTCGAGCCCACCGGCAAAGGCCAGCTGATAGCCGACCTTGTAAAACAGCACGTCATCGCCAAGCGCTTTGACGATTGTCTCGGCTTCGCCGATGGTGGGGAGATCAAGGCCGACGATCAGCCGGTCGCGCGCGGTCACAGTCATTGTTGCCATCCTTGCCAGAGCTCAAACGGCCTCCAATCGCATGCGAGGGACCGGTCCGCAAGGGCAAAGGCAAAGAGATTGCCGCCACCACCCGGCTGGTCGTGGATGCGCGCGATCGGCTGGCCTGCGAGGTGGCATTTCAAGAGCGTGCCGACGCCGCCATGACCAACGAAGGCGATCGGCTTTGACGAATCGTGCGCGTCAAGCACGGACGAAACCGCGGAAACAATACGGGCCTGAGCGTCGACGGCGCGTTCCCAGCCGTGAAAACTCTGGTCCGGATTGGCGAAGAACCAGTTTGCTGCCTTTTCGAACTCATCGGGCGCCAGGAAGCCGGTCGCCGACCGGTCGTTCTCGCCGGCCTGTTCCAGCACCTCGACGTCGATGCCGGCCGGCCTTGCGAGAATTGCAGCCGTTTCCAGCGCCTTGGTCTCGTCGCTTGAGACGATACGGCTGAGCCGTCTTGCCCATCCACATCGCGCGGCCGCCACTGATCGTGCGGTCCCCAACTCGGATAATCCCCAGCGCGGCACCGGCACATCCGGGGCGATACTGACCTGCGGATGCGTGACGTAGATGCCGAACATCGGCAATCTCAATGGGTTTTGCGGTAGACCCACAATTGCGCGGGCGGAATGTTGCGCACGACGAAATCATAGTGGGAGATCTGATAGCGATCCGGCATGGCGACGACCGGTGACAGCGGGCCGTAGGAAATCTGGACGACGGGCCGGCCGACCGGAATGCGCGAGAGCAGATCCTCGATCAGCGACACGCGCATGTGCATGGGGAAATTCAGGAGCGGCACGGCGGAAATGACGCTGTCGAACGTCTGCTCCCTGCGCGCACCCAAAGTCTTGTCTAGATCGAAGGCATCGCCATTGATGAAATCGACGCCGGGATAGGTCTTGACGAGATGCTGAAAGAAATCGGTGGAGAACTCCACCGAGACCAGGTTCTGTGGCTGCACGCCCTTCTGCAAGATCGCCTTGGTGATGACGCCGGTGCCGGGACCAAGCTCCAGAACCGGGAGGCCCGAATGAGGATTGACGACGCTTGCCATTCGCCGGGCGGTTATTCCGGATGTCGGCACGATCGAGCCGACTGCCTTCATATTGCTGCGCCATCCCTTGAAGAAACGAATTTCCTCGTCGAATTTCTTGCCAAGACGCTCTTTCAGACGAAAATTCATGCGCATCTCCACCACTACATCCCCGCGCCCTGAACAGTACATCATGTCGTTGCAGCGCAGCGTCTTCAATTGCGACATGATTATGTGTCGCTGACTGCGACAAAAACAAGTCGGTTCGCGTCATTAAATCAACATGCCAACAGCTCACTTGCCCGCCAGCGCGGAAAAAGGCTGCGATGGACTTGCTGCCAACACGTGCCCGTCGATCAGAAACGACAACGGCCGGAGACTGGTCCGGCCGTCGCTTCAGACCTGAGATGGCTCCTGGGGCCTAGACGCGCATCGGCATCAGGACATAGAGCGCGTCGTCGCCTGCCAGATCGCGCACCAGCGTCGGCGAGCCGGGATCGGCAAGCATGAAGACGGCGTCGGTGCCGGAGAGCTGCGCGGTGATATCGAGCAGATACTTGGCGTTGAAGCCGATCTCCAGCGGATCGCTGTCGTAACCGACCGGCAGTTCTTCGGTTGCACTTCCCGAATCAGGGTTGTTGACGGTCAGCGTCAGTTGTCCATCGGAAAGGGCGAGCTTGACGGCGCGGCCGCGCTCGGAGGAAATCGTCGAGACGCGATCGACGGCCTGGGCGAAGGACTGGCAATCGATCTTCAGTTCCTTGTCGTTGTTGGCCGGAATGACGCGCTGGTAGTCGGGGAAGGTGCCGTCGATCAGCTTCGAGGTCATGATGATCGAGCCGATGGTGAGCCGGATCTTGGCATCCGAAACCTCGACCGTGACCACCACGTCCGGATTGTCGACCAGCTTCTGCAATTCGCTGACGGTCTTGCGCGGGATGATGATGCCCGGCATGCCTTCCGAACCGCCCGGCGCTTCCAGGTCGGCGCGGGCGAGACGGTGGCCGTCGGTGGCAACGGCGCGCAGCTTGAGCTGGCCCTTGCTTTCGATGGTGTGGATATAGATGCCGTTCAGGTAATAGCGGGTTTCTTCCGTCGAGATCGCGAACTGGGTGCGATCGATCAGCATCTTCAGGTCGGTGGCCTTGATGCGGAAGCTATGCGTGAACGTTCCGGCGGTGAGGTCCGGGAAATCGGACTGCGGCAGGCACTGCAGCGAGAATTTCGAGCGGCCCGAGGCGACCGTCATCGCCGTGCCTTCGGCATTGGTCGCCAGCAGCACTTCGGAACCGTCCGGCAGCTTGCGCACGATATCATAGAGCAGATGAGCCGGGACGGTCGTTGCCCCCGCCTGCTCGACCTGCGCCGGCGTCGCTTCGGTGATTTCGAGGTCGAGGTCGGTCGCCTTCATTTCGAGGCTCGCACCATCGGAGCGCAAGAGCACGTTCGAGAGGATCGGAATGGTGTTGCGCCGCTCGACCACGCGGTGAACGTGGTTCAGCGACTTCAGGAGATTGGACCGCTCGAGAGTAATGCGCATGAGATGCTACCGCTTTCAACCATCGCCGGGCGGGCCGCGCCTCCCGGCTTGAATTTTTGAGGTACCCGCTTGCAGGCGGGAAAGATGTGGACGGGCAAAATGGCAGAAAAAAGCCGTGGAACGCAAGGGTTATTGCCATTGACGGCCCATGAATATCCGGATTGCCCGATGGCCAATCCGTTTTTCCCCAACCCTTGCCGAAGCACGGCCGCTCACCCATAAAGGTGAGACATCGGTTTGACGGTGAAGAATGGCTAAGGGTACGCAGTTTTGGAAAAGCAGACATCGGGCGCAACACAGGCAAATGAGAAGCACGGGAGCTACCGCCTCCATAATGTCCAGGTGCCCGCCCGCCCGCTGGAACCGGCGCTCTATCTCGTCGCCACACCGATCGGCAATCTCTCGGACATTACCCTGCGCGCGCTTGAAACGCTGGCCGGCGCCGACGTGCTCGCCTGCGAGGATACCCGCGTCACCCGCGTGCTGCTCGACCGCTACGGCATCGTCAACCGGCCGTATGCCTATCATGAGCACAACGCCAACGAGGTCGGGCCGAAACTACTTGCTGCGCTCAACGAGGGCAAATCCGTCGCTCTCGTCTCCGATGCCGGCACGCCGCTGGTCTCCGATCCCGGCTACCGCCTCGGCCAGATCGCAATCGAGGCCGGCCATCGCGTCGTTCCGATCCCGGGTGCTTCCGCGCCGCTTGCCGCCTTGCTCGGCTCCGGACTTCCCAACGATGCCTTCCTCTTCGCAGGCTTCCTGCCCTCCAAGGACAAGGCACGGCGCGACCGGCTTGCGGAACTCGCAACCGTTCCCGCCACGCTGATCTTCTTCGAATCCCCGCACCGGATCGCCGCGACGATCGTTGCCGCCCATGATGTGCTCGGAGCGGAGCGCCGGGCGTCCGTCTGCCGCGAACTGACCAAGACCTTCGAGGAGTTCCGTCGCGGCACGCTGGCCGAACTCAAGGCCTTTTATGACGAAGGTGCCACCGTCAAGGGCGAGATCGTGCTCGTCATCGGCCCGCCGGATGCGCCCGCGGCACCGGAAGCAGACGATGTGGATGCCATTCTCCTGAAACTGGTCAAGGATATGTCGACCGGCAAGGCGGCGACCGAGGCAGCCAAGCAGACCGGCCTCAACCGCAAGGACCTCTACGACCGGCTGCTGGAGCTTAAAGACCGGGATGAAGCGTGAGCCACCCGACAGGAACCGCCTGAAGGCGCTCCGGCGCGGCTCGCTCGCCGAGTACCGCGCCGCCCTGTCGCTGCTCATGAAGGGCTACCGCATCGTCGCCTTCCGCTACCGCACCAAGCTGGGCGAGATCGACATCATTGCCCGCAAGGGCGATCTGATCGCCTGCGTCGAAGTCAAGGCCCGCCGGTCGCTGGACGATTCCGTCTTTGCGGTGTCCAATTTTTCGCAACAGCGCATCCGCGCCGCCAGCGATCTGTGGCTGGCAAAACAGCCGGATTTTGCGCGTCTTTCGATCCGTTACGACATCATTTCCGTCATGCCCTGGCGTTGGCCGGTCCACATTCCCGACGCCTTCTGAGCGGCGGTGCAGCCGTTGTAATCGAATCGACACAAAAGCGTTATCCGCGCGTCACGAAAGGCCATTAGCCGGTTCCTCACCTTAACCCTGGTGAAAGGAACTGCCATGATCAGGAAATTCACGATGACCGGCCTCGCGCTGGTTTTCTCCGCCACCTCCTCCTTCGCCGCGACCAACATCACCTGGTGGCACGGCATGGCCGGCCGCAACGGCGAAGTCATCAATGAAGTCGCGACCAAGTTTAACGCGTCGCAGACCGCTTGCGCCCTCACCCCGGTTTCCAAGGGCACCTACGAGGAAGCGCTCGCTTCCGGCATCGCCGCTTTCCGTTCGGGCGAACAGCCGAACATCCTGCAGGTCTTCGACGCGGGTGCCGCGACGATCATCAACGCCAAGGGCGCCGTCATTCCGGCTGAAGACCTGATCAACAACGCCGGCTACAAGTTCGACCGCGAAGCTTTCATCGACGGCGTTCGCTATTTCTACGCCGACAGCGAAGGCAAGTTCGTCGGCATGCCGTTCAACTCGTCGGCTCCGATCATGTACATCAACGACGAAGCCCTGAAGAAGGCCGGCGTCGAAGCGCCGAAGACCTGGGAAGAGTTCGAAGCCATCGCTCCGAAGCTCAAGGAAGCAGGCTTCATCCCGCTCGTACAGTCGCAGCTGACCTGGCAGTTCACCGAGAACTTCTTCTCGCGCAACAACATCCAGTTCGCCACCAACAACAACGGCTATGACAGCGTCGTCGACACCCAGCTGAAGGTCACCGACCCGAACCTCATCATGATGTTCGACAAGCTGAAGGCCTGGAAGGACGAAGGTTACTTCGGCTTCTACGGCGCCGGCTGGAACGATAACCAGAAGATGTTCGAAGAAAACAAGGCCGCCCTCTGGATCGGCTCTTCGGGCTCCTTCGGCGGCCTGCAGAAGACGGCGCAGATGCCGTTCTCGGCAACCTTCCTGCCCTATTGGGGCTCGATCAAGGGTGCTGGCACCTCGTCCTTCATCGGCGGCGCTGCCCTCTTTGCAATGTCCGGCAAGTCGGAAGAAGAAAACAAGTGCGTGGCCGACTTCTTCCAGTTCCTGACCTCGCCGGAAGTGCAGAAGTTCTACCATCAGGCAACCGGCTACGTCGCCATCACCAAGGCTGCCTACGAACTTGCCAAGGCTGAAGGCTACTACAATGAAAAGCCTGCTGCCGAAGTCGGCATCAAGCAGCTCTTGCTGCCGGCCGGCGAATGGTCGAAGGGCTACCGCCTCGGCTTCTACCCGCAGATCCGCGAAATCATGGAACGCGAATACGGCCGTATCTTCGCCGGCGAAGTCTCCGTCAAGGACGCCTTCGAGACGATCGAGAAGGAAGGCAACGAACTTCTCGCTCGGTTTGCGAAGACGGCTGGTTGAGTTCTGGGTTTAACCCTCCCCCTTGTGGGGAGGGTCGGAGCGAAGCGACGGGGAGGGGTTCTTGCCAAGACCAAAGTCCCCTCCCCAACCCTCCCCACAAGGGGGAGGGAGTTCGCTTCGTGATCGCCGAAACATCTACGCCACTTAAGGCCGCACCATGACGAACACGCCACTTCCCTCGGCAATGTCCGGAACACTCACCGCCCCCGCCGCAGGCGGGTTTTGGCACATCTTGGGCCGGCGCAAATCGGCCAGCAAGCCGCCGGAGGATACATCCGCCAAGCGCGTGCAATTCAACTCGCCGCTTCTGCCCTATCTCTTCCTCGCCCCGCAGATGGCGATCATCTTCATCTTTTTCTACTGGCCCTCGGTTCAGGCGATCCAGTCGTCCTTCTACCTTGAGGACCCCTTCGGCTTCGGCTCGACCTTCGTCGGAATGGCCAACTATACCGACGTGCTGAAATCCGGCGAATATCTGGGTATCGCCCGCTTCACCGCCGTCTTCACTGCACTCGTCACCTTCTTTTCGCTGGCGATCGGCCTGCTGCTTGCCGTCAAGGCCGATGGCGTGATCCGCGGCAACGCCACCTACAAGACGCTGCTGATCTGGGTCTATGCCATTGCGCCGCCGGTCGCCGGCCTGATGGGCATGATGATGTTCGACCAGCACATCGGCCCGCTGGTGAAGTTCGCCGCCTTCTTCGGCTGGGACATCAAGGTCGGGCTCGACTACTCCGACACCGCGTTCGCAATGATCGTCGTCTCCGTCTGGAAGCAGATCCCCTATAATTTCATCTTCTTCTTGTCCGGACTTCAGGGCATTCCGGTGTCGGTACGCGAGGCGGCGCTGATGGACTGCCGCTCCGGCTTCCGCCGTTTCTGGACCGTCATCCTGCCGCTGCTCGCCCCGACCGGCTTCTTCCTGCTGATCATCAATACCACCTATGCCCTGTTCGACACCTTCGGCGTCATCGACGTGATGGTGAAGGACAAGGCCGCCAACAACCCGATCACGCTGGTCTACAAGGTCTACATGGACGGCTTCCGCGGCAATGATCTCGGCGGCTCCTCGGCCCAGTCCGTCATCCTGATGATCATCGTCTTCGTGCTCACCATCTTCCAGTTCCGCTTCATCGAGCGGCGCGTCCACTACAGTTGAGCGGGCTAAGATCATGCATCGCACGAAAATCTTCGATCATTTCATCCTGCTCTTCGGCGTCTTCATCATGGTCGGGCCGCTGCTCGTGGCGCTGATGACCTCCAGCCACGAGGCCGCCGACATTCACCGCAACGGCCTGCAGATCCTGCCCGGCGGCCACTTCGTCGAGACCTATGAGACCGTGCTCACCAAAGAGGGCGGCTTCACCGGCAAGATCACCGGTCTGCGGATGATGATGAACTCGCTGATCCTCGGCCTCGGCTTTGCCGCCGGCAAGATCATCCTGTCGATGCTGGCGGCCTATGCGCTGGTCTATTTCCGCTTCCGCTTTGCGACCATCACCTTCTGGATGATCTTCACGACGCTGCTTCTGCCGCTCGAGGTGCGCATCCTGCCGTCCTACGAGGTGATGAACACGCTGCACCTCACCAACACCTATACCGGCCTGATCGTGCCGCTGCTGGCGTCCGCCACCGGCACCTTCTATTTCCGCCAGTTCTTCAAATCGATCCCCGACGAACTCTTGGAGGCTGCCCGCATCGACGGCGCCGGACCGTTCAAGTTCTTCATCGACGTGATCGCGCCACTCTCGAAAACCATGATGGCGGCGATCTTCATCATCATGTTCGTCTATGGCTGGAACCAGTATCTCTGGCCGACGCTGATGACCACCGACGAGAGCTTCTTCACGCTGGTGCGCGGCATCAAGCAGATCCTGCTCGTCTGGGTCGGCTCCAACATTCCCGATTACAACGAGGCCTTTGCCCTGGCGATCCTCGCCATGCTGCCGCCGGTGATGATCGTCATGATCTTCCAGCGCTGGTTCATCAAGGGCCTGACCGAAAGCGACAAATAAAGGAGACTTCGGCCATGGCAGCGATCAACATCACCAATGTTTCGAAGATCTACGCCGGTGGCGTCGAGGCGGTGAAATCCGTGTCGATCGACATCGCCGACGGCGAGTTCATCGTTCTGGTCGGCCCGTCCGGCTGCGGCAAGTCCACCCTTTTGCGCATGGTCGCCGGACTGGAGGCGATCTCGAAGGGCACGGTCGAAATCGGCGATCGCGTCATCAACACTGTCGAGCCGGCCGAGCGCGATATCGCCATGGTCTTCCAGAACTATGCGCTCTATCCGCATATGACCGTCTACAACAACCTCGCCTATGGCCTGAAAAACCGCGGCACGCCGAAGGCCGAGATCGACGCGCGCGTCGCCGAAGCCGCCCGCATGCTGGAGATCGAGCAGTACCTGACCCGCAAGCCGCGCGCGCTCTCCGGCGGCCAGCGCCAGCGCGTCGCCATGGGCCGCGCCATCGTCCGCAAGCCGGCGGCCTTTCTGTTCGACGAGCCCTTGTCCAATCTGGATGCCAAGCTGCGCGTC
Source organism: Hyphomicrobiales bacterium (assembly GCA_900473795.1). Classification (GTDB taxonomy): domain Bacteria; phylum Pseudomonadota; class Alphaproteobacteria; order Rhizobiales; family Rhizobiaceae; genus Pararhizobium. Next base: position 2,568 of record UCMT01000032.1, on the reverse strand, counting down.
ACGATGCGCGGCGAAATCAAGCAGCTGCAGAAGCGTCTCGGCACGACCTCGCTCTACGTCACCCACGACCAGCTCGAAGCGATGACGCTGGCCGACCGGCTGGTGGTATTGAACGGTGGCCAGATCGAGCAGATCGGCCGGCCGCTCGACGTCTATCACACGCCCGCCTCCACCTTCGTCGCAAGCTTCATCGGCTCGCCCGCGATGAACCTTCTGCGCGCCACGCGCGATGGCCCGCGGCTGCATTTCGGCAGCCAGGTGCTGGAAAGCGACCGCCTGTCCGCCCTGCCGGCCGAACTCACCGTCGGCATCCGCGCCGAAGACCTGCGTGTCGCCCGGACGGGCGAACAGTCGCTGACCGTGAAGGTCGATTACATCGAGGAACTGGGCGCCCAGCGGCTGGTTCACGGCACGGTGGACGGCAAGAAACTGACGGCGGCGCTATCGCCGGAAATCGCGCTCGCCGAAACCGTCGCCCTCACCATCGCCCCGTCGCGCCTGCATTTCTTCGACGTAACGACCGGCAAGCGGCTGGCGCAAGCCCCCGATGGTCTCGGTGGCAGGCGCGAGGTTGCAAACACGCTGGAGGCGGCTGTCGGGTGACAGTGGGGCGGCAAATGCTGGCCCCTTTGCTGCCGTTCGAGGTCGATCCGAGGAACGTGCGGTATGTGCTAGAATGCGGCCCGAAGGCGGAATGCGACAGACGCACTGCGAGGGGCGGTGTGATCGAACCGGAATTCGCGCGACCGAGAGCCGACGTTGTGCTCTTGGAAGGGGAGACGAGGACGATGCCGACACCAGAGCAACCCAGTCTAATAGTTCGACAGAAATCCCCACAGAACATCGAGTTTCCGTTTGCGTCGCTCTCCGATTGGCTGATCCCAACCGAGCTGTTCTTCGTGCGAAACCATTTCCCGTCGCCGGACCTCGATGCGCGAGACTGGAGATTGCGGGTTGACGGGGCGGTGGAGCGGCCGATCGAACTTGACCTCGACAGCATCAAGGCGATGCGGAGCACGACTTTCACCGCCGTCGTCGAGTGCGCAGGGAACGGGCGCGTCTACTATGTGCCGCCGAAGGAGGGGTTGCAGTGGCAGAACGGAGCCGTCGGCAATGCCGCGTGGACAGGTGTTCTTCTGCGCGAGATTTTGGAAATGGCGGGCGTTAAGCGAACCGCACGTGAGGTTCTGCTCGCAGGCGCCGACAGCGGCGTCGTCGACACGAACAAGAAAACGGCTTCTCCCGGCCCCATCGCTTTTGCGCGCAGTTTACCGCTTGAGAAGGCCATCGCTGACAGCACGATCCTTGCCTATTCGATGAACGAGGAGCCGTTGACGCGCGATCACGGCTACCCGCTACGCGCGGTCGTGGGTGGCTGGTTCGGCATGGCTTGGGTCAAGTGGATCACGCATATCACGGTTGTGGAGCAACCGTTCCTTGGCTACTGGCAGGCGCGCGACTATTTCCGTTGGGAGCGCAGTCTCGGGGAACCCAGGCTGGTCCCCCTTGCGGAGATGGAGGTCAAAGCGCAGATCGCGCGTCCCGTACAGGGGGCGCATCTCATCGCCGGCCAACCGTACCGGATTTTCGGAGCCGCCTGGAGCGGAGAGGCTGCTATCCGGCAGGTGCAGGTCTGCACCGGAGATGGCAGGGGCTGGCGCGAGGGAAGGCTTCTCGAAGCAGAACGTCCCTTTGCATGGCGCTTGTGGGAGTACATGTGGACCCCTGAAGAAGTGGGGCGATACATACTGCGATGTCGCGCGATCGATGGGGCCGGGTGCGTGCAGCCCGACCTCCAGCGTTCCGACTGCGAGAGCTACGCGGCCAATTGGATCATTCCGGTGGAGGTTACGGTCGTTCCCGAGCCACAGACGTACGAGGAGGAATTCGTGATCTAATCACCCGCATGGGGCGGAATGGCGGCTTTTGGCGCATTTGAGACCTTCAAACCGAAGTGAAGAAGCCACCTTGCTTTGCGGTGCGCAGCTTTCCGCGTGGTTTCGGCTTGGCCGGCCCGTTGCAAACGGCTCTCACGCGACTATTTTGTATGCTTCGCCCCCTCAGTGGCAGAGGTAGAGAAAAGCCGGGAGCAAGTCATGTGCCGAAACATTAAGCCCCTGTTCAATTTTGATCCGCCAGCGACGAACGAGGAGATTCATGATGCCGCGCTTCAGTTCGTGCGCAAGGTGAGCGGAACAACCAAACCATCGAAACGCAATGAGGCTGCATTCGAGCGTGCGGTCGACTCGATTGCGGCGTGCGCCCGCGAACTGCTTGATTCGCTGGAGACGTCTCACCCCCCTCGCGATCGCGAGGAAGTAGCCGCAAAGGCACGGGCGAGAACAGCGGTCCGGTTCGCGTAAGGGAGGCCTGTCACGGCCGCCGGCTCACCGATGGGGCGGAAACGCACGACAGCGTTTGATCTCAGGGATGCCCGCTTGTGCGCAAAGCCGCCGCCTGAATCACCGCGAACCGGCTGACGGCATTCGTTTCAAGATCCCCAATTTCATCCCCGTCCATCCCCGTCCATCCCCGCCCTTTGCACCCGTGCCATACTCCTCTCGTCCC
>UCMT01000037.1 GCA_900473795.1 Hyphomicrobiales bacterium | reverse complement strand
AGCTAAGGTCACGTTTCGGGGGGCGGAAACCGCCCGCGCCCGGCGTTCTATGCGTCGGCACCACCCGGCCACTGGGCGCGGCGTTATCCACCGACGCTTGCGGTCTGAGAATGAACGCCACCGGGCTGGGAAATCCCTGCCAAAGCTTCTCCGGCGGCCCCGTTGGCGCCCGAAGTTGCCAGATCACCAAGCGACAGTATGCCAACGAGGCGTTTGTCACGGTTGATCACGGGAAGACGCCGCAGTTTCTGATCGCCAAGATTTTCCAACACTTCGTGGGTGTCGTCGTCCTCGTAGCAGTATTTTACTTCGTGGGACATGATGTCGGCAATCCTGGATTGCGGGCCCATGCCCTTTGCGACAGCGCGCACGGCAATATCACGATCGGTGATCATGCCCACCAGCCGATCGTTTTCACGAACCGGAACAATCCCAGCGTCGATTTCAGCCATAATTGCCGCGGCTTCCTGGATCGTTTGGTCGGGGCTTGCAATGCGAACATCACGCGTCATAGCTTCGCGAACTTTCATCGGTTCCTCCTTTTAGGGTACCCTATGTCCGGGAACCCGCGGCCCTCGAAATTGTTCCGTCCTAGAGTTTTCAGGCGCAACTTGGCACGTCGATTATTTGGCGAACTGCGCCGATAGGCTGCACACCGTTTCCGGTCAATCAACGCCAGATTTTATTTTCAGGGTCGATTGTCCCCCGCATCGTCAGACATTGCGTATAGGCAATCTGCTTATCAAGCTGTCACTGTCAAAGTTTGGCCGGATTTGCCGCTACATTCGAGGTTCCGCCTTAACACGTCGTGTCCACATGGACGCCGATGTCGGTTTGCATTGTCGGCGGCAAAAACGGGATGGGGAGCGGACGCCGCCAAGGAGAAGTGGCAGACAAAGGCTGATCGCCGAGGGGTGTCTATGTCGAATACACGCGACCGGCAGTTGGACGGGCTGAGAGCCATTGCCGTCACGATGGTGCTGTATGCGCATTTTTTCGCCGAGGATGGGGCTTTCTGGGGGCACCTGGGCGTACGCCTGTTCTTCGTGCTCAGTGGATTTCTGATAACGCGGCTCCTTCTGGATGCGCGAAGCGCTGAGCGCTACGAGCCGTCGACCGCGTTGAAATCATTTTATATACGGCGAGCTCTGCGCATATTCCCTCCCTATTTCGCCATGTTGGGCTTCATCTGGGTTGTCAATCTCGAGGGTGCCCGAGGTAACCTTGCGTGGCATGCGCTCTATCTGTCGAACTTCTGGTACGCCCTCCAGAACGAGTGGAGCCCGTGGGTTTTGTGTCACACGTGGAGCCTGAGTATCGAGGAACAGTTCTATGTTCTCTGGCCACTGGTGATCCTGCTGGTACCCCGCCATCTGATTGAGCGGATTTGCATCGCCGTCATCGCATGCTCGTTGGCATACCGCCTCTGTTGGCCCGTGACCGGCACGCCGACGCTCATGCGCGACCTGATCCCTACAGCGTCGATGGATGCGCTCGCATCGGGGGCGCTCCTTGCTGCCTATCGGGCCAGAAATGCGTCGTGGCCGAGATGGATGAAGCTGAGCTGGATGCCCTCTGTTGCTGCCGTTGTCATCCTGGCGTGGCCAAGACCGGCGATGACGCCGGCACTTGACTGGGTGGCCTGGATCGGGACGGAGGTTCTTCCTCTCGTGCCACTTACCATGCTTGTGGGATGTTGTTCGGTGGGCATTGGGGGATATTTCGGTCGTGTGGCAGAATTCGCGCCGCTCACCGCCCTTGGGCGCATAAGCTATGGTGTCTATCTTTTCCACCCGATCGTGCTCTCCCTGGTGGTCAAGGCGCACGCTTGGATTCCCGTTAATGTTTCGGAGCAAGGCCCCGGACGTTTCGTGGTTGCAGGTGCAGCCACGTTGATGCTTGCCTCGCTTTCGTGGTCGCTGTTCGAAACGCGTCTCAATCAACTCAAACGCCACTTCCCTTACGTCGCTCCAGCAGACCCCAACGCTCCTGCATCGTTCGTGCATGCAGACAATCCGGTTGAGTGGAGTGATGACACAAGGGACTCCCGGTCTGTGGTTCCGGCAAGCAAATCCGCCCATCGCGGTAACGCTTTCCAGACCTCAGATCTTCAATAAAACACGCGAGCTGAAGCATGTCCGTTCCATTGGTCTCCGTCCTGCTGCCCGTCTACAACGGCGAACCTTATCTCGCACCAGCGCTGGAGAGCATCCTGCGCCAGGACCATGACCGCCTCGAGGTCATTGCAATCGACGATGGCTCGACCGACGGTTCTCTTGAGATCCTGCGCCGCTACCAGAGCGCCGACGATCGTATCGTGATCGTGTCGCGTGAGAATCGTGGCCTGATTGCGACTTTGAACGAAGGGTTGGCCATGGCGAAGGGCGATCTTATCGCCCGGATGGACGCCGACGACATATCCTATCCAACACGCTTTTCGCGCCAGGTCTCCCTGTTCACCGAGCAGCCTGATCTTGCCATCAGCGGTACGGGCATCGACAGACTGATCGGCACGCGAATGGTCCGCGGTACGCCCAATCCGATCTATCAGACCGGGCAGTGGGGTACATTGTCGATGTTCTTCACGGTCTTCATGCACTCGACCGTGATGTACAACAGGAACGTCATACCGGAAGGCATGCTGGCGTACGACGCAAGCTATGTGCATGCGGAAGACTTCGATCTCTTCCGACGGATTACCGCCCGCTTTCCTGCCGCCATGATCGATGACAGCCTCGTGGCTTATCGCATTCATGGCGGCAGCGTCACGAACAAGCACAAACGACAAATGCGCCGGACCCATTTGAGGATCGTCACCGAGAACCTCGAGCGGGAGTCTCTCATGGATGATCCGCACGTCCTTGACGATATCGGCGTTGCCGTGACGCCGGATACTGTTCGGCGCGCGGCCGAATTCATCCTGTCGCTTCAAAGAAAAATCGAAGCGCTGCCGACGGCAATGACCCCGAGCTACCAAGATGGCATGTTGTGCTTCTTCTATTTCCTCTACCAGCTCATCAACGATGAGGAGCAACCGCGGCTGACGCACGACTTTCTGACACGGACCGGCAAATGGCAGTCCATTCGGCGGCGCGAACGATACGGCCTGCGCGCCAGCGCTTACGCGCCATGGTGCAGTAAACTTTCAATGGGGGTTACCAGACGATTGGACGCGCTGGCGCGGTACATGCAGTCCGTTCCCGCCAAGATGGTGTTGCTGAACAATGGTGTTGCATAGCATGGTCGCACAATCTGCCGGAACTGTAGGAGAGCGTGGCGACGCGATTGCCAGCCAGACCTTGGCAACCGAAAAGCGCGGCCCGTTGGCAAGCTTCATCGTCTGCACGCGCAACCGGGCTGACTCCCTCGAGGCTTGCATCCGGTCGATTGAAGCGGCCTGTCAGTCGCTGCCTGCCGTGACGAGCGAACTTGTGGTGGTCAACAACGCCTCGACGGATGACACCCCCCAACGGTTGGCGCGTATCGCCGCAACGTCGAGTATTGCGATTACGCTTGTGACGGAGCCGCGTCCGGGCCTGGCCGCGGCCCGCAATGCGGGAATGGAACGGTCACGCGGCCAAATACTGATTTTCGTCGATGATGATTGCGAAGTCGACCGTCGCTACCTGCAGGATCTCGAGCGGCATTACGCCGCCGGAGAACGGTTCATTATCCGGGGTGGGCGTGTCGAGCTTGGCAGTTCTCGGGACCTGCCGTTTACGATCAAGCGGGCGCAGACGCGGGCGCGATTTACCACGGATGTCCACCCCGGCGGGTTCATACTGGGTTGCAACATGACGATGCAGCGTGAGGTTGCGCTTCAAATCGGCCGTTTCGACGAGCGGCTGGGGGCCGGCAGCCCCCTGAAGTCGGCCGAGGACACGGATTACCTGGTGCGCGCCTTTCAACTCGGCATCCCGATCGAATATGTCCCAGACATGGCCGTCCTTCACTATCATGGTCGAGATACGCGCGAGGCAATCGAAAGGCTTCACCGCGATTATAGTCTCGGGAATGGAGCGCTTTGCCTGAAGCACCTCGTCAAGGCTCCGTGGCTGCTTCGCCATTTTTTCTGGACCGTGAGGTCCGCGTGCCACGAACTGCTGGGCGGCCCCCGGTTCGATCCAGAGGTTTCGCTATCGCATTGGCCAATCGTGTTCATGAATCTGCTTGGCGCCATCAAGTTCGCACGTCTTGCAATCACCAAACGGCCGCACGACCCCGCAATAACGCAATCAAACAGGCAGCTCGTTCGCTGAGGTATCGATCATGTTGAAATTCCTCCTGCCGGGTTTGCAGGTAGTGCGCCATACACTGGGTCGGCAATGGCACCTGCTTGCAGTGGTCGTCATTCTCGGCCTGAGCAGCGCCATACTCGAAGGCACCGGCATTGGTCTCATTATTCCGATGCTGAGCATTATTGCCGGCCAAAAGGCCGACGCGGGCATAGGCGGACTTCCTGCCGTCTTCGAGCGGGTGGGATCGGGCCTGGACGATGGCCAGCGATTGATGGTGATCTCCGTTGCCGTCCTTGCATTGATCACGCTGAAGAACGTTCTGGCCTTTGCGAATACCGTTCTGACAAACCTCATCTACGGCAAAGCCAGTCACGCCATACGAAGCGCGCTTGCCGACCAGCTCTTGAGGATTGGATATCCATTTTTCCTGCAACAAAGCCCCGGCCGGTTGCTGAACATCATTTCCAATGAGTCCTGGCGGGCGTCGGATGCGATGCAAACCGTGCTTGCAGCAACGGTGAACGCATCGGCCGCCGTCATCTTGCTTATCTTCCTCCTGCTCCTGTCATGGCAGATGACGTTGTGCGTCGCGCTTGGCCTCGTGCTCGTCCAGCTGGCACACGCCATTCTGTCGGCCAGCCTTAAAGCCCCGAGCCGCAATGTCACTTCCCTCAACAGTGAACTTGCCGCCAGGATGCTTCACCTCGTTCATGCCGGGCGGCTCATCCGCGTGTTCGGACAGGAGCGGCGCGAACAGGCAGTGTTTGAATCCGCATCGGACGCCGTTCGGAAGGCCGGCTTTGTCCTCCAAACCCGGCAAGGGGCGCTGCCGCCGCTGACCGAAGTGCTGCACTCGGCTCTTTTTCTCGCAGCGGTCGTCAGTGCATGGCTTTTGGGAGTGACCTTCCCCGTCATTGTAGCCTTCGTCGTCCTGCTTTACCGGCTGCAGCCGCACATGCGGGCCCTGCAGTTGGCATGGAGCCAATTACAGGGCTGGAGCGGTTCCCTAGAGGAGGTGCGATGGCTGTTGGACTCTTCCGACAAACCGCCACCACCGGCAGGTGACGAGCCGGCCCGCGGTTTGCGCCAACAGATCAGATTTGATCGGGTGACGTTCAAATACCCCGGTTCGGACGAACGGCCCCTTGTCTTGCGCGCCGCGACGTTCGACATCCGTCGTGGTTGCTCGACGGCAATCATCGGCCGGTCGGGCACCGGAAAGACGACGATCGTTAATCTTCTGTGTCGATTTGTTGAGCCAGATCAGGGTCACATTCTGATCGACGGAATGCCCCTGAACAGAATCGATCCCACTCAATGGCGGAGCCAGATCGCTCTTGCCAGCCAGGATCTGGAGCTGGTGGATGGCACCATTCTGGACAATATCACCTATGGCCAAAATTCCTCGATAGTAGATGCGGAGCGTGCCGCAAGGCTTGCCGAGGCGCACGAATTTATCGAAAAGCTACCCCATGGTTATGAAACGATCGTCGGCTATAGAGGTGCAAGCCTATCGGCCGGGCAGCGCCAGCGGATAGCACTGGCACGAGCCCTGGTGCGGGATCCCGAGATCCTCATTCTCGATGAAGCGACAAATGCCATGGATGGTCTGTCGGAGGCGGCGATCGTCGACACGTTGAAGTCGAGGGCCGGCCGTCGAACCACGATCGTGATCAGCCACCACCGCAGCACGATTTCATTCTGCGACGACGTCGTCATCCTTGGTGACGGCCGCGTGACGAACCAGGCGCCGTTTGCCGCCGTCGCCTCCTTGAGCATGGACGAGCTCTATGAGCACGAAGCGGAATAAAGCGCGATTGGCTTCGCGCTGACGCGCATCGCATCAAAACGAATTGATGCGATGCGCGTCAGGCTTTTGTCATGTCGTTGTCCCAAAACAGCGGCTTTGGGCGACATGCATAAAGGTCAGGCGAACCAGAAATCGCTTGCGCGCAGATTTTCCACGCCGACGACCGTGAGATCGTCTTCAGCACCAAAGTGGACGATGCTGTTTCCACCGCTCACCTCGATGGTCAGTTGATCAAAATCGTGGATGTTTTCCGCGGCAAAGGCTGTCAGGTCGATGATGTCCAGGCCACTCTCGAAATCGACAGTGTCATGCCCGGTCTGCGGAGCGAAGACGTACCGATCAGCCCCCTGTCCTCCAATCAAGTGATCGTCACCGGTGCCGGCAATCAGCGTATCCGCTCCGATTCCGCCATTGAGAATATTTTCCGATCCGCCGACGACCGTGAGCCGATCATTCCCCGCGCCGCCGTTCAGAAAACTCGCTCCGGCCGAGCCGCTGGCCACGGTCGCGAGAAGCTTGTCGTTGCCGGAACCACCGGCCAGATGGTTCTCCGCAAGAGAATCATCTTCCGTAAAAGGAAAGGCCGTTACTGACAGGAAGGCCTTGAGATAGTCGTTGCCGGCTCCTCCGTTCAAGACGTTCGCAATGTCGTACAAGTTAAGTTCGAGAGAACTCGGCCCGCCATGGGCATCGGCCTCGAGACGGGCTGTCAGCACATCTCTTCCATTGCCTCCCGTCAACTGGTTGAGGGCCTGCACAAAGCCGCCAAGGGCGGTGGACTCCGCCTCCAAGCGGTCATGTCCGTTGCCACCGTTTAAATAGTTGGTGACATCCGTCACAGTGTTCTCGCCATCGGTGGAATGGGTTGCCTGCAGCACGTCATTGCCCGCGCCGCCCCACAGTTCGTTGATGCCGACCGGGGTCCGCGAGTTGGAATCTGTCACATTGAGAGCGTGCAACAGATCATCGCCTTGTCCGCCCTTGAGGGAATTCGAGACCAACTCGGTGGAATTGGACACCCCTCTCGCTGTGGCATCCAGGACATCGTCACCGTCCCCGCCGTTGAGAACATTGATGGCTGTGGCCAAAGATCCGCTCAGCTCTGTTTCGGCGCGAGCCGTGATATGGTCGTCGCCGCGGCCGCCGTAGACGGAATTCTTGGCGAAGTTATGGTCCAGGGCACCGCGCGTATCCGCGACGGCATCAATGATGTCGTTGCCGGAACCGCCGCGAATGTACGTTGTCGCGGTTACGTTTCCAAATATCGGCAGCGCCACATTGGCCACGGCGTTGATAACGTCGTTCCCGCAGCCGCCATCAAGTAAAACCTCTGCGCTTAACTCCCTGTCCTGAACCGTCACGACTCCGCCCTGAAGCGTTACCGTCGCATCCAGACTATCGCTGCCTTTGCCGCCGATCTGGATGGCAAGCCCATGGACAGGTTCGCTGCCTTGCATTGGGACGATGACTGTGGTCGTCAGGGTGTCATTGCCGCGGCCACCAATCAGCGCCGTTCGATTGAATGCGCTGCTCAGGCCATCATCGCCATCGAGCCCGAACACAACGTCACCTTCCGCCTGTGCACTGAGAGTGTCGCCACTCTGCGTGCCCATGATCCCGTCGTTGATCGGAGCAAGAAGGGAGAGCCACTCGATCGTCGCCAGATCTGCAACGTGCTGGCTGATTGCCTGCGGCGTCACTTGACTCTTCGTTCCACTGAGAATGGCCATCTCGTCCTCCTTGCAATGCGGCAAGTCTTCAAAAGGCCTGGAGTCGCCGCGGCCGTGCATTGCCGCTGCCTGCGCCGAGCGAACCCACTGGGGAAGTTTTAACGCCGGTCATTCTGTCACTGTTCTGCTGTTTGTCGACGCCTCCTAATTCATGCGAAACCGCTCAAACGCACTCAGCCGAAAGACTTACCCTTCGGCTGCTCATGGGTCACGGAAACGGCGTGTTCGATGGCTATGAAGCCCGCAGGCGCGTCATACAACCTTAAGCATGCGCTCCATGGTCGCGGCGATGAACGCCAGGCGGGCCTTGTCGGCAGACATCTTGCGCTCCATTGCCAGCCGGCAGCAAAGTTTTGCGTTCAAATAGAGGCTGTCCTCCGGTTCGCAGCCGAGGATTTCAAATGCTTCAAGGGGACCGCAAATCTTGTGAACGCGCCCGTCCGGGAACGTGACCATAACGGGTTGCCATTCGATTTCGGTAGGTTTGGGGATTTCGTTTGGATGCATTGGTTCCTCCCAACCATCACCAGTCCCTCTCGCACCCGTAACGCGCGACAAAGGAATTTGTTCCTGACGAGCTAGTCTCGGCGTCTTTGAGCACCGCGAGGCTCGACCCGGCATCCGTCGCATGAGCCTCGCGGATATCCCCCCAATCGGCCGGACGTCAACTCGCCAAGATTAGCTATCGACTATTTATAAGATATAGCTAAATTAGATTAACCGCGGCCTTCGGGGGACGGCCCGGTTTTTAAAGCGATAGCGTTTTGATCTATCTGTTCGAGAGATTTTTATCTGTTCTGCGTTTTCTCGATCACTTGTACCCGCCACCCTTTGGGTGGCGGGTTCTTTATCTGTCGGTGTGGCTCAGACTTCATGGAGTTACTTTCTAGGGAAGTCTCCAAACTCCAAAGTGAACCGTTTTGCGATAGCTGAGCGACTTTGACCGGCAGGGCGGACCACCCGCAAGCTGGCGTCGACGAAAACGCCGGTCTGTCGACGCAGCGTCCGTCCGTACAAGAACAATGAGAATATGCCCGCTAGACGAACTCTGCGTCGCGTGCAGCCGTCTTGGCTCGCAAGATTGTCCGGCCGGAACGTTTCCGCGCGCCCCAGCCGGGTAGGGACGCGACGACTCTTGCGAAGGGTAGCCTCCCCTGAAAACGGTTGTGCCGCAAAATTGCACCTGCGTCTATTAGTAGAATTGCTGATCCCGACGAACAATCGCATGCACTTTGCAGCCGGTAGGCCGCCCGTCATGCCTTTCCCTGTAAGGCGACTGGCCGCGAATTCGGATGCTGTAGGGGGCAGGGGCGCCATAGGCAAATCTGAGCTACCATCCAGACGCTCCCTTGCGATGTGACCGAAGTCGGCGTCACCCAACACCCGGTTACTACCCAAGGAGAAATTTTATAAAATGCTAATACAACCTCTCTAAATAAAGCGCCTGATGTGATAAAATTAATGCCGGGAGCAGGCCGGCGCGATGACGACATGCCGGAAGATGTTTCGCCTTGTCGCAGAGTGGTCCGCGCGGGAGCAGAGTTGACGTTTCTGCCATGCCGGAAAGAGTGAGCCCCTACGAAAAGGTCTTTGATAACAGCTCGGAATGGGAGGTGTACAATGCTTCGCAGACTGTTTTTCACCTTGGCTATCGCGACGTCCGTACTCGCGCTCAACGGAGCCGCATGGGCCGACATCACAATCCTCGTACCGTCAAGCAGCGAAGGAGACGGCCTCAGGGCGGCCGCCGCCGACTATTCGAAGTTGAAGGGCACCAAGGTGGAGATCGTCCAGGCACCATACGCCAATGTTTTCGAACAGGGGGCCAATGCCGGCGCCACCAAATCCGGTGTCTTCGATATCATCCTGATGGACGATCCGTGGATTCCATTTTTCGCCGAGAACGGGCATCTGGAGGATATGACGGCTTACTTCAAGTCGGCCGGAATGGAAGGACCAGATAGCGATTTCCTTTCGAAGTCGCTGGCGATCTGCCGCAACCCCTACAATACGGGACCTTATGTGTGCCTGCCCTATGTGGGAAATGCACAGATGTTTTTCTATGACGCCGCCAAATACAAGGAAGCCGGCGTCGATGCCCCGAAAACCTGGGATGACGTGTTGAAGGCGGGCAAGGCGCTGACCGATAGCGGCGGCGGCCGTTACTTCGGTTACGTCTTCCGCGGCGGTCAGGGCAACCCGGTTGTCGCCGATTTCATGCCGATCTTCTGGTCCTATGGCGGCGATCTCTTCAATGCCGACCGGACCAAGGTGACCATCGATACACCCGAAGGAGCCGCCGCCATGAAGACGTTCATGGCGCTCCGCGATATCTCGCCCAAGGGGGTCGAAAGCTACAACGCCAATGAGGTTGGCACGGCGCTTGCTGCCGGCGCCGCCGCCTCATCGATCAATTGGCCGAACTGGGTTGCGACCTTCGAGGATCCGAGCCAGTCGAAGATGGTCGGCAAGATCTCCTACAGCACCATTCCCGCCGGTACCAAGCCGGGAAGCTCGGAAATCGGCCATTGGACCATGGGTATTATGGCGGCGTCCAAGAACAAGCAGGAAGCCTTCGACTTCACGGTCTGGGCGACCTCGGCCGAACAGATCAAGATTTCCGCCACACGCGGCAATCCACCCGTCCGGACCTCGGTCTTCACCGATCCGGAACTGACGAGCCAAGAGAAGTTCCGGCACTATCCCGTGCTGATGGAGGCAATCCAGGCCTCGACACCGCGTCCACGTCACCCGAAGTGGCCGGAGATCGAGAATGCCTTCGGCATTGAGCTTTCCAAGGCCGTTGCCGGAACGGTCAAGCCGGAAGAGGCCTTGAAAAATGCTCAGGACGCGGTCTCGCGGATTACGAACATTTACTAGAGCGTTCCGCTTTCAACCGGGTTTGAACGCGGACGCGATGCCCTGGCATCAAAGAGAGCGACCTTTGCGTCCACCAAGACGCGCGGTGCTCCAAGAAACGACTGAAGCGGGATATCGCCCGAAGCCGCGCACGGCTCTCGCCATCCCGCTCCAGACAGCAGCCACGCGGAGCTAAGGTTTTCAGGCGCATCGGAAGGGGTTTGGGGAGAGACGAATGGTGGGGTCCGCAAGCGGCATATCGACCGCGCCGCGTCGACCGGGCGGCGGTCTTGAACGCTGGGCAGAGCGGCATTTGCGCGTCCTCATGCTTGCGCCGACGGTCCTCATCCTGCTGGGACTGACGATTTTCCCCAGCATCTACATGTTCTATGCGGCGGTTCACAAAATCAGCCCGAATCCCGATGTGCCATGGGATTTCGTCGGTCCCGGCAATTTCGTGCGGCTTCTGTCTGACCAGCAATTCCATGTCGCGTTGCTGAACACCGCCGTGTTCACCGTCTCGGCGGTGACGGCCGAGTTCCTTCTCGGTCTCGGCCTGGCGCTGCTGCTCGACAAGTATATCCGCCGGATGACCTTTCTGAAGACGGTGCTGATGATCCCCATGATGCTGCCGCCGATTGCCGTCGCGATCACATGGAAGATCATCTACGAACCGCAATTCGGTGTCCTCAACGAAATCATGTACCGTCTCGGTCTTCCGTTGCAGGCATGGGCGGGCGATGTGGATCTGGCGATGTTCTCGATCATTGTCGCCGATGTCTGGCAATGGACGCCGTTCATTTTCCTGCTGATGCTGGCGGGACTGGCCAGCCTGCCGGTCGAGCCATACGAGGCAGCCGAACTCGATGGCGCCTCGTCCTGGCGGCAGTTCTGGGACCTGACGGTACCGTTCCTCAAGCCTGTCATTGCCATTGCCCTGCTTTTGCGCGTCATGGATGCTTTGCGTCTCTTCGATCTGGTGTTCATCCTGACGGGCGGCGGGCCGGCCGACCGGACCAAGGTGCTGAGCCTCTATATCTATCAGGTCGCCTACCGCTTCGCCGATGTCGGCTATGCAGCGGCGATATCGCTGTTCGTGCTGTTCGTGACGATCGTTCTGAGCACGTGGTTCATGAAACGCATGCGGCTGGCGGAGTGACCATGGCGACGGCGATAACCATACGCGCGCGCAGCCGCACCAGGGAGGTCTTCATCCGCCTGTCGGCCTACCTGATGATCTTTGTCGCGCTGGTCCTCACGCTTTTCCCGATCTATTGGATCGCGGCGAACTCGTTCAAGTTTGATATCGACATTTTCGCCGTGCCGCCGGAGTGGCTGCCCTGGCACCCGACGCTGAAGCACTATGACGAAGCCTTCATTCAACGTCCGTTCCTGCGCTACGCGCTGAACAGCTTCCTCGTTGCGATGGGAACGACCATCGTGTCCCTCGTCTTCGGCACGATGGCCGGTTATGCCCTGGCGCGGTTCAGCTATCCCTGGCAATGGCGCAAGCAGATTTCCTTCTGGATCCTGTCGACGCGCATGATGCCGCCGATCGTCAGCATCATTCCGCTCTACCTGTTCTTCAACTACTTCGACATGCTCAACACGAAATCTGCGCTCATCGTCGCCTACACCGCTTTCAACCTGCCGTTTGCGACCTGGATGATGAAGAGCTATTTCCAGGACCTTCCGGTCGAGCTGGAGGAGGCGGCGATGGTCGACGGCGACACGCGCTGGGGCGCATTCCTGCACGTGGCCCTGCCGCTTGCCCGACCCGGTCTTGCTGCCACCGCCATCTTCTGTTTGATCATCTCGTGGAACGAGTTTCTGCTGTCCCTCATCATCACGTTGACGGAGCAATCGCAGACGCTGCCGATCGGCATCGCCGGGCGGGTGACGCAGTACAAGACCTATTGGGGCGAAATCAGCGCGGCCGGGTTCATGGCCTGCGTGCCGATCGTCGTCTTCGCCTTCATGGTCCAGAAGCATCTCGTCCGGGGATTGTCCCTGGGCGCCATCAAGGGTTGAAGCCTATGGCGTCCGTCACCTTCAAAAACGTCTGCAAGAAGTTCGGTGAATTCGTCGCGGTGAACAATTTCAACCTCGAGATCAGAGACAAGGAGTTCCTCGTTCTGCTCGGCCCCTCAGGCTGCGGCAAGACGACCACCATGCGCATGGTCGCGGGTCTCGAGGAAGCCACCTCGGGCGATATCTACATCGACGCGGATCGCATCAACGGCGTCCTGCCAAAGTATCGCGACGTTGCAATGGTTTTCCAGTCCTACGCGCTCTATCCGCACCTTACCGTCGAGGACAATATCGGCTACCCGCTGAAAATCCGCAAAGTGCAGCCTGCCGAACGCAAGCGACAAATAGCCGAGGTCGCGCGGCGGGTCGAACTCGACACGATGTTGTCGCGTCTGCCGAAAGAACTCTCTGGCGGCCAGCGCCAGCGGGTCGCACTCGCCCGCGCGATCGTTCGCACGCCGCGCGTCTTTCTGATGGATGAGCCTCTGTCCAACCTCGACGCCAAGCTTCGCACTCAGATGCGGGCGGAACTGAAGCATCTTCAGCATGAGCTGCAAGTCACGACAATCTATGTCACCCACGATCAGATAGAGGCGATGACGCTCGCCCACCGCGTGGCTGTGATGAACAAGGGTGTGATCGAGCAGCTCGGAACGCCACGAGAAATCTACAACGATCCGCGCACGCTTTTCGTGGCCGGTTTCATTGGCTCGCCGCCGATGAACCTCATTCCCGGCGAGGTCAAGGAGGGTATCTTCGCCAGCGCCGGCTTTCGGGTCGGCGGCTTCGCCCGGGCCAACATTTCCCGCGCCGTGCTAGGTGTGCGTCCGGAGGACGTCCACGCGGCCCCAGTCGAGGATGACGACGTCAATCTGGTTGCGCCGATCTACTCGGTGGAGCTCACCGGCGAAAACACGCTCGTCAGTCTGCGGTTGGGTGGTCAACTGATGACCTTGCGTGCCGACAAGAATTTCACCGGTCAGATCGACGAGAAGATCGGCGTCAAGGTCGCGACGGATCGCGTGTTTCTGTACAACGGAGAGACACAAGATCGTGTTGATTTCTGACACCTGGGCAGCGGCACTGGTGATGACCGTGGCATTTCAAGCCGCTGCCGCTGAAACGAGCCCGATGGTTGGTAATCCGCTGATCGAAATTCCTGGCGGGGCGTTTGTTTTCGGCAGCGACGACGGTCCAGAAAACGAACGGCCGCTCCGCGTTCTGAAGGGGCGTCCGTTTGCAATCAACCGCACCGAGGTCACCAACCGGCAATATGGGCGCTTCGTTCAGGCGACCGGTCACCGTCCTGCCATCTACGCCAATCACCCGCTCCTCGGACTGGACGACCGGCCGGTCGTCGGGGTGAGTTGGGGGGACGCGGACGCCTTTTGTCGTCACTACGGGTTGGTCCTGCCGTCGGAGCAGCAATACGAGCGGGCGGCGCGAGGAACAAAGGGCGCCGCGTTTCCATGGGGCGAGGCCCCGCCGGACGAGACGCGCACAAATTCCGGCGCCGACGCCTGCTGCTCCGGCGACGCGCGCGACGGCTATCCGATGACGGCGCCGACGGAGTCCTTCATAAGGGGCGCAACCGGCGAGGGCGTTCTCAATCTTGTCGGCAATGTCTGGGAGTGGACCCGCGATCCCTACGCGCCGTATGAAAGCGGAAACGCGGCGGAAAGCGCCGTAGCATTCCGCGTGCTTCGCGGCGGATCATGGAACAGCGATCGAAAACACCTCACGACGACCTATCGGCTTGCTTACGATCCGGAATTCCGTTTCTCAGCCAATGGAGGCTTCCGATGCGTTCGCTCTGCGCCCTGACGGTTGCCGCCGGTTTTCTGTTTTTGGCGACAGGCGCCGGCGCCGAGCCGACGGTTGCCCCCGGCTACAGGCTTGAGACGTTCAGCATGCCGGGGGCTGCTTTTTCCGGGCTGTCGCGAGATGGCGAGGATCTGCTCGTTAGCGATCTCGCCAGCGGCCGCCTTTACCGGCGGGGCGCGGACGGCAGGCTTGTCGCGTTTGGTCCGATCTTCCCTCATGGCCGGGACGTGATCGGTGACCCGACCGGTCCCTACCGCGTCGCCCGCGCTGGCGATGTTCTTGTCGTCGCCCAGGGATGGACGCCGGTCGATTCCGACGAGGGCGCGCTCGACCATGCCCTGCTTGCGCTCGACCGGGCCGGCAAGGTTCGTGTCATCAGCCGTGATTTCTGGAATCCGTTCGACTTCATCGTCGCCGACGGAATCTATTACGTGATCGACTCGGCGCGAAACAGCGTCGAACGCCTCCAGGCGGACGGCCGGAAAGACACGATCCTCACATTCCGCCGCATGGGAGAGGCAGGCGCGCTGCGCAACCTGTCGCCGACCGAATTTGCCGAAGGGGAGAATTATGAAGTCGATGCGGTGCCGACCGGTATCGGGCTTCGCGAGGGGCGCCTTCTTATAGCGTTGTTCGGCGGCTTTCCATTCCTTGCCGGCACGGGAAAGATCGTTTCGATCCCCAAGACCGGTGGGGTGGCGATGCCCAGGCCTGACGTCGAAGGCATGAATGCGCCGGTGAGTATCGCCGTCGACGGTGACGGGGACATGCTTGTCCTCGAACATGGTACCTTCGATCAGCAGGACGGCTTCCGCAAGGGCAGCGGCCGGTTGCTCCGGCTGGACAAAATGACGGGCCGTCGAACAGTCATTCTCGACGGACTGACGCGACCGGTGTCCGTTCTCGTCTGGGACGAGCGCCGTTTCGTTGTTTCTGAACTGGGCGGAAATCTCCATTTTCTAACACGGGAGGCGGCTCCCTGACGGCAGTCTCACCCCGCAGCCATTGGGGTGCCGGAGCAACCATCTGGAGTTCGCGAACCGGCGTCGAGTTTGGGAGGGTCGAAGGGTAGTAATTGTCCGGACGCTGCAAACCCCAGAAGAAAGGGGTACCACTACCCGGCCTCGAAGCAGTAAACCATACATCATTCGGCTTAGTCCTTGCCCACAACGCTGCCCCCATCGATCCAATGCGCTAGGGGCTGAGCAATTCGAACATATGGACGGTGCAAACCCAGGCTGCTGAAGTGATCCGCGCCATTCGGGGAAGTATGGCACTGTGCGATGTTCAAACAGGTTGGAGTGCGAGAGGTCATGAGAGCTGCGGCGAGATCGCATGTCACGTCACCTCGCACACCCGTGCTGGCTGTGGCACCTCGTCGTTCCAGTTCGACATCCCGCACAACCGCTGCGGCCGTGACAATGCCTCGAAAAGCGCTTCCATGGCTTGTTGTCGCCTTGCTGATTTGCGTGTTCATTCCATGGCTGTGGACAATAGGACCGGTGCTCCTCCTTCCTTATCGCGTGGTCTTGCTGGCCGGGTTCCTGCCTTGCATGTACCTGTGGCTTGCCGGAAAGGTGGGCAGAGCCCGGGCACCGGATGTGCTGATCCTTCTGTACTGCTTGTGGTGTCCGATCAGCCTCTTTGCCGCGCACGATGCACAGGTCGCTCTGCAATCGGGCGGCATAATAGTCGTAGAGACTGCGGGGGCATATTTTTTCGGGCGATGTTTCATCCGCGGTCCCGATCAGTTTTACGCCATGACGCGACTGTTGTTCGTGCTCGTTGCGATCATGCTACCTTTCGCGTTGGTGGAAACCGTCACAAACTCGAATGTCTCGCTGGCGTTCTTCTCAAAGTTTTTCCCTGTCCACGTTGAAGCGATCAAGGAACCCCGATGGGGGTTGCGGCGCGTACAGGGTGTTTTCGAGCATCCGATCCTCTTCGGCGTGTCTTGCGGCGCAATCTTTGCGCTCGTCCATCTCGTGCTCGGGGGAGAAACGTCGGCGACAAAGCGGTGGTTTGCCACCCTGACCGTATTGCTCACGGCTGGCCTGTCGCTGTCGTCCGGGCCGCTGACGGCGATTATCGCTCAGGTGTCACTCGTATTCTGGAACTGGTTGCTCGCCAAGGATGCCAAGCGCTGGCAATATCTGTGGATCCTTTCGCTGTCGATGTACGGGTTTATTGCCCTTGCATCCAACCAGTCTGTCTTCGAGTTTCTCCTGACCCATTTTTCCTTCGAGCCGGCATCGGCCTATTATCGCGTCCTTATATGGCGATTTGGATCCGAATCCGTGTTGAATCATCCGTTCTTTGGAGTGGGGTTCGGTCGGTGGGACCGGCCCGAGTGGATGCCGCCAAGCATTGATATGTACTGGTTGTATCATGCGATCCTCTTTGGGATTCCGGCCGGAATATTCATGATGGGTAGCTTCCTGACCATGGTTGCGGTCGTCGCGTTCACAAAAGAAACGGACGAGCGGCGCCTGCGTTACAGGACAGCCTACCTCATCATGATGATGGGGTATTTTCTCGTCGGCTGGACCGTTCACTTCTGGAACGCGACCTATGTGCTTTTCCTCTTCCTTCTCGGCAGCGGCAGCTGGTTGCTCGACGATGTCGCAAACACAGGTCCGCGAGCTGCACGACGAAGAGGATTGAACCGATCCGCCCGCACGCGCGGCAGCACAAACCATGATGAACGCAGCGGCCCCGATCATGGCTTGCGAGCGACAACCAACGGCGCCGAGAGAAATCCGAAGGAGCGATAGCGGTCTGTACAGCCGCGTTGCCGTATTGACGACGCAGATGCAGCCATTATCGGTTGTTGTGTCGATGCTGCATGCTGTGCGGTTTCAAACTATTCCATGGCTTAAAGCGATCTCTTGAACTAGCCTTTTGTGATGTCGAAGTCCGATTCGCAAATTGTCCGGCTGGATCGAATGCCTGTCGTGCCCGCATGGGCGGTTGCGCGCGGTCCCGTAAGCAGCGAAACGGACGCCTCCTTCTTGGCAGGGGCGGCCTTGAATACGCTCGACACGCTGGTGCGGGCCCAACCGGATTGGGCCGGGGTCTGGCGTCAGCGCCTGGCGCTGAAATGTGCCGTATCCGCGGTGCGGCTTACCGGCCGATCCGAGGATGAGGCGGCCTTGCGGGATGTCTGGGTCTTGCGTGGGTCCGGCGATGACTTGGGCCCGGCCGGCTCCATCTTCGCAGCCTACAAGCGGCTGGCGGCCCGGTCGGCGCCAATCGACACGAAGGCGCTGCGCGAACTCGCAAATCTCTTCGCTGTTCGCTGGAGTGACGAGCTTGCCACGATTCCGGCCATGATCGATGACGTCAATCAAGCCGGGCGGACTGCTCCCTTTGCCGCCGCCGCGGTCGTCGCGGGACTTTGGGCTGCTCGACCGGATGCCGAGGCGCTCGCCTGGTGGTTGGCCGACTGGATGCTGGCGCAAAGACTGCACTGGGATCGCCCAATCCCGCTCTTGATGGCGCACCGCGCTTCAACCGCGTTTCGTCTCGAGGCGGGGAGGGGGCGTGTGCGTCCGGGAGAGCCGGGATTTGAGCGGGCGGTGTGTCTGGCGCTGGCGCAGGCGTCGGCCGAGGCATGCCGGCTCGCATCGGAACTCGCCAGGCGTGCGGATCGGCTCGTGGCCGTTGCGCCGAAGCTGCGGGCCAAGGGCGCAGGCGAGGCTATCCGGCTTTTGCTCGACGAAGACGCCGTTTCCGGTGCGTTGCGGACCGCAAAGCTGTCGCGCTGGGCCAGCCGCCGACTGTTTGAGCGCCTGATCGAATTCGACGCTGTGCGCGAATTGTCCGGGCGATCGACGTTCCGGATCTACGGATTGTAATCATGGCAAGACAAGCAGACGCAGTCAGAGCCGGAAGAGCGGAACGCTCGCATAGACGCTCGGACAACGTGCTCCTTGACACCGAGCTTGCCGACCTGCCGCCGGAGTTGCGCTGGCGCGAATGGATGCAGCGGGTCGAAGCCGTCATCTTCGCTTCGGCGACGCCGGTATCCCGCGAAACGCTGGCTCGCGTCGTTGGCCGCAATTGCAGCATTGACCTTCTGATCGATGATCTGCGCGAGGAACTGCGCGACCGGGCGTATGAGCTGGTATTGGTTGCGGGCGGCTGGCAGCATCGCACCAAACCCGCTCATGCCGGCGTGATCCGTGCATCCGGCGCGCCAACGCGGACAACCGTCGATCTGAATGCCAATGAGGCCGCGGTGTTGATGGCGATCGGCTATTTCCAGCCGGTGACGCGCGCAGAACTTTCGAAGATCTTCGGCAAAGAAATCAGCCGCGACCTGATCGGCAGCCTGCGTTCGTTCGAGCTGATCGCTTCGGGGCCACGCAGTCCACAGCCCGGTGCGCCTTACACCTATGTGACGACGCCGGCATTCCTGTCTGCCTTCGGCTTCGACACCCTGCGCGATCTGCCCGACATTGAGATGCTGGAGGATGCCGGGCTGCTCAGCCGCGAGAGAATGATGTCCGCGGATCTCGCAACGCCACTGCCGGAAGAAGGCGACGAGGAATAGACCGAGGTGCTGCCGATTGCGACAAGCGTCCTCCTACGCGGTCGGATATTCGTTCGCCGTGAAAACATGGTGATGGACGCGCCCCTTGAACATCTCCAGCAGTCCGCCGGTGACAGCGCGGCTCTCGAAGCGCACATCCGACTGTAGCGCCCTGTTGCAGGTCTCGATGTCGGGATAGCGGATGGCGAGTGCCATGGCGAACGTTGGAGCTCCCTCGTCGCGGTCGGCGCCGTCCAGAACGCGCACCTCCTCGGCGCCCGGAAACCGGGTCCAGAGCGGGACGAGCTTTTCTTTCACATACGTGCGGAATTCGGCTTCCTTGCCCGGATGGATTTCCCCCTCGAAGAGGGCATAGCGAATGATCATGGGATTGCTTCCGGCTGGCGGGATTTCTGAAGGTCGAAGAAAAAAATGGGCACCATTCGCGGTGCCCAGTTGCTGGGAGGGCTGTTACATCTTGCCCCAGAGTTTCTTGTATTCGTCGCGATAGCCATTGTCCGGGTCGAAGGTGTTCTTCGGCCCGCCGTCGAACTCGACATTGTCGGCGGTAACGACGTGGAGCGGCGAGAGGTAGCCTGACCATTGCTCGCCTGCAAAGGCACGGTTCAGCTCGTCGACGAGCTGCCAGCCCTGCAGGTTCAGCGGTTCTGCGACCGTCACCTTCTGGAACTGGCCGGCGCGGATGCGCTGGTAAGCCGATTCCGAACCGTCACCGGCTGCCACATTGATCGGGGCGTCCGTGCCGCCCTTGCCAGCGGCAGCGAGAGACGGGCCCATGAAATCGAAATAGAGGTCGTTGATGGCGAGCGAATGGGTCCACTGGTCGCCGTATTTCTGCAACAGGGAAGTCGTCAACTGCGGCATGCGCTGCGAGGTTTCGGCAATCGGCGTATCGACATATTCGAGTACCGTGCCGCCGAGCGCCTCGATCTCGGCCTTCATCTTGTCGGCCTTGGCGATCGCGATGGCATAGGTGCTGTCGGTGAAGATGATCACGCCGGGCTTGCCCTTCGCGTCGACATAGGCGTAGTCGGCCGCAGCCTTGGAGACCTCCATGGCATCGGTGCTGACATTGGCGAAGAGACCGGTCTTTTCATCCGGGCCGATGACCGGACCCGCATGCCAGGCAACCAGCGGAATGCCCGCGGCCTTGGCCTGTTCCAGCGCCGGAGCCTGCTCGACCGCATCGAAGCCGTTGATGATGATGCCGGCCGGCTTCAAGGCCATGGCCTGGCCGAAGGCTGCCGTGCGGCCGCCGATCGAGCCCGCGCCGTCGAGCACCTTGACCTCCCAGCCGATCGCCTTTGCCGCTTCCTCGACACCGGTGGTGACGCCGAGAATGCCGCCGTTCTTCAGGTCGCCGGCGAGAACGACGATCGTTTTGCCGTCCTGCGCCTTCGGGCTTGCCTTCGGGCCATCCCAGGCCGTGACGCGGGTCGCGTATTTGTCGACGATCGCCTTGGCATCCGCCACCGCGTCCGCCAGGGCGGGCCACGCGGCCATCAGCGCAAGTGCTGTAATCGAGCCTTGAAGTAGTGTTCTGCGTTTCATGGTTCTTCCTCCCTTTGAAGATGGTGTTCCGTCAGTTCTTTTGTGTTTTCGTTGGCAACAGGCCCGGCGTCGCGGCCTTGCCAGCTGCACCGCGTTTGCGCTGGGCATAGCCGGCGATGCCGATGGCGACGAGCAGGGTGACGCCGTTGAAAAGGGGCTCGACGAAGAACGAACCGCCTGTCTGCTGGATGCCCGAAATGCCGACGGCGAGAATGACGACGCCGGTCATCGTGCCCCAGACATTGACGCGGCCGGGTTTGATCGTGGTGGAGCCGAGAAAGGCACCGACCAGTGCCGGCAACAGATATTCAAGCCCGACGCTCGCCTGGCCGATGCGCAGCTTGGAGGCAAGCAGCACACCGGCGAGTGCGGCGAGCGTTCCGGACGAGACGAAGGCGCCAATGACGAACCGGCGGACCGGAATGCCGTTCAGTGCCGCCGCCTTCGGATTGGCGCCGATGGCATAGACGTAGCGGCCAATCGGCAGATATTCGAGAATGATCCAGAGAGCGCCGGCAAGCAGCAGCACATAGAAGCCGGTGATCGGCAGGCCGAGGACCATGGTGCCATTGAGCGCGTAGAAGCCTTCCGGCAGGACGCCGACAACTTGCCGGCCACCCGTGTGCCAGAGCGCCAGCGCATAGAGGATTGTGCCGGTTCCGAGCGTCGCAATGAAACTGTCGATCCGCGCGACCTCGACCAGAAGGCCGTTGAGGAAACCCGTGAAGGCGCCGAGCGCAAGAACGATGGCCACAGCGACCGGCCAGGGCACGCCGAACATGGTCTGCAGGCTGA
Organism: Hyphomicrobiales bacterium; assembly: GCA_900473795.1. Taxonomy (GTDB): domain Bacteria; phylum Pseudomonadota; class Alphaproteobacteria; order Rhizobiales; family Rhizobiaceae; genus Pararhizobium. The sequence goes on along the minus strand of UCMT01000037.1, from coordinate 22,751 downwards.
TCGCCAGGATATGCCAGAGCACGATGCCATAGCCCACCGTAAGGTCGATCCGGCCGGATGCCATCGGGATCATCGCCGCCAGCGACAGGAGCGCGATGATCGCCTTGTCGGAGACGATGGAACGCAGGTTGAGCAGCGTCGGGAAGGTTGCCGGCAGGAGGATCGAAAACAGCGCGATCAAAAGCACTGTCAGGATGACCAGACCGTAGACGGGGATATAACGGGCAATTTTCTGGCTCGCGGTCAGCCCGGCCAGTTCGCTGCGCGTCGGCTCGAGGGCCGTGGATTCGATCGATTGCATGGTTCTTGGCTCCCGTGGTCTTTCAGGCGGCTTCCGATGCCGACGCGGCGGCAATGACGGCAGATGTAGTGAGGGCGTCGCCCTGGAGTTCCGCGACGATGCGGCCGCGTGAAAACACGAGCGCGCGATGGCAGATGTGGGCGATTTCCTCGAAGTCGGTCGAAACGACGACGACGGCAAGGCCGGCCTCGAGCGCCCGGGCAATCAGCTTGTAGATCTCGGCCTTGGCGCCGATATCGACGCCGGCCGTCGGGTCTTCGGCGACGAGCAACTTGCGACCCGTTCGCAGCCAGCGGCCGACGACGACCTTTTGCTGGTTGCCCCCCGACAGCGCCTCGATCGGCAGGCTCTGGTCGTTCGGGCGAAGGCCGACGGTCTCGCCGATCTTGCGAGCCTCTTCGGCTTCGTTCGCCGGGGACAGGAACGAGAACAGGCCGCGGCCGGATGCGCCCGGATTGAGGAAGGTGTTTTCCCGAAGCGACAGCGACATTGCGACGGATTCCTCCGTACGGTCGCGTGCGATCAGCCCGATGCCGGATCTCATCGCCGCAACGGGGTTTGCCAGATCCGGTTCCTCGCCGTTCAGGTGGATGGTGCCGCCGAAGGCCTCGCAGCCGAACAAGGCCCGGCCGATCAGTTCCTGGCCGGCGCCTCGCAGGCCGACGAGCCCGAGAAGCTCATTCTGGCGGATGTCGAAGGAAATCGGCCCGGTTCCCGTGCAAACGAGATCGCGGGCGGCGAGCACCGTCTTGCCCGGCTTGCTGGGCGCCTTGACGAAGAGCTGGTTGGCGGGGCGACCGACGATCATTTCGATCAATTCGTCCGGTTTTGTTTCAGCAACCGGGCGCTGGCCGACCAGGCGACCGTCGCGCAAGACGGCGACGCGATCGGCGATACGGAAGATCTCGTCCAGGCGATGCGACACATAGATCATGCCGACACCGCGTTCCTTGAGCGGGCGGATGGCATCGAAGAGGCGCTCCACCTCGTCGGCGGGCAAGCTGGCGGTCGGCTCGTCGAGTACCAGCACGTCCGCTTCGACAGCCAAGGCGCGGGCAATCGCGACCAGCGATTTTTCGGTTCGGGTCAGGTCCTGCACCCGCGTACTCGGATCGAAATCGCAGCCGACGAGCTTCAGCGCTTCGCGCGCCCGCTCTTCCGTCCGGCGCCAGTCGATCAGTCGCGAACGCAAGGAAAAGCCCTGTGCGAGGCCGACATTCTCCCCGACCGTCATCCATTCGACGAGACCAAGATCCTGGTGGATGAAGGCCACCGGCTGGCGCTCGTTCGGCTTGGGCGGGCGATGGCTGTAGGGCTCGCCGCGAAACAGGATCTGGCCGCCATCGGGCCTGTAGATACCGGCAAGCGTCTTGATGAGGGTCGACTTGCCGGCGCCGTTCTCTCCCAGAAGGGCAAGAATTTCCCCGGGGAGCAGGCTGATGGAGACGTTTTCGAGCGCGCGGGTGCCACCAAAGACCTTGGTGATCCCCTGAAACTCGATGAGTTTGTGGTTGTCCATCCCTGCTCCTCCCAAAGCATCGATTGAGATATGTTATCGATAACATATCCGGTTAGTCAAGGACCGAAGTGACATCGATCCGATTTTATCAGGAAAGAGTGCCGTCGAGCAGGCGCATCATTTCGGCGGAATCGCGCGCGCCGAGGCCGGCGGCGCAGAGCAGGCGGTGGATTTCGACGACCTGGCCGGTCATCGGCAGGGGAGTCTTCGTCTTCAGCGCGAAAGCTTGCAACGAATCCAGGTCCTTCAGCATGTTGTCGATGCGGCCGGTGGGCGTGTAGTCGCGGGCGGCGAACTTGCCCATGAATTCCTGAAGGATGCTGCTGTCGGCGCGGCCGCCGGCAAGAGCCGCCGGAATGGATGCGGCATCGACGCCGCCTGCCTCGGCGAGTTTCGTTGCCTCCGCCACCGCCTGGAAGATCACCGCGCAGAACAACTGGTTGATGAGTTTCGTCGTCTGGCCAGCACCACTGCCACCCATCAGCGTGTAGTTGCGGGCAAGGTGCCGCATCACCCTCCGGGCGCGCTCGAAATCGGCTTCCTCGCCGCCTGCCATGATCGTCAGCCGGCCGCCGAGCGCGCCGGGTACCCCGCCGGAAAGGGGGCAATCGACCCATTTCATGCCGGTTTCGCCTGCCAGTCTTTCTGCCATTTCCGCTGTGTCGGCAGGGTCGATCGAAGACATGTCGATCAAGATCTTGGTCGCATCCGCGCCCGCGCTAACCCCTTCGGGGCCGAACACCACGGCCCGCACGATATTGGCATGGTTGAGGCTGAGGATGACGAAATCGCTTTGCCGGGTTGCATCAGCCACCGAGGCCGCCGCCGACGCTCCCCTGTCCGTCAGCGCCTTCACTTTGGCTTTGTCGAGATCAAAGACGGTAACGGTTTGCCCCGTCTCGATCAGCCGTGTCGCGATCGCCGATCCCATGATCCCGGCGCCGATGACGGCGACCCTGCAGGCTTGCACATCGGTCATGGTTCAACTCCGTTCAGGGCGGCAAGCCCTTCAAGTGCCTGTGTTGCAATAATGTCCGGCAAGGGTGCGATATCGACGGTCACAACGCGGTCCTCGCCTTCCGGACTTTCCAGCGTCGCCAACTGGCTGTCGAGCAGCGTGGCCTTGAAAAAATGACCCGGCCGTTCGGTCATTCGCTCCAAAAGGATGTCTCTCGAGCCCTTCAGATAGACGAAGGCGAGGGCACCGCCTGCTGCCTGCCGCAGCCGATCGCGATAAATCCGCTTCAACGCCGAGCAGGAAATGACGATACCCGTCTCCCGCGCGCCTTCGAGCCGATTGCCGATGATCTCGAGCCAGGGCCAGCGGTCTTCGTCGTCAAGCGGAATGCCGGCCGACATCTTGGCGATGTTTGTCGCCGGGTGCAGGCTGTCGCCTTCAACGTAGGGCAGGCTGAGATGAGCCGCCAGCCGCTCGCCGATCGACGACTTGCCGCAGCCGCTGACACCCATCACGATGATCGGGCCCTTAAAGGCAGGTGGTGATGCCGCCATCGACATAGAGCGTGTGTCCATTCACGAAAGAGGAGGCCTTGCCGGCGAGAAAGACCGCCGATCCGACCAGTTCATCGACATTGCCCCAGCGGCCCGCCGGGGTGCGTTTTTCCAGCCAGCCGGAAAATTCAGCGCTATCGACCAGCGCCTGGTTCAGCGGTGTCTTGAAATAGCCGGGGGCAATCGCGTTGATCTGCAGCCCGTGTTTCGCCCAGTCGGCGCACATGCCGCGCGTCAGGTTGCGCACCGCGCCCTTGGTCGCGGTATAGGGTGCGATGCCCGGACGCGCCATTTCGCTCTGCACCGAGGCGATGTTGATGATCTTGCCGCGGCCGCGTGCGATCATGTGTCTGGCGACGGCCTGTCCGACGTAGAAGACGCTGGAAATATTGGTGGAGAGCAACAGTTCCCACTTGTCGGCCGGAAAATCTTCGAGCGGCGTGCGGAACTGCATGCCGGCATTGTTGATGAGAATATCGATCGGACCGATATCTGCCTCGATGGCGGCAACGCCTGTTGTAACGGATCCCTTGTCGGTCACGTCGAAGACCGCGGCATGGGCTGTGTGGCCGCCCTGACGCAGCGCTTCGACAGCGCTTTCGACCTTTTCAGCCGAGCGGCCGTTGATGATCACCGCGGCGCCATGGGCCGCCAGGCCTTCTGCAAGGGCGTAGCCGATGCCCTGGCTGGAGCCGGTGACGAGCGCCCGAAGTCCGCTCAGATCGAACAGTGGAAATCCCATGAAAGAGCTGCCTCCCAGCATGCCGGATTGTTTCTACGACGCTGACTGTTTACAGCGGCCGGTTTCTATTGACACATATGTTATCGATAACATATCAAGTCAAGCAGGAAAATTCAGGAGAAAGCCATGTCGAAACCAGAGGTGCTGATGATCGGACCCTATCCGTCCTGGGATATGGAAGATCTCGAATCCCGCTACACCATCTATCGGCTTTGGGAGGTCGAGGATCGCGACACGTTCCTGGCCCAGCGTGGCGATGGCATCCGTGCCGTGGCGACGCGTGGCGAGCTCGGCGCTTCGGCGGCGCTTCTGAAAAAACTGCCGAAGCTTGAAATCGTCAGCTGCTATGGCGTCGGCACGGACGCGATCGATCTGCGTTTTGCCCGCGAAAACGGCATCCGCGTCACCAATACGCCCGATGTCCTGACCGAGGACGTCGCCGACCTCGGCATGGCCCTGATGCTCGCTGTTGCCCGACAACTCCCCGAAGGCGACGCCCATGTTCGCGCCGGACGCTGGGCCAAGGGCAATATGCACCTGACGACACGGGTCTGCGGCAAGCGCGTCGGCGTTGTCGGCATGGGAAGGATCGGGGCCGCCTTTGCCCGGCGCGCCGCCGCATTCGATTGTACCGTCTCCTACTTTGCCCGCTCCCCGAAGCCGGACCTTCCCTATGCCTTCGTCGGGGACCTCGTCGAGCTTGCCCGGCAGTCGGATTTCCTGGTCGTGACCCTTGCCGGCGGCGAGGGCACGCGTGGTATCGTCACTGGGGAGGTGATCGAGGCACTCGGCCCTGATGGCATCTTCGTCAACATTTCGCGCGGGACCACGGTGGATGAAACCGCCTTGCTGGATGCGCTCGAGCAGGGTCGCATTCGCGGTGCAGGCCTTGACGTGTTCCTGAACGAACCCGCCATCGATCCGCGCTTTGCAGGTCTCAAGAATGCTGTTTTGCAACCGCATCACGGCAGCGGTACGGTGGAAACGCGTCAGGCCATGGGCAAGCTGGTGCGCGACAATCTGGCGGCGCATTTTTCCGGTCAGCCGCTGCTGACGCCGGTTGTCTGAAAGCGGAGGAGGAGCCATGAAATCCATCGTCATCCACGCAGCCAGGGACCTGCGCATCGAGGATACCGATCCGGGAGCGGCTGGTCCCGGCCAGGTCGAGATCGCCATCGAGGCCGGCGGCATTTGCGGTTCCGACCTGCACTATTACAATCACGGCGGCTTCGGTGCGATCCGGCTGCGCGAGCCGATGATCCTCGGCCACGAGGTCGCCGGGACGATCAAGGCTCTGGGCACCGGCGTGTCGGGATTTGCCATCGGCGACAGGGTAGCCGTTTCCCCAAGCCGGCCCTGCAATGCGTGCGATTACTGCCTGAAGGGCCAGCAGAACCATTGCCTCAACATGCGCTTTTACGGCAGCGCCATGCCGATGCCGCACATCCAAGGCGCCTTTCGCCAGCGTCTGGTCGCCGAGAGCTGGCAGTGCCACAAAGTGGCCGACGGCGTCTCGATCAACGAAGCGGCCTTTGCCGAGCCGTTCGCCGTAACGCTGCACGCCGTCAACCGAGCGGGCTCGCTTCTCGGTAAACGCGTGCTGGTCACCGGCTGCGGTCCGATCGGTGCATTGTGCATTCTTGCCGCCCGCGCCCATGGCGCCGCGGAGATCGTCGCGACCGACGTGATGGACGCCGTGCTTGCGAAAGCGTTGGATATCGGCGCCGACCGCACCATCAATGTCGCGACCGACGGCGACAAGCTGGCGGCCTATTCGGCCAACAAGGGCTATTTCGACGTCATGTTCGAGGCGTCCGGCAACGAGCGCGCCGTCCGCTCCGGCCTCGAAGTCCTCAAACCGCGCGGCATCCTGATGCAGCTCGGGCTTGGCGGCGATGTCTCCATTCCGCAAAACCTCGTGGTGGCCAAGGAAATCGACATGCGCGGCACCTTCCGGTTCCACGAGGAATTTGCCCTTGCCGTCGATCTCATCAATCGGCGCCGCGTCGACGTGAAGCCGCTTCTGACCGGCGTTTTCGATCTCGACGATGCGGTTGCGGCATTCGAAACCGCCGGCGACCGCAGCCGCTCGATGAAGGTGCAGATCGCGTTTTAGCGGTCTGTTACCGAGACCACCTCACGTGCTTTCGCGCTCGATAACGCGAAAGCCCGTGACGGTGATCGGTTCCGGCGGCTCTGCCGACGCCGCCTGAATTGTCTGTGTCAACTTCAGCGCCGCTTGTCGGCCGATGCCATAGCAATCGACGTTGACGGTCGTCATGCGGGGATGACAGCAGGCGGCGATTTCATAGTCTCCGAAACCGGCAATGGCGATGTCGTCCGGGACTTTCAGGCCCCGGCGCTGACACTCCATCAGCGCGCCAAAGGCCGAAAGGTCCGAAACGCAAAGGGCCACTTGCGTATCCGGCCAGCGCTCCAGCATGTTGACGACGGCCTGCGCGCCCTGTTCCATGGAGATTGGCGGCACGCCAAAGGAGATCACCCGGTCGGATGGGAGGCCGAGCCTTTCCAGGGCGCGAACGAACCCCGCCCGGCGCTGGCTGCCGCGCGTATCGCGCGACGTTGTGCCGCCGATATAGCCGAAGCGCTGATAGCCTTTGCCTGCCAGAGTCTCGACAAGGAGCTCCATCGCTTCGCCATTGGAGAAGCCTACGACCTTGTCGATCGGTTGAGCCGGCCTGTCCCAGGTCTCGATGACGGGGATGCCCGCCTGCTCCAGCATCCGCCGGCCTCTCGGGGTATGGGAGCCACCGGTCAGAATGATGCCTTCGGGCCGCCGCTTTAGCATCGCTTCGATCAGCTCTTCCTCCCGGTCGACCGAATAGTTGGTGTAGCCTAGGAGGAGTTGCAGACCGGTCCCCTCCAGGGCGTCGGTAATACCGCGCGCCGTGTCGGAAAAGTTCGAATTGTTGATCGAGGGGATGATCGCAGCGACAAAGCCGGTGCGTCGTGACGAAAGGCTGCCGGCCGACTGGTCGAGGACATAGCCGAGCTCGTTGATGGCCTGCGCGATTCGCTCACGCGTTGCCTTGGAAACGTGGCTGCCTTCTTTCAATGCCCGCGATACGGTCATTGCCGAAACGCCCGCCCGTCGCGCCACATCGCTCATGGTCGGCGGTTCCGCCATCTTGCCGTCGGGATTTTTCGTCATTGCTGCTTCCGCATGGACGATTGCGTCAAAAACCTGTTTGTGCCTGCGTATGTTATCGCTATCATCCAAAAGAAACAACGGGCCAGAGGCAATTGCTACACGGCGAATTATTGAAAGGGAGAAGGCATGTTCGGGGAGATCGAGGGAACGCGGTTTGACGTTCTTGATCGGCGCTTTGCCGCGTGTTTCGTCGGCCATGCCCGAGTGGAACGGTTGTGGACAGGCGGGCGCTGGCTGGAGGGACCGGCCTGGTTCGCGCCCGGCCGTTTTCTCGTCTGGTCCGACATTCCGAACAACCGCATGATGCGGTTCGACGAGACCAGCGGTTCCGTATCCGTCTTCCGGCAGCCTTCGAACAATTCCAATGGCAACACCGTGGACAATCAGGGTCGCCTGGTAACCTGCGAGCACCTGACGCGGCGGGTGACGCGCACGGACTTCGACGGCACGGTGCAGGTGATTGCCGACCGCTTCCAAGGCAAGCGCTTCAACTCGCCCAATGATGTCGTCGTCAAATCCGACGGTTCGATCTGGTTTACCGATCCCTCCTACGGGATCCTGCACGACTACGAGGGCGAATACGGGGAGGAAGAGATCGGCGGTTGCCACGTCTATCGCGTCGATCCTCACTCGGGCGACGTTGCGAAGGTCGCCGGCGATTTCGAAAAGCCCAACGGGCTTGCCTTCTCGCCGGACGAGCGGCTTCTTTACGTCGCCGACACGGGCGCCAGCCATCTGGAAAACGGGCCGCGCCATATCCGCCGGTTTTCGGTTTCGGATGAAGGAACGCTGTCGGGTGGCGAGGTTTTCGCGACATGCACCAGCGGCGTCTTCGACGGCTTTCGGATCGATCGGACAGGGCGCATCTGGGCCAGTGCGGCGGACGGCGTTCACTGTTATGATCCGGACGGAACACTGATCGGCAAGGTTCGCATTCCCGAAATCGTCTCGAACCTGACCTTCGGTGGCGCCAGGCGCAACCGGCTGTTCATCACGGCAACGAGCTCGCTCTACGCCATATATCTCACGGCGAATGGCTTCAAACTCGGCTGAGGTTTTCTGCCTTCCGACGTTGAATTTTGATCGTTTTTTCCTTTGCTTGTCTGGGCTTAGTCCGTTTAGCTATCTTAAGATCTGAAGGTGTATCCCCGCTCGTTCAAGAGCGAACGAGCGGGGGGCGATCAGCCGAGCAATGAAACGTCGCTTCTGGATATCTGGCATTCTTCGGAAAATGTCTGCTTTTTGACGGTTGTGTGCGGAAACCGCTGGGCGACGGGCGTATTGGGCACCTAGCCCATTGTCATAGATATCATCCGCGCTCGGTCGTTGATCATCCCGTTTATATCCGGAATTGCTTGGCTGCCTGATACGTCACAGAGACTACTGGCTGCGCCGCCGCTCTCCGTTAAAACAGCCCCGCATAACTCTGCGATACGGCGACGCAGGAGCCGCAGACCAACTCCAGCGTCCTTTGCAAAAGCCTGCCAGCCATCTAAATCCATTTCGGCGAGCGTGGCCCGTTTTCCAAACCTCATGGCCATTTTCGGTGAAAGGTCTGGATAGGCCGCGGTGGAAAGCAGGTCGTACAACGGAGCCATTCGTGGCCCTTGATCGTCATAGAGAATCGAGAAATTTTTGCCGTGAGCGTCGGCATTTCCGACAATAAGATTGAAAACCGCAGCGTCCACCAGTTTTAGGACATCCGTCGCCGGACGCGCGGATACCCGCCGCAACAGCTCGAAGCAGTCCTTGAAGGTCGGCCCGCCTTCGCTCGCATACTTCGTTTCGGGCGGCACACCGAGCGCCTGACAAAAGTCTTCCTGGTGGATGCGGCGCACGACGCCGCTGTCATCGCGGACACGGTCATATCTTTCGATCAGGAGGAACGAGCGCCCCTCGGCAGACCTCGGCTCAACGGGTGCAACGTCGAGACCGATGGCGGCGGCGAGCCGCATCATGAAGGCTTCGTTCTCGGTTGTCCCCCTGAAGCGCGCGATAGGCGGTTTCAGAATATGCGTGGTCGCCTGGCCGGGAAGCGGAAGCGCGATCTGGCCGTCGATCAGGACAACCGGCACTTTGGATTGTGCGCCGGCCAGCGATAGTCTTAAGCCTTCTTCCCCGGCCAATAGCGGCCGCGTCGGAAGCGCGTCCAGTACCCGAACGATTCCGGCGTCATCCATAGGCTGCTGGTCTGCAATCGGTCCTGTCTCTATGTACTCCTGATCTTCGGGCAAAAGTTGAAGTGCGCCGGCGACGTCGCCGCCCAAGCGATCGAGAAGCGCGAAGTCGTTGGCAGGTGAAACGCCCAATGCCTGCGCCGCAACCAGACGCTGGGTCTCCTCAGGTAACAGGCCGCCGAAAAACGGCCGGCATTCTCGATGGGAGAAACGCTCGGGCCGCTTCGGCAGAGAAGCTGAAAGTGGAAGCGCGTTGTCGTCATCAAGCCAAGCCTGAGCATAGGCGAAGCCAATATCGCCGTGCCTATCTTGCGTGAATTGTCCGACAACGCGACCATCCCACCAGACGTCGAGAACCTTTGCCGTCATTGTCTGCGCTCACCAGGGGCCAGAATGTCGATGGAACAGCCGAGCGTTTGGAGAACCTGCAAGACTTTTCCAATTTGAGCCGTGGGCTTGCCGGCTTCGAGATCGACAATGAACCGGAGCCCTACGCCAGCGACGCCGGCAAGTTCGTCCTGGCGCAAGTTTTGCTCATTGCGTGCGCTGCGGACCAGGGCGCCGATATCGGCTGGAGTTTTAACGCGTTTTGCCATCATTGTTTTCCCGATCGGGAAAATAGCAGTGTAGGGAGCCCGATGCCATCGTTTTTCCCGATCGGGAAAAACGATGGCATCACGTGGTCGTTTTGTAGAAACATTTCCCGACCGGGAAATTTAATGTAGCGGAATTCTACCTTGAACATAACGTCTGCGTAAGGTTTGGCGGCGTTTCAGGTCGCCGCTGCCCCGAGTTTCGCCGCCGGACACAGAAGGGGTGCGTTGAGGGGGCGAGCAGGCCTTTGGTCCCCTTCGCGTCGGCTAGCGCATGGGACCCGGTGAAACCATCAAATCGGACTACTGTCTTGGCGGAAGCGCGGTTTTGACGTGGGGAGTGCGGGTCTCCCAGCATAGAAGGGTGTTCCCCCGCGTTTCGACAAGTGACCATCACTAACGTGCCGAACTGCGCTAGCCTTTCGCATCATCCGACGGATGCGTGCGTACAATAGCATGACGCAGCGGATTGCCCCACGCTCCTTGCACCGACCACTCCGGCCCAGATGGGAGAGCGGTGCGGTACATTTTCCGAATCGAAAAAGGAGATGAAGATGAAAAGCGAGGTTCCGAGTAAGGGGTTGGAGTGGACCAACCTCATTCTGGGTGCAGGCTTGGCCTGCGCTACATTCCTATTCACCGATCCACCTGCTGCGGCCTGGAACGCAGGAATCGTGGGCACGCTGATGGTGTGCTGCTCTGCCATGGCTCTCTATCGCTACGGCGCCTGGACGGAATGGTCTAATCTCACCTTAGCGTGCTGGGCGGTGGTCGCCCCGTTCCTGCTCGGCTTCGGATCGATCGCGACACCGATGTGGGCCCACGTCCTGATTGGGCTTTGCGCCGCGACGATCGCTACGATGCAGCTTCTCGCCGATCGCAAAGTGCATCCGCTTTCCAGCACACAGACTATTGACAGCAAATAAGGGTCAACAGCATGCCGGAGGGACCCTAGATCATCAAATGAAGGTCGTCGGCTGCTACCGTTCCCCGTTTATGCCTCTCCGCTGTGGCGGAGGGGCAACTGGGAAGGAACCTTGCACCGCTGACCTGAAACGCAGATCCTGGATCGTGAGCGGCGCTCGTCCGCACCCCGACCGTCAAGTGATGACACAGGGTGGCTGACGCAGGATTTCTCCGGTTCGCACGCCTTATTCCAGCCTCGTGAAGGTGGCGGGAGCGGCCACCTTTCCGTGCAATGCATGGATTTCCATAAGTTGCAGCTGTGGCACGGCGGGATTAGGCTGGCAACATGAGTTCGCCAGCGCAAAAATTGACGACGACCGCAACACGAAACGCTGACGATCCCCTGGCTTTCTTGTCCAGCAGGAGCAGTTGATGATGAGCGTCTGGTCGAACCGCCCCCGATTCTTGTACCTGGTGCTTTTTGCTGCAGCCTATGTCTTGGGCTGCGGCTTCGCTCAGGCACTCGCAATCGTGCCCGGAACGGGCATTTCCATTTGGCCACCGAGCGGGCTTTTCATCGCTACCCTTGTCATCACCTCCAGGTACAGCTGGCCGTGGTGGGTACTGGCGGGCTGCCTGGCCGAATTGTTCAGTAATTTCGTGTGGTTCCACAGTCCCCTGCCTGCGGCGTTGCTGATCTATATCGGCAACGCTCTTGAAGCGGCGACTGGCGCATGGCTCGTGAGCCGGGCTTGCAGAAGCCCGGTTCGGCTGGAAACGTTGCAGGAGGTTCTCGCATTCATTGTACTGGCCGCTGGAATTGCGCCAGTCGTAAGCGCGACGGTGGGAAGTGCGACACTTGCGTGGTTTGGCATACAATCACAAACCTTCGCAGCGGCTTGGCCCCTATTCTGGATCGGCGACGCCACCGGAGTGTTGATCGTAGCGCCCCTGGCGCTGGTCGCCTTCCACAACTGGCGCGCCAAAGCCCAGTTCTCGGCGGCGCGATGGATGGAAGCTTGCGTCCTGGGACTGATCTTTCTTGCTGTCGCCGTCCTTTCCTTGAGCGGTTTCTTGCCCTTCGTCTACATCATCATGCCGCCTCTTCTTTGGGCCGCCGTCCGCTTTGAATTCAAAGGCGCCGCTGTCGCCTTGATCCTCCTCGCTCTGATCGCGGCGGTGTTCACGATATCCGGCTCCAGCGAATTTGCCGGTGATCCCGAGTCCCAGAGGCACAAGCACTTCATGCTGCAGCTCTTTCTGGCCATCTCGGCATTTTCGGCGCTCATCGTAGCCGCCATATCCCGGCAGTATCAGCTGGCGGTGCTCACATTGCGCCAAAGCGTCGATGCATTGCGAGACCGGGAGCGAGAGCTCTCCCAGCTTGTGGACATGGTGCCAGTCCACATCAGGCGCTTGACGCCCAAAGGCGAGCCGATCTTCTTCAACAAGCGCTTGATAGACTTTTTCGGTCTCGATGTTGGGGATATGGACAAGCCGGGCATGAGCCGCCTGGCGGCGGTCATACAGACTCTCGTCCATCCCGATGATGCAGCCAGCCTGCTGCAGACGGCCCGCCATTCCTTCGCCACTGGCGAGCCCTTCTCAAAGAAATACCGCATGCGTCGCGCGGATGGAGCGTATCGTTGGGTCGATGGCCGCGGGGAACCGCTGCGTGATCAGGATGGGGCGATAGTGCAATGGTACGTCATTTCCGTCGACGTCGACGACGAGATGCGCGCACAGGAGGCGTTGCGTGATCGGGAGCGCGAGCTTTCGCAGCTCGTAGACATGGTCCCGAGCCTCCTCTGGCGGCTGAGTCCTGACGGCGAACCGACCTTCTTCAATAAACGTCTGATAAATTTTCTTGGTCTGGATATAGCCGATTTGGAGAAGCCGGGTATGAGCCGGCTGGCGTCCGTCATAAAAGCAGCCGTCCACCCTGATGATGCCGTCGATCTTGGGGAGGCGCTTAGCCATTCCTTCGTCACCGGCGAGCGCTTCTCCAAGCAGTATCGCCTTCGGCGTGCGGATGGTGTTTACCGCTGGGTACAAGGCAGTGCAGAGCCACTAAGGGACGAGAGCGGAAGCATCGTTCAATGGTACGGTCTCTCTCACGACATCGACGATCAACTGCGTGTCCAGGAGGCGCTGCGCGAAAGCGAACGCTCGCTGTGGCAGATCGTCGAAACGCTGCCCGCTATGATCGATTGCGCCGCTCCTGATGGAGAGCCGGTATATCGCAATCCTCAGCTCCGCGACTTCCTTGGATATAAACTTGAAGACCTGGACGGCACTGGAAAATCCCGGCTCGCCGGCACACTCGACGCCGGTGTTCATCCTGACGAGGTCGACGGTGTCAAAGAGAACTATGCACATTCATTGGCGACCGGCGAGCCGTATGCGCGTAGGCACCGTCTGAGACGTTTCGATGGCGAGTACCGCTGGGTCGAGACGCGCGCGGCGCCGATGCGCAACGCCGAAGGCGCGATCGTCCAATGGAACGTCATCTGTCTGGATATCGACGGTGAGGTTCGGGCGCAGGAGGAGCTGCGTCAGGCGCAGGAAAGTCTTGCACGGGCAAGCCAAGCGGCGAGCCTCTCCGAGCTTTCGGCTTCCATCGCGCACGAGGTGAACCAACCCTTGGCGGCCGTCGTGGCGAACTCGCACGCTTGCCAGCGCTGGCTCATGGCCGAACCGCCAAACATCGAGCGGGCGGAGAAAACGGTAGAACGTATAATACGAGACGCCAACTCGGCTGCCGACGTCGTTAGCCGCATTCGGGCCTTGTTCAAGCAATCCATAGACACAAGGATTTGTATGACGCTCTCCGGCGTTATCAATGAAGCGCGTAACCTCATGGCCGATGAAGCGTCGCGGCGTCGCGTTCGGATGGACGCGACGATCGACGGTGACCTTCCGCTCATCGCAATCGATCGTGTCCAGATCCAGCAGGTTTTGATCAATCTCATTCGCAACGGCATGGACGCAATGGACTCCATGGCAGGCGACAGAATGATTGGGATGCGCGTGCGCCACAGGGGCGACGTCGTCCAAACCGAGATCAGCGATCGCGGCCAGGGGATAGAGTTTCCCGAGAGGATATTCGAGCCGTTCTATACGACGAAGGAGAACGGCATGGGCATGGGTCTGGCGATTTGCCGCTCGATTGTCGAGTCACACGGCGGACGGTTGTGGGCGGAGAGCAACGAACCGCATGGGGCGACGTTCATCTTCACCTTGCCGGCTGAAACGAAAGCGGCGCCATGACCAGGGATGATCATATTGTCTTCATCGTGGACGACGATGAACGTATTCGGGAGGCGCTCAGCGAACTCTTGGACTCGCACGGCCTGCGCGCCATCGCCTTCGGATCAGGTGGCGACTATGTGAGCGCGGATAAGCCGGATGTCCCTGCCTGCCTCATCCTCGATGTCGAGCTGCCGGATATCAACGGCCTTGATCTGCAGAGACAGATCGTCGATGTGGATCATCCGCCGATCGTCTTCATAACAGGACATGGCGACATCCCATCCTCGGTGCGTGCAATCAAGCACGGCGCCGTGGATTTCCTGACCAAACCGTTCAGTGATGCAGACCTCATGGCAGCAGTCCACGCGGCGATCACACAGGATCGGGAAAAGAGATCGGAACGCGCCGAACTCGGCATTCTGAGACAACGCTACCTCGAACTGACGCCGCGAGAACGTGAGGTGTTGCCGCTCGTCGTAAGCGGTCTTCTCAACAAACAGGCGGCGGCCAAGTTGGGGATCAGTGAAGTCACGCTGCAAATCCATAGACGGAATGTGATGCAAAAAATGGCGGCGGCATCGCTCGCCGATCTCGTCCGCATCGCGGAGAGATTGGAAATACCGATTACCCACTCGCGCCGGGTGGGAGGGAATGAACATGAATAAGACAAGACACGTGGTGGCAATTGTTGATGACGATCCAAGACTGCTTGAGTCGGTGGGAGACCTTCTGGAGTCCGCGGGCTATGTGGCCCGCAGCTTCTCGTCGGCGGGATCGTTGCTCGTCAACGGGCTTTCGGACCTGGACGTGCTCATCACCGATATCGGCATGCCTGGCATAGACGGGTTTGAACTTCGTGACCTGGTAAAGAAGTCCCGTCCGGAATTGCCGGTATTTCTGATCACCGGCCGCCACGAGATAGCCGACCAGGGCCGTGCGCAGGGCATCAGCGGGTTCTTCCGCAAGCCCTTTGATGCCCAGGCTCTGCTCACGGCAATTGCCAATGCTTTACACAAATCGAGAGATGGAGGGTTACATGAGACTTGAACAGCCCTTGCTGCGGAGATCGGCACCGCAACGGGGAGTGGAGACGCCGCTCGTCATTATCGTCGATGACGACGCCTCGGTGCGCGAGGCGCTGTCGGAGTTGATCCAGTCGGCGGGTTTTCAGCCTGCCAGCTTTGCCTCGACCCGCGAACTGTTCGACGCCAATCTATTGGACAACCCCGGCTGCCTGATCCTCGATGTGCGCATGCCGGGAGAGAGCGGCCTTCATCTGCAGCGTCATCTGTCCGAGAACGGTAATCCCAAGCCGATTATCTTCCTCACCGGGCATGGTGACATCCCCATGACGGTTCAGGCGATGAAGGCGGGGGCCGTGGATTTTCTCACCAAGCCGGTGCGGGACCAAACACTGCTTGACGCCGTGACCGCAGGCATTGCCATGGATGCCGAGCGACGGGCGGAACAGGCGATTGCCAAGCGCAATGTCGAACGCCTTGAGAGGCTGACGCCGCGCGAGCGCGAGGTCCTGCATGAAGTGGCGCGCGGACGCCTCAACAAGCAAATCGCCTTCGACTTCGGCATCAGCGAAGTGACGGTCAAGTTGCATCGCAGCAATGTCATGCACAAAATGGAGGCAGCTTCCATCGGCGAGCTGATCCGGGCTTGGGAAACCCTGCCTGCCGCAATGCGCGGGGCTGGTGCCACCTAGACCCGGCCGGGCCTGTAGGGCCTGGCGAGGGTAGCCCTGGCATCGGCTTGTCGCCACGGTGCGTGACACACCGGCGTGAGGTTTGGATAAATGGCCGAGAAAAGGGGGTAGGGAGTCGACGAGGCGGCTCGTCCAAGTGACCCAGAAGACCGCTCATCGAACCTGAGATGGGTCGGCTCTTCAAGCAGATTCTCCGCTCATGAGGGCGTCGAGTGCTTGGCAAATCTGCCGAGCACAATCTTGTAGGCAATCAGGACAGGCGCGGCGGCGAGAAAGAGCATCGCAATGGCGAGGAAGGCAGTGTCATACGAAATGACAGTGGCTTGAGTTGCGACTTGGCGCCCGAGTAGATTGATCGCGGCTTTCTGTGTAGAGGCCGTCTCGACGCCTTTTGCTGTCAGGAGATTGCCAATCTGTACAAGGCGATCTGTCACAGCTGGACGCCCGTTGGTAATATTGGTGGCAAGCACAGAAAGGTTCTGTGCAGTTTGATGATCGATCAGCGTCTGCAGGCTCGCGACACCGATCTGCCCGCCCGCCAGACGACCGACGTTGAAGAGAGCCACGCCATAGACAAGAGTGGCCTGTGGCAGGCCGGCGAGCGCGACAAGCGTCAGCGACAGAAACAGCAGTCCCAGGCCGACGCCGCGGAGCAGGATTGCCAAACTCATGTCGGGAGCACCACTTAGGCCATTCGACTGGGAAAGCATCCACATGGCCGTCATGAATGTCACGACACCGAACGGGACTGTTGCAATCGGCGGCAGACCTGTGAAGCGGAGCAGCATTGCGACCACGAGAAGCGTCGCAATGAACAAGAACCCGCTCGGCACCAGCAGCCAGCCTGCTTCCGTCGCAGTCATGCCCAGCACGGAGACGGCAAACGACGGAATAATATAGGCGCTGCCGTTCAACGCAAAACCGGCGACGAAGCTGACAGTGAAAGCAAAGGCAAAATCCTGGTGGCGGAACACGGAAAGGTCGATCAGTTTGTCCTTGTGACTGCCGAACAAAGAGAGGGCGAAGATCGCTAGCGCCACAGTACCGACTGTCGCAAGCACAGCGATGCGGCTGTCTTCGAGCCAGTTCCATCGACTACCCTGGCTGAGCACATAGGTGAGGGCGACGGCCGAAACGGTTAGAAGTGTGAGACCCGGCCAGTCTAGCTGGCGACTCGAAGCTTCCCCGCTCTTCAACCGGCCACCTGCAACGATAAATGCAAGGGCGACGAGCCCGACGGCGAGTGCGGTCAGGAAGATCCAGTTCCATGACCAACTGTCGATGATCCATCCCGACGTCAGCGGCACGAAGGTTGCAGGCGCTACCACCGCCCCGGTCGCAAAAAACGATTGGACAATGGGTTGTCGATGCGGATGAAACGACTGGAACAAGACAGTCTGGCCACAGACAAGCAACACGCCGCCTGCAAATCCTTGCAGGACCCTGATCGCTGTCAGGAGATCGATATTCGCAGTCAATGCAGCCAAACCGCAGAAAAGGGTAAGGAGCCCCGTGGTAGCGCGAAGGGTGACCGTGCCCGACAGACGGTTGATCAGCCAAGGGGTCATTGCAAAGCCGGTGAACTTAGCGGACACAAAGGCGACATCAAGCCATGCGAATTCATCGGGCGTTGCATGTGTGTCACCGATCATGTCCAACCGGCCCGTCGAAAGTGCCGTGCTGGCCACTGCTTCGGCTAATGCCGCAAGACTAATCCCGACGATCAAGATCCATCCTCGCAAGCCTGTTTTGGAAGCCTGCAGTGGCACCCCATTGCTCGCAGTCGTAAGCGATTGCATCGACATCATTGATCTCCGTGCGGAGCGCTGATGCGCACCGCGACCTTCGCCGACAGGCCTGGAACCAACCTTCCCGGCAGGGGATTGCTGGTAAGGCGGATCTTCACGGGGACGCGCTGGACCACACGGATGAAGTTGCCCGTGGCATTGTCGGCCGGCAAAA
Organism: Hyphomicrobiales bacterium; assembly: GCA_900473795.1. Lineage (GTDB taxonomy): Bacteria > Pseudomonadota > Alphaproteobacteria > Rhizobiales > Rhizobiaceae > Pararhizobium. Next base: position 4,901 of record UCMT01000037.1, on the reverse strand, counting down.
GGCTGAAGGCGGAGCCGCTGCCAGGTGCCAAACTATCGACGACACCCTTGATTTCGACGTTGCTGAAGCCGTCGACGCTGATACGGACAGGCTGTCCGATTTTCATGTTCTCGAGCTGCGTCTCCTTGAAGTTGGCAATGACCCACACATTGGCGACGGGGACGATGTCGATGACAGCCTGACCAGCTGTCACGTAGCGCCCGAGCCTGATCTGACGATTGCCGATCACCCCGTCGATCGGAGCGCGAACCTCCGTGTTTTTGAGATCAATGCGCACGAGCTCACGCGCCGCAGTGGCTTGGGCGAGGGCTGCTTCGGCAGCCTGTTTCTGGGCACGGATGACACCGAGTTTTCGGCGCTGAGCCGAGAGCGCTGCCTCGGCTGCGACGACACTGGCATTTGCCTGATCGCGTGCCGCCTGCATCAGGTCGACCTGAGCTTGGCTCGTCGCGTTTGTACGGACAAGATTGAGAACGCGGACGAGATTTCGTTCGGCAAGCACTTGGGAGGCTGTCGTGGCCTGGCGCTGAGCATCCGCCTGAGCGATCGTCGCCTGCTGCAGCTCATTTTCCGCGCGATTGTTCGCGAGCGATGCATGGGCGGCGGCAATGTTGGCTTCGGTCTGTGCAAGCCGGGCGCGATAGTCCTTGTCGTCAATTCTGAAGAGCACATCACCGGCCTTGACGACGGCGTTGTCCTCAACGGACACACTGGTCACATATCCAGCGACACGTGGCGCAAGCGCGGTAATATCGCCACGTATATAGGCGTTGTCAGTCGCCTCTTCGAAACGGCCGGTCTGCCAATATTCGACACCCCATGTACTGGCGAAACCCATAAGCAGGCAGGCTAGGCCACCAAGAATCCCAATTTTTAGAAACCATCTCATGATCCGATCCTCACGTTCTGTCATTGCTGGACTGCCCGTCCCTTGCGAAGATAAAGATCAAGCATGGCCGAGATCAATTTTTGGAATCATCCGCGGTCTCGGCCAGCGCATCGGTGACTACCGGCCCGACTGTTCGGCGGGCTGACACAATCGCATCGTTCACGCAGACAACTTTCTCGGCGGATTAAGAGGGAGCCAGTCGTCGTAATGCGTCCGGCCAAGGCGTGCGCCTGCGCCAGGCACGAGCGAACCGTCGTCCAGCTCGACCCCGAAATAGTGGGCGTGAGGGTCTGCGACGACGACGCGGGCATCGTTGGTCGCCTTCAGGAAGCGCGCCACAATTTCGCTGAGGCGCACCTTGTCGGGACCGGCGATCTCGATCGTGCCGTTGACCGGCTTGCCGAGCGCGATCTCGGCCATGACGTCGGCCACGTCATCGGACGCGATCGGCTGGACGTAGGCTGGCGACAGGTGGACGCTTTGCCCTGTCGTGCCCGACTGGGCGATGCTGCCCATGAACTCGAAGAACTGGGTCGAGTGCACGATCGTGTAGGGTATGCCCGACTTCCGGATCAACTCTTCCTGCGCCATCTTGGCGCGCATGTAGCCGCTGCCCGGGAGCCGTTCCGTGCCGACGACTGAAAGCGCGATGTGATGTTTCACACCGGCCGCCGCCGCGGCTGTGAGGAGGTTGCGGCCCGATGTCTGGAAGAACTCCATGACAGCCTTGTCCTCGAAGGACGGCGAATTGGCAAGATCGACCACGACCTCGGCCCCGGCAAGCGCCTCGGCGACACCCTTGCCGGTGATCGTGTCGACCCCCGAATTCGGAGACGCCGCCACGACCTCGTGGCCCTTTTTCCGTAGCCGCTCAACGGTTTTCGAGCCGATCAGCCCTGTACCTCCGATAACCACGATTTTCATGTCCAATCTCCTGTTTTGTAGCGCATTGTCGATTTGATGTAGGCCAGCGCGCCTCCCACCGAGCCGCGACCGTGTCTTCGATCCGAGGTTGACTAGCTCGCGCGGTCGGTGGCGAACGATGAAGAGGAGGATGCGCCGGAGCGCGGCCTGAAACTATTCTGCCAAGGTCGCTAGCACCCTATGCGAAGGCATTAGAGCAGCTGTCTCGAATGCTCGGTACCGCTCGTGAACTGAGATCGTCAGTGTCATGAAGGATCAGACAGATGACGACCCACATTTTTTCGGGCCGGCTTATCGGCGTGGAGAATTGCAGGCATTGCTGGCCGGAATAGAGCGATCTGACCTCGACCGTCGATCCCAGGCTCGCTTGTCTTCCCGTCGGGTGGTCGCTTGAGGCGACCGCCCATCGTCGCATGTTCAAACAGCTCCGGACTGACGGACTGGTCTTGCATGGCTCGGGTTCCCGCTTGCCCGTTGTCCAGGTTTCGATGCTATTTCGATTTGCCTCGACGGTCGCAGCACTACCCGCACGGCCCACAATTCAAGCCAATGGCACATGTGGCTCCGCGATCGACGTGTCTTCCCCACACCTCGGTATTAAAGGATAGATGCCTCCGTGGAATAGGCTTGGCCGGCAGTTTTCGGCATTCTCCCAACCGGCCCCTTATCGGCGATCCGCTGGCGCCTCGGCCCCCGGCCGCAGGTGACTCCCAAAAACTGTCAAGCGCAGGCGTGCCAAGGCCAGGACTCGGGCCGGTCCTTCGGCTTCATCAAGGAGTGAGGGCGATCCCAACCAACTAACCCAACTGGAGAGACAGATGTTCAGGATCATATTCTGCGCGTTTAATGCGTTCGTTCTGGCCGGGCTTTTCGCAACCGAGGCCATCGCTGGAGAATTCCACGGCGACAAGGTCACTGTTGTCTACGACCAGCAGCTCCCCAATGTTCCCGGCAAGAGCCTGAAGGGCGTGCTCGTGGAGTACGAGCCCGGCGGCACTTCGGCTGGCCATACCCACCCCAACTCCGCCTTCATCTATGCAACAGTCCTGGAAGGCGCCATTCGCAGCCAGGTGAATGGCGGACCCGTCATCACCTATCGCGCCGGAGAGAGCTTTTCCGAGTATCCGGGGGACCGCCACGGCGTGAGCGAGAATGCCAGTGCTACCCTACCAGCGCGCCTGCTCGCGGTCTTCGTTGTTGACACCGACGAGACCGTTCTCACCACTCTCATCGAGGACTGAAATACGTGTGGAAGGCCGTCGCTGGCCTGCCACACAACATCCGGCAAAGGGACTGCGATGGGCTTGGCAAATGAGCTCCCTCATCAAGTCGCCAAGGCCACGACGTATTCTGAGCAATCTTCTGTAACACCCCGCGGCCGCGCCGACTTGGTACATACAGTTCGCTCGTTGTTTCGCAGAGATCAGCTCTAACCGTCGGCCTTGTCTGTCAGACGCATTTCGCGACCGCCGGCGCGCCTTGCGAGAACCAAGGCCAGATTATTCGGGCGTGAACGCCGTTGCAGCGTGAACAAGGGATCGTCAGCTACAACGATTGCCAATGTATCGGCCTGCTAATTTTCGCTATCGATTTCCATCGTATCCGCTCCGGAACGAACATCGCTTGTTCTGAAACGCCGAGCATGAAAGCCCGCCCAGGCAGCGACCGCGAAGCCAGGGCGGCAATGCAGTTCGCGATAGGCGTGATTGTCGTTTCCAAGGCGGCTGCGCCCGGCGCTGCTGGTCGGCGGGTGCTTCCATCACGGGATTTCGATTTTACTCCGGCAGAGGCTCCCGATAGGCTTTGCGAAGTCTTCGAGACAGGGAGTGAGACCAATGAAACGCCGGTTTGCCGTTGTTGCAGTCGTTTTGGCCTGGTCAGGGGCGGTCTTTGCGCAAGACACCAGCATGAGCTTCTTTGTTACTAGCGTTAATCCTGGGAAGGGGGGCGATCTCGGGGGGCTGCAGGGGGCGGACGCATACTGCGACGGCTTGGCGAAGGCTGCCGGGTCGACGGGCAAGACATGGAAGGCGTACCTGTCTACCAATATGGAGAATGCCAGGGATCGCATTGGTAGCGGGCCTTGGCACAATGCCAAGGGCGAAAAGATCGCTGACGACATCGCGTCCCTCCATAGCGACAAAAACAACTTGACCAAACAGACAGCCCTTAGCGAGAAGGGGGAAGTCATCAACGGTAGAGGTGACACACCCAACCGCCACGACATTCTGACAGGCTCGAAAGCTGACGGAACTGCTGCTGCGGAAACCTGTGGAAACTGGACAATGGGCGCTGCGGACGGTGCTGCGATGGTTGGCCATAGCGACCGCACTGGTTTGAACGATTCAGCCGAGGCCAAGTCCTGGAATGCGTCACATCCGACGCGGGGCGGCTGTACGGTTGAGGCCTTCAAGGGGACAGGCGGTGAAGGGTTGTTCTATTGCTTCGCCGAGAACTAGCCGAAAGGTCGCCTGCCTGAAATGAAAAGCCGGGCTCCCTGTCCGGCTCCAGTGTACCATTTTTCGCACTCAGATGAGGCAGTGGCTCGGGCTTCCACGGTTCACCACCAATACGGCGCCGACAGGGCATGCAAGGGGGCGGTGCAAACTTCGATGTTGAAGAAAAGGACTATGGCTTTTGCGTCGGGATCAGGTGGATAGGCGAGCCGGGTCGACCGACCTCGCGCTTGGAAGAGGGCGAAAACCCCGAGCCGAACTGATCTGGTATCCTACTGGCGGTGGCCATCCACTGATGCCATGGTGAGACGACCCCACAGGCCGGTAAAGTCGTCAATGCAGACGAATGTTTAGATCCGAAATGTTATCGCCTGCCGCACTAGCGCGTGGACTCATCAACGCTGTGAGTCCGCGCCCTAGTGCGACCTAACCCGACAAGCGGTCAGTAGTCCCAGAAGACCGGCACCCAACGAAAGGCGTTGCCGTCCGCCGCGACATGGCCAACGGAAGGAAACGGCATATGAGTTGCCACCAGCAGTTCGCCGGTCGCTGCCAGTTCCTGCAAAAGCCGGACCCGAACGCGGGCAGCCTCCTCGGGGTCATGTTCGAAGCCGTTGTGCCAGTCGGGGTGG
>UCMT01000062.1 GCA_900473795.1 Hyphomicrobiales bacterium | reverse complement strand
CTCGACCGAAATCTCGTCGAATGGGTTCATCGACATCTTCACATTGGCAAGCTCGACACCCGATCCATCCGGCTTCACCCGGATCTTCACGTTGTAGTCGACGACCCGCTTCACGGTGACAAGAACTTTCATAGTGTCCTTCCTTACAAGACGTTTGCCGAGAAAATGCGCTTTAACACAGGTGCCTGATTGTCGGTTGGCGACATCGATACGCGTTTTTTCTCCAATTACAATCTTTGCCTCTCCCGCAGCCAAAAGAATGCAGCGGGAAAAATACTTACGTTTACGTGCGCGTCAATATTGAATCGTGATCGAATGGCGAGCGTTTGCGGCCATTCTTCAAGAGAAAACGTCTCGACCGTCGCTAACGCCCTGTTTTCAACCGACATCCTTCAGTTGTCTCGCAGACCGTTCAGGACGGTCTTCCCCAAGGCGTGGGCTTTCTCGTGCTTTCTGTTGGCATGGGCGATGGCATGACGGGCGCCGCCTCGACATGTCGGACGGCGCGCGGCGTGACGATCGTGCGGTCGAACAGGGGCACGTCCCGGCGTCGCAAAATGACTACCAGGATAAGACCGGCGATGATGCCGCCGACGTGCGCGCCCCACGAGACGCCGCTCTCGGGATCTGCCACGAGCATGAAGAACTGCTGGCCGATCCAGAAGGCGAGCGGAATGAAGGCGGGCAGGGGAAGCGGGATGCGAAACAGCACCAGCACCCAGACGCGAACTTTCGGATGCAGGAGGAAATAGGCGGCGACGACGCCGGAGATCGCGCCGGAAGCGCCGATCAGCGGCGCCTCGGATGCCGTGTTGACCAGGCCGTGCGTCAGGGCGCCGGCGGCGGCGCACAGGAGATAGAAGATCAGGTAGCGGACATGCCCGAGCGCATCCTCGACATTGTCGCCGAACACCCAGAGGAACAGCATATTGCCGGCCAGATGCCAGAAGTCGCCGTGCAGGAAGGCATAGGTCACGTAGGTGGCCTCGTCCGGCACCAGCACGAGGTCGGGCGTCAGCTGCGCATGGTCGAAGGCGATGGCGGGAATGTAGCCGAGCCCCAGGATGGTGGCGTTGGAAAAGGTCTCCGGCACCATGAGCGGCCCGGTGAACAGCCACATGGCCACATTGATGACGATCAGGCTGATCGTGACATACTGGACCTTGATGTGCTTCAGGGAATTCGCGTCGTGCAGCGGTATGAACATGAAATCCCCTGAAGGCTCGGTAGTGGGCGAGACTACCTGTTTTTTCCCGGAACCCAAAGCACATCCGACTTGCCCTTGCCGTTCGTCCAGCGCGCCGCGACAAAGAGGAAATCGGAGAGGCGGTTGATATAGGCGAGCGCTTCCCGACTGACGGCCTCGCCCTCCATCCGCGCCAGTTCGACCATCTGCCGCTCGGCTCGCCGGGCGACCGTGCGGGCAATATGCAGCGCCGCCGCCGCGCCGCTGCCGCCGGGCAGCACGAAAGAGCGCAGCGGGTCGAGGTCGGCATTCAAGGCGTCAATCTCGGTTTCCAACCGGGCTACCTGTGCCGCGACGATGCGCAGCGGCTCGTAAGGGAGCGTGGCGCCCGTATCCGGCGTCGAAAGATCGGCGCCGAGATCGAAGAGGTCGTTCTGAATGCGCATCAGCATCGCATCCAGCGCTGCGAGTTCAGCGGTGTGCTGGCGCGCCAGTCCGATGAAGGAATTGGCCTCGTCGATCGTGCCATAGGCTTCGACACGCAGATCGCTTTTCAGCCGGCGCGGCCCGGCGGCGAGACCCGTCGTGCCGTCATCGCCCGTCTTCGTGTAGATCTTGTTGAGCTTCACCATCGGTCAGCGGCCGCCCCCGGTGAACCACAGCGTCAGCATGATCAGAACGATCGCGACCGCCTGCAGAAACACGCGGGCCTGCATCAGCTTGTTGGATGTGTTGCCGTCGCCGCCCTTCAGCATGTTGAAGAGTCCGCGAATGAGAACGATGACGACAAGGCCCATGACGAGCAGCGTCAGACCGGTCATAAAACTGTTCATGTGATTACCTTCGTCTTTCCCGTCAGCCGAGACGGCCGATGATGCGATAGAACAGACCGGCCGGAAGCAGTTTCTTCAGAAAAGCGCCCTGTTTGGCCGGTTGCGTCACGATGTAATGCGGCTTCGGCCTCTTTTCGGTCAATGCGCGTTTCAGCGCAGCATAGACCGCATCGGGCTCCAGCTTGCCTCTGGCAGGTCCGCCCTCGCCCCTCAGCCTCCGCATCTGCCGTTCATACTCCTTGGCGTGCACCGAGCCCTTCAGGTCGATGAAGCGCTCGACATAGGCGACCGCATTGGCGGTGAAGCGCGATGTGATCGGCCCGGGCTCGATCAGGCTCACCTCGATACCGCTTCCGGCCAGTTCCATGCGCATCGTCAGCGTCAGGCCTTCGAGTGCGAATTTCGAGGCGTTGTAGGCGCCTCGCCATCGATAAGGCACGATGCCGAGAATGGAGGAGCATTGCACGATGCGGCCATGCCCCTGCGCCCGCATGGCCGGGATGACCTGCCGCGTCAGATCGTGCCAGCCGATGACGTTGGTTTCCAATTGTAGACGAAGAGCTTCCACCGGTAGGTCCTCGACTGCGCCAGCCTGGCCATAGGCGCCGTTGTTGAACAGCGCGTCCAGCCTCCCGCCAGTGCGGGCAAACACCTGTTCTACAAGAGAATATATGGTGTCTGGTTTGGTATAATCCATAAGGAAGGCTTCAATACCGTCGCTTTCCAGGGATCCCAGATCCTCCGCCCGCCGGACGGTCGCAAAAACCCGCCAGCCGTCCCTGGCGAGTGCCCGGGCGCACCAGGCGCCGATGCCGGAAGAGCAGCCGGTGACGATTATCGAGCGACGGTCGGTCATTCTGTTCAAACCCTGTAGAAATTACCGCCCGGTTTCCCATATTCATGAACAGGTTACAATCCGAACAGCATCACGCAACAGTGGAGAGGAAATGCCGGCCTTCATTCGCATAGCCTGGAAGGTCGTCTTCGACGCGGTCTGGCATTTCAGCGAGGATGACGGCTGGGCGATGGCGAGCCATGTGGCGCTGTCCACCCTTTTGGCGATCTTTCCCTTCCTGATCTTCGGCACGGCGCTCGGCAGTTTTCTCGGCGCCGACCAGTTTGCCACCACCGCCGTGCATTTCATCTTCGATACCTGGCCCGAATCGATCGCCAAGCCGATCTCCGACGAGGTCGTGCGGGTGCTGACCATCCCACGCGGAGGGCTGCTGACCGTATCCGTGCTGGCGGCCGCATACTTCGCCTCGAACGGCGTCGAGGCGCTCAGAATCTCGCTCAACCGCGCCTACCGCGTCGCAGAAAGCAGGCCGTGGTACAAGACGCGTGTGGCCAGTCTCGGCTTCGTGCTGGCTGGCGTCTTGGTGCTTGCCATGGTTAGCATCCTGCTGGTGGCGGTGCCGCTCGCCGTCCGTTATGCCGGCACCTACCTGCCATGGTTCAACAATCTACTGGCGCTGCTCGACAGCTGGAGCCTTGCCGGTGTTTTCTTCATGCTGACGGCCGGGCTGATCGTCAGCCATCTGTGGTTGCCCGACGGACACCGGAAAATCCTCGATGTGCTGCCCGGCATCATCCTGACGCTGATTGCCTGGTCGATCGGCGCCTATATCTTCGCGTCCTATCTGGCCACCTTCGCCAACTATGTCTCGACCTATGCCGGGCTCGCCTCGATCATGATCGCCCTGGTCTTCCTCTACATCGTCGGCGCCATCTTCATCATCGGCGCGGAGATCAATGCGGCGATCATGAAATACAAGGTCAAGCGCATGGTCATGCGCAGCTTCAGGGGGACGAAGGACGACGGGACGCAGGCGGCGGAAACCCGCAAGGAAAATATTCTATAGGATCAACGCCCGGACATCGTCCGGCGTTTTTCCGGCTTCCCGGAAAGCGGCAACCCCCGTGTCCTTATTGCTCTTCGACAACTTGCGCCCGTCCGGTCCGGGGATCAGGCGGTGGTGATGGTAGACGGGCTCGGGAAGGTCGAGCAATCGTTGCAGCAGCCGGTGCACCGCGGTCGCGTGATAGAGGTCGCGTCCGCGCACCACATGCGTCACCCCCTGCAGCGCATCGTCCATCGTCACCGCAAGATGGTAGCTCGAGGGCGCATCGGAGCGCGACAGGACGACATCGCCCCAGACGGCCGGGTCGGCAGTGATCTCGCCCGTTTCGCCGTTCGGCCCGGCGCCGGTCTCCTGCCATGTCAGCGGCGCGCCCAGCTCCGCAATTGCCTTGTCCATGTCGAGCCGCCACGCATGCGGCTTGCCTCCTGCAAGCATCCTCTGGCGGCCGGCGGCGGATAGCTTCCGCTCCTCACCGGGATAGAGCGGTGCGCCGTCCGGATCGCGCGGCCAGGCCTTGCCCTTTGCTTCGAACGCTGCAACCGCGGTCTTGATCGCACCACGCGTCAGGAATGCCGGATAGACCAGGTCCCGGTCGATCAGCCTGCCGAGCGCCTGACGGTAGAGATCGAGATGCTCGGATTGCCGGCGCACCGGTGTTTCCCATGACAATCCGAGCCAGCCGAGATCGTCATAAATCCCGGCTTCGAATTCCGGCGTGCAGCGGGTAATATCGATATCCTCGATCCGCAGCAGGAAGCGTCCGTCCGTCGCCTTCGCCATGTCATGGTTGAGAATGGCCGACAATGCGTGACCGAGGTGAAGCTGGCCATTGGGGCTTGGCGCGAATCGAAAGACCGGTTGTTTTGACAATGGCGCGTTCATGCTTTCTTCTTGCCATGGAAGAAGGCGCCGGGCCATTCGTTTCATTCCTGTTGTGTGGCGAATCGCATGAACGCCGCTTTGCGTTGGGGGGTGGGAGATGCGGATCATTCGCACGCATGAGGATATCTCCGCCGGGCTGACCGGCCTGGTGATGCTCGATGCGAGGTTGGAGCCGGTGGTTGCCAAGGCCGGACCGGTGCCGCTGCGTCGCGCCGATCCCGGCTATCGCGGCATCGCCAATATCATCGTCTCGCAGATGGTTTCCAAGGCCAGCGCCGCGGCGATCTGGCGGCGCATGGAAGAGAAGCTCGGCGACATCTCGGCCGAGACGGTCCTTGCCGCGTCCGACAACGATTGCCGCGAGCTCGGATTGTCGCACGCCAAGGCAGATGCCCTGCGCGCCGTTGCAAAGGCAGTAACCCTCGGTGAACTCGATCTCGCGGCAATCTGCGAGATCGACGGCAGCGCCGCCATTCGCGAAATGACCTCCATCAAAGGGGTCGGCCGCTGGACGGCCGAGGTCTACCTGTTGTTCTGCGCCGGTCATCCCGACGTCTTTCCGGTCGGCGACGTGGCGCTGCAGAATGCCGTCGGCCATGCGCTGACATTGGACGTCAGACCCTCGGCGCGCGAGCTTGATTCGCTGACGGAGCTCTGGGCTCCGTGGCGCAGTGTCGCCGCAAGGCTTTTTTGGGCGTATTATGCCACCGAGATGCGTCGGGACGGCCTGCCGGTGGCGCCATAAGATAAAAAGCGAATCTTTTGTTTCCTTTTTCCTTTTGGCTTCACAATCCTGACGCAACGCGCCTAATATAGAAGGTGCAGGTGCCGAATCGAGCAGGAGTATACTGGCTTGACGATTGCAGTCTCACCACACGGCCTTCCAGCGCTCGTGCTGAACGCTGACTACAGGCCGCTGAGTTACTACCCCTTGTCGCTCTGGTCCTGGCAGGACGCGATCAAGGCCGTTTTCCTAGACCGTGTGCATATCCTCGCAGAATACGACCACCAGGTTTCCTCGCCCAGCTTCACCATGCGCCTGCCGAGCGTCGTCTGCCTGAAAAGCTATGTGCAGCCGTCGCGCCATCCGGCCTTCACCCGGTTCAACGTCTTCCTGCGCGACCGGTTCGAGTGCCAGTATTGCGGCTCGCCGGAGGACCTGACCTTCGACCATGTGATTCCGCGCTGCTGCGGCGGCCAGACCACCTGGGAAAACGTCGTGGCCGCCTGTTCGCCCTGCAATCTGCGCAAGGGCGGCAAGCTGCCGCGCCAGGCGGGCATGTTCCCGCACCAGAAGCCGTTCCACCCGACGGTGCAGGATCTACACAACAACGGCCGGCTCTTCCCGCCGAACCATCTGCATGACAGCTGGATGGACTATCTCTACTGGGATGTCGAACTGCAGCCTTGATGGGAGGAGGGGCAGCGTAAGCCGTCGCTGACGCTGCTTATGCCTTGGCGGCGCCGCGCAGAGCGATGGCAGCCAGGATGAGGCTGGCGATGACGTTCCATCCCGCGAACGAAAGGCCGAGAACGCGCAGCGCCGCATCCGTGCAGGACGGTCCATGCTTGCTGTCGAGATCGCCGAGCAGGTCGCCGACATTGGTGGATACGCCCGAAGCCGAGGTCGCGCAGGTCGCCGGGCCTTCCCAGAAATGCCATTCGACGCCGGCGTGATAGACGCCGAGCCCGGCACCGACCAGCATCAGGATGCCGATGATCGCAAGCAGCGACCGCGTCAGCCAGACCGGCAGTTTCACGACCGACGTCACGATGGCGAGAATGCCGATCGGGATGCCCCAGTAATAGGGTGTGCGCTGCATCAGGCAGAGCGCGCAGGGGATATAGCCGCCGATATGCTCGAAGGCGAGCGCGCCGCCGACGGTCGCCGCCATGCCGACCGTGGCGATGAGGGAGGCAGCAAGACCGCGCGCCGGCTGTGTCAGGCTATGGCTCAAGGAAAGCTCCATCGGCATATCAGGCAAGGAAACGATAGGCGGCAAACATGGCAATCAGCAGGCCGGCAACGGCCGCCGCCAGCATGCCCAGCCGCTTTTCGATGAAATGCCGGATTTCCTCGCCGTAGCGGCGCAACAGCCAGGCGAGCACGAAGAAGCGCGCGCCGCGGGCGATGATCGCCGAGATGATGAACAGGCCGAGATTGATGTTGGCCGCGCCGGAAAGGATGGTCACCACCTTGATCGGCGGCAGATGCGCAAGGCCGGAGGTGACCAAAAGCAGCACCAGCGTTTCGTAGCCGACCGATGCCTTTAACTGCTCGAAGGCTTCCAGTTTGCCGTAGAACTGCAGGATGGGGCGTGCCAGCGCCTCGAAGGCGTAGTGGCCGATATACCAGCCGGCGATGCCGCCGAGCACCGATGCGACCGTCGCAACCAACGCATAGCGCCAGGCACGCTCCGGCCGGGCGAGCGCCATCGGCAGATAGAGGACGTCGGCGGGAACGAGGAAGATGGAGCTTTCGACGAACGCGATGACCGCCAGCCAGACTTCAGCGGATTTCCGGGCGGCGAGCGACATTGTCCAGTCGTAAAGGCTACGAAGCATGCGGGCTTTCCAGTTAATCTCGAAGCCTTTTAGGCAGGATTGCCGATGCTGTAAATGATGTGCTGCGCCTGCGAAGCGCACAGTTTTGTGATTCCGGCAGGCCCGATCGTCAAAATCCCGGTTGACCGGCGCGAAACGGTTCGTGTACACGCTTTTTGCTACCTCGATGGTATCCGTGCCCCATTGGCGGAACTGGTAGACGCGCTCGACTCAAAATCGAGTTCCGAAAGGAGTGCTGGTTCGATTCCGGCATGGGGCACCACCACACTTTTCAAGCCTCGATTTTGTTTGGTTTCTCGCCGTTTTGCCAACCGCGGGGGTGTGGGTCGATGTCAGTCGTGTCTCGTTTCCAAAACGTCAGCCTCCCACTGTGGCCGAAACGCTGCAGCCATTGATTTCAGAAGATGCTAATGCTTGGTCCGTGAATGCGGCGCGACCTGATCCACCCCGCGCGTTGGTTTTGCGGGGTGGTGCGTCTCCCGGCAGTCGGCCCGGTGTCGCCGCGATATCGCGGTCCAGCGACAGTTCTGTGGTCCGGCGCCTGAGATGTCCCCTTCCACGCCCGGCGTCCAGCCGTCGATACCGTTTCGCCTTTCCGCTGTGCAAAGACGGTGGATATCCTGTGGACAACTTTTCAGATCAGCGGCTGCATCACCGCCTATGTTCTTATTATGTTCCCGGTTTGGGCAGGTCAACGCCCGTTTCGCGGAACCTATTTTTCATGATTCCGTTAGTAGTTATGTCTTATTGAGAAAGATCGAGTGCAGGAGGAAGGTATGACAAGAGTGGTTGATAAGCTTCTCGCCGCGGCGTTGGTTGTTGCCGGTGTCCTGACCGCGCTCCCGTCTGCTCCATTGGCACAATCTTTGGACCTATACATTGGACCGGGCGGCCCAGACGTGGAATACCGAGATCCATATCGAAGGAACTATGAATGGCGAGGCGGCTGCAGCCAACGACAAGCCATTCGCCGCGCCTACAGGCTGGGAATGCGCGATCCCGCGATAGCGTCCATCGGACGCCGGCAGATCGTCGTTGACGGCATCGGCCGCCGCGGTGAATACACGAAGCTGCGCCTTGCAAATCGCGAAGGGTGCCCGCGCATCGGATGACGCCTGACCGCACCGAGCCGGGCAGCAGCGGCTCGCTGCTTTTCACGCGCAGGAACGCCGGCCCATCGAGTTGTTTCATCATATGGGCGGGGCCAGCGCTGAACTCCTACCAGTAGCGCCGGCCCCTATGGCCTTAGCCGACACGCCAAGCTTACTATCTTCCGGTTGCAGCAAGCAATGCGGCAGAGGTCGTAAGAACTACCGCTTTAGGGTGATGAACACCGCCGGCGAGGGAGGGAGGCAGCGTCTGCCGCGCTGCATTTTGATCGAATAGCGTCGGCTTTTACAGCAAAAGCGCTCTTGACGTGATTTTTAAAGTTCGGTCGCCGCCCGGCCGAATTCGAGGCGAAACGCTGCCGGATGACGGGGCGTTGTCCAACAAATCACATTCTCGCGTGTTGCCTCCTCGAAAGGTTGGTGTGAAAGTCAGACCCGACCCCAAGGCCTCGTTCACGATGAAGGGATCAAGCCGCGGGCAAGTCACCGGACTGAGGAGCACGAAGGAGGTTCCAGTGGGCAGGACATTGGCACTCTTGATTTCGCTTTGCCTGAGTATCCCTGCATGGTCGCATGATATCTACGAAGTCGCTTGCTGCGCCGGGCGCGACTGCAAGCCGATACCCGCAAGCGACGTGACGCCAACCAAAAGGGGATGGCTCGTGCGAACGACCGGCGAGATCATCAGTTACAATACCTGGCCCCTCAAGCGGTCTCCCGACGGCCAGTTCCATCGCTGTGCCGCCTTCAACGATTTCGGCCCCAAGGGCCGAACCAAGTGCCTCTATGTCCCGGATATGGGGGAATGAGGCGGTATCTCCAGAATCGCATGCCGGCATTCGCTGATGCGCGCCAGACGCAACTTGCTTAACCTGGATACAACCATCCAGCGTGCTTGCAGTGGATAGTGCAGGTCATTTGCCCCAATTCAGCACAGGTCCTGCAGGCTGTTAACCGCCACTCTGCATCGTTATTGCAAATCCTCTTATGGATGCTCAGTCTGAAGCAGGTCAGTCCCCAATCGGCACACCCCTAATCGGCACATGGAGATCGAATATGTCCCAGTCTGTTACGTCCGGCGTCGTTTTCGATGATGTTGAAGCGCTTTCCGGCGCCCTGTTCTCCTGGTGTGCAGAGCGAAGCATTCGCCTGCGCAGCCAGGAGGGCGTCAGCGCCGCCGGTGCGGTCATCGACCTGTTCTTCGCAGGCTACACGACGCAGGACGAAATACTCGGTGCGCTGAGCGATCGGCTCGGCCGCGAGGTGATATTCGCTTCGTAAGCCGCTTTACAGTGAAGGCTGTGCAACACCGTCAGACGATGAAGAAGTCGGCGGCCGTCAGGGCAAGGTCCTTGCTGATCGTCGCAAAATGTACGGAGCCCCCGGCAGCACTGCCGTTGCTGTCGTAGAACAGTTTTCCGGTATCGGTCTCATAGATGATGTGGTCTGACCCGTCATGAGCGACGCCGGCCGCGCTTTTGTAGAATTGCGCCGATGTCAGCGTCCGAGTGCCGGTAATGTGCGTGAAGATCGCATTTTCGAGGCGCACCGTGTCGTCGATGACGTTGAAATCCAGGATCTTGTCGACGTTGGTGAATCTGTTGAGCGTGGTGTTGAAGAGGAAGGTATCCCTGCCGCCTTCGCCGAGCAACGTATCCTTGCCCAATCCACCGGCGAGCAAGTCGTTGCCGCCGCCTGCCCTGAGGAGATTCGCGGCCGAATTGCCTGTCAGCTTGTCTGCCGCATTGCCGGTGCGGGCGTTCTCGATGCTGGTCAGCGTGTCGATCTTGCCGAAGCCGTCGATCGCCTTGCCTGTCTGGAGATTGACGGTCACGTTGCCTGTGCCGCCGCGCCGGTCATCGCGATGATACAGGACCAGGTCGGAACCGAGGCCGCCGTTGATCTTGTCGGCGCCGCCAAACCCCATGAATGATTCACTGACGCTGGAGCCTTTGAAGATATCGGCGAACTGGGTTCCGCGGAACTGTTCGAACTCAGTGAACGTCTCGGTGTTGCCCCAGGGGTCAATGACTTTTTTGGTGCTTGCGTCCAGATTGATGCCGCGGAAGGCCGACGGTGTCCAATAGGCGTCATCGAAATTGAGTGTGTCGAAGCTGCCGCCGTTGCCGTCATAGGTGTCCTTGCCTTCGCCGCCGTGCACGAAGTCGTTGCCGGAACCGCCAATGAACTTGTCGTTGCCGCCATATCCGTAGAGGTCCTGGTCGCCGGCGCTGCCTTTCAAAATGTCGCTGCCACTCATCAGAAGTTGCGCGATCTCATGCTGGGTGGAGACATCGACGGCATCGGAGAAAGTCTTGAGCAGGATATTCAGTCCCGTCAGCGTCTGCATCTTGGTGGTGCCGTCGTTGAGGTAGACCTCGATGGCGGTAATCGTCCCGCCGGTCGGGTCGTCGTTGGAATCAAACGCAAACCCGGTGCCAACCAGTCTCAGTTTCAAGCCGTTGGTAAGGTCGTAGTCGATGGCCGTCGATGTCGTCGCGCCTCGGACAGCTTCGTTGGCGTTCACAATCTCTTCGAAAAACGGCATGTAGTCGTACCCCGGGAGCGGGGGATTGTAGTGGTCAGGATATATTCCACCGGGGAAAAAGGATGTAAAAGTGGCCACGCACGTATCCTCCTCGCAAAATTGAATAATTTTACCTAAATTAGTATGTTAGAATATTATCGCGGTAAAGTCGCAAACCGGCGCCGGACGCTACGTCCAGAGTTGAAGTCTCTCCCACAGAAGTGTTAGGTGCACCGCAACAACACCTCTTCCGGCGGGTTCATGCTTCCGATCTGCGATACCTATGAGAACCTGCGGCGGGACTTCCGCTGGCAGATTCCGGAAAAATTCAATATCGGCACCGCCGTCAGCGATGTCTGGGCACAGCGCGAGCCGGAGCGGGTCTGCCTGCAGCATTTCAGCCCCGACGGGGCGCATCTGTCGCTGACCTATGGCAGCTTTGCTGCGCGGTCTTCGTCATTCGCCCACGGGCTCCAGGCAGAGGGCATCCTGCCGGGAGACCGGGTCGCGATCCTCTTGCCGCAGAGCTTCGAAACGGCGATCGCCCATGCAGGCATCTACAAGCTCGGCGCCATTGCCCTGCCGCTGGCGCTGCTGTTCGGGATCGAAGCGCTGGAATATCGGTTGCGCGATGCAGGTGCCGCGGCCGTCGTCACCAATCGTTTCGGCCTGGAAAAGATCGCGGCCATCCGCGCGCGGCTGCCGGATCTGAAATGCGTCGTGCTTGTCGATGCCGAGGCGCCGGAAACCATCGCCTTTGCCGCGCTGGCGGAAGGCCATGCACCGGTTTTCGTTGCAGCCGACACGACGCCGGACGATCCGGCGATGATGATCTACACCTCCGGCACGACCGGGCCGCCGAAGGGCGCGCTGCACGGTCATCGCGTCCTGCTCGGCCATATCCCCGGCTTCCAGTTCCATCACGCCTTCCTGCCGCTGCCTGGCGACCGGATGTGGACGCCGGCCGACTGGGCCTGGGCGGGCGGGCTGTTGAATGCGCTGCTGCCGTCGCTGTTGCTCGGCGTGCCCGTCGTGTCATCGCCCGGGCAGAAATTCGACCCGCACATGGCCTTCCGCATTCTGGAGGAAATGGACGTGCGCAACGCCTTCATCCCGCCAACGGCCTTGCGGCTGATGAAAGCGGTCGAAAATCCTCGCCCTCTCTACAAGCTCAACCTGCGCACCATCGGCTCGGCCGGGGAATCGCTTGGGCGTGAAACCTGGGAGCAGGCGAGCGAGGCCTTCGGCGTTCCGGTCAACGAGTTCTACGGCCAGACCGAATGCAACATCGTCCTGTCGTCGGCTGCCAATCTCGGCGTGCTGAAACCCGGCTCGATGGGCAAGGCCGCACCCGGCCATGACGTTGCAATCATCGACGCCGAGGGAAGGGAGCTTCCCGCCGGCACCGTCGGTCAGGTCGCGGTGCGCCGGCCCGATCCGGTGATGTTCCTCGGCTATTGGCGCAACGAGGCGGCGACGGCGCAAAAGTTCATCGGCGACTGGATGACGACCGGCGATCAGGGTGTTCAGGACGCCGAAGGCTACGTCACCTTCTTCGGGCGCGACGACGATGTCATCACCTCGTCGGGCTACCGCATCGGTCCCGGCGAGATCGAGGACTGTCTGGCCGGCCATCCGGCTATCCAGCTTGCGGCCGCGATCGGCAAGCCAGACCCGGTGCGCACCGAAATCGTCAAGGCCTACGTGGTGCTGAAGCCGGGGCACGCGGCAAGCGCCGAGCTTGCCGCCGAGATCCGCGACTGGGTCAAGATGCGGCTGTCGATGCACGAATATCCGCGCGAGATCGAATTCCTCGACAGCCTGCCGCTGACGACCTCCGGCAAGGTCATCCGCCGCATCCTGCGCGACAGGGCGATTGCGGAGGCGTGATCATTTCGAACGTCGCGGTGTCAATGCCCTGATCTTGTCGCGCAGCAACCGCGCCATGTTGCGGGTGTTGCGATAGAGATGGAGTTGGGCTGCGACCTGGCGCACATCGCGGTCGCGGTTCTGGGTAAGACCGATCACCAGCGTGCCCATCTCATCGCGTTCCTCCCAGAAGCGGCTCATCACGGCATGATCCGGCGTGGCGCAGCTATCCGAACGCACGATGTTGGCATCGTCGAGGTGCCATTCCGTCAGCTCGGCCATGAGCAGCTTGCCGGGCGAATATTTCGCATAGCGTTCATCGTACGCCGTCTTCCAGGTATAGGCGTCGCCGGCCATCATGAAGACGATCATCGACGCGATCGCATGTCCGTCGAGGTCGAGCGTGTGGATGCGCACGCTGTCGGCTTCCGCGAGGTTGGTGATGGCCTCGCGGGCAAAGGCGGAGCGGTAGCGGTCGAGCACCATGGCGGTGCCCTGGCGGCCCTTCCAGCCGCTCGCTTCCAATGCCAGAAACTCCTCCATCCGCAGGCGGATGTCGGCCGGCTGGCGGGCGACATTGTAGGACACGCTGCCGAGTGCCTCCAGGTGGTTCCACTGGCGGCGCAACTCGCGGAAATGCGACGGGCTGATCGCTTGCCGCAGATAGGTCTGGCCGTCCTGCAGGCTTTCCAGCATCGGCCGGGTAAAGGTGTCGGTAACGGTCAGCGGCAGGTTCCGGCCGATGGCGACGGCGCGGGCGAGCTGGGCGAACTTGCCCATCAGGCGCACGTCGGGAAGTACCAGCACGCCGGGCAGGCCGGCCGAAGGGCTGCCAAACGCCTCGTAGAGATTGTCGATGGTCTCCGCCGCGTCTTCGGCATCGAGCAGCGGCACGCCGAGCGGACCGAACGGGTTGGACCAGGCACGGATGATCGGCGCGCCGATCGAGAACCCTGGTTTTTCGATCGAGAACGGCATCAGGAAGCGGATGCGGCTGCGACGCTCGTCATTATCGCGGATCAGCGCCAGGCGGATGATGCGGTCTTCCAGGCGCGGCATGGCGGGCGCGAGGAAGCGGCCGGTAAAGAAGACGTTCGGCTCCAGCGCCCGGTTGGAGAGGAAATCGAGCTCCGTCTGCAGTTCATAACCCTGGCGGGCCGGATAGAGGCAGAGCTGCCGGCCGGGGCGGCCGATGTCGATTGTGTTTTCAGCGATCGGACGATCGGGCGCCGGCGGAACCAGGCCACCGAGAATACGCGCCGACCGGCTGTTGGCATCGTCGGGAATGTGCGTGTTGCCGCTCATGGTCGGGTGGCCCCTGCTTTGATGGGTCTGGTGTGCGGGTCGGCGAAGGCGAAGAGAACGATGCCGAAGGTGCGGCGAACCGCGACATGAAGAAGGATGGCCTCGACGACCATTGCGCCGGTCGTCGCAAAGGCCGCGCCTGTCAGGCCGAACATCGGGATCAACGTGATGTTGAGCAGCAAATTGGCGACGAGGGCGCCGGCATAAAGGGCGACGCACAGCGTCTGCCGGCCGGCCATGGTGAGAAAGGCTTCGGCGGGACCGACCAGCGCCTTGGCCATGATGCCGGCAAACAGGATCGCCATCAGCGGATAGCCGGAAACGAAACTGGGGCCGAACAGAGAGAGCAGAAAAGTGCCGCAAGCAAGGACCAGGCCGCCGACGCCGAGCGACGGCCAGAAGGACCATTTGGCGCTTTCGACGGCGATGACAGCCAATTGCTGGCGATCCGGACTGGCCATGGCTGCCGAAAAACGGGGGGCGGCGGCGGCTTTCACGGAAAACATGACGAAATGCACCAGCGCCATCGTCTTCGCCGCGGCAAAGTAGACTGCGACGCTTTCCGGATCGAGGTAGAGGCCGACGATGACGACGTCGGAATTGGTCAGCATGAAGCCGAACCCCTCGATCAGGAAGATGGGGACGGCGACGCGGATCCAGGTGCCGAATTCGATCCGGCGCGGCCCCCTGAGGTAGCGCCGGCGCAGCCGCGCGGTCAGTATGAAGAACTGGGTGACGCTGGTGAGATAGGTGGCGGCCATGGCGGCGATCATCGCAGTTTGCGCGGTGTGCGGCTCACCGATCGCCACGGCAAGCAGCATGAAGCCGAGGATGAGCACAGGCCGGATGATATAGGTCGGGCTCAGTGCCGAAACCGCCCAGCTGTGGGCGCGCGACGTCCCGTCCATCACATCGCCGAGGGCGATCATCGGCAGGGTGAAGATGCCGAGATAGAGCGGTACCAGATAGTAGCCGTCGATACGGTGGCCGAACAGCCAGAGCCCGCCAATGCCGATGACCGCAAGTGCCGTCGCCGAGACCAGAGCGAAGATGCGCACCGTCGTCGTCAGCCCGCGGATTTCCGCCAGCGCGTCGCGGGCGTGGTATTGCGGCAGGAAGCGGATGATCGCCGTGTGGAATCCGAGGCAGGAGAGATTGCCGAACAGCACCACCAGCACCCAGACGAAGACGAAGATGCCGTATTCGAAGTCGCCCATGACGCGGGCAAGGATGATCTGCGAGACGAAGGCGATGGCCGCGCTGACGACGCGGATGGCAAAGGCGACGAGCGCCATGCGCTGGGCAAGGTGCTTGGGATCATTGCTCGTCAGGACGGGCCCGAGCTTTTCAAGCAGCGGCGACAGCCAACCCCGCAATGCGGGCGGCAATATTCGTCCAGCCGTTTGACACGCTGCCATGAACAAGGGTGTACCCGAAACTACGCAAAACAGGCCGCCAGTCTTGCCAGAACAGCGTTAACAAAGGGTGGAGAAAGAGTCAGCGGCAGCGCTGCTGACAACGACAATCGATATGCTGTTGTCGGTTGTATTCGGTGGCAGAAGCAGCGTTCGTAAAACCAGCTTGCGCAAGGAAGACGGGCTTCGCGGTCGAGGCAACGGCCTTACTGTCGAATCTGGAGGTGATCTATGTGGCCAAGGCCATTTAGCGTCACGCTTGCCATAAGAAAACCCGGACAGGCTGGTCAATGGCTGTCCGGGTCAACTTTAGGTAAGAACTCAGGCAGGCGGGAAAGCAGTCCCGTCTGCCACTCCAGAAATATACCTTGCCGCCTGCAAATGCAAGTTGGGCGCGGTTTTTACGCCTCAAACGCCCCGTGGCAGTGCTTGTACTTCTTGCCGGAGCCGCAGGGGCAGACTTCGTTGCGGGCGATCTTGCCCCAGGTCGACGGATCCTGCGGATTGCGGTTTTGCGGCGCAACGAAGTTCAGGTTGACGCTGTCGGCAAAATCGTCCTCGCCAGTGATCGGGTCGATATGGTGGCCGACCATCTGCGGCGGTGCCGGCTGCGGCGCCTCGGCTGCTTCGCGCACCAGTTCGACGCGCATCAGTTGTGCCGTGACGGCCTGGCGGAGATTGGTCAAGAGCGCCTGGAACAGCTCGAAGGCTTCCGACTTGTATTCCTGCAGCGGATCGCGCTGCGCATAGCCGCGGAAGCCGATGACGGAACGCAGGTGGTCGAGATTGACGATGTGCTCGCGCCAGAGGTGGTCAAGCGTCTGCAGGACCACCGAGCGTTCGACATACAGCATGATGTCGGGGCCGAAACGCTCGGTGCGGTCGGCCGCGGCCTTGTCGACCTCGGCGGTGATCCGCTCGCGAATGTCGTTCTCATCGATGCCTTCTTCGGCCGCCCATTCGACGATCGGCAGATCGAGATTGAGCGAGTTCTGCACGTCGGTCTTCAGCCCGGCGGCATCCCACTGTTCGGCATAGGCCTTTTCCGGAATGCGCTTGGCGACGATGTCCTCGATGACCTCGTGGCGCATGTCGGCGACGGTTTCGGAGATGTCCGTCGCATCCATCATCTCGAGGCGCTGCTCGAAGATTACTTTGCGCTGGTCGTTCAAAACGTCGTCGTATTTCAGCAGGTTTTTGCGCGTGTCGAAGTTGCGGGCTTCCACCTTTTTCTGGGCACGCTCGAGAGCCTTGTTGATCCAGGGATGGACGATCGCCTCGCCTTCCTTGAGACCCAGCTTCTGCAGCATCGAATCCATGCGGTCCGAGCCGAAGATGCGCATCAGGTCGTCCTGCAGCGACAGGAAGAATTTCGAGCGGCCCGGGTCGCCCTGGCGGCCGGAACGGCCGCGCAGCTGGTTGTCGATGCGGCGGCTTTCATGGCGTTCGGTTGCCAGAACATAGAGACCGCCGGCGGCCAGCGCGATGTCCTTCAGACGCTGCACCTCGGTCCTGATGGCGGACTCCTTGGCTTCGCGCTCGGTGCCGTGTTCCAGGTCGCCGAGTTCGGCTGCGATGCGCATTTCCAGGTTGCCGCCGAGCTGGATGTCGGTACCGCGGCCGGCCATGTTGGTGGCGATCGTCACTGCGCCCGGCACGCCGGCCTGCGAAACGATATAGGCTTCCTGTTCGTGGTAGCGGGCGTTCAGAACCTGGAAATTGGT
Organism: Hyphomicrobiales bacterium; assembly: GCA_900473795.1. Taxonomy (GTDB): domain Bacteria; phylum Pseudomonadota; class Alphaproteobacteria; order Rhizobiales; family Rhizobiaceae; genus Pararhizobium. The sequence continues at coordinate 12,494 of UCMT01000062.1, read as the reverse complement.
GAAGCCCTCCTTTTTCAGCATTGCGGCGAGGAGTTCGGATTTTTCGATGGAGGTCGTGCCCACCAGAACCGGCTGCTTGCGCTCCTGCGAATCCTTGATCTCGGCGATGATCGCCTTGTATTTCTCTTCCGCCGTCCGGTAGACCTCGTCGTCCTCGTCGAGGCGCTTGATCGGCAGGTTGGTCGGCACTTCCACGACTTCGAGGCCGTAGATGTTGCCGAATTCCTCGGCTTCGGTCGACGCCGTACCGGTCATGCCGCCGAGCTTCTTGTACATGCGGAAGTAGTTCTGGAAGGTGACCGAAGCCAGCGTCTGGTTTTCAGGCTGGATCGTCACCTTTTCCTTGGCTTCCAGTGCCTGGTGCTGGCCTTCCGAATAGCGGCGGCCCGGCATCATGCGGCCGGTGAATTCGTCGATGATGACGATCTCGTCGTTGCGGACGATGTAGTCCTTGTCCTTCTGGAAGAGCTTGTGGGCCTTCAAGGCATTGTTGACGTGGTGGACGATCGCGACGTTCTCGACGTCGTAGAGCGTCTCGCCTTTCAATAGGTTCGCTTCACGCAGCAGGTTTTCGAGCTTCTCGGTGCCATCCTCGGAGAAGTTGGCGGAGCGCTGCTTTTCGTCGATCTCGTAGTCTTCCGGAGACAGGAGAGGGATGAACTTGTCGATCGTGTTGTAGAGTTCGGACCGGTCGTCGAGCGGGCCGGAAATGATCAGCGGCGTGCGCGCTTCGTCGACCAGGATCGAGTCGACTTCGTCGACGATGGCGAAGAAGTGGCCGCGCTGGACCATCTGGCTGCGCTCGTACTTCATGTTGTCGCGCAGATAGTCGAAGCCGAGTTCGTTGTTGGTGGCGTAGGTCACGTCGCAGGCATAGGCGGCGCGGCGCTGGTCGTCGGTCAGCCCGTGAACGATGACGCCGGTGGTCATGCCGAGGAAACCGTAGATGCGGCCCATCATCGCCGAGTCGCGCGTCGCGAGGTAGTCGTTGACGGTGACGACATGCACGCCCTTGCTGGCGAGCGCATTGAGGTAGACAGGGAGTGTTGCGACCAGCGTCTTGCCTTCACCGGTTTTCATTTCGGCGATGGATTTCTCGTGCAGGATCATGCCGCCGATCAGCTGCACGTCGAAGGGGCGCAGGCCGAGAACGCGGCGGGCGGCCTCGCGCACCACCGCAAAGGCCGGCACCAGCAGATCGTCGAGCGTCTTGCCGTCGGCTAGTTGCTTGCGGAATTCCACCGTCTTTGCGGCCAGGGCCTCATCCGAGAGCGCCTCGGTTTCAGCTTCCAACGCATTGATGGCATCCACCTTGGCCTTGTAGCCGCGCACACGCCGGTCATTCGATGACCCGAAAATTTTGCGGGCGAGGCCGCCGAGACTGACCATAAGAATGGTCCTTTCCTGTATGTCGCCAACGCGGGGGAATTTCCGCGAAATACTATGAAACGCCCGGAACTGTTCTGGACGCGAGGTTGCGTGACAGATAAGAGGGGGGTCGAATTATGTCAACGGGAGTTGAGGCGCGCCAAGGCTACAGAACGGCCACAATCTGATGATGTGGAACGTTTTCAGGCCGGCCGTGACCACGGTTCCGGATAGCACAGGTGGAAGGTACGAGGATGTTGAAATACAAGACGCTTGCAGCGGTTGCCCTGGTTGCCGTCATGGCCGCCCAGACGCCGGCGACCGCGCAGGATGCCGCCGATCCTGTCATCGCCAAGGTGGGCGATGCCGAGATCCACAAGTCGGAGCTCGATCTGGCCCTTACCGGCCTCGATCCGCAGCTCGCCCAGCTGCCGGACGAACAGAAGCGCGCCGCAGCCCTTTCGGGTCTGATCGACGTCAAGCTGCTTGCCAAGGATGCTTCCAAGGAAGGACTGCAGGACGATGCCGCCTTCAAGCAGCGCATCGCCTATCTGACCGAACGCGAGCTCCACAATGCCTTCTTCACGAAGCACGTTGTCGACGCCGTGAAGCCGGAAGAAGTCAAGGCGCGCTACGACGCGGAAATCGCCAAGATCCCGCCGCAGGAAGAGGTCAAGGCGCGCCATATCCTCGTGAAGACCGAGGACGAAGCCAAGGCGATCATCAAGGATCTCGACGCGGGCAAGGATTTTGCGACGCTCGCCAAGGAAAAGTCGACCGACCCGAACAAGGCAGACGGAGGCGATCTCGGCTATTTCACCAAGGATCGCATGGTTCCGGAATTTTCGGAAGCCGCCTTCAAGCTCGAAAAGGGCAAGTACACGGAAGTGCCGGTGAAGACCCAGTTCGGCTTCCATGTCATCCTGCTCGAAGACAAGCGCAAGCAGGCTCCGCCGCCGCTGGCGCAGGTCGAGCAGCAGGTCAAGCAGCTCGTCATGCGTGACAAGTACATCGACCTCCTGACGACTGCCAAAAAGGAAACCGGTGTCGACATCACCGATCCGGCGCTCAAGAAGGCCTATGACGACGCCAACAAGGCCGAGACCGCCAACTGATGTCATCGGGACGTGATCGCTCGTCTTTGAGCGGTCACGTCTTTCTGATGTAAATCGAATGCGAATTCCGCAGGTCCCGGAGGCATTAGGCTCTTCGGGATTTCGTTTGTGAGCCCGCAGGCCGGGCCGTCACGTTTGAGCAGGTTTGATCATGTCCGGTTCCGTTTCTCCGCTTGCCCCGAAATCCTTCGCAGACATGCCGCCTGTGCGCGGTGTCCGCATGGCGACCGCCGCCGCTGGCATCAAGTACAAGAACCGCACAGATGTGCTGCTGATGGTCTTCGATGAGCCGGCCGCCGTTGCCGGCGTTTTCACCCGGTCACGCTGCCCCTCGGCCCCGGTCGATTTCTGCCGCCAGAACCTGCGGGGCGGCGTTGCCCGCGCCGTGGTCGTCAATTCCGGCAATGCGAACGCATTTACCGGCAAGAAGGGCAAGGCGGCGACCGAGTTGACGGCGCAATCCGCCGCGCAAGCCGTCGGCTGCTCCACTGGCGACGTCTTCCTTGCCTCCACCGGCGTCATTGGCGAACCACTCGACGCGACGAAATTCGCCGGCGTTCTCAGCGACATGACGGTTCAGGCGACCGGCGATTTCTGGTTCGAGGCCGCCAAGGCGATCATGACGACCGATACCTATCCGAAGGTGTCCACCCGCAGCACCGAAATCGGTGGCGTCACGGTCACCATCAATGGGATCGCCAAGGGTGCCGGCATGATCGCGCCGGACATGGCGACCATGCTCTCCTTCGTTGTCACCGATGCCGATATCACCTCCGAAGCCTTGCAGGTGCTCCTGTCCGAGGGAACCGGCCCGACCTTCAATTCCGTCACGGTCGACAGCGATACGTCGACGTCCGATACGCTGATGCTGTTTGCCACCGGTGCTGCCGCCAGGGATGGCCAGAAGAAGGTGTCGGATGCTGCCGATCCGGCTCTTCAAGGCTTCCGGGCCGCTTTGAACGACCTGCTGCGTGACCTTGCCTTGCAGGTCGTGCGCGATGGCGAAGGCGCTCGCAAGATGGTCGCGGTCACGGTCGAAGGCGCCGAAAGCGACCAGGCCGCCAAGCGCATCGCCCTGTCGATCGCCAACTCGCCGCTCGTCAAGACGGCCGTTGCCGGCGAAGACGCCAATTGGGGCCGCGTCGTCATGGCCGTCGGCAAGTCCGGCGAAATGGCTGATCGCGACCGGCTGGCGATCTGGTTCGGCGATGTTCGCGTTGCCGTCGAGGGCGAGCGTGATCCGTCCTATTCGGAAGCCGCGGCAACGGCCGTGATGAAGGAACAGGACATCGCCGTCCGCGTCGAGATCGGTCTCGGTACCGGCAAGGCGACGGTCTATACCTGTGATCTGACCAAGGAATATGTCGAGATCAACGGCGATTACCGGAGCTGAGCCAGGTGCAGGACATGATTTCCAAAGCCGACCTGCCGAATGTTCGCCGCCTGGAAGCCGTCGGCTTTCGCGCCTGGCCCGCGGCATCGGTGCAGTATGACGGCAGCTGGCTGGTCCGGCTTACGGCGGGGCATGATTCCAAGCGGTTGAACTCCGTCAATCCGCTTGACCCGTCCGACTACCGCGATCTGGAAATCCGCCTTGAGAAAGCCGCCACGCGTTTTGCCGAATACGGACGACCGCTGACGGTGCGGCAGACGCCGCTGGCGCCGCCGCAATTGATTGCCCACATGAACGCGAATGGCTGGCCGGTATTTTCCGAAACCATCGTGATGATGGCCGATATTCCACCGAACGACACGACGGAAGCGATCGAACACTTGCCTCTTCGTGATGTCGGCCGGTTCGTCGATGCCCGTTTGCAGATCGGCGGTGAAAGCAGCCGGGGCAGGGCAGGCCTGACTGAGGTCATCAATGCCATCAAGCCGGAATGCGGTCTGTTTCTGTTCGAATCTCCCGAGCACGGCCCAACCGCCGTGTCCCTTGCGGTTCACGACAACGATCTCGCCGGCATTCTCGGCGTCGCCGTCGCGCCGGATGTCCGGCGGCAGGGTATCGGTGCATCGATCGTCAATGCCTCGCTGCGCTGGGCCCGACTGCGCGGTGCTCGCACGGCATGGCTCGCGGTCGAAAGCGACAACGAGGCGGCGATAGCGCTCTATCGCAAATTCGGTTTCAGGGACGTTTACCGTTATTCCTACAGGCGGGAGGGGGCCTCGCGATGAGCACGCCGGATCGGAACATTCTGTTGGTGGCGGCCTGCGCTCTGGTCGACGGTGATGGCCGCATCCTGCTTGCCCAGCGTCCCGAGGGCAAATCGCTCGCCGGTCTCTGGGAGTTTCCGGGCGGCAAGGTGGAGCCGGGCGAAACGCCGGAGGAGACCCTCATCCGCGAACTGGACGAGGAACTGGGCATCCGCACCAAGGTCGCTTGTCTCGCACCGCTGACCTTCGCCAGCCATACCTATGACAGCTTCCACCTGTTGATGCCGCTCTATGTCTGCCGGCGTTACGAGGGCGTTGCCCATGGGCGGGAAGGGCAGGCCGTAAAGTGGGTCCGCCCGAAAGCTTTGCGGGACTACCCGATGCCGCCGGCGGATGAGCCACTTATCCCCTACTTAATGGATTTGCTCTGATCAAATCCGCGAAATTTCGATTTCATTAATCGAACATTTATCACCCTCACGCAAAATCGCCTTCAGTGAAGTGCCGGTGTCTACGGTTACGGGATGATTCCCGCGATTGGCACCGGTCGTGTATCGGCGTGGACATGGTTTGGAGCGGTGAGAGTGGACCGTTTTCAGGTTAGCGCAGGCATTCGAGAGGCAGACGATGGTTGACGACGATTTTTGGAGAACGGTTCAGGACAAGGATCTGGTGACGAGCCAGAGCCGTCGGACTGGCGTGCTCAATCTGTCGCTGCTGTTCGGAACGGCCGTCATCGCGTTGACCCTCATCCTGACGCCGATGCTGGCGTCGAAGTCGGACACGAAGGTGCTCGCTGATGCCCCGATCGACTACGACAATATCTCGACCGGCTCCATTCCGAGCAACCCGAACGCGAAGCGCTACACGGTGCGCCGGAGCGTGTTGCAGGAAATGCCGGGCGCCGTCTGCATCATCGACGGTGATGGAACTAAAAGCGGCTGCTGAAGCCTTTGTGCCGGGCATGCGCCCGGTCCACGTTCGCTGCCAGCCTGGGCCGATACCGGCCCCGACAACGACGCGCGCACGCCCGTCCTTTCCGGATGACCTCATCCGCGGGATATGCGCCTGACAGGCTGGGAGCATATGAAAACACTCGCTCATTTCCTGACCGACAAATCCGGCGCCACGGTGGTCGAATACGGCCTCTTGGCGAGCCTCATATCGGTTGCAATGATCGTCGGTCTCGGAAGCTTTTCGGATTCCCTGCTGGACGTGCTCGACACGATCAGCACCGCCATGAGCGGCGCTCCTTCCTGAAGCGTTTCACCGATCTTTCAGCGGCAGTTCGCGTGTGCTGAGCGCATCCGACAGCCGCTGCTTTGCAGAACCGGGCCTCAGCGGTTTCTGCTGGCTTTCGTGTGGCGCCCAGCCGGAAATGTAGATGATCGAGAAGGTCGCCCGAATGCGGCCGTCCGGGTCGGAAAAACGATCCGCGTAGATTTCCGCAGCTCTCACGAAAAATTGACGGGTGAGGGGCTTGCGGCTGCGTGCGGCGAGCGGATTGGTCATGCCCATCGCCCGGAGGTCCTTCAGCAGCGCAAACAGGGAATCGTAGCGCACGGTGTAGGTTTCCGTGTCGGCGACCGGCAGGGTGAAGCCGGCCCGCTGTAAGAGCGCGCCGATATCGCGGACATCGGCAAAGGGAATGACGCGGGGGCTGGCGCCGCCGGTCATCTCGCTTTCGGCGGCAAGCAGCGCTTCCCGCAGCTCCTGCAAGGTGCCGCTACCGGGAATGGCGGCGAGGAACAGGCCGTCGGGTTTCAGGGCCCGGCGGATCTGGATGAAGACGCCGGGTGTGTCGTTGGTCAGGTGCAGCGACAGCGGCGAGACGATGAGATTGGCCGATTCCGGCGCCAGCGGCACCGTCTCGAGCGAGGCGACCGAGACGGTGCCATCGGCCTTTGCGAAGACCTCGTCGGTCTCGATGCGTTCGATGTCGGAGACCTTGCCGGTTTCGGCGAGGAACCCGGCGGTCAGCCCGGTATAGCCGTGCAGCTCGACGGCCTTGTCGAAATGGCGCTCGACGACCCTCAGGCGTTCGGCGAGCTCGCGGCCGGCGATCTCCAGCAGGAATTGCGCCTTCGGGTCGCCGTTGCGCAGCGCCCGCTTGCGGCGGGCTTCGATGAGTGCCTGGTCGAAAACGATATCCACGGTGGCTCTCCAATAATCCGATGGCCCAAAAATCTGATCGCCCAAAAATCTGATCGCAATGAAACCCGCCTCATCGTAAAGTCAACCTCATGCGGGGCGAAGAGGTGGAAAATCCGGGATGGCGGCTGGCCAGGGGCTTGCGCGGTCTGATGGCCGCGGCGGTCGATGCCGTCTATCCGCCGGTCTGCAACGGATGCGGCCGCATGGTCGGCCAGCATCGTGGCGTTTGTCCGGCCTGCTGGGCGACCTTGCGGCTGATCGAGCGGCCGTATTGCGAGGTTCTCGGCTTGCCGTTCTCGCATGATCTTGGAGCTGGCATTCTTTCAGCCGACGCCATCGCCAACCCGCCGGTGTTCGACCGGTTGCGATCCGTCGCCATCCATGACGGCATTGCCCGCTCGCTCGTCCACGGTTTGAAATATCGCGATCGCACCGATCTCGCCATCATGATGGCTGGCTGGATGGTCCGCGCCAGCGACGGGACCGTCGAGGCGTGCGACGCGATCATCCCTGTTCCGCTGCACGCCTATCGGCTTTGGGGACGCCGGTTCAACCAGTCGGCCGAGCTCGCCCGCGCCATCGCCCGGCTCTCGGGCAGGCCCTATCTGGCCACCGCCTTGATCCGCACCAAGCGGACCGCGCAGCAAGTCGGTCTTGGTGCTGCGGCACGCGAGGACAACGTGCGCGGCGCGTTCGCCGTCACCGAGGCGGGCAAGACGGCGCTGTTCGGCAAGCGTGTCGTGCTGGTCGACGACGTCTACACGACGGGTGCGACGGTTTCGGCGGCGACGCGGGCGTTGAAGAAGGCAGGGGCCCGGGATGTCACGGTTTTGACCTTTGCAAGAGCCATGTCCGGCCTTATATGACAGGAAAGATGATGCCGGCAGAGGGCCGGCGAAGGAGCAGGTAAGACATGGCTTCGGTGGTCATTTATACGCGTCAGTTCTGCGGTTATTGTTCCGCTGCGAAGAAGCTTTTCGAAACCAAGGGGGTGGAATTCGAGGAGCATGACGCCACCTATGCGCCCGAGGTGCGGCAGAAGATGATCGAGCGGTCGAATGGTGGAACGACCTTCCCGCAGATATTCATCAACAACGCCCATATCGGCGGGTGCGACGACCTGCACGCGCTCGACCGTGCCGGCAAGCTCGACGAGATGCTTGCCGCATAAGGAGACGCTTCGATGACGTTCAAGGCTGCAGCGATCCAGATGTGTTCCGGCATCGATCCGGCGAGGAATGCCGAGACGATGGCCCGGCTCGTCCGGGACGCGGCCTCGCGCGGTGCGATCTATGTCCAGACGCCCGAAATGACCGGCGCCCTGCAGCGCGACCGCGCCGCGATGAAGGCAGCCTTGCGCGACGAGGACAGCGACCTGATCGTCAAGGCGGCCTCGGGGCTCGCGGCCGAGCTCGGCATCCATCTGCATGTCGGGTCGACGGCGATCGGAATTGCCGACGGAAAGATGGCCAATCGCGGCTTCCTCTTCGGTCCCGACGGCAACAAGATCACCCACTACGACAAGATCCATATGTTCGACGTCGATCTCGACAATGGCGAGAGCTGGCGGGAGAGCTCGGCCTATACGCCGGGCGGCACCGCGCGGCTGGTGAACCTGCCGTTCGGCAAGCTCGGCTGCGCGATCTGCTACGACGTTCGCTTTCCCGAACTCTTCCGGGCGCAGGCTGCGGCCGGCGCCGAGATCATGTCGCTGCCCGCCGCCTTCACGCGCCAGACCGGCGAGGCGCATTGGGAAGTCCTGCTGCGGGCGCGAGCGATCGAAAACGGCATGTTCGTCATCGCCGCCGCGCAGGCCGGCCTGCATGAGGATGGCCGCGAGACCTATGGCCATTCGATGATCATCGACCCATGGGGCGTCGTTCTCGCTTCGGCCGGCGGCGCCGGCGAGGCGGTCGTGCTGGCCGATATCGATATTGCTGCAGTTGCAGCCGCGCGGGCGAAAATTCCGAACCTGAAAAACGGCCGGGCGTTTTCGCTGGAGGAAGTGCCGCTCCCTGCTGCGGGAGGTGTGGCGGCTTGATCAAATACACGCTTTCCTGTGACAGCGGCCATTCCTTCGATGGCTGGTTTTCGTCGAGCGCCGATTTCGACCGGCAGGCGGAGCTTGGGCTGGTTTCCTGCCCGGCCTGCGGCTCCGTCTCCGTCGCCAAGGAACTGATGGCGCCGTCGGTTTCGACCGGCCGCAAGAAGGACGAAGCGAAAGTCCTGATGATGGACCAGGCCCGCAAGGAAGCGGTCGCCAAGATCCGCGAACTGGTGACGGCGATCCGCGAGAACTCCGACGATGTCGGCGAAAAGTTTCCCGAGGAAGCGCGCAAGATTCACTATGGCGAAGCCGAGCAGCGTGGCCTGATCGGCAAGGCAACGGCTGACGAGGCGCGGGCGCTCATCGACGAGGGCATCGAAATTGCGCCGCTGCCGGTGCTGCCGGACGATGTGAACTGATGTCGGGCGACGGTCGTCACCATCTGGCGATCTACAATTTCGGCCTGCATGTCGGCCCTGAAGGCGATCCCGCCGTCGAGGGCTTCGTTCTTCGCGAGCCGGCCAATTTCGAGGCGGCGGCGCGGGCTTCCGGTTTTATCGGCCGGTCCGGTTACCGCGGCATACCGGGCCTAAGAAGCTGGGGTGCCCAGGTGTTTCCGCGGTTCATCCTCGGCAGCGGCTTCGACAGCGCGCCCTCGTCGCTCTCCGTCTGGAAAGACATCGAATCGCTGATGGCGTTCGCCTATAGCGGCGTGCATGCCGACGCGCTGAAACACGCGCGCAACTGGAACGTCAAACCGAGCTGGCCGCCCCTGGTGCTCTGGTGGGTCGATGGGCGGCATATTCCCGACTGGTCGGAAGGCGCCGAGCGGCTGGAGCATCTCCATGACAACGGCGCAACGGCACGGGCCTTCACTTTCAAAGAACCCTTCGCCGCCGATGGCGAAGCTTACGGTATCGACCGGCAGCGGGTCCGCGCGATTGCCGAGGCAAACAGCAGTGGGCAGGCCGATCTTCTTGCCCATGTTCGGTCGCTGAAAGTTTAGCATGGGCGTGACCGGCGGGGATGCGGCTTCTCCCGAGGAGTAGGCTTCATCTACCGCGGGAAGATCGATCCTGCGAAAGTCCTCCCTCCCGCGCCGTGCGCGCTCATTTTCAAAGAACCTTCGCCGAGAGGCGAAGCCTGTGAGCTCGACCAGAGCGAGTCCGGTTGATCGCTGCGGCAGACAGCGGCGGGCAGGCAGATCCAGTCGCCCATGTTCAGTCGCTGAAAGCCTAGCACGGCCAAAAGGGGCGGGGATGTTGGGCCTGTCGCGGCGCGTCATGCCAAAGCGGATCCCCCGGTCGATGTTATTTTGCCCCTCATGCGGGCCGGCGCCAGCCGCCCCCTCATCCGGCGCTTCGCGCCACCTTCTCCCCCGCGGGGGAGAAGAGGGAGCAAGCCGTTGTCCCATCAATACGACACGTCGATGCTGCGGAAGCGGCGTTTCTTCTTTGGGACATCGCTCTCCTTCACACCCTTCTTGCCGTCGTCGCTGAGGATCTGGACGAGGCCTTTTTCGGGGTAGAAGACGAGCGCCTCCGCGGTGAAATCGCTGGGGAATTTGGGCGGAAGTTTTACCGGCGGGCGGTCGTCGCCGCTCCAGGAGTAGAGCGAGAATTTTTCGCCCTTGTCTTTCTCGGAGGCGGCGAGGACGAGATAGAGCGGCGGTAAAAGGCCGGTCCAGTCGATGCTGCGGATGCCGCGATCGCCGAGGTCGAGCATGTGCGGCTTGCCGAAGTGCGGCTCCTCGCCGCGCTCGGTGACGGCGGCGGGGTTTGTCAGGCGCAGCACCGGCGCCATCTTGTCGATGAGCGGTGCGCGAAAGCCGATCAGCAGGTCACCTTGCGGGGTTGCGGCGAGGCCCTCGATATTGATGTCGGTGCCGGGGCGGTGCAGTTCCTTCTTCAGATAGCCGCGCAGGCCCTCGAAGGGCGTGCCGATGGGTTCGAGCGTCGGGCCACCGGCGGTTCGGACAATTTTCGAGGCGAACAGGACGGAGCGGCCGCCGGCGTTTCCGCCGCCGGTGGGCCGGGAGAACGAACTGATCCAATAGACCTTGTCGCCGATCCTGGCGGCAGCCTCGATGTCGGACGTCTCGCTGCCGAGGAAGCTCTTGAATTTCAACGCCTGCACGGGCTTGGCGATGCCGCGGCGATAGATCTGCAGGGTGTTGGTCTCGTCGCTGGCAACGACAAAATGGCTCTCGTCGAGGGCGACGGCGGCCGAGGCTTCGCAGATGCCGATGTAGTCCATCGGCTCTGCCTGCGCATCTGCGGCCGGGAGAATGCCGAGGGATGGAATTTTCATCGCGACATCCTCCTTGGCCGTCTTGCCCGGTCAGGCCGGGCGTTTAGCCACCAGCATGTAGTTGACGTCCATATCCTTCGAAAGATTCCACTGGTTAGCCAGCGGATTGAAGAAGACGCCGGTGCGGTCCGTGACCGTCATGCCGTTCGCCTCGATCGGCTTCTCGAGTTCCTCCGGGCGCACCAGTTTCTCATATTGATGGGTGCCGCGCGGCAGCCAGCGCAGGAGGTTTTCTGCGGCGAAGATGGCCAGCGCCGCCGCCTTGATCGTGCGGTTGATGGTGGCGACGAACATCAGGCCGCCGGGGTGGACCATGGAGGCGCAGGTGCTGATGAAGAATTCGACATCGGCGACATGCTCGACCACTTCCATGTTGAGCACGACATCGAAGGTCTCGCCGGCTTCGGCGAGCGCCTCGGCCGTTACGGCGCGATAGTCGACAGGAACGCCGCTGCCGGCCGCGTGGGTTTTGGCAATCATGATGTTCTTTTCCGACGCATCGGCGCCGACCACATCGGCACCCATGCGGGCCATCGGCTCGGACAGAAGGCCGCCACCACAGCCGATGTCGAGGATGCGCAGGTCCTTCAGCGGCTGCGGCGCCTTGGCGTCACGGCCGAAATTTTCCGAGACGCGGTCGCGGATATAGGTAAGGCGCACCGGATTGAACTTGTGCAGTGGCCGGAACTTGCCGTTCGGGTCCCACCACTCGGCGGCCATGGCGGAAAAGCGGTCGACTTCGGACTGGTCGATGGTGGTGCGGGCTTGTTCGCTCATGGCATCTACTCCGTGCAACATGTGTCTGGTGAAGTCGGACGATCGGGGGCGAAAGTCAAGGGTTGGGAAGCCCCTGCGGCGACTGGCGTCCTTTTAGCTTTCGATCGAATGAAGGCAGTTTTTCATCCGGATGGGCGATCATGTCTTTGGCGAGGTCGTCGAGGCAATCGTCGAAGAACTGGAAAGTACTGCGCTCGGCCCTGGCAACGCAGGCGGGCAGCCGAGCGCAGGCGTTTCCCGTCAGTCCGATTTCCCTCTGGGCGCGGACCCTGCCGTCCTGATAGGCGGACCTCAGCATGGGGCCGGTGCAAGCCCGGTCACGGCGGCATTTCCTGATGGCGCAGCTTTCCCACGCGCCATGAATGGTACAGGTTGTGCGGCACTTCTGTTCGTGATCGACGGAAAGGCGCTTTTCGTAGTTGCTGAAATCCGGTTGGCTCATGGCTGTTCCACTTTGATTTTGGGCAGCCCGGCGCGTTCACGCGGCGGGCCGGCCCGTGGGATGATCAATTCTTGATCCCTTCGCGCCCTCGGCACTGGCGGGATCGGCCGGGGCACATCGGGTG
>UCMT01000038.1 GCA_900473795.1 Hyphomicrobiales bacterium | reverse complement strand
CTTCGCTCGGCACTTCTCCCCGCTGGGGAGAAGAGGAAGCAAGCCTTCGCGCCACGTCCAAAATCAGATCTTTGTTCCTTGGGACAGACCGCATGACCAGAGAACGCATCTATCTCTTCGACACCACGCTTCGCGACGGGCAGCAGACGCCCGGCATCGATTTTTCCGTCGAGGACAAGATCGCCATCGCCAAGATGCTGGACGAATTCGGCATGGACTATGTCGAAGGCGGCTATCCCGGTGCCAACCCGACCGATACCGAGTTTTTTGGGAAGAAGCGCACCGACAAGGCACGCTTCGTTGCCTTCGGCATGACGAAGCGCGCCGGCGTGTCGGCGTCCAACGATCCCGGGCTGACGAGCCTCTTGCAGGCCCAAAGCGACGCGATCTGTCTTGTCGCCAAGAGCTGGGATTATCACGTACGCGTGGCGCTCGGCTGTTCCAACGAGGAAAACCTCGAGGCGATCCGCACGTCGGTCGAGGCCGTTGTTCAAAGCGGCCGCGAGGCGATGATCGACTGCGAGCATTTCTTCGACGGCTACAAGGCCAATCCGGCTTATGCGCTCGCCTGCGCCAAGACGGCTTATGACGCCGGCGCCCGCTGGGTCGTGCTCTGCGACACCAATGGCGGCACCCAGCCACCGGAAATTCGCGACATCGTCACCGCGGTGATCGCCCATGGCGTGCCCGGCGCCAATCTCGGCATCCATGCGCATAACGACACCGGTCAGGCGGTTGCCAATTCGCTGGCCGCGGTCGAGGCCGGCGTGCGCCAGGTGCAGGGCACGCTGAACGGCATCGGCGAGCGCTGCGGCAACGCCAATCTCGTCACGCTGATCCCGACGCTCGCGCTCAAGGAAGCCTATAACCGCCGTTTCGAGACAGCGATCGATGCCGATCGGCTGCAGGAACTGACCCAGCTTTCCCATTCCTTCGACGAGCTTCTGAACCGCTCGCCGGATCACCAGATGCCCTATGTCGGCGCGTCTGCTTTCGCCACCAAGGCCGGCATCCATGCCTCGGCCCTGCTGAAGGACCCGCGCACCTATGAGCATGTGACGCCGGAAAGCGTCGGCAATCTGCGCAAGGTCATGGTGTCGGACCAGGGCGGCAAGGCCAATTTCATCAATGCCCTGAAACGGCGCGGCATCGTCGTCTCCAAGGATGATCCGAAGCTCGACAAGCTGATTTCCATCGTCAAGGAACGCGAGGCGACCGGCTATGCCTATGAAGGCGCCGATGCGAGCTTCGCCATCCTCGCCCAGCGCATCCTCGGTTCGGTGCCGGAGTTCTTCCTGGTCGACAGTTTCCGCGTCATGGTCGAGCGCCGCTTCGATGCCAACGGCAACCTGAAGACCGTCTCGGAGGCCGTGGTAAAAGTCTCGATCGACGGCGAGACGATGATGTCGGTCGCCGAAGGCCATGGCCCCGTCAATGCGCTCGATCTGGCGCTGCGCAAGGATCTCGGCAAATACCAGTCGGAGATCGAGGATCTGGAACTGGTGGATTACAAGGTGCGTATCCTCAACGGCGGCACCGGGGCCATCACCCGCGTCCTGATCGAATCCGTCGACGCCACCGGCGCCCGCTGGTGGACGGTCGGCGTATCCGACAACATCATCGACGCCTCGTTCCAGGCACTGATGGATTCGATCGTCTTCAAGCTGTTGAAGAATCGCGACCATGCGGGGCTGGCTGCGGCGGGGTAGGAAGTTTTTTGGATAGGGGAGGTGCTTTGTAGTTTCAGAGCCGCTCCACACACTCTGTCATCCTCGGTCTTGACCCGAGGATCCATTTCTGAAGCCAGCGCTTTCGCGCAAAGTCATTTTCTGCCATGCCGTGTGGATCCTCGGGTCAAGCCCAAGGATGACGGCGGAGGGCGGGGTGCGGCCCGACTCTTCGATCTTTCGGGCACTATTGAAAACCTGTCAGAGTCAGCGACGCATTTTCAGTGACGCATTTTAAGTAGGAAATTAGATGGAAACGAAGAATTCGCTAGAAGCTCATTTTCCTGAGTTAGATTTCGAGGAAAAAGACATTTCTGAGATGGGGCTTGCCTATGCAAGTATTTCTGTCTTTGACCACTGGCTCTCTGAAGAGGAGGCCGGAGCAAGTCCCTTGATGAGTTACTCGATTGCTTTACGTGCAGGCAAACTTGACGATTATCTCGTCGGTGAACACAAACTTCTCGAACTATATCGTATGCTCGGGCGTCATGGGGCGATATGCAATTACCCTCGTCCGTTTCGAAAATTCGATATCGTCGATGTTGAACTCGAGAAGGTCTTAATGAGCAGTCTCCGAGAGCAGCGCTTAATGGACGTTTACTTTGCGGATTTCGGAGTACGCGTCATGGGTGGATATGATCGCACCGACTTGATTATCGCGGAATCGCCGAAGCAGCTTGAACTGTTGTGCTCCCAAGTTTCCAAATTTGGTCTCTTTGTCTTACCAAACTAATTGGCGCAAAGCGAAACAGCTGAATCCTGTCATGTGTTCGTAGGTGAAGGGCAATAAGGAAATCGCCCGTTCAAACGCGAGTTTAGACTCCTCACAACACCAGCCGGAACCTCGCAAATCCGTCCGCACCGTCGCCGGCATCCTCGATCGTCACGCCCTTGACGTCGGCGATCAGCCCGCGCGCCTTCGGGCCTGTCTCGAAGATTGCGGTCGCACCGTCTACCGGCTTGAAGCGCCAGTTGCCGTCGGCCGATGGGTTGATGGTGCCTTCGGCGAGGATGTAGCGGACGATGACGTCGCGATTGGTGTCGGGCGCGGCGAACACCACCTTGTCGCTAGTGATCTCGGGAAACTTGCCGCCACCGCCGGCGCGATAGTTGTTGGAGGCGACGACGAATTTCTGCGCCGGATCGATCGGCTTGCCCTTAAAGGAGAGGTTCTGGATGCGGTTCGATCCCTCGTTCACGGCCTTGCCGTCCTTGTCGTATTTGGCCGGCTGGGCGAGGTCGATCTCATAGGTCACGCCGTCGATGACGTCGAAATTGTATGAGGGGAAGTCGGGATTGAGCAGCGGCGCATCCTTTGCGCCCGGCGCGACGGTGTTGAACATGCCAGCTGACATTTCCAGCCAGTTCTTCACCTGCGCCCCGGTGATGACCACCGCTTGCACGGTGTTCGGATAGAGATAGAGATCGGCGACGTTCTTGATGGCGATGTCGCCGGCAGGGACGTCGGTATAATAGTCCGCGCCGCCGCGGCCGCCGGATTTGAACGGGGCTGCCGCCGAAAGCACCGGCAGGTCCCTGTAGTCCGTGTCCTTCAGCATCTCCTTGATGTACCAGGTCTGCGCATTGGAGACGATCTGCACGGATGGATCGTCGGCCACCAGCGCAAAGTAGGAATAGAGCGGCGCCGAGGTCTTGCCGACCGGCGTGCGGACATAGGCGAGCGTCGCCTCATGCTCGGCATTGGCGGCATTCAGCACATCGGCCCGGTCCGCCACGTCGGCGACCACCTTCTTGTCCTCGCGGTGGTAGATCGGCCGCGCTTCGGTGGTGAAGTCGACGATCCTCCAGTTCTTGCCGTCCTTTTCGATGAGCAGGTCGATCAGGCCGAGATGCGAACCCCAGAAACCGCCCATCACCGCCGGCTTGCCGAGCAGCGTGCCCTTGGTGGGGTCGACACCCTCGATGCCGTCGAAGCTCTTGGGGCCGGGGAAGACGAGGTGCTGGTGGCCGGTGAAAACCGCATCGATCCCCTCGACGCCGGCGAGATAGAGCGAGGCATTCTCCATCCGCTCGCTCTGGCCGCTGCCGTCGATGCCGGAGTGGGACAGCGCAATGACGATGTCGGCGCCGTCCTCCTTCATCGCCGGCACCCAGGCCTTTGCCGCCTCGACGATGTCGCGTGTCTGCGCCTTGCCCTCCAGGTTCTTGATGTCCCAGAGCATGATCTGCGGCGGCACGAAGCCGATGATGCCGATCTTCAGCGGGCTGGTGGCGCCCGAGCCGTCGGTCACTATCTTCTCGACGATCGTATAGGGCTTGAAGAACAGTTCGTCCTTCTTCGGGTCGGAGGCGAGCTGCCCCTTGGTCAGGTTGGCGCAGACATAGGGGAAATTGGCCCCGGCGAGCACCTTGAACATGTAGTCGAGGCCATAGTTGAACTCATGGTTTCCCAGTGTGCCCGCCTCGTAACCGAGCACGTTCATCGCCTTGATGACCGGGTGCACGTCGCCATCCTTCATGCCGCGCTGATAGGCCATGTAGTCGCCCATCGGGTTGCCCTGCAGGAAATCGCCATTGTCGATGAGGAAGGAATTGCCGGCCTCGGCGCGGATGGCGTCGATGATCGAGGCGGTGCGGGCAAGCCCCATCGTGTCGTTCGGCTTGTCGCTGTAATAGTCGTAGGGGAAGACGTGAACGTGGATGTCGGTCGTTTCCATGATGCGCAGGTGCGCCTGGTTGGCGGCCGCGCGGGCAGCAAAGGGATGCAGCAGGATGAGGGCGGAAGTGGCGGCGGCACCGCTCAGCAGCGAGCGGCGGGTTATCGGATGGAGCGCGAGGTTGGATGACATCATGAAGTCCCTTCGTCTGACCGGTCATTGCCTGGCTGAAACCTAGGGTGGGACGCTGCGGAATGCACCCCGCAAAATATCACCTATTTTCCGCCGGTCTCTATCAGCCTCGCTGCATGCAAGTTCACGGAAATGAATTGGTTGATCAACGGCCTTTGGGGTAGGACGGGCCAACGATAAAATTCTCGACGGGATGAAGCGCCATGGCTGATGCGGAACAAACACCGGTGGTGCAGAACGGCGATTCGCCGCGCGGCTTCGCCTTCGCGCTGACGGCCTACCTGCTTTGGGGTTTCCTGCCTTTCTTCATGAAAGCCGTTGCCCATATCCCGGCCTTCGAGGTCGTCGCCCACCGGATCGTCTGGTCCCTGCCGCTCGCGGGCGCCGTGCTCGTCCTGCTTGGCCGCACCGATGACATAAGGATGGCGCTGCGCACGCCACGCATGCTGAAGATGGCGATGGTCACTGCCGTCCTCATCACCATCAACTGGGGCATCTATGTCTGGGCGATCGGGGCAGGGCGGGCGCTCGAGACCGCGCTCGGCTATTACATCAACCCGCTGTTCTCGATCTTCCTCGGCGCCGTGCTCCTGAAGGAAAAGCTCAATCCGGCGCAGATCGTCGCCATCGTTCTCGCGGCAATCGCCGTCGTCGTGCTCGCCTTCGACGCGGGTGGCCTGCCCTGGGTCTCGATCGGGCTGGCGCTCTCCTGGGGCCTCTATGCCTTCTTCCGCAAGACCCTGCCGGTCGGGCCCAATCAGGGCTTCTTCCTGGAAGTGCTGCTACTCAGCGTGCCGGCGCTCGGCTATATCGGCTATCTGGAAGCGTCGGGGCAGGGCCACTTCTTCGATACCGGCCTTGCCGATGTCGCCTTGCTCATGGCCTGCGGCGTCGTCACCGCCGTACCGCTGATGATCTACGCCAACGGCGCCAAGCTGCTGCGGCTCTCGACCATCGGCATCATGCAGTACATCGCCCCGACGATGATCTTCCTGATCGCCGTCTTCATCTTCCATGAGCCCTTCGGCACGCCGAAGCTCATCGCCTTCATTTTGATCTGGGCAGCACTGGCGGTCTATTCGACGTCGATGCTGATGGAAAGCCGCGCACGCCGCGCTATGGTGGCAAACCCGGCGGAATAATTCCGGCGGGTCCAGCCATATACATCAAAGCTTGGAGATGATCCCGGCCTCGCCGTCGCGATCGACTTCGCTTGCCCAATGGGCCAGCAATGCGGGAACGACCTCTTCTGCCGCGTCGATGACGAGCGGCTGGACGAGATGGGCGGTGTGGATGAACCCGGCTTCCGCCATGTGCTGGACCAGCGTCATCAGCGGATCCCAGAAGCCGTTGATATTGACGAGCACGATCGGCTTGCGGTGACGGCCGAGCTGCGCCCAGGTCATGATCTCGACGATCTCCTCCAGCGTGCCGATGCCGCCCGGCAGGGTGACGAAGGCGTCGGAGCGCTCGAACATCTTGTGCTTGCGGTCATGCATGTCCGGCGTCACGATCAGTTCGCTGAGTTGCCCGAGCGAATGGCGCGTCGCCTCCATATCCATCAGAAATTCTGGTATAATGCCGGTAACGCGGCCACCGTGCGAAAGAACGCCGCTTGCGACCGCGCCCATGATGCCCTTCGTGCCGCCGCCATAGACGAGCCGAAGATGGTTTTCGGCGATGGATTTGCCGAGAATACGGCCGGCATCGATATAGGATTGGTCGCGACCGGGCTGCGAGCCGCAGTAGACGCAAATGGATCGAATCGGGATATTTTTCTCGTTCATGGCCCAAAGAGACATTGCACCGCAGCACGCGTCAAGAAAAATGACGGAAATGAAGGCCGTGTCTATGCCTGAATATGCGGTGGTGCTTGTGGAAAGCAGCGGAAATCGTTAGCAATTTTTAAGAATGAGCAGACGATATGTGCGGGGGCTGATTCCGCGAGATTAGGCAAACGGAAAGCGGCAGGCATGTAGGCTTGGGGAGAGCCGTCCTTTCGCGCCCATGGCGGGCACAGGCGGCTTCGGGCCATTTGGAGAAATGCATGATGAAGAACAAGGCCGGCTGGGTGGCCCTTATCGTCCTGGCAATTGCATCCCTGCTGATGGTTTTCTTTGTGCTGCCGAATATCAACAAGGGCAAGGACACGCTCACGGCCGATGCCCCGGCGGATAGTTCGGCAACGCTGGCCGATACGAAGAGCGCAAAGCCCAATGCCGGAGGCGAGGCGGCGACCGACGCCGCCAAGTCCGCCGATCCGGTAGCGGCGTGGACAGTGCCGGGTTTCGACGTCCTGCGCGTCGAACCGGACGGGTCGACGGTCATTGCCGGGCGGGCGCAGCCCAACACCAAGCTTGAAATCATGAGCGGCGATACCGTCATCGGCACGGCGGACGTCGGCGCGGCGGGTGATTTTGCCGCGGTTTTCGACAAGCCGCTCGCAGCCGGTGATTATCAGCTGACGCTGCGCAGCGTTGGCGAAAACGGCGCAACCAAGTCCTCGGAAGAGGTCGCCACCGTTTCGATCCCCAAGGACAAGGCCGGCGAACTGCTCGCCATGGTGTCGAAGCCGGGCGAGGCGAGCCGCATCATCACCAAACCGGTGGCCGAGGCAAAGCCTGCTGATGCGGCTACCCAGTCAACGACGGGCGAAGTTGCAAAGGCAGAGCCTGTTCCCGGTGCATCGGCGACGGATACCGCCGTTCCGTCCCAGACCCCGGCAACCGGCGAGAAGCCGGCCGTCGTTGTCTCCGCGGTCGAGATCGAAGGCAAGAAGATTTTCGTTGCCGGCAACGCCAAGGCCGGCGCGCTGGTGCGCGTCTATGCCGATGACAAGCCTGTCGGCGAAATTAAGGCCGACGAGCAGGGGCGTTTTGTCGTTGAAGGCGCGATCGACCTGCCGGTGGGAGGCCACACGATCCGCGCCGACGTGATGGGCGCTGACGGCAGCACGGTCGACACGCGCGCTTCCGTTCCCTTCGATCGCCCGGCCGGCGATCAGGTGGCAGCGGTCGCTCAACCCGGTGCGCAAGGGACTGTCGCACCCCTCGAGGGCGGCAGCTTCGATGGCCTGCGGATGGAGGCGACGAAGGCGCTTGGCCTGCTCAAGGGGCTGTTTGCGGATGGCAAGGTGCCGACGGCGGAAGAACTGGCGGCGGCGCGCTCGGCAACGGAAATTGCCTTGAAGTCGCTCGCCGACTTCAAGGTCGCCGACAATCTCGATGCCGGCGTCAAGGAAATGGCGGCCAAGGCGGCCAAGTCCGCGGCCGATGCGCTTGCCGTGCTGAAGGCGCTGCCGGCGGATGCCGCCAGCGTTTCCGCATCGCTCGGCAAGATCGAGGCCGCGGTCGGCTCGGCGCTGATGCCGCGTACCGACGGCACCGGCGGCAATGCGGTCGCGACGGATGCAACGACCCAGCCGGTGCAGAACGAGATCGCCAAGCCGGCGGCGGAAACGGCTGAGAAGCCTGCCGCAGAGTCAGCCACGCCTTCCGCAGAGTCAGGCGCTGCCGCTGCGACAGGCACCGACAATGCCGCACCGGCCGAGAAACCGGCAACCGGGCAGGCAGCTGCCGAGCCGGAAACGGTGCAGCAGGCGCCGCTGCAGCAGAGCAAGACTTCGGTGATCATCCGCCGTGGCGATACGCTCTGGCAGATTTCGCGCCGCGTCTATGGTGCGGGGGTTCGCTACACGACGATCTATCTCGCCAACGAGGACCAGATCGCCAATCCGGACCGCATCCTGCCGGGCCAGATCTTCGGCGTGCCGGACAAGGCTATGTCGGAGGCTGAAGCGCGGGAGATGCACCGCAAGCACGTGAAGCATCTGCCGTGATCGCTTTTTGTCGGCGGCTCCATTGCGGCCGGTCTTCATGAAACCTATCTGAAACGAAAAGCGGCGCCTTGAGAAAGGCGCCGCTTTTGATTGGAGATTGCGGGCGCGCTTTCCAACGATGGTCATCGTCGTGACATCCAAGCGCGCAGGGGCTGTCAGAAACAGGCAGTCGAAGAACGAAGGCGGACACAAAGTGGCAGCGCAGAAGAAGACGGTATCGGCGGATGCAGGCAATCCGCTGCAGACGATCATGAACCTCTGGCCCTATATGTGGCCGACCGACCGTACCGACCTCAAGATGCGCGTCGTCTGGGCGACCCTCATCCTGCTGGTCGCCAAGATCGTGCTGTTGCTCGTGCCTTATTTCTTCAAATGGGCGACCGATGCCTTGAACGGCAAGACCGACATCGTCGGCGTTCTCCCCGCCGTCTTCACCGGCGCCGTGATGCTCGTGCTTGCCTATAACCTGGCGCGGCTGCTGCAGGCGGGGCTGAACCAGCTGCGCGACGCTCTCTTTGCCAGTGTCGGCCAGCATGCGGTGCGCCAGCTTGCCTATCGCACCTTCGTCCACATGCACCAGCTGTCGCTGCGCTTCCATCTGGAACGCCGCACCGGCGGACTGTCGCGCATCATCGAGCGCGGCACCAAGGGCATCGAAACCATCGTCCGCTTCACCATCCTGAATACGGTGCCGACCCTGATCGAGTTCCTTATGACGGCGGTGGTCTTCTGGTGGGGGTATGGCTTCGGCTATCTGCTGGTGACCGCCATCACTGTCTGGCTCTATATCTGGTTCACGATCAAGGCGAGCGACTGGCGCATCTCGATCCGCCGCTCGATGAACGACAGCGATACCGACGCCAATACCAAGGCGATCGATTCCCTTCTGAACTTCGAGACGGTCAAATATTTCGGCAACGAGGAGATGGAGGCCAAGCGTTTCGACCAGTCCATGGCACGCTACGAGCGGTCCGCCACGCAGGTCTGGACCTCGCTCGGCTGGCTCAACTTCGGCCAGGCGCTGATCTTCGGCGCGGGCACCGCAGTCATGATGGTCATGTCGGCCTTGGCCGTGCAGCGCGGCGAGCAGACGCTCGGCGATTTCGTCTTCATCAATGCGATGCTGATCCAGCTCGCCATCCCGCTCAACTTCATCGGCTTCGTCTATCGTGAAATCCGCCAGGGCCTGACGGATATCGAGAAGATGTTCGACCTGCTCGACGTCGAGGCCGAGGTCGTCGACTGTCCGGACGCGAAGGAACTGGTGATCAATCGCGGCGCGATTGCCTTCAAGGACGTGCATTTCGCCTATGATCCGGCCCGTCCGATCCTCAAGGGCATCAGTTTCGAGGTCCCGGCCGGAAAGACCGTCGCCGTCGTCGGTCCCTCGGGCGCCGGCAAATCGACGCTGTCGCGCCTTCTCTACCGTTTCTACGATGTCCAGGAGGGCGCCATCACCATCGATGGTCAGGACGTGCGCGATGTGAAGCAGAAGAGCCTGCGCGCCGTGATCGGCATGGTGCCGCAGGATACGGTACTGTTCAACGACACGATCGCCTACAACATCCGCTACGGCCGCACCTCGGCCACGCAGGCGGAGATCGAGGCGGCGGCGGATATCGCCCAGATCGGCGAATTCATCGAGAGCCTGCCGGAGGGCTACGGCGCGATGGTCGGCGAGCGCGGCCTGAAGCTGTCGGGCGGCGAGAAGCAGCGCGTCGCCATCGCCCGCACGGTGCTGAAAAGCCCGCCGATCCTCATCCTCGACGAGGCGACTTCGGCGCTCGACACCCGCACCGAGCAGGAGATTCAGGCAGCACTCGATATCGTCTCGCAGAACCGCACGACGCTGGTCATCGCCCACCGCCTGTCGACGGTCATTCACGCCGACGAGATCATCGTCCTGAAGGATGGCGGCATCGCCGAGCGGGGCACGCATGGGGAACTTATCGACCGCGACGGCCTTTACGCCTCGATGTGGAACCGCCAGCGCGAAGCGACCCAGGCCGAGGAAATGCTGAAGAAGGTCCGCGAAAGCGACGATCTGGGAGTTGTCGTGCGCGGTGCAGCGGCAGTGTGATTGGGAGTGATTAGTGAGCAGTGAGTAGTGGATAGCGGGCTTTCTAAGAACTTCTCACTGCTCACTACCCACTAACGACTACCAACCGTTGCTTTTTCCCTGTAGGTCCTAGCCGAACGAAAATCTGGAGATCCCTTTTCATGAGCTTGATCAATACGGTGCGCAACACGCTGGTTCCGGTGCACAAGGAAGGTTATCGCTTCATCGCCGGTTTCTTCGTCGTCTCGCTGATCCTCGGATTTCTCTGGGAGCCGCTGATGTGGATCGGCTTCGTCCTGACCGCCTGGTGCGCCTATTTCTACCGCGACCCCGAACGCATGACGCCGCTCGATGACGATCTGGTCATCAGCCCGGCCGACGGCCGCGTCTCCTCGATCGCGCTCGTCACGCCGCCGGACGAACTTGGCCTTGGCACCGACCCGATGCTGCGCATCTCGGTGTTCATGAATGTCTTCAATTGCCACGTGAACCGAGCGCCGATGCGCGGCACGATCCGCCGCATCGCCTATCGAGCCGGCAAGTTCGTCAATGCCGAGCTTGACAAGGCAAGCCACGAAAACGAGCGCAACGGCCTCGTCATCGAAACCGCCCATGGCGAAATCGGCGTTGTCCAGATTGCCGGCCTCGTCGCCCGACGCATCGTCTGCTGGTCGGCGGAAAGCGATACGCTGCAGCCGGGCGAGCGCTTCGGCCTCATTCGCTTCGGCTCCCGGCTCGACGTCTTCCTTCCGGAGGGAGCACAGCCACGCGTCAGCCTCGGCCAGACCGCGATTGCCGGCGAAACCGTACTTGCGGAATTCGGCTCCGCCAAGGGTCCGGTCATCAGCCGCCGCGGTTGATGGCGGCTTCATTGAAACTGGAACAGGAGCACGTCATGGAAACGCCCTTTCCGTCCTTTGAACCGAACGGCCCGAACGACGAGGCGCGGGGCCCGCGCCTTCGGGAAATTCCGCTGCGGCTGATCGTGCCCAACATGATCACCGTGCTTGCCATCTGCGCCGGATTGTCCGGCGTCAGGCTGGCGTTCGAAAACCGCTTCGAGCTCGCCGTCGCCATGGTTCTGGTCGCGGCCTTCCTCGACGGCATCGACGGCCGCGTGGCACGGCTGATGAAGGCGACCTCGAAGTTCGGCGCGCAGATGGATTCGCTTGCCGACATCGTCAATTTCGGCGTCGCGCCCGCACTGGTTCTCTACGCCTTCGTTCTCGACCAGGCCCGCTCGCTCGGCTGGATCGCAGCGCTGATCTACGTCATCGCCGCCGGCCTGCGCCTTGCCCGCTTCAACGTCATGGCCGAGCGCGAAGTGAAGGCTTCCTGGCAGTCGGAATATTTCGTCGGTGTGCCGGCGCCGGCCGGCGCCATGCTCGTCCTCCTGCCGATGTATCTCGGTCTTCTCGGCCTTGCCCCGGATCGCGTCGTCGCTCTGGTTTCGTCGGCCTATACCGTGCTGATCGCCTTCCTGCTGGTCAGCCGCCTGCCGGTCTGGTCCGGCAAGTCGGAAAACCGCGTCCGCCGCGATCTCGTCCTGCCCGTCATCCTCTTCGTCGTGCTCTATGTCGCGACGCTGATGAGCTTCACCTGGGAGACGATGGTGATCACGGCTGTCGGATATCTCGTCAGCCTGCCGTTCGGCGCGCGCAAGTGGCAGAAGAAATACGGCGACTGGCCGCTCCATCCGGATCACCCGGTGCCGGTCGAAGACGGGTTGCCGGAGGACAAGCAATAGGGTCTTTGCTGCTCATAAAAAAAGCCGCCGCGAGAAACCCGCGGCGGCTTTTTCAGTTTCTGTATTCAAAGATCAATCCGGCAGCCGATAGTCGACGATCCGGTTTTCGCGCAGGATGAAGAGCTTGCCGGTCTCAGTCTGGTCCGGGCCGACCAGCGGCAGCAGCTTGGCGGCGACTTCCGAAGGATGCGGCACGGTCGACGGGTCTTCGCCGGGAATGGCTTGCGCGCGCATGGCGGTGCGGGTGGCACCCGGGTCAACGCTGAGGATGCGCAGCGGCAGGCGCTGCGTTTCGCCGGCCCAGGTGCGCGCCAGGGCTTCGACTGCAGCCTTGGAGGCGGAGTAGGGGCCCCAGAACGGCTTGCACTTGTGCGCGGCGCTGGAGGACAGGATGAGCGCGCGGCCGGCGTCCGACTGCTGCAAGAGAGGGTCGACCGAGCGGATCAGCCGCCATGTCGCGGTGACGTTGATGGTCATCACCTTCTCGAACACCTTGGCCTCGACATGGCCGATCGGCGAGATGACGCCGAGCACGCCGGCATTGGCAACGAGAATATCGAGCTTGCCCCAGCGTTCATGGATGGCGCCGCCGAGCTTGTCGATCGCCGCCATGTCGGCAAGGTCGAAGGGAACCAGCGTTGCCGGCAGCCCGCCCGCAGCCTTGATCGCATCGTCCAGCTCTTCCAGCCCGCCGATGGTGCGGGCGCAGGCGATCACCTGGGCGCCGGCCTTGGCCAGTTCAAGCGCGGTGAAATAGCCGATGCCGCGCGATGCGCCGGTGACCAGTGCTATGCGGCCCTTGAGATCGATCATGTCTGGGTGGCTCCGAATTCATTGATGCGGCCCTGCTGTGCCACACGTCTGGGCGAAGACGCAAGACATGGTGCGGCAGGTTCAAGAGCCGAAGGGCAGTTTCCTCGAATCCTTTCCGATTCGAGGAACAGCGTCAGCCGTTGCTGGCAAGCACGGACAGCTTGAGACCGGCGGTCTCGCCGTTCTTGTCGAGAAGCCGGGTCGGATAGTCACCGGTGAAATAATGATCGGTGAACTGCGGGCGGGCCGGATTGCGGTCCTCGCCGCCGACGGCGCGATAAAGGCCGTCGATCGTCAGGAACTCCAGCGAGTCGGCGCCGATATATTTCGCCATCGCCTTGACGTCGGCATACTGGTTGGCGAGCAGCTTGTCAGCGTTCGGCGTGTCGATGCCGTAGAAATCGGGATAGAAGATCATCGGGCTCGCAACGCGGACATGGACTTCGGTCGCGCCTGCATCGCGGATCATCTGCACGATCTTCAGCGAGGTGGTGCCGCGCACGATCGAATCGTCGACCAGCACGACGCGCTTGCCTTCGATCATGGCGCGGTTGGCCGAATGCTTCAGCTTGACGCCGAAGGCGCGGATCTGCTGCGTCGGCTCGATGAAGGTGCGCCCGACATAGTGGTTGCGGATGATGCCGTATTCGAAGGGAATGCCGCTCGCCTGGGCATAGCCAAGCGCCGCCGGCGTGCCGCCATCCGGAACCGGAACGACAACGTCGCCTTCGACGGGCGATTCCTTGGCGAGATTGATGCCCATGTTCTTGCGCGCCACATAGACGCTGCGGCCGCCGACGACCGAATCGGGGCGGGCGAAATAGACATACTCAAACAGGCAGAGCCGTTCCGGCTGCTGGTTCACCGGCTTGCGCGCATCGATCTGGATCGAACCGTCCGGCTGGATTTCGCAGATGATCACTTCGCCGTTCTCGACGTCGCGGATATATTTCGCACCGATGATGTCGAGCGCGCAGGTTTCCGAACAGAAGATCGGCTTGCCGTCGAGTTCACCCATCACCAGCGGCCGGATGCCGGTCGGGTCGCGCGCGGCAATCAGCTTGGTGCGCGTCATGGCGAGCATCGAATAGCCGCCCTCCATCTGCCGGATCGCGTCGATGAAGCGGTCTGCCGTCGAGCTATGGCGCGAGCGGGCAATCAGGTGAAGCACGACCTCGGTGTCCGAGGTCGACTGACAGATGGCGCCGGTGGCAATGATCTGGCGGCGCAGCGTCAGGCCGTTGGTGAAGTTGCCGTTATGGGCAATGGCGATGCCGCCGACTTCCAGTTCGGCAAACAGCGGCTGTACGTTGCGCAGCGCCACTTCGCCGGTGGTGGAGTAGCGCGTATGGCCGATGGCGATCGAACCGGGCAATTTGGCGAGGATCGCCGGATCGGTATAGTGGTCGCCGACCAGCCCCATGCGCTTTTCGGTACGGAACTGCTTGCCGTCGAAGGTGACGATGCCGGCCGCTTCCTGTCCGCGATGCTGCAGCGCATGCAGGCCGAGCGCCGTCAAGGTCGCGGCGTCCTGATGCCCGAGGATACCGAAAACGCCGCATTCCTCGTGCAGCGTATCGCCATCGAATTCGTCGTTGATCTCTTCGGATCGCAAATGGGTCATCGCTGTTGGCCTTTATCCTAAGGGCAGGAACGCGTTGCGCATATTGTATCGGGTCATCGGCCCTTCAAGCCACAAGGACTTGAGGGAATTGCATGCCATCATTGCCAAATGGACAGAGCCCGCCGGAGCGGGCCCATATTTTTCCATCACTCGGCCTTAGCCGTTGGTCGCCGCGCCATTGGTCGCGGGCGTTTCCTCGGCCGGCGGCTGAGTGGTCGTGCCGCCAGTGCCTTCGTTCTCGCCTTCGCCGGTCGTATCCTTGCCGCGCAGGCGGTCGAGGATCGTCGCGTCGGCATTTTCCGGCAGGAGCGCGATCAGCTTGCCGCCGAGGTTGTCGAGCAGCGGCTTGGACTTGGCAGTTGTCACCCAACCCGGCTGCTGCTGCGGCGCGACCAGCCAGTTGAAGAACAGCATGGCGACGACGACCAGCAGAATACCGCGGGCAGCGCCAAAGAGGAAGCCGAGCGTCCGGTCAAGCGCGCCGATACGGCTGTCGATGATGAAATCGGCGATCCGCATGGTGATGAACGAGATGACGATCAAGGCGATGAGGAAGACCACACCGGCCGAGCCGATCATCGCGACGGTGTCGCTGCTCGTGTAGTTCTTCGCGTAGGGCAGGAGAAAGGGGTAGAGGAAGTAGGCAGCGGCCGCGGCGCCGACCCAGCTTGCGACCGACAGCACTTCCCGGGAAAAGCCGCGCACCATTGCCAGGATGGCAGAGAAAAGCGCGACGCCGAGAACGATACCGTCGAGAATTGTAATGGGCATATTGTCCTACTCCGAAACCGCCTGCTGCGCCGCGCGTCCAATCGGACGCGCAAAGGACGCAGCAACTCCTTTGTATCTGCTGCATAGTTTTTAAATCGAGCGCGATTTAAAAACTATGCAGCGCGACCCACGCTGATTTTCCGCGAACCATATATCATCACGCCGGAAGCGTCTTTCGATGGTTCATCGTTGAACACTGTTTTCACCGGAATTCGCCGATTTTACGCGGCGTTTTCCTCAATCATCATTGTCTGCCTGCTTCAAGGCTCCCTTCGAGCCGGCGATGCGCGCCACCAGATCCGGCAGGCTTTCCATCTCGCTCCAGCTCATGCCGTTACCCTTGGGCAGGTCGGCAGAGGCGGAGGGCAGGACAGCCTGTGAAAAGCCGAGCTTTTCGGCTTCTTTGAGGCGCTGCGCTGTATGGGCAACCGGCCGGATGGCGCCGGACAGACTGACTTCGCCGAAATAGACGCAATCGGAGGGAAGGGCAAGACCGGCAAGCGACGAAACCAGCGCGGAAGCGACAGCGAGATCGGCTGCGGGCTCGGAAATCCGGTATCCACCGGCGACATTGAGATAGACATCGTGCTGGCCGAGCCGCACCCCGCAATGCGCTTCCAGGACTGCAAGGATCATCGACAGCCGGGCTCCGTCCCAGCCGACGACGGCGCGGCGCGGCGTGCCAAGCGACGTTGCCGCGACCAGCGCCTGAACCTCGACCAGTACGGGCCGCGTTCCCTCCATGCCGGCAAAGACGGCGGCGCCCGGAGATTTCGCATTGCGCTCGCCGAGGAAAAGCTCCGACGGGTTGCTGACTTCGCGCAGGCCCTTGTCCGACATCTCGAACACGCCGATCTCGTCGGTCGGACCGAAGCGGTTCTTGACGGTGCGGAGAATCCGGTAGTGATGGCCCCGATCCCCTTCGAAATAGAGAACGGCATCGACCATATGCTCGACGACCCGCGGCCCTGCGATCTGGCCTTCCTTGGTGACGTGGCCGACAAGCACGACCGTCGCGCCGGTCTGCTTGGCAAAGCGGATCATCGCCTGCACGCCGGTGCGCACCTGCGTCACAGTGCCCGGCGCCGAATCGACGATGTCGCTCCACAGGGTCTGGATCGAATCGATGATGACGAGATCGGGCCGCTTGCCTTCACCCAGCGTCGCCAGGATGTCCTCGACGTTGGTTTCGGCCGCCAGCAGCACGTCGGTATCGGCCGCCCCCAGTCTTTGAGCCCGCAGACGGACCTGCGCCACGGCTTCTTCTCCGGACACGTAGATGATCCGATGCTTGCGCCGCGACAGCGCCGCTGCCGCCTGCATCAGCACCGTCGATTTGCCGATGCCGGGATCGCCGCCAATAAGAACGGCCGAGCCGCGCACGAAACCGCCGCCGGTCGCACGGTCAAGTTCGGAAATGCCGCTTTGAATGCGCGGCGCGTCCTCGATCTCGCCGGACAACGTCGTCAGCGCAACCGGCCGGCCCTTCTTCGGTGTCTTGCCGGGTCCGCCGCCGATGCCACCCATCGGGTCTTCTTCGACGATGGTGTTCCACTGGCCGCAGCCTTCGCATTTTCCGACCCAGCGGGGATGAACGGTGCCGCAGTTCTGGCAGATGAATTGTGTCCGGGCTTTCGCCATCAAATTTCGCTTTCGGAGAAGTCTTCGGAGGAGATGTCCTGGCGACCGTGGAGGATGCGGACGATGTAGATATGGGAATCCGTCACGCGGAAATAGATGCAGCGGTCGCGATAAGGCAAACCGCGGAGACTCTGACCGATTTCATCGCGCGCGACGCCTGGAAAGCCGCTGCGTGCGATTGAGCGAATTTTCAGGTTGATGTCGAGAATGAAGTTGGCGGCCGCTTGAGGATTTGTTGTCGCAATGTACTTGAAGATTGACCGAAGGTCCGCGCGAGCCGCCCGCGAGAAAATTGGTTTGCGGCTCTTAATCGTCATGCTGCCCGTGCATTATATCGTTCAGCAGCGCCTCGCCGTCTTTGTACTCGTAGACACGCCCCGCCGCGATGTCGTCGTCGCCTTCCTTGATCAGCCGCCTCAATTCCGCGAGTTTCGCCTCGTCCCTTTCGAGCAGCCGCAGCCCTGCGCGTACGACTTCGCTTGCATTGTTGAAACGGCCCGACTTCACCTGTTCCTCGATGAAGCCGTCGAAGTGATCGCCGATGACGAAGGATTTTTTCGCGTTGGACATGGGGAAACTCCTTTGCCGTCAATCTAGCACGAGGTGGGAACAGTTCCTACCTGCCTATGCTTCAATATAGGCGCGATCATAGCGATGCCCAAGACTCGTCAGCATCTCGTAGCCGATCGTGCCGCCCGCCCGCGCCACATCGTCGACCGCGACGTTATTGCCAAAGAGCTCTACATAGTCGCCCGGCCGGACCGCATTTTCCGGCAGGTCGGTAACATCGAACAGGCTCAAATCCATGGTCACGCGCCCGAGGTGCGGAACTCTGTGGCCGTTGAGGAAACCGAACGCACCTGACGGCCTCGCCTGTCGCAAGGTCACGCCACCGCCCGACACCGAGCGGTGATAGCCGTCGGCATAGCCGATGGCGACGATTGCCACGCGGCTGTCGCGGGAAAATTGCGCCGAGGCCCCGTAGCTTGCGGTTTCGCCGGACCGGACGCTGCGGATCTGGATGATGCGGGCCTGCGCCGTCACTACGGGCTTCATCGGATTCGCGACGCCGTTGACAGCCTCGCCACCATAGACGGCAATGCCTGGACGGGTCAGATCGAAATGGAAATCCGGTCCAAGGTGCACGCCGGCCGAGTTGGCCAGGCTTGATTCGATGCCTTCGAAAGCGGTGGTAACCGCCCGGAATGATTCAAGCTGACGACGGTTCAGCGGATGGTCCGGGTCGTCGGCGCAGGCGAGGTGGCTCATCACCAGGATGGGCGAAAAGCTCGCCGGGCGGGCCGGGTCGTTTGCCAGCGCCAGAGCCTCGGACGCGTTCAATCCCAGCCGGTTCATGCCGGTATCGACGTGCAGCACGCAAGGATGATCGCCGCGTTCCGACAGAACCGACATGAAGAAGGCAAGCTGCTCTTGCGAATTGATGATCGGCACCAGGCCGTTGGCGAAGAAAAACTGTTCGTTGCCCGGCCACATGCCGGCGAGGACGTAGATGCGCCCGTCCGGCACCGATGGACGCAGCGCAGCTCCTTCCTCGGCATTGGCAACGAAGAAATCCCTGGCCCCGGCGGCATACAGTGTTTCGGCTGCGGGTTCGATGCCGATGCCATAGGCATTGGCCTTCAACACCGCGGCCGCACGCGCCTTGCCGGACAGCTTGTCCATCTTGCGCCAATTGTCCGCAAGCGCACCGAGATCGATGATCAAACGGTTGGAGGCGGCATCGAATGCGGGAAGGGTGGAGGAGGGATCGTGCGATTGGGCCATGGCACAAGGGATACAGCCAAGCGGCCCCGACTGCAATTGCAGCGCTCGCGGAAGCGGCAAATCTGTCGCCGCTTCCCGGATGCTCAGGCGGCAACCGGCAGCCTAGCCGCCGGCAGCCATTCTCCGATTACATGAAGGACGACGTCAGAACGGGCTCCACTTCCATGAAGCCCTCGTAGATCATCTTCAGCGCAACGAAGAGGATGATGGCGAGACCGACATAGGAAATCCAGTGGAAGCGGTGCAGCAGCTTGGCGATGAACGATGCGGCGATACCCATCAGCGCGACCGATACCGCAAGGCCGATGATGAGGATGTTGGGATGTTCGCGCGCCGCACCGGCAACAGCGAGCACGTTATCGAGCGACATCGAGACGTCGGCGACGACGATCTGAATGGCTGCTTGCTTCAGCGTCTTGCGGGGAGCGCCGCCGACGGTGCCATTCTTGTCCATGTCTTCGCCGGTCAGCGATTCCAGGCCTTCAGCTTCTTCCTTCGCCGTGGTTCTGAGTTCGCGCCACATCTTCCAGCAGACCCACAGGAGCAAGATGCCACCGACGAGCAGCAGGCCCAGGATTTGCAGCAATTGCGTGGTGAGAAGGGCAAAGACGATACGCAGCACGGTTGCCGCCGCGATGCCGATCAGGATCGCCTTGCCGCGCTGCTCCTTGGGAAGACCGGCTGCCGCAAGACCGATGACGATGGCGTTGTCGCCTGCGAGCACAAGGTCGATCGCAAGCACCTGCAGCAGCGCGATTAAGGCGTCCATGAACAGATTTCCCCAGACTAGAGACGTTGGACCGCGACCGTTGCAGTCGCGGCTATTCAGCTAATTTTCTTTCCGCTTATCCGGAAGTCCGGCAATTTGCAACGTGCGGAGCGACCATTGTCTCTCCGCACGCGGCTTTTCACCGTCAATGCTCGTACTGTGTGAAGGACGGATCGGCGAGGTCCGTGAAGCGAGTGAACTCCGACTGGAAGGCGAGCTTGACGGTGCCGGTCGGCCCGTGACGCTGCTTGGCGATGATCACGTCCGCGGTGCCCTTCACCTTTTCGAACTGCATCTTCCACTCTTCGTATTTCGGGTCGAACTCGTCGCGCGGCTCCATGTTCTTGACGTAGTATTCCTCGCGGAACACGAAGAGCACGACGTCGGCGTCCTGCTCGATCGAGCCGGATTCACGAAGGTCGGAGAGCTGCGGACGCTTGTCCTCGCGGCTTTCCACCTGGCGGGAGAGCTGTGAGAGTGCGATGATCGGCACGTTCAGCTCCTTGCCGAGCGCCTTCAGGCCCGTGGTGATCTGGGTGATTTCCTGCACGCGGTTGTCGCTGGATTTGCCCGAGCCGGTCATCAGCTGGATATAGTCCACCACAAGGCAGTCGAGACCGCGCTGGCGCTTGAGGCGACGCGCTCGGGCCGAAAGCTGGGCGATCGAGATGCCACCGGTCTGGTCGATGTAAAGCGGCACCTTCTGCATGTGCTGCGAGCAGGCGACGAGTTTCTCGAAATCGTGCTCGGAAATATCGCCGCGCCGGATCTTCGAGGAGGAGACTTCCGTCTGTTCGGAAATGATACGTGTTGCCAGCTGCTCCGACGACATTTCGAGCGAATAGAAGCCGACGACGCCGCCGTTCTTGGCCTTCATCGACCCGTCCGCCTGGACTTCGCCTTCATAAGCCGCGGCGATGTTGTAGGCGATGTTGGTGGCAAGCGAGGTCTTGCCCATGCCCGGACGTCCGGCAAGGACGATCAAGTCGGAGCGCTGCAGACCACCCATGCGGCCGTCGAGCGAGTGAATGCCGGTGGAGATGCCCGAGAGCGAACCGTCGCGCTCGAAGGCCTGCCCCGCCATATCGATCGCCAATGCCACCGCGTCGTTGAACGACTGGAAGCCGCCGTCGTAGCGGCCGGTTTCGGCGAGTTCGAACAGCCGGCGTTCGGCATCCTCGATCTGGCTCTGCGGCGGCATGTCGAGCGGCGCGTCGTAGGCGATGTTGACCATGTCCTCGCCGATGGTGATCAGCGAGCGGCGCAGCGCCAGATCGTAGATCGCGCGGCCATAGTCCTCGGCATTGATGATCGAGACGGCCTCCGAGGCGAGACGGGCGAGATATTGCGCCACTGTCATGTCGCCGACCTTCTCGTCGGCCTTCAGGAAGGTCTTGATGGTGACCGGGTTGGCGGTCTTGCCCATGCGGATGATGTCGCCGGCGACCTCGAAGATCTTGCGGTGCAGCGGCTCATTGAGATGGACGGGCTTCAGAAAGTCCGAGACGCGGTAGAAGGCATCGTTGTTGACGAGAATGGCGCCCAGCAGCGCCTGCTCGGCCTCGAGATTGTTCGGCGCCTCGCGATACTGTGCTTCGGCCTGATCCTTGGCTAGGGGGACAAGTCTGCGCGCTGCTTCGTTCATGGCGTTCCGTCTCTGTCTCGCGTGGTCTGATGGTTGCGGTACCGATTTGCGAACATTGCGGTCAGGGGTCTAGTGCATGGCTGCAACAGCCGCCGACGCATTCGATCCGACGGCAAGCCGTCACCGTTGTTCACAGGGTCGTGCTGCTTAGTACGAAAAATCTGTCGATACGGGCATCGGCTATTGACTGGATTTCTGGCGCGAATCGCTGTCGTCAGCGGCTAGTCTAACCTCGGTTCGAACCGGTCGCAGGATTTTTTGGCCGCAACTATCCGGCTGTCCACCGCTCAGGATGCAACGACGTTCACGTACCTTGAGACGCAGAAAGGCCCGCGGGCGGGCCGCGGGCCTTTCTGTTTTGTTGAAGACGGGAGCCTGAACCGGCGCCGCCGTTCGTCGGGCTTATTCTTCTTCGGCTTCGAATTCAGCTTCCGGGTTGAAGAAGTCTTCCGGCTTCAGGGCGTCTTCGTCAACGCCGTAGATGGCGTCGGCGGAGGTGAGGCTTTCGCCCTTGAGCTGGCGTTCTGCCTCTTCAGCCGAACGGGCAACGTTCATCTGAATCTTGATTTCGACTTCGGCATGCAGGTGCAGGACGACGTCGTGCAGGCCGATGGTCTTGATCGGGTTGTTGAGGTCGACCTGGTTGCGGCCGATGTTGAAGCCTTCGGCACCCAGAACTTCAACGATATCGCGGGCAGCGACCGAACCGTAGAGCTGACCGGTTTCGCCAGCCGAGCGAACGACGACGAAGGACTTGCCGTCCAGCTGTTCGGCAACGGTCTGGGCTTCGGACTTGCGCTCGAGGTTGCGGGCTTCCAGAGTCGAGCGCTCGGCTTCGAAACGCTTCTTGTTGGCTTCGTTGGCGCGCAGCGCCTTGCCGAGCGGCAAGAGGTAGTTACGGGCAAAGCCGTCGCGAACCTTGACGGTTTCGCCCATCTGGCCGAGCTTGGCGACGCGTTCGAGAAGAATGACTTGCATGGGGATGTCCTTTCGTTTGTCTGTTCAGAGGTCTTTTGTTTCAGTGTCAGTCGTTTTCCCTGCCGGCGACAGCGCGATGGCGCGCCGCGTGTCCATCAGACCCGACAGGAGAAAGAAGAATGCCGGCACCTGGAAGATCAGAACCGACATGTAGCCGATCCACAGAACGGGCAGCCGCCAGGACTTGCCACGCGTGCGGAAATGGAAGACGGCGAAACCGGCAAGCAGGAAACCCGCGCCGAAGGTGCCGCAGATGACTGCGCCGATCGTGGCCAGACTTCCACCCATGAAGGCGAGAACCAGGCCGCCGAGGAAGGCGAAGATGGAATAGCGGTGCATGCGCAGCGTCGACGGCATGTCCTCACGCGGGCGCAGGTTCTTGCCCGACATCTGGACGATGCGGCTGGCGACGTAATAGGCCGTAAACAGGATCATGACCCAGAGGGTGCCAAACAGCAGCGGCCACCCAATATGGAAGGCGGACTTGAGCTGCTCGATCACTTCCGGGCTCAGATTGTACTGCGGATCCTGTGCCTTCATCGCGATCACGACCTGATCAACGACAAGGCTGGCAAGGCTGTCGTCATATCCGGTGATCGCGCCGATGATGATGGCGGCGCCCGTTACCAGGAGGACGAGGTGGCTGAGGATATCCGACAATGGATACCAGGCAAGCGCGCCGTCCGGGCCGCCGAGTTCGGAAGCCGGCCGTGCCAGATTGGCGAGGTGGCTGAGCCAGGCGGCCGGTGCGAGCATGATGATCACGACGAACAGGGCAGACAAGGGCGAGGCAAACATCGCAAGGCCGAGACCCGCGACGACAACGGCAACGGCGGCGGCGGCATTGCCCCAGCCGAGGCCGGCGATGAGAACAGGCAGTGCTGCAGCAGCGACGAACAGGATGGCGAAATACGACTGCGCGTTCACGCCGAGCAAAAGCAGGGCAGCGGTCACGCCGGCGAGGGCGCCGGTCAGCAGCGATGTTGCATTCGGTGTCTTCACGGTCGCTGTCCTGCTTATCAAGCAGTTAGAGGCGTTTCCTCTTACAGGAACGAAGCCCCAACATGGGTTTTAGCGCAACTGCGCCGGTGTTTCCGATCCGCGCCCAACGCGAAAGGGAGAAGGTGAGGCAATGCCGGTGGCCTATCGCCTCACCTTGAGTCAGCTTCCGTCGAGTCAACAGACTGACGGAGAGTCAAGTCATTCCAGATGCATATGCCTTTCCTTGGAGCGGGGCTCCAAGGGGACGTGCATTAGGACATGACGTAGGGCAGGAGGCCGAGGAAGCGGGCGCGCTTGATGGCCTGGGCCAGTTCGCGCTGCTTCTTCTGGGAAACTGCCGTGATGCGGGACGGAACGATCTTGCCGCGCTCGGAAATGTAGCGCTGCAAGAGACGGATGTCCTTGTAGTCGATCTTCGGAGCGTTGGCGCCGGAGAAGGGGCAGGTCTTGCGGCGGCGATGGAACGGGCGGCGGGCCGGAGCGGATGAAATGTCAGCCATTGTCTTTTCTCCTAAACCTTATGCACGATCTTCGCGCGGACGGCGCGGACGGTCTTCACGATCACCACGGTCCGGACGCGGGCCGCGGTCGCCGAAGCCACGCTCCGGACGATCGCCATCGCGGCGCGGACGGTCGTCGCGGTCGCGCTTCTGCATCATGGCGGACGGGCCGTCTTCATGCTTTTCAACAGCAATGGTCATGTAACGAAGAACATCTTCGTTGATGCGCATCTGGCGCTCTACTTCGTGAACGGCCGGTGCCGGAGCATCGATGTCCATCAGAACGTAGTGAGCCTTGCGGTTCTTGTTGATGCGGTACGTCAGGGACTTGAGGCCCCAGTTTTCGACGCGCCCGACCTTACCGCCGTTAGCTTCCAGTACACCCTTGTACTGTTCGACGAGAGCGTCGACCTGCTGAGCGGAAATATCCTGCCGGGCAAGGAATACATGTTCATAAAGAGCCATGAGGCTTTGCCTTTCTTGCGTTAATCGTCACCCGGACCCCGGCGGCTAAGCCTCAACGACTGTTCTTTTGGCTCAAGCGAGCGGGCAAGAAAGTGTTGTTTCGAGACGGTCGAGAGCGGAGACACGGGAGGCTGGACCCCTTTAGGTCCTGACAGGTTTCTAAAAGCGGAAACCGGCCCTCCGTTCAGCCACCAGCCAGAAGACCGGATGTTGCGAACAGCGCGCTTATACGCATTTTTGCCCGAGAAGCAAGGGGTGGGGGGAAATTAGCGCGTGGCGGCGTGGCCTGCGCGGCTCCCCCCATCATCCCGCCGGTCTCATCAGCCGCGCCCGGTGCGGGTCGGCAGGTGGGGGCGGCGTGAAGGTTTCTGCGGGGGCCGGGCGGCCGACGTGGTAGCCTTGGACCTGGTCTATGCGGAATTCCTGCATGAGCCTGAGCTGCTCATCGGTTTCCACCCCTTCGACGAGGATGTTGTGGCCGCGATTTCGCACCAGGCCGATGATGTCCTGGAGCATGGCCTTCCCGCGCGGGGTGCCGCAATCGTGCAGGAACGAGCGATCGATCTTCACCGTGTCGAAATCGATCAGGCGAAGCCAGGAAAGACCGGCAAAGCCTGTCCCGAAATCATCGAGCCAGATCCGGATACCCAGCGTCTTCAGGTCGCTGATGCAGCGGAGAATGTCCGAATGCATCTCCATTTCGAGGCCTTCGGTGATCTCCAGCGCCAGCCGGCCTCCGGCAACGCCGGTCTCGCCGAGGATCGCCGCGACGGATGCAGCAAAGCCGGGGGTCTTGAGCTGGATGGGCGAGACGTTGACGCTGACCACCGGCACGTGGTCGTTCATCAGGAGTTCGCGGCACACCGTCCGTATGGCCCAGCGCCCGAGTTCCAGGATGGCCCCGGTCCGTTCCGCGACGGGGATGAAAAGGCTCGGCGTGACCGCGGTGCCGTCCAGCATTCTCAGGCGCATCAGCGCTTCGACGGCGTCAACCCGGCCCGAGGCGACATTGCGAATCGGCTGGTAGACGAGGGAAACCAGATGCTGGTCGATGGCGATCTTCAGCAAGGCCGCGACGTTCTCGCTCTCGTCGCTGCTCTGGGGATCGTTCGGATCGAACAGGCGCACACAGTTGCGGCCGCTTGCCTTGGCTGCGTAAAGGGCGCGGTCCGCCTCGTGGATGACCTTCTCGAGCTTCGTGCCCGTTTGATTCCTGGTGAACGAGGCGCCAACGCTGACGGTGACGATCGACGTGCCGTCCCGCCGCTGGCCGTGCGCGAGCTCCAGGTCCTCGACCGTGCGACGAATGGCTTCCGCAAGCTCCGCCACCCGCTCGCCGGCATCCAAGTGGGCGAGAACGATGAACTCTTCGCCACCATAGCGTCCGATCGACCCGCCATAGGCGCTGATCGAAGCCTGGAGTGCATTGGCCACCTCGACGAGGCAGCGGTCGCCTTCCTGATGGCCGTAACAGTCGTTGTATCGCTTGAAGAAATCGACGTCGATCAGGATGGCCGCAAAGCTCTTGGCGGATTTTTGCCAGTCGTTCCAGAGACTGCGCAGCCTCTGGTCGATGGCCCGGCGATTTGCAAGGCCGGTCAAAGGATCGGTGTTCGACAGCCGCAGCAGCGCTTTGCCGCGTTCGGACGCCTCGTTGTGCTGAACCTTCGCCTCCAGGGCGTTGAGGAAGACCTTGTAGCGTTCCCTGTTGAGCTTCCAGTTCACATAGGACGTGAAGACGAAGCATGAGGCGCAAAAGGTACCGAATGCCAGCTTGTAGGTGGGGTCCATCGGCGGGAAGGACAGCAGAGCGGCCAGGAAAATGACGAGAATGATGACCGATGCGACGACCGAAAGGCGAAAGTGGAAGCTGAAGAACAGGTTGACGCTCATCATGAAGATGGCGCCGAAGACCATGTAGTAGGATATGCTCTGGATATCTGTGGTCATCATGGCCGTGCATAACCAACCGGCATAGGCGAGGATAACCGCGCCCGCACTGGTGGCATCGATCGCGTTTGCGCTGGCATTCAGGCGGACCTGCGTTTCCAGCGCGGCGATTGCGACGATGCCGACGGCGAAGCGGGCGGCGATCGTGTAGAGCGCGACGTCCGGAACGAGCAAAATGTCGGTGATCGAAAACAGCAGATAGGCGGCGACGGCGATCCACAGGCCGTGTCTGGTGGCCTGTCTGCGCGTGCTTTGGCCTTCCTGCCGATAGAGCGCACGAAGCTCCCCCGAGGCCGGTCTCGGCGGCTCGGTGTGCAGATCGATTTCAACTACGTCGGCCAACGTGTGCTTCATGCACTTTCCATTGCGTTGCGTCGCATTTTCTCGAGCCTTGAGGTCTCTTTCCAGCAATCGACGCTGTTTCAGGCGCCCCACGCCGGCCATCCAGACAGGAAACCTATCAGGAAAGGGCAGCACTTTTCGGCACCATAGGGGAGGTGCCTTAACTTTTTCTGAACTCGGCGCACGATGAAGCCCCTCACGCAGCGGAGTCAACCGGTACGTGAGGGCGTTAACCATACCATGCGAAAGCAGGCGGCTCGGATTGGCACTCCCTCCATTTTTCACCATAATATTAATGATCTATTAATTCACGAGGTTCGAGTGTCCCAATTCAATATTGCTTTCGACGGCGAAAGCCTGATCACCCCCCAATCCATCATCACCGAACTTTCTTCCTCCAAAACCGATCGACACGACGAGCAGCTGGCAACAGCGAAAGCCGAACTTGCGCTTGTGCTGGCAATTGCCATGCAGCAGATCGACGAAGCCCGGGACCCGGCACAAACCGTAAAGCGGCTCATCGGCGCGCTGCATGAGACGCGCAACAAGTTCGAGCCAAGCGTCTGGCAGGCGCTGATCCCGATCGTGCAGGGCCATCCATCGGCGAAGATCTTTCAGCAGGACCCGTTCACGCGCTGGTCTTTCGAGAAGCCGCGCGGCTATTCCGGTGACGCGAGCCTGATCGACTTCATCTACGGCCACCCCGCCGTTGCCCACGAAGTCGCAAAGTCCACTCCGCTTGGGCTGGGGATTTATGAATATACCCGGAACGCCCCAGGCCCCGTCGCAGTCAGGGAGCGGCGCGACATCCTGACCCGCTACGTTGACGAGATCGCCGCGGAAAAAGGCCCCGAAACCGAGATACTCACGGTCGCCGCAGGCCACCTGCGCGAAGCCGACAGCTCGGTCGCTCTGAAAAACGGGCAGATCAAGCGGTGGGTGGCTCTCGATCAGGACCCGCTCAGCATCGGATCGATCGCCCGGGATTTCCAGGGCACCAGCATCGAGGCAATCGATGGTTCCGTCCGCGGGCTGCTCAGCAAGAAGCATCGGCTCGGCACGTTTGATTTTATCTATGCCGCCGGTCTCTACGACTATCTTGCAGACAAGGTCGCGGTGAAGCTGACGCAGGCCTGCATGGACATGCTCAAGCCCGGCGGTGTCTTCCTTTTCGCCAATTTCGCGCAGGACATGGCCGACGACGGCTATATGGAATCGTTCATGAACTGGGCGCTGCTCCTGCGCTCGGAGGCGGACATGTGGAACGTCATCAATTCGAGCGTCGAGCGCAACAGCGTTGACGCGAGTGTCTGGTTCGGCACCAACCGGAACATCGTCTACGGCACGATCAGGAAGCGTTCCTGATCCTTTGAGGTCGCGCAATGGCCTGCTGCATGCAGCAGGCCATTTTTGTATGGGCTCGGAAGATCCCGGCCGCAGCCGGTGCTGGTCTCACATTCTCTGTTACGGAGCAGCCACTGACGCGTGCTCAGATCGGCGCCGGGAACTGGCGGTGCAGCCGCCCGATTCCCTTCAGCACTTCGGCTGACAGCCTGACATCCCTGGCACCGATATTCGTCTTCAGCTGTGCCATGCTCGTCGCGCCGATGATGACCGAGGTCATGAAGGGGCGGGTGAGGCTGAAGGCGAGCTGCATCTGGGCGAGATCAAGGCCGTGGGTGCGGGCGAGCTCGGCATAGGCGGCGACGGCGCCTTCCTGGTATTCGGTGTAGCGGCCGCCGAGGTCGCCGTTGATGCTGAGGCGGGAGCCTTCCGGGCACGCGCCGTTGAGATACTTGCCGCTCATCAGGCCGGCGGCGAGCGGCGAATAGGCGAGCAGGCCGATATCCTCGTGATGGCTGACCTCGGCAAGGTCGAGATCGAAGGCGCGGTAGAGGAAGTTGTATTCGTTCTGGATCGAGGCGATGCGCGGCAGGCCGTGCTTCTCGGCCAGCGACAGCATCGTCATCGCGCCCCAGGCGGTGTCGTTCGACAGGCCGACGGCGCGGATCTTGCCCGCTTTCACGAATTCTCCGAGCGTTTCCAGCAGCGCCTGAAGCTCGGCCGGTACCGCCGCCCTGTCCTGTTTCGACGGGTCATAGGTCCAGGCGTTGCGGAAGTGGTAGTGCCCGCGGTTCGGCCAGTGCAACTGATAGAGATCGACGTAGTCCGTCTGCAGCCGTTTCAGGCTTTCATCGAGCGCGATCCGCATGGTGGCGGGGCTCATCGGGCTGCCGCCGCGGATATAGGGGCGTCCGGGGCCGGCGACCTTGGTGGCGATCACCACGTCGTCGCGTTTGCCGCGCTTCTTCAGCCAGGTGCCGATATAGGTTTCGGTGAGGCCCTGGGTTTCGGCCGAAAGCGGCGTCACCGGATAGAGCTCGGCCGTGTCGATGAAGTTGAT
Organism: Hyphomicrobiales bacterium; assembly: GCA_900473795.1. Taxonomy (GTDB): domain Bacteria; phylum Pseudomonadota; class Alphaproteobacteria; order Rhizobiales; family Rhizobiaceae; genus Pararhizobium. The sequence continues at coordinate 26,108 of UCMT01000038.1, read as the reverse complement.
GCCTTGCCCGACGGCATAGTCCAACTGCTCGTGGGCTTCGCTTTCCGGGTTCTGGCTGCCCCAGGTCATTGTGCCCAGGCAGATTTCGGAAACGGTGATGCCGGTGCGGCCGAGTGTCTTGTAGCGCATGGAAGTGCCTCGATCTGGTTTGGCGGCGAATGTAGTGGCTGTTTGTTGCAGCGCAAGAGAAAAGCGCTGGTTCCGGGCACAGACGGGCCGAAGGCCGCTCAAGCCTTGACTCGGACGCAAGGAATGTGAATGGAGAGGAAAATCGAAGGGAAGGACATCCCATGGCAATCGCATTCACATTTCCCGGACAGGGCAGCCAGGCGCTCGGCATGGGCAAGGACCTGGCCGATGCCTTTCCGGAGGCCGCAGCCGTCTTTGCCGAGGTCGACGAGGCGCTGGGGCAAAAGCTCTCCGACATCATGTGGAACGGGCCGGAAGAAACGCTGACGCTGACGGCAAACGCCCAGCCGGCGTTGATGGCGGTTTCGATCGCCGCGCTGCGCGTAATGGAAGCCAAGGGGCTCAATCTGAAATCCAAGGTCGCCTATGTCGCCGGCCATTCGCTCGGCGAATATTCGGCGCTCTGTGCCGCCGGCACGTTCTCGCTCGCCGATACGGCGCGGCTCCTGCGCATCCGCGGCAATGCCATGCAGGCGGCGGTGCCCGTCGGCAAGGGCGCGATGGCGGCGATCATCGGGCTGGAGCATGGCGATGTCGACGCGATTTGCGCGGCCGCATCCGCGCTCGGCTGCTGCCAGATCGCCAACGACAACGGCGGCGGCCAGCTGGTGATTTCCGGCGAGAAGGCCGCGGTCGAAAAGGCGGCGATGCTGGCGACCGAGAAGGGGGCCAAGCGTGCCATCCTTTTACCCGTGTCCGCGCCCTTCCATTCGGCGCTGATGGCGCCGGCGGCGGACGCCATGCGCGAGGCGCTGGCAACGGTGGCGAAGACCGATCCGGTGGTGCCGTTGATCGCCAATGTACGGGCGGCGCCGGTGACGGATGCGGGCGAGATCGCCGGCCTTCTGGTCGAGCAGGTGACCGGCCAGGTCCGCTGGCGCGAGACCGTCGAGTGGTTCGCCGCAAACGACGTCACGACGCTGTACGAGATCGGCTCCGGCAAGGTGCTGACCGGTCTTGCCCGCCGCATCGACAAGACGGTGACTGGCATCGCCGTCAATTCCCCCGCCGACATCGACGCGGCGCTTCAAACTCTGCTCGCCTGAATTAAGGCGAATAGCGAATAGAATAAGCCGACGCTACGATTGCTCTTCCCCTATTCGCTACTGCCTATTCGCTATTCGCTCTAAAAGAGGAAACCAACCATGTTCGATCTGTCTGGCCGCAAGGCTCTCGTTACCGGCGCATCCGGCGGCATCGGCGAAGAGATCGCCCGCATCCTGCATGCGCAGGGCGCCATCGTCGGCCTGCACGGCACCCGCGTCGAAAAGCTCGAAGCGCTCGGCAACGAGCTCGGCGAGCGCGTCCACCTGTTTCCGGCGAACCTTGCCGACCGCGGCGCCGTCAAGGCACTCGGCGAAAAGGCGGAAAGCGAACTTTCCGGCGTCGACATCCTCGTCAACAATGCCGGCATCACCAAGGACGGCCTGTTCGTGCGCATGAGCGACGAGGACTGGGACGCGGTGCTGGAAGTCAATCTGACCTCGGTCTTCCGGCTGACGCGCGAGCTGACCCACCCGATGATGCGCCGCCGCCATGGCCGCATCATCAACATCACCTCGATCGTCGGCGTCACCGGCAATCCTGGCCAGGCCAACTACTGCGCCTCCAAGGCCGGCATGATCGGCTTTTCCAAGTCGCTGGCGCAGGAGATCGCCACCCGCAACGTCACCGTCAACTGCGTTGCGCCCGGTTTCATCGAGAGCGCAATGACCGGCAAGCTGAACGACAAGCAGAAGGACGCCATCATGGGCGCCATCCCGATGAAGCGGATGGGAACCGGTGCCGAAGTCGCTGCCGCCGTCGCTTATCTCGCCTCCAACGAGGCGGCCTACGTCACCGGCCAGACGATCCATGTGAACGGCGGCATGGCGATGATCTGAGGGCGGTAAAACGCCTGCGCTGCCGCGTTTTCGTGTTAATCGAAGGGGCGGGGCGGAAATACCGGGAATTGCGTGTTGACCAAGCCATTCCCGGCCATTTTCGGACTTTGCGACAGACATAAACCGTGTTAAGCGGGCCATGACTGTGCGCAGTCGATCGGAAGATATGAGGCACACGCCGTCTTTTGCAGCGCGTGGTTTGCCGCTCTTGCGGTTGAAGAGATTGCCGGGGTGATCGTCTTGATCTTTCTGGCGTTAATAGGGTACCGATGTCAGAACGGCATCGTTGAGAAAAAACAAAGGTCGAGGAATCCGACATGAGCGACGTAGCAGAACGCGTAAAGAAAATTGTTATTGATCATCTTGGCGTCGACGCCGAAAAGGTTTCGGAAGGCGCAAGCTTCATCGACGATCTGGGCGCGGACTCGCTCGACACCGTCGAACTGGTCATGGCATTCGAAGAAGAGTTCGGCGTCGAAATTCCCGACGATGCAGCGGATTCGATCCTGACGGTCGGCGACGCCGTCAAGTTCATCGAAAAGGCACAGGCCTAAGGCCGTGCAGGGCGGGGCGCGTCGCGGCCCGCCTTCAAGTCCCCCTGGCGGGGCAGGCTCTCTTTTTGGGGGGCGACAAGCGCATTTAAGGAAAGCCTGATGGCTTCCGTACCTGATTGCGCGATATGAACATCACGGAAATGGATGTACGGGTCCGGTTTTAGCATGTGGTCCGGTCCGGTTCTGGAATTAACAGGCAGGGTGGATCACGGGCTATGAGACGTGTCGTTATCACCGGTACCGGCATGGTATCTCCATTGGGTTGCGGAACCGAGATCACCTGGTCGCGGCTGATTGCCGGAGGCAATGCCGCCCGCAGGGTGACTGAATTCGAAGTCGAAGACCTGCCTGCAAAGATTGCCTGCCGCCTGCCGTTCGGCGATGGCACCGACGGCACGTTCAATCCCGACAACTGGATGGAACAGAAAGAACAGCGCAAGGTCGACGACTTCATCATTTATGCGATGGCTGCAGCCGACATGGCGCTTGCCGATGCCGGCTGGCACCCGAAATCCGACGAGGACCAGATTGCCACGGGCGTCCTGATCGGTTCGGGCATCGGCGGTCTCGAAGGCATCGTCGATGGCGGCATCACCTTGCGCGACAAAGGTCCGCGCCGCGTCTCGCCCTTCTTCATCCCCGGCCGTCTGATCAATCTCGCCTCGGGCCAGGTTTCGATCCGCCACAAACTGCGCGGACCCAACCATTCGGTCGTCACCGCCTGTTCGACCGGCGCCCACGCGATCGGCGATGCGAGCCGCCTGATCGCGCTTGGCGATGCCGACGTGATGGTCGCGGGCGGCACGGAATCGCCGATTTCGCGCATCGCCCTTGCCGGCTTTGCGGCCTGCAAGGCGCTGTCCACCCAGCACAACGACGATCCGCAAAAGGCGTCGCGCCCGTATGACAAGGATCGTGACGGCTTCGTCATGGGCGAGGGCGCCGGCATCGTCGTGCTGGAAGAGCTCGAACATGCCAAGGCGCGCGGTGCCAAGATCTATGCGGAAGTCGTGGGTTACGGCCTCTCGGGCGATGCCTTCCACATCACCGCGCCCGCTGAAGACGGCGACGGCGCCTATCGCTGCATGCAGATGGCGCTGAAGCGCGCCGGCCTGACGGCTGCCGATATCGACTATATCAACGCGCACGGCACCTCCACCATGGCGGACACGATCGAGCTTGGCGCCGCCGAGCGCGTTCTTGGCGAACACGCGGCCAGGGTTTCTATGTCGTCGACCAAGTCGGCGATCGGCCATCTGCTCGGCGCTGCCGGTGCGGTGGAGGCGATCTTCTGCGCGCTGGCGATACGTGACAATGTCGCGCCGCCGACGCTCAATCTCGACAATCCTTCGGTTGAAACGAAGATCGACCTGGTGCCACATGTTGCGCGCAAGCGCGAGATCAATGTCGCCCTGTCGAATTCCTTCGGTTTCGGCGGTACGAACGCCTCCCTCGTTCTGCGCCGCCTGGCCTGATATCGTCGTTCACGGGGCCGCCGGTGGGGCCCCGTTTCGGCGACATGTCGCAGGCTTATTGCATTCGATGCTTTAATTGCATCCCTAATCCAGCTTTTGCCGCATTGCTCGGTTCAAACGTGCAATAGGGACGATTTGTGACCGGAACCGGGAGGCCGGGTGTCGCCAGATCATGCTGACACAAGGCAGACGGCGTAGATCGCTATAGTCGCAACGAAATGATTCTCTTTCCTGGTTCTCTTCTGGAGTTCGCATCAGGGATTGGGACGTGCATGATGCGAACTCCAGAACCAGGACACTCGTGAACGACGCAAACGAAAACAGCGCAGTGCCTTTCGGCCGCAGCGAGGCCGGCAACAACGGCCCGATCATTCCGAAATCGGCGAGCGAAGCCCTTCGTCCGGAAAAAGTGCCGCAGCCGCCGAAGCGGTCGCGCAAGGCGAAAAGCCAGGTCGTCATCTTTCTGAATTTCGTCATGACCGTCATCGTCTGCCTGACGGTCGCTGCCGCCGCGACGGTTTATTACGCGATGACGGCCTACGAGGCCAAAGGCCCGCTGACGGCAAACACCAATTTCATCGTGCGCAACGGTGCCGGCATCCAGGAGATCGCAGGCAGCCTCGAGCGCAACAATATCGTTTCCGATGGGCGCGTCTTCCGCTTCATGTCGGAAGCCTATCTGGACGACGACACGCTGAAGGCTGGCGAGTACGAAATCAAGGCAAGCTCCTCGATGCAGGAGATCATGCAACTGCTGAAATCCGGCAAGTCGATCCTTTACTCCGTGTCGCTGCCGGAAGGCCTGACCGTCAAGCAGGTGTTCAGCAAGCTGAGCGTGGATCCCGTGCTTGAAGGCAATCTGCCGGCAGATCTGCCCGCCGAAGGCACGTTGCGTCCCGACACCTATAAATTTTCGCGCGGCACCAAGCGCGGCGAAATCGTCGCGCAGATGGCGGCTGCACAGAAGGCGTTGGTCGATCAGATCTGGGATCGCCGCGATCCGGACCTGCCGATCTCCAGCCGTGACGAGTTCCTGACGCTGGCATCGATCGTCGAGAAGGAAACGGGCATCGCCGACGAACGTTCGCGCGTCGCCTCCGTCTTCATCAACCGGCTGGAAAAGGGCATGCGCCTGCAGTCCGACCCGACGATCATCTACGGCATCTTCGGCGGCGACGGAAAGCCGGCCGACCGGCCGATCCTGAAATCGGACCTCGACAAGCAGACGCCCTACAACACCTATCTGATCAAGGGCCTGCCGCCGACGCCGATCGCCAATCCCGGCCGCGCGGCGCTGGAGGCGGTTGCCAACCCGTCGCGCACATCGGACCTTTATTTCGTGGCCGACGGCACCGGCGGGCACGTGTTCGCAGCCACGCTCGACGAGCACAACAACAATGTCCGCCGCTGGCGCAAGCTGGAGGCCGAGAAGGCCGCCGCCGCTGCCAAGGCGGCAGAACCCGCGACCGTCCAGGAATAATCGCTACCACGCTTGTGGATGATACGGCTCCGGCCCGCTTGACCCTTGCGGTCAACCGTGCCGGAGCCGTACACATTCATGCACAATTTCAAAAATTCCCGCACGCCATGCCAGCCAGTCCGGCCTGCGCGCTGCGAGGACCGAGGGAGAAGACGATGCCGTTGCAATCCATGACCGGATTTGCCCGCCGCGAGGGAACCTCCGGGCGTTATCGCTGGGCGTGGGAACTGCGCTCGGTCAACGGCAAGGGTCTTGATCTCCGGCTGCGGCTGCCGACCGGCACCGAACATCTTGAAGCCGATGTGCGCAAGTTGGTGGCCGAGTGTTTTTCGCGCGGCAACATGCAGGTGAACCTTACCGTGAACACAAGCGAGGCCGGGGTTGAAACTGTCGTCAACCAGGGCGCGCTGGCAGCCGTGCTGTCGCTGCGCGAGCAGTTGTGCGACGTGATCGACCCCGCGCCGCTGCGGCTCGACACGCTGCTCGCCATCCGCGGCATCGTCGATTTCCGGGAGCCCGAGGAACAGGAGGGCGAGCGCGCCGCCCGCGATGGGGACCTCCTGGCCGGCCTGCGGCTTGCGCTTGCCGACATCGCCGCCATGCGCGAGACGGAAGGCGCCGCGCTCTGCCGGGTGCTGCTCGACCAGATCGAAAAGATCGCCGTGCTGACCGGGCAGATCGAGACGGATCCGTCGCGCAGCCCGCAGTCGATCGCAGCCCGGCTGGCGCAGCAGGTGGCTCTGGTGCTGGATGGCGGCGTGACGATTGATCAGGACCGCCTCTATGGCGAGGTGGCGCTGCTGGCGGCCAAGGCCGATATCCGCGAGGAGATCGACCGGCTGCGCACGCACGTCGCCGCTGCCCGCGATCTTCTGAAGAAGGGCGGACCGGTTGGCCGGAAACTCGATTTCCTTTCCCAGGAATTTAACCGCGAATCGAATACGATCTGTTCCAAGTCGAATGCCGCAACGGTGACTGCCGCCGGTATCGAGCTGAAAGTCGTCATCGACCAGTTTCGTGAACAGGTCCAAAATCTGGAGTGACCATGAGCCCCGCCAGCCCACCATCCACAAAAGCCATTCAGCGCCGCGGCCTCATGCTGGTGATCTCGTCACCCTCCGGCGCCGGCAAGTCGACGATCGCGCGCAACCTCTTGGAAGCTGATCCGCAGATGAGCATCTCCGTCAGCGTGACGACGCGCAAGCGCCGCCCGAGCGAGATCGAAGGCCGTCACTACTTCTTCAAGTCGATCCGCGAGTTCGAGGGCCTGCGCCAGACCGAAGCGCTGCTGGAATGGGCCGAAGTGCACGGCAATTTCTACGGCACGCCGCGCGACGCGGTGGAAGAGGCCATGGCCGAGGGCCGCGACATGCTGTTCGACATCGACTGGCAGGGCGCCCAGCAGCTGCAGGAGAAGATGGGTGGCGATGTCGTTTCGATCTTCATACTGCCGCCGTCGATGGCCGAACTGCAGTCGCGCCTGCACCGGCGCGCCGAGGACACGGAAGAGGTGATCCAGACGCGGCTTGCCAATTCGCGCTCCGAGATCGAGCACTGGATCGAATACGACTATATCGTCGTCAACGAGGACCTCGACAGCGCGTTTGCCTCCGTCAAGGCGATCGTTGAGGCCGAGCGCCTGCGCCGCGACCGGCGCCCGGGCTTGTTCGAGTTCGTCAATGGGCTTTTGACTGAGACGCCGAAGCTCTGAACGGAGTAGTGTCGCGGCTTGCTCCCTCTTCTCCCCGGCGGGGAGAAGGTGGCGCGAAGCGCCGGATGAGGCGGCGGCTGGCACCGAAATCGCGGCCCCCCTCATCGCCTCGCATGCGCTCGGCACTTCTCCCCGCGGGGGAGAGGCCGCAACCGCCTTCACTCCGTATGCAATGCCCTGCTCAAGGGGGAGAGGTCCCGAAGGGACAGAGGGGGGACTGCCCCGGCGCCGCAGCCCATCAAAGGCAGTTGGCGATCCGGCAGAATTCTTCGACGGAGAGCGTTTCGGCGCGGCGCTGCGGATCGATGCCGGCCTTGGCGAGCAGGGCTTCGCCGCCGATCGACTTGACGCTCTGGCGCAGCATCTTGCGGCGCTGGCCGAAGGCGGCCATCGTCACCTTTTCGAGGTCGGCGGCCGAGCAGGGGATCGGGTTCTCGAGCGGTTCCAGATGGACCACGGACGAGGTTACCTTCGGCGGCGGCGAAAACGCCTGCGGCGGCACGTCGAAGGCCATGCGCGCCTGCGTGCGCCAGCCGCAGAGCACGCCGAGCCGGCCGTAATGGTCGTCGTCCGCTTCCGCCACGATCCTCAAGCCCACCTCGCGCTGGAACATCAGCGTCATCGACTGGTAGAAGGGCGGCCAGGCTTTCGGCAACAGCCAGTTGACCAAAAGTTGCGTGCCGACATTGTAGGGCAGGTTGGCGATGATCCGGACCGGGCCATCGGTCACGAGGTTCTCGAAGTCGATCTTCAGGGCGTCGCCCTCGATCACTTCCAGGCGGCCGGGATAGTGATCGGCGATCTCGGCGAGCGCCGGCAGGCAGCGGCTGTCCCGTTCGATGGCGATCAGCTTTTTCGCGCCGAGCGACAGGATGGCGCGGGTGAGACCGCCGGGGCCGGGGCCGACCTCGATCACCGTGACGCCGTCGAGCGGCCCGGCGGTGCGGGCGATCTTCTGGGTGAGATTGAGGTCGAACAGAAAGTTCTGGCCCAATGCCTTCCTGGCATCGAGACCATGGCGCTGGATGACGTCGCGCAGCGGCGGCAGGCCGTCGATCGCCGCCATCAGCCGTTCGCTTTCGCAGCGTTGTCGGCGAGCTCCCGCGCCATCTTCAGCGCGGCCAGCAGGCTGTCGGCGCGGGCAATGCCCTTGCCGGCGAGGCTGAACGCCGTGCCATGGTCCGGCGAGGTGCGGATGAAGGGAAGGCCAAGGGTGACGTTGACGCTGTCATCGAAGCCGAGCGCCTTGGCCGGGATCAGCGCCTGGTCGTGATACATGCAGATCGCCACGTCATAGGTTGCGCGGGCGCGATCGTGGAACATGGTGTCGGCGGGCAGGGGGCCGGTGATGTCAAGGCCCTCGGCCTTCAGCCGGTCGATGACGGGACGAATGATCGCATCGTCTTCAAGACCCAATGCACCGTTCTCGCCGGCATGCGGGTTGAGGCCCGCCACCGCGATGCGCGGCGAGGCAAGGCCGAAACGCCGTTTCAGGTCATTCGCCGTGATCGTACATGTCCGATAGATCAGGTCGGAGGTCAGCTGCGCCGGCACGTCCTTCAGCGGGATATGGATCGTCACCGGCACGGTCTTCAGCTTCGGCCCGGCCAGCAGCATGATCGGCAGCAGTTTTTCGCCGGTTATGCGTTCGCCGATATCAGCGAGGAATTCGGTGTGTCCGGGGAACTTGAAGCCGGCCTCGTAGAGAACCGATTTGGCGATCGGATTGGTGACGACGGCGGAAGCGGCACCTTCCATCGTCAGCCGCACAGCCGTTTCGATGGCGCCGGTGATGGCGCCGGCATTGGCTGAATTGGGCTCGCCCGGCATGGCGGGCACGGCGCAGGCAACCGGCAGAACCGGCAGCGCGGCGTCGAAAGCGGCAATCGCTTCGGCGCATTCCCTTTCGCGGATCGCGATATCATGGCCAAGGAGGCGGGAGCGCTCGGCAAGGGCGGCGGGATCGCCGATCAGGATGAAGGGCGGCGTCTGCCAGGTCTGCCTGTTCGCCCAGGCGGCAAGGCTGATGTCGAGGCCAATGCCGGCCGGATCGCCCATGGTCAGGGCGAGCGGCCTGTCGCTTGCTGGTGCTGTCATGGGAGAGCGATTACTTGTCGATGATCTGCGCGCGCTTGCGCAGTTCCTCGATGTATTTCTTGCTGTTGGTGTCTTTGCCCTGGTCCTTCTTGCCAATATCCTCGGCTCGGAAGACGACTTCGGCCGCAAGGTCGTCGGAAACCTGGCGCTTCTTGCAGATGCCGAGATATTCGACGCCCTTTTCCGTCACGCGCGTCCCCGTCGTGTTGCCGTCACCGGCCTTTTCGACCAGTGGCTTCCAGTCCTGGGGAATCTCCTGCACCATCATGCGGCCGAGATTGCGGATCGACACGTCCCGCATCGTGGCGGCAAAGACCTTGGCCTGTTCGCAGCCGGGATATTTCGGGCGCGACGCGTTGGCTTCCGCCTGGCGCTTGCCGATGATGGCGTTGCGCTTGGAGGCGGGCACCACGAAGATCACCTGCTGCAGGAAATATTCCGTCGTCACCGGCTTGTTGCCGCCGTTTTCCTGCATGCGCCGGACGAGTTCCTCGTTCGAAAGACGGCCGCCTCCGCTGCCGCCGAAGCGGGCATTGACGACGCGTGGCCAGCTCATGGCGACCGCAACGTAGCTCTTGAAGTGGTCGAGGCCGACACCGGCCTTGTCGAGCACCTGGGACAATTGCTGAATGGTCAGCTTGTTGCCGGCCGCAAAGCGGCCAACCGCTGCATCGACATCACTCGTGCTGACGGAGGCGCCGACCCTGATGACTTCCTCGCGCTTGAGGACTTCGTCGATCAGTTCCTGACGGGCGACGGCCTGGCCACCGGCATGCCGCTGCAGGCGCAGGAACGCGGCACGCTTGGCGATATCGCCGGACGTGATGGGCGTGCCGTTGACGACCGCGACGACCTTGCTCGCCGCCTGCACCGCCGCCGGCGCTGCCGCGAATGCGAGGCCGCAGGCGAGGATCAGTGTCGAAACCGCGCGTGTGATCGAGAGTTTCCCGCCCATGTCTTATCCTTTTCGTCTTCCCCGTCAGCGAAGGCCGGAGGTCATGATCTTGTGCCGAGCGCAATCGTCCTGCGCGTTTCCTCGCAAGATGCATAATACATGCGGCCGAACAATGACAAGACCTGCAGCGCGACGGAGGCAGCACTTCCGGCTCCCCCAGCGCAAGCAATGTGCCCGGCTCAGTTCAGGCTGTCGAAGTCCGTGTCGCCGACATTGATATCGCCCAACGTACGGAAGCTGATGCGGGCGCCGATCGACCAGTCGTTGGCGACCGTCTGATCGGTATCGCGCTCTTCCTTGTAGACCAGCGAGAAGATCGTGTCGCGGTCGTCATAGGTGATGCCGATGCCGTTGCGGGTGATGACGTTGCTGTTCAGGTCGTAGGTGACCGAGCCGAACACCGACCAGTAGTCTTGGAACTTATAGGCGGCCGCCGTCTGGATTTCGTCCTGGTCGCTGGTCGAACCGTAAAGCGGTTGCGCCTGAATGCTGGTGTAGGTCAGCGCGGTCTGCCAGAAGATGCCCTGGTAGCCGATCGATGCATCGGCGCGCCGCAGGTCAAGAGTGCTCTCGTCGAAGCGGCCGCTGAGGCTTGTCGTGATGCCGGAGGGGGCATCGATGCCGACCATCGCGACATAGTCGGAGCGGTCTGTTTCCAGCCCGGAATCCGAACCGGCCTTGACCAGGTCGTCCGTCGCGAAAGAGTTCAGCCCGCCCAGATGGAAGGACTGGCCGGCAATGGCGCGCAGCGCATAGCCATTGCCGAGCGCGCCGGTGTAGCGGACGCCGAGATTGGCCCGCGTGCCGCCCTCGATGCGATCGTAGCCGGAGAACTTGTCGCGGTCGAACAGCGAGGTCGCATCGAAGACGAAGCTCTGTGCGTCCTCGTTCGGCAGACCGCCGGCATATTCCTCGTCGGGACGGGCGTAGAGCTGGGCGATCGGCTCGATGATATGGCTGCTGTAGTCGGTCGTCAGCAGAATGGGATAGCGCGCGTCGATCCCTGCCGTCAGCATGCGCCGGGTGGCCGCGTCATCGTCGTAAAAGTTGCCGGTATAGCTCGTCGGTTCGGTCATCGACGTGCCGATCAGATCGCCGCGTGCGGCAAGGATCGGCGTCAGCGACAGTCCGCCCGGAATGATGAAATTACGCTTCCATTCGGCTTCGGCGGTAAACCGCTGATAGCCGCCTTCCAGCCCGCGATAGCGAAACACGTCAGGACCCGGCACGCTGACCTGCAGTTCGTCCTCGCGGTTGCGCTTGACGTTGGTCAGGTTGAAATTGGCGGTCAGCTCACCGCCGAGCACCGGTTCAGGCGCCGTGTAGGAATAGTCCGTCACCTGCGCGACGGCCTGCTTGTTTTCGGCAAGGCTGTCGAGGTCGGCATCCTGGATGTCGAAGTAGAAGGCGCGGGCGTCGAAGTAATTGCGCTTGCCGAGACCGGTCAGATAGACCTGGTTTGTATAGGTCGTCCCGTCGAAGGTCGAAAGCTCGTAGGTCTTGGCGAAGTTGTTGTCGCTCTGCACCAGGACGTTCCAGCCGAACGTCCAGCGCGGATTGATCTCGAACTTGGCCTTCGAGGCGATCATGCCGCGGGCCGTTTCCTTGGCATCGACGGTGCCGTCGGTGAAACTGTCGCGGTCCAGCTGGTTGATGCCGGCCATGCTGAGAATATGTTCGCCGTTTTCGAAACGCTGGCGGAACTCGCCCTCGAGCAGGAAACCCTGGCGGGTCAAACCGGTCGCGGTGACGGTCGCGTCCATATAGGGCGAAATTGCCCAGTAATAGGGGATGCCGACCCCGGCGCCGAGTTTCTGCGTGTATTTGAATTTCGGAAACAGGAAGCCGCTCTTGCGCTTCACCGTGTGGTCCGGGACCTCGAGCACGGGCAGAAACAGGATCGGCTTGCCGAACAGCTCGAACTTGGCATTCTCCATGCGAACGGTATGGGTCTTGCCGTTCTGGACGATGCGCTGCGCCTTGACGTGCCAGAGCGAGCGATGGTCCGGATTGGTCGCGCAGGGCGTGCAGGCGGTGTAGACGGCATTGTTGAGGATCATCTCCTCGCCGTTGCGCCGCTCGCCGGTGACCGCAGCCAGCTTCGTAAGGTCGGTCGTTTCAAGCCGCATCGTTTCGATGAAGCCATCGGCGAAATTGTCCGTCACATCCATCTTGTCGGCGTAGATCTTGTTGCCGCCGGGTTCGATGAGTTCGATCTCGCCGGTCGCAATGATGCGCCCGGTCTTCTGGCTGTATTCGACCTGCTGGGCGACCATCTGGTAGCCGCCATAATTGATCTGGACGGCACCGCGCACGATCACGCGCTCGGCGTCCTTGTTGTAGACGAGCTCGTTGGCCGACAGAAGCATCTTGGCATCTTCGGGGAGCTTCGGCTGAAGCGAATCGATATTGGTTGCCTGTGCCCAAGCGGGTGCGATCGGGGTAAACGCCTGGAACGCAACGCCGGAAAGCAGAAGGGCCGTGAGCAGCCTGATATGTTTGCGGTTGCCTGCCGCCACTAGCCATCTTCCTCATGCAATAGAATCGTAGAGCCCAGCGCCATCGCTACAACAACTGGTAACCAGGCTGCAACGAACGGAGGCACAATGCCGCTACTCCCGAATGCTTTGACAAGCACGGTGACGACATAAAGCACGAAGCCTGACAGGATGCCACCGAGAATCACCGGCCTCGATTGGTTAAACCGGCTAAATTTTAGAGAGACGCTTGCAGCGATCAGCGTCATCGCCACCAGAAGCAGCGGAAGCGAAAGCATGGAGTGGAATTGGGTTTCCATGCCGTTTGTCGGAAAGCCGAAGGATTTCGCCACCTCAATCTTGCGCTGCAGGTCAAAAAACTGAATGGAATCAGCCTTTGTCAGCGTTTCCTGGACAAATTCCGGCTTCAGATGCGTCGGCAGTTGTGCCGTGGCGAGACGGCGTGGCAGTTGCCCGTTGCGTGTTTCCGTCACAGCGTTAAGGAGCCAGTAACCATCTTCCAGTTTTGCCGTTGCGGCATCCTGTCTCGAAACGATCGTGCCGAGCGGATCGAAATGGAGCACCGTGACGTTGACCAGCGTCTTGCCCTCGTCCTGAACGGAGCGGGCGCCGATGATCGTATCGTCATTTCCGTAGATCTGCCGCAACCAGGGGATGGAGATCGCCGAGCGGGCCGAGGATGAGCTTCCCCATTCCGCTTCCAGCGCTTCGGCCTGTTTCGTTCCCCAGGCGGCGATCGGATTGAGGGCGATCACCGTCAGGATGCCGAACAGGAGCGCGCCGATGACGAAAGGCTGCAGGAATTGCCAGACGGAAATGCCGGCGGCCCGCGTCACAACCAGCTCATAGCGGCGGTTGAGCGAAATCAGTGCCGCCATGCCGGCAAACAGCGCGACGAAGGGAACGGTCTGCTGCAGGATCATCGGAATGCGGAACGTCGTCATCAGCAGGGCGCCCGCGACCGAGTATCGCGGCAATTGCGACATCCGGTTCGAGAGCTCGCTGAAATCGATGATGAAGATCAATGCGAAAATGCCGGTGAGGAACCAGAAGGTCGTCACCGCATATCGCCTGAAGAAATAACGCCCGAGCGTGGTGAATATCATGCGGACTGGTTCCCGTCGGAGGCAGGCGCGACCTTGGCGAGGCGCAGGCGAACCAGGATCTCGTTGAGCTTCTGCTCCCAGGTCAACGGGATTTCAAGCCGCTTGTTGCCCATCAACTGACGGACTGCCAGATAGCCGGTTGCGAGCGGGATCAGATACATGACCGGAACGAAAGCGGCCGATTCCTCCGCGCTGTTGGCGGCGTAGAAAGTCGCCCAGCGGACGAAAAGGCAGGTCAGAAGGGCGGTAATCATCGGATGCATGCGGGCTTCGCGATGTGACCGCGCATCGCTGCTGACGACCAGCGCAATCAGGGCGAACAGCAGGGGAAAGGTCCACTCCGTGAAACGGCGGTGCAGTTCTGCCGAAAAGGACATCGGGTTCTTCTCGTAAACCGGGTCCTTCGGATCCGGACTAAGCAGGAAAAACAGATCCCGGTCCTTTGCGCGGATAGTGGCTTCGCCCGCCATCTTGGTCAGGTCCGTGAGGTCGAAGGCATAGGAATCGAACTTGATGATCGAGACATTGCTGTCCGGAAGCTTGCGGTGCACCTCGCCGTCCTTCATCACCAGCGCCGAGCCGTTTTCGTCGACCGCGCCCTCGCGGGCGTAATAGACCAGCTCATAGGCCGGGTTGCGGGAATCGGCGACGAAAATCCCGTGCAGGACGCCGCCGCTGCGGCGCGCGGCAACCTGGACATAAAGGCCGTCGGCAATCTTGCGGAAGGTGTTTTCCTGCACCACGGATGACAGGAGGTCGGCATGGGCGGTGGCGATCATCTTGCGCACGGCCATGCGTGAATAGGGTTCGACGAAATTGTCGACCGCAAAGGACAGGACGCTGAGCGCGATGCCGAGATAGAGGACCGGCCGGATGATCGTCATGCGCGAGGCTCCGGCGGCATTGAGGACGGTGAGCTCCGAATCGGAGTTCATCGCGGTCAGCGTCTGCGCCACGCCGATCACCAGGGCGAAGGGCAGTATGAGCGGGATGATCGACGGCAGGATGAGCGTTGCGAGCCTGAGGAAGGCGAGGATGGACTGGCCGCTGTCGGTCACCAGGTTGACGCTGGCAAGCGCCTGCGTCGTCCAGACGATCGCCATCAGCGGCAGCAGCGTGGCAAGGAACATGCCCGTTGCCCGCCTCAGGATATAGCGCTCGATCAATTTCATGCCCGGTCCTGGCTCATCTTCCTGCCGCTTGCCCGATCTGACGCCGCCGATAGGTATCGGGCCGGACCAGATGTCCCTATTGCGCTGATCGGACCGGTTTGCAAGTTTTCCACGACAACCAAATTGTAAAAGGGCAGGGCTAATGCACGGCAAAGAACGAAAGTTAACAGCATGTAAACATACGCTCGCGTCTTGCCAAGGCCATCAAAACCAAGAAGGGTGCACAGACCTGTTTGCGGGCTTGCGGTCGATGGCGAATGTTTGCCACTGTAACCGCCATGTAACATAACGGCGCCGGCCCGCGGCCCTTCTGGAGTATCTTCATGGCGATGAAATTCGAAATCGGTTTCAGCAAATCAGCACGTTTGTCCGGTGGTCTGGCTATACTGCTCAAGACTGTTGACGGAAAAGAGGCGGCCGGTGCTGCGGAAACCGATCCGGAGGCAATTATTGCCAAAGCTGCGCGGATCGCGAAGTTCAAGGCCAAGTCGCTGGGCACGCTCGATATCGTTGCACCGCAAGGGTCGCCGGTCGATCGCATTGTGGTTCTCGGGCTCGGCGATGGTGTCGGCCTTTCCGCGCATGACTGGCTGAAGGCGGGCGGCACCGCGGCCTCGAAAATCCGCGGCGCGGAGAAGGTGACGATTTTCCTCGATGCGCCGGGCGTCGAGATCTCCGGCAAGGCGGCTGCGGATTTTGCGCTCGGCATGGAGATGAACGCCTACAGCTTCGACACCTACAAGACGACAAAGAAGGACGACGACGAGCAGAAGGGGCCGCCGAAGCCGGTGAAGGTGACGATCGTCACCGGCGCTGTGATTGCAGCCAAGAAGGCGGCCGTTAATTCCCAGGCGATCTCCGAAGGCGTTTTCATCGCGCGCAACCTCGTCAACGAACCGGCGAACGTACTGGGGCCGGTCGAGTTCGCGGCCAAGGCCAGGGAACTCGAGAAACTCGGCGTCGAGGTCGAGATCCTGACCGAGCGCGAAATGAAGAGGCTCGGCATGGGCGCGCTGCTCGGCGTGGCGCAAGGCTCCGTGCGGCCGCCACGGCTCGCGATCATGCAGTGGAAAGGCGGAAAACCGAAAGACAGGCCGGTCGCGTTCATCGGCAAGGGGGTCGTCTTCGATTCGGGCGGCATTTCGATCAAGCCCGGCGCCGGCATGGAGGACATGAAGGGCGACATGGGCGGGGCGGCGGCCGTTACAGGCCTGATGCATGTCCTGGCGGCGCGCAAGGCCAAGGCGAATGTGGTCGGCATCATCGGCCTTGTGGAAAACATGCCCGACGGCAATGCCCAGCGTCCGGGCGACATCGTCACCTCCATGTCCGGGCAGACGATCGAGATCATCAATACGGACGCGGAAGGCCGGCTCGTCCTGTGTGACGCGCTGTGGTACTGCAATGACCGCTTCAAGCCGCAGGCGATGATCAATCTGGCGACGCTGACCGGTGCCGTCATGGTAGCGCTCGGCAGCCATCATGCAGGCCTGTTCACCAATGACGACAAGCTTGCGGGACAACTCACGGCGGCGGGTCTGACCACGCAGGAACGGCTGTGGCGCCTGCCGCTCGGCAAGGAATATGACAAGATGATCGACAGCAAGTTCGCCGACATGAAGAACACCGGCGGCCGCTACGCCGGCTCGATCACCGCGGCACAATTTTTGAAGCGCTTCGTCAAGGATACGCCGTGGGCGCATCTCGACATCGCCGGCACCGCCATGGGCTCGCCGACGGACGAGGTCAACCAGTCCTGGGGTTCGGGCTTCGGCGTGCGCCTGCTGGACGAGTTCGTCCGCACGAATTACGAGGGCTGATGTCACCCGTGACGGATATCCTGTTCTATCACCTGACCGAATCGAAGCTCGAAGACGCGCTTCCGCCGCTGCTCGACAAGAGCGTCGAGCGCGGCTGGCGCGTCGTCGTGCAGACGGCGGACGAGGAGCGGCGCGACATGCTCGACACGCATCTGTGGACCTATCGCGACGACAGTTTTCTGCCCCACGGCACCGACGCGGCGGATTTCGCGGGGGATCAGCCGATCCTGTTGACGGCGGGAGACGGCAACGCCAACGGCGCGACCGTGCGCTTCCTCGTCGACGGCGCGGAGCCACCGCCGGTCGAAAGCTACGAGCGCGTGGTGTTCATGTTCGACGGTTACGACCAGGCGCAGCTGGAAGGCGCGCGGGCACACTGGAAGGCGCTGAAGGGCGAGGGGCACGCGCTGACCTACTGGCAGCAGAACCAGGACGGGCGCTGGGTGAAGAAGGCGTGAGGGTTTCTTGTGCCACAACAGCTGGAAGGAGATCGAAGCGAACGGGCCGTTACTGAGGGAGCTTGATACGGCACCCACCGCGTCGTCTAGACTTCCTCCGAAAAGGTTACGTTCCTGCCGCCATGGAAAATTCGGACGATTGTCACCGAGTTTCCTTTCACGCGAAACGCGATGGTCGCCCTACGGCGATAGCCCACAGTCCGCAGACCGGGATGGATTTCATCCCGCCGGAGGCCGCGTTCCGGAAAGGTTTCAAACCCAGCGCAATAATCCATAAGCTTTTCAAGATAATCGCGGGCAATCGCTTCGCCCGCTTCCGCAAGGATATAGTCGTACAGTTCCGCCAAATCCGCACGCGCTGCGGCATCGAAGCCGACTGTATATGTCATGCGCCGGAGCGGTCTCGATCAGCGCGCGCCGCCATATGGGCGCGCAGTTCTTTTCGCGCCTCTTCAACGGATTTAACGCGTCGGGGATCGGCGTCCATCGCTTCTATGGTCGGGACCACTTCTTCGACCAGCCACTTTTCAATCGCCGCATCGCGAGCGGCGAGCGTGCGCAGACCATCGCGAATGACTTCGCTTTCGCTTGCATATTCGCCTGACGACACTTTCGCCTTGACCATTTCGGCCATCTCGATAGGCAAAGTTATGCTGAGTGCTTGCGTTGTTCTCATCGCGCGATCCTTTCTCCCCCTTTTTACCACGCAGTATGATTCAATCATATCGGCTTTTGGCGCGAAAAAAAGGCCGCGCACGGGACGGTGCGCGGCCTTCATCGTAATCTCGAAAGCTCAATCGAAAAACGCGTCCACGAACTTGCGCTTGCCCAGCATGAACGCATCCGCGACATGACGCAGCGGGGCGAGGTCGACATCCGACGTCTTCGCCTTGATGATCTCGGCAAAGCGGGCGTAGAGGGCGGGGTATTCCTGTTCCGGCTCGTCGTGCACGAGGTTTCCGTCGATCGACAGTTTCGCGCCGCCTTCGAAAAGCGTCATCGTGCCGGCGTCGGTTTCGGCGATGATGTCCCAGCTCTGGTGGCCGGTCTGGCGCCAGTCGAATTCGGCCAGGACCGGCAGGTTGCCGGCGTCGGTGAAGGTGATCGAGGCGGCGATCGGCGCGTCGCGGTTTTCCGGGAATTCCAGCGTCGCTGCGGTGATGAACAACGGGTTGGGCAGGATATGCGTGACGATCGACAGCGCATTGATGCCGGGATCGAAGACGCCGAGGCCGCCCGCTTGCCAGATCCAGTCCTGGTTCGGGTGCCAGTGGCGCACGTCCTCCTTCCAGATCACCTGGACGCTGTTGATCTTCGTCGAGGCAAGGAAGGATTTTGCGGCTTCGACGGCGGGCGCATAACGGGAATGCCAGCTGGCAAACAGCGACAGGCCCTTGGCGGCGGCAAGTGATTCGAGATCGGCCACCTCGCTCAGCGTCGCGCCCGGCGGCTTTTCGAGGAAGACGTGCTTGCCCGCCTCAAGCGCCACGCGCGCCGCCTGATAGCGGAACTGCGGTGGCATGCAGAGCGAAACCGCGTCGATTGCCGGAACCGCGTCGAGCATCGCCTCGATCGACTTGAAATTGTCGATGCCGTCGACGACACCATGGCGGCTGGCGGCGGCAATGAGCTTGTAGTCCGAATTCTTGGCGATGGCGGGCAGATGCTGATCGCGGACGATTTTGCCGACGCCGACGATCGAGATGTTGATGGGGCTCATGATGTTTCGCTCGATTTGTATGACTTTATGGGACGGCTTTGTAGCAGAAAGCGAAAAGCGGGCAAGCGTTGCCGTGGCGTAGATATTCGTTGCTGCCGGTGGTGGACAATAGCAAAGCCGCCCTATTTGGATAAGGCCGCAATTCCAAACAGGAGCCGCCATGCCCCCGATCATTCGAAAAGCCAGCCGCGCCGATCTGGATATTCTCATCGACTGGGCCGCACGGGAAGGGTGGAATCCCGGTCTCGACGATGCAGCGGCTTTCTGGGCGGCGGACCCGGACGGCTACTGGATCGCCGAGGAAGGCGGCGTCGTCGCAGCAGCGCTTTCATTGGTCCGCTACGACGAGGCCTATGCCTTTCTCGGTCTCTACCTGGCGCATCCGGACTATCGCGGCCAGGGCATCGGCTACGCATTGTGGCAGAAGGCGGTTTCGGCGGCGGGAGACCGGACCATCGGGCTCGATGGCGTGGTGGCGCAGCAGGACAACTACCGCAAATCCGGTTTCGCTTATGCCCATGCCAATTTCCGCTATGGCGGCGAATTTCAATGCGTCGAGCCACCCGGCACGGAGCTGGTTTCGGTCTCTCCGGTGCATGTGCCGATGCTGGTTGACTACGATGCACGGTTCTGCCCGGCGCGGCGGGATGCCTTCCTGCGCGAATGGCTCAAGGCGCTTTCAACGCGCGAGAGCTTTGCGTTGATCAGAAACGCCGAGGTGCTGGGTTATGGCACCATCCGCGCCTGCCGCGAGGGCCACAAGATCGGACCGCTGTTTGCCGACACGGAAACCGGTGCCGACCTCATCTTCCGTAAACTGGTGACGAGCGTCGGCGGCGGCCAGATCTATCTCGATATCCCCGAGCCGAACGCCGCGGCGCGGGCGCTGTGCGATCGCTACAATCTGAAACCGGTGTTCGAGACGGCGCGGATGTATCGCGGTCCAGCGCCGGACCTGCCGCTCGGACAGATTTACGGCATCACCACCTTGGAACTTGGCTAGCAGGTTTCGGAAAAGTGTCCTACGGTTTTCGGATCAAAACCTGCGACAAAACAACGAAAGCTAAGCAGATGAATCGTTGGCTTGCCAACGAAAGTCTGCTTGGAGCATCAGGCCCATGGGAACAGATCGTGCTGTCCGCCGATGATCAGGACGCTGGCAAAGACGCTGATCACCAAAAGCACGACGAGCACCCAGAACAATCTGCCCGACGCCGGAGCCTCGTCGACGAAGACCGGCTCCTTGTTGCGCAACGCGTTCATCGCGTGCCGGGGATTTCCCCATTTGACGCGCCGGAACCGGAAGGCATTTTGGGTTTCGTGTTTCATGAAGAGCGAATATAAGGCCCGATTTTAAACGAGGCTTTAAACGCTCTGTTAAAAGTTTAGGCTTTGCTTGTGGACAAGCGTGTTTCCCGAAAGAGAGATGGCGGCATCACCCCGCCATCGCCTCTTCATATTCGGTGGAGAGGTCGAGCCACTGTTCTTCCGCCTTGCTGAGCTTGGCGACGATGTCGGCGCGCTCCTTCACCTTGGAGGCGGCCTTGGCAGGAAATTTTTCGTAGATCTCCTGGTCTTCAAGCTCCTTGTCGAGGGCTTGAATCTGTTTCTGCAGTTTGCCGGTCAAGGATTCGATATCGTTGATCTTTTTCTTGAGTGGCGCGAACGCAGCCCGTTTGTCGGCATTGGCCTTGCGCTGCTCTGCCTTGGAGCGGTTGTCATCGGAGCCGTTGCCCTTGTCCTTGCTCCCCTTGCGGGAGCTCTGGACGATGGTGTTGCGGTAGTCCTCGAGGTCGCCGTCGTAGTTGGCAACGGTCCCGTCCTTGACCAGCCACAACCGGTCGACGGTTGCCTCGATCAGATGGCGGTCGTGCGAGATCAGTATGACCGCGCCCTCATACTCGTTGAGCGCCTCGATCAGCGCGTTGCGGCTGTCGATGTCGAGATGGTTGGTCGGCTCGTCGAGGATGAGCAGGTTCGGCGCCTCGAAGGCGGCAAGGCCCATCAGCAGGCGGGCCTTCTCGCCGCCGGACAGATCCTTGGCTGCGGTTTCCATCTTCTCGGTCGCAAGCCCCATCTGGGCGACGCGGGCGCGCACCTTGGCTTCGGGCGCGTCCAGCATCAGCGGCCGAACGTGCTGGACGGCCGTCTCGGCCGGTCTGAGGTCGTCGAGCTGGTGCTGCGCGAAGAAGCCGATCTTCAGGTTTGGCGCGAGCCTTATATCGCCGCTTTCGGCGGAAAGCCGGCCGGAGATGAATTTCGCGAAGGTCGACTTACCGTTGCCGTTCGAGCCGAGCAGCGCGATGCGGTCGTCATTGTCGATGCGCAGGTTGAGACCCTTGAGGATCGGTTTGCCCGGCGTATAGCCGACGGCGCCGCCGGTAATGGCGACGATCGGCGAGGCCGGCTGCTTCTCGGGCTTGGGAAAGCGGATCGGCTGGACGTGATCCTCGATGACGGCTGAAACCGTGCCCATCCGCTCCAGCGCCTTGACACGGCTCTGCGCCTGGCGGGCCTTCGAGGCCTTGGCCTTGAAGCGGTCGATGAAGGACTGCAGGTGCTTGCGCGCCGCGTCGTTCTTGGCCTTCGCCTTGGTCTGCAGCTCGATCGCCTCGGCGCGCTGGCGCTCGAACTGATCGTAGGTGCCGCGATAGAAGGTCAGCTTCTTCTGGTCGAGATGGATGATCGAGTTGACCGCCATGTTCAGCATGTCACGGTCATGGCTGATGATGATGACCGTGTGCGGATAGCGGCGGACATAATCCTCGAGCCAGAGCGTGCCCTCGAGATCGAGATAGTTGGTCGGTTCGTCGAGCAGCAACAGGTCCGGTTCGGAGAACAGCACCGCAGCAAGCGCGACGCGCATGCGCCAGCCGCCGGAAAAGCTCGATGCCGGCCGCAACTGTGCTTCCGCGTCGAAACCGAGGCCGGACAGGATGCTGGCGGCCCGTGCCTCGGCCGAATGGGAATCGATATCCGTCAAACGCGTGTGAATTTCGGCGATCCGGTGCGGATCGGTGGCGGTTTCGGCCTCCGTGAGCAGCGCCTCGCGCTCCTTGTCGGCCTTGAGCACGATCTCGATCAGCGGCTCTTCGGTGCCGGGCGCTTCCTGCGCCACCTGGCCGATGCGGGTGTTCTTCGGGATCGAAACGAAGCCGCTTTCGCTTTCCATGTCGCCGGTGATGATCCGAAACAGCGTCGACTTGCCGGCGCCATTCTTGCCGACGAGGCCAGCCTTCGTGCCCGCCGGAAGCGCCACGCTCGCATGATCGATGAGGAGACGCCCGGCGATGCGGGCGGAGAGGTCGTTGATCGTAATCATGGCGGCGTTTTGGCCGAAGTCTTGGCCGAAGGCAAGAGTTCGCCGCAGCGCAATAGTTTCAGGCGACGTGCCGGGTATAGGTTTTCGTCGCGCGGCTGCCGATCGCGGCCGAGAAGACGAGAACGCCGGGCTTGCCGCCGGCGCGCACGGCGTGAAGCGCAAGCTCGGCCTGGGTGAAGAGATCGGTGCCGCAGGATGCGGTCAGCGCCAAGGCGATGCCGGTGGAGAGGGACAGCGTTTCCGACGTGAACGTGCGGTTCGGCAGCGCGATCTGCACGACCTCGACGGAGGCGCGGATGCGCTGCGCGATCGCCTCGGCATTGTCAGCGCTGACGTCATGGAACACGAAGGCGAATTCGTCCGCGCCGATGCGGGCGACAAAGTCGTTCTTCTTGACCGATTTGCGGAACACCGGCGCCAGTTTCTTCAAGGCCTTCTCGGCAGTGGCCGCACCGTGGCTCTCACCGAGGTCGCGCAGCCCCTCGACAGTCACCAGCGCCAGAGCCGCGGGGCCGCTGGCGCTGCCGTCGTCATACAAGGCCGCGAGCTTGGCGGAAAAGGCGACCCTGTTGGCAAGGCCGGTGACGGGGTCGCGGGTCGAGGCCTTGCGCATGGTCTCGATGTCGCTGCCGATGCCGCCGAGCTGTGCGATCGTTTCGCGCATGGAGATGGCGAAAGCCCGCTCCTCCCGCTCGAAGGCGGTAACGGCATTGCGCAATCTGCCCGCGTCGTCGGCGAAATCCGACATTCCGGCGACGGGATCGGTTTCGAGGCGTTCGATGAAATGGCGCAGCAGCGTGGCAAAAGCTTCCTTCTTGGCGATGCTGTTGTTCAGCCCGTGATTGAGCGCCGAAATTGTTCGGGCGGCGTCGGCGCGGATGGCGTCCGTGGCGATCGCGGCAAAGCCGGGGAGGTGATGTTTGATGCCGACGTCTTCAAGCCGGCTCTGTG
Source organism: Hyphomicrobiales bacterium (assembly GCA_900473795.1). GTDB lineage: Bacteria > Pseudomonadota > Alphaproteobacteria > Rhizobiales > Rhizobiaceae > Pararhizobium. Next base: position 2,717 of record UCMT01000038.1, on the reverse strand, counting down.
CCGGTTCGACACCGAGGGCTGCGACATCACGCGTCAGCGCGGCATTCTGGCCGGGCAGCGCCTCGTAGAACAGTTCGTAGTTGCGGGGAAAAGGGGCGACGCCGAGCTTGGCCATCATCTGCGCGACCTTGAGGAGCACGGCCGCATTCTGTGCCTGATGGCCATCCTGCCGGAATATGTCCGCCATTTCCTCGATCCTCGCCGGTTGTACCGGATGCCTCATACCATTTCGACATTAAGAGACCGTCAAAGGCGGTTGAGGGACGATGACACGGGCGCCGTCGGCCGCCTATTTCGGCGTGCAGGGCCATTTCGCCTGCATGGCGAGCTGCACCAGCATGTCGGCGCTGCGGCCGCGTTCCTTCGGATTGGCGTCGACAAAGGCGCAGACCATCTTCACCTGCTCTTCGAGCGTCACCGTGTCGGGGTCGCAGACATTGGCGCGGATCTTCTCCGTGACGGAGATCTTGCTTTTCGGCCGGTTGTTTTCGGCATCGACCACGTCGGACATTTCTGCGTGGTGAAGGTCGCGCGACCAGCGGTCGAGCACGCCGGCGATATAGCCGAAGGCGACCGGGTGCTTCTGCTGGCAGAATGTATGCAGATCATCCGCGTTCATGAACTGCGCCTGCGCAGCAGAATGAAGCATCAAACAGGCCGCAAATCCGAGCACCGGTGTTTTCATGTCGCCTTCTCCCCGACAGCAGAATAGGGCATTTCACAATGCCGAACAAACGGGGCCTGGCGATAGGATGGAAGCAGCCCATTACCGGTGGCGGGCGCGTGACAGTTGTGCGCGACAACGTCACTTTGCGTAGTCTTCCCCCTCCGGTGTCCGCAGAAAATAAACCAGATCCAGTCCAAGGCTCGGCTGGCCGAGGGCCGTCAAAATCATGTGGCACTGGCCGCGATGGTGGGTCTGGTGGTTGAAGAAATGGGCGAGCACCGGGGCGAGGCGCTGGGTGACCGAAACCGGGTTGGTGATCGGCGTGTAGGTGAAATGCCCGCCGAGATCGGCTTCGCAGAGGCCGCCGGTCCACGCGAGGATGCGCTCATCCTCTGCGGCGCGGGCCGCTGACAGGGTGGCAAGATCGTCGAAGAGGATGGCATCGAGTGAGGTCGGCGCTTCGCCCGTGCCGGTGAAGCGTTTCATCCAGATGCGGTCGGCGGCGAGGATGTGGTTGAGCGTCCTGTGCAGCGAACCGAAGAACGCGCCCTTGTCCTCGCGGTATTGCGCGTCGCTCAGCGTGCCGACGGCTTGATAGAGCTGGCGGTTTGCCCAGCGGTTGTATTTGGCGAACATGCGGTAGTGATCGAGCATTGCGGTCTCCTTTAAGGTGCCGGGAGCTTAATCCAGAACAGCATCGTGGTGGGTGATGCCATCCATGAAATTTACTGATTTGACCGTTTACTGTTCCGCGTTCGAAATCGACCCGACAGCGGCTGGTTCGCCAGCTGTCTTGATCTTCGGGGCGGCGTCGCGCGCTTCGTGACAGGGCCATGAAACTTCGCCGTTCCCCCTTGTTTTGCGCGGGATTGGCGGTTATTGAACCGCCGACTCACGGAAAACCAAGGGAATTGAGACAATGGCGATTGAACGCACCTTTTCGATGATCAAGCCGGACGCCACCAAGCGCAACCTGACGGGCGCCATCACCAAGATGTTTGAAGACGCAGGCCTGCGTATCGTCGCCTCCAAGCGCGTGTGGATGAGCAAGCGCGAAGCCGAAGGCTTCTACGCTGTTCACAAGGAACGCCCCTTCTTCGGCGAACTAGTTGAAACCATGACCTCCGGTCCGACCATCGTCCAGGTTCTCGAAGGCGAGAACGCAATCCTCAAGAACCGCGAAATCATGGGCGCCACCAACCCGGCCAATGCCGACGAAGGCACCATCCGCAAGGTCCACGCTTTGTCGATCGGCGAGAACTCGGTTCACGGCTCGGACGCTCCGGAAACCGCTGCTGAAGAAATCAAGTACTGGTTCTCCGACACCGAAATCGTCGGCTGATTCAATCTCTGAGGGTTTCGGCTCGAAGCGCTTGAAAAGACTCTTTTTAAAAGCCGGGGCGGAAACGCTCCGGCTTTTCCTTTTGGGGCGGCCGGCGTCTATGACGGGCACTTCGCCGTTTCGAAGTGTTCGGGCGTCTTGCCGTCCTTGAAGACCTCCGGGTTCTTGTCATAGGCGGGGCCGACGACCAGCGCCTTGGCGGGCAGGATGTCCTGATCGAGGTTCGAAATCACCTGCGTCTTCAATGTCTGCAGGATGGCGCCGTCCGGCCCCTTGACCTCGATGGTGACGGCATAGGGCCGCTGCTTTTTCACGCAGGTCACATCCGGGCTTTCGAGAACCACCTTGTCGAGCTTGGCAAAGAGCTTGCGGTCGAGCGTCAGCGGCGCGCCACCGGCAGGGTTTTCGAATGTAGCCACAACAGTACTACCCTCCGGAACCGGCTCCGTTTTGGTCAGCGTGATCATGTAGGTGGCATAGGCCAGCCGATAGTTGAAGATGAACATCTTGCCGGTGAGTTCGAGCGGGTCCGGCCCGGTCTCGCGCTGGCAGCCGGCAAGGGCCGCCGCGCCAGCCAGAAGAAGAGCGGCAAGCGTCAGGCGCTTCGTGTGCCGCAGTACTCGCGCGCTTTGGGAGATCGGCAGCGAGAGGCCGGCCGCGCGGCAATCTCCCCCCTTGAGGGGGAGATGCCCGGCAGGGCAGAGGGGG
>UCMT01000040.1 GCA_900473795.1 Hyphomicrobiales bacterium | reverse complement strand
GAGCATGCTCGGCACACAACGCAAACCGCCCGGGCAGAGCCCGGGCGGCGATCTTTCAGAGAAAAACGAGAGCGCTTAGTTCGACTGCCAGCTCTTGACCAGTTCGTCGTAGTTGACGGTCTGCGGCTTTTCCTTTTCGTTCTCGATCTTCAGCTGCGGTGCAAGGTTGCCCTTCGAGACGGCGTCCTTGTTCCAGAAGTCGAGATCATGCTCTTCAGCGAGCTTCGGGCCGATATCGCCCTGGATGCCGGAGCGCTCGATGCGTCCCATCACCTTTTCCTGCTCGGCGCACAGACTATCCATGGCTTCCTGAGCGGTTTTCGCACCCGAGGATGCGTCACCGATCGCCTGCCACCAAAGCTGAGCCAGCTTCGGGTAGTCCGGAACGTTGGTACCGGTCGGCGACCACTGGATACGGGCCGGCGAACGGTAGAACTCGACGAGACCGCCGAGATCCTTTGCACGATCGGTGAAGCTCTTGTCCTGGATCGTCGATTCGCGGGCGAAGGTCAGGCCAACCTGGCTCTTCTTCACGTCCACGGTCTTCGATGTCACGAACTGCGCGTAGAGCCATGCGGCCTTGGCGCGGTCTTCAGGCGTCGACTTCATCAGCGTCCAGGAACCGACGTCCTGATAGCCGAGCTTCATGCCGTCCGTCCAGTAGACGCCATGCGGGCTTGGAGCCATGCGCCACTTCGGCGTACCGTCTTCGTTGACGACCGGCAGACCAGGCTTGACCGAGTCAGCGGTGAAGGCAGTGTACCAGAAGATCTGCTGGGCGACGTTGCCCTGGGCAGGAACCGGACCGGCTTCGCCGAAGGTCATGCCCTGCGCTTCCGGCGGTGCATAGGCCTTCAACCAATCGAGATACTTCTGGATCGAGTAGACCGCTGCCGGGCCGTTGGTGTCACCACCGCGCGCGACGCAGGAACCGACCGGACGCGAATTCTCGTCGACCTTGATGCCCCATTCGTCAACCGGAAGACCGTTCGGGATGCCCTTGTCGCCGTTGCCAGCCATCGAAAGCCAGGCATCGGTGAAGCGCCAGCCGAGCGACGGGTCCTTCTTGCCGTAGTCCATGTGACCATAGACCTTCTTGCCGTCGATTTCGCGACCGGTAAAGAATTCGGCGATGTCTTCGTAGGCAGACCAGTTGACCGGAACGCCGAGGTCGTAGCCGTACTTCGCCTTGAAGTCAGCCTTGTTCTTCTCGTCGTTGAACCAGTCGTAGCGGAACCAGTAGAGGTTCGCGAACTGCTGGTCGGGCAGCTGGTAAAGCTTCTTGTCCGGCGCTGTGGTGAACGACGTGCCGATGAAGTCGGCAATGTCGAGACCGGGGTTGGTGACGTCCTTGCCTTCGTTGGCCATCCAGTCGGTCAGGTTGCGGACCTGCTGGTAGCGCCAATGGGTGCCGATCAAATCGCTATCGTTGACATAGGCGTCGTAGATGTTCTCGCCCGTCTGCATCTGGGTCTGCAGTTTTTCAACCACGTCGCCTTCGCCGATCAGGTCGTGGGTGACCTTGATGCCCGTGATCGCGGTGAATGCCGCGGCAAGGGTCTTGGATTCATATTCATGCGTGGTCAGCGTTTCGGAAGCGACCTTGATTTCCATGCCGGCAAATGGCTTTGCCGCATCGACGAACCACTGCATTTCGGCTTCCTGAGCGGCGCGGTCCAGCGTCGATACGGTGCCGATTTCCTTATCCAGGAACGTCTTTGCCTCGTCCATGCCCGCGAATGCGGACCCGGTAAAGGCCAGCAGCATAACTGCTGTCGATGTCAATAAATGCCGTCGCATAGTAGTCCTCCCTTAAAGGTTTGCGATTGCAGTTTCGGACTGCCTCCCCGGCAAATCCGTTTCAGTAATCTTGCCTCAGACCAGCTTGAAGACGCCGACGGCGTACACGATGGAAAGAGCAAGAGCCCACCACACGTTGGGACCGACAAGTCCCAGCCATGCGAGATGAATGAAGGCGCTGCCGAGCAGCGAGACGAAGAGACGATCGCCACGCGTCGTTTCGAAGCGCAGGATGCCGACGCGCGGACTGCCACCCGGCCGCGCGTACTCCCAGACCGCCATCAGCGACAGAAGCGCAAAGATGGTGAGGAAGAACATCGCGCCGGGGAAAGACCAGGCCATCCAGCCGCCAGGTATCAGCGGCGCGAACCAGTCGCGCGCGCCGTCCTTGATCGGCAGCGCCATGACCAGAAGCCCGGTCAGGGCAGCATAGACGACGAGGACGGCGGTCAGCGCCATTGGCCACCGGTTTTTGCGTTGAGACAATGTGGTCATTAGACCCTCCCCAGGGCAAAGCCCTTGGCGATATAGTTTCTGACGAAATAGATGACGATCGCGCCCGGGATGATGGTGAGCACGCCGGCCGCGGCCAACACCCCCCAGTCCATGCCGGATGCCGAGACCGTGCGCGTCATGATGGCCGCGATCGGTTTGGCGTCGGTCGTCGTCAGCGTGCGGGCGATCAGCAGTTCAACCCACGAGAACATGAAGTTGAAGAAGGCGGCGACACCGATTCCGCTGGCGATCAGCGGGATATAGATGCGCAGGAAGAAGCGCGGGAAGGAATAGCCGTCGATATAGGCGGTCTCGTCGATCTCCTTCGGGACGCCGGACATGAAACCTTCCAGGATCCAGACTGCCAGCGGCACGTTGAACAGGCAATGCGCGAGCGCCACGGCAATATGCGTGTCGATCAGGCCGAAGGCGGAATAGAGCTGAAAGAACGGCAGCGCGAAAACGGCCGGCGGCGCCATGCGGTTGGTGAGCAGCCAGAAGAACAGGTGCTTGTCGCCGAGGAAGCGGTAGCGTGAGAAGGCGTAGGCCGCCGGCAGCGCCACCGAAACCGAGATGACCGTGTTCATCACCACATAGATGATCGAGTTGATATAGCCCTTGTACCAGGACGGATCGGTAAAGATCACGGCATAGTTCCGAAGTGTCGGCGCATGCGGATAGAGCGAGAACGTGCCGGTGATCTCGGTGTTCGTCTTGAAGCTCATGTTGACGAGCCAGTAGATCGGCAGGAGCAGGAACAGGATGTAAAGGGTCGGCACAATCCAGGAGAGGTTGCGGCCGGAGAGTTGAGTGGCTGTAGTCATTTGTTTTTCCTCCCTCCGGCCGTCACTTCTGCGCATCGCTGGTGGTCATCACGGTGTAGAAGATCCATGAGAGCAACAGGATGATAAGGAAATAGATGATCGAAAGTGCTGCGGCCGGACCGAGGTCGAATTGGCCGATGGCCGTCTTGACGAGATCGATCGACAGGAATGTGGTGGCGTTTCCGGGACCGCCGCCGGTAACGACGAAGGGCTCGGTATAGATCATGAAACTGTCCATGAAGCGCAGCAGGAAGGCGATCAAAAGCACGCGCTTCATCTTCGGCAGCTGGATGTAGCGGAACACGGCCCAGCGCGAGGCGCCATCGATCTTGGCCGCCTGGTAATAGGCATCCGGGATCGAAACGAGGCCGGCATAGCAGAGCAGAACGACGAGGCTCGTCCAGTGCCAGATGTCCATGACGATCAGCGTCACCCAGGCATCGAAGACATTGTTGACGTAGTTATAGGGTATGCCGATCGCATCGAGCGTATAGCCGAGCAGACCGATATCGACGCGGCCGAAGACCTGCCAGATGGTGCCGACGACGTTCCACGGAATGAGCAGCGGCAGCGACATCAGCACGAGGCAGACGGGAACGCCCAGCCCCTGTTTCGGCATGTTGAGCGCGATCAGAATGCCGAGCGGAATCTCGATCGTCAGAATGATCGCCGAAAAGATCAGGTTGCGCGTCAGCGCGTCCCAGAAGCGGTCGGACTGCAGCACTTGGATGAACCAGTCGGTGCCCGCCCAGAAGAATTCGTTGTTGCCGAAGGTGTCCTGAACCGAATAGTTGACCACCGTCATCAGCGGGATGACCGCCGAGAAGGCGACGAGCACCAGCACCGGCAGGACCATGAACCAGGCCTTGTTGTTCCAGGTCTTTTCCACGATCAGGCCTCCCCCCCTACCAGCAAGGAATCTGCGACGCGCCAGGAATCGGCGTAGATATTGATGGCATTGGGATCGAAGGTGATCTTCGGCTCCGCCGGGATCTCGCCGTCCTCATGCACGATGATGGCGATCGGCCGATTGGCGAAGGAGGCGCGGACGATCTTCTGGCGGCCGATATCCTCGACCTTGGAGATCGCGACCGGCATACCCTCGCGGCCGAGCCGGACGAATTCCGGCCGGATGCCCAGTTCGGTCTTGGCACCGGCGGCGATCTTCGGCGCGAAGGACAGAGCGACCTTCTGGCCTTCGAGATCGACGGTGGATCCGTCGATCTTCGCCGGCAGCACGTTCATGCCCGGGGAACCGATGAAATAGCCGACGAATGTATGCTTCGGTTTCTCGAAGAGCTCGGCCGGCGTGCCGATCTGGACGATCTGGCCGTCATACATGACGACGACCTTGTCGGCGAAGGTCAACGCTTCCGTCTGGTCGTGGGTGACATAGACCATGGTGAAGCCGAACTGCTTGTGCAGGCGCTTCAGCTGCGAGCGCAGCACCCATTTCATGTGCGGATCGATGACTGTCAGCGGCTCGTCGAACAGGATGGCGCTGACGTCGGAGCGCACAAGGCCGCGGCCGAGCGAGATCTTCTGCTTCTGGTCGGCCGTCAGCCCCTGCGCCCTTTTCTTCGCTCTGTCGGAAAGGCCGATCATCTCGAGGATTTCGGTGACGCGGCGATCGACCTCGGCTTCCGGAACATGGCGGTTGCGCAGGGGGAAAGCCAGATTGTCGTAGACGGTCATGGTGTCGTAGATGACCGGAAACTGAAACACCTGCGCGATGTTGCGGTCCTGCGTCGACAGGTTGGTGACGTCCCGGCCGTCGAACAGGATCTTTCCTTCGGATGGCTGCAGCAGCCCGGAAATGATGTTGAGCAGCGTGGTCTTGCCGCAGCCGGACGGACCGAGCAGCGCATAGGCGCCGCCGTCGTTCCATTCGTGATGCACTTCCTTCAGCGAATAGTCCGACGGCGATTTCGGGTTCGGGCCGTAGGCGTGGCGGATATGATCGAGATTGATGCGTGCCATGGTGTTCTCCTCACGCCGCCCGAAAGGCGGAACCGCCGGCATGACCGCCGATCGCACGTCCATCCGTTCCGAAAGCCATCAGGTGGCGCGTATCGACGAAAAGCTCGATCGCCGTATCCGGCTCGATGTCGTGGATGCCGTGTTCCAGCATGACCCAGCGCGATCCCGCGCAATCGACATGGATGAAGCTCTCGGAGCCGGCGATTTCAGAAATGATGATGCGCGCCTTCAGCGTGGCTGCCGTTTCATGCGGGCGGGCGATCGACAAATGGTGCGGATGGAAGGCGATGGTATAGCCACCGTCCGCAATCCCTGAAAGATGTGCGGGCACCGGCAGAACGGTGATGCCGTCGCGCTCGAAGGCGTTGCCGGATTTGACGAGATCGATGGTATTGAGTGGCGGATCGGCGAAGGTTTTTGCGGTGACGATATCCGCCGGCTTGCGATAGACCGAGATGGTCGATCCGAACTGGCTGATGCGGCCCTCATTGAGCGTCGCCGTATTGCCGCCGAGAAGCAGCGCTTCCTGTGGTTCAGTCGTCGCGTAGACGAAGATCGAGCCGGAAGCGGCAAACAGCTTGGGCAGTTCCTCGCGCAGTTCTTCGCGCAGCTTGTAGTCGAGGTTGGCGAGCGGCTCGTCGAGCAGCACGAGGCTCGCATTCTTGACGATGGCGCGGGCAAGGGCCGTGCGCTGCTGCTGGCCGCCGGACAGGTTGAGCGGCGTGCGCTCCAGATAGGGCGTCAGCTTCATCAGCTCGGCCGCCTTGCGAACCTCGCGATCGATCGTTGCGGCATCCTTGCCGGAAATGCGCATCGGCGAGGCGATGTTCTCATAGACCGTCATCGCCGGATAATTGATGAACTGCTGGTAGACCATGGCGACCGAGCGATCCTGCACGCGCACGCCCGTCACGTCTTTTCCGTCGAAGGTGATGGTACCCGTCGTCGGCTTGTCGAGGCCGGCCATCAACCGCATCAGCGACGTCTTGCCGGAGAGCGTCGGGCCCAAGAGAACATTGAGCGAGCCCCGCTCCAGGACAAGATCGGTCGGGTGGATATGCGTATCCGCGCCCACGACCTTGGTTATGTTTTTCAGTTCAAGCATTTCTCAGGCTTCCTCCCAGCCATCGGCAGCGCCATCCCGGCGCTTCCTCAGGCAACTTTGCGGATAGTCTCCCGCATGTATTCCTCCAACCCGGCGGCTTCCGCCTGGGTCAATTTCAGTCCAAGCTTGGTGCGGCGCCACAATACGTCCTCGGCGCGCCGCGCCCACTCCTGGCCAATCAGCCACTGCACCTCGACCTCATAGAGATCGGCGCCGAAATGCCGCCCAAGACCCTCGGCCTTGTCGATCTCGCCGAGCAGGCTTGCGGCCAGCGTGCCGTACAGCCGAACCAGCCGGCGCGCATGGCGTTCGACCAGAAAGGGATAGCGGCTCTTCAGCTTTGCGACTTCGGCCTCGTAGCCGGTCGCCGGGAAATCGCCGCCCGGCAGCACGCTTTTCGCCGTCCAAGGTGCACCCTTGGCGCCGATTGCGCCGGCGATCTTTTCCAGCGCATGTTCGCTGAGCCGGCGATAAGTCGTCAGCTTGCCGCCGAAGACGTTGAGCAGCGGCGCGTCGCCATTGTTGGCGTCGATCTTCAGCACGTAGTCGCGCGTGGCCTCCTGCGCCTTCGAGGCGCCGTCATCGTAGAGCGGGCGCACGCCGGAATAGGTCCAGACGACATCGGCAGGCTTGACCGGTTCGGAGAAATACTCGCTCGCCGCGCTGCAGAGATAGTTGATCTCACCCTCGGTGATCTGGATGTTCTTCGGGTCGCCGGTGAAATCGCTGTCGGTCGTGCCGATCAGGGTGAAGTCGGTCTCGTAGGGGATTGCGAAGATGATGCGGTTGTCCGGATTCTGGAAGAAATAGGCGCGCGGATCGTCGAACTTCTTCTTCACGACGATATGGCTACCCTGAACCAGGCGGACATTGTGGACCTTGTTCTTGCGAACGGCGTTGGACAGAACGACGTCGACCCAGGGACCGGCGGCATTGATCAGCATGCGTGCCTTGAACGTGTTGACGGCACCCGTCGCACCATCCTCGACATCGACCGACCAGAGGCCGGCCTCTCGCTTGGCCGAAACGACGCGGCTGCGGGTCATGATGCGGGCGCCCTTTTGCGCCGCGTCGCGGGCGTTCAGGACCACGAGGCGGGCATCATCGACCCAGCCGTCGGAATATTCGAATGCCTTGGTGAACAGCGCCTTCAGCGGCTTGGCGGCCGGATCGCGGCGCATGTCGAGCGTGCGGGTGGCGGGAAGCAGCTTGCGGCCGCCGATATGGTCGTACAGGAACAAGCCGAGCCGGATGAGCCAGGCCGGCCGGATGCCGCCCTTGTGGAAGGGCAGGACAAAACGCATCGGCCAGATGATATGCGGGGCCATCGCCCAGAGCACTTCGCGCTCCATCAGCGATTCACGCACCAGCCTGAACTCGTAGTGTTCAAGATAGCGCAGTCCGCCATGAATGAGCTTGGTGGCGCGCGAGGACGTGCCGGAGGCGAAATCGTCCATTTCAGCGAGCGCCACCGAATAACCGCGGCCGACAGCATCCCTTGCGATGCCGCACCCGTTGATGCCGCCACCGATGACGAAGATGTCGAACACGTCCTGCGCAGGCACTGCTTCCCTCCCATATTTCGCATTGCACAATATTGAGCACATGCGAAAGTGAAAGCAATTAAAACGAAATTCTTACGAATGTCAAACGAATGTTTAGGGAAAGCTTGCCCGCGGAAAATGCGGAAATTACCGGGCGGTCTCGATCAACCGGACGTCCTGCTCCTGGCAGATGGTCCGCACGTTTTCGACCGGACAGATGTCGGTGATGAAGGTGTGAACCTGGGTTATGTGGCCGATCCGCACCGGAGCGGTGCGCTCGAACTTGGTCGAATCGGAAACGAGGATGACATGGCGGGCATTGGCGATGATCGCCTGCGCCACTTTCACTTCGCGATAATCGAAATCGAGAAGCGCGCCGTCGTGATCGATCGCCGACGCGCCGATGACGGCGTAATCCACCTTGAACTGACGAATGAAATCGACTGCCGCCTCACCGACGATACCGCCATCGGCACCGCGCACCACGCCCCCGGCAATGACCACCTCGATCGACGGGAAAACCCGCAAGCGATTGGCAACATTGATGTTATTGGTGATAACCATCAACTCTGTGTGATCAAGAAGCGCTTCGCCGACGGCTTCGGTTGTCGTGCCGATATTGATGAACAGCGAGGAATTGTTGGGGATCATCGCCGCGGCCGCCTGGCCGATCGCCTGCTTCTCGAGCGCTGCAATCGACCGGCGGGCTTCGTATTTCACATTCTCGTTGCCGCGCGGGAAGATCGCCCCGCCATGAATGCGCGTCAGCACGCGCCCGTCGCAAAGATCGTTCAGATCCTTGCGGATGGTCTGCGGGGTCACCGAAAAACGCGCGGCGAGCTCATCGACGAGAACCCGGCCCTCCGTTTTGGCAAGATCGAGGATTTCCGACTGCCGGCCCGTCAGATACATGAATATTCCCTCCCCGTCGTTTTCGTTTTCTTTCATAATATGCAAAAACGAAAGCGACGCAATTTCATAAACGCGGCGAGCGCTCGAAAATGAACCTGCATGCGCTTGCGCGTTGCAATTCGGGCCGGGATGCGACAGCCTGTGGTCGCTGAGGAGGAAGTTCGGAATGTTTCACCCATCGCTGTTCAAGGGCATGAACGTCGTCGTCACCGGCGCCGGGCGCGGGATCGGCCTGGAGGTGGCGCGGCAGTTTCTCGATTGCGGTGCGATCGTCTATCTGCACGGCGGACGCACGGCGCGTGAACCGCTGCCCGACTTTCTCGACGCAGCGCTGACCGAAGGCCGGGCGTTTCTGTCCTATGCCGATTTCTCGACCATCGGCGGCGTCGAGCTGCTCGCAACGGGCATTGCCTCGCGATTCCAGGCGATCGACGTGCTGGTCAACAATGCCGGCACCATGGTCGGCCGGTTTTCAGCCGACGAACTGACGGATGAACACTATGAGACGGTAGTGCAACTGAACCAGACCTCCGTCGTCCAGACCACCCGCGCCCTGCTGCCGCTTCTCAGGCGCGGCACGCACCCGGCCATCGTCAACACCGTTTCGATCTCGGCGCTGACCGGCGGCAGCGCCGGCTCATCGATCTATTCGGCGACCAAGGCCTTCGTCTCGACCTATTCCAAGGCGCTTGCCCGCGAGCTGGCGCCGGCCGGCATCCGGGTCAATTGCGTTTCGCCGGGCACGATCACCACCGAGTTCCACGAGCGCTATTCCTCGGCCGAGAAACTGGAAGCGACCCGCAAGACCATCCCGCTGCAGCGGCTCGGCACGGCGGAAGACTGCGCACCCGCTTATCTCTTCCTCGCATCGAACGCGCTCTCCGGCTATATCACGGGTCAGGTTCTCGAAGTGAACGGCGGGCAGTTGATCTGCTGAGAGCAGACGAGACGGCAGTCGGGAGGGATCGGCGTGATCGACAAGCTGGAATTCTTCATTGCCCTTGCCCAGGAGCGGCATTTCGGCCGCGCCGCCGAACAATGCGGCATCACCCAGCCGACGCTTTCGGCCGCGATCAAGCAGCTGGAAGATCAGCTCGGCGTCATGCTGGTCAATCGCGGCTCGCGCTATCAGAGCCTGACGCCGGAAGGCCAGCGCGTGCTGGAATGGGCCCGCCGGATCGTCGGCGATTCGCGCACCATGCACGAGGAAATGCGCGCAGCCCGGCGCGGCCTCGTCGGCCACATCAGGTTGGCGGCGGTGCCGACCACGCTTGCCATGGTGCCGCGCATCACCGCTCCCTTCCAGGAAAAACATCCGGACGTGACCTTCTCGGTTCTTTCCACGACATCGCTCAAGATCCTCGGATTGCTGGAAAATCTCGAGATCGACGCGGGCCTGACCTATCTCGAGAACGAGCCGCTGGGGCGCGTCACCAGCGTGCCGCTGCAGGTGGAGCGCTATCATCTCGTCACGGCTGCCGGAACCGAACTGGCGGATCGCGAAAGCGTGACCTGGAAGGAAGTCGGCGGTATTCGGCTTTGTCTATTGACTGCCGATATGCAGAACCGGCGCATCATCAACCAGCATTTCGCCGAAGCCGGCGTCACCGTCGCGCCGACGCTCGAATCGAACTCGATGATCGTGCTTTTTTCGCATGTCCGCACCGGACACTGGTCCAGCATCATGCCCTACAACGTCGGGAAATCATTCGGGTTTCACGATGAAATCCGCCTGATCCCGATCGTCGAGCCGGATGCGCAGCACACCGTCGGCCTGGTGGCAACACATCGCGAGCCGTTTACCCCGCTCGTCTCCGCGCTTTTGCATGAAGCCCGCATTTTGGCCGAGGCGCAAACGTTCCGATAGAAAATATCTATCGCCCAACGAAACAGGCGTATTGACCCCTTCCGTCGCTGCTGCAAAGCTTATTTCCTGCGCGAAGCGTGATTGCGGCTTTGCCCTGACCGTCCGGATGTTCTTGGAGGAGCGCCGGCCAAAGGGTCTCGGCAGATACGCCCATATCGCCCAGCGAAACTCGTTTCAGTTCGGGAGGTCTGAACGTTGAACCTGCATCTATCAAGCCGCGATATCGGCATCAGAACGCTGGATATTGTCAGCGAGATGAAGTCGCTCGCAGGGCCGCTTCTGCCGATCCTGCACGAAATCCAGGCCGAGTTCGGCTATGTGCCGCAGGAGGCCCTGCCGATCATTGCGCGCGAGCTCAACCTGTCGCGCGCCGAAGTGCACGGCGTCGTCACCTTCTATCACGACTATCGCGACCACCCGGCCGGGCGGCATGTGCTGAAACTCTGTCGCGCCGAAGCCTGCCAGTCGATGGGCGGCGACCAGCTTGCCGAACGGGTCAAGAGCCTGCTGGGCATCGATTTCCACCAGACGACGCTGGATGGAGCAGTCACGCTCGAACCCGTCTATTGTTTAGGGCTCTGTTCCGCCGCACCCGCCGCGATGCTCGACGGCGAGGTGCACGGGCGGCTCGATGCGGATGCGGTAGAAGGCCTCGTTGCGGAGGTGCGCGCATGACCGTGAAGATTTTCGTTCCCAAGGATGCGGCGGCGCTGGCGCTTGGCGCCGAGCGGGTTGCCAAGGTGCTCGCAGGCGAAATCGAAACGCGCGGCATCGACGCCACCATCGTGCGCAACGGATCGCGCGGCCTGCACTGGCTGGAACCGATGGTCGAGGTCGAAACGCCCGAAGGCAGGATCGCCTACGGCCCGGTGAAGGCCTCCGATGTCGCCTCCATGCTCGGTGCCGGGCTGATCGAGGGTGGCAATCATGCGCTCTGTCTCGGGAAGACCGAGGAACTGCCGTTCCTGAAAAGCCAGACGCGCCTCACCTTTGCCCGCTGCGGCATCGTCGATCCGCTGTCGCTTAGCGACTATCGGGCCCATGACGGGCTGAAGGGCCTGGAAAGAGCAGTGACCCTGGCGTCTGCCGATATCGTCGCCCATGTGACCGAGAGCGGCCTTCGCGGCCGCGGCGGTGCGGGCTTCCCGACCGGCATCAAGTGGAAGACGGTGCTCGATACGCCGGGGGCGCGCAAATACATCGTCTGCAATGCCGACGAGGGCGATTCGGGTACCTTTGCCGACCGGATGATCATGGAGGGCGACCCCTTCGTACTGATCGAGGGCATGGCGATCGCCGGCATCGCAACCGGCGCCACCAAGGGCTTCGTCTATATCCGCTCGGAATATCCGCACGCGATCGCAACGATGACGCAAGCCGTGGAGATCGCCCACAAGGCGGGGGTACTCGGGACTTCGGTGCTCGGCTCGGCCCATGCCTTCGATATCGAGATCCGCACCGGCGCCGGCGCCTATGTCTGCGGCGAGGAAACGGCGCTCCTGAATTCGCTCGAAGGCAAGCGCGGCATCGTGCGCGCCAAGCCGCCGCTGCCCGCCCACAAGGGCCTGTTCGACTGTCCGACCGTCATCAACAACGTCATCTCGCTCGCCTCGGTACCGATCATCCTGGACAAGGGGCCGATCTACTACAAGGACTTCGGCATGGGCCGCTCGCGCGGCACGATCCCGATCCAGATCGCCGGCAATGTCAGGCATCGCGGGCTTTATGAAGCAGCCTTCGGCCTGACGCTGGGTGAGATCGTCGACGACATCGGCGGCGGCACGGCATCGGGACGGCCGGTGAAGGCCGTCCAGGTCGGCGGCCCGCTCGGCGCCTATTTCCCGCGCGCGCTGTTCGACACGCCCTTCGACTACGAGGCCTTCGCCGCCAGGGACGGCTTGATCGGCCATGCCGGCATCGTCGTTTTCGACGACACCGCCGACATGCTGAAGCAGGCGCGTTTCGCCATGGAGTTCTGTGCGGTGGAAAGCTGCGGCAAGTGCACGCCCTGCCGCATCGGCTCGACGCGCGGCGTCGAGGTGGCCGACAAGATCGCCCAAGGCATCGAGCCGGAAAAGAACCGCGAACTGCTGGCCGACCTCTGCAACACGATGAAATTCGGCTCGCTCTGCGCGCTCGGCGGCTTCACGCCGTATCCAGTCATGAGCGCGATGACCCATTTCCCGGACGATTTTTCACCGGCTCCTCTTGTCGAAGCTGCGGAGTAATTCCCATGCCCCTCATTTCTGAAATTGACTTCGGTACTCCCGCTTCCCGCTCGGAAAAGATGGTGACGCTCACCATCGACGGCAACGAGATCACCGTGCCCGAGGGCACCTCGATCATGCGCGCGTCGATGGAGGCCGGCATCGAGGTGCCAAAACTCTGCGCCAGCGACATGATGGACTCCTTCGGCTCGTGCCGGCTCTGTCTCGTGGAAATCGAAGGCCGGGCCGGCATGCCCGCCTCTTGCACGACGCCGGTGTCACCCGGGATAAAGGTCTCCACCCAGACCCAGCGGCTGAAGGATGTCCGACGCGGCGTCATGGAACTCTATATTTCCGACCACCCGCTCGACTGCCTGACCTGTGCCGCCAATGGCGATTGCGAGCTGCAGGACATGGCTGGCGCGGTCGGCCTGCGCGACGTGCGCTACGGCTATGACGGCGCAAACCACGTCAAGGCGCGCGACAATGGCGGCATCAACGTCAACTGGGCGCCGAAGGACGAATCCAATCCCTATTTCACCTTCGATCCGGCGAAATGCATCGTCTGTTCCCGCTGCGTGCGGGCCTGCGAAGAGGTTCAGGGCACGTTCGCGCTGACGATCGAGGGACGCGGATTCGACAGCCGCGTTTCGGCCGGCATGCATGAAAATTTCCTCGAATCGGAATGCGTCTCCTGCGGCGCCTGCGTCCAGGCCTGCCCGACGGCGACGCTGACGGAAAAATCGGTGATCGAGATCGGCCAGCCGGAGCATTCGGTCGTCACCACCTGCGCCTATTGCGGCGTCGGCTGTTCCTTCAAGGCGGAAATGCGCGGCGAGGAACTGGTGCGCATGGTGCCGTGGAAGGACGGCCAGGCCAATCGCGGCCATTCCTGCGTCAAGGGCCGCTTCGCCTATGGCTATTCGACCCACAAGGAGCGCATCCTCAACCCGATGATCCGCGAGAAGATCAGCGATCCCTGGCGCGAAGTCACATGGGAAGAGGCGCTGGCCCATACCGCCGCCGAATTCCGCCGCATCCAGTACCAGCACGGCCGCGATTCGGTCGGCGGCATCACCTCCTCGCGCTGCACCAACGAAGAGACCTATCTCGTCCAGAAGCTGGTGCGCGCCGGTTTCGGCAACAATAACGTCGATACCTGTGCCCGCGTCTGCCATTCGCCGACCGGCTACGGCCTTGGCGCCACCTTCGGCACCTCTGCCGGCACGCAGAACTTCGATTCGGTCGAACACACCGATGTCGTCGTCATCATCGGCGCCAATCCGACCGACGGCCATCCGGTCTTCGCCTCGCGGCTGAAGAAGCGGCTGCGCCAGGGTGCCAAGCTGATCGTCATCGATCCGCGCCGTATCGACATGGTCTCCTCGCCGCACGTCAAGGCGTCGCATCACCTGCCGCTGCGCCCCGGCACCAATGTCGCGGTCATCACCTCGCTGGCGCATGTCATCGTCACCGAAGGGCTCTACGACGAGAAATTCATCCGCGAGCGCTGCGACTGGTCGGAATTCGAAGACTGGGCGGCCTTCGTTGCCGAACCCCACCACAGCCCGGAAGAAGTCGAAAAACTCTCCGGTGTGCCGGCCGAGGAAATCCGCGGCGCTGCCCGCCTGTTTGCCACCGGCGGCAACGGCTCAATCTATTACGGTCTCGGCGTCACCGAGCACAGCCAGGGCTCGACCACGGTCATGGCGATCGCCAATCTCGCCATGGCGACTGGCAATATCGGCCGCCCCGGCGTCGGCGTGAACCCGCTGCGCGGCCAGAACAACGTCCAGGGTTCCTGCGACATGGGCTCGTTCCCGCACGAACTGCCGGGCTACCGCCATGTGTCCGACGATGCGACGCGCGACATCTTCGAAAAGCTCTGGGGCGTGACGATCTCCAACGAGCCGGGCCTGCGCATCCCCAACATGCTGGACGCCGCCGTCGACGGTTCGTTCAAGGGCATCTACATCCAGGGCGAGGATATCCTGCAATCCGACCCGGACACCAAACATGTCTCGGCCGGTCTCGCCGCGATGGAATGCGTCGTCGTGCAGGACCTGTTCCTCAACGAAACCGCCAACTACGCGCATGTCTTCCTGCCCGGCTCGACCTTCCTCGAGAAGGACGGCACTTTCACCAATGCCGAGCGCCGCATCAACCGCGTGCGCAAGGTAATGACGCCACGCAACGGCTATGCCGACTGGGAAGTGACCCAGAAGCTGGCGCAGGCGATGGGCTTGGACTGGAACTACAGCCACCCGTCGCAGATCATGGACGAGATCGCGGCGACGACGCCGAGCTTTGCCATGGTCTCCTACGATTATCTGGAGAAGATGGGCTCGGTGCAGTGGCCCTGCAACGAGAAGGCGCCGCTCGGCTCGCCGATCATGCATGTCAACGGCTTCGTGCGCGGCAAGGGCAAGTTCATCCGCACCGAATATGTGGCGACCGACGAGAAGACCGGCCCGCGCTTCCCGCTGCTGCTCACCACCGGCCGCATCCTGTCCCAGTACAATGTCGGCGCCCAGACGCGGCGCACGGACAATGTCGTCTGGCACGAGGAGGACCGGCTGGAAATCCACCCGAATGATGCCGAGATGCGCGGCGTGCGCGACGGCGACTGGGTGAAGCTGATGAGCCGGTCCGGCGACACGACGCTCCGGGCACTGATCACCGAGCGCGTCGCCCCCGGCGTCGTCTACACCACCTTCCATCATCCGACGACGCAGGCGAACGTCATCACCACCGACTTCTCCGACTGGGCAACCAACTGTCCCGAATATAAGGTGACGGCGGTGCAGGTCTCGCCCTCGAACGGTCCGTCGCAGTGGCAGGTCGACTATGACGAACAGGCCCGCCAGTCGCGCCGCATCGCCGGCAAGATGGAGGCCGCGGAGTAGGTCATTGGCATGATGCGTTTGCGGCAAACACACCTCTTTGTCCCTGTGGGACATCTCCCCCTCAAGGGGGGAGATTGGCGGGGGTGTGCCTCGATCGAGCCCCTCCCTTTTGTGGGGAGGGGTTGGGGAGGCGACTTTCTTTTTATCAAAAAAGAACCCCTCCCCTCCGCTTCGCTCCGACCCTCCCACCGAGCAAGCCGCATGCTCCCATCTCCCCCCTTGAGTGGGAGATGTCACGCAGTGACAGAGGGGGGTGCCGTGCACTCCGTTGCCGCATGACCCCGCGCCAACTCACGCAAAAGGTCTCCGAAACGGCCCGCCGTAATGGCAAGCTCGGCGCCGGCACCCGAGTCGTGCCCGAAGAAACACCGATCGCCTTCTCCTATGGCGGCTCGACCCATGCGGTGATGATGGCGACACCCGGCGATTTTGAGGATTTCGCTGTCGGCTTCAGCCTGACGGAGGGGATCATTGCCGACCCCGCACAGATCGAGTCGATCGAAGCGGTCGCAGACGAGAAGGGCATCGATCTGCAAATCATCCTGAAGGACGAGCAGAACGACGCGCTCACCGCCCGGCGCCGCCATATGGCCGGACCGGTCGGTTGCGGGCTCTGCGGCATCGAATCGATCGAGCAGGCGGTGCGCAAGACACCGTCAGTGACGGGTTCGCCGCTACGCCTCACGGAAGAACAGGTCGTCGAGGCAGTGGCGCTGCTCAACGGCCAGCAGCCGCTGCATTTCGAGACGCGGGCCGTGCATGGGGCCGGCTTCTACGTGCCCGGCAAGGGGCTGATCGCGGTGCGCGAGGATGTCGGCCGGCACAATGCGCTGGACAAGCTGGTGGGGGCTGCGGCGCAGGCCGGCTATTCCGGCGCAAATGGCGCCGTCGTCGTCACCAGTCGGGTTTCCGTCGAGATGGTGCAGAAGACCGCCATCATCGGCAGCCCCGTCATCATCGCCATTTCCGCCCCGACGGCGCTTGCCATCCGCACGGCGGAGGAGGCCGGGATGACGCTGATCGCGCTGGTGCGCGGCGCCGACTTCGAGATTTTCACCCATTCAGACCGTATCCAGTCCGGAGCCATCGCCGATGTCGCTTGATAACACCAACGCCAAACTCGTGCGGATGGCGAACCAGATCGCCACCTTCTTCAAGTCGCAGCCGGAGGCGGAGCGCATCCACGGCGTGGCGACGCACATCAACAAGTTCTGGGAGCCGCGCATGCGCAAGGCGTTCTTCGAGCTTGTCGAACAGGGTGATGCAGGTTTCGACCCGATCGTGGTCGCAGCCGCCGATATCATCAAACGCCCCGGCAGCCCTTCTCAGGCGGCCGAGACGCCAGAGCATGTCGATCTCGCCATGCAGCAGGCCGGCTTCAGCGATTGATTCGCGTCGACAGGATGATCGACGACAGGGTCTTCTCGACGCCGTCGATCTCGCCGATACGGTCGATAACCAGATCGAGTTCACTGATCGAGGATGCGGCAATGATGGCGATCAAGTCGAAGCTGCCGCTGACCGAATGCAATGTCCGCACGTCCTCGATGGCATGAAGTTCCTGCGTCACCCGCGCCAGCGCCTTCGGCGCCAGCGTGATCAGCACATGCGCCTTGACGAGTCCCTTCTCGAAATCCTCTGATAGCCGCACGCCATAGCCGGCGATCACCCCATCCCGCTCCAGCCGCTCGATCTTCGCCTGCACCGTGGTGCGCGAGAGGCCGAGCTTGCGGGCGAGCAGCGCGGTGGCCATGCGGGCGTTTTCGCTGAGCAGCGACAGAAGTTGCCTGTCCTTGTCGACCAACGTCATTATGAACATCCAAGACGGCGATATGCCGATTATCACACGGCAATTCTATCAGATTAGCGCTTCATATCAACAGTTGAAACTCCGATAATCGCAGCAGACAGATTCACGTTTGGGGGACCCGCTATGAAAAACATCGTCGTCATCGGAGCCGGCAAGATCGGCTCGACCATCGCCCGACTGCTTGCCCATTCCGGCGATTACCACGTCACGCTCGCCGACCGCAGCGCCGAGCAGCTTTCCCAGATCGAAAGGCATGACGCGATCACCACCGCCGAGATCGACATTGACGACGGCAACGCGCTGGTCGGCCTGCTTACCGGCAAGTTCGCGGTTCTCAGCGCCGCCCCGTTCCATCTGACGATCGCGATCGCAGAAGCCGCCGCCAAGGCGAGCGTCCATTATCTCGACCTCACCGAAGACGTCGAATCCACCCGCCGGGTGAAGGCCATCGCCGAAACTGCAAGCACCGCTTTCATCCCGCAATGCGGCCTGGCGCCGGGTTTCATCTCGATCGTCGCCAATGACCTTGCCCATCATTTCGACACGCTCGACAGCGTGCGCATGCGCGTCGGCGCCCTGCCGCAGTACCCCTCCAACGCGCTCAACTACAACCTGACCTGGAGCACGGACGGCGTCATCAACGAATATATCGAGCCCTGCGAGGCGATCGTCGAAGGCCAGCTGATCGAAGTTCCGGCGCTCGAGGAACGCGAGGAGTTTTCGCTCGACGGCGTCACCTACGAGGCTTTCAACACCTCCGGCGGCCTCGGTACGTTGTGCGAGAGCCTCAAGGGCAAGGTGCGCACGCTGAACTACCGCACCATCCGCTATCCCGGCCATGCCGCGATCATGAAGGCGCTGCTCAACGATCTCGGCCTGCGCCACCGCCGCGACGTGCTGAAGGATATCTTCGAGAACGCCCTGCCCTCGACCATGCAGGACGTCGTCATCATCTTCGTGACCGTCGCCGGCCGCAAGGATGGTCGCCTCGTGCAGGAAACCTATGCCAACAAGGTCTACAGCGCCGTCGTCGCCGGCCGCATGATGAGCGCCATCCAGATCACCACGGCCTGCAGCATCTGCGCCGTGCTGGACATGCTGGCCAAGGGCGAGCTGCCTGCGAAAGGCTTCATCCGCCAGGAGGAAATCGGCCTCGACGCCTTCCTCAAGAGCCGTTTCGGCCATTACTACGAGCAGAAGGCCTATGCGGACAAAGTGGCAAGCTGACCTGCGGTGAGCGCGGGGGGGCATGATGCCGAAAAGTGCGAAGCGTCTTTCGGACAACATCATGCCAAAACGAGCAACAAGACCATAGACCGCAACGCCCGGGATTTTCAAAATCCCGGGCGTTTTCGTTTTCATCATTCCGGACGTTTGCACACCTCGGAAGGAGCTTCCGTGGCGTCGAGGCGCTGTACTGCCCCGAAACTCTAGGTCCGGCCGAATTCGTCGGCCAACCGGACGGTATCATCGTCCTTGAGATAGGAACCGGTCTGCACCTCGATCAGTTCCAGCGGGATCTTGCCGGGATTGGTCAGCCGGTGCACGACGCCCTGCGGGATATAGACGGACTCGTTTTCGTGCAGCAGGCGGGTCTCGCTACCGATGGTGATTTCCGCCGTGCCGCGCACGACGATCCAGTGTTCCGAGCGATGGTGATGCTTCTGCAGCGAGATCTTGCGGCCGGGCGTGACATGGAGCCGCTTCACCTCGAAGCGCTCGCCGCTCAGCACCGAAGAGACGTCACCCCAGGGGCGATAGGACGTCGGGTGGGTTTCCGTCAACGGCCGCGTCTTGGCCGACAGGGCGAGTTTCTTGACGATCTTGCCGACGTCCTGGCTGTCCTTGAGGTGCCCGACATACACGGCGTCCTCGCTGGCGATAACGGCGATATCCTCCAGCCCGTGCACGGCGAGATGAATATCCCGCGACAGGACGAGAGAGTTGCGGGTGTTGCTCACCGAAACATTTTCGCCCACGACATTGCCCAGTTCGTCCTTTTCGCCGATGGCCCACACCGAGTCCCAGCTGCCGAGGTCGGACCAGCTGAAGGACGATGGAACGACCGCCGCGTCGGCCGTGTTTTCAAACACCGCATAGTCCACCGAAATGTCCGGTGACTGCGAGAAGGCCGCCTCGTCAAGACGGTCGAAGTCGAGGTCGTGCTTCGTATCCTGGATCGCCCGCTGCGCCGCATCGTGAACGGCCGGTGCATAGCGCAGGATTTCCGCGAGGAACCGGCCGACGGGCAGCATGAACATGCCGGAGTTCCAGAGATAGCGACCGCTCGCCAGCAGTTCCTCGGCGCGTTCGCGGGTCGGCTTCTCGACAAAGCGGGCGACGGTTTTTGCGCCCGTATCGAGATCAGCACCCGTTTCGATGTAACCGTAACCGATCGCAGGTTCGGTCGGCTGGATGCCGAACGTCACCAGCTTGCCGGCTCTGGCGGTCTCCCGCGCAACACGGATGCAATCGAAATAGTGGTCGCCGGCGTCGATCTCGTGATCCGACGCGAGAACCTGCATGATTGCATCATCGCCATATTCACGCTGGACGGCAAAGGCGGCCGCGGCAAGTGCCGGCGCTGTATTGCGGGCGATCGGCTCAAGCAGGATGCTCGACAGCGGCGCTTCGAGCGCGCGCGCCTGCTCGGCAACCATGAAGCGGAACTCGGCATTGGTGACGACGACAGCCGGCGAGTACCACTCCGGATCAGATACCCGCTGCAAGGTTTTCTGGAACAGCGAATGATCGCCGAGAAACTGGAGAAACTGTTTCGGCGCCGCTGAGCGCGACAGCGGCCACAGCCGCGTTCCCTTGCCACCGGCCATGATGACCGGCACGATCTTCGAAGACATGCGTATCCTCTTGTCCCTTGTCGGGCGGCCCGCCCGAAAATATCAAAAATACCTGCGACGGACGCAGCCTACCGGAAAACGATCGTATGTGAAACCATCTCGCAGATGCGAGAATTTAAAATCAAAGCCTTAGCGCGGCCGTGGCCGACCGGAAAATGAATATGTCGCGTCAAAATCGAAATGGTGGGTATTAAAAAACCCCGCCGGAGCGGGGTTGGAAAGTCACTCATGACCCTTTCAGAAGGCGACGAGTATGCCGTTCAACTGGGTAAGCTCGGTCAGGAACGTCTCGACGCGCGTGCGCTGTTCATCGCTATGCGCAATGTCATCGAGTTCAAGCTTTGCCGCCTCGATGCGCTTCTCGATCAACGTGCGATCGACTTCCTCCGCCGGCACGGCAGATTCGGCAAGCAGCGTGCAGCCGGTCGGCAGGATGTCGGCGAAACCGCCGAATACAACGTAACGGCTGACCTTGCCGTCGGCAGCCTTCACGGTCACGACGCCCGGCTTGATCGTCGTCATCGTCGGGGCGTGATTGGCCATGACGGTCATCTCGCCTTCCGTTGCCGGAATGACGACTTCGCTGACGCGCTCGGACAGCAGCAGGCGTTCCGGAGAGACGAGTTCAAAATTGAAATCAGCCATGATCATTCGCTTCTTTTGGAGCTACCGGCCCAAATCCGCCGGCAGAGAATTCCGTTCGGTACGGCCGGATTTACCAACCGCAGCGATTGAAGATCGGGGCGAGCCTTGGTCCGCCCCGATCGAAAATCATCAAGCGGCTTCGGCAGCCAGCTTCTTGGCCTTTTCGATTGCTTCCTCGATGGAGCCGACCATGTAGAAGGCAGCTTCCGGAAGATGGTCGTAGTCGCCGTTGACGAGGCCCTTGAAGCCCTTGATCGTGTCTTCGAGAGCAACCAGCTTGCCGGGCGAACCGGTGAAGACTTCGGCGACGAAGAACGGCTGCGACAGGAAGCGCTCGATCTTGCGGGCGCGGGCAACGGCCAGCTTGTCTTCTTCCGACAGTTCGTCCATGCCAAGGATGGCGATGATGTCCTGGAGCGACTTGTAGCGCTGCAGGGTCGTCTGCACCTTGCGCGACACTTCGTAGTGCTCTTCGCCGACAACCATCGGGTCGAGCATGCGCGAAGTCGAGTCGAGCGGGTCAACCGCCGGGTAGATACCCTTTTCGGCGATCGAGCGCGACAGAACGGTCGTTGCGTCGAGGTGGGCGAACGAGGTTGCCGGCGCCGGGTCGGTCAAGTCGTCGGCCGGAACGTAGATGGCCTGAACCGAGGTGATCGAGCCCTTGGTCGTCGTGGTGATGCGTTCCTGCATCTGGCCCATGTCGGTGGCGAGCGTCGGCTGATAGCCCACGGCCGAAGGAATACGGCCGAGAAGGGCCGACACTTCGGAACCTGCCTGGGTGAAGCGGAAGATGTTGTCAACGAAGAACAGAACGTCCTGGCCTTCGTCGCGGAACTGTTCGGCGATCGTCAGACCAGTCAGAGCGACGCGAGCACGTGCGCCCGGCGGTTCGTTCATCTGGCCGTAAACGAGAGCTGCCTTCGAGCCTTCGCCGCCGCCATGCTTGTTCACGCCGGATTCGATCATTTCGTGGTAGAGGTCGTTGCCTTCGCGGGTACGTTCACCCACGCCTGCGAACACCGAGTAACCACCGTGCGCCTTGGCGACGTTGTTGATCAGTTCCATGATGAGAACGGTCTTGCCGACGCCGGCGCCGCCGAACAGGCCGATCTTGCCGCCCTTGGCGTAAGGCGCCAGAAGGTCGACGACCTTGATGCCGGTGACGAGGATCTGCGCTTCGGTCGACTGCTCGACGTAGGACGGTGCTTCCTGGTGGATCGAGCGCTTGCCCGAGGTGATCAGCGGACCAGCTTCGTCGACCGGCTCGCCGATGACGTTCATGATACGGCCGAGCGTTTCCAGACCAACCGGAACGGTGATCGGGGAGCCCGTGTCGGTAACCGGCTGACCGCGGACGAGACCTTCGGTCGAGTCCATGGCGATCGTGCGGACGGCGTTTTCACCGAGGTGCTGGGCAACTTCGAGAACGAGGCGGTTGCCGTTGTTGTCTGTTTCCAGCGCGTTCAGGATCGCCGGCAGCTGGCCTTCTTCGAAGGTTACGTCGACGACGGCGCCGATGACCTGCGTGACGCGACCGACTGCACCCGCCGATGCGATGACTGCGGATGCCTTTACAGCCGCAGGCTTGCGGGCTGCTGCGGGCTTCTTCGCCGCTGCTGTATCTGTGGGGGTAGCTGCCTTAGCCATAATCCTTACCCTCTTGTCCTAGACCTTAGAGCGCTTCCGCGCCCGAAATGATTTCAATGAGTTCCTTGGTGATCTGAGCCTGACGCTGACGGTTGTAGGAAAGCGTCAGCTTGTTGATCATTTCACCGGCATTGCGCGTGGCGTTGTCCATCGCGCTCATCTTGGCACCCATTTCGCCGGCAACATTTTCGAGCAGAGCCCGGAAAACCTGCACCGAAATGTTGCGCGGAATGAGATCGCTGAGGATCTCTCCCGCGTCGGGCTCGTATTCGTAGATAGCGCCGGTATCGGCGACGGCTTCCACCGGAGCCGCAGCCGGGATCAGCTGCAACGTCGTCGGAACCTGGCTGATGACCGACTTGAACTCCGAATAGAACAGCGTGCAGACATCGAACTCGTCCTTTTCGAACAGGCCGATGATCTTCTTGCCGATCTGGTCGGCGTTCTCGAAGCCGATCTTCTTGACTTCACGCAGGTCGACACGCTCGATGATCAGCGACGCGAATTCGCGACGCAGGATATCGAAGCCCTTCTTGCCGACGCAGATGATCTTCACCGTCTTGCCCTCGGCAAGCAGCTTGCGCACGTGGTCACGGGCGAAGCGGGCGATCTGCGAGTTGAAGCCGCCGCAAAGACCGCGTTCCGCCGTGCAGACCACGAGCAGGTGCGTCT
Organism: Hyphomicrobiales bacterium; assembly: GCA_900473795.1. GTDB lineage: Bacteria > Pseudomonadota > Alphaproteobacteria > Rhizobiales > Rhizobiaceae > Pararhizobium. Next base: position 69,115 of record UCMT01000040.1, on the reverse strand, counting down.
GGTCGCGGCCGTTGCCGGTCATCAGGCGCGGCGCACTGTCGTCCGAACCGACAGCCTGAGCGATGTTCGAGAGAACCGCGCTCATCCGCTGCGAATAAGGCCGGGCGGCCTCGGCCGCCTCCTGGGCACGCCGAAGCTTCGCCGCGGCGACCATTTTCATCGCCTTGGTGATCTTCTGCGTCGCCTTGACGGAGGCGATCCTGTTTTTCAGATCCTTAAGTGAAGGCATCCGTTATTCCGTCCTTAATGGAACCCGATCAGGCGAAGGATTTTGCGAAGGCGTCGAGAGCAGCCTTGAGCTTGCCCTTGGTGTCGTCGCTGATGGCCTTTTCCGTGCGGATCGTATCGAGAATGCCCTTGCCTTCGGAGCGCATGTACGAAAGCAGCCCCTGTTCGAAGGCGCCAACCTTGTTGACGGCGACCTTGTCGAGGTAGCCGTTGACGCCGGCGAAGATCACCGCGACCTGCTCTTCCGTCTTCAGCGGCGAGAACTGCGGCTGCTTCAGGAGTTCGGTCAGGCGAGCACCGCGGTTCAGCAGGCGCTGCGTTGCAGCGTCGAGGTCCGAACCGAACTGAGCGAACGCGGCCATTTCGCGATACTGGGCGAGTTCGCCCTTGATCGAGCCGGCAACCTGCTTCATCGCCTTGACCTGAGCGGCCGAACCGACGCGGGAAACCGACAGACCGACGTTCACGGCCGGGCGGATACCCTGGTAGAACAGGTCGGTTTCAAGGAAGATCTGGCCGTCGGTGATCGAGATCACGTTGGTCGGGATGAACGCCGAAACGTCGTTGCCCTGGGTTTCGATGACCGGCAGAGCCGTCAGCGAACCGGCGCCCTTTTCGTCCGACAGCTTTGCAGCGCGCTCGAGAAGGCGGGAGTGCAGGTAGAAAACGTCGCCGGGATAGGCTTCGCGACCCGGAGGACGACGCAGCAGCAGCGACATCTGACGGTAGGCGACGGCCTGCTTGGACAGGTCGTCATAGCCGATCAGCGCGTGCTGGCCATTGTCGCGGAAATACTCGCCCATGGCAGCGCCAGCGAACGGTGCGAGATACTGCATCGGAGCAGGATCGGAGGCCGTCGCGGCAATAATGATCGAGTACTTCAGGGCGCCACGCTCTTCGAGCACCTTGACGAACTGAGCAACCGTCGAACGCTTCTGGCCGATGGCGACGTAGACGCAGTACAGCTTTTCCGATTCCGGGCCGTTGTCGTGAATGGCCTTCTGGTTCAGGATCGTGTCCAGAATGATGGCGGTCTTGCCGGTCTGGCGGTCACCGATGACGAGCTCGCGCTGGCCGCGGCCAACCGGGATCAGGGCGTCGATGGCCTTGAGGCCGGTCGACATCGGCTCATGAACCGACTTGCGCGGGATGATGCCCGGAGCCTTGACGTCAACGCGCGAGCGTTGCTTGGCATTGATCGGGCCCTTGCCGTCGATCGGATTGCCGAGCGCGTCAACGACGCGGCCGAGCAGTTCCGGACCAACCGGCACGTCAACGATGGCGCCGGTCCGCTTGACCGTGTCGCCTTCCTTGATTTCGCGGTCGGCGCCGAAAATAACGACACCAACGTTGTCGGCTTCGAGGTTCAGCGCCATGCCGCGAATTCCGCCTGGGAATTCAACCATCTCGCCAGCCTGGACATTGTCCAGACCGTAGACGCGGGCAATACCGTCACCGACGGAAAGCACCTGACCGACTTCGGAGACGACTGCCTCCTGGCCGAAGTTTTTGATTTGATCTTTCAGAATTGCGGAAATTTCCGCGGCGCGGATATCCATCAGCCGACCTCTTTCAGTGCAAGCTTAAGGCTCGAGAGCTTTGTGCGAAGGGAAGTGTCAATCTGGCGGGACCCGACCTTGACGATCAAACCACCGAGAATAGACGGATCGACGGTGACGTTGACCGCCACGTCTTTGCCGGTGACGCCCTTGAGCGCCGCCTTCAATTCAGTTTGCTGCGCTGCCGTGAGCGCATGGGCCGAAGTCACCTCAGCGGAAACCTCGCCCCGATGACGGGCGGCGATTTCGCGATACGACTTGACGATGCCGGGAACCGCGAACAGGCGGCGATTGCGTGCAACGACTTTCAGGAAATTGCCCACCAGACCCTTGATGCCGGCCTTCGCGACGATCGCGGAAATGGCCTTGAACTGGTCGTCGGCGGAAAAGACCGGGCTGACGATAAGGCGCTTCAGATCGGCACTGTCGTCGATCATGCGCTGGAATGCGTCCAGATCAGACCCAACGCTCTCCACCGATCCCGCTTCCAGCGCGAGATCGAAAAGCGAAGACGCGTACCTTTCTGCAACACCGGAAATAAGCTGGGATGTGTCTGCCACGGGCACAAACTTCTCTTATTTTAATCCAAGGGCGATGTCTGCGGAGAACCGTAAACCCAACACTTTGAATTTGTTGCTATATTTTTAAGGATGCGCAAGCCGGGCGGCCTGCTTTCCCCCACAAGTCGCGGTTCGTCTAGCATAGGATATCTGGACTCGCAACACGCGAACGGCACGAATGCGTGATAAGTCTGCATCGTTTTGGCCAAATTTCGCCAAAAATAGGGTATGAGCTGGCGAAGTCGCTGTGTGCCCGCTCGACGGCGCCCCTAAACGAGGCCGAACACATAGGCCAGCGGCAGGGCCGCAAGCACGAGCTGCACGACCAGAAACAGCCAGTTCACAATCGTATTGCCGCGATCCGACAGCATCGACAGGATGCGACCGAAGGCCGCGAGCGAAAACGCGGCTCCGAGCGCCAGATAGACCATCGGCTGGGCGAGAAGCAGGGCAGCGATGCCGAGACCGAGATGAAAGCCGCCCATGGTCGACCGCGCCTCGGCGTAGCCACCGCGCCGTCCCTCGCGCAAATCGATGCCCACGGCCCGATAGGCGAGACCGGGCGCAAAGAGAAAGACAACCCCGATCAACGCCGTGACCACGGCCGCGCAGAACGCCAGGAATTCTCCTGTTTCCGTCGGAATGTAGAACTCCATGGTGCGCCCCTCGCCTGCTCGATCAGCCGAATCGCTTATCGCACAGACGGATTCTTCCGGGAAGACGATCACGGTCGCGGCATGCGACCCACAGCATCGCACATCTGTTTGGAATCCAAGGTATTATCCCTTTTTGGCCTCAAATCCGTGAAGGAGGGATAATTCTGGCGGGGGACGACCCTCGCCTTTACAGAAAACTCTGCGGATCGATATCCAGCTGGACGCTGACGGAGCCGCGCACTTTCGGGCCGCTCGCCATCATCGTCTTCACGAAGGCCTGCATGTCACTGTTGCGGCGGCCGTGGACCAGAAGCCGGAAGCGGTGACGGCCGCGGATCAACGCCAGTGGCGCCTCGGCCGGCCCGAGGATGCTGATGCCGCTGACGCGGGGTGCGGCCTGCCGCAGGCCGCGCGCGTGCCCTTCTGCATCGGCGCGGGTATCGGCCGAGACGATGATCGAGGCCAGCCGCCCGAACGGCGGCAACAGCGCCTTTTCGCGCTCGTTGATTTCCCGCTCGTAAAAAGCCTCCGAATCACCGGAGACGATCGCCTGCATGACCGGATGCTGCGGCTGGTAGGTCTGCAGCAGGCCGAGGCTCTTCAGGCCGGTGCGCCCTGCGCGCCCCGTAACCTGGCTGAGGAGCTGGAACGTTCGCTCGGCAGCCCGCGGGTCACCATTGGCAAGGCCGATATCGGCATCGACGATGCCGACGAAGGTCATCATCGGGAAGTTGTGGCCCTTGGCGACGAGCTGGGTGCCGACGACGATATCCGCCTCGCCGCGGGCAATGGCCTCCAGTTCCAGTCGGAGCCGCTTGACGCCCATCAGGTCGGAGGAAAGCACGATGGTGCGGGCATCGGGGAAATGCCGGTCGACCTCTTCGGCGATGCGCTCGACGCCGGGACCGCAGGCAACCAGATGATCGAAGGTGCCGCATTCCGGGCAGCTCTCCGGCGTCCTTTGCGCATAGCCGCAATGATGACACTGGATCTGGCCGCGGAACCGGTGCTCGACCAGCCAGCTCGAACAATCCGGGCATTGGAAGCGATGGCCGCAGACGCGGCAGAGCGTCAGCGGCGCATAACCCCGGCGATTGAGGAACAGCAGCGCCTGCTCGCCGCGCCCGACGGCCTTGCCGATCTGGTTGAGCAGCACCGGCGACAGGAAACCGCCACGCTCCGGCGGATGCCGGCGCATGTCGACGACGCCGAGATCGGGCAGCGCCGCGTCGCCGAAGCGGGTCGGCAGGTGGATCGGCCTGTAACGGCCGAGATCGCCGTTCACCCGGCTCTCGACCGAAGGCGTCGCCGAGACGAGAACGATCGGGAAATCGCCGATGCGGGCGCGCACGACGGCCATGTCGCGCGCATTGTAGAAGACGCGGTCTTCCTGCTTGTAGGCCGGATCATGCTCCTCGTCGACGATGATGAGACCGAGTTTTTCGAACGGCAGGAAAAGTGCTGAGCGGGCGCCGGCGACAACCCGCACGCCACCCTCCGTCACCTGCCGCCAGACCTTTTCGCGGGTGCGCGGCGCAAGGTCCGAGTGCCACTCGGCCGGTTTAGAGCCGAAGCGATCCTGGAAGCGCTCGAGGAAGCTCGCCGTCAGCGCGATTTCGGGCAACAGGATCAGCACCTGCCTGCCGGCCTTCAACGTCGCGGCGATCGCTTCGAAATAGACTTCGGTCTTGCCGGAGCCGGTGATGCCGTCGATCAGCGAGACCGAAAAACCGCCTGCCGCGACACTCTCCAGCAGATCCTGCGCCGCCTGCTTCTGTGGCCCCTCGAGACGGTGCTCGACATAGTCCGGGTCTGGCGCGGCCACGACCGGCGGCGGCGCCATGAAGACGGTCTCGAACACGCCCTGCGCCACAAGCCCGTCGATGACGCTCGACGAGGTTCCCGCCGCATGGGCAAGACCCGAGCGCGTCCAGGCAAAGCCGTTGTCGGCGGCGGCGATCACCCGTTCGCGCGCTGTCGTCATCCGTTCGGGCCGCGTGTCGGTGAGCCTCAGCCCCTCGATCATCGGCTCCGGATCGAAGGCAGCGGGCGCGCGCAGCGCCATGCGGGCAACCAGACCGGGCGGCGAGACGGTATAGGCGGCGACCCAGTCGAGGAAGGCACGCATGTCTTTGCCGAGCGGCGGGCAGTCGAACACCTGGGTGATGGCCTTGAGCTTCTTCGGGTCGACGCCGCCGTCATCCGTGCCGTCCCAGACGACGCCCATGACCTGCCGCGGGCCGAGCGGCACCTGCACGATCGAACCAGGTTCGACGGCCATTCCGTCCGGCACCGTATAGGAGTATGCTTTCGGGGCGGGCATCGGCACCAGCACGGGCACGACCCGGCGCGCGAACAGGCCATCGAACAAATCGGTCGAATCTTCAGTCATCGGCCGTGACCTTGCCTGCGGATTGCGTTAAAGAAAACCCCCGAAACACCAAGCAGCCCCCGCATCCCAAGGGAGAATACCCATGAAGTTTTTTGTCGATACAGCCGATGTGAACGAAATCCGGGAGTTGAACGACCTCGGGCTCGTCGATGGCGTGACGACCAATCCGTCGCTGATCCTGAAGTCCGGCCGCAACATCCTGGAAGTCACCAAGGAGATCTGCGGCATCGTCGAGGGGCCGGTTTCCGCCGAAGTCGCCGCCACCGACTATGAAACGATCATGAAGGAAGCGGCCGTCATTTCGAAGATCGCCGACAACATCTGCATCAAGCTGCCGCTGACGCTCGACGGCCTGAAGGCCTGCAAGAACCTCACCTCCGACGGTCACCAGACCAACGTGACGCTGTGCTTCTCGGCCAACCAGGCCCTGCTTGCCGCCAAGGCCGGCGCGACCTTCGTATCGCCCTTCGTCGGCCGTCTCGACGACATCGCCTTCGACGGTATGGACCTGATCCGCGAAATCCGCCAGATCTTCGACAACTACGGCTACGAGACCGAAATCCTCGCCGCCTCGATCCGCACCGTCAACCACGTCAAGGAAGCCGCCCTGATCGGCGCCGACGTCATCACCGCCCCGCCGGCAACGCTGAAGGCGCTGGTCAAGCACCCGCTGACCGACAAGGGCCTAGAAACCTTCCTCGCCGACTGGGCCAAGACCGGCCAGAAGATCGCCTGATTTTTTCAAGCACCGAATGAAATGAAAGCCCCGTGAGATGATCGCGGGGCTTTTTTTTGCGTGGGGGCAGCCCGTCAAGCGCGCTTCAAGCCCACCTTATTTTTATCCGCCGATGGGCTCCTGCGACGGAACAGCCGTGAACGCCGCATCGCCATCCCGCGCCAGATCGAACACCGTGTGCTGCTCCAGCGCTCGCGTCACCTCGGCCGGATCGCCATCGAGTGCATCCGGCGCAATGAGGTTGCCGATGGTGAAGTCGAAGACGTTGCCCTTCTTGTTCAGGAGCTCGTGGAACACGGTCATGTCGCGCAGTTCGGTCGACCATTTGGCCAGCCAATAGAACAGGCCGGAATTGCGCGCCGCTATGTGCACCGGCAGGATCGGCAGGTTGTACCTGCGGGCAAAGCCGACGGCCGACGTCTTCCACGGCCGCTCGTTGAGCTTGCCGTCCGCCCAATAGGCGATGCGGCCGGAGGGGAAGAGCACCGTCGCCTTGCCTTCCGCGATCGCCCGGTTGGTGACCTGCAGCGTCTCGCGCGCCTTCAGTTTTGTCTTGTAGTCGTCGCGCCATTCGACCGGGATGACCATTTCGACCAGGCGCGGATTGACCCGGATGGCATCGCGATTGGCGAAGAACATCATGTCGGGACGGCGGCTTTTCAGGAGGTCGAAGACGGCGACGCCGTCGGCAATGCCGGTCGGATGGTTGCTGACCAGCAGGAAGCCACCGGTTTGGGGAATGCGCTCGGCATTGCGAACACGGATATCGAGCGCGAGGACATCGCTCAGATACTGGAAGGCATGAAAGCCCGGCAGGTTGGCGACACCATCGGCAAACTCGATCGCCTTGCGATAGTTCAGGACCGTATAGAGAAACGGCCGCATCACCGGCCAGAGCGGATGCCTGACGATGCGCTCACCGCGCTCGGCAATCAGCCTGTCGACGATATGCCCCGGCTGGCCCTGGGAAACCAGCGCGATCGCCTCTGCAAAATACGTGAAACCGCTCGCCGAATCGCGTCTCGCCATCGTCTTCCCGCCTCGTCTGCGCTCAGCTATCGCAGGTGAATATGATCCGGACGTGACAGTTTCCAAGGGTCATTAGGAAAAACATAACGGCATCCGGGGCAAACTCGCCACGACCGAATGCCGGGGAAAAACGAGCGTGAACGAACTGCTGATCATTGGCCATCCGGAACTGATGGCGGAGCGCCAGCGCTGGCTGGCGGCGCTCAGCCGGGAGCGGCGGCTGTCGGACAAGACCGTCGTCGCCTACGAGCGCGACACGCGGCAGTTCCTGCACTTCCTCACCGGCCACCTGAGCGGCCCGGTCCGCTTGAGCGATATCCACGCGCTGCGTCCCGGCGACCTGCGCGGTTTTCTTGCGGCCCGCAGGAAAGAGGGCGCCGGTGCACGAACGCTCGGCCGCGGGCTTGCCGGGCTGCGCTCCTTCCTCCGGCATCTGGAGAAAAAGGGCCTCGCCAACGCCGCCGGTGCAGCGGCCGTCCGCTCGCCGAAACAGCCGAAATCCCTGCCCAAGCCGCTGACGGACAAGGACGCCTTGACCGTCGTCACCCATGAGGCGCAGCTTGCCGAAGAGCCCTGGATCGCCGCGCGCAATGCCGCAGTGCTCACGTTGCTCTACGGCTGCGGCTTGCGCATCTCCGAAGCGCTCGACCTGACGCCAGCCGATTTTTCCGGCACGCCGACGGCGCTGCGCATCCATGGCAAGGGCGGCAAGACCCGCGTGGTGCCGCTGCTCGCGGCGGCGGTCGATGCCGTGCGGGCCTATGAAAAGCTCTGCCCCTATCACCTCGTTGAGGACGGACCGCTGTTTCGCGGCGCCAAGGGCGGCAAGCTGCAGGCGGCGATCATCCAGCGCGAAATGCAGCGGTTGCGCGGTGCGCTCGGCCTGCCGGATACCGCGACGCCGCATGCGCTGCGCCACTCCTTCGCCACGCATCTTCTGGCCGGCGGCGGCGACTTGAGAACCATCCAGGAACTGCTCGGCCATGCCAGCCTCTCGACCACGCAAGTCTATACCGGCGTCGATTCCGCCCGGCTGCTGGAAATCTACGACCGGGCGCATCCGCGCGCTTGAAGTCGAGCTGAGAACAACTCATAGATGCATCAGTTTCAGATCAAGGTTTGCGAGCACTGATGCATCGTATTTTTTCTTTCTTGTTTCCCGACATCGCCAAGTCCATCGGCGTGCTGCTAGCCAAGGCCGTCGTCATCGCATGTTTCCAGTTGATATCCATCCTTCCGGCAAACGCTACCGAGCCGCCGGTTTGCACTGGCAAGAACCTGCTTGCCGAGATGGAACGCAGCGATCCGCAGGCCTTGGCCGCCCTGCGCAAACAGGCTGCGGAGACGCCGAACGGAAAGGGCATCTTCTGGAAGATCGAGCGCGCGGGAACGGAGCCGTCGTACCTGCTGGGCACAATGCATGTAACCGATCCTCGCGTGGTCAGCACGCCGGAGGAAGCATGGGCCCCTTTTGACAATGCCGATACGGTCGCACTGGAACTGGAGAGCCTGGAGCCGATGGATATCGGGCGGGCACTGTTCGCTTATCCCGAACTGACGATGTTCACCGATGGCACGTCGGTGAAGACCCTGCTCACTGCGGAGGAAGTCAACCGGCTGGAAGTCCTGCTGAAGGGACGCGGAATTCCTCTTTTTGCCGTTGCCAAAATGAAACCGTGGATGTTGCTCATGCATATCAGCTTGCCCGCCTGCGAGAAGAAACGGGCTGCGGCTGGACTGGCGCCTCTCGATCTCGCGCTGATTCGCGCCGCGCATGACCAGGACAAAACGGTCATCGGCCTTGAAACCGCGCTCGAACAATTGGAATCCATGAATGCCGTCGATTCCGCGCCGCTGCTCCGCACCGTCCTTCAGCAGATGGAGGCGGGCGACAAACTGGACGACATGTTTGCAACTATGACTGATATGTACCTTGATGGAGACATGGGAATGTTCATTCCTCTGAGCTACCATGTGCTCGGCACGACGGCAGCGAGAGACCCCGGCTATGACAATTTTATGCAGAACGTTGTCACCGACCGCAATATCCGCATGGCGGAGCGCGCTGCTCCTCTTCTGGAGAAGGGCAACGCCTTTATCGCCGTTGGTGCCCTGCATCTGATTGGCGAGGAAGGACTGGTCGAGCTATTCCGCAAACAGGGATATACCGTCACCCGCCTTCATTGACGCGGTACCGAGTTGCGAACAAGATGAGGCGTGCCGTTAACGGATTGGGAAATCGCCGCCGTTATGGTTACGGCAACGTCCCCAGAGAGCATGCCGATATGAACCGCCTCGTCCGCTCGACCCGTCTTTCCATTGCCGAACGCCTTGCCGATGCCGGACTGTGGCTGATCGCAACGCTGCATGTGCTGTTTGCCCTCAGCCTGATCGTCATGCTTCTCACCCTCTCGCCGGCGCATGCGGCAGAGGATGTCTGCGGCGGCAAGAACCTGATCGCCGAAATGCGCGCCTCCGACCCCGCGCAATTTGCGGCGCTCGAAAGGCAGGCCGCCGCCGTGCCGAACGGCAAGGGCCTGTTCTGGAAGATCGAGAAGCCCGGCATCGCGCCGTCCTATCTGCTCGGCACCATGCACGTCACCGATCCGCGCGTGCTTGCCATGCCGAAAGGTGCCAGCGAGGCGTATGGAACCGCAAAGACCGTAATCGTCGAATCCGACGAGATCGTCGACGAGCGCAAGGCGGCGGCAGCGCTGCTGATGCAGCCGGAGCTGACGATGTTCACCGACGGCAAGTCGATCAAGGACTTTCTGAAGGCCGAGGAACAGGAAAAGCTGACGGCAGGATTGAAAGAGCGCGGCATTCCGCTGACCTTGGTGGCGAAGATGAAGCCCTGGATGATCGCCAGCTTCGTCGCCCTTCCCGCCTGCGAGATGAGCCGCAAGGCGGCCGGCGCCTCCTTCCTCGACAAGAAACTGGCGGAGGATGCGCTGAAACAGGGCAAGAGCCTGAAAGGTCTGGAAACGCTGGTGGAGCAGTTGAAGGCCATGGACGCGCTGCCGGTGCAATTTCATCTCGATGCCCTGATCGAGACGCTTGATCTCGGCGACACCGTCGCCGACGTGATGGAGACGACGACGGAACTCTATCTCACCGGCGATACCGGCATGGTCATGCCGCTGATGAAGGCCGTTTCGGAAGAGAAGTCGCCTGGCAACAGCACCGATTACGCCGATTTCGAGCAGCGCATCGTCATCGACCGCAACAAGACCATGGCCACCCGCGCCAGGCCGATCCTCGACGGCGGCAACGTCTTCATGGCGGTCGGTGCGCTGCACCTGCCGGGAAACGAGGGCGTGATCGAACTGTTGCGTAGGGACGGTTTTACGATCACCGCGGTCAACTGAAGCCAGCCACCACGGCGAGCACGGTGTACGCCCTGTAATCAAGGACCCCGGCAGATCCGGTCACGGAAATGCCGGGGCATCGAAACTGCAAGCCGAACTTATTGCAGATTGCCGTCCCCGCTGCGATCTGCGGCGGTGAAGTCCGTCATGACCCGATCCATGAATTCGCTCTGGGCGACGACGCCGTCGCGGTTGCCATCGCTGAGGGAGAACTGCTGGGTGGTCAAGACCTTCTCCACTTCCGCAGACTGCAAGCTGCCGTCCTTGTTCTTGTCCAGGCTCGTGAACGCGGTCGCCATGAAGGCCTGATATTCCGAGCGTTCGACGGTTCCGTTGGAATTGCTGTCAAGCTGGTCCTTTTGCCCCTGATACATGGACGCCGGCTGGCCCTGCGCGGCGACTAGCGTAGTCTGGCACAGCAGCAATATCGCGATCACGGCTCTCTTTTTCATGGCCGAACCCGCCCCTTTACATACATGTCAGGCGGTTGCCGAGCAGGCCTCCGAGCCCGATGCCACCGCCGATGGCGGCGATCTGGCCGGTTCCGGAGCCGATCGTGCTCCCGATCAGGCCGCCGACGATCGCGCCGCCGACCGTTCCCGCAACGCAGCCGAATTCGGCGTTGCGATCGACGACAGCCTGGGATGTCGGTGCGGACTGGCAGGCGGACAGCGCCAGGCATCCTGCGAGGGTGACCGTTACAGTACGTTTGCTCATTTCTTCCTCCACATTTTCCACCACGATCGCGATTGGATCGGTGGATGTGCTGGCCTGCTGCCCGGATAAAACAAGCTTTCGCCTCCTCGGCGGGAAAGGCGCCTATGTCAGGTCAATAAGGCTCGCCAGAAGGCATGTAGCATCAGGGCGGCAGAGCGTGACGAATTCACACGCCGTACAGTACTGGGGGCTTTGCTTGAGACCCCGTCCCGATACTACAACTGGACATGCATGATGACAACTCTTCGCGCCTGCCGACAGTCCAATGCCGTCGACGGCTTGCCGTTCGATCGCTGCGCGCGTGGAACCGAACGCGATCGAGATTGGATGGCCATCACGCAAAATCGTTGCAAATCCGTCCATCGTCGTCAAAGCAAGGCACCACAGGCTTGCACCCGCGCCGTCTCTCTGCCTTTTTGCGGAGATAACCTGCGGCGGCCTGATTCGCGCCCGCTCCGCTTCGCATTCTTGTTGCAGCCTCCGGAACGCGCTTCCATACGTGCCGGGGCAGCGACCACGTTCCAAGGAGATGACGAGATGTCAGAGATCAAGAAACCCGTGATTTCGGAAATGAGACCGAAGATCACTGTCATCGGCGTCGGCGGCGGCGGCGGCAACGCCATCAACAACATGATCGCCGAGGGCCTGCAGGGCGCCGATTTCGTTGCCGCCAACACGGACGCGCAGGCGCTCACCATGTCGAAGGCGCCGCGGCTGATCCAGCTCGGCGCGCAGGTGACCGAAGGGCTCGGTGCCGGATCGCTTCCGGAAGTCGGCCGCGCCGCCGCGGAGGAATCGATCGACGAGATCATGGATCATCTTGGCGGCACCCATATGTGCTTCGTCACAGCCGGCATGGGCGGCGGCACGGGAACGGGTGCTGCCCCGGTGATCGCCGCCGCCGCCCGCAAGGCCGGCATCCTTACCGTCGGTGTCGTCACCAAGCCGTTCAGCTTCGAAGGCAAGCGGCGCATGCAGGCGGCCGAGGAAGGCATCGAACGGCTGCGCGAAGCGGCCGACACCGTGATCGTCATCCCCAACCAGAACCTCTTCCGTATCGCCGATGCGAAGACCACCTTTGCCGATGCCTTCGTCATCGCCGACCGGGTTCTCTATTCCGGCGTCGGCTGCATCACCGACCTGATCGTCAAGGAAGGCCTGATCAACCTCGACTTCGCCGACGTCAAATCGGTGATGAAGGGCATGGGCCGGGCAATGATGGGAACCGGCGAAGCGATCGGCGACGGCCGCGCCTCCAAGGCCGCCGAAGCGGCGATCGCCAATCCGCTCTTGAGCGAAGTGTCGATGAAGGGCGCCAAGGGCGTGCTGATCTCGATTTCCGGCGGCTCCGACATGACGCTGTTCGAAGTGGACGAAGCGGCGACCCGCATCCGCGAGGAGGTCTGTGAGGATGCCGACATCGTCGTCGGCGCAATCTTCGACAAGGGCCTGGACGGCGTCTTCCGCGTTTCGGTCGTGGCCACAGGCCTCGATCAGCACGCCCCGGGCAGCGAGGTTTCGGCCGTAGCAACACAGCCGGCGCAGGCGCGGACACTGCAATAAGCCAAAACGGCTTCCGAGCGGGTGGCAAGCGCTTCCCGCTCGGGGCGCCGAAAGCTTGGCGAGAACTATCCGTTCGCCCGGACCGCGGGGCGGGACAACCGCTGCAGCATGGTCCGGACGATCAACCGGTGGAAGGGCGTGATCGCGGCGATGTAGATCTTGCCCAGAAGGATTTTTCGGTAGACCAGGGTCGTCACGCTGACGATCTGCTCGGCATCTCCGACGTGACGAATATCCGCGACAATGCGGAAATCCAGATGGGTGTCATCGAAGCCGAGGACAATCTGTTCGCCCGATCGGGATAGCACGGGAAAGAAACCGATCATCTCCCGCGGACTTGCCGAATCATAACCCGAGCCCTTCAGGCCGAAGGGTCTGACCAGCGCATTTCGCAGCCCCATCAGGGCGCGGACCCAGGCCGGAAAATCACCCAATGTCCGCTCCGCGGCTGATGTGGCCGTCAAAGCATTGCCCTGAACGCGCAATTCATAACAATCCGCCCAGTCGGCAGAAGGCAGCGCCGGATGCGGCAACCTGACGGGAACCGGATAATTGCGCGACGCCATCGGCACGCTCTCCCCTGTGGCCTCGCGTGGCAAACAGGCCGCGCAACGCGTTGAAACTGCGGCGATGATAGAGCGCCCGACGGGGAGGGTGCAAAGGGGCCGATTGTCACGGCCCCCTCCTGTTCCTTACATATGGATCGGTTTTGCGAAGGTCGCCAGTGCCGCTTCCTTGACCGCTTCCGACATGGTCGGGTGGGCGTGGCAGGTGCGGCCGAGATCTTCGGAAGAGCCGCCGAATTCCATCAGCACGGCGATTTCGTGGATCATCTCGCCGGCGCCGAAGCCGACGATATGGCCGCCGAGAACGCGGTCGGTGGCCTGATCGGCGAGGATCTTGACGAAGCCGTCGGTGGCGAGCATGGCGCGGGCGCGGCCGTTGGCAGTGAACGGGAACTTGCCGACCTTGTAGGCGATGCCTGCTGCCTTCAGCTCTTCCTCGGTCTTGCCGACGGAGGCGACTTCCGGCTGGGTGTAGACGACGCTCGGGATAACGTCGTAGTTCACGTGGCCTGCCTGGCCGGCGATGATCTCGGCAACGGCGACACCCTCGTCTTCCGCCTTGTGGGCGAGCATCGGGCCGCGCACGACGTCGCCGATCGCATAGATGCCGGGAATGCTGGTCTGGAAATGGTTGTTGATCTCGACGCGGCCGCGCGTGTCCATGACGACGCCGGCCTTGGCGAGGCCAAGGCCCTCGGTGAACGGCTTGCGGCCGGTGGCGATCAGGACGACATCGGCATCGATCGTCGCGGCATCGCCGCCCTTGACCGGCTCGAAGGTCACCTTGGCGCCGGAACCCGACTTTTCAACGCCGGTCACCTTGGCGCTCAGCTTGATATCGACGCCCTGCTTGGCGAGCATGCGCTGGAACTGCTTGGCGACGTCGCCGTCCATGCCGCCGAGGATCGTGTCGAGATATTCGACCACGGTCACCTTGGCGCCGAGGCGCGACCAGACCGAGCCGAGCTCGAGGCCGATGACGCCGCCGCCGACGACCACCATGGTGGCCGGAACCTTTTCCAGCGCGATACCGCCGGTGGAGGAGATGATGACCTTCTCGTCGATCTCGACCTGAACGCCCGGAATGCCGGCAACATCCGAGCCGGTAGCGATGACGATGTTCTTCGTCTCGATCACCTGCTCCTCGCCCGCGTCGTTGGTCACCGAAACCTTGCCCTCACCAAGCACCTTGCCGGTGCCCTGGAAGGCGTCGATCTTGTTCTTCTTGAACAGGAAGGCGACGCCGTCGACGTTCGCCTTCACCGTCGCATCCTTGTGGGCCAGCATCTTCTCAAGGTTCAGCTTCGGAGCCGCCACCTCGACGCCGAGCGCATCGATGCCGTGGGCGGTCTGGTGGAAGACCTCAGAGGCATGCAGCAGGGCCTTGGAGGGAATGCAGCCGACATTGAGGCAGGTACCGCCATAGGTGGCGCGCTTTTCGATGACGCCGACCTTCAGGCCGAGCTGGGCTGCCTTGATGGCGCAGACATAGCCGCCAGGTCCGGTGCCGATAACGATGAGATCATAAGCCATGAATGGTCCTTCCTGAGAGCGGCTATCGTCCGCCGCTGACGTTGAGAATGGCGCCCGTTACATAGGACGACAAAGGGGAGATGAGGTAGAGAACGGCATCGGCGACCTCCTGCGCGGTGCCAGGCCGTTTCAGGGGAACGGTTGGCGAGAGTTCGCGGGCACGGTCCGGAAGACCGCCCGAGGCGTGTAGCTCGGTATCGATGATGCCCGGCCGCACCGCATTGACGCGGATGCCGTCCGAGGCCACCTCGCGCGACAGGCCGATGGTGAAACTATCGATCGCGCCCTTGGAGGCGGCATAATCGACATACTGTCCGGCCGAGCCAAGCACTGCGGCCATCGAGGAAATGTTGACGATCACGCCGCCCTTGCCGCCGTGACGCACCGACATGCGCCGCACGGCAGCGGCCGCACAGAGGATCGAGCCGGAGACGTTGACGCGCAGCATGCGGTCGAGCCGCTCCGGCGTGATCTCGTCGATCCGGGCGGGCATGCCGACGATGCCGGCATTGTTGACCAGCCCGTCGAGACGGCCGAAGGCCTTGTCCACCGCGTCGAAGATCGCGCTGACGCCGGCTGCGCTGCCGACATCGCCTTCAACCGCGACGGCAGTTCCGCCGGCTTGCGTGATCGCGGCGACGACGGCATCCGCGGCGGGGCGGTTCGAGGCATAGTTGACGGCAACGGCCCAGCCCTGCTCGGCCGCCGCGAGGCAGACAGCCGCACCGATACCGCGGCTGCCGCCCGTTACCAAAAGGACGGGTTGATCGCTGATCTTCATTGGACGCATCCCTTCAAAGACAGAACATCCCAGGGCGCGACAGTCGCCTTGCCCCAGATGGACGAGTTACGCACGGCGGGACCGAAATCAGGCAAAAGCAGCTGTGCTGCCGCTTCCGAACCCTCCTCGGGCAGGGAACCGACCTTGCCGTCGGCACCGATGGCATAGATCACGCCCTCCCAGACGGTGCAGGCGGCGATCTCGTCGCCGGTGGCATCGCCCTCCGGGCAGTTGTTCATGATCATGCCGTTCGGCCGGACGGGTTCGCCCGACTGCATGACGATGCCGTCGAGCACGAGATCGGTCTTCGCCACCTTGACCTTGAAATGATTGCTGGTTGCGGCGCTCGCCGAGCCCACCGGCTCGAAACGCAATTCATAGGCGCCGTCCGCATCGCCATAGATCGCCTCCTCCTGCAGGCAATCCGCCGCAGCCACTGGCGTCACAGCCAGCAGGATACAGAGGACCGATGCGGGAGCGGCGAGGCGCATGCTCAGGATGCCTTTTCCGTAGCGAGCTTGAGGCCCAGCGCGATGAAGACGAGGCCGCTGACGCGATCGATCCACTGGCTGGCGCGCGAGAACGCGGCGCGCATCTTCGGCGTCGTCATGAACAGGCTAACCCCGACGAACCAGAGGATGAGGCTGCTTGCCATGATGAGACCATAGCCGAACTTCACCGCGATCGGCGTATGGGCGCTGACCACCGTCGAGAAGATCGACAGGAAGAAAAAGACGGGTTTCGGGTTGAGCGCATTGGCAGCAAAACCGAGACCGAAGGCCTTCAACACGGTCTGGCGCTTTTTCGTCGGGTCAGCCCCTTCGTGCTCGACCGTCATGTCCGTCTTGCCCGCCTTGAGTGCCTTGACACCGATATAGAGCAGGTAGGCGACGCCGCACCATTTGACGATGTTGAACAGGTAGATCGACTGCGAGATGACCAGCCCGAGACCGAGGATCGTATAGGTCACATGGAACATCAGCGCCGTGCCGACACCGAAGGAGGTCACGATCGCCCCGCGGCGGCCGTGAACCAGCGACTGCCGCATGACCATGGCAAGGTCGGCGCCGGGTGAGACGATGGCGAAGGAGAAGATCGCCATCAGCGATGCGAGTTCGAAGAGATAGGGATGCACGGCACGTCTCCGGTTTTCGCTGTCAGGCGTCCGCTTTCCTGTCAGAAAACGAGCGCCGATACCATGATGAGAAGCCCGGCAAGCGAGCCAAGCCAGATGAGCGAGCGGACATAGGAAACGCCCGCCAGATAAAGCGGAATATAGGCAATCCTGAAGGCAAACCAAACCCAGGCGCCGGCGAGGCCCCAGCCGGTCGGATCACCGGCGATGGCAAGAGCAAGCGCCAGCCCGACAAAGGCCGGATAGGTCTCCTGGAAATTGGCCGATGCCCGCTCAGCGCGTCCGGCCAGCTTGCCGGACGGCTTCTTTTCCTCATCCCGCGGACCGGCATTCCAGGCCGATCCGAGTTCGAATGTAGACATCATGCCCTGCAGGCTGACATGAAAGACGAGCAGCACGACGCTCCAGGCGAGGAGCGAAAGGAAGGGCGATGCCGCCAGTGCTGCCGCGTCCATTTTTCGGTGCCTCTCAGAGATCGAGAACCAGTCGTTCCGGATCTTCCAGGCTTTCCTTGACGCGCACCAGGAAGGTCACGGCTTCCTTGCCGTCGACCATCCGGTGATCGTAGGACAGCGCCAGATACATCATCGGACGGATGACGATCTGGCCGCCGACGACGACCGGGCGCTCCTGGATCTTGTGCATGCCGAGAATGCCCGACTGGGGCGCGTTGAGGATCGGCGAGGACATCAGCGAGCCGTAGACACCGCCATTGGTGATCGTGAAGGTGCCGCCCTGCATGTCGGCCATGGAAAGCGAGCCGTCACGCGCAGCCTTGGCAAGACGGCCGAGATCCTTTTCGATTTCGGCGATCGACATCTGGTCGGCGTCGCGGATGACCGGAACGACCAGCCCCTTGTCGGTGCCGACGGCCATGCCGATGTGGCAGAAGTTCTTGTAGATGATGTCGGTGCCGTCGATCTCGGCGTTGACGGCCGGGATTTCCTTCAGCGCATGCGTCACCGCCTTGGTGAAGAAGCCCATGAAGCCGAGCTTGACGCCGTGCTTCTTTTCAAAAAGGTCCTTGTAGCGGTTGCGCAGGTCCATGACGGCCGACATGTCCACCTCGTTATAGGTGGTGAGCATGGCCGCCGTGTTCTGGGCGTCCTTCAGGCGCTTGGCGATGGTCTGGCGCAGGCGGGTCATCTTGACGCGCTCTTCGCGCGGCGCGTCCTCTGTCGAGGACGGACCACGGGTCACGATCTTGACCGGCTCGGACGCGGCCGGCGTCGAGATACCCTTGGCGACAGCGGCGATGACATCGCCCTTCAGTACCTGGCCGCGCTTGCCGGAGCCATCGACCTGATCGGCCGACAGGTTGTTTTCGGCGAGCATCTTGGCGGCGGCCGGAGCAGCCGGCATGGCGGAGGCGACCTGCGGAGCGACAGGGGCAGCAGCCGTGGCGGCGGGGGCGGCGGCGGCGGGAGCGGCGGCCTTCTTTTCAGCTGCAGGCGCGGCCGAAACGGCGCCGGCAGCACCGTTGGCGATCTGGCCGAGCAGCGCGCCGAGACCGACGGTTTCACCGGCGTTAGCGACGATTTCGGAAAGCGTGCCTGCGGCCGGCGCCGGAACTTCGATGGTCACCTTGTCGGTTTCGAGTTCGAGCAGCGGTTCATCGGCTTTGACGGTGTCGCCCACCTTCTTGAACCATGTCCCGACGGTCGCTTCGCTGACGGACTCTCCGAGGGTAGGAACGCGGATTTCTGTGGCCATTTTCAGATCCTGACTTTGATCGTTTATCGGTTATGCGGCAGGTGCGGCGACGTGCCGAAGAATGAGTTTGGGTATGGCGGCAATTTCGAACTGGAAGCCGAGGCTGGCGGCGATGACGGGATCGCCGTCGGCAAGCGCCTGGGCGGCATTCCCGTCGGGAACCTCCACAAGCGCCATGCCCCAGGCACCGTCCTTGGCGAAGACGGGACCGACCGCAATGGCGCGTCCCGCATCGGCCTGCGCTCGCCAATAGGCGAAGTGACGCTCCATCGCAGCCATTTCCTCAGGCGTTGCGTCCTGAGGAAACGTGCTGCGGGGTGGCACTAGTTTCAGATGAAAATAGGCCATGGAGCGCTGCCTCTCAACCGCCGAGCGCGTCTTCGAGGAAGGCGGCGAGTTGGGCGAGATGCTTGGACATCAGGCCCGTCGCCGGAGAGGCGGCGGCCGGACGGCCGGTATAGCGGACGCGCTGGTACTTCGCATCGATATGGGCAAGCACCCATTCCAGATACGGGTCGATGAACGACCAGGCGCCCATGTTCTTCGGCTCTTCCTGGCACCAGACCATTTCCGCATTGCGGAAGCGCGAGAGCTCATTGATGAGCGCCTTGGCCGGGAACGGATAGAGCTGCTCGACGCGCAGCAGATAGACATCGTCGATGCCGCGCTTTTCGCGCTCTTCCAGAAGGTCGTAATAGACCTTGCCGGTGCAGAGAACGACGCGACGGATCTTGGCGTCCTTCTGCAGCTTGATCGGGCCGTCCTTGATGACCTCCGCATCATCCCAGAGCAGGCGATGGAACGAGCTCTCGCCGGCCATTTCCGACAGCGAAGAGACGGCGCGCTTGTGGCGCAGCAGCGACTTCGGCGTCATCATGATCAGCGGCTTGCGGAAGTCGCGCTTCACCTGACGGCGCAGGATGTGGAAGTAGTTCGCCGGTGTCGTGACGTTGGCGACCTGCATGTTGTCTTCGGCGCACATCTGCAGCCAACGCTCGAGGCGAGCCGAAGAGTGTTCCGGACCCTGGCCTTCATAGCCATGCGGCAGCAGGCAGACGAGGCCGGACATGCGCAGCCACTTGCGTTCGCCCGACGAGATGAACTGGTCGAAGACGACCTGCGCGCCGTTGGCGAAGTCGCCGAACTGGGCTTCCCAGAGCGTCAGCGCATTCGGACGGGCGAGCGAATAGCCGTATTCGAAACCGAGCACCGCCTCTTCCGAGAGCATCGAGTTGATGACCTCGTAGCGCGCCTGGGTCGGCGACAGGTTGGCAAGCGGGATATAGCGTTCTTCGGTCTCCTGGTCGTAGAGGACCGAATGGCGCTGCGAGAAGGTGCCGCGTTCGCAGTCCTGGCCCGACAGGCGGATCTTCGTGCCTTCGATGGCGAGCGTGCCGAAAGCGAGCGCTTCCGCCATCGCCCAGTCGATGCCCTCGCCGGTCTGGATCATGTTGGCGCGGCTGTCCATGAAGCGCTGGATGGTCTTGTGGACGTTGAAGCCTGCCGGGACCTCCGACAGCTTGCGGCCGACGTCCTTCAGCGTCTTCATCGGCACCGAGGTCTTGCCGCGGCGCTGTTCGTCCTGGTTGTCGGCAGCGCGCAGACCCGACCAGACACCGTCCAGCCAGTCGGCCTTGTTCGGCTTGTAGGCCTGTCCTGCTTCGAACTCCTGCTCCAGATGGGCGCGCCAGTCGGCCCGCATCTTCTCGAGTTCGCCTTCGGTGATCAGGCCCTCGGCGATCAGGCGTTCGCCATAGAGCTGGACGACCGTCTTGTGGGCGCGGATGACCTTGTACATCTTCGGCTGCGTGAAGGACGGTTCGTCGCCTTCGTTATGGCCGAAGCGGCGATAGCAGAACATGTCGATGACGACAGGCTTGTGGAACTTCATCCGGAATTCGGTGGCGATCTTGGCCGCGTACGTCACCGCTTCCGGATCGTCGCCGTTGACGTGGAAGATCGGTGCCTCGATCATCTTGGCCACATCCGACGGGTAGGGCGACGAGCGCGAGAAGGCCGGATTGGTGGTGAAGCCGATCTGGTTGTTGATGATGAAGTGCACGGTGCCGGCGACGCGATGGCCGCGCAGGCCGGACAGACCGAGGATTTCAGCCGTCACGCCCTGGCCGGCGAAGGCGGCGTCGCCGTGCAGGAGCAGCGGCATGACCTGGGCGCGCTCGGACAGGGGAATGATGTCGCCCTCGAAGACCTTCGCCATCTGGTCCTGCTTGGCGCGGGCCTTGCCCATGACCACAGGGTTGACGATTTCCAGATGCGACGGGTTCGCCGTCAGCGACAGGTGGACCTTGTTGCCGTCGAACTCGCGGTCGGAAGAAGCACCCAGATGGTACTTCACGTCGCCCGAACCTTCGACATCGTCAGGTGCTGCGGAACCGCCCTTGAACTCGTGGAACACGGCGCGGTGCGGCTTGCCCATGACGTTGGTCAGGACGTTCAGACGGCCGCGATGGGCCATGCCGAGGATGATTTCCTTGAGGCCGACCTGACCGCCGCGCTTGATGATCTGCTCCAGCGCCGGGATCAGCGATTCGCCGCCGTCGAGCCCGAAACGCTTGGTGCCCTTGTACCTGACGTCGATGAACTGCTCGAAGCCTTCCGCCTCGATCAGCTTCTGCAGGATCGCCTTCTTGCCTTCCGCGGTAAACTCGACGCCCTTGTCGGGACCTTCGATGCGCTCCTGGACCCAGCCTTTGATTTCCGGATCGGAGATATGCATGAACTCGACGCCGAGCGTCGAACAATAGGTGCGCTCGAGGATTTCGAGCATTTCGCGAATGGTCGCGTATTCGAGGCCAAGCACGTTGTCGAGGAAGATGCGGCGGTCGTAGTCGCTCTCCTCGAAGCCGTAGGACTTCGGCGACAGCTCGTTATAGTCCTCGACAGGGGCTGCGATGCCGAGCGGATCGAGCTTGGCGTGCAGATGGCCGCGCATGCGATAGGCGCGGATCATCATGATGGCGCGAACGCTGTCACGGGTCTGCTGGTGGACATCGGCCGCACTCGGCGCAACGCCGGTGGCGACAGCCTGTTCCTCGGCCTTGGCCTTCACCTTCTTTTCGATGACCTTCTCGACCGTGCCCCAGTCGCCATCGAGCGCCGAGACCAGTTCGCCATTGGCGACGATCGGCCAGTTCGGCTTCTTCCAGGAGGCGCCCTTGGCCGCCTTGATCACGTCGTCAGGCGAATCCTGCAGCGCCTTGAAGAACGACTGCCACTCGCCGGAGACCGACGACGGGTCGCTTTCGTAGCGCGCATAAAGCTGCTCGATATAGCTGGCATTCGCTCCGTCGAGGAACGAGGTCAGCAGAAATTGCTCGTTGGCTTCTTGCCTTGCCATGGTGCTTCGCGGACCTGTCCGTCCGCCTCCTGACTTGTTAACTCTTGCCGGCTTTCAGTCCCGGTCGACCTGGCTGGCATCGGCGCCGAAGCGCCGCTGCCTTCTTCCGTTGAGAGTAACCGGGCCGGCGCCAATCGCCTTCCCGATCACATCGCGCTGTCTCAGCCCTTGAGGACTTCGACCAGCGTCTTGCCGAGGCGTGCCGGCGACGGCGACACGCGGATGCCTGCCTGCTCCATCGCTGCGATCTTGGATTCCGCATCGCCCTTGCCGCCGGAAACCACCGCACCGGCATGACCCATCGTGCGGCCCTTGGGCGCCGTACGACCCGCGATGAAGCCGGCCATCGGCTTCTTGCGACCCTTCCTGGCCTCGTCGATCAGGAACTGCGCTGCGTCTTCCTCGGCCGAGCCGCCGATTTCGCCGATCATGATGATCGACTTGGTCTCGTCGTCGGCGAGGAACATCTCCAGCACGTCGATGAACTCGGTGCCCTTGACCGGATCGCCGCCGATGCCGACGGCCGTCGTCTGGCCGAGACCTTCGTTGGAGGTCTGGAACACGGCTTCATAGGTGAGCGTGCCCGAACGGGAAACGATACCGACCGACCCCTTGCGGAAGATCGAGCCCGGCATGATGCCGATCTTGCATTCTTCCGGCGTCAGGATACCCGGGCAGTTCGGGCCGAGCAGACGGGATTTGGAGCGGTCGAGGCGAGCCTTGACGCGCACCATGTCCATAACCGGGATACCTTCGGTGATGCAGGTGATGAACGGGATCTCGGCTTCGATCGCCTCGATGATCGCGTCCGCGGCACCTGCCGGCGGAACATAGATGACGGTCGCGTCGGCGCCCGTCTTTTCCCTGCCTTCGGCAACGGTCGCGAAGATCGGCAGGCTTTCGCCCTTCGATCCGGTCCAGGTTTCGCCACCCTTCTTCGGATGGATGCCGCCGACCATCTGCGTGCCATAGTAAGCAAGCGCCTGTTCGGTGTGGAATGTGCCGGTCTTGCCGGTCAGGCCCTGTACAAGGACCTTGGTGTCTTTATTGACGAGAATGGACATTATTTCCGGTCCTTCAAATTAGCCGTTGATCGCCGCGACGATCTTCTTCGCCGCGTCGTCCAAGTCGTCAGCCGCGGTAATCGCGAGGCCGGACTCGTTCAGGATCTTCTTGCCGAGTTCGACGTTGGTGCCTTCGAGACGCACGACAAGCGGAACCTTCAGGCCGACTTCCTGAACCGCTGCGACAACGCCCTCGGCGATGACATCGCACTTCATGATGCCGCCGAAGATGTTGACGAGAATACCTTCGACCTTGGGGTCGGCGGTGATGATCTTGAAGGCCGCGGCCACCTTGTCCTTGCCGGCGCCACCGCCGACGTCGCAGAAGTTGGCCGGCTCCTTGCCGTAAAGCTTGATGATATCCATCGTCGCCATGGCAAGGCCTGCGCCATTGACCATGCAGCCGATGTTGCCGTCGAGGGCCACGTAGGCGAGATCCCACTTGGAGGCCTCGATTTCCTTGGCATCTTCCTCGGTCTCGTCGCGCAGCGCCTTGACGTCGTCGTGACGGAAGATCGCATTGCCGTCGAAAGACATCTTGGCGTCGAGAACGCGCAGGTGATCGTTTTTCATGACGATCAGCGGGTTGACCTCGAGCAGCGCCATGTCCTTCTCGTTGAAGGCCTTGTAGAGGATCGGGAAGAGCGCCTTGGCGTCTTCGGCAGCAGTGCCCGAAAGCTCGAGAGCCTTGGAGATCGCGGCGACGTCGGCAGCCGTCACACCGGCTTCCGGATCGATGGCGATGGTGTGGATCTTCTCAGGCGTGTCGTGGGCGACGGCCTCGATGTCCATGCCGCCCTCGGTCGAAACGACGAAGGCGACGCGACCGACCGAGCGGTCGACCAGGAGCGAGCAATAGAGTTCGCGAGCAATGTCGGCGCCGTCCTCGATATAGAGGCGGTTGACCTGCTTGCCGGCTTCGCCGGTCTGCGCGGTCACCAGCGTGTTGCCGAACATCTCCTTGGCATGGGCCTTGGCTTCGTCGATCGAGAAGGCCAGGCGAACGCCACCCTTGGCATCGGGGCCGAGTTCCTTGAACTTGCCCTTGCCGCGGCCACCCGCATGGATCTGGCTCTTGACGACATAGAGCGGGCCGGGAAGCGACTTCGCAGCGGCTTCGGCTTCGTCGGCGGAGAAGATGGCGACACCTTCCGCGACCGGGGCGCCAAAGCTCTTCAGCAAGGCCTTGGCCTGATATTCATGAATGTTCATGGGGAAATTTCCTGTTTAAGCCGAACGGCAATTACTTCAGGCTGGGAGCAATGGTGATGCAGGCTTCGCAAAGACCGGCAACGGCTGCGACCGACTTTTCGAAGGCTTCCTGCTCGGCCTTGTTGAACTCGACTTCGATGATGCGCTCGACGCCACCGGCACCGATGATCGTGGGAACGCCGACATACATGTCCTTGACGCCGTACTGACCGGTGAGGTGGGCGGCGCAGGGCAGAACGCGCTTCTTGTCCTTGAGGAAGGATTCAGCCATTTCGATCGCCGACGCAGCCGGAGCGTAGTAGGCCGAGCCGGTCTTCAACAGACCGACGATTTCGGCGCCACCGTCACGGGTGCGCTGGATGATTTCTTCGAGGCGCTCCTTGGTGACCCAACCCATCTTGACCAGATCGGTCAGCGGAATGCCGCCGACGGTCGAGTAGCGGGCGAGCGGCACCATCGTGTCGCCATGGCCGCCGAGAACGAAGGCGGTGACGTCCTGGACGGAAACGTTGAATTCCTGGCTCAGGAACAGGCGGAAGCGCGAGCTGTCGAGCACGCCGGCCATGCCGACGACCATGTTCTTCGGCAGGCCGGAGAACTTCTGCAGCGCCCAGACCATGGCGTCGAGCGGGTTGGTGATGCAGATGACGAAGGCGTTCGGGGCATATTTCTTGATGCCGGCGCCGACCTGTTCCATGACCTTGAGGTTGATGCCGAGCAGGTCGTCGCGGCTCATGCCGGGCTTGCGGGCAACGCCGGCGGTGACGATGCAGACGTCGGCGCCTTCGATGGCCGAATAGTCGCTGGCGCCGGTCAGATTGGCGTTGAAGCCTTCGACGGGCGAGGACTGGGCGATATCAAGGCCCTTGCCCTGCGGGATGCCGTCAGCGATGTCGAACAGGACGATGTCGCCGAGTTCCTTCAGGCCGGCGAGATGCGCCAGCGTGCCACCAATCATTCCAGAACCAATAAGTGCGATCTTGTTGCGCGCCATGAAAGTGCTTCCCTCTTGCGATCCAAATCTGACAAGGCCTGACGTGCGCTCGAGCACGCGAGCTTGGCAAACCTTTCGGCGCAAGGAATTAACCTTCAAAATCTAAAATATCAACCCATACTTTTGAGTGGAACGATTTCAATCGGTTAGATCAATAAATTCTTACGTAAACGTAAGACTTTTCGTCGCGAAATCGTCACGAAGTCACTGTTTCCGCACGATGATTTCGCGCATATTCCTCGCTCTGCATCTCGATCAGGCGCGAGACCGTGCGGTCGAATTCGAAGCCTTCGGTGCCTTTTTTGGCCGTCAGCAGATCGATCGGCGCCGAAGCCGCCGTGGCGAAAAGGCGGGCGCCGTGATCGTAGATCGTATCGACCAGCATGATGAAGCGCTTGGTCTCGTTGCGGCGCTCAGGCCCGAGATGCGGGATATGATCGATGAAGATCGTCCGGTAATGCGAGAGGATGGCGAGATAGTCGGCTGCCCCGAGCGGCCGCTCGCACAGGTCCGAAAAGGAAAACCGGGCGCACCCATTGGCCGCGGCCGGAACCTTGATTTTCCTGCCTTTATGCGCGACCTCGCCGGCCGCAACGGAAAGACCGGCGGTGGCATGGATCCAGGCCCGGTCGAGCGCGGCGTCGGCCTGCAGCCCCAGCGGCGCCAGCCAGACCGGCAGGCCCTCCATCTTTGCCAGGCGATAATCCGTCCCGGCATCCAGCGGCAGGATCTCGGTATGGGTCTTCAACAGATCGATGAACGGCAGGAACAACCCGCGGTTCAGGCCGTCCATGTACAGATTGCCCGGCTCGACATTGGAGGTGGCGACGAGCACGCAGCCCTTGGCGAACAGCTCGCTGAACAGCCGCGACAGGATCATCGCATCGGCGATATCGGTGACGGAGAACTCGTCGAAGCAGAGCAGCCGGGCTTCCGCGAAAATCTCCGACGCCACCGGCGGCATCGGATCGGCCTGGCGCGTCTCGCCGTTCTTCAGCTTCTGCCGGTGCTTGAAGATGCGCTCGTGCACATCCGCCATGAATTCGTGAAAGTGCGCCCTACGCTTGCGCTGGATCGGCACCGTTTCGAAGAACAGGTCCATCAGCATCGTCTTGCCGCGGCCGACGCCGCCGTAGAGATAAAGCCCCTTGAGCGGCAGATGCTCATGCTTGCGCGAGGCAAACAGCCAGCCGAGCGCATTCGACTTGCGCTGCGCCCGGTTGCCGGCAAGCTCCATCAGCAGATGATCGAAACGTCGGGCAATGGCAAGCTGGGCCGGATCGCGCCGCACCGCGCCTTCGACAATCATGGCTTCGAGTTTTCGCGAAATACTGTCTTCGGGATTTGGCACGCGCGTAACCGATTGGAGCATTTCCAGCGAACGTCCGGAAAATGCGTGAAACTAAGAGATAGGGCGTTTTCGTAACTCGGAGAAAGACGGAAACGCGTACAGACAAAAAAGCCCGGCGATTTGCCGGGCTTGCTGATTAGCGGCTGAGGCTGACCGGCTGGCCGCTATTGGTCGAGCCGTCGAACCGCGCATCCGCGGTCTTGAACAGGCGGGCCAGCGGATTGCCGTTGCGATCCTTGAGCACGACCTGCTTGCCGGCCACTTCCCACGAGCCCATCTGCGTCAGTTCACCGGCGCAACCGCGCGTACCGCCGCGCGAGCCGCTGCCGAGATTGGTGAGCGTCAGGAACATGTCACAGGAGCTGCCGCCATTGGCGACGCGCCAGTTGCCGACCATCGATTCCTTGGTGACATCGAGCGCATTGGTGGCCGCAGCAGCGTCAGCCCCAGCCGGCTGCACGCCACCGACCGTCGCGGTGCCGCTGACCGGTGCTGCGGGGAACTGCGAAGTGTCGGTGGTCGTCGGAGCGTCGAGCTGGCCGGAAGACACGGTCGGCACGGGCTGTGCCTGCAACGGGGCTGGCGACGTGCTGTTACCGCCGAAATCGCTCATGGACGTTCTCTGACATCCAGAAAGCGCCAGCACCACGGCCAGTCCCGCCACCGCATGTATTGTCCGCATATTCCTGCTCCCGATCATCTCTGGCACCGCGTTATCGACTGACATATAGGCCGAACTACCTTAAAACCATCTTTCAATTCAAGAGAACGGCAATTCTTTGACGCCTGTGGCATGATTGAAACGGTCGATCGACAGACAATAGCGGTTGTACCCCGATCAGAACTGACCGTTAGCGGTGCACTTCGCCGCGATAGAATGTGGTGGCCATTTCCTCCGCTTCCGCGGAAACCCGATCGAGATCGTGCGGCGCTTCTGCTCTGTACCGCGCGTCGACACGCGCCATGAAGTCAAAAAGGGGCGGCGGCGGCAAGCCTTCGCCCATCTCCCGGGTAACCTTCTTGGTTTCGACAAGCTCCAGAATGGCCGATCGTGCATCGCGCGGAATATCCGTCTGATCCAGCACTTCCAGCAAGTTCATCGGTGGGAGCGCTGCAAAATTGCGCTGCCGCATCCACTCGAGTGCGACGGCAGGCCTGACGCCATAGAGCAGCTTCTTCAGGACGACGGGCTCATGCGCTGAGCGAAGAGTATAACGCTGCAAGAGGCCATGATAGTGCGCGGAAACTCTCGCCGGAACCATGATGGCCGTCAGCACGTCATCCAATCTCTGGCGAAATCCCGGCTCTTCCTCGTAGACAAACGGCGATTTCACCCATTCGACCACGACCGCGTTGCCCTTGAGCGCGAGAAGCAGCGCCTTCCTTAGATCCCATCCGCCAGTATCGATGTCCCCGACGATCGGGAACTCGATGACATCACGAACGGGCTGCAAACCTAGATGATCGCGGACAGGCCGGACGTAAACAAAACGGCAATCGTAGTCACTGTCGGGCGACGGAAAGCCCCACGCGCGGCTGCCGCTTTCGATGGCGAAGCCGATCCGGATGCCGCTGTTACGCACGGCATCGAGGCGGGCGGAAATCTCCCGCACCGCCTCGTCTGCGAATCCTTCGAGCATCGTGGACGTTCCGGTTGGGTCAGACGCGCCGCTCGACCATCATCTTCTTGATCTCGCCGATCGCCTTGGCCGGGTTCAGGCCCTTGGGACAGGTCTGGGCGCAGTTCATGATCGTGTGGCAGCGATAGAGACGGAAGGGATCTTCCAGATTGTCCAGGCGCTCGCCCTTGGCCTCGTCGCGGCTGTCGATCAGCCAGCGATAGGCCTGCAGCAGCACGGCCGGGCCGAGATAGCGGTCGCCGTTCCACCAGTAGCTCGGACAGGAAGTCGAGCAGCAGGCGCAGAGGATGCATTCGTAGAGGCCGTCGAGCTTCTGGCGATCCTCGTGGCTCTGCTTCCATTCCTTGGCCGGCGTCGCCGAAACCGTCTTCAGCCAGGGCTCGATCGAGCGGTGCTGGGCGTAGAAATTGGTGAGGTCCGGCACCAGGTCCTTGACGACGGGCAGATGCGGCAGCGGATAGACCTTTACGGTTCCCTTAACCTCGTCCATGCCCTTGGTGCAGGCGAGCGTATTGGTGCCGTCGATGTTCATCGCGCAGGAGCCGCAGATGCCTTCGCGGCAGGAGCGGCGCAGCGTCAGCGTCGGGTCGATCTTGTTCTTGATGTAGAGCAGCGCGTCGAGCACCATCGGGCCGCAATCGTCGACATCGATGTAGAACGTGTCGATCGAGGGGTTCTTGCCGTCATCCGGGCTCCAGCGATAGATGCGCAGCTCGCGGGTGTTCCTGGCCCCGGCCGGCTTCGGCCAGACCTTGCCTTCGGTCATCTGCGAATTCTTGGGGAGAGCGAGTTCAACCATGCGACCTGTCCGTTCTTTCCTTGCGCCGATCCTTGCGGATAACCAGCTTCAGCCCCGACCATGTCTGGTCGACTGCGGCCACCTTGACATCCACCAGATCGAGATCGAGGGCCGCGTTGCGCACGACATCCTCGGTCACGTCCGTCCTGACCTTCGAAGCCTTCTTCGGCCAGGAGACCCAGATCATGCCGTCCGGCCTGATCCGGTTCTGCAGCCCCGAAAGCTCGTTTTCGATCTCCGCCCTCATGATCGTGAAGGCATGGATCGCATCATAAATCCTGTCCGTCGCCCGCATCGCTTCCCAGGAGGGGAACCGGTCGCAGGCGGCGAAATCGACCGAGGCCGCAAGCTCTGCCAGACTGTCCGGCAGCGCAATGAAGGCTGCCGTCATTCCGGGCTTGAACCCCAGCTTCTTGACAAGCGGCGTGCCGGAATATCCCGCATCCACCGCCGCCATGATCAGTATACTCGCGCCTTCGGCTCGATCTTGTACGGATCGATGCCCTCGGCCAGAAGTTCGGTATGGACCGGGCGATAGTCGAGCTTGACCTCGCCCGCATCATTCACCCAGGACAGCGTATGCTTGCGCCAGTTGACGTCGTCGCGGCCGGCAAAGGCGCCGCTGGTGTAATCTTCGCGGGCATGGGAGCCGCGGCTTTCCTTGCGAGCTTCGGCGCCATAGACCGTGGTGATGGCGTTGGCCATCAGGTTTTCCAGTTCCAGCGTCTCGACCAGGTCGGAGTTCCAGATCATCGAACGGTCGGTGACCTTGATGTCGGGCAGCTCTTTCCAGATCGCGCTCATGCGCTTGCAGCCGGATTCCAGCGATTCCTGCGTGCGGAACACGGCGGCGTCTTCCTGCATGGTACGCTGCATCTTTTCGCGCAGCACGGCGGTCGGCGTGCCGCCGCTCGCATGGCGCAGCCGGTCGAAGCGCGTCATGATCTTTTCCGAAGCCTTCTCGTTGACCGCCGGGATCGCCGAGGCGCGGTCGATGACTTCGCCGGCGCGGATGGCGGCGGCGCGGCCGAAGACCACGAGGTCGATCAGCGAGTTGGAGCCGAGGCGGTTGGCGCCGTGCACCGAGGCGCAGCCGGCTTCGCCGACAGCCATCAGGCCGGGGATGATCCGCTCCGGATTGGCACCGTCGGCGTTCAGCACTTCGCCCCAGTAGTTGGTCGGAATGCCGCCCATGTTGTAGTGGACGGTCGGCAGGACCGGGATCGGCTCGCGCGTCACGTCGACGCCGGCGAAGATCTTGGCGCTCTCGGAAATGCCCGGCAGCCGCTCGTGCAGCACGGCCGGATCGAGATGGTCGAGATGCAGGAAGATATGGTCCTTGTTCTTGCCGACGCCGCGGCCTTCGCGGATTTCCAGCGTCATGCAGCGCGAGACGACGTCGCGCGAGGCAAGGTCCTTGGCCGACGGCGCGTAGCGCTCCATGAAGCGCTCACCCTCGGAGTTGACGAGATAGCCGCCTTCGCCGCGCGCGCCCTCGGTGATGAGACAGCCGGCGCCGTAGATGCCGGTCGGGTGGAACTGCACGAATTCCATGTCCTGCAGCGGCAGGCCGGCGCGCGCGATCATGCCGCCGCCGTCGCCGGTGCAGGTATGGGCCGAGGTCGCCGAGAAATAGGCGCGGCCATAGCCGCCGGTCGCCAGCACCACCATCTTGGCGGCGAAGCGATGGATCGTGCCGTCGTCGAGGTTCCAGGCGATGACGCCGGTGCAGCGGCTGCCGTCATCCGACATGATCAAGTCGAGCGCGAAATACTCGATGAAGAATTCGGCGTTGTGCTTGAGCGACTGGCCGTAGAGCGTGTGCAGGATGGCGTGGCCGGTGCGGTCGGCAGCGGCACAGGTGCGCTGCACCGGCGGGCCTTCGCCGTAGTTCTGCATATGGCCGCCGAACGGGCGCTGGTAGATCTTGCCTTCGGCATTGCGCGAGAAGGGCACGCCGTAATGCTCGAGCTCATAGACCGCCTTCGGCGCTTCCATGGCGAGATACTGCATGGCGTCGACGTCGCCCAGCCAATCGGAACCCTTGACGGTGTCGTAGAGGTGCCACTGCCAGCTGTCTGGCGTCATGTTCTGCAGCGAGGCCGCAATGCCGCCCTGCGCTGCGACCGTGTGGGAGCGCGTCGGGAAGACCTTGGTGATGCAGGCGGTCTTGAAGCCCTGCTCGGCCATGCCGAGCGTGGCGCGCAGCCCGGCACCGCCGGCGCCGACGACGATCACGTCATAGGCATGGTCGACATATTCATAGGCTCTGCCGTTGATGAGCGGCGACATATTGGGTGCCATTTTGAATTACCCTGCAAAAGCGATCTTCAGGATGGCGAAAAGACAGAGCCCGCCAACTGCGATCGCAAAGAACGTATTGAGCATGAGAAGCGCGATCTTGGTGCCTTCGCCGTGGACATAATCCTCGATGATGACCTGCATGCCGATCTTCATGTGGATCAGTCCTGAGATGAGCACCAGCCCCATGATGACCGCGACGAAGGGGTTCGACAGGGCCGCGACGACGTCCGCATGCGGCGCGCCGGCATATTTGATGAGGA
Organism: Hyphomicrobiales bacterium; assembly: GCA_900473795.1. Classification (GTDB taxonomy): domain Bacteria; phylum Pseudomonadota; class Alphaproteobacteria; order Rhizobiales; family Rhizobiaceae; genus Pararhizobium. Next base: position 37,597 of record UCMT01000040.1, on the reverse strand, counting down.
AGAGGACGAAGAAGATGATCAGCGGTACGTTGGCGACCGCCGTCAGGCGCTGGCGCCAGAAATGATCGGTGCCTTCCTTGGCCGAACCGAGACCGCGTACCTTGCCGAGAGGCGTGCGCATATCCATGGAAATTCTCCTCTCAGCGAACCGCGTAGCCGACGATCCAGATCAGCAGCGTGACTGCAACCGAACCGATAAGGTTGGCAATGGCGAGCTTGGTCGCGAAATGTTTCTCGTAACCGTAGCCGAGATCCCAGATGAAGTGGCGAATGCCGCCGAACAGATGATGCACCAGGGCCCAGGTATAGCCGAACAGCACGAGCTGGCCGATGATCGTGCCGAAGGCCCACATGACCCAGTCGTAATAGGCCGGGCTGGTCGCGGCGGCGATCAGCCACCAGGCAACGAGAATGGTGCCGAAATAGAGCGCGCCGCCGGTGATGCGGTGCACAATCGACATCACCATGGTCGGAATTGGCTTGTAGATTTGCAAGTGCGGCGAGAGCGGCCGGCTTTTGGTGACATTCGTCATCGGAACCCCACGGAACAACCGGACGAACCGCCCAAAAACTGGACTATTTTCCTCCGGTATTGCACATGATTGTGCACAATTCAGTCAGCCGACGTTTAATCACCATATTGATTAACGACAAGTGTGTTTGCAGTGCAAAATCATTTTAATCGATTAGACGAAAATAAGGCACGCAGCCGAATCGAAAGGGCTGCCGCGTTAACGATAGACCGTGAAAAATCAACGCATTCCCGTGACTTTTGCCGTCAATTGCCGCACAGTGCCCGTTAAGGATTTGTTAAGCGTTGCGCGGAGGGCTGCCCGAAATGCGTCCAATCATCCTGTCGAATGCGACGAAAGTCTTGATCGCGGTCTTCGCCGTTGTCGTCTCGCTTACCGACTTTGCCGCTGCGCGCGACCGCTTTGACGGCGAACGGAATTTCATCCGCCGCCATCATCACGAACGCCGCGACCGGGAGGTGCTGTCCGGCATCAATGTCGATAGCCGCCTGCACCATCGACATCGCAACGTGCGGCTCGCCGGCATCAACGCCCACCGCCGCTATCTCGAGCCCCGTTACGGCTCCTATCGCCGCCCCGGCCAACGGATGGTCACACGCGAATACCCCGACCAGCGTGTGAATTACTGGCAACCGGCCTACGGTGGCGACGATTTCCCCTCACAGGCCCTTGGCGGCACCTATTTCGGCGGATTGTCGGCGTGGAGCGATCCGGGCAACGGCACCTATTTCTACTCCGAACGGAACGGCTACGGTTATTTCAACGGCGCTACCGACAATGATTATCGCGCGCCTCGTGCCAAGATCATCCGCGTGACGCCATCGACGGTCGGCCGCGCCTGCTCCTGGGAAGCCGGCGTCTGCGTCATCCGCCGCTGACGCCGGTCCGCTACAGCGCCGCGCGTCAAAAATGACGCGCAAAGGACGCTGTAGCACCTTGAAACTGCTGCATAATTTTTCCTTAAATCGATTCCGATTTAAGGAATTATGCAGTGAATCGCCAGACCGTGGTCTTCTTGACCTCGCTGTCCTCCAGCGCCCGGGTCACCGGAACCTGATAGGTCGACAGCATCTGCATGCGATCGCGCGGGCAATAGGCACGGCCGGGATCGCCGACGAGCACGGCAGCACCCTTCTGCGCAAGCGCGGTGAACCATGGAACCAGCCGGTCGGCAAAAGCCTTGTCGTAGAAGACATCGCCGGCAAGATAGACGTCGGCGCTGCGCTGATCGCCGATGATGTCGGCTGCGGCGAAGGCGACAGTGACGCCGTTCAACGCTGCATTCAGCCGGATCGCGGTTTGCGTCCAGGGATCGATATCGACGGCCAGAACCGAAGCCGCGCCGCCCTTCATCGCCGCAATCGCCACAAGTCCTGATCCGGAGGCGAAGTCGATCACCCGTTTGCCCTCGACCAGTTCCGGATGATCGAGAATATGCCGCGCCAGCCCCTGCCCGCCCGCCCAGGCAAAGGCCCAGAACGGCGGCGGCAGGCCGATCTCCTCCAGCTCCTCCTCCGTCTTCAGCCAGAGGTCATGCGCCTCGCTGGCCAGATGGAGCCGGATCTCCGGCACATGCGGCGGCGCCATGACATCGGTATTGGCGCGGATGAAGGTTTCGGGATCGGTTTTCACGAAGGGTAGGATTTCCGGTTGGTCGTCTTGGTTGCGGCTTGATTTTTGAAAGTTCGGCCCCATCCTCCCTCATCCTCGCCCTTGTGGCGGGGATCCAGCAGCGGCGCGTCTGCGCCGCGGAAAGACTCTTTCACGCGATAGACATCGCGTGGCTGGATTACCGGCACAAGGCCGGTAATGACGGAGAGGAACTGTCGCCATCCGGCCAACCGACCGGAATCACATGCGAAATCAGCGCGGTGGATTATCGAGGCCGCCGAGACGGCAGATTTCCAGATATTCCTCGTCAGTCACCGGCTGCACGGAAAGCCGCATCGAGGTGACGAGCGCCATCTTCGCAAATTTCGGGTTTGCCTTGATGTCCTTCAGCGACACCGGTTTCGGCAGATCACAGACGGCGCGGATATCGACGCAGTCCCAGCGGGCATCGCCCTCGGCGGTGGAATCCGGATGCGACAAGGCGCAGACCTCGGTAATGCCGACGATCTCCAGACCTTCATTGGAGTGATAGAAGAACCCCTTGTCGCCGATCTGCATCGCCCGCATGTTGTTGCGCGCCAGGTAGTTGCGCACGCCGGTCCATTCGGTGCCCTTGTCGCCTGCATCCTTCTGCATTGCCCAAGACCACTTGAACGGCTCGGATTTGTAAAGCCAGTATGCCACGCTCAAGCCTCCGGCTTGTTGAAGACCCAGTTCCAGGGCCTGATGTCGACCTGGGCGAACAGGCCGGCCTTGGCATAGGGGTCGGCAGCGGCGATCGCGCGCGCTTCCTCGATCGTCTCCGCCTTGATGACGACCAGGCTGCCATTCGGCTTGCCGGCATCGTCGAGGAACGGCCCGGCGAAGGCCAGCCCGCCCTTGGCATTGAGGTCGTCGAGAAAGACGATGTGTTCCGGGCGGGTATCCATCCGCAGCTGCAGGGCATTCGGCTTGTCCGTGCACAAAACGGCAAACAGCATGGTGTTCTCCTTGAGTGATTATTCCTGTGTGATCGGGCGGGACATCAGCTGCTCCAGCGCCGTCTTCACATCCGTCTTTCCGTCGATGATGGCCGCCACCGCCTCGGTGAGCGGCATATCGACGCCAAGTTGGCGGGCGACATCGGCCGCAACGGAGGCCGCGAACGCGCCCTCGACCAGCTCGCCGGTCTGCCCACTGGCGCTGCCGCTCGCGCCGAGCGCGATGCCGTAACGCAGATTGCGCGACTGATGGCTGGTCGCCGTCAGCACGAGGTCGCCGAGGCCCGAGAGCCCGCGCACCGTATCGGCCTCGCCGCCGCGCGCCGCGACGAAACGCGACATTTCGGCGAGACCGCGCGAGATCAGCGCCGCGCGGGCGGAATCGCCAAGCCCCGCGCCTTCGACGATACCGCAGGCGATCGCCAGCACGTTCTTCAAGGCGCCGCCGAGCTGCACGCCGATCCGGTCGGCGGAGGGATAGAGACGGAATGTTGCGCCGGACAGCGCTTCGGCAAGAAGAGACGCACGCTCGATGCCATTGGCCGCGATCACCATCGCCGTCGGCAGGCCCTTGGCGATATCGGTGGCGAAACCCGGCCCCGAGAGCACCGCGACGTTCTGCAGATGCAGCTCTTCCTCAACGACATCGGTCAGCAGGCGCCCGCTGGAACGCTCCATGCCCTTGGCGCAGATCACCACATCCGCACCCTTGCCGATGAACCCGTGCAGCGAACGCGCCGCCTCGCGCTGCGCCTGCGACGGCATGGCGAAGAGCACGATACCCGCCCCCTCCAGAACCGTCGGATCGTCGGAGACTGTCAATGTTTCGGGCAGATCGATGCCCGGCAGTGCGCTGTCGTTGCGGCCGGTTTCCTTGAAATCCTCGACAATGCTTTCGCGGCGGGTGAGCAGCGTCACCGGCGCCTTGCCCGATGCGGCGGCAACGGCGGCGAGCGCCGTGCCGAAAGCGCCGGAACCGACGACAACGATGCGATCTGTCTGCACAACGGCCTCAGTCATTACGCCTTAGCTCCCCGTTTTCCGAAACCGATCAGGGTTTTCGCGTCGGCATCAAGTGGCCAGCGCGAACGTGGCGACACATCGAGTTCGTCGGCCGGCAACCCTGCCGCCAAACGTTCTGCCCCCGCCCAGGCAATCATCGCCGCATTGTCGGTGCACAGCTGCAGCGGCGGCGCGACAAAGCGGAAACCGTTCTTGTCGCACAGCTCCTGCAGCGTCGCCCGCAGCGTCTGGTTGGCAGCGACACCGCCGGCTACGACCAGCGCCGGATTGTCGACGGTCGCGGCAAACTCGCCCTTGAACCGCGCCAGCCCCCGGCCGATGCGATCCTTCAGCGTCCGCGAAATCGCCTTCTGGAAGGAGGCGCAGATATCGGCGATATCCTGCTCGGTCACCGGTTCGATCGACTGCGCCGCCTGGCGCACGGCCGTTTTCAGGCCGGAGAAGGAGAAATCGAGGCGCGCCTCGCCGACCAGCGGGCGCGGAAAGGAGAAGCGATCCGGATTGCCGCTTTTTGCCGCACGCTCGACAGCCGGTCCGCCCGGATAGGGGAGCCCCAGCAGTTTCGCCGTCTTGTCGAAGGCTTCGCCCAGCGCATCGTCGATCGTCGTGCCCCAGCGCTCGTAGACGCCGACGCCCTTCACCAGAATGAGCTGCGTGTGGCCGCCGGACACCAGCAGCATCAGATAGGGAAAGGACAGCCCATCCGTCAGCCGCGCCGTCAGCGCATGGCCTTCCAGATGATTGACCGCATAGAGCGGCTTGCCCGACGCCCACGCGATCGCCTTGCCCGTCATCAGGCCGACGAGCAGGCCACCGATCAGGCCCGGCCCACTGGTGGCAGCAATCGCGTCGATATCGGCAAGCGTCACGCCGGCGCGCAACAGCGCCTCCTCGACCAGCGTATCCAGCGCCTCGACATGGGCGCGGGCGGCGATTTCGGGCACGACGCCGCCATAGACGCTGTGTTCTTCCAGCTGGCTCAGCACCACGTCACTGACGATCTCGCCGTGGCCGTTCTCGTCGCGCAGCACCACGGAAGCCGCAGTTTCATCGCAGCTTGTTTCGATACCGAGGATGCGTAAGCGCGAAGACATGGGCCATTTTACTCGAATATTGCGGTCGCAGGGAAAGGCGGATACACGGAACTCCGGTAACAACGGATCGCAGTGGATGCAAACAAAACCTTTCCGGATCGGCACGCGGGGCAGTCCCTTGGCGCTGGCACAGGCCCATGAAACGCGGGACCGCCTGATGGCCGCGCACGGCCTGCCATCCGAAATGTTCGAGATCGTCGTTCTGTCGACCATGGGCGACCGCATCACCGACCGCTCGCTTGCAGCGATCGGCGGCAAGGGGCTTTTCACCCAGGAACTGGAGGACATGCTTCTCTCCGGTGGCCTCGATTTCGCCGTGCACTCCTCCAAGGACATGCCGACGAAACTGCCCAACGGGCTGTTCCTCTCCGCCTATCTGCCGCGCGAAGATGCCCGCGACGCTTTCATCGGTCGCACCGCCGCGAAACTGCTGGACCTGCCGCACGGAGCCACCATCGGTTCGTCGTCGCTCCGGCGCCAGGCGCTGATCAAACGGCTGCGTCCGGATATCAATGTCATAACCTATCGCGGCCTGGTCGATACCCGCTTGCGAAAGCTGGCGGAAGGCCAGGTCGATGCGACGCTGCTTGCCTTCGCCGGTCTGAAACGGCTCGGCAAGGACGACGTGCCGACGGAAATCCTCGATCCCGAAATTTTCCCGCCGGCACCGGCCCAGGGCGCGATCTGCATCGAAAGCCGCATTGGTGACGACCGTGTCAACGGCCTCCTGGAAGCAATCAACGACGTCAGGACACATCAGGCCGTCACCTGCGAACGGGCCTTCCTGTCGACACTCGACGGCTCCTGCCGCACGCCGATTGCCGGTTATGCCGTCTCCGACGGCGACACCATCCGCTTCTCCGGCATGGTGCTGACACCGGACGGCAGCCAGCATTTCCGGGTAGCGACCGAGGGCAAGGCCTCAGAAGCCGAGCAGTTAGGTGCGAAAGCCGGCGAGGATATCCGCCGTGAAGCCGGACCGGCCTTCTTCTCGAGCTGGACCTGAGCCATGCGCGTCCTTGTCACCCGGCCGCAACCCTCGGCGGCGGCAACGGCGGCAAGGCTCGAAGCTCTGGGCCATGAAGCCATCGTTCTGCCGATGATGGAAGCGGTCCACCAGCCGCAGGCGGCGCTGGATGCGTTGTCCCTTCCCCACAGCGCCATTGCCGTCACAAGCGCGGAGGCAATCCGGGCTCTGGCACCGGTTAAAAACGATGTGGCACCGCATCTCATAACCCCCATTTTCTGCGTCGGCCCGGCGACGGCCGAAGCGGCGCGGCAATTCGGCTTTCAATCCGTCGGCACCAGCCATGCAACAGGCCGTGCACTTGCGCAGCTCATTGCCGAAATATTCCGTTTGAGGGGCGTCCAGCCGGATCGTCCCCGCAAATCCGTCGAGCAGCGCGTTGATGAAATATTCCGTTCGGCTGGCGGTTCAGGCAACCTTGTCTATCTGGCCGGCCGGCCGCGATCGCCCGGTTTCGAAACGAGCCTGCGGGAGGCAGGGGTCACGTGCCGCGTCGCGGAGGTCTACCGCATGTCTCCGATCGCTCACGCGCCGGAAACCATCGAAAGCCTGCTTTCATCGGGCAGACCGGAGGCCGCCCTCTTCTACTCCCACGAAACCGCACGGCATTTCTTCGCTCTGAATGTCGTGGCGACGAAGACCACGTTTCACGACATGCGCCTGCTCTGCCTGAGCGAACATGTCGCGGACGCCGTGCCGCGGGGGATCGGCCATATCGCCATTGCGGCTGAACCCAACGAAAAAAGTCTTTTCGCGCTGCTCTGACCGGTCACCGTCGTGCACTGTGCTCTGTCTATCAGCATCCGGGCAAGGAATTGTCGCTTGGGGGCTTTCCCTCTTCCCGCTCCATGTCTAGGTTTAACACAGTGCCTTAAGTTCATGCGATAACGGGAAGAGATCATCATGGGACCGGAAAATCCTCCGCGCCGCTCGAAGTCCGATCAGGAGCCGGTGACGATCGACCTGGAAGCCAATGCGGCGCCAGAGGACGATACGAAAACCGTCGATGCCGCTGCTGAAGGCGAAGCGGTCGTTGACGACGCGGCGGAAATCCGGTCGGGTGAAGCGGACGAAACCGTCCGCGCCGACATTCCCGAGCCGACGGACATTCAGGAATCAGACATCGGTATTTCCGAAGACACTCGCAGTTCCGCTTCGGATGAAGAAGATGCACGCGCGGAAGCGGCTGCAGCCGTCTTTGCCGAGGAACCGACCTCTGCAGCCGAACAGCCAGCCGGCCCAATCCATGCCGAACCGCGCCGCACCTCGAATTCGGGCGCCCTTGCCGCCGGCATTCTCGGCGGCCTGATCACGCTTCTCGGCGCCGGCGGCCTGCAATATGCCGGCTTCGTGCCGGCGCTCGGACCCGGCGGGGGCGAGACTGCGGTCGAACAGAGCCTTGCCAGCGATGTCGAAGCGATCAAGGCGCAGCTCGCTGCAGCCCCCTCATCCTCGGCAAGCGTCGATCTCGGACCGCTGGAAGCCCGCATCGCCGAACTGGAGAAGAAGACCGGCGAGACCGGAAACGGCGCAACGACCGACGTGTCCGGCCTTGATGCCCAGATCGCCAACCTGACCGGCGAGATTGCAACGCTGAAATCGGCCCTTGCCGATGCCCAGCAATCGACCGAAGCGGCGAAATCCGAGCTTTCGACCCGCATCGAGGCGGCGGAGAAGAAGATCGACGAGCCGGCCAGCGACGTGCAGCTCGCCCGCGCCGTGGCCGTCACCGCGCTGAAGACGGCGATCGACCGCGGCGGGCCGTTCCTCGCTGAACTCGACGCCCTGAAGAGCATTGCCGCCACCGACCCGGCCGTTACCGGCCTTGCCGGCGACGCGGCACTCGGCGTTTCCCCGCGCGCCGATCTGGTGCGCGAATTCCCGGGCGTGGCCGATGCGATGCTCGAAGCCACCCAGCACAGCGACCCCAACCAGGGCATTTTCTCCCGCCTGATGGACAGCGCCTCGTCCGCCATCCGCATTCGCCCCGTCGGCAGCGTCGAGGGAGATGGGCCGGAAGCGGTCGTCGCCCGCATCGAGGACAAGCTGACCAATGGCGACCTGAAGGGCGCGAGCCTGGAATGGCAGGCACTGCCTGAACCGGCGAAAACCGCCGGAGCCGATTTCAAGACCCGGCTCGACCAGCGCATCCGTGTCGAGGGTTTGATCGACGCGGCCGTTGCAGGCGCCATGACGGCCAACCAGGGCTAAGGAAGAGTTCATGATCCGTATTCTGTTCTACGTTCTCATCGTCCTTGCTCTCGGCGCCGGCTTTGCCTGGCTGGCCGACCGTCCCGGCGAATTGTCGCTGATCTGGCAGGGAAGCCGCGTCGAAATGAGCCTGATGGTGGCAGCGACGCTGCTCGCCTCGCTGATCGCCGCCGTCCTGATCGTCCTCTGGCTGATCCGCGTCGTCTGGCTGTCGCCGCATTCGATCTCCCGCTATTTCCGCGCCCGCAAGCGCGACCGCGGCTACCAGGCGCTGTCGACCGGCCTGATCGCCGCCGGCGCCGGCGATTCCGCCCTTGCCCGCAAGATGACGGCGCGCACGCGCGGCCTGTTGAGCTCCGACCAGGAGCCGCTGATCCATCTTCTGGAAGCGCAGACGGCCTTGATCGAAGGCAAATATGACGACGCCCGCAAGAAGTTCGAGCTGATGGCCGACGATCCGGAGACCCGTGAACTCGGCCTGCGCGGCCTCTATCTCGAAGCCAAGCGGCTGGGCGCCAACGAGGCGGCGCGGCAATATGCCGAGCGCGCGGCCGACAAGGCGCCGCATCTTCCCTGGGCGACGCTGGCAGCGCTCGACTATCGCAGCCAGACCGGCCAGTGGGACGAAGCCATCCGCCTTCTCGACCAGAGCCGCGCCAGCCACGTTGTCGACCGCAAGGAAGCCGACCGCAAGAAGGCCGTGCTTCTGACCGCCCGCGCCACCGAGAAACTCGAAGCCGATCCGAAAGGCGCGCGCGACGATGCGCTTGCCGCCCTGAAGCTCGCCGATGATCTGGTGCCGGCCGGCCTCATCGCCGCCAAGGCGCTGTTTCGCGAAGACAACCTGCGCAAGGCGGCCTCCATCCTCGAAAAGCTCTGGAAACAGGAGCCACATCCGGAAATCGCCAGGCTCTACGTCCGCGCCCGCAGCGGCGATTCGGCCCTCGACCGCCTGAAGCGGGCAAGCAAGCTCGAGGCGCTCAGGCCGAACAATGCGGTTGCCTTGGCCGCGGTTGCCGAAAGCGCGCTGGAAGCCCGCGAACTGTCCCTGGCGCGGTCCAAGGCGGAAGCGGCCGCCCGTATCCAGCCGAACGAGGGCGTCTTCCTGCTGCTTGCCGATATCGAGGAAGCCGATACCGGCGACGACGGCCGCATCCGCCACTGGATGAACCAGGCGCTGAAGAGCCCGCGCGACCCGGCCTGGACGGCGGATGGCGTGACATCGCCCGAGTGGCTGCCGGTCTCGCCCGTCAGCGGCCGTCTCGACGCCTTCGAATGGAAGCAGCCGGTCGGGCAGATTGCCGGCCCGGTCGAAGAGGGCACGCTGGAAGCGGCCGATGCGGCGATCCGCAGCCTGCCGCCGGTCGCCATCACCCACCAGCGCGCCGAGCTGGAGCCCGAGCAGGCCGAAACGCCGGCAAAGCCCAAGCATGTGATCGAAACCCCGGAGAAAACCGAGGAGGCCGTGGTCCAGACCATCGCCGTGCCGGCACCGAGCGAATCGGTGATCGTGCCGCAGCCCGTGAAGGTTGAAAAGAAACCGGCGCCGGCCAAGACCGAAGAGCCTGTCGTCGAGCCGTTCTTCGGCCGCCCGCCGGATGATCCGGGCGTGCGCGACGACAGCGACAAGCCGCTGGCAAAAGCGAGCTTCCGCCTGTTTTGAGAACAAACCCGACCTTTGACGGAACCGCATGTTTGACAGATTTAAAACTTTCCTCGACAGCCTGACCGGTCACGGGCATGCCTCGTCGATCCAGCCCGGCGATCCGCGCATCGCCATCATGGCGCTCTGCATCCAGGTGATGGAGGCCGACGGCGAGACCGACGAGAAGGAGCGCCGCAAGGTGCGCTCGATGATCAAGGATCACTACAAGCTGGACGATGCGGCGCTGGATGCCCTGATCGCCGCCGGCGAGACGGCCGAAAGCGAGGCGATCGACTATTTCCGCTTCACATCCGACATCAAACGGCATTTTTCGGAGGAACAGCGGATCGACCTGATCGGCATGTTGTGGGAGATTGTCTATGCCGATGGCCAACGCAGCGAAATGGAAGACCATGTGATCTGGCGCATCGCCGATCTTCTCGGCGTTTCCGGCAGGGACAGGATCATCAAGCGGCAGGAGGTGGCCGCCAAATTCAAGGTCGCGGAGGAGGAAACCGCGCAACAGGAAAAGTGAGATGCTTTTCGACGACCGCACGTTCTATACGCGCACCACGCGAAAACCGGTCCTGATCATCCTGCATCAGGAACACTCCAGCCCCGGCCGGGTCGGTCATCTGCTGCTGGAGAAAGGCTTCCGCCTCGACATCCGCCGCCCGGCGCTCGGCGATACACTGCCGGCAACGCTCGAAGAACACGCCGGCGCCGTCGTCTTCGGCGGACCGATGAGCGCCAATGGCGACGAGGATTTCATCCGCCGCGAGATCGACTGGCTCTCCGTGCCGCTGTCGGAAAACAAGCCGTTCCTCGGTATCTGCCTCGGCGCCCAGATGCTGGTCCGGCATTTGGGTGGCGTCGTCGCGCCGCATCATGAGGGGCTGACCGAAATCGGCTGGTATCCGCTGGAAGCGACCGAAAAGGGCCGCGCGCTGATGGAATGGCCATCGATGGTCTACCAGTTCCACCGGGAAGGGTTCGATCTGCCGGTCGGCGCCGAACTGCTCGCTTCCGGCAGCACCTATCCCAACCAGGCCTTCCGCTGTGGCGAGAATGCCTGGGGCATCCAGTTTCACGGCGAATTGACGCGGGCGATGATGCACCGCTGGGTCGTGCACGGCGCCCACCGCTTCGAACTGCCCGGCGCGCAGGTCGGCCGCGCGCATCTGGAAGGCCGGATGGACCATGACGGCCCTCTGCGCGACTGGATGGACCGCTTCCTCACCCACATCTTCCAGCGCCAGGGCGAGACCATGGCGGCCTGACCGATCAGGCCCTCTGCTTGGGTGCTTCGAGCGAATCGATCTTGCGCAACTGCGGGAAGCCGAGCGCCCAGATGACGGCGACGGCCAGCGTGCCAATGCCGCCGACCACCACGGCGGGAACCGCGCCGATGACATGCGCCATGGTACCCGCCCGGAACTCGCCAAGCTCGTTCGAGGCACCGACGAACACCATGTTGACGGCATTCACGCGGCCGCGCACGGCATCCGGCGTCCACAGCGCAATCAGCGTCTCGCGCACATAGACCGAGATCATGTCTGCCCCGCCCATCAGCATCAGCGCTGCGATCGACAGCCAGGCGACCTTGGACAGGCCGAAGACCACCGTGCCGATGCCGAACAGCGCGACACCGGCAAACATCAGCACGCCGGCATTGTGGCGGATCGGATAGGCCGCAAGCGTGATGGCGACGAGGATCGCGCCGATGCCGGGCGCCGCCCTGAGCAGGCCGAGGCCGAAGGGGCCGAGCACCAGGATCTCGCTGGCAAAGACCGGCATCAGCGCCACGGCGCCGCCGAGCAGAACGGCAAACAGATCGAGCGAGATCGCGCCCAGCACGACCTTTTCCGTGCGGATGAACTTGAACCCGGCAAGAACCGAGGTCCAGTCGCGCGGCTCGCTCAGGCTGTGCTGCGCCGGCTTTTCGATCATGAAGACGAGGATGGCCGCCAGAACGAGGAAGGCAAGCGCGACCGAATAGGCGACGATGGCGCTGAGACCGTAAAGCAGACCGCCGGCGACCGGACCGAGGATGGCCGCCGTCTGCCAGGAGGACGAGTTCCAGGCGATCGCATTGGACAGGTCATGGGCCGGAACGAGATTGGGCGCGAGCGACTGCACCGCCGGCGCCATGAAGGCGCGCTCGATGCCGAAGACGACCAGGATGGCAAAGACCGGCCACGGCGAGAACGCATCGGCGATCGTCAACCCTAAAAGAGCCGCCGCGCAGAGGGCGCTGATGATCATGCAGATCGAAACGATCGCCCGGCGGCTATGACGGTCAGCCACCGAACCCGTGACCAGGATAAGAAGGAGCGACGGCAGGAACTGGAAGAGACCGATCAGGCCGAGATAGAGCGTGTTCTGCGTCTGCGCGTACATCTGCCAGCCGACCGAGACGCTGACGATCTGGATGGCGAAGGAGGCGAGAAAGCGGGCGAAGAAGAAGCGGGCGTAGGAGACATGCCGGAATGCGGCGAACCGGTCAGCACCCTTGATGGTTGACATGCGGCGATCTTTCCGAAGAGCGGCCGGAGAAGAGCTCCGCCGTATTAAACATGTTTGGCCCCGCGCAAAGCACGGACTTGCCGGTTTAGTCGCCAATGTCTACATGTCTGTCAACAACGAATTGGAGACCGGCATGCTTGCTGTCATTGCGACCCTGAATTTCATCATCAACATTGCGTGGTTCTTGGTCATCGCCTCGGCCATCTTTTCCTGGCTCTACGCGTTCAACGTGATCAACGTGAACAACAACGCCATCAACATGATCGGTCGCTCGCTCTACCAGCTGACCGAGCCGCTCTACCGCCCGATCCGCCGCGTCCTGCCGGACATGGGCGGCGTCGACCTGTCGCCGCTGGTGGTTTTGGTCATCCTCTATTTCATCTGGTATTTCCTGAACACGACCGTCGCCGCCGCCCTGCTTAGCTGAACCGGCCTTTCTCGCAGACAACAAAAAACCTCCGGATCGTCACGATCCGGAGGTTTTTATTTGCGTTGCGCGCTTGCTCAGCCCGTCGTTTACTTCGCCGTCTTGGCGCGCTCGATGGCTTCGGTGATCAGCTGCTTGGCGACCGTCGCATCCTTCCAGCCGAAGATCTTCACCCACTTGCCGGGCTCCAGATCCTTGTAGTGCTCGAAGAAGTGCTCGATCTGCTGCAGGGTGATCTCCGGCAGGTCGGTATAGTCCTTCACCTTGTCGTAGCGCTTGGTGAGGTGATAGTTCGGCACGGCAATGACCTTTTCGTCCTTGCCGGAATTGTCTTCCATCATCATCACGCCGATCGGGCGAACGTTGATGACGCAGCCCGGAACCAGCGGACGGGTCGAGGCGATCAGAACGTCGATCGGGTCGCCGTCATCCGACAGCGTGTGCGGCACGAAGCCGTAATTGCCCGGATAGGTCATCGGCGTATAGAGGAAACGGTCGACCACCAGCGTGCCGGCTTCCTTGTCCATCTCGTACTTGATCGGATGGCCGCCAACCGGAACCTCGACGATCACGTTGACATCTTCAGGCGGATTCTTGCCGATCGAAATTGCATCAATACGCATGTTTTCTCCCAGGGGGTCTGAGTTTGGCTGGCGAGTCCGATAAAGGGAAACATGCCGCGGCGCAACATTACTTTCGTCATGAGCGGAAAAATGCGACCTTTAAGCAAATAATCGCAGCTGCCGGAACGTAACCGGGTATGAGGAGCGCTGATGATATCGCACGCACGCACAATTCCGCTGATCCTTCTCATGGCGCTGACGCCGGCCACCGCCCGGGCCAATGACAGCGCCTACACCGATTTGGACACCGATCACTGCAAGACGCTTTCGCCGGAAGACGTCGAAGGCGGCAGCATTTCGCTCCAGTGCAAGGGCCTGATGGACTACGCGGTCTACTTCAAGGAAGGCGATCTGCGGCAGAGCATCCTCTACGGTCACGCCAGCCAGGCCTATATCGACGGCGTCTTCGAAAGCTTCGAACCGTTCAATCACGCCGGGCAAAAGATCGAATGGCGGCTCGGTCCAGACGGCAAGCCGACGGCGACCATTCTCCGGTGGTTCCTCGAGAATGTCGATCCAGCCACCGGCGAACCGTCGCCGAAGGTCAAGGGCCAGGTTCTCGTCGTGTCGAAAGTGGCAGGGCAAGACGGGATGGGCTGCGTCGTCGGTTATGTCGATGCGCTTGCCAATCCGGAGCCCAACACGCTTGCCCGACAGATCGCCGATACGAAGGCGGATGGTTTCGTCTGTGGTACGGACAAGGCCGATTTTGCCGGAGTTCGCGGACCGACGGCAGCCGAGCCGACGCGCGTTTTCCCGGAGTAGCGCGGTTCAGTCCCAGATATAGCCGATCTTCTTGAGGCTCTTGCCGCCGAAATCCTCCATCCCCTCGCAGACGTCGTGGCCGCCGGCCATGCGGAAGAAACGGTCGGCATGATGGCTGTCTTCCAGGCACCAGACGACAAGGCCCTGGCAGCCGAGGGATTTCAGCAGGCTCTTGGCTTCGCCGAACAGGATGCGGCCGAGCCCGATGCCCTGATATTCCGGCCGCAGGTAGATCTCGTAGACCTCGCCTTCCTGCGGCAGGGCACGGGCGCGGTTGAGGCCGAGCGTTGCATAACCGGCGATGACGCCGGCCACCTCGATGACGAGCAAGGTCGAGGGACCCCGCGTGGCCTTGCGCCACCACGTATGATCGCGCCGGTCCACCATCTGGTTCAGCGGCTTGTGCGGAATGAGCCCGCCATAGGCCTGGAGCCAGGAGACGCGGTGCACGTCCGAGATGGACGTGGCATCTCTTGGTTCACCGGGCCGCACCTCGATGGATAGTGTTTTCATATCGCGACTCTAGACCTGTGCCGAGCAAACAGGAATCCCGCCCAAGCCCTGTCTTTAACGAACTCACAGGCAACTTATGGGGACAACCATCAAAAGTTAACGCTTTTTTAACTTTTCCGGCAAGCGGCAAAAACTGCAGCGCACAACAACGCACAACAAATAAGGCGCGTCGTCGCCCACCCGCGAAACGCTTCGAGCGGTGCGTCATCGTCTTCGAATTTTTTGGAAACTCACGCGCAGAAAAACGCGCGCCGCCGCAAAATACGGCAACGCAGCATGGAACTTTTCCGCTCCCCGCGCGTTTTGACACGTTCAGTCCCGGCTTGCGCATGTCGTTGCGGAGCGGGACCATCACCACCGCGGCCCTTTCTTCCGGCCTCGGCTTCTAGGCAGGGAAGTAGGGCGTTTCGAATGCTGGTCAAGCTCAGGCAGCGGAAATCCCGAAACACGATCGACTTATCGTTCAGCGGCACACCCTTGTGCCCCTCATGGAGCAGCCGATGAAAAACCTCTCAGCAGACAGGCGCATGATCAAGATCGCAATGGCGGCTCCCTATCTCGAACGGGACGAGGAGCAGGCTTTGGCGCTGGCGTGGAAGGACCACAACGATCAGGAGGCCCGCAACAAGATCGCCATGGCCCATATGCGTCTGGTGATCTCGATGGCGGCGAAATTCCGCAATTTCGGCCTGCCGATGAGCGATCTGGTCCAGGAAGGCCATATCGGCCTCTTGGAAGCCGCCGCCCGCTTCGAACCCAGCCGCGAGGTGCGGTTCTCGACCTATGCCAGCTGGTGGATCCGCGCCTCGATGCAGGATTACGTGCTGCGCAACTGGTCGATCGTGCGCGGCGGCACGTCTTCGGCGCAGAAGGCCCTGTTCTTCAACCTGCGCCGTCTGCGCGCCAAGCTCGCCCAGGGCGACCGGCAGCTGACGGCCCGCGCCGTGCACGAGGAAATCGCCCTGGCGCTCGGCGTCAGCCTCGCCGACGTACAGACGATGGATGCCCGGCTTTCCAGCAATGACGCCTCGCTGCAGGCGCCGATCTCGTCGGGCGATGCCGACAGCGGCGAGCGGCTCGACCTTCTCGCCAGCGATGCGCCGTTGCCGGACGAGCAGGTTTCCGAGATAATCGATCAGGAGCGGCGGCGTATCTGGCTCAGCCATGCGCTTTGCCAGCTAAACGAGCGGGAAATGAAAATCATCCGCGCCCGCCGCCTGTCGGAAGACAGCGCCACCCTCGAAGAGCTGGGCGCCGATCTCGGCATCTCGAAGGAGCGCGTCCGCCAGATCGAGACCCGGGCGCTGGAAAAGCTCAGGATCGCGCTTGTCGCGGAAGCCCCGGTGCTGGCGACGCTGCCGCATTGAGCGGCGTCCCGGCGCGCCAGGCGCCGACGTGCGACACGGTCGTGTGGAAAGCGCGGGAAAACCTGCCGCGCTGCTATGACCGTGGGGGTGCGGTGCTGTCCCGGATAACCAGCGTCACGTCGAGGGTTTCCTGCGCGTCGGGCAATGCGTCGTCAAGGATGGCGCTTACCGCCCTGCGCGCAATCTCATCAAACGGTTGTGCAATGGTCGTCAGCCCCGGCTCAGCCGTTGCGGCTTCTGGGACGCCATCAAAGCCGATCACGGAGACATCGCCCGGCACCTCGATGCCACGCTCGGTGAGCCATTGCATGGCAAAGAGAGCAATGCGGTCGGACATCGCCAGGATGGCCGTCGGGGGCTGCGGTGCTGCAAACAGGGCATTGAGCGCCGTATCGACGCTCGATCGATCGCTGCGGGTGCCGTGCACAGGCACGCTTTCGCGCTCGATGCCGAACTCCGCCAAGGTCTGCCAATAGCCGAGCAAGCGGTCGCGCGACGTCGATTTCAAGGATCGAGCCGCAGGCCCTGGCCCTGTCGCCCCGACGTGCTCGTCAAAATGGTCTATTGCCAGAACGGCAAACCGGCGATGCCCGAGATCCGCCAGATATCGCGCTGCCATGGCTGCGCCAGCAAGGTTATCGATGCCGATCACCGGGATCGAGGTGTCCGCGCCGCCGAGCGCCAGGGCGATGAACGGCAACTGTCGCCGCCTTGTCAGTTCGACGAGCCTTTCACCGCCTTCCACGCACAACAGGATGAAACCATCGACAAGCGCGCTGTTGATGTTCCAGGCCAGTTTTTGCTGGTTCTGCGCCGACACCAGTGCGATGCCGGTGCCGGTGGCGTCGCACACCGCCGCGATCTTCGTCATCAGCGCCCGCGCCCACGGATCCTCAAAGAAATACGCCAGCGGCTCGACCGAAGCGACGCCGATGGCGTTGACGCGCCCGGCCCTCAGCAAGCGCCCTTTGATGTCCGGGCCGTTATAGCCGAGCGTCCTGGCGATCCCGAGCACCCGCTCGCGGACTTCTTCGCGTACCACCTCTGGCCGGCTGAAAACGTTCGACGCCGTCCCCTGCGATACACCGGCCGCCTTGGCGACATCAGCCAGTCTTACATGCCCCTTTGTCAAGGTACCTCCCGCAGCTGTGCAAACCAACCTCACCCTATCAGAAGATTGTATCGATTCAAATCTCTTGACATTTTGCCGTTAGCGCGTAAATTTTGAATCGGTTCAAATCTTCCGCATTCGATTCTTGAATCGATTCAATATGGAGAACGTCATGATCCCGATAGCTTGCCTGTTCAAGGACCTCTACAATGATCGCTGGGGCAATCCACGTTATCCCAATCCCGGGGACACGCCCGACTGCGCAGGGCCTTTGCCGCGGCTTCGCGTCCACCGGTCAAGCGCCTGGTCCCTCACGCTCCCGATCGATCAGCGCCTCAGATAACCGGCAATCGTTCCCCGGCCAGCGGATCCAAACGAGGTAAAAACCGAGCCGTTTCCTCGCTTGCCTTATTCCGAGATGATCTTGATCCTGTCGCCCGGCTTGACCGTAGACGTCACCTGCATCGCGTTGATCAGGCGGAAGAGATCGAGCTTGCGGTCGGTGCCCATCATCCGGGCCGAGAGGGTCGCCAGCGTATCGCCGGGCTTGGCCGTGATGACGCGGATACGCAGCGGCTTCAGCGCGGCCGCTTCCTGCGACGTCATGCGGCGGAAGGAGGCCCGCAGGATGTCCGCCGTCGGCTCGAGGCTCGGCGCGCCCTTCGGTACAGCCGTCAGAAAGCGGTAGATCTGCGTATCGATGCGGATCACCGTGACGTCGAAGTCCCAGCGCTCGGCCGAGGCGCGCGCCGTGGCGGCCTCGAGACCGTTGATCGTGATCGGCCGGATGGTGTCGGGCTGCAGGCCCGTGACCCAGCCGCTGGCGATATAGTCGGTCAGGCCGCGGCGTTGCGTATCGGCGACGCCATCGAAGCGGATGGCAACCTCGCCCGGTCCGGTCGCCAGCACCGCTTCCGCCTTGTTGTCGATCTGGAAGCCGGCCGGCACGTCGAAACGAATGCCGAGCTTGCCGTGCAGGAACGTCTGGCCGCGGACATAGCCCTCCTGCGGGCTGTCGCCGTAGAGCAGCCCGTCGATGCCGGCGAGATAATAGTCGCGGCCGCGATCGCCGACCGTTCCTTCCGCGCCGAAGGCCCGCGCATGACGACGGGCAAGATCGACGCGCTGCGGCGCGCTCGGATGGCTCGACAGGAAGTCGAGGCTCTGGTCGCTGTCGGGATCGACCGAGGAAAAGCGGCTATAGGCTGCCATCGCATCGAGGAAACGGGCGGCGGCATAGGGATCGTAGCCGGCCTCGCCGAGCATCCGCACGCCGATGACGTCGGCCTGCAGTTCCTGGTTTCGCGAGAAGGCCGCAAGCCTCAGCTTGCCGCGCGCAAGCGCCTGCTTGCCGGCGAGATCGCTGGAGAGCACTTCGGAAACAACGCGGCTGGCGATCACCTCCGCCTCCTCGCGCTGCTGCCGCTCGATGCCGTGATTGGCCGTCACGTGCGCCATCTCGTGGGACAGCACGGCGGCCACTTCCGACGCATCATCGGCAAGCGCCAGGAGGCCGCGGGTGACATAGAGATAGCCGCCGGGCAGCGCAAACGCGTTGATCGCCGGCGAATTGAGGATGGTGATGCGGTAGGACTGGTTCGGATTTTCCGACACCGCCGTCAGCGCGCCGGTGATGCGGGCAACGAGACGCTCGGTCTTCTCGTCCTTGTATTCGCCGCCATAGCTCGCGACGATGCGCGGGTGCTCGCGGGCGCCGACCTGGGCGCGCGGGTCGTTCTTCTGCACCTCCTCGACGATCTGCGGTGTCGAGGACGGCGCGACCTTCGGCTCATAGGTCTGTTCGATCACCGACTGGCAGCCGGCGAGCAGCAGCATGCCGGCGAGCGCGCTTGCAGCACGCAGGGATACGCCGGAGCTTTTCTCCGAAGACTGCGGATCCGTGCCTGTCGTTCTGTTCATGCCTCAGCTCGTTTCCAGTCTTTCGGGCCAGCCGCGAGAATATCCCCGCGGTCGGCCCCCAGGGAAATTCGATATTCTTTACAGCCGCGTAGATAGGTCAGGCGACTGTTGCAGCAATAGGACTGCTGTAACCCATTCGCGCCACGCGTGCCTAGCATATGCCCATAGAAATAGTTGCCCCGTGATATCCCCGCAACGGACACGCGAGGATGGCGTCGCGGAGATTTCGCGCTTGGCCGTCGCATAGGCCAACGTTCAAATTGTGGCAAGCATCGCAGGCGATGTTCATTTTCCGAGAAAACGCGCAACGGCCGGACTGTCGGTGTGATCGAGGAATTGCGCCTTGGATTCGTGCAGCAGGACGCGGCCCTCGTCGAGGAAGATCACGCTGTCGGCCAGCGCCCGCACATCGTCCGGATGATGCGTGACGATCAGCATTGTATTGCCTTCCTGCGCGTGCAGATCGAGGAGCAGGCTGGTCATGCCGGAGCGCAGGCCCGGGTCGAGCGCCGCGAAGGGCTCGTCGAGAAGAAGGATGGGCCTGCGGCGGACCAAGGCGCGCGCCAGCGCCACCCGCTGACGCTCGCCGCCGGACAGCGTCGGCGGCAGCCGCTTGCCGAAGCCTTCGAGCCCGACGCGCATCAGCGCGGAGGCAACCTTTCCGCGCTCCTTCACGCCCAGTCTGAGGGCCGGGTCGATGCCGAGCGCGATATTGGTGGCGACATCGAGATGCGAAAACAGGTTGTGTTCCTGGAAGATCACCGAGACCGGCCGCTCCGCCGGATCGCGGCTGGCGACATCTTCGCCGAGGATCTCGACCGCGCCGGCATCCGGCATCTCGAAACCGGCGACGATATTGAGGAGGGTCGATTTGCCGGAACCGGAGGCGCCGGTGATGGCAACGATCTCGCCCTGCCGGATCGCGCAATCGAAACGCAGTTCCGTCTTGTCGAACTGCACGCGCACGCCGCCAAGGCGAATGGCTGTCTCCGTGTCACGCGGCGGCATTCTTGCTCCTTTGGTCATTCCTCGCCGCAGATGGCGTGCCGGCGATAGTCAGCACGAGGCAGACCAGGCCGAGAAACAGCGCCAGCCCCGCCGCATCGGTGGAACGGTAGCTGCCCATCCGGCTATAGAGCAGCCAGGGCAGCGTGACCATATCCTGCGATCCGAACAGCGCCACCGCGCCGAGATCGCCGAGCGACAGCGCACAGGCAAAGGACAGCGCCATCAGGAGCGGCTTGCGCAGCACCGGCCAGTCGACGAAGCGCAACCGGTGCCAGCCGCCGAGCCCGAGGCTCGCGGCAAGCCTGCCGGTGCGGGCCAAATGGCTGGCCATGGCCGGCTCCAGCACGCGATAGACGAAGGGCAGCGCCATCAGCATGTTGATCAGGATGACCAGCAGCGGCGCAAGGGCGGCGACATCGCCGAGCGGCCGCAGCAGCAGGAACCAGCCCGCCCCCAGGACGACGGGCGGCACCAGCAGCACCAGGGATGCGCTCATGGAAATAGCCGCCGCAAAGCCGCGATGACGCTTCCGGGCCAGCCTCGGCGCCAGCGATATCTGCCGCGCGCGGATCATCACCGCCGTCGCCGCGACACAGAGCGTGCCGGACACAAAAGCAACGACGAGGCTGGTGGCAAGGGCCTGCTGCGCCATCGGATCGCCCACGAGCTTCCAGAGATCGGACCGCAGACCGGAGGCGATGACCGAGCAGAGCGGCAGTGCCAGGAACAGCACGGCGAGCGCAATGGCCAGGCCATCGCCCACCTTGCCCGAAAGATTGCGCCCATCGAAGCGCCTGACGTCGCGCCCGCCGCCCTGACCTTCCTCGACTTTCGGCGTCAGAAGGCGCATTGCCACCAGTAAGGCTGCCGTCAGGGTGATCTGCAACAATGACAGGGCGATCGCACACGGCGGATCGAAATCGAAGCGCAGCGCCTGATAGATCGCCACCTCGATGGTGCTCGCCGCCGGCCCGCCACCGAGGGTCAGCACCAGGGTGAAGCTGGTGACGCAGAGCATGAAGATGAGGCCGGCAATGCCGGGCAGCAGACCGCGAATGGCCGGCCATTCGATGAAGCGGAAGGTCGAAAGCGGCCGCATGCCGAGATTGGCGCCGACCAGCCAATATTCGCCGGGAATCCGTTCCAGTCCGCCGAGCATCAGCCGCGCGGCCAGCGGCAGGTTGAAGAACACATGCGCGAGCAGGATGCCGGATAGTCCGTAGATGCTGATCGGCTGGTCCAGTCCCAGCCAGGCAAACGTCGTGTTGAACAGCCCCTGCCGCCCCCAGATGCCGATCAGACCCAGCGCCGCGACCAGCGCCGGCAGGCCGAGCGGCAACGCCAGCAACCGGATGATCCAGACCCGCCCGGGAAAGGACGGTTGCCGCGCCAGCGCGCGGGCAACGGGAATGGCGAGCACGATCGACAGGAATGTCGACAGCGAGGCCTGCAGCAGCGTGAACCGCATCACGCGCCAGACATAGGCGTCGAAAAGCCCCGCCTGCCGCGCTGCACCCGGCTCATCGAAGGCAAGCAAGGCGAAGGCGGCGAGGCAGACGAACAGAACGATGCCGCCGAGGCAGAGCGCCCCGGCGGCAACCGTGAAACGTCTCTCAATGCGCGCGATCATAGGAGCCTTGTCGGTTTTCGATGCGTTATCCGGCCCCTCACCCTAGCCCTCTCCCCGCTCGCGGGGAGAGGGGACTTGTTCCGAGTCAGCCGTATGGTCCTTCTCCCCGTTTACGGGGAGAAGGTGCCCGACAGGGCGGATGAGGGGCACTTGCACAGACGAAACGATCATCACCTGCTGTCTCAGTTCTTGCTCATGGCGGCGAGCCACTCGTCGATCCAGGCCTTGCGGTTGGCGGCAACCTCGTCGGAAGACATCAGAAAAGTCTTTTCCGGATTGACCAGCTTGCCGAAGGCCTCCGGCAGCGGCTCCTTGGTGGCGGCCACCGGCATCATCCAGTTGGTCGTCGGGATGATCGACTGGAACTCCGGTCCGGTAACGAAGGAAAGGAAGTCCTTGGCGAGCGCCGGGTCCTTGGCATTCTTCGTCATGCCGGCCACTTCGATCTGGATGTAGTGACCCTCCGAAAAGGCCGCCGCCTGATAGCGGTCGGTGTTTTCCGCGATCATGTGGTAGGCGGGCGAGGTCGTGTAGGACAGCACCATCGGCGCCTCGCCCTTGGTGAACAGGCCATAGGCCTCGGACCAGCCGGGCGTTACCGTCAAAACGCGATCCTTGAGTTTCGCCCAGGCGCTACCTGCCTGATCGCCATAGACCGACTTGACCCACAGCAACAGGCCGAGGCCCGGCGTCGAGGTGCGCGGGTCCTCGATGACGATCTTCTGGCTCGCATCGCCCTCGACCAGCTCCTTCAGGCTTTTGGGCGGTTCCTTCATCGTCTCGGTGTCGTAGATCACCGCGAAGTGGCCGTAGTCATAGGGAACGAAGGTATCATCGGTGAAGCCGCCGGGAACCTTGACGGCGGAGAGATCGAGGCCATGCGGTGCGAAGAAGCCGGTCGCCTTGGCTTCGGAGACGAGATTGGTGTCGAGGCCGAGCACGATATCGGCCTTGGAGGCGGCCCCTTCGAGCTTCAACCGGGTCAAAAGCTCGACACCGTCGGCGACGCTGACATACTCGACCTTGCAGCCGCAGGTCTTTTCGAAGGCTTCGGCGACCTTGGCCGCCGGACCCCATTCGCTGGTGAAGCTTTCATAGGTGTAGACGGTCAGCGTCTTGTCGGCGGCCGCCGTGGAAGACGCTGTGGTGATTGCAGCAATTGCCGCAAGAAAGGGAATGAATGCCTTGCGCATCGGCGCCTCCTTTAAATCCAAGTGTTGGGAATAGGGCGCTGACATGTGCCGTCTAATCCCTCCGCCGGTGCAAACCGGATCAGGTTCCGCGGGTTGGCTTCTGCAAGCCTCTCAGCCGCACGTCCAGGTAGGACGAACGGCACC
The DNA here is from genome assembly GCA_900473795.1 of Hyphomicrobiales bacterium. Lineage (GTDB taxonomy): Bacteria > Pseudomonadota > Alphaproteobacteria > Rhizobiales > Rhizobiaceae > Pararhizobium. The sequence continues at coordinate 14,246 of UCMT01000040.1, read as the reverse complement.
CCGTTAGAGCAAGAGGAGATTTAGACGCAGGTGAAATGCTTTGCAAGGGGATGGGGAGCGCGTCTTGCGCCCATTAATCGCCTCCCTCGGATCATAGGGAAATGCCACCACATCTCATCCAGCCTTGGGTTGAGCCGAACAGTTCCATCGGGCATATTGCTATCACCAGGCCATATTCCGCAGCGGATTGCGCCGTCGCGGTTAAATAGGGCTCAAAGCATCGATGAATGCACGTGGAACGACAGTAACAATCACTGGAACCACGACACTCACTCAAGGCGACAACTTGAGGATCATGGCGCGCCGGATAGCCAAGGTAGCTATCTTATTATGTATAATTCCGGTCATTCTGAGTCTCGTTTATTATTCGATCAGTGGAATTGCGTCGATTTGGAGCGAGCCCCGGCGAGCACTTTTTCTTACGTTCCAGGACACATGGTGGCCAGTGCTGCGTTTCTTGATTGTATTCCTGGCACTCATGCTCCTCGTCAACGCCGTTCGGTGGATCAGGTATCCTTCGGAAAACAAAATTGTGTCCTACACGGTGGACGAGACCGGTATTACGACCTCCGATGCGGCGGGTGCATCGCTTCAAATACCATGGTCGATGGTAAAGAGTTCAAGCAGAACGCGAAACCATCTGATCATGAAGATGAAGAGCGGCGGCCTGCGTTTCGCGCCGTGGAGAGCTTTTGCTCCAGCGGATGCGGACAGGTTATGGAGTCTCGTCCAGTTAAAAACTCGGACGCGTAAGCGATCACAACGCGTCTGACACCTGAATGTCCGCCGGCCCCGGAATGACTGCGCCTGCAAGGTCATAGAAAGACAGCAGTTGCCCAACGAGCGTAAAGGCATCAAAGGCGACTTTGATGCAGACCTTGATTTCCTGCCTATCAGTTGCGAACCAGCCCCATCACCCTGAGATCAAGGGGGAAGGGTCAATCCCTTCACACCGCCGCCTTTTGCGGCAACCGTACCGCCTTGAGGCCTATGGCCGAGATAAGCGCGATCAGCGATATGCCGACGGCCGTCAAAAACAGCGGCTGGAAGGCGGCCGTATAGCTTTCGGCGACCAGCCGGCGGGTTGCCTCCGGCAGCGCCGACAGCATCAGCGGCGTCAGCTTTTCGATGTCCTCGACGCCCGGGATGGAGACTGCGCCGCGTGCCAGTCCGGCAGCGATCGTCGCGCCGTAGATCGAGATGGCGATCGAGGCGCCGGCCATGCGCGACAGGGTCACGGCACCCGTGGCGGCGCCGACATCGCCGCGCGACGCCACGTTCTGCACGCCGACGACAGGCACCTGCTGGCCGAAGCCGATGCCGATGCCGTGCAGCGCCATGATGGCGCCGATGATGACGAGCGGCGTGCCGGGCTGGACTTGCGTGAACATCAGCAAGGCCAGGGCCGTCAGGCTGGCGCTCACGATCGCAAACGGCTTGTAGCGGCCGGAGAGCGAAATCAGCCGCCCCGCCGTCAGCGAGCCGGCGACGATGCCGCCCGTCAGCAGGATGAAGAGCACCCCGGCCGCCGACGGCGTCAGGCCCGTCGTCGTCTGCAGGAACAGCGCGAAATAGTTGACCATGCCGATGCCGACGGCGCCGCTCATCAGCGAAATCACCAGCATCAGGCTGAAGGTCGGGTTGCGGAACAGCGTCAGCGGCACGATCGGCTCGCGCGCGCGCCGTTCGACCAGCACCCAGGCGATCGCGCAAAGCGTGCCGATGGCTACGACCGCAAGGCTTCCGAGCGAAAGCAGCGAGCCGAACAGCTCCGCGCCGTCGCCCAGAAGCACGACACTGGTCACCGCGCCGGCGAGCAGAAGCGCCCCGGCATAATCGATCGTCGGCAGGCGCGTCGGCCGCCGATAGGGCAGGAAAAAGAACAGGCCGGTGAGCACGATCAGGCCGATCGGGATATTGACGAGGAAGATCGACCGCCAGCCGAACAGGTCGCTCATCGTGCCGCCGAGCACCGGGCCGATGGCGCCGGACGCCATCAGCACCAGGCTCGAATAGCTCTGGTAGCGGGCGCGCTCGCGCGGCTCGAACAGGTCGGCGGTGATGGAGAAGATCGACACCATGATGCCGCCGCCGCCGAGCCCCTGCAGCACACGGGCCGCGATCAGGGTATTCATCGACACGGCTAGGCCACAGGCGACCGAGCCCAGCGTGAAGATCGCCACCGCGGCAAGCATCACATATTTGCGGCCGAACAGGTCGCCGAGCTTGCCGTAGAGCGGCATGACCGCGCAGGTGGCGAGCAGATAGGCCGAGCCGATCCAGCCGAACCGCTCCATCTCGCCGAACTCGGCGACGATGGTCGGCAGCGCCGTCGCGACGATCTGGTTGTCCAGCGTCGCCATGAACAGCGCGGTCATCAGGAAGAGGAAAAGCGTCAGGCGAAGCGCGTGGCTCGAAACGAGCGGCGCCGGTGCGGCGTGCATGTCCATGGGAGGGTTCCAGTTGCGGTCGGCAATTTATGTGCTGTTAGCATATAATTGTCAACGGCATATTTATGCGAACCGCATATTCCCGCTTTATGACGGTGCTGCGCTTTGCTATGGTCCGGTCATGGAACACGACACACTGGAACAGACGACAGACAGCAGCGATGCCGAGGCACACCGCGCCTTGATCGGCCGTTCGATGGGACGCTGGCGGCTTCTGGTCGGGCGGCGGGTGCTTGCTCGCTTGGCAATCGACAATGTCGCGCCGGGCCTTGAAATCTCCCATCTCGACGTGCTCGACGCCGTCCGGCGCGCCGAGCCGGAGGGCGAGGTGACGGTCGGCACGATCGCCGACTTCATGCGCATCGACCCCTCGCGCGCCAGCCGCATCGTCTCCGACATGGTGGCGCGCGGCGCCCTGCGGCGGGAGGCCTCGCAGGCCGATGCCCGGCGCATCATCGTCGTCATGACCGACCTCGGCAAAAAGCTGATGCTCGAGGTGCAGGCGGTCAAACGCGGCGTGATCGAAACCATCCTCGCCGACTGGCCGGAGGATGACGTCGCCGCCTTTGCCGTCCTGTTCGACAAGTTCGTCGCCGGCATGGAGCGCATCCATCAGAACCGCGAAAACGCCGGACACGGCGAGAGGTAACCGCCATCGGTGTTGCGTGAGCGCGGTTCGCAGGATGGGACAGGAGCCGCTCACACGCTCATGCCCCTCATCCGCCCTACCGGGCACCTTCTCCCCGCCAGCGGGGAGAAGGAACGAGCGGCCCCCGCCGCTTTCCTCTTCCCCATTAGCGTGAAAGGTCAAGCGGCCCTCTCGGGAGAGGGCTAGGGTGAGGGGCAAGGTCGAGCAAGCGGGCCGGGGCACGCGCAGCGTCGACGGCGCTGTCTCGTCGGGGCGCGCCGAACAAAACCCTGCCCGCCTCTTCCCCTTCGACCCCTGTATAAGCTATGGCCTTGCGCCATGAACAAACAGGCTTTCGTGATATTGATGGGCGGCGCGCTGACGCCGACGGATCGTCTGGCCGGACATCTCAAAGGCGCGCGCGTCATCGCCGCCGATGGCGGCATGCGGCATGCGAAGGCGCTCGGCCTGACGCCGGAGCTCTGGGTCGGCGATTTCGATTCCACGACGCAGGCGCTGATCGACGAATGGCCGGGCATCGTGCGCGAGCCCTACCCCGCCGCCAAGAACGAGACGGACGGCGAGATTGCCACGGCGGAAGCCCTGGCGCGCGGGGCAAGACGCCTGGTCTTTGCCGGCGCGCTCGGCGGCGAGCGCAGCGACCATGCCTTCATGCACCTGCTCTACGCCGTCAAGCTGGCCGAGGACGGCCTCGACGTGCTTCTCACCTCCGGCGAGGAAGAGGCCTACCCGCTGCTGCCCGGCACGTGCGACATCGACCTGCCGAAGGGCAGCCTGTTTTCGGTTCTCGGTCTCGAAACGCTGGCCGGCCTCTCGATCGAGGGTGCCCGCTATCCGCTTACGGATTTCCATCTGCCGTTCGGTTCCTCGCGCACGATTTCCAATGTCGCCGAAGGCACCGTCCGCTTCACCCTTTCCTCCGGCCGGGCGATCATCCTCGCCCGTCCTCATGACCTTTCGGGAGCCTGACCGTGGCGCCACCCATTCTGAAACTCGACGATATCTTCCTCTCGTTCGGCGGCACGCCGCTGCTTGCCGGCGCCAACCTGCAGGTCGAGCCCGGCGATCGCATCTGCCTCGTCGGCCGCAACGGCTCGGGCAAGTCGACGCTTTTGAAGATCGCCGCCGGCCTTGTCGAACCGCAGACCGGCGAAGTCTTCCGCCATCCGGCCGCAACCGTCCGCTATCTCGAACAGGCGCCGGACTTTGCCCGCTACACCACCGTGCAGGCCTATGCCGAGGCGGGCCTCGGCCCGGGCGACGACCCTTATCGCGTCACCTATCTGCTCTCGCATCTCGGCCTGACCGGCGAGGAGAACCCGAACGAGCTCTCCGGCGGCGAAGCCCGCCGCGCCGCCCTTGCCCGCGTCATGGCGCCGGAGCCGGACATCCTCCTGCTCGACGAGCCGACCAACCATCTCGACCTGCCGACCATCGAATGGCTGGAAGGCGAATTGCAGAAGACCAGAAGCGCGCTCGTCCTCATCTCGCACGACCGGCGGTTCCTCGAAAAGGTCTCGACCGCCACCGTCTGGCTCGATCGCGGCCAGTCGCGCCGCCTCAATCAGGGCTTTGCCTTTTTCGAGGCCTGGCGTGATCAGGTGCTGGAGGCCGAGGAACTGGAGCAGCACAAGCTCGGCAAGGAGATCGAGCGCGAGGAGCACTGGCTGCGCTACGGCGTCACCGCAAGGCGCAAGCGCAATATGCGCCGCCTTGGGGCGCTGCAGGACCTGCGCTCGAAATATCGCGGCCACAAGGGCCCGCAAGGCACCGTACAGGCCACCGTCACCGACGCGCAGGAATCGGGCAAGCTGGTGATCGAGGCCGAAAAGATCACCAAGGCCTATGGCGAGCGGGTGATCGTTGCGCCCTTCGCGATCCGCGTCCATCGCGGCGATTGCATCGGCCTCGTCGGCCCGAACGGCGCCGGCAAGACGACGCTCCTGAAGATGCTGACCGGCCAGATCGCGCCGGATAGTGGTTTGGTCAAGCTCGGCACCAATCTGGAAATCGCCACACTCGACCAGAAGCGCGAGGACCTGAACCTCGAGGAAACGCTGGCGCATTACCTCACCGACGGGCGCGGCGAAAACCTCCTCGTCAACGGCGAGCAGCGCCATGTCACCGGCTACATGAAGGAATTCCTGTTCCAGCCGGAGCAGGCGCGCACGCCGATCAAGAACCTCTCCGGCGGCGAACGCGCCCGCCTCATCCTCGCCCGCATCCTGTCGCGCCCGACCAACCTTTTGATCCTCGACGAACCGACCAACGACCTCGACATCGAGACGCTGGACCTTTTGCAGGAAATCGTCGCCGGCTTTTCCGGCACCGTCATCCTCGTGTCCCACGACCGCGACTTCCTCGACCGCACCGTCACCTCGACCATCGCGCCCGCCAATCCGGACGCCCCCGACGGCCGCTGGATCGAATACGCCGGCGGCTATTCCGACATGATGGCGCAACGCAAGGGCGCCCAGGAGGAAAAGAAGCGCGCCGACAAGGCCGAAAAAGCCAGGTCCGCCGACAATGGCAGCTCCGCCGCCGCCCCGAAGGCCGCCAGGGGCAAGCTCTCCTTCAAGCAGAAATTCGCGCTGGAAAACCTGCCGAAGGAGATGGAAAAGACTGAGGCCGAGATCGCCAGGCGCGAACAGGAAATGGCCGACCCCACCCTGTTTTCCAAGAACCCCACCCGCTTCTCCACCCTCGCCACCGAACTCGAGAAGCTGCGGGCATCCATCACGCAGATGGAAGAGGAATGGCTGGAACTGGAGATGCTGCGGGAAGAGCTGGAGGGGTAGAGCCCGTAGCAATTGATCCTGGCGACCCAATGATCGGCCTTCCGCTTGTCGGGGGGCTGCGCCTGCGCGCCTATGACGTGGTAGAATGCCCGGCTTTCGCTTGATCGACGATCGAAAGGGTGGGCAGAGACATGGAGAGGCGGCTCACCGCGATACTTGATTCCGATGTCGTCGGCTATAGCCGCCTCATGGGGGAGGACGAGGGCGGCACGCTGGACCGACTGAAGGCCTGCCGCCGGGAGGTGGTCGATCCCGCCATAGAAGAGTTCCACGGCCGGATCATCAAGCTGATGGGCGATGGTGCGCTGGTTGAATTCGCGAGCGTTGTCGACGCCGTCCAGTGTGCCGCGGTGATCCAGCGGAAAATGGCCAGCCGCGATCAGGCCGTATCCGAGACACGGCGAATTCAGTTTCGCATCGGCGTCAACCTCGGCGACATCATTGTCGAGGGCGATGACATTTATGGCGACGGCGTCAACATCGCCGCCCGACTGCAGGGGCTGGCCCCGCCTGGCGGCATCTGCATATCCGGCACAGCCTTCGATCACGCGGTGCACAAGGCCGATGTCGGCTTCTCGGCGCTTGGTGAGCAGCACCTGAAAAATATCGCCGACCCGGTTCGCGTCTATCGCGTCCTGCTCGACCCCTCGCAGGCGGGAAAAGTCGTTACCGCTGCATGCCGACCGGGTCGACGGGCCATGATCCTGGCAACCGTCGCAGCGCTGCTGGTCGCGGCCGCCGCAATTGTCTTCGCATGGCAAGAGCCGTTTGCGCCGCAACGGCTGTCCGTCGCGGTGTTGCCGTTCGTCAATTTGAGTGGCGACCCGGACCAGGACTATTTCACCGATGGCATTACCGACAACCTGATCACCGATCTCGCCAAGCTTTCGGACCTTGACGTCATCGCCCGCAATTCGGTGTTCGCCTACAAAGGCAAGGCCCGCGTTCTGCCCGACATCGGCCGCGATCTCGGTGTCCGCTTCGTCATCGAGGGCAGCGCGCAGCGGACCGGCGAGCAAATCCGCGTCAATGCGCAACTGATCGATGCCGCAAGCGGCGACCATCTGTGGGCGAACCGATTTGACCGCGCCGCGGGAAGCGTCTTCACCTTGCAGGACGAAATGAGCCGGCAGATCGCCGAAGCGCTCGGCCTGGAGCTCACGCAGTCCGAGACCGAGCAGCTTGCCCGTCCGCCGACCGCAAATCTCGAAGCATACGACTACTACCTGCGGGCCGAGCAGGCGGCGCGCACCGGTCGCCGGTCCCGGATGCTCGAGGCACTGGCGCTCTTTGACAAGGCGGAGGCGCTCGACCCCGGTTTTGCAGACGCCTTCGCAGCCGACGCTCGGGCCACCGCTTATGTCTGGCGAAGCGCCTACGACGACGTTCTCCAAAGCGCGCTGGCGCGAAAAAGGGCCTACGACAAGGCGAGCCGCGCCCTGGCGCTCGATCCCGACCTGTCGTCGCCTTACGCCGTTCTTGCCGTCATGCAGGTCGTCGACCGCCGCTACGAGCAGGCGATCGCCACGGCACAGCAGGCCGTGTCGCTTGGCTCCGCCGATGCCGAAGCGCAAATGGCCGTTGCCTATGTTCAATTGTTTTCCGGCAACCATGCCGAAGCTGCAGCCGCCGTCGAGACGGCGCTGAGATACGATCCGAACCTCTCCGCCGTCGATCGGCTCACCGCAGGTCTGGTCTTTTATCTGCTGCGCGACAACGCGAAGTCCATCGACAATTTCGAACGCGCTCGCGATGGTTCGCCGGGCAACGGCGATTTCGCTACGCCGCTTGCTCTGGCCTATGTCGGGGCCGGTCGCCTTGATGACGCCCGCGCGGTCGTCGCCGATGGTCTGCGCCTTTTCCCCCGAAGCGATTGCCTGGCGGGCTGGCGGCTCAGCCTTGGCCATTTCCGCAACGAGCGGGATCTCGCCTCCATCCTCGATGCCCTGCGCGAGGCCGGCCTGCCGGATTGGCCGTTCGGCTTCAAGGGCGACGAGCGTGACCGGCTGAACGGTGACGAGATCGCAAGCATCGTCGTTGGCAAACTCCTGCGGGGAAGGACCGAGCCCTCGGGAAGCCCGGCACTCATGCAGATCGAACCCGACGGCAAGGCGGCATTCCGCTCAGTGACGCAGATGATGACCGAGCGGGTCTTCGTCAAAAGGGACATGCTCTGCGAGCAAAGTGAAAATGCCTTCGGTCAGGCCGACTGCGGTCCGGTCTACAGGCGAACGGAGCCGCCCGGCGACACCGGCTATACCTACGCCAACTCCAGCAAGGTCTTCCACTTCTCGCCGGCGAAATAGACGCGATCCCGTCGAGGTTAGTGATACTGGTCCAGTCCGAGATTGGCCGCGACCTTCGGCCAGTTTTCCTCGGCCTTCGGCACTTCCTCAGCCGCGTGGGCGGCGAACCACTCGGCCGCGTCCTTGGCGTAGATCAGGTAGAGCTTGCCGTCGATGATCTTGAAGGCTTCGGGATCGATATTGATCGTGACCGACCCGAGCGCAACCTCGCCCGCGCAGTAGCCGCCATACTGAGGCGCATATTTGGTTGGTTCGCTGATGAACATTTCACGGTGTTTCTCATTGGCGAAATGCCACGGCGTCCCCAGCCATTCGTAGGAGAATTTCTCGGAGCCCTTCGTCGCTCTGCCTTCGGTGAAATAGGCAACCGTGTCGTATCCCATGATCGCCACGCCGCCGAAGTAGCCGGTGTTCACCGAGTCGTCGGCGAAAGCCGATGATCCACCGGCCGCCGCTGCGCCGACCACGACGAACAGCGCCACTGAACCGCGAATGCCGCGCGTGAAGCCCCTTTTGCTTATCGCATCCATTTGTGCCTCCTGTTCAATCGTGGATTTCCATGCACTTCGCGTAATCTTCATCGCCGAGAAAGCTGGCCGGAGGACAGGTCGCGCCATGCCGCTTGTAAAGCCGGACGATGTCCGTGTTGCCCTTCCACAATGCCCGCGTGATCGGCGTGTAGCCGTGCACCTCCGCCTTGCCGACATCGGCCCCCTCGGCGATCAGAAACGTCACCAGGGCGACGTGATTTTCCTCGCCCGCGACCATCAGCGGCGTCGCACCGGCTTTGTTGGCCGCATCGTCGAGCGTCGCGCCGTGGTCGAGCAAGAGCTTGCTGATCGGCACGCTGCCGGAAAAGGCCGCGGCGTGAAGCGGCGTGAAGCCGCCCGAATTGCGCGCCATCGCATTGGCGCCTTTGCCGATCAGCAATTCGGCGATGGCGGTCTGGTCGGCGAGAGCGGCGTTGATGAGAGGCGTCGCCTGGTCGGGTGCCCGCGTGTCGACGGCGGCACCCGCGGCGAGTGCCTGCTCGACGGCGGCGGCATCGCCGGCTGCAACGGCATCAAACAAGCGATCGCCCGCGGCCACCATCGTCGCCGCGAACATCAACGCTACCAATGCCAGCAACCCGCGCATGATTGGGACCTTCGACATCGCTGAACATAGCATACGCCCCGGATTTTGGGTAGGCAGCGCGTTCCAAAGTGATCTTGAGTTTCAGCGGTTCCAGATCGGACAGGGCCAGCAAAGTGCCCAAAACCCCCACCCGCTCCATGGTTGCACGGTAACCGCTCCTGCCACTGCCACGCGCCGGCGTCCGCGGTGGCGTCGTCAGCGGCCGGCCAAATGAAAAGGCGGTGTATATTCGCATATGCTAATGGAACTTTTGGCATCGGCTCCGCTTCTATACACGGAAGGAGCGAATTTATGGGCCGTCCCCAGAATGTTGCAATACATCGACGAGTGCCTCAGCTGCAAAACCGTCTGCCCCTCGACACGATGCACAGCGGACTGCAAGCGCGTGACCGGCTTGTCGCAGATGCACGGAAGGCTGTCGCCAGCGTTGGACGGATGGGTATTGATGTAAGGACGGCTGTCAGAGGCCTGCGATGGCTGGCGATCACGATGGTCTGCTGCAGCTGTGCTGCCTGCACGACCACGCAAGCGCCGGACAGCAAAGGATACATTTCCGAAAAGGCATACGGCGTGAAGGCGGGCCCGCGGGTCGCCTACGGCAAGAATATTCCCAAGGGCGGTGGCCGCTATATGATCGGCAAGCCCTATGTGGTGAAAGGCAAGCGCTATTATCCGAAGGAAGAGCCGAACTACGACAAGAAGGGCGTCGCTTCCTGGTACGGCTCGGCATTTCGCGGGCGCCTGACCGCAAACGGCGAAATTTACGACCCGGATCACCTTTCTGCCGCGCATCCGACCCTTCCCCTGCCCAGCTATGTGCGGGTGACCAATCTTGAAAACGGTTCGTCGCTCATCGTGCGCGTCAACGATCGCGGTCCCTTTCACCACGGTCGCATCATCGACGTTTCCAGCAAGGCAGCCGACATGCTCGACCTGAAGCACCGTGGCACGGGTACCGTTCGGGTGCAGTATGTGGACCACGCCCGCTTGGGCGGACACGATATGTCTTACCTCATGGCCTCCTACGTCAAGCAGAGTGACCGCTTCCCGGTCGTCGATCCGGCGCCTCAGATCGCAACCGGCCTGATGGTGGCCTATCAGTCGCTGGGCGACCATTTGCGGGGCAACGGTCAGTCTCTGTGGTCGACGCAGACGAAATTTGCCGGCAATACGCCAAGCGCCTCCTACCAGACAGGGACCAGGGCCGCGGCCGCGTTCCAGACATTCGAGCAATTCGTGATGTTGCCTGAGATCGGCCACTTTGAGCGGCCGTCCGAATACGCCCTGGCCAACGGCCTGGGCGGCGATGCAGATGTCGAATATTGCTCGGACGAGACCGTTGATGACGGTGTGCGCGGCATGTGCGAGGTTCAAGTTCTCCCTCTGCCGGGCGTCAATCGCAGTAAGCGTCTGACCGGCGTGATCTCCATAAGGCGGCGGCGGTCTTGCCGAAGCGGCCACCGCTGGCGCGGGACACAATCATTCTTACTGAGAGCCCACAAAGCGACTTCAGCGGTCATCCACTTAAGACGGCGATTGCTCCAAAGTTGCCTCGGCAGCGTCACCGTTTAAGTGGCTCACTCGAGAAGATTGGACGCTCGCCAAATCCCCGTAAATTACGGGAAACTCGACGCGGATTTCTGAGCTGAAACCCGCCGCCAAAAAAAAGCCCGCTTCTCCACCCTCGCCGCCGAACTGGAAGAGCTGCGTGCGGCTGTTACGACGATGGAAAAGGAACGGCTATCGCGCCTGGTCCGTCGCCGCCACTATTCCAGAATGACGACGGCTTCGACCTCGAAGAGCATGGGGTCAATTGCAAGCTTGGGGACGGGAATCAGAGTCTGCGCCGGCAGCGCCTCGCCGAACATTTGCTTGACGTTCCTGGTCAACACCTCAAGCTTGGACATATCGTGATCGACCACGAAGACTGTCAGCTTGGCGACCTGATCCGGTTTCGCACCGATCCCTTCAAGCGCAGTGCGCAGGTTCGCATATGCTTGTTCCACCTGCACCGAAAAATCGGGCGACAAGGCTCCAGTGCTGTCTTGGCCGCCCTGTCCGGAGATGTAGGCCACGCGGGCTTCGCGGGGCACAATCACCGCCGTGCTGTAGCCGTTCGGCGTCGGGTCGTAGAGGTTTTGTGGATTGACGATGGTCAGCTTGAGATCGCTCTCATTCGCTGTCGTCGCCGTGGGAACTGCCATGGTCATGATGATTAGCCCTCCGATAAGCAGATGCTTGATTGCGCGTGACATGATTTTCTCCTGGCTCCGAGGACTGCGAGCAATGCACCCTCGCGGCCTGCAGGATTGAACTTAATCCATCGCCATATGGTTGACTCGTACGGCGTACGATTCAATCGCATCGTACGCCGTACGAGTCAATCGGTCAGGATCGACATTCGTCGATTGTCGGCTTAAATCAGACGGTCTGATCAGCAAGGAAGACGGATGGCAGCCAAACGTAGCGGTGTGCAGAGCAAACGGTCTCAACGGACAAGTGCGTCACAGTCCGCGCACGAGCCGCGCAGTGAACCGCCTCTCTCTCTGGAACGTATCGTGACGACCGCGGTGGAGCTGCTGGACGCCCAAGGAGTCGACGGATTGAAGATGCGTCGGCTGGCCGATCGCCTCGGCTCGGGCGCGATGAGCCTGTATTGGCACGTCGACAACAAGGAAGAGGTCTTTGATCTGGCGCTCGACTCGGTGCTCGAATATCGCGAACCGCCGCAAATAGCCGAGTCTCGAGACTGGCGCGGGGAAGTCGTTCATATGCTCGAAGACTGGCGTGCCAGCATGCTGCGCCATCCTTGGTCGGCATCGCTGTTGCCGCGCCGGGCGCTCGGCCCGAACATTCTCAGTCGCCTGGAACTGCTGAGCAAGACCTTGTCCAGAGCCGGCGTAGCGGACGCAGATATGAACGCCGCGATATGGTCGCTCTGGAACTATGTGATGGGCGCTACCATCACCCGGGCGAGCTTCGACCTCTCGGACGAGGACATGGCCGCCGCGCAGCAGCGGCTTACACGTCTCAGCGAACACTACCCGACAATCGAACGCTCTCGCCTGCTGTTGGATAACGATTGGGACGGCGCTTTCAGGAAAGGTCTCGACTTCCTGCTTGATGGCCTCGCTCCGGGACAATGAATTTTCGTCATTCCTGGACGGTGCCGAAGCGGCCAATGCGCCGCATCCCGCGCCGAAAAGTTACCCCCCGTCCATCCCTGCCTTTCCCTCCGTCCCGCCACGGATACACCTGAGTGCGTTGCCGGCGAGGCGGGCCGGGCGCCAGGAGGCAAAACGCGCGTGCGGGCCTGCGTGAAAGGCGGCTCCCGTCCGGTTCGAAAATGAACCGGGCGCGCCACCTCGCTTGACTCACTATTGCGATTTAATCGGATGCGATCTATATAACGACAAAGGCCCCATAAAGGATCATGCCCGTGACCGCACCACAAACAAAGACAAGCTCCGATCCGTCGTCGCAGACCGGCGAGAGGAAACTTTCGAATTTTCTCTGCTTTGCGGTCTACTCGGCGAACCTCGCCTTCGGCCGCGCCTACAAGCCGATCATGGATGCGCTCGGCCTGACCTACACCCAGTATATCGCCATGGTGGCGCTGTCCGAAGAGGACGACCAGACCGTCGGCGCGCTCGGCGAAAAGCTGTTCCTGGAATCCAACACGCTGACGCCGATCCTCAAGAAGCTGGAGCAGATCGGTTATCTTGAGCGTAAGCGCGATCCCGCCGACGAACGGCAGGTGCGAGTGAGCCTGACGCCGGCCGGGCGCAGTCTTCTGGAAACGGACCCCGCCGCATCGCTGGTCGGCGCGACCGGGCTCGGGGACGATTTTTTCGTGGTGCAGCAGGCCGTGGCGAGGCTGCGCGACAATCTCCTGCGGGCCACGCAGCAGGAGAAGGCCTGATCGGCGGGCCGTCGGCGAGAGCATTACACAATCTTGAGCAGGCCGCTTGTGCCCCTCACCCTAACCCTCCCCCGCAAACGGGGCGAGGGGACGTGCCCTGCTTGACTGCCGAGAGTGACGAAGCGCGTGCGGCAAGCCTTCCTTCTCCCCCCGTCCACGACGGGGAGAAGGTGCCCGGCAGGGCGGAAGAGGGGCCATAGCCACGCTGTCAAACGGCCATGTCTTCGGGACACGGAAATGCTCTATTCATGTTTTGACGCAAATCCGGGCGAAAACCGGTTCGGTCTTTTCCTGGATTTGCTCCAGAAAATGCAAATGCGGCCGGATCGGCCGCAGCAAGGTCAGCGTCTGATGCGAAGAGCGTCGGGTCTGCCGCCGGCAGGCAGACCCGACCGATCCGGCTTAGATAAGGTTGGTGGCGACGTCGACGTTGCCGCGCGTCGCCTTGGAATAGGGGCAGATCTCATGGGCTGCGTGGATCAGTTCATGGGCGACGTCGCGGTCGATGCCCGGCAGGCTGACATTGAGGCGCGCCCGCAGGAAGTAGGAGCCGTCGTCGACGTTGAGATCGATCTCGGCATGGACCTCGACACCTTCCGGAAGCTTGATGTTTCTCTGGGCGGCGGCGACCTCGATCGCGCCCATGTAGCAGGCCGACCAGGCGGCACCGAACAGGTTTTCGGCGGCCGGGTGCGGCTGCGTCAGCCTGAGGTCCAGCTTGCCGTCGCTGCTGCGGGCAAAGCCGTCGCGGCCGCTCTTGTTGTGAGTCTTTCCGGTGAAAAGAAGCTTCTCGGTCATGGCGATATCCTTTGTGTTCGCTTTTTATCGTATCCGATCTAATCGGATACGAGTTAAATACGCCTTGCGCGGACCCTTGTCAACACTATTCCGATTTAATCGGATACGATTTATATCCGGCTGCGCGCCGAGGCGGGATCGATCGCAAAACCGGGGCGCCCTTCATCCCCGTCCATCCCCGCTCTT
>UCMT01000080.1 GCA_900473795.1 Hyphomicrobiales bacterium | reverse complement strand
CGTCGACATCAACAACGACCGTAAGGCGTGGGGCGAGAAGTTCGGCATGACGCATTTCGTCAATCCGAAGGAAGTCGGCGACGACATCGTGCCCTACCTCGTCAACATGACCAAGCGCAACGGCGACACGATCGGCGGTGCCGACTACACCGGCAACACCAAGGTGATGCGCCAGGCGCTGGAGAGTTCGCATCATCCAGAAGGCGCCAACTTTTCTGTCGTCGCCGTTGCTCCGACGGAGAACGTCACCGTGCTCGAAAATGGCGACAAGCTCGCGGTTGTCGATGCAAGCGCGCTGATCCAGCGTCATGCCTGCAAGGAATGCGGCGTGCATATGCACGGGCCTGTCGAACGGGAGCATGCCTTCAAGGGCCTGTCCTTTATCCATCCCGAGCGCTTTGAGGAGAAAGGCTGGGCGGTGCCGGGTTTTGCTGCCTTCGTCTCGTCGATCATCGAGGCGGGCGTTGCGCCGGACCAGATGAGCGCCGTCCGCGCCCGGCTCAAGGAAACGGGACTCGAGCCCTACGACTGCCTGGCGCCAGGGTTGATGGATTATCTTGCGACTTGGACCGCGAAGAAGAACGGTGTTCTGCACGATTAGTAGATCACGTACAAAACGACGACGTCTTCATTCGCCGCGCTTCCGAGAGGATGCGCGGCGTTTTTCTAACTGTTATCCAGTTACTTTGCCGGGATTGAGGGTGCACGCAGCGTCGACACCTGCCCTGATTTTCTTCATCAACGCAAACTTTACTGGATCAGCTGTCTCGCGGAGCGAATGAACTCTTTTGGAGCCAATCCCATGCTCGGCCGAGAACGAGCCTCCAATTGCCGCGAGATCGCGATAGAGCACCGTCTCCACTGCGGCCGTTTTTTCAGGCGTCATATCCGCGCCCGAGGCATTCAGCACGATGTGCAAGTTGCCGTCTGCAAGGTGGCCGAAGAGATAGGGGTCAAGCTGTGGGTCAATGCAACGCAGCTCGCACACGCACCGCCGTAAATAACCCTCGATCTCCGACAATGGCACGGATACGTCATAGGAAGGAGCAGCGGCATGCTTGCGATAAATGAGATCGGTGTCTTCCCGCAACCGCCAGAGCTCTGCCTCCTGTGCCTGAGAGGTCGCAACCACCGCTGAGATCGACGGGTATTTCTCAGCCACTATCTCGTAGATCCGTGCAAGTTCCACCTGAAGCTGCTCCTCGTCAGAACCGCCGAGCGACAGAAGCAAGTTGATCGGGTGGTTCGCATCATAGTCGTTTGCAGACCAATGGTGTTCGCCGGCAGTAACTCGAAAATAGGAATTCCATATAGCCTCGGCGGCACGCAAGTGACCGTATTGAACCGAAAGCCCCAAATTCGTTACGTCAAGCGCTGCTGCGACGGACGGCAGACCGAAAAGTGCCGTCGCGGTCGCGGCAGGCAGCGGCTCCAATTTAAGGGCTATGCGCGTCACGATGCCCAGCGTCCCCTCCGCCCCGATAAACAGGTGTTTCAGATCGTATCCGGCCGAATTCTTCACCACGCGAGTCAAATCGGAATAGATCGAACCGTCCGGCATCACGACTTCCATCCCAAGAACGCGGTGACGCATGACTCCGTATCGAAAGGCAGAGATACCGCCGGCGTTGGTCGATACCATGCCGCCAATGGTTGCTGAACCTCGCGACGGCAAATCGATTCCGGGCTCAAGCCGGTGTTCAAGTGTTGCAGCCTGCAACGATTGTAGCGTTACTCCGGCCTCAACGACTGCGACGCGCTCGATCGGAGAAAGCTGAACAATGCGGTTCAACCGGGAAGTCGAAAGAACAATTTGCCCAGGCGAGGATAGCCCACCTCCTACCAGTCCCGTGCGTCCGCCCTGTGCGATGATCGGCACACGATGCGCGACGCCGCATCTCACAATTGCAGCGATTTCATTCGCAGAGGCGGGAAGAACGACCGCGGTTGCACCGAAATTCCCCGCGGTGACACCGTAGTCCAGATTCGCAATGGCTTGGCCTTCCTTCAGGTTGGCAACACCAACAATTCTGCGAATTTCGTCAAGGAACGCGGGGGATAGGTCAGTAGCGCCTTCGACCGTTGTCGGGCTCATTGCCCGGTTCTCACTTCAGAAAGATCCGCGTTCAACAGCTTCAAGGCCTCGAAAAAGCGATCATTCTCGGCTGGCAGACCGACCGTAACACGGATGAAAGTTTCGAACCTTGGCTCTTTCCAAGGCTTGATGATTATTCCGTGAGAAAGAAAGTGTTCGAACGCAGCGACGCTGTCGCAGCCGACATTGATGAAGAGGAAATTCGTTTGCGATTCTGCTACGAATAGGCCGAGGGAATTAACTTGGCGGGCCATACGATCGCGTTCAGCCGTCACCTTGGCCACCGCGTGGCGCATCCAGTTCTCGTCCTCCAGTGCAGCCACGGCTGCAATTTGTGCGACTGCATTGACATTGAAGGGGGTCTTTGCCGATGAAACCGCCTGCGCCAGCCGCTCATCGGACGTTATGGCGTATCCCACGCGCAGGCCAGCCAGCCCATAAGCTTTTGAAAACGTCCGAAGCACGACATACGATCTCCCGCTGTCTGCCAAAATTTTGATCCCGTCTGGTGTCTTTTCGTCGCGGAACTCGAAATATGCCTCGTCCAGGACCAGCAGCGTTTCTTTTGGAATCTCGGCGATAAGGCGCGAGAGACCGTCCCCATCGAGGGCCGGACCGACCGGGTTGGAGGGAGACGAAAGGAAAATGATCGAAGGTTTCCTGCGCAGTGCATGCATTAGAGCATCCAAATCAAACCCAAGATCTTTGGCCATTGCCACCTTTACGATCTTTGCCCCATTGGCGCGGGGTTCGATCTCGTGAAGACCAAAACCCGGAACGACCGTCACGACCGTAGAGAAGGGGCGAAGGACCGCGCGGCAAACTGCTGCGATCATTTCTTCGGAGCCGTTGCCCACGACGATACGGTCCGGAGCGACGTCAAGCTTATCGCTAAGAGCCGCGCGTAGAACCACGCAAGCCGGATCCGCGTAGCGCGATGGATCGAGTAGCGCCAATGCTGTCTTAACTTTGGGCGAACATCCGTACGGGTTTTCGTTGCTGGCAAGTGCGGCGATGTCCGCAAGCCCTGTCAGGCTTCGCGCAACGGCAATATTCATGCCCGCATTGTAAGGTGGCAGTTCGGCTACGTGCGGATTTAGCCGGAGGACATCGGTCATAGTTCCATCCCATATTACTAAGCTATTTTGACACTATCGTTTCGGCTCAGAGATCAAGCACGACCGAGCTCTTCGGTTTGGCGCAACAGAGGAGGACCCGTCCGGGCGGCACGTCCTCAAGAGGCTCTTCGACATATTCCACATCACCTGATACCAGGTCCTGGAGGCAGCTTCCGCACACGCCCGCTCGGCAGGAAAAGGGTGGCTCGATGCCTTGCTTCTCCAGGAAGCCCAGTATCGACTCGGAGTCGCTGTCCCAGGTGAAGTTGGCGTTTGCTTTCTGGAGGATGATCTTAAAACCACCGTCAGCTGCATCGTCGATCGGTTTGACGACGGGCGCGCGGGGCGCTGAACTCTCACGCTGCTCGGATCGAGATAATAGCCTTGCAGGCCCAAAAAACTCGTAGGCAATCCTTCTCTTGTCGACGCCGAGGCCTGTAAGCAGATCATACATTGCTTGCATGAAAGGCGGCGGCCCGCACATGTAGATTTCGTAGTCGTCGAGCGGCAATAACGTTTGCAACGTTTCTCTGGAGATAAATCCTGTCGATTGGAACTTGACCAATCGCACGTCGTCGTCGCTTGGAAAGCGGTAGCAATAGTGAACGTGAATGTTACTCCTGCGTGCGGCCAAATCCTCGACCTCCCTACTGAGCGCATGGGTAGCGCCACCGTCGCAGGCATGTATGAACCAGACAGCTCGGCCGCTTTTCTCTGCCAGTACTTTCAGCATTGACACTGTCGGCGTTAGACCGACGCCACCCGACAAGAGCACGACAGGTCGGTTGCTGGTTTGATCGAGCTTAAAGGCGCCGTGCGGACCGTCGATGTTAACGACTGCCCCCTCTTCGATCGCGTCATGTAGCCAGCAGGAGGCCACCCCATCCGTGACACCCGGTGTCGACGCAACCTCCTTTTTCACCGTAATACGGTATAGGCCTTCATCGCTGGGCGAAGAAGATACCGTGTAGTTCCGGACGACGTATCCGCGTCTCGACTGATCCGGAACTTGAATCGTAAGGAACTGCCCAGCCTCGAAGGGCTGCCAATGCTTGCTATTCAGGGGAGCAAAGTGAAAAGATGTGATGGTTGAGCTTTCACGCACCTTTGCAACTACCCTGAAGGGGCGAAATCGTGAATCCAACTCATTCGACATATTTCTGATTATCCTTCGACTACTGGTTACCGGGCGGCGAAACCCGTTTCTCGCGTGATATTTCGAGAGAGCAACGGAGCGTTGGCGTTGAGCTGGATTTTATGTACGATAGGCTCAGTGAGGATGGTTCAACCTTGGATGCATCTACTCCAGTCCACCCATAAAACCTCCAAACCGCGCAGCTACCTTGGCAGTGCTCCGTCGGTCACTACCGCACTTGCTGGTTAGTCCGCCCGCCCATCCCTATGACAAAGCCTATTATTTCCGTCATGGCGACGCCTGACAATCCGGGCGATGTTGTGTTCTTTGTTAGAAAAACTAAAAGTTGAGACTTGGGTTTTCCTCTGAGCATTGGACAAAACAAGTCAACAGCCACGAACTTCGAATTACCAGGGACGGCAATGGCATTGCGGGAAAGAGCCAATGCTCGACGAAAAGCGACCTCGATAGCGCGCCGTTCGGGGTTGAGATCGTGGCTTGCATGCTGAAGTCGCCCGCTGACTTCGTCGTCAGCGACGCAGTCAAGGATGGACTTGCGAAGCGGTTGAGTGCGGGCGGGTGTCGAGCAGCGTGACGCAACACACTCTCTGTCCAATCTGCAATGGGCGAACGGAACCAAGGGAGGCGCCTCTCTCACGAGACTACCCATGCGCCGCGTCAGCACCAAGCAGGCTGCGCGCTAGGCCCACGCAGAACCTCCGAGCTGGCGGCTGCCATCTCTCCGGAAGCAGTAAACGATATTTATAGCGCTTATGTTGACTCCCTCCTTCACTCAGCCGAAAAGAACACTTGGCTAAGAGGGAGATAACAGATGGCTGACGAGAACAATACGGGGCTCATTACCGAGGTTGCTGTGACGGATACAACGGCCAAGATCCCTGCGCTCAAAAAGCAGCGCGCACCGCGACGCCAGAAGGCAGTTGCCGAAACGACAGCTGCATCACTTGCGACGGCTGCGAAGTTGCCGAAAACTCGCAGAAAACGTGGCGAACAAGCCGGGGAAGCGAAGTTGAAGGCCGGAGTAGCGCAAGTCACTGTCAAGAGCGCGAAAAATGACGCCATCAAGGTCGTTGGAAGAAAGAGGACGCCAAAGCCAACCGAGCAAACGGCAAAGGCGCTTTTTCCAGCTGTAAATGAGATGGCAGAGCTTATTCAGCTTGAGGAAGAGAATAAAAGGCTCCGTAAAGCCTTGGCAGATAAGCTTCGCACGGAAAATTCCGACCTGCGCAAGCGGCTCGGCCTCGATTGATCGACCGGTGGGTGCGGGACGGTTGCGAGATCGACCTCAGCCACTACATGTCCAGTAGCAGAGAAAGTCACCGGGCTCACGTCGGGAGCCCGGATTTAAGCTGCGGCAACGTCGTGGTGCGGATTGCTCGAGGTTGAAGCACTATGAAATCTCCATGGAAATTCCTTGCTCAGTTGACGTCTCGAAGACGATCCGCAGAAACACGAGAGAGTACAGCTCGGGATCATGCCGATACGGAGGCGAGCGAAAGCGATGCACGACAAACGTCGGTGCTTTCGTCAAATATTCCGGAATCATCCGGTAGTCCTGACGACGATGAGAACCTCACTGCTGATTTCGTGGCGTCGGCGACTGCAACTGAAACCGACGACGCTCTCTATGACCCACAAGCCGTCACGCTGCCAGTCGATGGAGAAGAGGATCAGGCACCGGCACAGGCGGTCAGTCGATCGGGGGGTGATGCGCATGCGTTGGTGCCGGAAAGCCGGACAAGCAAAAAGTTTCCACGAACATCGCGGACGAAGGGGCTAGGAAGCGCAAAGAGAACCCGAGCCGATATGGTTTCGGAGAGCACCGCCGTCGCAAATAGCGACCAACGTGCACAATCCTCGTCCTCCCGAGAAAGCTTCTTCGATGAGGTGGCACGCCTGGATGAAGAAATTAGACAATTGAGGAGCCAATTGGCGCAAAAGTTGTATTTGCAGAATGTTCAGCTGACAAAGATGCTTGAGCGCTTCGACGGATCGTGAGCCAACCTTAAATCTCAAAGTTTTGTAGTTTTGTACAAGGCACCCAGTGTTTCCCGGTTGGCTCGGGTTGTTCGAGACCAACCTGATGGAAAGACTACCGATGACCGACGATACATCAACGTGCGCGCTTGTTGAATAAAGCGCTGACGCGGATTTGTTGCATGAGATCGAACGGCTGATGGAACTGGCTCGATCTCGCACGCTGCCGTCGCGACTACAGGGCGAAACTCTGCTGCAATCTGTTCTGGCACACGGCCGCAGTGCACGACCGAGGCCTCGACCTTCCCCTGCTGACCAGTCTTCCGTATTTCAAGCCCACGATGACTACGTCAGGTGGTGGCGGTGAATACGTCGGCTGCAACACGTGGCTCGGACGCCGAAATCGCCTGGCCGGGGTCGTCCAGGTCGAACGCAACGATGTAGTCGGTGGAACGTTCCGGGCATGATGTCCTCACTGGGGTGGTTGACCTTGATAACCGGAGCGCGCTTGCGCTTCCTCACGTACGCGCTTCCATCGTTCGAGTTCGAGCAGCGCGTCGGGGAGCGCACGATGGGCCGGGGAGGTGGGTTCAGTTCGTTCAATGACTTCATTGACGAGCGGCAGCATCTCTTCCTCCGAAATCGATCTCCCGAGAACGGCCCGCGCGACTGCCTCGAATGCCTCTTCGGATTTCTGAAGTCGAAGCACATGCCGAGGATGCCCCGCCGCCCGCAAAAGGGCGCTCAGCCACTTCCCGTCCCATGACGGCGCGCTCGCATAGAGATCGTGGTCCAAGAGGGTCTCGACCATTTCCTCGGCAATGAGGGAGACCGCGACGCCCTCCTTCTCAAGTAGCTCCCTTGATATTCCGTGAATGGCTTCGGCATCCGACGACCAGTCCGTCCAATCAGGAGCAGGCCTGATCAGGTAAGACCTCGAACGCCCGTCCTCGAATACCCAAGCGACCTCGACGGGATAGCTCTGCTTGCTGAGTGAGGAGGCTTCGAAGTCGAGAAAAACGAGCATGGACGGCCAGAGCGCTGTTTGGATAACCACAATCTAGTGCGTTATTCCGTCGCCAGAAGGGCAGGATGTTGATTTTCACTGAGAGCTGATGGAGTGGATGCC
>UCMT01000070.1 GCA_900473795.1 Hyphomicrobiales bacterium | reverse complement strand
AAGAGCGGGGATGGACGGGGAAAATTTCGACCATTACGGCTGCCACAATGCCTTCAAACACTGCAGGGCAGGGACGGGAAAGGAGCCACCCCACGCACCTGGTGCGCGGGGTGGCTCAGGTCGCGCCGCATGCGATGGCGTAGCATCATTCGGGATACATGCATTCACCCAATTGGGTGATCGCTTGCCTGATGGGCCGCGCTATACAGGCAAAGAGCCCGTCACGTGGTGGCGGGCTCTGAAATGGCTTGAGAATACATCGCCTCTAAACGCTCTCCCCGAGAGGGAATTAAAAAACGCTATGGTGTTAAACGCCGTTCCGGTTTCGGCCAAGGCAACAGCATATGAAAATTAGACATTGCTCATGAAGAAGTCCAATCACCATTGTCGGGGATGTGAAAGCGAGCGTGATTTGCTGTTTGCGAAGATGGCCGGACGCCTCAGGTTCGGCTGATCGAAGCGCCGCCGTCGACGAGCATGGCCGTGCCGGTGGTGAAGCGGGAAGCATCCGAGGCGAGGTAGAGCACGGATTGGGCGATTTCTTGCGGCCTTGCCATCCGCTTCAGCGCATGCAGGCCTTCAACGAAGGCAAGGACGTCCGGTCCGGCACCCGGGGCGTTGGTGATGCTCGCAGGCGTATCGGTTCCGCCGGGCAGGATCGCATTGACGCGGATGCCCTTTGTGCCGAGTTCGGTCGCCAGAACCTGTGTCAGTCCGACAAGACCCGCCTTGGCGGCGGCATAGGCGCTCATGCCCGGCATGCCGGCGGTGTAGCCAACGAAGCTGGAGGTGAAGATCAACGAACCGCCGCCGCGCGCTTCGAGCGCCGGGACCTGATATCGCGCACCGAAGAAGGCGCTGGTGAGGTTGGTGTCGATCGTCTCGCGCCATCCAGCCGGCGTCAATTGCGCGATCGGCGCCATTTCGCCGGTGCTGCCGGCATTGTTGAAGGCGATGTCGAGGCCGCCGAATTTTTCCGTTGCAGCAGCCACCAAGGCTTCCGCATGGGCTTCGTCACGGACATCGCCGTCTATCGCCAAGGCTTCGCCGCCCCCCGCCTCGATTTCGGCGACGAGTTCGTCCAGCGCGCTCTTGCGGCGGCCGGAGACGACGAGGCGCGCGCCCTCGCTGGCGAAGAGCTTTGCCGTTGCGCGGCCGATGCCGGAACTGGCGCCGGTGATGATGGCGACCTTGTTGGAAAGCGTGGTCATGGTTGAATCTCCTCTTGGGTTACGGGAGATTCAATCGCAACAAGGACTGTCCGGCGCCACCCGATTCCCGCCCGACCATATGAGGGCCGATAGGCAGTCCGAGGACTAGGTGGACGTGCTCCGGCTTCGTTTGTTGTCGGTACTTCCTTTTCTTCAATCCCGGTCCGGGGCGCCCAGCGGGAAGAAGCCGCGATACGGCCGGGCTTCGTTGACCGCGCGGGCGAAGGAAGGACGGGCGAGGAGGCGGGCGCGGTAGGCGCGGGCGTTCGCCAATATCTCCGGGATCGGATGGACCCAGTCGGCGTAGAACAGCGACGGGGCGGCGGCGCAGTCGGCGAGGCTGAACGTGTCGCCGGCCGCCCACTCGGATGTGGCGATCGCGGCGTCGAGCCAGGCATAGGCGTTGTCGAGCATCGCCTTGGCTTCCTTGACGCCGTGGGGATCGCGGTCGGCTTCCGGCCGGATCTGGTTGAACACCACCTTCTGCATTGGGGTCATGACGTAATTGTCGAAGAAGCGGTCCATCAGGCGGGTCTTGAGGGCGGCCCTGGCATCCGCGGGGATCAGGCGGACGGGGCCGGGATGGTTGAGCGCCAGATATTCGATGATGATCGTCGATTCCAGCACGGTTTCGTCGCCGTCCTTCAGCACCGGCATGCGCTTCATCGGCCAGAGCGCGCACCATTCGGCGACGGCCTCCGGCGTCTCCTCGCCGAGCATGCGCAGCTCGAACGGCGTCCCGTTTTCGTAGAGCGCGGTGATGACCTTCTGGCAGTAGGACGAGAAGGGGTGAGCAAAGAGCTGCAGTTTCATCATATCCTCCCGAACCGATCTTGTTTTGAAAGCGGTTTCTTTGTAGAATGACTGATCCTATATTGCAAGTGGTTTTTGGCGGCACAATGGACACGACGCACCGATCGGGATGCCCGATCAACCTGACACTGGAAATGCTCGGCGATCGCTGGAGCCTGATCGTCATCCGCGACATCATGTTCGGCAACCGCCGGCATTTTCGCGAATTGCTCACCCAATCGGAAGAGGGGATCGCCTCGAACGTGCTGGCCGACAGGCTGAAGCGGCTGACGGAGAAGGGGCTTCTCGGGCGCACGGACGATCCGAGCCACAAGCAGAAGGGGATCTACAGCCTGACCGAGCCCTCGATCCAGCTCGTGCCGCTTCTCGCCCAGATGGGTGCCTGGGGGCGCCGGCACATGCCGGTGTCGGAAGAGTTGTCGATCCGCGCCGAACTTCTGGAAAACGGCGGGCCGGCCATGTGGCAGGCGTTCATGGAGGAACTGCGGGCCTTGCATCTTGGCGCGCCGGTGCCGGAGCGCTCCGTCTTTGCGGAACTGCAGGCTGCCTATCTCGCGGTGGTGGCGAGGAATAGCGGGGCAGCGGCTTGAATGGATGCGGGGGGGTCGATCTCAGCAATTTCCGTCAGGTCCGCCATGACGCCTGCCGGTAGGTTGCAGGCGTCATGAAGGAGACGATCTTGGACACGGTCACCATACAGAATTACCGCAACAGGTTTCAGCGCGTTCTTCACCATATCGACGCGCATCTCGACGACGATCTGAGCGTCGAGACCCTCAGCGGCGTGGCGGCCTTTTCGCGGTTTCATTTTCACCGGCAATTTTCCGACCTGCTCGGCATCGGTGTCTTTCCCTATATCCAGGGACTGCGACTGAAGCGGGCCTCCTATCGGCTGGCTTTCCGCAAGGAAATGTCGATTCTGGAGATTGCACTGTCCAGTCGCTATGAGGGGCCGGAGGCTTTTGCCCGCGCCTTCAAGCAAAGGGCGGGGCTGACGCCAAGCGCGTTTCGGAAAGAGCCGCACTGGGATGCCTTGCATGACGCACACCGATCCATCGTCACGGCAAGGAACAGCCTCATGCAGCAGACATTCGCCCCCATCGAGATTATCGACGTTCAGGAGACCAGGATTGCCATCCTGTCCCATCGCGGCGATCCGGCATCGATCGGCAAGACCATCCGCCGGTTCATTGACTGGCGAAAAAGCGCCGGCCTGCCGCCACGGCTGAACGCCACCTACAACATCTTCCACAACGATCCGCAGGAAGTGGCGCCAGAGGATTTTCGGCTCGATCTCTGCGTTGCAACGGACAGGAACGTCGCCGATGCGGAACGCGGCATCACTGCCGGCGTGATCCCGGCCGGCCGATGCGCCGTGCTGCGTCATACAGGATCCGACGATGGCTTAGGCCCCGCCCTGACGCATCTTTATGCGCATTGGCTGCCGAAGAGCGGCGAGACGCCAAGAGACTTCCCGCTCTATTGCCAGCGCATCCGCTTCTTCCCGGATGTCGCGGAACAGGAGGCGGTCACCGATATTTTCCTGCCGCTGGCGTAAGGACAAGGTGATCCGCCGCTTGAAGGCGGATCACCTCTGCCGTCTCAGTAGACCTCCGGCACGTACATCTCGGCCGGTACCGGGGCGCGGGTATAGTCGTCATGGCGGATGCGTTCGGGCAAATCGATCGCCGGTTTTGGCACGTCCTCGTAGGGGATCTGCTTCAGCAGATGGGCGATACAGTTGAGGCGCGCTCGCTTCTTGTCGACGGCCTGGACGACCCACCAGGGCGCATCCTCGATGTGGGTCCGCTCCAGCATCTCTTCCTTGGCCTTGGTGTATTCCTCCCAGTGGACGCGGCTTTCCATGTCCATCGGCGATAGTTTCCACTGTTTCAAGGGATCATGGATGCGCATCTTGAAGCGGAATTCCTGCTCCTCGTCGGTGATCGAGAACCAGTATTTGATCAAGACGATGCCCGAGCGCACCAGCATGCGCTCGAATTCGGGCACCGAGCGGAAGAATTCCTCGAGCTCGTCCGGCGTGCAGAAGCCCATGACGCGCTCGACGCCGGCGCGGTTGTACCAGGAGCGGTCGAACAGCACCATCTCGCCGGCCGTCGGCAGATGCGGGACGTAGCGCTGGAAATACCACTGGCTGCGTTCGCGCTCGGTCGGGGCGGGCAGGGCGACGGTGCGGCAGACGCGCGGATTGAGGCGCTGGGTGACGCGCTTGATGGCGCCGCCCTTGCCGGCCGAATCGCGGCCCTCGAACAGCACCACGACCTTGAGCTTCTTGTGCTGCACCCAGTCCTGCAGCCGCACCAGCTCGTGCTGCAGGCGGAACAGCTCGCGGAAATAGACCTTGCGCTCGAGCGACGGCTCGGCTTCCTCCGACATGCCCTCGGCGACCAGCTCGTCGAGCCGGTCCTCCTCCATCTGCATTTCCAGCTCCTCGTCGAAGCTGTCGGCAATTTCCGCCTTGATGCGGCTGAGCTGGTCGATCATTGGTCAAATCCCCGTTGGTGCGAAGCACAGGAGCAGGGTTTGATGACAGGTATGTGACAGGCTCGGTCCTGGCGATCTCAGCGGGCGAACTTCCGGGCTCCGGCCACACACAGGACGACGGAGAGCGCGGTGACCACCATCATGACGCTCACCTGTTCGTGCAGCAGGCTGGCGGCCAGCAGGAGGCCGAAGAAGGGTTGAAGCAGTTGCAGCTGTCCCACGCCTGCGATGCCGCCCAGCGCGAGGCCGCGATACCAGAACACGAAGCCGACCAGCATGCTGAAGACCGATACATAGCCAAGTCCAATCCAGGACGGGCCGGCGATGCCCTGCCAGGTGTCCGGAAGCGTGATCAGGGCGATAATCGCCATCGGGGGCAGGGAGAGAACCAGCGCCCAGGAAATCACCTGCCATCCGCCCCGTGTCCGAGAGAGCTTTGCCCCTTCAGCATAGCCAAGCCCGCAGACGATGATCGCGGCGATCATCAGCAGATCCCCCGTGACCGACACCTCTCCGCCAAATGTCAGGGCGAAACCGACCACCGTGGCGCTGCCCAGCCCGGAGAACAGCCAGAAGAGCGGCCTGGGGCGCTCCCCGCCCAGGAGAACACCGAAGATTGCGGTTGCAAGCGGAAGCAGACCCACGAACACGATCGAATGCGCCGACGTGATGTATTGCAGCGCAACTGCCGTCAGGAGCGGAAAGCCGATGACGACGCCGAGCGCGACCAATGCGAGCGACAGGAGATCGTCCGAGCGCGGTCTGGGCTGGCGAAGCGCGAACAGCAGCGCTGCCCCGAGGAGTGCAGCGATGACCGCCCGGGCCGATGTCAGGAACAGCGGAGAGAAATCCGAAACCGCAACGCGTGTCGCCGGAAGCGACCCGCTGAATATGATGACACCGAGCAACCCGCTGCCCCAACCTTCCATCGACGTTTTCATGGCACCTCACTTTCTGCCGCACAGCTACGCGCAAAAGACTGGCGTAAACAGGCACAGATCAGTACAATACCAACAAACTGTAACAGTATAATTAGACGTACAATCGGGGATCCTCATGCCACGCAGCGATGCCGGTACGCGCACGACGGACGTCATGCTGGCGATCAGGAACAAGATCGCCGGCCGATCAATTGGGCCGGGGGATCGCCTTCCTTCCATCCGCAGCTTTGCCGCCACGATGGGCGTATCGCCAACCACTGTGGTCGAAGCCTATGATCGTCTTGCTGCGGAGGGATTGATCCGGGCGCTTCGAGGCTCCGGCTTCTATGTTTCGACCACCGCCTTGCCGCCGCTCAAGCTGGCGGAAACCGAATCGCCGCGCGCGAGGGCAGTCGATCCATTCTGGGTGTCGCGGCAGTCGCTCGATTCCGATGATGCGGTTCTCAAGCCCGGATGTGGGTGGCTTCCCTCGGACTGGATGCCGAATGATGCGTTGAGGCAGGCCATTCGAAGACTGGCGCGAACTGACGACAATCTCCTTGCCTATTACGGCAGCACGCGCGGCTCCTTGCCACTGCGGCGTCTGCTTTTGGCGCGCTTTGCGGAGGAGGGCATTCAGGCCGCGCCGGATGAAGTGATGCTGACGAGTACGGGAACCCAGTCACTCGATCTGATCTGTCGCTTTCTCCTCCGGCCAGGAGACACGGTCATGATCGACGATCCGTGCTATTTCAATTTTCAGGCGCTGTTGAAGGCGCATCAGGTGAAGATCGTCGGCGTTCCCTACACGCCAACGGGTCCTGATCTTACGGCGTTCGAAGCCCTGCTGAACGCCGAGCGACCACGGGTGTACCTCACCAACTCCGCGCTTCACAACCCGACGGGAGCAACGCTTCCACCCCAGACCGCGCATCGTTTGCTGAACGCGGCAGCACAACACGACATGATCATTATCGAGGACGATATCTTCACTGACTTCGAACCCGAGCCGTCGGTGCGCCTTGCGGCGCTGGATGGTTTCAATCGCGTCATTCGCATCGGCAGTTTCTCCAAGACCCTCTCGGCGTCGATCCGCTGCGGCTATATTGCTGCGCAGCGCGACTGGATCGATGGGCTCGTGGATCTGCAGGTCGCCACCAACTTCGGCGGACCGAGCCCCGTTGCCGCCGAACTGATCACCCATGTGCTGGCCGGAGGGAGCTATCGCAAGCACATGGAGGAACTGCGGCGGAAACTCGCCAGGGCGCGTCGTGAGGTGGTGGATAGGCTGCATCGCCTCGGTATCGAACCCTGGCTCCTGCCTCGTGGCGGCTTCTATCTCTGGTGCCAACTTCCTGACGGGCTGGATGCTACGCATGTGGCGCAAGCAGCCCTCGCCGAGGGTATCGTGCTTGCGCCCGGCAATGTGTTCAGCGTATCGCAAGGCGCATCGGATTTCATGCGTTTCAATGTTGCCCATACGCTGGATCCACGCATTGAGCGGACCCTTGCAGAGATATTGAGAAAAGCTCGCTGAGCGTTTCGGGTTTGGCTGCGGGCGGCAATGGGCGACGAAGTGCCCCGACGGTATTTTCTGCCGCATGGCGCCAGGCTGCCGCTACGCCAGAACCCTTGTCCTTCTCCATTGCACGCCGCTTCCATTTTCGCTAAGAGACCCGCGACTTGAAAACAGACGGGCGCGGGTTTGCCGCGCGGCATTTTCGACCGGTAGAGGCATATGGCACGCATCGTTATGAAATTCGGCGGGACATCCGTCGCGGATCTTGAACGCATCTACAATGTGGCCCGCCATGTGAAACGTGAAGTCGAGGCCGGCCACGAGGTGGCGGTGGTCGTTTCGGCCATGTCCGGCAAGACCAACGAGCTGGTCGGCTGGGTGCAGGGCGCGCCGAAGGCGACGGGAGCGAGTTCGCCCTTCTTCGATGCGCGCGAATACGACGCGGTGGTCGCTTCCGGCGAGCAGGTGACCTCGGGGCTCTTGTCGATCACGCTGCAATCGATGGGCATCAATGCCCGTTCCTGGCAGGGCTGGCAGATCCCGATCAAGACCGACAACGCCCATGGCGCCGCACGCATTCTCGAGATTGACGGCACCGAGCTAATCCGCCGCTTCGGCGAAGGCCAAGTGGCCGTCGTCGCCGGCTTCCAGGGGCTCGGGCCCGACAACCGGATCGCGACGCTTGGCCGTGGCGGCTCGGATACCTCGGCCGTGGCGATTGCGGCGGCGATCAAGGCCGACCGTTGCGACATCTACACCGACGTCGACGGCGTCTACACCACCGACCCGCGCATCGAGCCGAAGGCGCGGCGGATGAAGAAGATCGCATTCGAGGAAATGCTGGAAATGGCGTCGCTTGGCGCCAAGGTCCTGCAGGTACGCTCGGTCGAGCTTGCCATGGTTCACAAGGTCCGCACCTTCGTGCGCTCCAGTTTCGTAGACCCCGATGCGCCGGGCATGGGCGATCTCCTGAATCCCCCCGGTACGCTGATTTGTGATGAGGAAGAGATCGTGGAACAGGAAGTCGTCACCGGCATCGCCTATGCCAAGGATGAAGCGCAGATTTCGCTCCGGCGCGTGGCCGACCGGCCCGGCGTTTCGGCTGCGATCTTCGGCCCGCTGGCAGAAGCCCATATCAATGTCGACATGATCGTCCAGAACATTTCGGAAGACGGCTCGAAGACCGACATGACCTTCACCGTGCCTTCCGGCGACGTGGAAAAGGCCTTGAAGGTGCTGGAAGGCGCCAAGGAGAAGGTCGGTTTCGACGTCATCCAGAGCGAATCGGGTCTGGTCAAGGTGTCGGTCATCGGCATCGGCATGCGCAGCCATGCCGGCGTGGCCGCGTCCGCTTTCCGCGCACTTGCCGAAAAAGGCATCAACATCAAGGCGATCACCACCTCGGAAATCAAGATTTCCATCCTGATCGACGGTGCTTATGCCGAATTGGCCGTTCGCACTTTGCATTCCGTCTACGGTCTGGATAAGAGTTAAGCGAAGCGGCGGCATCGACGTTTTGGCGCGGCTGCGCCGGAACCATTTGCCGCCTGCAGTTGTTGACTTTTAGACAGGAGACGTAGCGCGATGAGAGACCTCTCGGCGGGTCCACGCGTCCTTCTCAAGCGGTTGCGCGAACTCATGGCGGAACCGCTCGAGCCGCAGGAGCGCCTTGACCAGATTGTTCGCCAGATAGCGCAGAACATGGTCGCGGAAGTGTGCTCGGTCTACGTGCTGCGCTCCGACGGCGTGCTCGAACTCTACGCCACCGAAGGTCTGAACCCCGGCGCCGTCCACCTGGCGCAACTGCAGATGGGGCAGGGCCTCGTCGGTACGATTGCGGCATCCGCCAGACCCCTCAATCTCTCCGATGCGCAGGCGCATCCCGCCTTCACCTACCTGCCGGAAACCGGCGAAGAGATCTACCATTCCTTCCTCGGCGTGCCGATTCTCAGAACCGGCCGCTCGCTCGGCGTTCTCGTCGTGCAGAATAAGGCAAGCCGCACCTATCGCGACGACGAGGTCGAGGCGCTGGAAACCACGGCGATGGTGCTCGCCGAAATGGTGGCGACCGGCGAACTGAAGAAGATCACCCGGCCGGGCCTGGAACTCGATCTGTCGCGGCCCGTCTCGATCGACGGCAACAGTTTCAACGATGGCATCGGCCTCGGTTACGTCGTGCTGCACGAGCCGCGCATCGTCGTCACCAATCTTCTGAACGACGACACCGATCACGAACTCGGCCGCCTGGCGGAAGCGCTCGGCTCCTTGCGCATCTCGATCGACGACATGCTGTCGCGCCGCGATGTCTCCATGGAAGGCGAGCACCGCGCCGTGCTCGAAGCCTACCGGATGTTCGCGCATGACCGCGGCTGGGTGCGCAAGCTCGAAGAGGCGATCCGCAACGGCTTGACGGCCGAAGCGGCGGTCGAGCGGGTGCAGAGCGAGACCAAGGCGCGGATGATCCGGCTGACGGATCCCTATCTGCGCGAGCGCATGCATGACTTCGACGACCTTGCCAACCGGCTGCTGCGGCAGCTGACCGGCTATGGCGCCAAGCTTTCGGCCAGCGATTTCCCGCCGGATGCCATCGTCGTCGCCCGTGCCATGGGCGCTGCCGAACTGCTCGACTATCCGCGCGAGAACGTCCGCGGCCTGGTTCTGGAAGAAGGCGCAGTGACGAGCCATGTGGTGATCGTCGCCCGCGCCATGGGCATTCCGGTCGTTGGCCAGGCGGCAGGCGCGGTGGCGCTCGCCGAAAACCGCGATGCGATCATCGTCGATGGCGACGATGCCAAGGTGCACTTAAGGCCGATGGCCGACCTGCAGCGGGCCTATGAGGAGAAGGTGAAGCTTCGGGCCCGCCGGCAGGAACAGTTCAAGGCGCTGCGCGGCGTCGAGCCGGTGACCAGGGATGGCAAGCACATCAAGCTGCAGATGAATGCCGGCCTTATGGTCGATCTGCCGCAGCTTGCGGAGTCGGGCGCGGAGGGCATCGGCCTGTTCCGCACCGAGCTGCAGTTCATGATCGCCTCGACCATGCCGAAGATGGAAGAGCAGGAAGCCTTCTATCGCAACGTGATCAAGCAGGCCGCCGGCAAGCCGGTGACCTTCCGCACGCTCGATATCGGCGGCGACAAGGTGGTGCCCTATTTCCGCGCGGCGGAAGAGGAGAACCCGGCGCTCGGCTGGCGGGCGATCCGCCTGTCGCTCGACCGGCCCGGCCTCTTGCGCACGCAGCTGCGCGCCATGCTCAGAGCCTCGGCAGGCCAGGAGCTGCGCATCATGCTGCCGATGGTGACCGAGGTTTCGGAGCTGCGGACCGTGCGCGAGCTCTTGCAGAAGGAAATCCACCGGCAGTCGAAAGTCGGCGAGCAATTGCCGAGGAAGCTGCAGTTCGGCGCGATGCTGGAGGTTCCGGCCCTGCTGTGGCAGCTCGACGAACTGATGCAAGAGGTCGATTTCGTTTCCGTCGGATCGAACGACCTGTTCCAGTTCGCGATGGCGGTCGACCGCGGCAATGCGCGGGTGTCGGACCGTTTCGACGTGCTTGGCCGCCCGTTCCTGCGCATCCTGCGCGACATCATCCGCGCGGGCGAACGCAATGAAACGCCGGTGACGCTGTGCGGCGAAATGGCGAGCAAGCCGCTGTCGGCCATGGCGCTGCTCGGGATCGGCTTCCGCTCGGTCTCGATGTCGCCGACGGCCGTCGGGCCGGTGAAGGCGATGCTGCTGGCGCTCGATGTCGGCAAGCTCTCGGCCATGATGGCGGTGGCGCTGGACGACACGAGGGACCAGACACCGCTGCGCCAGATTCTGGTGGCATTCGCGGCGGAGAACGGGGTTCCGGTTTAGGCATCGGAATATGCCGCACCGGCCCCTCTGTCGGAGACGCCGACATCTCCCCCGCAAGGGGTGAGATTGGCCGCTACCGTCTTGCGCTCCTTACGAAATAAGGAAAAATGAATGATCTTCCCCTTGTGGGGGAGATGTCACGAAGTGACGGAGGAGGGTAAACTCTCCTCAAACGAATGCCCTGACGAGGGACGAGAATCATTGAATAGACCGCTGTCTCGCGGTCTTACGGAGTAAACATTGGCAACCTTACCTGTTGAAAAGATGCGCGAGCTGGAGCGCCGCTTCAGTGAGATCGAGGCGCGCATGGCCGAGGGGCCGGCGGCGGATGTCTATGTGAAGCTGGCGTCGGAATATTCCGAGCTGCAGCCGGTGGTGACGAAGATCAGGCAGTATGAGAAGGCGCAAGGCGAGCTTGCCGATATCGCGGGGCTGCTGTCCGACAGGAGCACCGACCGCGAGATGCGCGATCTGGCCGAGATGGAAAAGCCGGAGATCGAGGAGCGCATCGAGGCGCTGGAAAAGGACATGCAGATCCTGCTCCTGCCGAAGGATGCAGCCGACGAGAAGAGCGCCATCCTGGAAATCCGCGCCGGCACGGGCGGGTCGGAGGCGGCGCTTTTTGCCGGCGACCTCTTCCGCATGTATGAGCGCTATGCCGCCGACAAGGGCTGGAAGGTCGAGGTGCTTTCGGCAAGCGAGGGCGATGCGGGCGGCTACAAGGAAATCATCGCGACCGTCACCGGGCGCGGCGTGTTTTCCAAGCTGAAATTCGAATCCGGCGTGCACCGGGTCCAGCGCGTGCCGGATACGGAAACACAGGGGCGCATCCATACCTCGGCGGCGACGGTTGCGGTTCTGCCGGAAGCGGAGGACATCGACATCGAGATCCGCAACGAGGACATCCGCATCGACACGATGCGCTCGTCCGGCGCCGGCGGACAGCACGTCAACACGACGGACTCGGCCGTTCGCATCACGCACCTGCCATCAGGCATCGTCGTCACCTCGTCGGAAAAATCGCAGCACCAGAACCGCGCCAAGGCGATGCAGGTCCTGCGCTCGCGGCTCTACGACATGGAGCGGCAGAAGGCCGACAGCGAGCGCTCGGCCTCGCGCAAGAGCCAGGTCGGTTCCGGCGATCGCTCGGAACGCATCCGCACCTACAACTTCCCGCAGGGCCGCGTCACCGACCATCGCATCAACCTGACGCTCTACAAGATCGACCGGATGATGATGGGCGAGATCGACGAGGTGGTCGATGCGTTGCTGGCCGATTACCAGGCGGACCAGCTGGCGCAGCTGGGCGAGACCCAAGGATGACCGATACACTCGACAGCCTGTTTGCCGAGGCGAAGGCGCGGTTTCTCAAGGCACATATCGGCGAGGCGGCACTTGACGCGCGGGTGCTGATTTCCGGCCTGCTCGACCTGCCGGCGGCGGCCTTCATGACGCGCGGCAGCGAGGCGGTGGCGCCGGAGGATGCCAAACGGATTCGCGCCGCGATTGCGCGGCGGGCGGCGCATGAGCCGGTGCACCGCATTCTCGGCCAGCGCGAATTCTACGGGCTGACGCTCGGCATGTCGAAGGACACGCTGGAGCCGCGGCCGGATTCGGAGATGATCGTCGAGGGCCTCATTCCGTTTGCCCGCAACATCATCACTGCCAAGGGAAGCTGCCGGATCATCGATCTCGGCACGGGAACCGGGGCGATCTGCCTGGCGCTCTTGAGCGCCGTGCCGGAGGCAACCGGCGTCGGTTCCGACCTTGCCGCCGGCGCCGTCGAGATGGCGCAGGCCAATGCGGTGCGCAACACGCTCGACGACCGCTTTGTGGCTGTTGAAAGCGACTGGTTCGAGCGGATCGAGGGCGCGTTCGACATAATCGTGTCAAATCCGCCCTATATACGCACCGACGTGGTCGCGTCGCTCGCGCCCGAGGTGCGCGATCACGATCCGGCGCTGGCGCTGGACGGCGGTGTCGACGGGTTGGACGCCTATCGCATCATTGCCGCGAATGCCGCCGGCCATCTGGCCGAGGGCGGTGTCGTCGGGGTCGAGATCGGCTATGATCAACTGCAGGTCGTGGGGAACGTTTTCGAGGAAAAGGGGTTTCGGATCATCGACAGGATTCGCGATCTCGGCGGCAACGACCGGGCCATAGTGTTCTCCTTCTGCAACTCATGCCTGAAAACAGGCGTCTGATGGAACGTTCTTTTCGAAAACATGAAGAAAAGGCTTGGAATTCCACGGCAGGCGGGATAGGTTGGCAGTCACGCACTGGGCAGAAGGTCGTAGACCAGAGATTCGTTCCGGTCAGACCTAGCCACAGGGATTGCTCTCACAAAAGAGTTGCTAAGGTTCGACAGTGCCTGGTGCGGGTACCTGTTAATTTGACTTTAACCAGCGACGGCGCCGCCAAAAGACGGTTGGGTCGCGGCGCGTGTTTGCCTGATCCGGAATCCCCGACAAGCCACGCAACCACATGATCATCAATATCAAGAGAATGCAGGTGAGTGAACGATGAGGCCAGGACAGCAAAACAAGCGCGGCCGTGGGCGTAATAACAATAACAGCAGCAACAACAGCGGTGGTAACAACAATCATAACCGGAAGGGTTCCAACCCGCTGACCCGGACCTATGACAGTTCCGGACCGGACGTGAAGATCCGGGGTACCGCGCAGCATATTGCCGAGAAATATGCGACCCTTGCCCGAGACGCGCAGAGCTCCGGCGACCGGGTCATTGCGGAAAACTATCTTCAGCATGCCGAACATTACAACCGCATCATTGCCGCCGCCCAGGCGCAGATGCAGGAACGTTTCCAGCGTGACGATCGCAGCGACTACGGCGACCGGTCCGACTATCAGGATCGCGACGGCAACGATCGCGACGACGATCTCGACCAGAACGACGTCGACGAAAGCGCCATCCAGGACCAGCAGCCTGATATGGGTCGCCCGCAGCAGGCCGATCGCCCGCCGCGCCAGCAGGACGGCGAGCGCCGCGACCGCCAGCGCCATGACCGCCAGCGCCAGCCGCGGTCCGAACAGGCCCAGCCGCAGGCGCGCCCCGACCTGCAACCGCAGCCGGTCATCGACGGTTCCGGCCCACAGCCGGTGATCGAAGGCACGCCGGCAGAGGTTACGCTGGAAGAGGAAGCCCCGACCGGGGCCGCCCCGACCCGCCGCCGTGCCGCCCCGCGCCCCCGCCGCCAGCCGCGTCGCAATGATGCCGGTGGTGACGAGGCCGCTGCGGCGGGCGAACAGCCCGAAGCTCCGGCCCTCGTTGAGGTTGCCGGCGAATAAAGCTCAGGGTCGGTTGCCGGATGGCGACTGAAAAATGTCAGAATATTGAAGAACCCGGTCCGCTTCGCGGCCGGGTTTTTTCGTGGGGTAGGGCGGTGAGGCATTTCTGGCGGGCTCTGCCAAGGCGCAGAACTGATCGCCTAAGGCTTGACCGTTTCGCGGGTTGTCTGTACGGCCTCATCATGGTTTTCAGAAGCCTGCCGCTCGCGGACGCTCGGTCTCGGTGAAATTCTGGCTTTGACGATATCTCTCACCCTCGATGCATTTCGTGCGGTGGGCAATGCGAGCCCCCTCCTTCAGTTCGAAATGCAATATTGAGGAGAGCGGGATGTCGCCAGACACTTCCAGCCAGAACGCCTATTTGACTGCCCCTCTTGGTGCAATTTTCACCAAGACGGCACTTCCCATCATCTTCGTGATGAGCATGAACGGCCTTTTGACCGTCGCCGATGCCGTCTTTCTCGGTATCTATGTCGGTCCTGATGCCGTCGGTGCTGTCACGATCGTCTTCCCGGTCTTCACGCTGCTGATCGCACTTTCGACACTTGTCGCCAGCGGCATGTCCAGTCTTCTTGCCCGCCATCTTGGGGCCGGGCGTTTTATCGAAGCGCGGCGCACATTGACGCGCGCGCATATCCTTGCACTCGCGATCGGTATCGCATTCATGGTCCTGTTTGCCGGCTTTGGCGAAAGGCTGGTTTTGGTCGTGGCCAATGGCAACGGGGTCTTGGCGGGGATGGCGCATGTCTACATCTCCATCATCGTGTTCTCATGTCCCATACAGTTTCTGCTTTCGGTCAACGCGGACGCGTTGCGTTGCGAAGGCAGGGCCGGGTTGATGGCGATCCTCAGCCTTGCAGTTTCGCTTGCGAACCTTGTGTTCAACTCTGTTTTCATCGTCGGCATGGGGCTGGGCGTTGCTGGATCCGCTTGCGGGACCGTGCTCGCGCAAGGGGTGGCGCTTGGCTTGCTTTTCTGTTTCCGGTCGTTTGGGCGCACCGCGCTGCGCCTTTCTCTGTTACCGCGCCGCAATCTGCTGGCGGGCTGGGGCGAAATCATTCGGCTTGGCGCGCCGCAAAGCCTCGGCTTCATCGGCCTGGCGCTCGTCTCGGCAACCATCATCGCGTCTCTCCAGATGGTAGCGGGCACACGATATGATGTTGTCGTATCGGCCTACGGGATCACTACCCGCGTCATGACCTTCGCCTTTCTGCCGCTGTTGGGCATGAGCCAGGCGGTGCAGGCCATTGTCGGAAACAGCGTGGGGGCAGGGCTGTGGCAACGCTCGTACAAGAGCCTGCGTCTCGGCGTGGCCGTCGCGCTCGTCTATTGCCTTGCCGTAGAGATCCTGTTGATCGGTCTCGCGCGGCCGATCGGTTCGCTCTTCGTCAGCGACAATGCCGTCGCCGACGATGTTGCGCGGATCATGCCGGTGATGGTGGCGCTGTACTTCCTATCAGGACCGTTGATGCTGACCGCAGGTTATTTCCAGGCAATCGGTGATGCCGGGCGGGCGGCGATTCTCGGGTTGTCGAAACCGTATCTCTTCGCGGTGCCGCTGGTTATCGTCCTTGCGGCGGCGTTCGGTGAAGGCGGCATCTGGTTTGCCACGCCAGTTTCGGAAATCCTGCTCCTCGGTGTTACCATCGCAGTCCTTTGGAAGACCACACATCAGTGCCGGCTGGCGGCTGTCCACAGCCCGGAAAGAGAGGCAGAGCAGCCCCTTTAATTTCCAAAATTCCTCCCCCATATTCGCTTCAACGGGTTGATCCTGCGCAAATCAGGTATCGACTGAAAACGACAGGCTTGCCTTTTCAGGGGGCCTCATCCCAACTGTCGGCGGTGCCAGGAACGGGCTGACCGATTACCGGAGGTAGACAGATGAATATTGAAAAATACTCCGAGCGCGTGCGCGGTTTCCTGCAATCGGCGCAGACCTATGCGCTGGCGCAAGGCCATCCGCAATTCACGCCCGAACATATCCTGAAAGTGCTGCTCGACGACGATCAGGGCATGGCGGCATCGCTGATCGAGCGGGCCGGCGGCGACGCCAAGGCGGCCCGGATCGCCAATGACGCGGCGCTTGCCAAGCTGCCGAAGGTTTCGGGCGGCAATGGTTCGCTCTCTTTGGCGCAGCCGTTGGCGCGCGTGTTTTCGACCGCTGAAGAGGCCGCCAAGAAAGCCGGCGACAGCTTTGTCACCGTCGAGCGCCTGCTGCAGGCGCTGATCATCGAGACCTCGGCTGCGACATCCGGTATCCTGTCGAAGGCGGGCGTGACGGCTTCCAAGCTCAATCAGGTCATCAACGACATCCGCAAGGGCCGCACGGCCGACGGCGCCAACGCCGAAGCCGGCTTCGACGCCCTGAAGAAATATGCGCGGGACCTGACGGCGGATGCCCGCGACGGCAAGCTCGACCCGGTGATCGGCCGCGACGACGAAATCCGCCGGACGATCCAGGTGCTCTCGCGCCGGACCAAGAACAATCCGGTGCTGATCGGCGAGCCCGGCGTCGGCAAGACGGCGATCGCCGAGGGGCTCGCCCTGCGCATCGTCAATGGCGACGTGCCGGAAAGCCTGAAGGACAAGAAGCTGATGGCGCTCGACATGGGCGCCCTGATTGCCGGCGCGAAATTCCGCGGTGAATTCGAGGAGCGGCTGAAGGCCATTCTCTCCGAGGTCCAGGCGGAAGCGGGCGAAATCATCCTGTTCATCGACGAGATGCACACGCTGGTCGGCGCCGGCAAGGCGGACGGGGCAATGGACGCCTCCAACCTCCTGAAGCCGGCCCTTGCCCGCGGCGAGTTGCATTGCGTCGGCGCGACCACGCTCGACGAGTACCGCAAGCATGTGGAAAAGGACGCAGCCCTTGCCCGCCGGTTCCAGCCGGTGATGGTCAACGAGCCGACGGTCGAGGACACGATCTCGATCCTGCGCGGATTGAAGGAAAAATACGAACAGCATCACAAGGTCCGGATCTCCGACTCGGCGCTGGTTGCGGCTGCGACCTTGTCCAACCGCTACATCACCGACCGGTTCCTGCCGGACAAGGCGATCGACCTGATGGACGAGGCTGCGTCGCGGCTCAGGATGCAGGTGGATTCCAAGCCGGAGGAGCTCGACGAGCTCGACCGCCGCATCATCCAGCTGAAAATCGAGCGCGAGGCCCTGAAGAAGGAGACCGACCGGGCCTCCAAGGACCGGCTGGAGAAGCTGGAGATCGACCTTACCGGGCTGGAAGAACAGGCCGATGCGCTGACGGCACGCTGGCAGGCGGAAAAATCGAAGCTCGGTCTTGCGGCCGACCTGAAGAGGCAGCTCGACGAAGCCCGCAACGAACTGGCGATCGCCCAGCGCAAGGGTGAATTCCAGCGGGCTGGCGAGCTTGCCTATGGGGTGATCCCGAAGCTGGAAAAGGAACTGGAAGCCTCGGAAAGCCAGGATTCCTCGGCGCTCGACCCGATGGTGCAGGAAGTCGTGACGCCGGACAACATCGCCCATGTCGTCTCCCGCTGGACGGGCATCCCGGTCGACAAGATGCTGGAGGGTGAGCGCGACAAGCTGCTGCGGATGGAAGATGAACTGGCGAAGTGGGTGGTCGGCCAGGGCGATGCGGTTCAGGCCGTGTCGCGCGCGGTTCGCCGCTCGCGGGCAGGTCTGCAGGATCCGAACCGGCCGATCGGTTCGTTCATCTTCCTTGGGCCCACCGGCGTCGGCAAGACGGAGCTGACCAAGGCGCTTGCCCGTTTCCTCTTTGACGAGGAGACGGCGATGGTGCGCATGGACATGTCGGAATATATGGAGAAACACTCCGTCGCCCGGCTGATCGGCGCCCCTCCTGGCTATGTCGGCTACGAGGAAGGCGGCGCGCTGACGGAAGCAGTGCGGCGCAAGCCTTATCAGGTGGTGCTGTTCGACGAGATCGAGAAGGCGCATCCGGATGTCTTCAACGTGCTCCTGCAGGTGCTCGATGACGGCCGCCTGACCGATGGTCAGGGCCGCACCGTCGATTTCCGCAACACGATGATCATCATGACCTCCAACCTTGGGGCCGAATACCTCACCCAGCTCGGCGAGAACGACGACAGCGACATGGTACGCGACCAGGTGATGGACGTGGTGCGCGGCCATTTCCGGCCGGAGTTCCTCAACCGGGTCGACGAGATCATCCTGTTCCACCGCCTGAAGCGCGGCGAAATGGGCGCGATCGTCGATATCCAGCTGGAACGCCTGCGGCAGTTGCTGGCCGATCGCAAGATCACGCTCGAACTCGACGACGAGGCCCGCGCCTTCCTTGCCGACAAGGGCTACGATCCGGCCTATGGCGCGCGTCCCCTGAAGCGGGCGGTGCAGAAATACGTCCAGGATCCGCTCGCCGAGCAGATCCTCCAGGGCAATTTCCCGGACGGCTCGACGATCACGGCCTTTGCCGGGTCGGATCGGCTGAACTTCAAGCTCAGGGGCGGGGCCGAGAAGGCCGCGGCCTGACGCAAAGGGAGGCCGTCCTTCGGGGCGGCCTTTTTCGTTGGGGGCGATCCGGAACGGGGGCGCGCATGCGCGGTGAAATCAACAGCGACAACAGTAGGCAACGTTCGATCATCATCCCGCCGAAGCTGAAACCGGGCGACCGCATCCGTTTCGTCTCGCCGGCCAGCACGCCGGATCGCGATACGATTGTTGCACGCGCACGCTCTTTGGAGGAATTGGGTTTTCGCGTCGATTTCGGCGCGCATGCCTTCGATCGCCATGCTTATCTGGCGGGCACGGACGACGAGCGGCGCGATGATATGAACGCCGCGTTGCGCGATCCCGACATCCGCGCAATCTTCGCGACGCGCGGCGGCAAAGGCTCCTACCGCATTGCCGACCGGCTCGATTTCGATGCCGTGCGCTTCGACCCGAAGGTCTTGGTGGGTTTCAGCGATATCACCATTCTCCATCTCATGCTTTTGCGCCGATGCGGGCTTGTGGGCATCCATGGCGCGCTTTTCGGAGGTGAAGGTGGTGCCGATATCGAAAATCGCGATGTCCTCGTGCGGATGCTGACTGCGAGCGGCCGTATGACCGTCGCATCGCGACCCGGCGAGCCCACGGGTACACTGACCACCACGGGCAAGGCGGAAGGTCCTCTCGTCGGCGGCAATCTGGACCTGATTGTCACGGCCGCCGGATGGGCCTTGCCTGATCTCACCGGCGCCGTTCTGCTATTGGAAGCGACCGATTGTTATCCGGGGCGGGTCGATCGGGCGTTGACCATGCTGCGCAAGGCTGGCCATCTCAACGGGCTTTCGGGCGTTGCGGTCGGCCAATTCATGATGGTGGAGCCGTCCCGCGGGCGGGTGATCATCGAAATTTTGCGCGATCATCTGGAACGGCTCAACGTTCCGGTTCTCGGTGGTCTGCCGGTCGGGCACGGAGAACGGCCGGTGAGCCTGCCGACCGGCTCGATGGCTGAACTCGACGCGGATCAGGGGACGTTGACGATCGACCACTGAACGGAACGCCGCCGGGCACCAGCGAATTCCAGGCGCAGCCCTACTGCGCCGCCGCAACTTCGGCGCTGCCATTGTCCTTGGCAAGCAGTTCGTCGATGCGGGTGCGTTCTTTTTCGAACTGGGCGAGGGCCTCGCCCTCCAGCGACTTGCCGCCGGGCAGGCGGATGCGCAGCGGATCGACGCGGTTGCCGTTGACGATCAGTTCGTAGTGCAGGTGCGGACCGGTCGACAGGCCGGTCGTGCCGACCCAGCCGATCACCTGGCCCTGGACGACCTTTGCGCCGGGGGTGACGCCCTTGGCGATCGCGCTCTGGTGGTTGTAGGACGAGACATAGCCATTGGCATGGCGGATCAGCGTCTGGTTGCCGTAGCCACCCGAATCCCAGCCGGCCTTTTCGACCACGCCATTGCCGGCGGCGATGATCGGCGTGCCGCGCGGCGCCGACCAGTCGACGCCGGTATGCATGCGCGAGAAGCCGAGGATCGGGTGGCGGCGCATGCCGAAGCCGGAGCGGAAGGTGCCGTTCGGGACGGGATTGCGCAGCAGGAACTGGCGAATGCTCTTGCCCTGCTCGTTGTAATAATCGATCGTGTTGTCGTCCGGATCCTGGAACCGGTAGAAGCGCGTCTCGGCATCGCCGAACCGGGCGTTGACATAGAGCAGTTCGCTGTCGTCGGTCGCCTTGCCGCTGTCGTCGGCAACGGAAAAGAAGGCCTCGAGCCTGTCGGTCGGCTTCAGCTGCGCCTGGAAGTCCACATTGCTGGCAAGCAGCTTGATGATCTGGGCGACCATCGTCGAATTCATGCCGTAGGAGAGGGCCGCACGGTAGACGCCGTCATAGACGCGGGGCAGGTCGTAGCCGGCGGTGATTGCCGGCGTGCCGTTGTCGTCGAAGGCGGAGGCGACGGCGGCCAGCTGCGGCGGCTCGAAGCCCTTGACGAAATGGCCGGTGTCGTCCAGCGCCATGGTGAAGACATGGCTGCCGCGCGAATAGACGCTGGCGCGGACGATCTTCGCCTCGCCGTTTTCGCCCTTCTGGATGATGCCGATGCGCAGCACGTCGCCTTCCTGCAGTTCCTTCGCATCGAGGGCGGGGCGCAGGTACCCGGCGATGTCCTCGGCCTGCGCCTTGGCATAGCCGGCATTGATCATGACATTTGCGATCGGCGTCGCGCGACGCACGGGAATGACGTCGTCGGCATATTCGGCGCTCTGGTCGGTGATGTTCTCGAAGGCCGAAACCGTCATGTTCTCCTCGACGACGCGGGCGGACAGGCCCTGGATCAGGTCGAGATCGGATGCGTCGGAGGCGAAGCGGCGGGGATCGACATAAAAGAGCGAGGCGATCTGGGTGTTGCCGTCGGTCAGCACCGAACCATTGGTGCGGACATTTTCCTCGACCTCGTCCAGCGACATCGAGGCGGCGAATTTCAAGGTTGACCCCTTGAGCGGGAAGTCGACGGTCTTCAGCGCAACCTCGGATTCGACATCCGAGCCATAAAGCGTTCCGGTGCGGCTGACCGGCGGGGCGGCGTCCGCCTCTTCGTTCGAGAAAATGGCAAGTGGATCGAAGGAGGGGTAGCTGTCGGCCGGCTGGTGGTTGGCGGCAAGCGTCATCTTCACATGGGCGAAGGGCTGGCGCCGCACCACTTCCTTCTCGCCGTCATGGATCATGGTCGAGACTTCCATGATCGTGCGGTCGGAGGGCTTGGCGACGATGCTCGGCGTCAGGATGCGGTTGCCGCGCTTGGCGGCGGTCGGCTGTGCTCCGCCGGCAGCCGGGTCGAGGGCGGCATAGGCTTCGGCCGGGATGGCGAGCTGCTGGCGGCCATCAAGCGCTGCAAACAGCGCGACGCCCATCAAGAGGCTCGAGGTGATGCCGGTGAGGAACGTACCCGAAAGCCAGCGCAGAGAAATCTCGCGCCGGTCGGGGGCCCTGCGTCCATCCGCAAGGATTGGCGGCTCGTTGCCGAGCGACCGCATCATGGTCTTGTCCGTGATCATGCCAATAAAGCGAAGCCCTGATTATCAGCCGTTTCTTATTATGGTCTCGGTATGTTGTGCGAAGGTGTCGCATCTTTCGCGCCTGCGAGTCAAACAGAAGAGCCGTCGACCACGCAGGAAGGAGGGGAAGCCGGCGAAGCACTTTCAATCAAAATCCGAACCCCGGTTAGAGTCGGCGATTGTGAAGAAGTGAGGGCAGAATCGTGATTTCGGTTCCCTCCAAGCGGCCTTTCAGCGGCCGCACTGCAGCAACGCCCTGCGGCGCAAGGGTTTGTCAAAAAACTGTCATTTTTTTCAAAAAGCCTGTTGACTATGAACGATGCCTGGGACTATAAACCGCTCACC
>UCMT01000041.1 GCA_900473795.1 Hyphomicrobiales bacterium | reverse complement strand
CGTCACTTCGACCAGTTCGTCGTCCTGGATCCAGGAGAGAGCGCGATCGAGGGTCATGCGGATCGGCGGGGTCAGCTTGACGGCTTCGTCCTTGCCGGAGGCGCGCATGTTGGTGAGCTTCTTGCCCTTCAGCACGTTGACTTCGAGATCGTTGTCACGGGTGTGAATGCCGATGATCATGCCGGCATAGACCTTCTCGCCGGCGTCGATGATCATCGGGCCGCGGTCTTCCAGGTTGAACATGGCATATGCAACGGATTCGCCGGCATCGTTGGAGAGCAGGACGCCCTGAACGCGGCCGCCGATATCGCCCTTGTATGGCTGATATTCGTGGAACAGGCGGTTCATGATCGCGGTGCCGCGCGTGTCGGTCAAAAGTTCCGACTGGTAGCCGATCAGGCCGCGGGTCGGCGCGAAGAACTTCAGGCGAACGCGGTTGCCGCCGGACGGGCGCAGTTCGGCCATTTCGGCCTTGCGCTCGGACATCTTCTGGACGACGACGCCGGAATGTTCCTCATCGACGTCGATGACGACTTCTTCGACCGGCTCCAGCATCTGGCCGGTTGCTTCGTCCTTGTGCATGACGACGCGCGGCCGCGATACGGCAAGCTCGAAGCCTTCGCGGCGCATGGTTTCGATCAGAACGGCGAGCTGCAATTCGCCACGGCCGGAGACGTAGAAGGAATCCTTGCCTTCGGCTTCTTCAATCTTCAGCGCGACGTTGCCTTCGGCTTCCTTGAACAGGCGGTCACGAATGACGCGCGAGGTGACCTTGTCGCCTTCGGTGCCGGCAAGCGGGCTATCGTTGACGATGAAGGACATGGTGACGGTCGGCGGGTCGATCGGCTGGGCATGCAGCGCCTCGGTGACCGAGGGATCGCAGAACGTGTCGGCGACCGTGCCCTTGGACAGGCCGGCGATCGCGACGATGTCGCCCGCATGGGCTTCTTCAATCGGCGTACGCTCGATGCCGCGGAAGGCGAGGATTTTCGAGATGCGACCATTTTCGATCAGCTTGCCGTCCTGGCCGAGAACCTTGAC
The DNA here is from genome assembly GCA_900473795.1 of Hyphomicrobiales bacterium. Lineage (GTDB taxonomy): Bacteria > Pseudomonadota > Alphaproteobacteria > Rhizobiales > Rhizobiaceae > Pararhizobium. The sequence continues at coordinate 39,430 of UCMT01000041.1, read as the reverse complement.
GGCCTGGTTCGGCTTGATCGAACCGGAATGGATGCGGCCGGTGATGATACGGCCGAGGAAGGGGTTGGCTTCCAGGATCGTGCCGATCATGCGGAACGCGCCGTCTTCGTCGCCGACGCTCGGCTCTGGAACGTGCTTGAGGACGAGGTCGAGAAGCGGCGCGAGGCCCTCTTCCTTCGGACCTTCCGGATTGACGTTCATCCAGCCATTGCGGCCCGAACCGTAGAGGATCGGGAAGTCAAGCTGCTCGTCGGTCGCGTCGAGGTTCGCGAAAAGGTCGAAGACTTCGTTGATGACTTCCTCGTGGCGGCCATCCGGACGGTCGATCTTGTTGATCGCGACGATCGGGCGAAGGCCGACCTTCAGCGCCTTGGAAACCACGAACTTGGTCTGCGGCATCGGGCCTTCCGAGCTATCGACCAGAACAATCGCGCCGTCCACCATTGACAGGATACGTTCGACTTCACCGCCGAAGTCGGCGTGGCCGGGGGTATCGACGATGTTGATGCGGACACCCTTCCACTCGATCGAGGTGGCCTTCGCCAGAATGGTGATGCCACGCTCTTTTTCGAGGTCGTTCGAATCCATCATGCGCTCGGTCGTGCGCTGGTTGTCGCGGAAGGAGCCCGACTGCTTGAGGAGTTCGTCGACAAGCGTGGTTTTGCCATGGTCAACGTGTGCGATAATCGCGATGTTGCGCATCTTCATCTGTGAATACTCGGAGGTTTCGGGGCGTATCTGGGAACTGCCCACATCTTCAATTGGGCGGCTCATACAGGTTTTTTTGCATAAGCGAAAGGGGGCGGCGGCAAAGTCTTGACGGACGGTAAACGCCCCAAGCGGGCTACACGCTGTTTCCAACGGGGTCGAGCGTCACCTGCCACAACTCCTGATCCTCCCGGTCCATCAGCCGTACCGTCATCTGCTCGGTCTGGCCGTTGATGTCGACAAGGCCGAAAAACTGCAAGCCCGCGGAGGGTGGCAGGTTCTGGTCGATCCCCCCGCCCGAGGCCTTGATGAAGCGCACCTCGGGCCCGAAGGTCATGTCCAGTTCCTTCGCGCCATAGGTGCCGGAGTGCAGCGGGCCGGAGACGAACTCCCAGAACGGCAGGAAATCCTTGAAGGCGCCGCGGGCCGGATCATAGTGGTGGGCTGCGGTATAGTGCACGTCGGCTGTCAGCCAGACGATATTCTGGATGGCATTGTCGCGGATGAAGGTGAGGATATCGGCGAATTCCCGTTCGCGCCCCTTCGGTTGGCCATTGTCGCCGTTGGCGATCGCGTCGGAGCCGCGCCTGTGGCCAAAGTCGTCCCAGACGACGAGGCCGATCGGCATGTCGCAGGCGATCACCTTCCAGGTCGCCTTGGAAGCGGCCAGTTCCCGTTTCAGCCAATCGGCCTGCCGCCAGCCGAAAAGACCGGCGTTCGCATCACCCTGGTTGGCGCCGCGATAGGAGCGCAGGTCGACGAAGAAGACGTCGAGCAGCCGGCCATAGGCTATCTTGCGGAAGATGCGGCCCGGCTGCGCGGGAAGGGTGCGGATCGGCGTCATCTCCTGAAAGGCACGCATGGCGCGTGCCGCATAGACGGAGACATCCTTTTCCCGGTAGCGAGCATCGTCGCGAAGGTCGGTCGAGGCCGACCAGTTGTTCAGCACCTCATGGTCGTCCCATTGATAGAAGGTCGGACACACCGCATTCATCGCACGAACGTGCTCGTCGAGCAGATTGTATTTCCACTGGCCGCGATATTCGTCGAGCGTGCGGGCGACATCGCTCTTCTCTGCCGTGACGATGCGGTTCTTCCAGACCGTTCCATCGCGCAACGGGATTTCCTCGGGGATCGGATTATCCGCATAGACCGTATCGCCGGAATGGATGAAGAAATCCGGCTCGTGCAGCTTCATCGTCGAATAGGTCTTCATGCCGACATCGTCGATGCCCCAGCCTTGTCCGGCCGTATCGCCCGACCAGGCGAAGCGGACGGAGCGGCGATCGAGCGGCGCGGTGCGGAAACGGCCGACGATCGGCTCGGAAACGCTGTTGGCGTCGTAGAGGTCGGTTGCGGTGAAGCGATAGAAGATATCCTGATCGGGCAGCAGGTTGTCGAGCAGGCACTTTGCCGCGAAATCGCCGTTCGGCAGGGCGTCGATCGACGGCAGTCGCAGAGGCGACGAAAAGCTCTCGGTCGTCGAATATTCGACGGCGATGCGCGACGGGCGATCGACCCGTGCCCAGATCATGCCGGACTTGGTGTCGACGTCGCCCGACTGGACGCCGTGCGTGAAAACCGGACGGCTCGATGTTCCTCGGGCGTAGTATGGCATCGCAAGGCTGGCGACGGCAAATCCGCCGACCGCTCCCATGGAGGAAAGGAAACGGCGGCGGGTCGTCTCGATCGGTGTCATGCAGAGCTCTTCAGGCTGACGTCGGGGCGAGGAGCGAATCTCCTGTTCCCAGCCTAGCGGCTCCGTCATGTCAGTCTCTTGAATGCGGAATGACGGTTTTCCGAAACTTCGGCGACAGTTTTGTTACACGCTCCCGACGCAGCCATTCGCACCCGGTGGATGGTGAGACCGGAAAATCCCGTCTCACCGTGCCTCGGTGTATGGGTTTCAGGCCGCGCGGGCGGGATCGAGCGTGATCTTCCAGAGTTCCTGGTCGTCGCGGTTCATCAGCCGCACGGTGAGCTGCTCGGTTGCTCCGTCAATGTCAACGAGGCCAAAGAACTGCAGGCCGGCCGACGGCGGGAGGTTCTGTCCCTGCTCCTTGGTCGGCGCGCTGACAAACTTGACTTCCGGGCCGAAGGTCATGTCCATGTCGTTCGGGCCGTAGCTGCCGGCATGCAGCGGGCCGGAGACGAATTCCCAGAACGGTGCGAAATCCTGGAATTGCGCCTTGTCCGGATTGTAATAATGGGCGGCCGTGTAGTGCACGTCGGCAGTCAGCCAGACCGTGTTGGTGATCCCGGCATTCTTGATGTAGCGCAGCAGGTCGGCGATCTCCAGTTCGCGGCCGCTGGCCTTGCCGTTGTCGCCGTTGGCGACGGCTTCCGCGCCCTTCAGTTCCTTAAAATTGTCCCAGACCATCACGCCGAGCGGCATGTCGCAGGCGAGCACCTTCCAGGTGGCGCGCGAGTTGGCGAGTTCGCGCTTGAGCCAGGCGACCTGCTCGGCGCCGATGATACGCGACGTGTCGTCGACCACGGCTTCCTTGCTCTCGCCGTTCGGGCCGCGATAGGACCGCAGGTCGATGAAGAAGACATCGAGCATCGGCCCATAGGCGATCTTGCGGTAGACGCGGCCCGGCTCGGCCGGCGTGTAACGGATCGGCGTCATCTCGTGGAAGGCGCGGGCCGCGCGGGCCGACAGCAGAAAGACCGACTTTTCCGTATAGCGGTCGTCCTTCATCAGGTTCTTGGAGGGCGACCAGTTGTTGACGACTTCGTGGTCGTCCCACTGGAAGAAGGTCGGACAGACGGCCGACAGAGCACGGACGTGTTCGTCCATCATGTTGTATTTCCACTGGCCGCGATATTCGTCGAGCGTTTCTGCAACCTTGCGCTTCTCGTCGGTAACGACTTTGTTGATCCACTTGGCGCCGTCGGCCAGGTCGACACTGTCCTTGAGCGGGCCGTCGGCATAGATCGTGTCGCCGGAATGGATGAAGAAGTCGGGTTGATGCTTGGCCATCGTGCCGTAGGTATACATGCCCTTGTCGTCAATACCGTAGCCCTGGCCCGCCGTGTCGCCGGACCAGGCGAAGCGGACACTGCGGCGCGAGGACGGACCGGTGCGGAAACGACCGACGATCGGCTCGGAGACCACATTGATGTCCTGCAGGTCGGCTGCGACGAAGCGGTAGAAGATGTCCTGGTCCGACGGCAGGTTTTCGATCAGCCGCTTCATGGTGAAATCGCTTTCCGGCAGGGCGTTCATCGGAGCCAGCCTGACGGCGTCCTTGAAGCTCTCGACCGTCGAGATTTCCATCTGGATGCGGGACGGACGGTCGACGCGGGTCCAGATCATGCCGGAGGAAGCATCGACATCCCCGGATTGAACGCCGTGCGTGAATTGCGGCGCATTGGCCGCGCGGGCGTAGAAAGGCATCGCAAGGCCGGAAGCGGCGACGAGGCTGGTTGCGCCGGCGCCCTGCAGCAGGGTCCGGCGGGTGACGGATTTCAGTGTGTTCGACATGAAGCTCTCCTGTTCCAGGCCCGGGCACTTTCTACCCGGGTGCAGAATTAAGCAGGGATTCATGTCGGCGCGCTGAAGGAGCCGTGACAGATCGATTTCCGTTTTATGACGGGATTGTCTTCACCTGCGCTTCAGGTAGCCAGCCCCTTCTTCCGCAGCATCGCCTCCGGGCTCGGCAGCTTGCCGCGGAAGGCCGTGTAGGCATCTTCCGGGTCGATTGCCCCACCGACAGAATAGATGTTGTCCTTCAGCTTCCCGGCCATCTCGGCATCGAAGGCATCACCCGTTTCCTCGAAGGCGGCGAAGGCGTCGGCATCGAGCACTTCCGACCACATGTAGGAATAGTAGCCGGCCGAGTAGCCGTCGCCGGAAAAGACGTGCTGGAAGTGCGGCGTCGCATGGCGCATGACGATGGAGGCCGGCATGCCGATCTTTGCCAGGACCTCGGCCTGCACCGCCATCGGATCCTCGACGGTGGCACGGGTGTGGAAGGCCATGTCCACCAGCGCCGACGATGTGAATTCAACGGTGTTGAAACCGGCATTGAAGGTGCGTGCCGAGAGAACCTTGTCCAGCAAATCCTGTGGCATCGGTTCGCCGGTTGCCTCGTGCACGGCGTAGGTCTTGAGAATCGCCGGAACCGTCAGCCAGTGTTCATAGAGCTGCGAGGGAAGCTCGACGAAGTCGCGTGAGACGCTGGTGCCGGAAACGGAGGGGTAGGTGACATTGGACAGCATGCCGTGCAGCGCATGGCCGAATTCGTGAAACAGCGTGCGGGCATCGTCGAGCGACAACAGCGCGGGCTTGCCCTCCGCCGGCTTGGCGAAATTGCAGACATTGTAGATGATCGGCAATTCGCCCTTGGCACCGCTCTTCAGCGTCAGCCGGTGCTGCGACTGGAAGGAACTCATCCAGGCACCGGAGCGCTTGGAGGAACGAGCGAAATAGTCGCCGAGGAACAGCGCGACGAGCTTGCCGTCCGTGTCGCGGATATCGAAGACGCGGACATCCGGGTGATATCCGCTGACGCCTTTCTTTTCCGTTGCCGTGATGCCGAACAGCCGCTGCGCGACATCGAAGCAGGCGTCGATGATCTTTTCGAGCTGCAGGTAGGGTTTCAGCTCGCTTTCGGAGAAATTGAATTTCTGCGCCCGCAGCTTTTCGGCGTAGTGGCGCCAGTCCCAGGGCATGACCGGATGGTTGCGGCCTTCCGCGGCGATCAGTTCGGCCAGATCGGCCTCTTCCTCCCTCGCCCGAACCACTGCCTTTTCCCAGACCTGGGTCAGCAGCCCGTTCACGGCTTCCGGCGTCTTGGCCATCGTGTTGTCAAGCTTCAGCGCCGCATAGTTTTGGTAGCCGAGCAGCGTTGCCTTCTCGGCGCGCAATGCCAGCGTTTCGCGGATGATGGCGCGGTTGTCGGTCCCCCCGCCATTTTCGCCGCGAGCGGCCCAGGCCCTGAAGGCCTGTTCGCGCAGATCGCGCTTTTCCGAGAAAGTCAGAAACGGCTCGATGATCGAGCGCGACAGCGTGACGGCATATTTGCCCTCCTCGCCGCGATCGCGCGCCGCGGCCGCCATGGAGTCCTTCAGGAACTGCGGCACTCCTGCGAGGTCATCATTGTCGAGAAGCAGCGCCCAGCTTTTTTCGTCCGCCAGCACGTTCTGACCGAATTTCGCGCCGAGGCTCGCGAGCGTTTCGTTGATCGCTGCGAGCCGTTCCTGCTCCGCCTGCGGCAGTTTCGCGCCGGACTTGACGAAACCCTTCCAGTGCCGCTCGAGAACGCGCGTCGCTTCCAGATCGAGCCCCAGCGCGTCGCGGCCTTCCCACAAGGCGTCGATGCGGGCGAAAAGGGCTGCGTTCATACCGATCTTCGAATAATGCCGTGACATTTTCGGCGCGATATCGCGCTCCAGCGTCTGGATCGCATCATTGGTATGGGCGCCGGCGCGGTTCCAGAACAGCGCCGAAACGCGCGACAGCCGGTCGCCCGCGATTTCCAGCGCCACGATGGTGTTTGCGAATGTCGGCGCCTCGGCGTTGGCGGCAATCGTGTCGATTTCCGCCTCATGCTCGGCAAGTGCCGCGTCGAACGCCGGCGCAAAATCACCATCGCTGACCGCCTCGAAGCGCGGCAGACCATCCGGGCCATTCCAGTCGGTGACGGCAGGGTTCAGCACGGGGCTCGAAGTCATGGGGGCAGTCCTTTCAAATTCCGATTTTCCCCGCCGAGGATGGCGGGTGCTGCGCATCTTGTCGGCAGCGATTGTGGAGATATCAAGATTGTCGGGTGGGCGCGTGGAGGCTCCGGATCACGGCTTCCTCAGCCCGAGAAGGCCGGGTGCCGCATGCCAGACGGCCTGTACGGCAAAGCCGATGAACAGCACGCCCGAAAGGCGGACGATCGCCAGTTCATGTTTGCGGTAGAAGCGCCGCACGACGGATGCGCCGATAATGCCGATCAGGATGATGTCGGCGACGAGAAATCCGAGGAACGACACCGCGAGCAGCGCGGGCAAGGCATGAAAATCGAGCGCGTTGGCGGAGCCTGCAAGCAGGGCCGTGAAGGTCGCCAGCGCCACCGGATAACCCTTGGGATTGGTCAGGCCGAAAATGAGGCCGCGGCGATAAGGCCGCTCGACGCTGACCAACGGCCGGTTTTCGCCGCGCGGCTTTGCCCGCAGCGCCGTCCAGCCGATCCAGGCGAGATAGAGTCCGCAGAGCAGGCCGAGAATATCGAAGATTGTGCTGCCGATGGTCTTGGCGCCGACGATCGCAACAAGCGCCAGCGCCGACCAGAGAAGATCGCCCGCCAGATGGCCGCCCATAAAGAGCGCGCCCGCCTTGCGGCCCTGACCGGCGCCGATGCCGAGGAGGGCCAGAAAGGCCGGGCCGGGAATGAGCACGTAGGACAGCGCCGCCAGAAAGGCGCCGAAAAGCAGGGCCTGCGTCATGGAATCTCCTTGCGCGTGAAGAGCCATTCGACCTTGCGTTGCTGATTCCGTCAAGATGCGGGCAGGGCGGTGCCGGCCCTGCCACGCGGGACGCGGCGAATTACTTCGCTTCGGTTGCCTTCATGGCATTGTCGAGATGCTTGGTGCAGTCGTCGGTCTTGCCGTCCTTCATGGCCATCTTGGCGCTGTCGACTTCCTTCATCGCCATCATCATCGCGTCCTTCTTCATCGGATCGGTCATGCCCTTCGCCATTTCCTCGGTCTTCATGATCGATGCCTCGTCGCAGGCCATCATCCCCTGTGCGAAGGCCGGCGCCGACAGGCAGGAAACGAGGGCCGTGGCGGCAAGAATTGTCTTCAACATGATGTCTCTCCCAGTGACATGGGCTTGATTGCCCGCGACGAACTGTGCGCCTGCAGGTCAAACACGTTCAATTCACGCGTCCGCGAGGCACGCGGTTGTCATCCGCCGTGCTTGTTCGTGATGTTTTCGTGATCGATTTATTAGGTCCTCGCGGAGAACGACGGGCACAGGCAAACTTGCCGTGTCGATTGCAAAATGATAAGTAAAGCTTACGATAATCGTTGAAGCGAGTTGCCATGCCGGTCAGACTGGAAACCGATACGATCGGCATGCTGCTGACGGACGTGTCGCGGCTGTTGCGCGGCGCTTTCGATCGGCGCATCAGCGCATCCGGCCTTGGAGTGACGCCTGGAGAAGCGCGCGCGCTGATCCAGGTGGCGGTGACGGAGGGCATCAAGCAGGCGGATATCGCGGTCAGGATGGGTATCGAGCCGATGACGCTCTCGACCTATCTCGATCGGCTGGAAGGACTTGAGCTGGTCGAACGGGTTCCGGACCCTTGCGACCGGCGGGCAAAGAACGTGGCGGTGACAGCCAAAGCTGATCCCTTGCTCCTCGATATCCGCAACGAGGTACGCGAACTGATGGACCAGGTGACTGCCGGTCTCGATGCGGCCGGGCGTGAGGCGCTGCGTTTGAGCCTCAAAGGCTTGCGCGAGAACCTGCGCCAGCTCGACCGCTGCGGCTTCGCCGACAAAAAGGGTACGCCTGAATGAGTTTCCGGATGAGTGAACGCCGCACCAGCATGCTCGGTGCGCTGCTGGCGACCCTCGGTCCCATTTCCATGTCGATCTACACGCCGGCGATGCCGGAACTGGTACGAGCCTTTGCGACGACCGAGTCGATGATCAAGCTGACGCTTTCGGTCTATTTCGGCGGCTTTTCCATCGCGCAGCTCCTCGCCGGGCCGATGTCGGACGCCTTCGGACGGAAGAAGGCAACACTCGCCTTTGTCGGCATCAACCTCATCGGCAGCCTCGTCTGCGCCTTCGCGCCATCCGTCGACTGGCTGCTTGCCGGCCGGCTGATCCAGGGGATCGGCGCTTCGGTCGGCATCACGGTTGCACGCGCCGTCGTGCGCGATCAGTTCACCGGCGTCGAAGCCTCGCGCATCATGAACCTGATCGGCATCATGCTGGCAATCGGCCCCGCCATCGCGCCGACGCTCGGCGGGCTGGCACTGGCCGCCTTCGGCTGGCAGGCGATCTTCGTCCTGCTCGTCGGGTTCGGTTTCCTGGTCGCCTGTGCCGTGACTGCCTTCATGCGCGAAACCAGCGTGCCGGACCGGTCGCGCGCGCGGCCGTCGAAGCTCCTGGCTGCCTATGCCGAGCTCATCCTCGATCGGCGTTTCCTGTTTGGAACGATGGTTCTCGGCGGTTCGATTGGAACGCTTTACGCGCAGGCGACGATGTTGCCGTTCATCCTGATCGAGCGCGTTGGAATGACGCCGACGGCCTTCGGTGTCGGCATGCTGATGCAGACGATCCCCTATTTTCTCGGGTCGGTCTGCCTGCGGCTGGTGGCGCCGCGGCTCGGCGGCGAAGGGTCGGTTCGTGCCGGCCTCGTCTCGCTCGGGCTTGCCGGCGTTCTGGCGGCGCTCTCCGTTCAACTGATCGAGCCGAGCTATCTCTCGGTCATGATACCGGTGGCCTTCCTGAGTTTCGGCATCGCTTTCCTGACGCCGCATATGACGACGGTGGTGCTGCGGCCTTTTCCGCACATCGCCGGCTCCGCTTCGGCGATGATGGGGTTCGTCCAGATGGGAAGCGGCTTCCTCGGCGGCTTTACCGCGGCGCTGATCGGCGTTCCGCTCCTCGCCTTCGGCATTATCATCCCGGTCATGACCCTGACGGCGATCATCGGCTATTGCCTGTTCCAGTTCGTGGCGCGCCAATCTGTCGTGGCGGCAGCAATCGCGGGCGAACAATAAAAAAAGCCCGCCTCGTTAAGGAAGCGGGCTTCGATCCTAAACGTTCGCCGTCTTACTTGTCGCGGTTGCGGGCAGCCAGCGTGCGCAGGCGCAGCGCGTTCAGCTTGATGAAGCCGGCGGCGTCCTTCTGGTCGTAGGCGCCCTGATCGTCTTCGAAGGTGACGAGCTTGTCGGAATAGAGCGACTTGTCGCTCTCGCGTCCGGTGACCATGACGTTGCCCTTGTAGAGCTTCAGCGTCACTTCGCCCTCGACATGCTCCTGGCTCTTGTCGATCAGCGCCTGCAGCATCTCGCGCTCAGGCGAGAACCAGAAGCCGTAATAGATCAGCTCGGCGTAACGCGGCATGATCTCGTCCTTGAGATGTGCCGCGCCGCGGTCGAGCGTGATCGATTCGACGGCGCGATGGGCGGTGAGCAGGATGGTGCCGCCCGGGGTCTCGTAGACGCCGCGCGACTTCATGCCGACGAAGCGGTTTTCGACCAGATCGAGGCGGCCGATGCCGTTGTCGCGGCCATACTCGTTGAGCTGAGCCAACAGGGATGCCGGCGAGAGGCGGACGCCGTTGATCGAGACGGCATCACCCTTTTCGAAACCGATCTTGATGACGGTCGCCTTGTCCGGGGCGGCTTCCGGCGAGATCGTGCGCATATGCACGTATTCGGGGGCTTCCTGCGCCGGGTCTTCAAGCACCTTGCCTTCGGAGGACGAGTGCAAGAGGTTGGCGTCGACGGAGAACGGCGCTTCCCCCTTCTTGTCCTTGGCAACCGGAATCTGGTGCTTTTCGGCGAATTCGAGCAGGTCGGTGCGGCTCTTGAACGACCAGTCGCGCCAGGGCGCGATGATCTTGATGTCGGGATTCAAAGCGTAGGCCGACAGTTCGAAACGGACCTGGTCGTTGCCCTTGCCGGTGGCGCCGTGGGCGATTGCGTCGGCGCCGGTTTCGCGGGCGATGTCGATCAGGTGCTTGGAGATCAGCGGCCGGGCAATCGACGTGCCGAGCAGGTAAACGCCTTCATAAACGGCGTTGGCGCGGAACATCGGGAAGACGAAATCCTTCACGAACTCCTCGCGGACGTCCTTGATGTAGATTTCCTTGATGCCGAGCATCTCCGCCTTCTTGCGGGCCGGCTCGAGTTCTTCGCCCTGGCCGAGATCGGCGGTGAAGGTGACGACTTCGGCGCCGAGTTCGGTCTGCAGCCATTTGAGGATGATCGATGTGTCGAGGCCGCCGGAATAGGCGAGAACGACCTTTTTGACTTGCTTTGCCATGTTTGTCTGTCCGTCTGTCGGAAAGCGCGGGATCGCGCCGCCCAGGAGATTTCTCGGGGAAAAATTCTGGGGCACTTTTAGCGAGATTGCCGGGGCGCGCAAGCCTTTCGGTCGAGGGAATCGCTTGCGTTGCGCCTTTCCCTGCGCGAGGTGAACAAGGTTCGAGTGTCGGTAGGCGCAAAACAGGCAATGACCCGCCGCCAGCGACGGTGGCGGGCGCTGATCTAATCGCTCTGTTTCACACCACTACCAGCACCGCCGGCGGGGGCCATAATATGGCTGGTAAGTGTTGTCCCAGGCGCGATATGAACGATAACGGGCAGCGCACGAGCGATAGCCGCCATAGTAAGCTCTGCGGCCGTAATATGCTCCGGAACCATAGTAGGCTCTCGGACCATAAAAAGCTCCCGGGCCGTAATACGCTCTGGGGCCATAAAATGCTCCTGGGTAGTAACCCGAGCCATAATATGAGCCGTAGCCGGAGCCGTAATAAGGGTAGCCGAGCATGCCGCCGAAGATCATGCCAGCCGCAAGACCGCCGATAATCGCACCGCCATAGTGGTGCCCATGGTGATGGCTATAGTGGCCATGGTGTCCGCCGTAGCGGTTGTGGTGCCCGCCGTGACGACCCCGGTAACGGACGTCGACGACATCCGGATTTTTAACGGCGTTGGCCCTGTCGACAGGCGGGAACGCCTGTGCCGGTGTAATGCTTGTGAAGGCTGTGATCAGCGACACCAAAATGATCGCGAGTTTTCTCATCAGCTTTTCTCCTGTGTCAGCCCTTCTCCTTTCCTGTCTCCATCTATAAGAATACCTGAAAACACAAAAACGTTCCACTATGCGAAACAGAGCGCGTCCCCCCGCGAAAGAACGTGGCATCGTTGTGTTTCGTTACCTGCTCCAGGGATCGCGCACGTTGCCATTCGAGGACCTTACGCCATGGATTTTCTGCCCAGCCTGCCGACGCTTCTTGCCTTCACCGCCGCGACATTGCTTCTGGCCGCGACGCCGGGTCCCGACATGACGTTGTCGATCAGCCGGGCGCTGTCGCAGGGCAAGGCCGCCGCCTTCTTCGTGGTGATCGGCACGAGCCTCGGCTGCGTCGTGCACACGCTGCTCGTTGCCTTCGGCATCTCGGCGCTGATCACCGCGTCGCCCACGGCCTTCATGGTGCTGAAGACCGGCGGCGCTGCCTATCTGTTCTGGCTGGCAGTGCAGGCGATCCGTTACGGGTCGAGCCTGTCGGTGAAGAAGGTGGAGGATACGGGCGCGTCCGCCATGGCCAATATCTCGACCGGGCTATGGGTCAACCTGCTCAACCCGAAGGTCATCATCTTCTTCATGACCTTCCTGCCGCAATTCGTCACCGCCAACGATCCGGCCGTGACGCAGAAGCTGCTGTTCCTCGGCTTCTTCTTCATCGTCGCGGCCATGCCGGTCAATATGCTGGTCATCCTGACCGCCGACTGGCTGTCGGGCTGGCTGCAGCGCAAGAAGAGCGTCATGCGCGGCATCGACTACACGTTTGCAGGCGTCTTCTCGATCTTCGCGGTGAAGATCCTGTTCACGCAGACGCGCTAGGTGGCCTGGCCGCTATAGCGGTAGTGCCCGGTGATCGTGAAGGCGAAGAGGATATCCTCCATCTTCGCTCCCCATCCGATATTGTGGATCAGCAGCGGTCGCGAGCCGTCGTCGCTGAGGGCGTCGCTGACGATGGCGATATGCGGCTTGTTGCCGGGCAGCATCTGCGTGACGATATCGCCGGGGCTATAGGCAAGCCCGTCCGAGACAATGGGCACTTCGGCTTTCTGCCGCTTCAGAAACGTCTGCAGGTTCGGGACGCGCCGGTGGTCGATATTCCTGTCGGTGGTCTTCAAACCCCAGTTTTTCGGATAGGCGGTGAAGGCGTTGCGCATGTCGGCATGCACCAGGGCCTGGAGGTCGGTGTCAAGGCCGTCCCGATAGGCGCGGACGATGACATCGGTGCAGACGCCCTTGAAGCGCGGTACGTCGCCGCCCGGAAAATCGATCTTCGAATAGGAGGGATCGTAGAACAGTGTGACGCCGATCTGCGAGCGGGCGGCCGCGACAAGCCTTGTCGCCCATTCCTCCGCTTGAGCCCTGTTTTCGGCGCGGGGCCCAATGACAGGCACTGTCAGGCCGGCAGCACCGGCACACAGTCCACCACCGATCAGCATGCGGCGAGAAAGCATCATTCACCCCCAGCGGACGACAAGCCATTGCTTGACGGCCGATTGGGGCAAATTGCTGGCGGCCGTCAGCCGATCAGCAGCGCGTCGTCATCCAGCGTCTGGCCGCGGATGCGGCGGAACATGGCGATGAGATCCTCGACCTGCAGCGTCTTGCGGCTATCGCCGGAGACGTCGAGCACGACTTCGCCGGCATGCAGCATGATCGTGCGGTGACCGAAATCGAGCGCCTGGCGCATCGAGTGGGTGACCATCAGCGCCGTCAGCTTGCGCTCGGAAACGATCTTCTGGGTAAGGTTCATGATGAACTCGGCCATGCCGGGATCGAGGGCTGCCGTGTGTTCGTCGAGCAGCAGCACTTCGGAGCCGGCGAGCGTCGCCATGACCAGCGAGACCGCCTGGCGCTGACCGCCCGAGAGCAGGTCCATGCGGTCCTTCATGCGGTTCTCGAGCCCGAGATTGAGTTCGGCGATGCGTTCGCGAAAATGTTCACGGCGTTTGGTCCCAAGTGCCGGCGTCAGGCCGCGGCTTTCGCCGCGCTTGGCGGCCAGCGCCAGGTTTTCCTCGATCGACAGCGCGCCGCAGCTTCCCGCCAGCGGGTCCTGGAAGACGCGGGCGACGAGCCCGGCGCGGGCGGCGGTTCCCTTGCGGGTCACGTCCACCTTGCCGATCGTTACCTGTCCGGCGGCCGGCAACACGTCGCCGGCGAGCACCCCAAGCACGGTCGATTTGCCGGCGCCGTTCGAGCCGATGACGGTAACGAAGGTGCCTTCCTCGATGGTCAGGCTGATGCCGTTCAATGCGCGCTTCTCGAGCGGCGTGCCCTTGCCGAAGACGACCTGGATAGCGTCGAGCTTGATCATGCGGCACCTCCGCGGCGCAGGCGGGGAAGGACGAGGGCGACGGTGACGAGTGCTGCAGTGACCAGATTGAGGTCGGAGGCTTGCAGCCCCAGCATGTCGGTCGAAAGCGCGAGCTGGATGGCGATCCGGTAGAGAATCGAGCCGAGCACGCAGCCGGCAAGCGCGATCAGGATGCCGCGGCTGCCGAGCAGGGTTTCACCGATGATGACGGCCGCAAGGCCAACGACGATGGTGCCGACGCCGGATGTGACATCGGCAAAGCCGTTCGTCTGGGCAAACAGCGCGCCGCCGAGTGCGACCAGAGCATTCGACATCGCCATGCCGAGATAGATCTGGCGGCTGGTGTCGACCCCTTGCGCCCGGGCCATGCGCGCATTGGCGCCGGTTGCGCGCATGGCAAGCCCGGCGTCGCTTTCGAGGAAGCGCCACACCGCGAGCGCCGCGATCACCACCAGCAGCCCGACGAACAGCGGCCGGACATAGAAATCGCGCAGGCCGAGGCCGTAGAAGGGCGACAGCATCGTGTCGGCATTGATCAGCGCGACGTTGGGTTTGCCCATGACGCGCAGATTGACCGAGAACAGCGCAATCATCGTCAGGATCGAAGCCAAGAGATTGAGGATGCGAAAGCGCACGTTGAGGATCGCGGTCACGATCCCGGCGGCAGCCCCTGCAATCATGGCAACACCGGCGGCAAGCCAGGGATTGACACCGGCAATGATCAGCACGGCGGTGACGGCGGCGCCGAGTGGAAATGAACCATCCACGGTCAGGTCCGGAAAGTCGAGCACGCGGAAGGCAAGGAACACGCCGATGGCGACGAAGGCATAGACGAGCCCCAGCTCCACCGCTCCCCAGAAGGCAATTTGGCTCACCGCTGTCGGTCCACTTCTCTTGACGTCTTCGCGCGCTTCCGCCCGCATCGGCAAATGGAAGAGCGCGTGCTTTTACAGATGAACCGCCCCCGTATGGAAGGAGGGCGGTTCGAAATCAATCGGATTGTGCAGGCGTGACGCGATGCGCGCTTACTCGATGACGCGGGTGGCGCGGCCAAGCACGCTTTCCGGGAAGGTCACACCCATCTTCGAGGCGGCAGCCTTGTTGATGACGAGATCGGTGCCGGCTGCGACCTTGACGGCGATATCGCCCGGGTTTTCACCCTTCAGGACACGCACAACGAGGTCGCCAGTCTGCTTGCCGACATCATGGTAGTTGAAGCCGAGAGCAGCGACCGCGCCGCGCGAAACGGAGTCCGTGTCGGCCGTGAAGAGCGGCAGCTTGGCTTCCTCGGCGACGGCGACAGCACCTTCGAGCGCCGAGATGATCGTGTTGTCGGTCGGAATATAGATGACGTCGGCGCGGCCGACGAGGGCGCGAGCGGCGCCCTGTACTTCAGCGGACTTCGTCGCGGCGGATTCGACGACCGTCAGGCCGGCCTTCTCGGCTTCCGTCTTCAGGACGGCGAGCAGCGAAACCGAGTTCGCCTCGCCGGAATTGTAGAGATAACCGATCGATTTCACGTTCGGCAGGATCTCCTTGATGAGCGCGACATGTTCGGCAACCGGCGACAGGTCGGAGAGACCGGTGACGTTGCCGCCCGGCTTGTCCATGTCCTTGACGAGTTGCGCGCCGAGCGGATCGGAAACGGCGGTGAAAACGACCGGAATGTCGCGCGTCGAGGAGACCACCGCCTGCGCCGAGGGCGTCGAGATCGGAACGATGACGTTCGGGCCTTCGCCGGCGAACTGGCGGGCGATCTGCGCGGCCGTCGCCGGATTGCCCTGGGCGGACTCATACAGGAACTTGAGGTTCTCGCCTTCCTTGTAGCCGGCGGCGGCCAGTGCTTCCTTGACACCATCACGCACGGCATCGAGCGCCGGATGTTCGACGATGGCGGTGACGGCGACGGTCACCTCGTCTGCCCGCGCGGGCAGGGCGAGGGCGACGGTTGCTGCGAGAGCAAGCAGGATTGAGCGCATGGGTGTCCTCCGAGACTGATTTTTCGGCCTTCTTAGGAAGCGCGACAGGCTAAATCAATCGAATTGGAGACCGGCATTCATCAAATTTTCTGATCAATCCTCGCCGTGATTGGCGATCATCATCGCCTCGAAGGCCATGCGGTCGACCTTGCGCATGCGCTCGGATTCGGATTTCAGCTGGCCGCAGGCGGCGAGAATGTCGCGGCCGCGCGGCGTGCGGATCGGCGAGGCATAGCCGGCCGCGTTGATGAAGTCGGCGAATTCCTCGATGTGCTCCCAGGAGGAACACTGGTAGTTCGTGCCCGGCCACGGATTGAACGGGATCAGGTTGATCTTGGCGGGAATGCCCCGCAGGAGCCGCACCAGTTCCTTGGCGTCTTCGAGCGAATCGTTGACGCCCTCGAGCATCACATATTCGAAGGTGATGCGGCGCGCGTTCGACAGGCCGGGATAGGCGCGGCAGGCATCCAGCAGGTCCTTCAGCGGATACTTCTTGTTGATCGGCACCAGCATGTCGCGCAGGTCGTCGCGCACGGCATGCAGCGAGATCGCCAGCATGACGCCGAGCTCGGCGCCTGTGCGGTGGATTTCCGGAACGATGCCGGAGGTCGAGAGCGTCACGCGGCGCTTCGACAGGGACAGTCCGTCGCCGTCGGTGGCGATCAGCAGCGCCGTCTTGACGTGTTCGAAATTGTAGAGCGGCTCGCCCATGCCCATCATGACGACGTTGGAGACCTTGCGGCCCTCGGCAGGCACGATGGCGCCGGCCGGCGTATCGCGGTCCGGGAAATCGCCCAGCCGGTCGCGGGCAAGCAGAAGCTGCGCCAGGATTTCCTCGGCCGTCAGGTTGCGCACCAGCTTCTGCGTGCCGGTGTGGCAGAAGGAACAGGTGAGCGTACAGCCGACCTGGCTGGAAATGCACAGCGTGCCGCGGCCTTCCTCAGGGATGTAGACGGTCTCGATCTCGACGGGGCGGCCGGCGCCGCGCGGCGGGAAGCGCAACAGCCACTTGCGGGTGCCGTCGGTCGAGATCTGTTCCTCGACGATTTCCGGCCGGGCGATGGTGAAATGCTTCTTCAGCATCTCGCGCATGTCCTTCGACACATTGGTCATGTGGTCGAAATCGGAGACGCCGCGCACATAGAGCCAGTGCCAGAGCTGGCTCACCCGCATCTTCACCTGCTTCTGCGGAACGCCGATTTCGGTCAGCGCCTTGCCCATGTCCTCGCGCGAAAGACCGATCAGCGACGGCATTTCGGCCGCCATGGCCGGGCGGGCCGGTGCCTTGACAGGGCGGTCCAGATTGAGTGCTTCAGTCGCGGCCATTCTCGCCAGTTCCCGTGTCCTGGATACGCAACGTCCGTTCAAGCGCTTCGCCTGGAGCCGGTCGCGTAAAATGCTGAGATCAGAGTTCGTTTGCCGCGCCTTGGGATCGCCAAGGATCCGCGCAGCCATCATGGAGCGGGCCTTTAGCACGGTTTTCGCCCGCCGTCACCCTCCGGCGCATCAGGGCAGATCTGCAAAAAGACGAACGCCTTAACGGCAGAAGGCCGGACGAACCGGCCTTCTGCAACAACGATCAGATCGAACCGGTCTTACTTGCAGCCTTCGATCTGCTTCAGCGCGGCCGAAATGCCCGACAGGGAGTAGGAGTAGGCCGTCGGCGTGCCCTTGCGCGACTTTGCGGCAACCGACATCGCCTTGCCGGATTTCATCGCGGCGACGAGCGCCGGCTCTTCGGCGGCGTTCTCCACCCAGGCGGAATTGCCCTTGGTGAACATCACGAAATCCTTGGCGTCGATGGTAACGGTGACCTTGGAATTTTCCTGCAGCGCATAGCCCATCATGGCCTGCGGCTCGTAGGAGATGTTCTGGCCCGGACGCTGCGACACAAGGAAGAAGATATCGCCATGATCGACATTGGCCGGGCTCTTTTCCTTCGGCACCGAAAGAACGTAGCAGACCTTGCTGGAACCGGAGGTATAGGAATAGGCACCCCAGGCATTGAACTGCTGGATACGGGTCGGCGACTGGGCCGAGGCCACGCCGGAAAATGCCGTCACGAGTGCGAGTGCGGTGATGAGCTTTCTTACAAACATCTTGTCCTGCCGGTTTCTTGGGCGCCGGTGCCCGATCAGCATCAGCCGGGCAACGCATGGTCATGATTTGATTTATTTTGACTTAATTCAGGTTACCAAACCGTCAACATTCTCTGAATTCACTGCGCACCCGCTTTAATACGGAACACGTTGCGACGCAAATCCTGCTCCAGGTTCCAGGCTTGCCAAGATATTCAGGCTAGCAAAGGCGCGCCCGAACGATGCAAGCCTGATTGTTTCACGGTTTTGCGAAAATCCAGGGAACGGTTCCCGGCGAGCGTGCCGAATTCCGTCTGCCGTGCGCGCTTCGCTTGCTGAGCGGTAGCCCATCAGCCAAAGCGTGCTCGACGCGCGTTTATGTCACAAAGAATCAGGCAAGAGTTTGACCTTTGAAAAAAGCGTCGTGCCCGGCGGGGGATAGCGAGAAAACGTGGGGCAGGGCGGGTTGGCAGGCCAGCATTTCGCTGCTCGCGATGGCGGCTCAGTCGGGCAGTTTATCCTGCAAGGCCTCGTCCGCCTTGACGTAATGCTGTTCCTTGATCTGACCGGCGATCGCGGCAAAGGCGGCTGTCAGCACGGCGATGTCATCGGAAAAGCCGACCATGGCGAGAACGTCGGGGATGAAATCGAACGGGAGGACGAAATAGGCAAGAGCGCCAAGAAGGATGCCACGGGTGCGCATCGGCGTCGCCGGGTCCATGGCGCAATAATAGGCAGCAACGAGGTCGCGGCTGAAGGGCACCTGCCGCATGGCGCGTTTGAGCGTCGGCCAGAAGCGACGCTCGACCTTGCGGGCCTTTGCCTCCTGCTCGCTCTCCTCGCCAGGCAGCAGAATCTCGCCGATCTTGACGTCATCCATCTTCTTCGCCTCGTCCTTCATGGAAAAGCATATGGGTGAGCGCGGCGCCTATTTCAAATGGGCTTCCTTCATATGGTCGGGCATGCGCCCGGCTGCCGCGCGGTCCATTCTGGCGGCGAGCTTGAAGTCCAGCTCGGTCAGCCCGCCGGAATCATGGGTAGTCAGCGTCACGTCCACCTTGTTGTAGACATTGAACCATTCGGGGTGATGGCCGAACTTCTCCGCCGCCAGCGCGCATTCGCTCATGAAGCCGAACGCTTCGACAAAACTCTTGAACCGGAAGGTCTTCCAGATCGAAAGGCCATCTTCAGCAAGCACCCAGCCCTCCATCTTGTGCAAGTTCTCGGTAACGGTCTCCGGGTTGAGCTTTTCCTGTTTCATGACAATCCCCCC
Organism: Hyphomicrobiales bacterium; assembly: GCA_900473795.1. Taxonomy (GTDB): domain Bacteria; phylum Pseudomonadota; class Alphaproteobacteria; order Rhizobiales; family Rhizobiaceae; genus Pararhizobium. The sequence continues at coordinate 20,314 of UCMT01000041.1, read as the reverse complement.
TTTTTTTGTGACGGCAACATTGTGGTTTCACAACGCGACAGCCTTGGATAGGTTCAATTTTTCTCCTGCCCCGTTGGATAGCATGAAACCTGTCAGAATTCTCTTTGTCTGTCTCGGCAACATCTGCCGTTCGCCGCTGGCCGAAGGCATTCTGCGGCATCTGTCACAGGGCCATGCGGTCGATGTCGATTCCGCCGGGACCGGCGGCTGGCATATCGGTGACCTGCCGGATCATCGCTCGATTGCCGTCGCACGGCGCCACGGCATCGATATTGCCGGCCAGCGCGGCCGCAAGATCGAAGCAGCCGATTTTACGGCCTTCGATCTGATCTTTGCGATGGACCGGAACAATCTCGCGACGCTGCGCGCGCTCGCGCCGCCGGCCACGCAACACAAGCTGCATCTTTTCCTCGGCTATACGCTGGGCGCCGAGCGCGACGTGCCCGACCCCTATTATGGGGGCCCGGAAGGCTTCGATGCCGTCTACAGCATGCTCTTCGAAGGCTGCTCTTCGCTGATCGGCAGGCTGGAAGAGATCGGCTCGTAGAGCGGGAAGACCTCTTCGGTGATGTAGGGGCCGCCGCCGATCGAATCGCGTGACGACAGGAGCACGAAGCGCGAGACGGTGAAGGGGTTGGTGTAGAAGCCGCCGCGTCCCGACAGGTAGCCGACGACATCCTCGACCCGCGACGAGCGCAGCCTGGCGAGCGTCACATGCGGCGTGAACTTGCGCGGATCGGCCGGCAAACCCAGCCGCTGGCAGATGCGCTCGATTTCGGCCTGCAGGGCATAGAGTTCCGGCGGGTTGCTGACCCCGGCCCAGACGGAATGCGGTTTCTTCGAACCGAAGGCGCCGGTGCCGGTGAGCTGCAGCTGGAATTCCGGCCGTTCGATGCGGTCGAGCCGGTCGACGATCTCGTCAGCGGTCCGGTTGTCGACGTCACCGATGAAGCGGAGTGTGATGTGGTAATTCTCCACATCGATCCAACGGGCACCGGGAAGACCACCACGTAACAATGAAAGGCTCATTGCGGCATTACGCGGAATCTCGAGGGCGGTGAAAAGTCTCGGCATGACGAGCTCCCCGAATCTCTAGCAGATATCGTCAGCGAATCATGCTTGACATCTGCACGCAACTACAATTTCGCACCTGCAATATTTATCCAACGCGATTAACAGTCGTTGAACAAGAGTTTATTTTTTCCGGTTCTCTCAGCCTCCCGTTGAAAGCGATTGTACGAAGCGTTCGGCGACCGGCAGAAAGCGCTCGACCATGACGCCGATGCCGTCGCCGTTCGGATGCATGCCATCCTCGATCTTCAGCTTCGCATTCTCCACGACGCCGTCAAGAAAAAACGGATAGAGTTCCGTGCCATAGGTCTCGGCAAGCTCCGGATAGATCGGATTGAACCGGCCCGCATAGTCGCCGCCCATGTTCGGCGGCGCCAGCATGCCGACCAGAAGAACCGGGATGCCGCGCGATTTCAGCTTCTCGATCATGGCTATCAGGTTCTTGCGGCTTTCTTCGGGTGCGATTCCGCGCAGCGCGTCGTTGGCGCCGAGTTCGAGGATCACGCCCTTGGTGCCGTCCGGCACCGACCAGTCGATCCGCGCCAGTCCGCCCGAGGTGGTATCGCCGGAAACGCCGGCATTGGCGATCGTCACATCATGGCCCTTTGCGCGCAGGGCCTTTTCGAGACGTGCAGGAAAGGCGTCTTCCGGCGGCAATTGATAACCGGCCATCAGGCTGTCGCCAAAGCCGACGAGATTGAGCGTGGCGGAACGGGCCGGGATCGAGGTGATCACAATTGCCGTGATCGCCAACAAAAAAGCCATGAAACCTTTTATTCGCATGAATGCGCCCTTAAATCGGTAAAAAATCAGCCACTCCGGCAATCTCCATATTCTACATATAGGACAGTTTCCTTTGGCAAAAACCATGATCGAACTGAAAAATGCGGATCTGACACTCGGCCAGGCCGCTGCGTCCGTTCATGTGTTGAAGGGAATGGGCCTGACCATCGGGGCCGGTGAGTCTGTCGGCATCGTCGGCCCCTCCGGCTCCGGTAAGTCGACGCTGCTGATGGTTCTTGCCGGTCTGGAGCGTCTCGACAGCGGCGAAATCATCATCGACGGCACACCGCTGCACGGCTTGAGCGAAGACCGGGTGGCGGAATTCCGCGGCCGCAATATCGGCATCGTCTTCCAGTCCTTCCATCTCATCCCGAACATGACGGCGCTCGAAAATGTCGCGGTGCCGCTCGAGCTTGCCAATGTCCGCAACGCCTTCGAGATTGCCCGCCAGGAGCTCGCCTCCGTCGGTCTCGGCGAGCGGCTGTCGCACTATCCCGGCCAGCTTTCAGGCGGCGAGCAGCAGCGCGTGGCGATCGCTCGCGCCCTGGCGCCGGCGCCGAAACTGTTGATCGCCGACGAGCCGACCGGCAATCTCGATGCCGAAACCGGACGCCAGGTGGCCGATCTCATCTTCTCCAAGCAGGCCGAGCGCGACATGACGCTGGTCCTCGTCACCCATGATGCCTCGCTTGCCGCCCGTTGCTCGCGCCAGGTGCGGGTCCGCTCCGGTGAGATCGTTTCCGGTTCCGGGCTTGACTCATCGGTTGCCGCGTCGCTGTCGAAGGCGATTTCCGCATGACGGGCCGTGCTGCCAACGGTTTTCGTCCTGGGCTCGCCTTTCGCCTGGCGCTGCGGGAAATGCGCGGCGGCCTGAAGGGCTTCTACATCTTTCTCGCCTGCGTTGCGCTCGGCACGGCGGCCATTGCCGGCGTCAATTCGCTGTCGCAGTCGATCACCAGCTCGATCGCCAGCCAGGGCCGCGAGCTGCTCGCCGGCGATATCCGCTTCGAACTCAACAACCGCGTCGCGACGCCTGAGGAAAAGGCCTTCATCGATGACATGGGCACGGTCGCGGTATCCGCCGGCCTGCGCTCGATGGCAAGACTTCCCGATGGCTCTAACCAGGCGCTGGTCGAGCTGAAGGCTGTCGATGGCGCCTATCCGCTCTATGGCAAGCTCGAAAGCGAGCCGGCGGCACCGCTCGCTGAGCTTCTGGCCAGTCATGGCGATGTCCATGATGCGCTGGCAGCCCCACTGCTTCTGGAGCGGCTCGGCATCAAGGTCGGCGATGAAATCCTGCTCGGTACGGCCCGCATCCGCATTTCCGGCGTGATCGTCCGCGAGCCGGACGCGCTGTCGGACGGGTTCGGCTTTGCGCCGCGCCTGCTTTTGTCGGCAGATGCGCTTGCAGCCTCCGGACTGGTGCAGACCGGAAGTCTCGTCGAACATGCCTACAAGGTGAAGGTCGACGATTCCTCCAGCGTTCCCGCCTTACGCCGGCAGGCCGAGGAGAAATTCCCGCAGGCCGGCTGGTCGATCCGCACCAGCCAGAACGCGGCGCCGGCACTGACGGCCAACATCACCCGCTTCTCGCAGTTCCTGACCCTCGTCGGACTGACGGCGCTCATCGTTGGCGGCGTCGGCGTTGCCAATGCGGTGCGCTCCTATCTCGATTCCAAGCGCGGCGTCATCGCAACGTTCAAATGCGTCGGCGCACCTGCCGCGATGGTCACCGCCATCTATCTCATCCAGATCCTGATGATCGCGTTGATCGGTATCGTCGTCGGCCTTGTGCTCGGCGCGCTTATCCCCTTCGTCGCCGCGCAATTCCTGGCGAACATGTTGCCGGTGTCGACCGCGTTCCAGCTCTACCCGGAAGCGCTTGGCCTTGCCGCCCTGTTCGGCCTTCTGACGGCGCTCGCCTTTGCCATCCTGCCGCTCGGCCACGCCCGCGAAGTACCGGCGACCGCGCTCTTCCGTGAGCAGAGCTTCGAACGGTCGCGCCTGCCGTCCTGGCCCTATCTGCTTGCGGCCGCCCTCTGCCTTGCAGCGCTTGCCGGCCTTGCCATCCTGACGGCCTATGACCGCCGGATCTCGCTCACCTTCCTCGGCGCCATCGCCTTCGCCTTCATCGTGCTGCGCGGTGTCGCCGTTCTCGTCGCCATGCTGGCCCGCCGGGCGCCGCGCGTCAGTTCGCCGGCATTCCGGCTCGCCATCGGCAATATCCACCGTCCCGGCGCGCTGACGCCGTCGGTGGTCCTGTCGCTCGGCCTCGGACTTGCGCTTCTCGTCACGCTGGCGCTGATCGACGGCAATCTGCGCCGCGAGCTCACCGGCAACCTGCCGGAGCGGGCACCGAACTTCTTCTTCGTCGATATTCAGGGCGCCGAGGTCGAGGGTTTCCGCTCGCTGCTGCAGAAAAGCCTGCCCGAAGGCAAGATCGTCGAAGTGCCGATGCTGCGCGGCCGTATCCTCGCGTTCAACGGGCAGGATGTCAGCAAGATGAACGTGCCGCCGGGTGGACAATGGGTCCTGCGCGGCGACCGTGGCATTACCTATGCTGAAAACCGGCCGGAAAATTCGTCTCTGACGCAGGGGAGCTGGTGGGCGCCGGACTATTCCGGCGAACCGCTCGTCTCCTTTTCCGCGGAGGAAGCCGGCGAACTGGGCCTGAAGCTCGGTGACACCGTGACCGTCAACGTGCTTGGCCGCAACATCACGGCCCGGATCGCCAATTTCCGCACGGTGGAGTGGGAATCCCTGTCGATCAATTTCGTCATGGTCTTCTCGCCGAACACCTTTGCCGGTGCTCCGCATGCCTGGCTCGCCACGGTCATCGATCCCAACGCCACGGCGGCAGATGAGGCCGCCGCCCTGAAGGCCGTCACCAATGCCTATCCGACGATCACCAGCGTCCGCGTCAAGGATGCGCTCGATATCATCAACCAACTGCTGGGGCAGCTTGCGACGGCGATCCGCGCTGCCGCCGCGGTCGCGCTCGTCGCCTCGGTTCTGGTGCTGGCCGGTGCTCTTGCCGCCGGCAATCGGGCCCGCACCCACGATGCCGTCGTCCTGAAGACGCTCGGGGCCACACGTTCGACCCTGATCCGTGCCTTCTGCTACGAATACGCGATGCTCGGCCTGTCGACGGCCGTCTTCGCCCTGTTCGCCGGCGGCGTGGCGGCCTGGTACGTGGTGAGCCAGATCATGACCTTGCCGTCGTCCTTCCTGCCGGATGTCGCCCTGGCGACGATGGCCGTCGCGCTGGTCGTCACGGTCGGTTTCGGCCTTGCCGGCACCTGGCGGGTGCTCGGTCAGAAGGCCGCACCGGTGCTGCGGGAACTCTGATGGGCCAGTTAACCGTTAACGCTATGGCGCAAAAGGCGTTTGGAGGTGCTTTTCGATCGATTCGCGGCCCCGCCGGTCTTGTGCAAGTCATATTTCGACATCATATTCTACGGAGGCATGCTGGAGCCCCGCAGCGGCGCCTGGGCCGAGTGGCTGGCATCTCGAAAATGATGCGCCCTGTGGCCTGACACCGTAAACTTAACCGGGGCTTATAAGAGGAAACAATGGCTGATCTTAGAAACTACCAAACCCGGACGGCGCAGACTGGTGCGCAGGCGGGGGCCGTAATCGATGAAGGTCTGCGCACCTATATGCTCAAGGTGTACAACCTGATGGCCCTTGGTCTGGCGATCACCGGTATCGCCGCCTATGCCGCGTTCCAATTTGCGTTTGCCGACGGACAGCTGACCGCCTTCGGTCAGGCGATCTATCTGAGCCCGCTGAAGTGGGTCGTCATGCTCGCGCCGCTGGCACTGGTGTTCTACATGAGCTTCCGCATCAACTCCATGAGCGTGTCCGCCGCCCAGACCACCTTCTGGGTCTATGCGGGCCTGATGGGTCTTTCGCTGTCGTCGATCTTCCTGATCTATACCGGCCAGAGCATCGTCCAGACGTTCTTCGTCACGGCGGCTTCGTTCGGCGGTCTGTCGCTCTACGGCTACACCACCAAGCGTGACCTCTCCGGCATGGGCTCGTTCCTGATCATGGGTCTGTTCGGCCTGATCATCGCCTCGATCGTCAACATCTTCCTCGGCTCGTCCGCGCTTGATTTTGCGATCTCCGCCATCGGCGTGCTGATCTTCGCTGGGCTGACCGCCTGGGATACCCAGAAGATCAAGGAAATGTACTTCGAAGCAGACGGTGCCGAAGTCGCCGGCCGCAAGGCCATCATGGGCGCCCTGACGCTCTACCTCGACTTCATCAACCTGTTCCTGTTCCTGCTGCGTTTCCTCGGAAACCGCGAATAACCGGAACCTGCAGACAATCGAAAAAGGCGGCCTCGGCCGCCTTTTTTGTTGCCTGATCCGTGACGTTTGGCGCTTGCCTGATCGCCCCATCCCGGTATGAAAGAACGAGTGACTTCCATGCAATCAGGCCTGCCGATGTCTTTCACCCTGCGCGATGCAACCCTCTCCGATCTCCCTGCCATCACGGCAATCTACCGCGAGTCAGTGCTCAACGGCGTTGCCTCCTATGAGATGACGCCTCCTGGCGAAGCCGAAATGGCGTCGCGGTTCTCGGCTATCGTCGGCAATGGTTATCCCTATATCGCCGCGGTCGCTGCCGATGGCCTCCTGCTTGGCTATGCCTACGCCTCGGCGTTCCGGACACGGCCGGCCTATCGTTTCCTGGTCGAGGATTCGATCTATCTGGCGCCGGAGGCGAGGGGGCAGGGCGTGGGCAAGGCTCTGCTCGCCGAACTCATCCGGCGCTGCACGCAACTCGGCTTCCGCCAGATGGTCGCCGTTATCGGCGGGGCGCATCCGGCTTCGGTGGCGGTCCACCGCGCGGCCGGCTTCGAGCATGGCGGATTGATGAAGGGGACCGGCTTCAAGCACGGCCGCTGGCTCGATACGATCATCATGCAACTGCCGCTCGGCGACGGCCTGACGACCGATCCCGAGCCCGGCGTCTATCCGGATACGCTGTATCGCGGCTGAGTCAGGTTTCGATCAGCTTCAGCATCTTGTCGAAGACTTTCAACACCTGTTGCAGGTCTTGGCCGCGCTTCAGGATCATGCCGTGTGTATTGACGACGCTGTAGGCACCCTGCTTCGCCGCCAGTTTCGGGTTTTTCTCGATCCGGAAGAGCGGCATCTCGCCTGAGCGCTTGAACACCGAGAACACCGCCCGGTCGCGCAGGTGGTCCATCGCATAGTCGCGCCACTCGCCTTCGCCGACCATGCGGCCATAGAGCCTGAGGATCAGGTCGAGTTCCCTGCGGTGAAAGGTGACGGGAGGCGGGTCCTGGCTGCTGCGGTATTCGTGCAGGTGGACAACCACATTGGAGGTTGGCTGCCTTTCGGAACGGGTCTCGCCTTGCGGCAAATCCGGCTGATCGGTCATCTGTACCCCGGCCTTTATTGTGACAGGACGGTTACAGTTTGCCTGACCTTCGCTGAAATGCAAGCCGCAAGCCGCACCGGTTTGCCAGAGACTTTCTTCTGTATGCCGCATTTCAGCCAAAACCGCGCCCCATTTCGAAACGACACTCGCGCTCGCCGACATGGGGAGTCCTCCCGATTGTCCGGTCTGCTGTCTGTTCGAGGGATGCGTTTTTCGAGCGGGAGCAGTGTTGGAGTGGTTGGCCATCAGCGCCCATCGGGCGCGGCCACTCCAAACGCCACGTTTTCTGGCAACGCCCCGTTGCCAAGAAGCCTGGTCGGTTCGGTCCGGTATCTTCGAACCCTCAGCCCCAGCCCCTCGATGCTGCCGGGCCGAACCAGTAACTTGAGCCGTCAGTTCGCGGCGCTGTCCGCCATGACGGTCGTCGCGCCGAGGATGGCGCCGGGCGTTTCATTGTCCTTCATCTTCTGCAGGAGCACGGCGCAGCCGCCATTGTCGCCTTCATTGAGAACGGAGGCCGGCAGCACGAAATTGGCGGGGCTGCCGTCCCACATGCCGATCGTCTGGACATCGCGAACGGAGTGCCAGTAGGAGATCGTCCTGCCGCTGTTCTCGCCCTTCTTCACGTCCACCAGTTGCTCGCGGTTGAAATAGACGACGACGACATTGGCCTTGCCGTCGCCGGCACCGACATTGATGTCGACCTCGTCCTTGCGCACGGTGGCATTGACCGGAACGGTCAGACCCTTGCCCTTTTCGCGCATGTCCGCCAGCCGCCGGTTGATGCCGTCGAGATCGGCGCCGTTGATATGGTCGCGTCCGTTGAGGATGGCCTGGGGCGTGTAGACGCCGCTGCGGCCGAGCATCCTGGCATAGGCATATTGCCGGGCGGTGTTATCCTTGGTGGCGAGCGTATCGGCCCAGCCGAGATAGTTCCAATAGTCGACGTGATAGGAAAGCGCCACGACCTTGCCGTCGTCGATCAGTTTTTTCAGCGCCGCATCCGCCGGGGGGCAGGAAGAGCAGCCCTGGCTGGTGAACAGTTCGACGACACCTGCCGGCTCGCCGGCTACGACCGGCAGCGCCATCAGGCCGAGGCCACAGGCGAGCATGATGCGGCGAAGGTTAAGGGATCCAGGCATCGGCGTTCCATTTCAAGGATGCGGGGAGCTGCGAAGCAATCGAAGCCTTTCATACGCCGCTCGCCTTTCAACAGAAAGTCACGTTGGAGTGAGGCGAACGACATCGAAGGCGCTGCGCGCACGAGACGCAAAAAGGCCGGGGCTTTGCAGCCCCGGCCCTTGTTTTCATCCGGATGGATTAAGCGGCGAGGTCGCGCAGAACGGTCTGCAGGATGCCGCCATTGTTCATGTATGTGACCTCGTCGAGCGTATCGATGCGGCAGATCAGCGGAACGTCCTTCACCGTGCCGTCGGCATAGGTGATCTTCGCTATCCGCTTTTCGCGCGGCTGGACGTTGCCGAGATTGTCGATCGTAACGCTCTCGTCGCCCTTCAGGCCGAGTGATTCCCAGGTCGTACCTTCCTCGAAGACGAAGGGGACGATGCCCATGCCGACGAGGTTGGAGCGGTGGATGCGCTCGAAGGACTGTGCCACCACGGCCTTGACGCCAAGCAGGTTGGTGCCCTTGGCCGCCCAGTCACGCGACGAGCCGTTGCCGTATTCGACGCCGGCGAAGATGACCAGCGGAACGCCTTCTGCCTTGTACTGCATGGCCGCGTCGTAGATCGACATCTCTTCCTTCGAAGGATAGTGGATCGTGTAGCCGCCTTCCTTGCCGTTCGGTCCCATCATGTGGTTGCGGATGCGGATGTTGGCAAAGGTGCCGCGCATCATCACTTCATGGTTGCCGCGGCGCGTACCGTACTGGTTGAAGTCGGCAACGCCGACGCCATGGCCGATGAGATAGGCACCAGCCGGAGACGCCGCCTTGATCGAGCCGGCCGGCGAGATGTGGTCGGTGGTGATCTTGTCGCCGAACAGGCCAAGGACGCGGGCGCCCTTGATATCGGAAATGCCGGAACCGGTTTTGCCCATGCCGACGAAGTAAGGCGGGTTCTGGACGTAGGTCGAGTTGTCGTCCCACGCATAGGTCTGGCCTGCCGGAACCTGAACTGCCTGCCAGTTGGCGTCGCCCTTGAACACGTCGGCATATTTCGATGCGTAGAGTGCGCGGGTGACGTATTTCAGGATGAATTCCTGGATTTCCTGCGAGGTCGGCCAGATATCCTTGAGGAACACCGGGTTGCCGTCACTGCCGATGCCGAGCGGCTCGGTCGTCAGGTCCTTCTGGACCGTACCGGCCAGCGCATAGGCGACAACCAGCGGCGGCGATGCGAGGTAGTTCGCCTGGACGTCCGGCGAGATGCGGCCTTCGAAGTTGCGGTTGCCCGAGAGAACGCCGGACATGATCAGGCCCTTCTCGTTGATGGTCTTCGAGATCGGTGCCGGCAGCGGGCCGGAGTTGCCGATGCAGGTCGTGCAGCCGAAGCCGACGAGGTTGAAGCCCAAGGCGTCGAGCGAATCCTGCAGGCCGGACTTGGCGAGATATTCGCCGACAACCTGGGATCCCGGTGCGAGCGAGGTCTTTACCCAAGGTGCCGACTTCAAGCCCTTGGCAACGGCGTTGCGGGCCAGAAGGCCGGCCGCGATCAGCACCGACGGGTTCGACGTGTTGGTGCAGGAGGTGATGGCGGCAATCGCCACATCGCCATGGCCGATATCGTAATCCGTGCCTTCGACTGCGTAACGCAGGGCGAGCTGGCCCGGCTTCTTGTAGTCGTTCTCAAGCGAGCCCGCGAAACCGGAGGCGATGTTTTCGAGCGGGATGCGGCCTTCCGGACGCTTCGGGCCGGCCATGGCCGGAACCACCTGGCCGAGGTCGAGTTCCAGCGTGTCGGTGAAGACGAGGTCGGAGCCGTCGCCTTCACGCCACATGCCTTGCGCCTTCGAATAGGCTTCGACCAGCGCGATACGCTGCTCTTCGCGGCCGGACATGGTGAGATAGTTGATGGTTTCGGAATCGACCGGGAAGAAGCCGCAGGTCGCGCCGTATTCCGGGCCCATGTTGCCGATCGTCGCGCGGTCGGCGAGCGTCATGTTGTCGAGGCCGGAACCGAAGAATTCGACAAACTTCGAGACCACGCCCTTCTTGCGCAGCATCTGGACGACCATCAGCACGAGGTCGGTGGCAGTGACGCCTTCCTTGAGCTTGCCGGTCAGCTTGAAGCCGATGACCTCGGGCAGCAGCATGGAAACCGGCTGGCCGAGCATGGCAGCTTCAGCCTCGATGCCGCCAACGCCCCAGCCGAGGACGCCGAGACCATTGATCATGGTCGTGTGGCTGTCGGTGCCGACGCAGGTATCCGGATAGGCGGTGATCTCGCCGTCTTCTTCCTTCGTCCAGACGGTCTGGCCGAGATATTCAAGATTGACCTGGTGACAGATGCCGGTGCCCGGAGGAACGACGCGGAAATTCTTGAATGCCTGCTGGCCCCACTTCAGGAAGCGGTAGCGCTCGCCGTTGCGCTCGTATTCGAGCTCGACGTTCTTGGCAAAGGCGGTCGGCGTGCCGAATTCGTCGACGATCACGGAATGGTCGATGACGAGGTCGACGGGAACGAGCGGGTTGATCTTTTCCGGATCGCCGCCGAGCGACACCATCGCGTCGCGCATGGCTGCGAGATCGACGACGGCCGGAACGCCGGTGAAGTCCTGCATCAGCACGCGCGCCGGGCGATAGGCGATTTCGTTTTCAACGAGACCCTTGTTGGTCAGCCATTCGGCGACGGCAAGGATGTTTTCCTTCGTAACCGAGCGGCCGTCCTCGAAGCGCAGCAGGTTCTCGAGCAGAACCTTCATCGAATAGGGAAGCTTGGAGACGCCGGCAAGGCCGTTCGCTTCGGCTTTCGGCAGGCTGTAATAGACATAGTCTGTGCCGTTGACCGAAAGCGTCGACCGACAATTAAAACTGTCAAGGGATTTGGACACTGGATACCCCGTTCCGTTTGATCGCCAAAGTGACGTACGAACGCCCGAGCGCATTTTATGCGCGATATGGGATGCGGGTACGGCCATTTCCGCTGTCCGTACGTGGAAATCATTCCATGTTCGGCGCTAGGATGAAATTCACGCCGACCGCTGGCGTGTTGGGGCGGTTATAGATAATTTCTCCGGAACGTGCCAGACCATGCGTGACCAATTTGAGACAATTTTTTTGCGTTGCGACGAACGTCGTAAAAGGAATGTGAATGCCGATCAGCCTCGTCGTCGAAGGCCTCAGTGCGAAGCGCGGCGAGGACCTGATTTTCAAGGATATTTCCTTTATTCTTGCGGCCGGCGACGCCCTTGTCGTGACGGGTGCAAACGGGTCTGGAAAGTCGACCCTGCTGCGCGTTCTGGCGGGACTTCTGGCAGCGGAATCGGGCAGCATGCGCATGGAGGGAATGTCGGCCGACATCGGCCATCCGCGCGAGCTCTGCCACTACCTCGGCCATCGCAATGCAATGAAGCGGGAGCTGACCGTCGAAGAGAATCTTTCCTTCTGGAAATCCTTCATGGGTGATTCGCCCGGCGGGGCCGGGATAGGCATCGAGGACGCCGCCGAGGCGCTGGGTCTCGGCGGTATTTCGCATCTGCCGTTCGGCTATCTTTCGGCCGGTCAGCAGCGGCGTATGGCAATGGCCAAGCTGCTCGTCGCCTACCGTCCGGTCTGGCTCCTCGACGAGCCGACAGCGGCGCTCGATGCCAGCGCCGACCGGCTGTTTGCGACGTTGGTGACCCGGCATCTCGGCGCGGGCGGCATCGTCGTTGCGGCGACGCATCAGCCATTGGGGGTGGAGGCGGGGGAGTTGCGGATGACGGGGTTTGCCGGTGTTGCGGGGGAGTTGGTTTGAATACTTGCTGCTTGGTTAAGTCCCCTCCCCAGCCCCTCCCCACAAGGGGGATGGGTTCCCGCGCCGAAATCCCTCGTTCAAATATCCGGGCTCTCGCGACAGACGCGCGTTGTTGTTTGTCGAGGTCGACGCTCCGGGTTGACCCCTCCCCCTTGTGGGGAGGGGTTGGGGAGGGGACTTTCTCTTCATGACCTCCCTCTTCCTCCGCGACCTCAAACTCGCCATGCGCGCCGGCGGCGGGGCGTTGATCGGTGTGTTGTTCTTCATGACGGTCGTCGCCGTCGTGCCGTTTGCCGTCGGCCCCGACCTCAATCTTTTGTCGCGGATCGGGCCGGCGATCCTGTGGATCGGCGCGCTTCTCGCCTCCCTGCTTGGGCTCGACCGGTTGTTCCAGGCGGAGCGGGAGGATGGCTCGCTGGACCTGATGCTGATGCAAGAGACGCCGCTGGTGCTGACGGTGCTGATGAAGTGCCTGGCGCACTGGACGGCGACCGGCCTGCCGCTGGTGATCGCCGCGCCGCTGCTCGGGCTGTTCATGAACATGAACGAGGTTGCGATCGGTGCGACCATGCTGACGCTGCTTGCCGGCACGCCTGCGATTACGCTCATCGGCGCGGCCGGTGCTGCCGTTGCGGTAACGCTGCCGCGCGGCGGTCTGCTGGTGTCGATCCTGGTGTTGCCGCTTACCATCCCCGTCCTGATCTTCGGGGTCAGCGCAGCTTATGCGGCGGTCGAGGATCCGGCGCCGTTCCTGCCGCCCTTCCTGATATTGATCGCGATCACGCTTTTCTTCGCCGTCATCGGGCCGCTTTCGGCGGCACTGGCGCTCCGGGCCGCGTCCGACTGACGCAAATGTGATCGCATGGTATTCATTGAAGAGAAGGTCCTTCGGCGTTAAAGAACCATCATGAGCGAAAACAGCCTGACCATCCGCAAATTCAGCGATCTCGCCAACCCGACCCGGTTTTTAGGCCTGGCGGCGCGCGTGCTGCCGTGGCTCATCGGGCTGACCGCCGTGCTGTTTGCGATCGGCCTCTATCTTTCCTTCACCACCGAGGGCGATTACCAGCAGGGCGAGACGGTGCGCATCATGTATGTGCATGTGCCTGCCGCCTGGCTGTCGATGATGTGCTACACGGTGATGGCGGTCTCGGCACTCGGGACGCTGGTCTGGCGGCATCCGCTCGCCGATGTTTCCGCCCGCGCCGCGGCGCCCATCGGCGCCTGCTTTACGTTTCTTGCGCTGGTTACCGGTTCGCTCTGGGGCAAGCCGATGTGGGGGACGTGGTGGGTCTGGGACGCGCGGCTGACCTCGGTCTTCGTGCTGTTCCTGATGTATCTCGGGCTGATCGCGCTCAACCGGGCGATGGACGATCCGGGCAAGGCGGCGAAGGTATCGGCCATCCTGATCCTCGTCGGCTTCGTCAATATCCCGATCATCAAGTTCTCGGTCGAATGGTGGAACACATTGCATCAGCCGGCGAGCGTCCTGCGGCTCGGCGGCTCGGCCATCGATCCGGAATTCCTTCGGCCGCTGCTGGTGATGGCGGTTGCCTTCACGCTTCTGTTCTTCACGCTGCATATCGCCGCGATGCGCAACGAGATCTGGCGCCGCCGGGTGACCGCGATGCGCCGCCAGGCGGCGCGAGCCGCTGGCCGGGAGGTCTGACCATGATGACCCATACCGCCTATGTCGCCGCAAGCTATGGCACCGCCGCCGTTACAGTGGTGGTCCTGATCCTCTGGGTCTGGACTGACGGACGCGCGCGCCGCCGCGAATTGCAGGCGCTGGAGAAGGCCGGCATCCGCCGCCGGTCGGCGCAGGGTGGAGAGGCGCCATGAGCGACGAGGCAACCGAACTGCGGAGCGCCCGGCCGGGCAAGACGCGCATCGTCCTTGCGGTTCTCCCGCTGGTGATTTTTGCGGGGCTGGCGGCAATCTTCTGGAGCCAGCTCGATTCCGGCCGGGACATCAGCGAAATCCCCTCCGCGCTGATCGGCACCAAGGCGCCGTCGCTCGACCTGCCGCCGCTCGAAGGCGCGACCTTCAAGGGCGCCCCCATGCCGGCACTCAACGATGCGGCGGTGAAGGGCAAGCTGACGCTGGTCAATGTCTGGGCATCCTGGTGCCTGCCGTGCCGCGAGGAAAATCCGATCATCCTCGACCTGGCGAAGGACCCGCGCCTGACGGTGGTCGGGATCAACTACAAGGACCAGACGGACAACGCGCTGCGGTTCCTCGGCGAACTCGGCAATCCCTTCGCCGCCGTCGGCATCGATCCGCGCGGCAAGGCGGCGATCGACTGGGGCGTCTACGGCATCCCGGAATCCTACCTCGTCGACGCCTCCGGCACGATCGTCTACAAGCGCGTCGGGCCGTTCGACGAGAAAAGCCTGAAGGAAGGGCTTTTTCCGGCGATCGAGAAGGCGATGGCTTCGAAGTAGCAGCCATGCCGCTAAATCAGGCATTCTCTTTCCCTCATTGCCGGGCTTGTCCCGGTAATCCAGCAACGCGATGTCCATCGCGTGAAAGAGTCTTTTTGCGCCCAAGGACTTGGGCGCGCTGGATCCCCGCCACAAGGGCGAGGATGAGGGGTGAATGGGGCGGCCTCTGGGTAGCACAGTCGGGTTTTACCGGCTGGTAGCTCTGCCAGGCTTGCGTTCGATGACGTTTTCAAAGAACCGGGACTGCGAGCACGCTCTACGCGCCGCCTTGCCACGCCTTCACCGCCTCCAGCGGATAAACCAGCATCAGCACGTTCAAGGTCAGGTTATCGCGGATCAGCCAGCCGGTGAAAATCTCGAAGAAGATGGCGATGGCGACGGTTGCCGCGACCGGCGCGCGCCAGGCAAACAGGAAGCCGAGCGCCATGAAGACGGTGTCCATCACCGAATTCAGGATGCTGTCGCCGTAATAATCGAGCGAGATCGTCGCGGCGCGGTAACGGTCGATGATGATGGGCGAGTTTTCGAGCAGTTCCCAGCCGACCTCGATCACCAGCGCCAGAAGCAGCCTGGCGGCGATCGGCCTGCGGCGCAGCAGGAGATGGGCAAGGCCGTAGAACAGGAAGCCGTGGATGATGTGCGAGGGGGTGTACCAGTCCGCCAGATGCTGCGAATTGCCGGGGCCGTTCGCGATTGGCTCGAACAGCTTGACATAGCCGCATTCGCAGATCGGGATGCGGCCCATCCAGTACATGATTATGGCCTGCAGGACGACGATGGCGGCGCAGGCGGCAAGCCAGACGGTCTGCCGCTGCGCGGGGTTGCGGGCGTCGATGGCGCTCACTTGCCGGCCTCTTCCGGCGGATTGAGCGAGTGCTTCATGATCAGCGGCATCTGGAACATGGTGAAGGCGAGCGTGACCGGCATGGTGCCCCAGACCTTGAAGGCGACCCAGAAATTGTCGGCGGCCTTGGCATCGGGCAGGTAATAGGCATTGGCGCCGCGCCAGACGATCTCGTTAAGGATTGCAAGGAACAGGAAGAACACGCCCCAGCGCAGGGTCAGCTTGCGCCAGCCTTCCTCGTCAAGCTGGAAGGCGGCGTTGAAGACATAGCCGAGCAGCGATTTGCCGAAGGCAAGGCCGCCGAGCAGCACCACGCCGAACAGCGTGTTGATGATGGTCGGCTTCATCTTGAAGAAGAGTTCGTCCTGCAGGTAGATGCCGAGGCCGCCGAAGACGAGGACGACGATGCCGGAGACGAAGGGCATCAGCGGCAGGTGGCCGAGCACGACCTTCGAGACGACGAGCGAAGCCACCGTTGCGGCCATGAAGAGGCCGCTGGCGATGAACAGCGGCCCGCCGAGCGTCGCCAGAACCGGAAAATTCGCCGCCAGCCATTCGCCGCGCAGATTGGCGAAGAAGAAGACCAGCAACGGCCCCAGTTCGAGCGCGAGCTTCAGCATCGGGTGGTGCCGGTCTTCGGCGGTGGGTGTGGTATCGCTTTCGAATTTCATGCGTCGGTCAAACCTGGTTCGTTTCGCCTCGCCGTGGGCGCTTTCCACGGCATATCTGTGGCATCAATGGCCAATGCCGGCAATGGCATGGGCAAAGTCGCTGGCCTCGAAGGGCTCGAGATCATCGACGCCTTCGCCGACGCCGATGAAATAGACCGGCAGCTTGTGCTTGGCGGAGATGGCGACGAGGATGCCGCCGCGCGCCGTGCCGTCGAGCTTGGTCATGATCAGGCCGTTGACGCCGGCGACATTGCGGAAGATCTCGACCTGGTTCAGGGCGTTCTGGCCGGTGGTGGCGTCGAGCGTCTGCAGCACCGTGTGCGGCGCGTCGGGATCGAGCTTGCCGAGCACGCGGACGATCTTTTCGAGTTCGGCCATCAGTTCCGTGCGGTTCTGCAGGCGGCCGGCGGTGTCGATGATCAGGACATCGCTCTTCTTCAGTTTTGCTTGCTCGAAAGCCTCATAGGCAAGGCCCGCAGCATCGGCGCCGAGTTTCGAGGAGACGATGTCGGACTTGGTGCGCTCCGCCCAGATCTTCAACTGCTCGATGGCTGCCGCGCGAAAAGTGTCGCCGGCAGCGAGCATCACCTTGAGGCCGGCGCCCGAGAGCTTGGCCGCGAGCTTGCCGATGGTCGTGGTCTTGCCGGTGCCGTTGACGCCGACGACGAGGATGACGTGCGGCTTGTGGGAGAGGTCGAGCTGCAGCGGCTTGGCGACGGGGGCGAGAACCTTGGTGATCTCGGCCGCCATGATGCGGGTAACGTCCTCGCCGGTCACGTCCTTGCCGTAGCGCTCGGAGGCGAGCGTGTCGGTGACGCGCAGCGCTGTTTCGACGCCGAGATCGGCCTGGATCAAAAGGTCTTCCAGATCCTGCAACGTCTCGTCGTCGAGCTTGCGCTTGGTGAAGAGCGCCGTGATCTGGCCGGTCAGCTGCGACGAGGTGCGGGCAAGGCCCTGGCGGAGGCGCTGGAACCAGGTGAGCTTCTGTTTCGGTGCTTCGGGCTGGGCTTCGACGGCAGCGCGGCCGGTGGCGAAACCCTTGGGGAGGATGGGCGTTGCTTGCGGTTCTGCCGCGTCTGTCGTGCTGGCAGAAGAGTCACCCCCCTCTGCCCTGCCGGGCATCTCCCCCTCAAGGGGGGAGATCGATTGCGGTGGGCTCTCGCTCAGCTGATCGGCGTCCAGCGTTGCGGTAGGCCTACCCCCCTCTGTCGGCTCCGCCGACATCTCCCCCACAAGGGGGGAGATTGAGCCCGCGGCATGCTCCTCCGTTGTCAGGACCTCTGTGCTCGCGGAGGTCGGCGCTTGCTCCGCCTGATCTCCCCCCTTGTGGGGGAGATGTTCCCCCCGGGTCTTGCCTTCGGCAAGCCCGAGGACAGGCTCCTGGACAGAGGGGGGTGTCACGCTTTCCTCAACAGCAGAATCTTCTGCCTCGGCCTCCAATAGAGCCAGCGGGATCAGGCCGAGATCGCCGATCTGTTCGGTTGGAGGGAGAAGGGCGTGTTCCTCTTCCTCAGCCGTCTCTGCCTCCAACTCCGGCGCATCGGCGCTATCGGCAGAGGGGCCGCCGCCGGTGTCCATTTCTTGCGGCAGCACCGGATCGGTGGCGAGCGGCAGGTGTTCCTCGCGCGAGTGCGGCTCGAGCTCGGCCTCGATCGCCCGGGTCTCTTCGGGCGTGAAGGCCGATTCGGCGAGATCCATGACCTCGTCGACCGCAGGCACGGCGGCGGGCTCGGCTTCGATCGGCTTGTCCTTGCCGAAAGTGAAGACCTTTTTGAGAAAGCTGAGCGCCATGGGGTATCCGTAAACTCGGGCCGGGTCGGGGGCCGTCAGTTGCATGTCCAAAGCGCGACGCGCTTCAGGTCTTTGTCTGTCTCACCTATCATCCTAGGCCGCTGAGCGGGTTTGGGTGACATGCGTGAGGTGCTTGCCGTTGTGGCCGGTGATCGTCACCTCAACCATATCGCGCGGCGTCAGGCCGGGGACAGCGACAAGCGTGAAATTTTCCGTATGCGCCAGGCCGTTGTTCTCGACGAGCAGGCTTTGCTGCGTTCCGATCATGCTGTCAAGATGGGCCTGATGGAGCTGAAGTCCAGTGGCGCGCAGCCGGGCGGCACGTTCCTTGACCAGGGCGCGGTCGAGCTGCGGCATGCGCGCGGCGGGCGTTCCCTGTCGCGGGCTGTAGGGAAAGACGTGCAGATGGGCGATGCCCGCCTCTTCGGCGAGGCTCACGGCATTCGTAAACATCTCTTCGGTCTCGGTCGGAAAACCGGCGATCATGTCGGCGCCGAAGCTCGTTGCCGGCCGCAGCCGGCGGACGTCGTCGATGAAGCGCAGGGCGTCAGTGCGGCTGTGGCGGCGTTTCATCCGCTTCAGGATCATGTCGTCGCCATGCTGCAGCGACAGATGCAGATGCGGCATGAAGCGCGGCTCATCGGCGATCAGGTCCATGAGATGGCTGTCGGCCTCGATGCTGTCGATCGAGGAGAGGCGCAGGCGGCGGATTTCGGGAACCTGCTTCAGCAGCGTCCTGGCGAGCAGGCCGAGCGTCGGTGTGCCGGCCAAGTCGGCGCCGTAGCTGGTGGCATCGACGCCGGTCAGCACGATCTCGCGATAGCCGCTGTCGGCGAGCTTGCGCGCCTGGTCGACGACGGCGCCCATCGGCACGGAGCGGGAATTGCCGCGGCCATAGGGGATGATGCAGAAGGTGCAGCGGTGATCGCAGCCGTTCTGCACCTGGATGAAGGCGCGCACATGCCCCTCGATCAGCTTGACCATCTGCGGTGCTGTTTCGCGTACGCTCATGATGTCGTTGACGCGCAGCTTTTCTTCCGCCGAGACGCCGAAATCGGGAAGCGACCGGTAGGAGGCGCTTTTCAGCTTCTCCTCGTTGCCGAGCACGGCGTCGACCTCGGGCATCTCGGCAAAGGCGTGCTTTTCGACTTGAGCGGCACAACCGGTGACGATGATGCGGGCATGCGGATTTTCGCGGCGGGCGCGGCGGATCGCCTGGCGGGCCTGACGCACGGCCTCGCCGGTGACAGCGCAGGTATTGACGAGGATGGCATTGTTCAGCCCCGCCTTCTCGGCCTCCGCCCGCATCACTTCCGATTCATAGGTGTTGAGACGACAGCCGAAGGTTATGACGTCGACGCCGCTCAAAGCGCCCGGCTTTCCGTGGCCGCGACGTCCTCGCGCGACCACAGCCCGGTCGTGGGGTCGACCGTCCCGGACCATTCCCATTCGGCAGGTCCCGTCATGATGACATGGTCGTCGCGCTCGCGCCATTCGATCGACAGGATGCCGGGCGGGGTGGCGCTGGCGACCGTGATCGCCACGGTGCGGCCGGTGCGGCCGGTGCGGGCGGCAGAGACGGCGGCGGAGCAGGCGGCGGAGCCGCAGGCGAGCGTCAGGCCGGCGCCGCGTTCCCAGGTGCGGGTCGTCAGTGACGAGGGCGAGGTGACCTGAGCCAGCGTGATATTGGCGCGCTCGGGAAACATCGGATGATTTTCGAGCAGCGGCCCGAAGCGTTCGAGATCGAACGACATGACGTCGCGGTCGACCCAGAAGATCGCATGCGGATTGCCCATCGACATGACGGAGGGCGAATGCAGGATCGGGTCGTCGATCGGGCCGATCTGCAGCTCGATGCGGCTCGTGTCGTAAAATTCCTCCGACAGAGGAATGCGGTTCCACTCGAAAACCGGCGTGCCCATGTCGACCGAGATCGTGCCGTCAGCATGCTCTTCGGCATTCAGGATGCCGGCGACGGTCTGGAAGGTGAAAGCGCGTCTGCCGGTTTCGCTGGCCAGCGCCTGGACGACGCAGCGCGTGCCGTTGCCGCAGGCCTGCGCCTTCGAGCCGTCGGAATTGAGGATATCGATCCACGCATCGGTGCCGTTGGCCTTCGGATCGTGGATCGCCATGATCTGGTCGAACTGGGTCTCAGGATCGGCATTGAGCGCGATCGCCGCTTCCGGTGTCACCTTGTCCTTGCGGCCGCGCATGTCGACGACCAGAATCTTGTTGCCAAGCCCGTTCATCCTTGCGAATTCGACCGTTGTGCTCATGAGGTGCGTTCCATCGTTTGTCGCGGTGTATATGGCGGAAATGCAGGGAAATTACCAGTGGTGCGAATCAGCCTCCTCTTGAGGGGAGGTGGATCTCCCTCTT
>UCMT01000044.1 GCA_900473795.1 Hyphomicrobiales bacterium | reverse complement strand
CACTGCTCTTGTTCCAACCCCTTCTTGACGGCCACGGCAATTCAGTCCATGGTGATGATACAGACCTGTCTCATCACCATGGGTTTTTGCCATGCCATCACCAGTCGTCTCCGATAAACGTCAGCACATCATCGAAACCGCCTATGGCCTGTTCAAGAGCGTCGGTTTCCACGCTACTGGCATCGACCGCATCATCGCCGAGGCGGACGTCGCCAAGATGACGATGTATCGCCACTTTCCCAGCAAGGACGGACTGATCGTCGAGGTGTTGCGGTACCGGACGGACCGGTTCAATGCCCAACTCGACGACCTCGCCGAACAGGTGGCAACGCCAGAAGAGAAGATCGCCACCATCTTCGACTGGTATGAGCGCTGGTTTCGCAGCCCGGAATTCCACGGCTGCCTGTTTGCGCATGCGCTGGCCGAGTTCGGCGATGCCGACCATCCGGTCTTTGAGGCTGTTGCCGGGCACAAAGACGGGCTGAAACGACGTCTGCGCCAAATTCTCGATGAGACAATGCCTGCGGATCGGGCTGAAAGTGCGGCCGCCGCGCTCTTCATGCTTCTCGAAGGAGCAACCCTGTTGGCGCAGATGGGGCAGGGGGACGCTGCCATGCGTGACGTCCGCAAGGCGGCGTCCAGCATCATTGCCATGCCGGACGGGTCTCGATGAGCGCGACCGTCATCGCGCTCGCGCTCTTTGCGGCGGTCCTGCATGCGACATGGAACGCCTTCCTGCGCTCGGGCGCAGACCGGCTTTGGACGGTGACGGTCATGGGCCTGGCGATGGCATTGATCGCCATCCCCTTCGCCGCAATCTTTCCTCTTCCGCCTTCCGGGGCATGGCCGTATCTCATCCTCTCCTCCTGTCTCCAAGTTGGTTACAGCGTCTTTCTGGTTTCGGCCTACCGGCATGGCGAACTGGGGCAAGTCTATCCCATTGTTCGCGGCAGCGTGCCGCTGCTGGTGACACTTGGCGGACTGGTGTTTGCCGGGGAACATCTGACCCTGCTTGCGATGGTCGGGGTCGTTCTCGTCGCACTCGGTATCATGAGCCTTTCTCTGGGCCGGACGCGAGCTTCGACGCCATCCATTCTATTTGCGCTGCTGACCGGCCTGTTCATCGCCAGCTATGCCACGGTCGATGCGATCGGTGTGCGGATCTCCGGCAACGCAAGCACCTACGCGATCTGGATCTTCCTGATCTATGGCGCCTTGATGTCGGCAACCTATGTCGCCATGCGCGGAAAACTCACGCTGGAGCTTCGCTCGCCGGAGACCTGGAAGGCAATCGGCGGCGGCATGGTGTCGCTCATTGCCTACGGCGCCGTGATCGCGGCCTTCGCCCTAGGCCCGGCCGGACCGATCACGGCACTGAGGGAAACCAGCGTGGTGTTCGCCGTGCTGATCGGGCGGGTATTTCTCGGCGAGGCGCTGACGCTGCGGCGCGTCACGGCCTGCGCGATCGTCGCGCTCGGCGCCGTCTTCCTCGGCTCTTCGTGACAAACCGAGTGATCCGCATTTCAACCTCCAAACAAAGGCGCCGTCCCATGAACATATCCATGTTGATCGGCATCGCGGCCGCCCTGTTCGCGGCCTTCGCGTGGTCGCTGAATTTTGTCGTCCCTTTCGTCATCGGCGATTATTCAGTCTTCGATTTTGCAGTATTCCGGTTTGTGATCTCCGGCGCCGTCGGACTTGGCATTCTTGCCCTAAGAAGGGAGGCCGCCCGAGATTTGAGCGTCCACGACCTGCTGATGGCACTCTGGCTCGGGTTCATCGGCTATGTCGGTTATTTCCTGACAGTCGTGGGCGCGGCCATTTTCGCAGGCCCGGTGATCGCGCCCGCGTTTCTGGGGCTGGTGCCGGTGGTGCTGGCGGTTACTGGAAACCTGCGTCAGAGAACCGTCTCCTGGAATGTCTTGTTCCTGCCTCTCATGCTGGCAGCACTCGGCCTTTGCCTCGTCAACATCAGCGTCTTCGACCGGGGAAGCATAGCGACGACACAGTCGCTGGTGATCGGCATTCCGTTGGCGGTCGCGGCCGTGACCCTATGGACATGGTTCGCCCTTCTCAACCAGAGTGCACTTGCGAAGCGCCCGAACGTGGATTCGGGCGTCTGGACAGCGCTTATCATGGTCAGTGGCGGGCTGGAGATGCTGGCGTTCGTGCCGGTCGGTGTGGTGATGGACGTGTTCGAGATGCCCAGGCTCGGCCTCGGCTGGAATGTTGCGGCACCACTTTATGTCTGGGGAACCTCTCTGGCGATCCTGGCATCCGTCGGCGGGGCCACGGCCTGGACAATCGCCGCACAACGGTTGCCCGTCGTGCTTTCCGCTCAATTGATCGTGTCGGAAACAGTCTTCGGAACGCTCTTCGGACTGGTAGCCCAGGGCCGTTGGCCGACGTTGACGGAAGCCGGCGGGATTGCGGTCCTAACCGCCGGTGTCGTCGCAGCGATCCGCGCTTTTTACGGTGAGCCTAAATTGACTGCGGCAATTGTGTCTCAACCTGATGTGGCAATGTAGTTGCCCGTCGCCATCGCCTGCCCGAGATCGACTCTTGCGGCGCCAGACCCCCGGGCGTCGGTGCTTCGGCGGCGCTCAATCGCCGGGCGTTATCGTCAGCCAATCGACGGCCGATGCTGAAGCCGAGTTGCCGTGCAATCGTCACTGACAACTGGAGCTCGTTCGGCGTGAACTCGCGAGGCTCTGCAAAATAGGTCATGAACTTGCCGATGACCTTGTCATCGATCGTCAGCGGAATAAACGCAAAGGCGCGAATGCCTTCCTGCAGGATGGTTGCCGTCAGAGCTTCCGGTATGTCAGCCGTTTGAACGTC
This sequence comes from Hyphomicrobiales bacterium, assembly GCA_900473795.1. Taxonomy (GTDB): domain Bacteria; phylum Pseudomonadota; class Alphaproteobacteria; order Rhizobiales; family Rhizobiaceae; genus Pararhizobium. Next base: position 134,055 of record UCMT01000044.1, on the reverse strand, counting down.
GCCGATGAAGATCGGCTCGGCATTTTGATCGCCCGGGCGCCATGGCGAGTGTCCGTCGACGGCCTGCCGATAGGCGGCAGACAGGTTTCGCCAAGCGACAAACCGCATGATCCCATGGTCGTCGAAGCGGAGGATCGATGCCCTGGCGCAACCCAGTCCATCGGCAATTGCATCCAGAGACGCATCATAGACATCACCCATCGAACGCGCGCGATAGAGGCGGTCGGTAAAGCGATACAGCACACTCTGCTCGTGGGCCTGCCGCGCGAATTGTTCCGCGGTGCGAGCGTGCTGGTCCCTAATCTTACGGCGAGCGCCAAGAGACCCTGCCGGCTTATCCAACAAACATCGCACGCAGACGGGCCATAAGACTTTCCGGCTGGTCAACATGCTTTGCCCGGATATAGCTGGCGGTCGTCTGAGCGCTTACCGTCGCGCCGAAATGGCAGTAGCAGACGATACGGTGCAATTGCTTGTCAGACAGTTCGAAGAACCGTTTAGCCTCTCCGTAAGTGTCGTTTTTCATCCCGGCTGCGCGAAGGACAGGATCGTCGAAGGCGACCGAGATCGCCGAGTTGTTGCAGCGCAACACGGCGCGCACCGCGCGCGGCTGATATTCGGTTTCGTGCAACGTCGAGAGAAGCCGCGGCGGATCCGCTTCGAGGAGCTCCGCCCAGCGTTGGAGTCGCTCGTCGCGCGGCATGACGGGATGAGGATAATCCTGGATCCTGGCAAGATTCTGCAGTTGATCGAATTCATGGTGCTTCATGTCGCCCTCCATTGAGACGCGTAATGCTCAGACCACGACAGAAGTGTGAACCAAACCTATGCCCAGGTCCAGTCATTATGCCCGGTGAAAAGGGGAGGTGAAGCTGACCGGCCGCGCCAAATCGCTCTTCAGACGGAACTGCGCCCGATGACGGAAGAAATGCCGGCAGGTCGTGCAGAGGGGCGAAATCCTACCTAGCCGCCAACAAAAACCTCGGAGTTCACCCAATCGACAGTTGTTAGCGTTTGAAAATTGCGACATAGGAGAGTACATTATCGTGTCGATCGCTTCCGGTGCCACCGGGAGTCCAAGCGTCCAAAACCACGCCTGGCCTCTCCAGGAGCATGATGACCATGATACAGCGACTAACCTTCGCCGGTATCGCGCTGCTGGTAGCGATACTTCTGATTGTCGAAGTGCGAATGCAGTTCGACGCCGGCGAGAGCTTGCTAGCCATGGTCACGCGGTGATCTGCCGATTGGCGCGACCTGCACGTGCGAGAAGACCGCCTTTGTCTTTGGATGCGTTCTTCTGCCTTCTGATTTTCACCTTTTTCCCTCCTGTTCGAGGAGGTCCTCGAAGTCCTCCGCTTGGTTACTACTGTCCGGAACGGCCGGCTCTGGGGGGGCGGGATCCTTAGACAAATTCGCGGATCGCTTTGATCACTGCGTCCGGCGCGCTGAGATTGGGGCAATGACCGGTTGCGTCCAGGATAACCAGTTTGCTGTTGGGAAGCTGCCGGTGAACATACTCGCCGACGCTGACCGGAGCGATAACGTCATCCTTGCACTGCAGCACGAGCGCCCGCGCATCGAGGCCCGCCAGATCCTCGCGGTTGTCGGACATGAAGGTTGTGCGGGCAAAATGTTTGACGATCTCTGGATCGGTCCGGCAGAAGCTGTTGGTCAGTTCCTGGCCAAGTTCCGGCCTGTCGGGATTGCCCATGATCGCCGGCGCCATGGCCGCGGACCACCCCATATGATTGCTGTCGAGAAAAATCCAGCAGTTCCTCGATCTGATCCGCGCTGAAGCCGCCAGTATAGCCGTCGTCGTCGATGTGGCGCGGCGACGGGCCGACCAGCACGACGCATTCGAAGAGCTCCGGAGCCTTCTTCGCGGCCAGGACGCCGATCATGGCGCTGACCGAATGTCCGACGAAAATCCCGCCTTTGATATTCAGCACCCGCCCAATCTCGACAACATCGTCGGCATAGCCGTGCAGGTGGCTGTACTTGGCCGCAGAGAATGCCGACAGATCTGACCCTCCAGCGCCGACGTTGTCAAACAGGACCGTCCGGAAGCTGTCCTCGAAAGCGGGGGCGATGAAACGCCACATATTCTGGTCGCAGCCGAAGCCATGGGCGAACATCATCGAGCGCGTTCCCTGGCCCGCGATCTTCACGTTATTGCGGACGAGTACCGACATCAAGCATCCTCTGGTCCTAGCAATTCCTGATCGTTTCAATCCGACCCTAAAGCATCTGGCGCATTGACGATGTCCAAGTTGTCAAGAAAGACGACTTGAGCAAGGAACCTTTTGGCTCGCGCTCGCGTTACAATGTGTTCTTCTGAATCGGTAAACCAAGATGCATTGAATTTTGCGTCGCTGGCATTTGATTTTGCTGCGCCTCGCCGAAGCAGAAGCATCCGTTTGAACCAGGGGGCCAAATGTCGAACGTCGAGGAATTTCCGAACGCCGCGCGCAGGCTAACTGAGTACGAAGCCCTCATAGCTGCCGCGCCCACCGTGCTCGAAGCGATTCCAGGTGCTGTCTATGTGTGCGACCACGACGGATGGCTTGTGCGTTTCAACAACGAAGCCTCGAAACTATGGGGAAGGGCTCCCCCAATTGATGAGGCGAAGCACCGCTTTTGCGGATCCCATCGCTTGTTCCGCCTGGACGGCACCCCGCTTTCCCCCGACGACTGCCCGATGGCCGAGGCCGTAAAGACCGGCGTGGCGACACAGAATGCTGAAGTCGTGATGGAACGGCCGGACGGCTCTCGAATCATTGCCCTTGTGAATATCCGCCCGTTGCGGGACCACCGCGGCCGGATCCAGGGAGCCGTCAACTGCTTCCAGGACATTTCCGAGCGCAAGGCATTGGAAGGTGAAGTGCGAAGCCGGGCCGCGGAGCTCGACGATTTCTTCGAAAACAGCGCGATAGGTCTTCACATCGTGAGCGGTGAAGGCATTATCCTGCGCGCCAACAAGGCAGAGCTCTCCTTGCTCGGCTACGACGCGGACGAGTATGTCGGACGGCACATCGCGGAGTTCCACGCGGATGCGCCCGTTATCGGCGATATCCTGCACCGGCTCTCTTGCGGAGAAAAGCTCGATCGCTATCCCGCGCGGCTGCGGGCCAGGGACGGGTCGGTCAAGCATGTGCTGATCACGTCTAACAGCCGCTTCGACGGCGGGAAATTCATCAACACTCGCTGTTTCACAACCGATGTCACGAGCCTTCATGAAGCCCAGGGCGCGCAGCGCGAGAGCGAGGAGCGCCTGGCGGCCACCTATGAAGCCGCAACTATCGGCATCGCCGAAGCGGACGCGGAGGGCCGGCTGCTTCGCGTCAATGACGCCGTTTGCAAAATGTTGGGACGCTCCCGCGACGAGCTCCTGAACATGACGTTCTTCGACTACACGCACGTGGATGACCGTCAGCACGATTCCGAGCTCTACGCGCAGCAAATCCGCGGCGAAATCAACCATTACTCCGTGCGCAAGCGCGCGGCGCGACCAGACGGCGCGCTGGTGCATCTCGACGTTTATGGATCCTGCGTACGGGATGCCTCCGGCAAATTTCGCTACGGGGTCCGGGTGATCCAGGATGTGACGGAAGCCAAGCGGATGGAGGACAAAATCCTTCAGAGCGAACGTCACATGCGCGAGCTGCTCGAGGCACTGCCAGCCGCAGTCTACACGACAGACGCCGCCGGAAGGATCACATTTTTCAACCAGGCAGCGGTCGACCTGGCGGGACGGACGCCGCGACCGGGAGAGGAATGGTGTGTCACCTGGCGTCTCTATAATCCGGATGGGACACCGCTGCCACACGACCAGTGCCCTATGGCCGTCGCGCTCAAGGAAAATCGGCCTGTCCGGGGGATAGAAGCGGTCGCGGAGCGCCCGGACGGCACACGTGTCCCGTTTATCCCCTACCCGACACCCCTGCACGACTCCGACGGCAGGCTGGTGGGTGCAATAAACATGCTGGTTGACGTGACCGAGCAGAAAAAGGCCGAAGAGTATGCCGGGCGTCTTGCCGCGATCGTCGAGTTCTCCCACGACGCTATCGTCAGCAAGGACACGAATGGCGTTATTCAGACCTGGAACAAGGGGGCGGAACGTCTATTCGGATACGAAGCGGCGGAGGTCATAGGCAAGCCGGTCAACATTCTGATTCCACCGGATCGCCAGGACGAAGAGCCAGAGATCCTCGATCGCATCCGACGGGGCGAGCGTGTCGCACCCTACGAGACCGTACGCGTGCGCAAGGACGGGAGCCTGCTCGATGTTTCGCTGACGGTCTCGCCCCTTAAGGATGGTCGCGGCAAGGTGATCGGAGCATCCAAGATCGCCCGGGATATCACCGAGAAACGTCGTCATGAAAAGCGCCGGCAGTTGCTGGTCAACGAGCTCAACCATCGGGTGAAGAACACACTCGCGACGGTTCAGTCTCTGGCCGCACAGTCCTTTCGCGGGGAGGCACATACGCCCGCTTTCCGTCAGTTCGAAACTCGGATTATCGCATTGTCCAGGGCCCATGACGTGCTGACGCGCGAGGACTGGGAAGGGGTCGACCTCAACGAATTGATCGCTCGGACGATCGCGCCGATCTGCGTCCGGCCTGAGGAGAGGGTTAAGATTTCGGGTCCTGCCTTGCGTCTCAAGCCCAAACTCGCTCTCTCGCTATCGATGGCTTTTCACGAACTTTGCACCAACGCAGCAAAATACGGCGCCCTTGCGAACGAGACGGGGCACATCGAGATTCACTGGCAAGTCGTCGGGGCGGAGGGAGAGCGCCGTCTCCAATTGCGCTGGGGGGAGATTGGTGGGCCGGAAGTCCAATCACCGACCCAGAAAGGCTTCGGTAGCCGCCTTCTCGAGCGTGCGCTCCAACGCGAATTCGATGCACAGGTAACGCTCTCATTCGAGCCGAGCGGGGTCGTGTGCGAAATCGCAATGCCAGTGACATGCGGCTCGTTTGAAAGGATGGAAGCGATGAGCCTTTTGGCAAAAAAACTTCGCGTGCTTGTGGTCGAGGATGAGGCGCTCATTGCCTTCTTTATTGAAGACACGTTGACAGAGATGGGCCATGAGGTTGGCGCTGTGGCATCTCGGATGCAGGAGGCGCTTGACGCTGCACGGACAGGCACATTCGACCTGGCGATCATCGACGTCAATCTGGATGGAAAGCCGAGTTATCCGATTGCCGACGTTCTGAAGGAGCGTGGCATCCCATTCGTGTTCGCGACGGGTTATGGCGCCGGTGGTCTGGATCCCAAGTTTGCGGGCACGCCCGTTCTCGCCAAGCCATTTGCAATGGCCGATATCCAGAGTTTGTTGCAGCAGGTCTCGGCGGATGGACCGCTAGTCAATGCGCAGCCGTGACCCAAGCTAGTGCGACTTTTCCTATGATGTCGCCCGATGATGGAGAAAAAATGAGAAGGCTCACCTAGTTGGACATTTCCTCCCTCATCGGACTTGGTTGCTTCACCATCGCTTGTTTCCTCGCGGCGCTGACGAGCGCTTGGTTTCGTCCGGGCGAATGGTACGAACAATTGAAAAAGCCACGATGGCGTCCGCCGAACTGGCTTTTCGCCCCAGTGTGGACGGTCCTCTATTTAATGATCGCCGTTGCCGGGTGGCTGGTCTGGCGAGAAGTCGGCTTCGCCGGCGCGGGATTGCCGCTGGCAATATACGCAGTGCAGCTTATTCTCAATGCTGCCTGGACACCGCTCTTCTTTGGCCTACATCGCCCCGACCTTGGCTTCGTCGACATCGTCCTGGTTTGGTTATCCATCGTCGCAACCATCATACTTTTTTATCCGATCCACTTCGCAGCCGCGCTACTACTTGTGCCTTATCTTATATGGGTGACGTTCGCGACCGCGCTGAATTTCGCAGTGTGGCGCTTAAATTTGGTGGGGGACGTCTCCAGGCGGTTGACCGAGCCGCCAACCTCATGACTTCAGACACGCGCCAGCTCGGCGTCATTCTTGCGGCGTCTGCCCATGCCTTCATCCCCTCATATCAAGAGATCTGCTGGAAATCGAGATGGCGCCATTCCTGTCCAACGTCTGAACGCGCGCGTGAATGCGCGGGATCGCTGTAACCCACCCTATAGGCGATCTCGGTCATACTGTGACGACCTTCGCGGATCAGTCGGATCGCCTCACTTCGCCGGGTCTCATCGAGCATTTCCTCAAATTCGACGCCGCAACATTTAAGACGCCTCTGCAGGGTACGGGCTGATATGCGGCACACGACGGCCATCCACCTTCTCAAGGCGGGTGTTGACATCGCCACCATCAGTCAATGGCTTGGCCACTCGGGGCTGAACGTAACGATGCGCTACGCGCGGGCCGATATCGATATGAAGCGGCAAGCGCTCGAACAAGTCTTTCCCGACGTGATGTCATCGGCAAAAGATCAGACGATCATCGCTCATGATGGCGGGATATTAGGCTGGCTGCGCAGCTTGTAGACGCTCTGTTATGTGGAGTTGTATCGTGGGAAGTCGTGCGTCTGCGGATTCTTGCGGTGTCAGCTCCACATCTCTGCGCAGTGCACGTTAATCGAGGATAAGCAGGTCGGTCTTGGCGAGTGATTTGAGAATCCGGCCATATCGCCCGTCACCCCTTGCAAGGGCGAGCGTGGCGAACAGCCGGGGAACCCGGTGGTAGGCGACGGAGAAATCCTCGCGGCATGCTTTGTGGCCGAGTTCGTAGGCAAGCCAGCTTTTGCCAACACCGGCTGGCCCGGTGATGAGAAGGCTGTGGTGCTTTCTGATCCAGTCGCAGCCGGCAAGCGCCATGAACAGGTTGCGATCGGGGCCGCGTGCTGCACGAAAGTCGGCATTCTCGATCTTTGCATCATGACGCAGCTTGGCAGCCCTCGCGCGGGCTTCGAAGCGCTTCTGGCGGCGCAGCCGAGATGGGGCTTTCGGAACGGCGGGCCTGCCAGATTATATCCGCCGACCGCAAGATGATCCGCTACCGATCCTGCCGACCGCCGGAAGTCGAGCTGCGAACGAAGCTGCGCGATCTGGCCAATGTTCGCCGGCGTTTCGGATGCCGACGACTGTTCATCTTGCTTCGGCGGGAGGAGCCGTCCGGCGTCAATCGTATCTACCGGCTGTATCGCGAGGAGGGTCTTTCCATTCGCAAGCGCAAAGCTAGGCGGCGCGCCGTTGGCATGCGTGCGCCAATCCTCGTCGAAGCAAAGGCAAATGCCCGCTGGTCGCTGGATTTCGTCCACGATCAGTTCGCCTGCGGCAGACGTTTCCGCGTGCTCAACATTGTCGATGATGTCACGCGCGAATGCCTGGCGGCAATCCCGGACACCTCGATCTCCGGCCGACGTGTGGCTCGTGAACTGACGGCACTGATACAACAGCGGGGGAAACCGGGAATGATTGTTTCGGACAACGGCACAGAACTCACCTCGAACGCCATCCTCGCCTGGTCAAAGGATCACAAGGTTGACTGGCACTACATCGCACCAGGAACCCCTACGCTGAACGACAGACAGCGCCTCGATCTCCTGGAAATCTTCGAGGAAAGATATCGGCGGAAATCGACCCTGATCACGGCTCAACTTCACGTGGCCGCCTGGCACGAAATGATCGGAGAGGCCACTTTAGCTGATGCGATTTTGGACCGTATTGTTCACAACGCACACCGCATAACGCTCGAAGGCGACAGCATGCGGAAACGAAAAGCACCGACGCTCTTGACCGGCGGCGAAATAACCGAAATCAATCACCCGTAACAGCAACAAAGCAACCGGAACTCGATCGCATCCGTTGTCCGCGACTTAGCGAAATGCTTGTCCGCGACTTGCTGAAACCGCTGTCCCAATTTAGTGAAATCCGCAACTACGTGATGCAAACGGGCGCATATCGCGCTGACCGGCGATTATCTCTGGAATGAAGTTGACGTTCCCCTCGAACGCTTCAGGCGCGATCCGCGCTAACCGCTTCAATCCAAACACCTTCGATTTCCCTTAGCGGGTACTATTGCAGAAATGCCCACCGAGCCCCTAAAAGCCGTGCAAAGCGCCGCAAAGACGACAGCTGCCGTCAGGTCCGCTGCGGCGTCGAGCTTCGCTAAAGGTTCAAGCTATGAAAGAATTGCATCAGCAGCCGACGGTCGAACCGACCCTCCTGTTCAAGCATGAACCGTGCTGCATCTGTTGGGCTCCATGCCTTTTTGTACGCTCTCGCAGATGTTAACGCATCGTAGACATCGCAAATCGAGCAGATGCGGACTGGAACGCTAATTTCGCTGCCGGCAAGCCCCTTCGGGTAGCCCCTCCCATCGATACTTTCATGATGGTGGAGGCAGATGTCCAGTATTACTCTCGACACGCCGCCTTGCCGGGCGAGCAACTCGTAGCCGTGGCGGGGATGCAGGCGGATCTGATCCATTTCCTCGTCGCTGAGCGGCCCGACCTTGTTCAGCACTTTCAGCGGGATGCGCATTTTCCCAATGTCATGGAGAAGTCCACCCATCCCGACGTCACGAACGGTCTCTTCGTCGAGATCGACAGCGCGTGCCAAATGAACCATTAGGCCACTGACGGCGATGGAATGCAGAAAAGTGTATTCGTCTCTGGATTTGAGACGGGTCACTTCGATCAATGCCCTTGAGCTTTGTTGCATGCATATCGCTATATGCCTGACGGCTTGCGCGGCGTGTGAAACCGGAACGGCGCCTCCCATCCTCGCATTTTCGAACATCTCCGTGATCAGCGGCTTCGATTGCTCGATCGTCTCTAAGGCGCGTTTCAGTGAGGGATTTTTGGGTGCTGCTGCGCTTTCCTTCGTGGCCGAAGGTGAGACGACATCCAATCCCTTGTCGGTATCGATGACCACCGCAGCGGCATTACTGCTCTTCAGCTTCTCAACGTCCCTGGCGCGGTCAAGTCGAAATTGGTTACGCCAGAAGGGATGATCTATCCAGTGCCCCTCGATCGCCTCGATGAACATGCCCACCCGTACCTGCTTTAGATTAATGCGTTTGAGCATCGGGCCATCTCATACGTTTCGGGGGCATCAAATCAGTTTTTGACCAAGCGGGTTCGACCGCGGCAAATCGTCTGATTCATTGTGTTTGAATGTACCGAAGTAGTAAAGCGACGTCGATGCAACTTTGCCCCGGCGAAAATCGCCGTTCGCCTGTGATGGGACAACATGGCCTGGGACACCGCCTTTTCTGCGTTCGATGTTTTGCACTTCCGTCAGGATCTGGCCGAATCCTTCATTGGTTACAACGGCGAGCTCCCGCCTGAGCTGTGGCGGCTTGCGACCGAATGACGGGACATTTCGGCAGGAATGGATACTGGCGGCGCGTCCGCTCGTCCGACATGCTTGGCATAGTCGGAAATCGGACGGGGGCGGCCCACCAGGTAGCCCTGCACTTGATCGCACGCCTCACGGGTTAGGAACACCAGTTGATCCGTTGTTTCCACGCCTTCGGCGATAATCGGTAGATCCAGCCCGCGCCCGAGTCCAATCACCGCCCGTATGATCGCCGAAGACTGGGAAAGCCCGATGTTACGCACAAAAGACTGGTCAATCTTGATCTTATCGAAGGGAAAGGATTGCAGATAGGACAGGGATGAATAGCCGGTTCCGAAATCATCCATGGCGATGCGTACACCCAGCGCCTTGAGGTGCCCCAACGTCGAAATGGCTCGTTCATGGTCATCGATCAAAACACCTTCGGTGATCTCGAGCTCCAACCGTTCGGGCTCAAGTCCGGTTTCAATCAGGACTGACTTTACAAGGCCGGTCAGGTCGCCATGCTTAAATTGCACCGGAGAGAGGTTGACGGCGACCGAAAGCTTCCGCGGCCACGAGGCTGCCTCGCGACAGGCCTCACGCAACACCCACTCGCCGATCTCGAGCATCAGGCTGCTCTCTTCCGCAATCGGAATAAAGACGGACGGTGGAATAGTGCCGCGGATCGGATGATTCCACCGTAGCAAGGCCTCGAAGCCAGTGACATCCCCGCCGATGTTAGCCTGTGGCTGATAAAAGATCGACAATTGCTGTTGCGAAATTGCAGCCTGCAGGTCACGCTGCAATGCTCGCCGTTCTCGCAACCACTTATCCATTTGCGGTTCGAAAAATCGGGCGGCGCCACGTCCGTCAGCCTTGGCGCGATAGAGAGCGGCGTCGGCGTTGCCCATCAGGTCGGCGGCACTGTCGCCATCGGCTGGAAAGACTGCGACGCCAAGGCTCGTACCCATTCGGATCCGGGTCCCCTCAATCTCGGCATCCTCGCTCAGAACGGTGATAATCAGATCGGCGAGCTGTGCTACGGAGCTGGCATCAGCTTCAACCAAAACCATGAACTCGTCACCGCCCAAGCGTGCGACGAAGGCACCCGCCGCGACTGCTTTTAAACGCTTGGCTGCCAGGCATAAAACCAGGTCTCCGACATTGTGGCCGAAGACGTCGTTGACCTCTTTGAAACGGTCCAGGTCGAGACACAGTACCGCAAACTGTGACCCTTGCGTGCGATGCTGTTCGAGCAATGCCTCGAGTTTCTGCTTCAGTGCGGCGCGGTTGGGCAGATCGGTTAGCGGATCATGCAGCGCCAGATGCGCTATCTGGCGTTCGGCGGTTCGGTGCTCGGTAATATCCTCGTGCGTAGAAACCCATCCGCCGTCGGATGTTCGTTCATGATGAACGCGAATGACTTTGCCCGACGTCAACTCCATCGACCAGTCCTGCGGCGAAGACCTGGAATTGATCGAGTCGCACCAAGCCAGAAACTCGTCGGACGCCACGACGGGACCAGCGCCGACGGAATAACGCAACTCGGCTATAGCACTCAAAGTCATTCCGGGCTTGATCATCTCCGGAGCCAGGCCATACACCTCGGCATAACAGCGATTGGACAGTACCAACCGCTGGTCCGCGTCGAACAAACAGGCGCCCTGACCGATGCTTTCCAGTATGGTGGTGAATTGCATGTTGCGCTGGGCAAGCTGTTTCTGCGTCTGCGTCAACTCGAGACGGGCCTGCACACGCGCCATCAGTTCTTCGGTCAGTACAGGCTTGATGACACAGTCCACTGCACCCGCGGCAAATGCCGGCGCCCTGTCGGCGGCTGTGGAGACGAGATGAATCGCTGGAATAGACTGGATCTCGTCGCGACGCTTTGCATCACCGAAGAAATCCCCGTAGATACCGCTATCCAGCAACAGGAGGTCCGGCTTTAGCAATCGGACATGTTGCTCAAAGGTCCGGTAATCTGGAGAGCAAACGCATGAACATCCTATTTCTCGAAGGCTGAGGGCGACTGGCGATACTTCCTCATAGGCCCCGGCAAGAAAAATCAGAGGTTGCGAGGAATGAATAGGGCTGGCGAAGTTCATCGACGGTATGCTCCCTTACACTTCTGACGAATCCCACCGGACCACCTGCCATTCCACGATACAACGTATGATATGATTGTGAAACAGCATACACCCACAAAGGGTCGTGCTCCGACCCATTCTGGAGTTTTGGTAAAGTTTTTGACTGATGCCTCGCATAGCCATGTCCTACTTGAAGCAACAGGGGTACAGGAGCGCCTAAGACAGCGCTCCAGCGTTAGATCCTCAACGAGCAACCGTGACAATCAATTTCGGAGCACGCCGATGGTGATTCAAGACGCGGTTTGAAAACGTTGCCAGCAATTGGCAACTGATGGTGAGAGGTTCCTATGGCGGCCGCATTCAGGACTCGGTCACTTCGTCTTGAGAACGTTGACGCCGAAAGGTTGCCAATGAGTTCGCAAACTGTGCCCAAGACCGGGCCTCGTGATTGTGCTTCATGCAAGACGGCACTCCTTACAGATTATGCCACTCCCCAATCGTATCCCTAAAGTTGCTGCCCTGATTTTAATACACAACTAACATCTGGTGATTACAACGATGACGGGAGTTGCATTCCGTCCTGCGGCAATCTGACCGTGCGCTAATTTAGGATGAGTTGATGTCGAATGTGTACGAAGCCAGAGAAAACGACAGTCGTGAAGATGCGACGGGCCTATTGCACGCCACGATCGACAACTTTCCTGGCGGTATCTGCGTACTCGACAACGACCTTACTATGCTGGTGACCAACCGAAAATTCTATGAGCTGCTGGATCTGTCGGAAGACATGTTTCCCGCCGGCTCGAACCTCGAAGGCGTGTTCAGATACAACGCACACCGGGGCGAATATGGCCCAGGCGATCCCGAAGAAAAGGTGCGCGAGCGCCTCAGCCATGTCCGGCGCTTCGAGGAGCATCGTTTCGATCGCGAGGTCGGGACGGGTCTCGTCATAGAAATGCGATCGGCGCCAAAGCCCGGGGGTGGAAGTGTGTTGACCTATCTCGACGTCACGATAAACAGACGAGCCGAGCAGGCACTCCTCAGACACAAGGAAACACTTGAGGAGCTGGTTTCGCTTCGAACCGAAGAAATCGAACGGCAGGCCGAGGAACTCAGGAGACTACTCGACCAGGAACGTCACATCAACGAGCTGCAGCGCCAGTTCGTAACGATGACCTCCCATGAGTTCCGAACGCCGCTCGCCATCATCGACGGTGCGGCCCAGCGGCTCCAGCGGCGCAGGCATGCCGTCACGAGCGAGTTCGTTGAAGAAAAGGCTGGGCTGATCCGCGGCGCCGTTTCGCGGATGGTGGACCTTATGGAGAGCTTCCTCTCGGCGGGCCGCATCGAACACGGGAACATGACATACGAATTCCGCCCCTGTTCCTTGAGAGAGGTTATCGAGCGGTGCGTCGCACGGCAGCAATCCATCGCCGCTACTCACCGCTTCCACCTGGAACTTAACAATCTCCCACCCGTCGTGGTTGCTGATACGGTGGCAATGGAACAGGTGTTTTCAAACCTCATCTCAAACGCCGTGAAGTACGCGCCGGTTTCGCCGGACATCTACATAACCGGGTATTCAGACGCGGGCAGCGCATGCGTCACTGTGGCGGACACAGGGGTCGGTATTGATGCCGACGACTTGCCAAAAATGTTCCAGCGTTACTTCCGCGCCAGAAGTTCGACCGGGATTGCGGGGACGGGAATTGGCCTAAACCTCGTGAAACAGATCGTTGAGGCACATAAGGGGAATATTTCGCTCGAAAGCCGGAAGGCCAGAGGGTCCACGTTTACCGTAACTCTTCCTATCACCAATCCAATGCTCACCGCCGCTGAGTGCGGCGAAGCGAAAGCAGGATAAGCCTATGATCACCATCCTTTGCGTCGAAGATGAAGACGACATCCGCAACCTTCTGGTCGAAGAGATCAGCGAAGCCGGCTTTACTACGCTCGAAGCCAGCAACGGAAAGCAGGCACTCGAACTGATCATCGGCAAATGGCCCGATATCGTCGTGTGCGACATCACCATGCCCGAAATGAATGGCCATCAGCTATTCGCCGAAGTACAGATGAACCACGAGCAACTGGCCAACATTCCTTTCATCTTCCTGACAGCGCTGAGCGACAAGGACAACATGGTCACAGCTCTTAAGGCTGGAGCGGCGGACTACCTTACCAAGCCAGTTGATTTCGATTTGCTCATGGCGAAGATCCAGGGCTGCGTCGCCCGGCTAGAGAGCGATAGGAAACTGGGTCGCGCGTTCTAGCCGAGATCATGGCGTCCTCTCCTCGCAGTGTGGTTGCACGGTACGGCGGCGAGGAGATTGCCGTCATCATTCCCCAATGCGTCAGCGCTTCAGCTCTTTCAGTCGCAAGACTTCTTTGTAGGTGCTGAGCATGGACATCGAGCATGTGGGCAGTGAAAGGCGGACGGGTGAACAGTGAGCATCGGAATAACGACGCTGAACGCAGGCGGCATCCGCGGAAAGAAGGATCTCCTGGGATCGGCCGATGAAGCGCTTTTCCTAAACGGATGGAATGTTCGCCGTGCGCTTATGCTTGGCGGAAATGCGGATTTAGCTGATAGGAATTACCAATACGTGGAAAATCGCCGGCATCGTCACGGTCATAACTGATCGAGTTGATGCGCGGCCATGGAGAAAGTTCAGTGCCTGAGTTTTTCGAGAGCAGAGCGGGAAAGCAACTCCTTGCGTTGATTGCGAGCGCGCTGATTCTGTGGAGCGTCGGATACGGCTGGCACATTCAGATCTTCAATATCTTTCGAAGTCTTAGTGTCCCTACGATCGACATCCTGGTTCTCAGCGTGTTTATCGTCGGGCTTGCGAGTTTCGTCTATTCACTGTTGCGGATCTTCGATCTACGCAAAGAGATGCAGCGACAGCACGAACATGCCCGACGGGCACATTGGATCGCCACACATGATCATCTAACACGGCTCCCAAACCGGTACGCCTTCGAAAAATTCGAAATTTTACAAGCTCCCTCGAATGACGAGGCCCCCCGTCTGCCGATTGCGACGATTTTTTCGATCGACCTCGACGGGTTCAAGAAGGTCAATGACCTGGTCGGTCATCAAGGCGGAGACCAGTTGTTGCGGGAGGTTTCAAAACGCCTGGCGGCATTTGCCGCCGAAGGCTGCGTTTTCCGTTTTGGTGGTGACGAGTTCATCGTCGTCGCGAGGGGATTGGCACCCGAGAAGGAAGAGCGCTTTGCCAGCCTGATCATTCATTCCGTAACCCGCCCGATCCAGGTGGGCATGATCTGCTGTCAGGTCGGGGCAAGTATCGGATATGCCCGCTGGCCGGAGCATGGCGATCTACCGCAGGATGTTTGTCACAAGTCCGACATCGCCCTTTATGAGGCCAAGAGCAAAGGCGCCAACACGTCCTTTCTGTTTCACGAGGACATGCAGCTGAAGGTATCGGCCCGTGCCAAACTCGAGGGCAAGCTGCGAGATGCGATCGAGGCGGGACGCATCAAGCCTTTTTATCAACCCCTTATCGATCTTCGCTCAGGCTCTGTTTGTGGCTTTGAAGCCCTTGCACGATGGACGGAAGAGGACGGCTCCATTGTTTCGCCGCAACTTTTCATATCGATCGCCGAGGAGACCGGCTTGATTACCACACTGTTTCAGCAGCTACTGAAAGTGGCCTGTGAAGACGCAAAACTGTGGTCGGACGACATCGTTCTCTCCTTCAATTTGTCCCCCGTTCAGATGGAGGACCGGCTGCTCACGTCACGAATTCTGGAAATTCTGAAGGCGGTCGGACTTTCTCCCGCACGTCTGGAAGTGGAAATCACCGAAAATGCATTGATTGAGGATCCGGATCTGGCTGCCTCGATCATTGACGATCTGCACAATGCCGGTATCCAAATCGCACTCGACGACTTTGGCACCGGCTATTCCAGCCTGGCACAGCTGGCCCGGTACAAATTCGACAAGATCAAGATTGACAAAAGTTTCGTCACGTCACTTCGAAACAAGGGCGACCGGCACGAGAAAATCGTCCAGGCGCTCCTGAACCTCAGCCGGGGCCTTGAAATCAAGACGACTGTCGAGGGTATCGAAGAGAATTCCCAATTGGCGTACTTTCTGCAGCACGGTTGCGATATCGGCCAAGGCTACCTTTTCGGCAAAGCGATGCCGGCGTCTGAAACCGTGAGTTTTCTTGAAAGCCGCGACCAGATGGTGCACAACACCGCAGCCGTTTCCGCGCATTCATAAGTTGAGAGCTCTAAATGCGGCGCGGAACAATGGTTTACGTCATAGCCATGTCGACCACAGGGCAGGCAGTATCTCGACAGGATGAGCTCTATGAAAACGCCTCTCCCGACGGACATCTACGTTGGATCCAGAATACGATTGCAACGCACGTTTCTCAGGATAACGCAGACTGCGCTCGGCGAACGGCTTGGCATCACGTTTCAACAGATACAAAAATACGAAAATGGCAAAAACCGGGTCAGCCCCAGCAAGATTTACCAGATAAGCGAAATCTTCCAGGTTCCAATATCCTTCTTCTTTCCCGACGGAGGTACAACGGAACCGGTATCCCAGAGCGTAGAAAGATTTGACGAATTATCCTTGTTTTTACAAACGGTAGAGGGGCGGGAGCTCAATCACGCCTTCCGGCGAATTCGAGGTCCGAAGGTAAGAAGAGCCGTGGTTGCCTTGGCCAAGTCGATGGCCGGCGAAAATAACGATCCATAATGGTGAAGGCAAGTCAACACCAAGACTCCGATAAGCCAGCGCCTCAACCATTGAGAGGGTTTGATGCCAGTCAGCACGCAGCTTTTGCGTCTCGTAGCCGAACGTGATCGAAAGGTCGTGTCCCCGGAAGAATTTGAAGAATATTTCATCGGCTGGATGATTAGCGGAGCGAGTTGCAGGCGTGCCTCTCGATCACTTGTGCCGATACGCTACCCAAATCGCGCCCGTCTATTGGCGGGAACTGCATCATTCAGGATACACAGCTGCGGAGTGCGTTGCCGTTGACATGAGTTATTGGCGCGAGGATGGTATTTTCGCAAACTGCGCACAACGTCCGGCCCCGCACCGGGAATTCGCCTGATCCGAGTTTTGGGATTGGGTTGCCGGTTGAGGCGATCTGCGCGCAAGGGAAATGCCGGGCATCGCGACCTTGCCCTCGTGGCGCCGCTGCGCATCGAGGTGGGAAACCACGCCTTGGACAGCCGTGGTCCGGTCGAGCAACCTTTGCGCATAACTCAATGCGGTCAACACGCTGCGTCTGCTCGGCCGCTGGACGCGGATGATCACCATCCCGAACCAGTCTTCGGTCGCCAGGGCGCTTCAGGAGTTCGATGCCAACGGCCGCATGAAGCCGTCGTCCTACTACGACCGCGTGGTCGACGTGTGCGAGGAACTGATGAAGTTCACGCTGCTGACCCGGGATGTCTCGGCCCATCTCACCGACCGATACAGCGAGCGCAAGGAAGACGCGGCGAAGCTGGTTCAGCGGGTCAAGCTCAAGTCGATCTGAGCCCGGCCGGACTAATTGCTTATTTCGAGATTTATCGAAATATAGTTGACAGGCGTCAGCACCCGCGATATTGCTATTTCCATGATTATCGAAAAAGCAGCCTCCCAGCTCGAAGCCCTCGGCAATGTAACGCGCCTCAGCATTTTTCGGGCGCTGGTCCGCGCCGGCGACGACGGCCTGCCTGTCGGGCGGCTCCAGGAAAAGCTCGACATCCCGGCGTCGACGCTCTCACACCATTTGAAGCGGCTCGTGGACACCGGGTTGGTTGTGCAGGAACGCCAGGCGACGACACTAATCTGCACGGCCAGCTACCGCGACATGAACGCCCTCATCGGCTATCTCGTCGACGAATGCTGCGCCGACGCCGGCTGCGCCAAACGACCGGAGGTAGCGGCCGTGTGACCGCCCCCTTTTTTGCTCTCATATTTCGAAAATTCGGGAAATACAAAAGGAGCTGCCATGACCTCGAATGAAAGCCTGCCCGTCGCCGTCGTCGGCGCTGGCCCCGTCGGGCTTGCGGCAGCCGCCCGCCTTGTCGTGCGCGGCATCGAGCCGCTGATCCTGGAACGCGGCGCTTCCGTCGGCGCGGCGCTCCTGGAGTGGGGGCATGTGAGGGTCTTCTCCCCCTGGAAATATAACATCGACGACGCGGCGCGGAACCTCCTGGATGCCACAGGCTGGGCGGCGCCAGTGCCGGACCATCTGCCGACGGGACGGGAGATCGTCGAGGACTACCTTCTGCCGCTTTCCGGTGTCCCCGCGATTGCTCGCGGGCTCAGGCTCGGAGCAAGCGTGACCGCAGTGGCGCGCAGCGGTTTCGACAAGGTCTCCTCCATCGGGCGTGACGAACGGCCGTTCGTCGTCCGCTACTCAAACGGAGACGGCGAGCACGACGCCATCGTCCGGGCGGTCATCGACGCGTCCGGCACCTGGGGGCAGCCCAATCCCATGGGCGCCAACGGTCTGCCCGTCCGTGGCGAGCGGTTCTCCGACCGGGTGTCCTATGGTATTCCCGACGTCGCCGGTACCCGGCGTGCCGACTTCATCGGAAAGCGGACGCTCGTGGTCGGGAGCGGACATTCCGCCATCAACGTCGCGCTGGCCCTGATGGAACTGCAGGAGACCGATCCCCGGACCGAGATCTTCTGGGCGCTCCGACATCACGGCGTCGATCGCCTCCTCGGCGGCGGCCTGAACGACCAGTTGCCCGAGAGGGGCGCGCTCGGATTGGCGGCCAAACGGGCGATTGTCGACGGGCACCTGAACATGCTGACCTCGTTTTCGGTGCAAGGCCTGACCAGCGAGGACGGCCGCGTTTCGATCGAGGCTCAGGCGGGTGGAAAGCCGCTCAGGCTCGGTGTCGACCAGGTCGTGGTCGTGACCGGCTTCCGGCCGGACTTCGCGTTCCTGCGCGAGCTCAGGATCGAGGTCGATCCGGCCGTCGAAGCGCCGCCGGCGCTCGCGCCGCTGATCGATCCGAACCTCCATTCCTGCGGGACCGTACCGCCGCACGGCGTCGAGGAGCTTGGCCACCCCGAGAAGGACTTCTATATCGTCGGCTCCAAGTCCTACGGCCGCGCGCCGACCTTCCTGATGAAGACCGGATACGAGCAGGTCCGTTCGGTGGTCGCTGAGATCGCGGGCGACCATGCGTCCGCCCGCAGCGTCGAACTCGTCCTTCCCGAAACGGGTGTTTGCAGCGCAGTTGTTGGTAGCGCGCCGTCGGGCGGATGTTGCGGAGGTCCCGCGCCGGCCGCGGTGGATGCGTGCTGCGCGGCCGACGCGGTGGCGAAATCGGCGGGGAAATCCGGCTGCGGTTGCCCTCCATCCGGCGGGCAATCCGAACGCGTCAGCGAAGGCGTTTGACGATGGAGGACGGGAAACTGCCGCTTTGGACGGTCTGGGGTCTCGGCGTCACGCAGATCATCGGATACGGCACGTTGTACTATGCCCTCAGCATTCTCGTGCCGGACATCGCCCGCGATATCGGCCGATCACCGGAGTGGGTGTTCGGGGCGTTCTCTCTTGCCCTCCTTGTCGGAAGTCTCGTTGCCCCGTTGTCCGGACGGCTCGCCGACATGATCGGCGCGGGGCGCCTGATGGCGGCGGGCTCGATCGGCGCCGCGCTCTCGCTTGTCGCGACCGCGATGTCGCCTGGCCCCATAACCTTCGCCATAGCGCTGGCGCTCACCCAGATCGTCTCGGCCGCCGTCCTCTATGCAACGGCGTTCACGGCGATCGTCCAGGCCGGCGGGCGGAGCGCACAGACGTCGATTGTCCATCTGACCCTCATTGCAGGCTTCGCCTCGTCTCTGTTCTGGCCTATGACTTCGTGGCTGCATGGCGCGCTTTCATGGCGGGAAATCTTCCTCGCCTATGCCGGACTGAACGCCTTCGTCTGCTTTCCCGTGCACCTCGTCTTGGGAAGGCTGACATCACGCGCGGTTTCCGATGCCCGGGGCGAGCCACGCTCGTTGAAAAACGATGCACCGCGCCCGAGCAACGGCACGCTGGTGTTTTTGCTGATGCTCGTCGGCTTTGCCGTGGAGGGCTATGCCCTATCGGCGATCCTGGTCCACATGGTTCCCCTGACACAGGCGCTCGGCCTCGGCGCAGCCGGCCTGCTCGTGGCAGCGCTGTTCGGACCCGCGCAAGTCACCAGCCGCCTCATTAACCTCGTCTTCGGGCGCGACCTCTCTCAGATGTGGCTTGCCGTGATCGCTGCGGTGCTGCTGCCGATTGGCCTGGCGATCCTCCTTGCCACGGCGCCATGGATGGCGGGAGCCGTCCTGTTCGCCATCTGCGTCGGCCTGGGTTCCGGTCTGACGAGCATCGTCGGCGGCACTTTGCCACTGGAGCTGTTCGGACGGGAGGGATATGGCCGCCGTATTGGCTGGTGCACATCGGCCAAGCAGTTGACGGCAGCGCTCGCTCCGGTCGGCATGTCGGCCTCGATGTCGGGGATGGGGGTCGTCGCGTCGCTGTGGCTGGTGTCTGCGGTCGGCGTGATCAGCGTGCTTGCCTTCGTCGGCATCACGCTTGCGGTCGAGCGTCCGTTTGCAAGGTCGAAGACGGCAGCAGACAGCGTCTGATCAGATCGTCATCCTGAATGCCTCCCACCCTGGTGGCGGGTTCGTCGCCGGCGAGGATCTTCCATCATCCGAACATAGGCTCCCAATAGGGCCGAAAGTTCCGCCGTCGGCTTGCGGCGGCTCGTCGCGGGGCGTCGGTGTCTTTTTTGCTCGAGCGCATCCGCATGCTGCGCGATCAAGGGGGCGTGGCCACCCGCCAAGAGGATGGAACGCCGCCAATGTGCGGCCATGGCATCTTCGTCGGCGGTCAACCAATCGGTTGGTCGGTTCGCAAGCCGTTCGACACATCGGATGCGCATCGATGTGGACAGGCTACTCAGGGACGCCGTCGGAAAGCGATCGGAAACGCTGGGCATGCGCAGCAGACGTTGGACGAGCACGCCGCTGCGTAGTGACCCGGTAATCGCCTCCAGCCGGCAAATATCGTTGATGCACTGGTTCAGCCGCACAGCCGGCGGGCTCATCGGAACTTTCGATGCGCGGCGCAGATCGAAACCACAGCGAATGCAGAAGTGCTGTGGGACGAGTTCGGTCTGATCGAAAGCTGCAATGCGGCTGCGGCAGGATGGGCATCGGTCGCGCAATCCGCAACGATGCGTCGCGCATGAAACTTGGATCGCCAACCGCCATTGCTGCCGAAAATGCGGCTGCGCGTCCTCGGCTAGGCATCGGGGGCAGAACTGCAGCCAGGTCGAACTGTCGCGTCGTCCGCTGCTGCGAAGCGGCAAAAGGAGCGGTTTCAACGATGAGCGCGTCAGCATCATCGCCGAGAGTCGCTGTGGTGAAATGCCGGTGTGCGCGCGAAGCAGGTTCTCGACGTCGGCCGGAAGCTTGAGGTCCAGCGAGGCCGACCACATCCCGGCATTCAGCCCGAGCACGCGGGCGAATGGTCGCGGCGCAATCCCGTTGGCATAAGCGAGCCGATGCAGCCAACTCGACAGCAACTCGTCGTGCTGCGGCGTGACGATGACGGGCCACTTTTCCGAAACGACGTCACGGTATCGCTCGCGGATGTCGATCGTCAGGCCAAGATCATCGACGGCCGTCATAGAAGGCTCTGGCGCAGAGGCGAGTTGCGACGCTGCGAGATCGGCACATGGGGCAGATCATCGACGCCGGCCTTGGTAATGCGTTCCGCACCCGACTTGATCGCTGCGATGGCCGCCTTCGTGACGATGGCGACAATCTCGCCAATCAGCCCCTCCGAGAGGCTGAATATCAGGCGTGCCAATGGTTCGTTCGACAAATCCGAACATCGGGAGAGCGGCAACGCCGCCTCGAGGCTGTCGAGGAGCATGAGATAGTCCTCGTCATATTGCCACCGTGGAACCGCGATCGGATCAAAGCGGCTCGCCATCTCGCTGGTGGCGTTGACGAAGTCGTAGACGGCGACCTCGCCGATCAGCACCGGCGAGACATCGAACTGACGACCGATCCGCCGCAGGAACGCAAACACAGCCTCGACATCGCGGGTTCGACCCCGCAGCGCATTGTGGAATTCGTCGAAGATTAGCACTCTCGGCCTGAGGTTAGCCAGCAAATGATCGAGTTGCTCGGCCTTGCGGCCGACATCCCGCATATCGCCGCCAGGTGTCCGCAGCGCCTGGAGAATGCTTCCATAGAAGTGGCCAAGTCCGGCGCCTTCACGGGTCTGGGCTATCCACACTTTCTGTTCGGGCGCAGTTCTAAGATGTTCGACCGCAAACCGCTCTGCAATCATCGTCTTGCCATTGGCATAGGGGCCGACCAACATCAGGCCCTGGGTTCGCAATGACGCTGGCCGGGACAAAAGCTCGGTCAGCCGCCGATGGGCGTCCTTTGCGACATCGTGCCCGATCCAACGCGGGGCGCGGATATAAGCGATCCGTTCTTCTCGATCACGCTCGAGATACGGCCGGACATGTTCAAGCAGATGATCCGACATATCGGGCTACCAGTCCTCGACTGGGAGCCGGCGCTTCTCGCGTTCCGGATGTCCGGCGGGATCCGGCGCTTGTGGCCGCACGGCTTCATATGGCTTTACGGCCGCGGTAGCGTGCGCGCTGCGCACTGCGTCGCGCAACTGACGCTTGGTAGGTTTCGCTGCAGCCGCAATTGCCGTGATCTCACGCCGAAACGCCACCTTCTCGACGCTTGAACGGTGGTTTGCTGAGCGCCGGAAGCTCCGTTCGGCTTCTTGCTCCCACAGCGTCAGCGGCGTTCGCTGACCGTCGCGTCGCTCGACGGGTCGAAACTGCCGGGTCTCCGGATCACGGATATAGACATTGCTGATGTCCCGCGGATCGTATCGCACCTCCAGTTTTCCGAGGCGATCACGTTGTGGAATGAGGGCACCGAGCCATGGCGAATAATAGTGCAAGGCGAACATATTGATCCCCTGCGGCGACAACTGCCTTTCCGCGCCCGGCAGAAACGACAGCAGCACGCGCTGTGGATCGTCGTCGAAGCGAGGCAGAGCCGCCCCGTTGCGGTGCCATTCCGTGGTCGGCACCTTCAGCGTCTTGGAATTTTCCTGAAGATTGTGATCGATCACGGCGAGCGCAACGCATCGCTCCAGATCTGCGAAGTTCAAACGAGCGCGCTGCTCGGACGGATATTTGTCTCGGTCGGCCACCGAGCGTCCCGACGAACCCGGATAAGTGACGAGAACTGAATTGAGCTTGCCCAGCAGTCGTTCGACCACGCCGCCCTGGTGGACTCGGCCGCGATCGCGATAGCGAATCCGGATACCATAGTCATCGCAGCCACGTTGGAACGCATGCCCCTTGAACTCCTTCGCCGAGTCCGTGACGAGCAGCCGCGGCCGGCCAAACATTGGCCACGCATGATCGAGATTGCGGGCCGCAAGCCATGCGTCTTTTGGGCAAATTGCCTGGGCGAGACAAAGCGCGACGGACAAGACCGAAGGCTTTTCCAAGGTCAGGCAGAAACCGAGAATGGCTCGTGTCGCCACATCGGTGACGATCGTCAGGTAAGGACGACCGACGAACACTCCGCCGCCGTCGACGACCTCGACGAAATTGATGTCGGTCGGTGTGTGATCGATTTGACAGACGTCGAGCGGGTGCGCCGCATGAATGTAGCCCGGCCGTGGTTTCAGCCGCAGCAGGTGCTTTAGATTGGCTGACCGTTTCTTGGCAATCTCTTCAGGCGAAAACAACGCCGGAATGCGGCGGCCGACGGTGACATAAGAGGGCTGGGCGAGGCCGGCTTCTTCGCAGCGGGCGCGGATCTCGGCGACGACGGGTGCGAGCGGAGGCGCCTCCAGGATCAGCCATTGCTCGCGTAGTGTCGTGCAGATGATCTCCTCGATCGCTTCCGCAAGCCGCTTGCGCCGGGTTTCGCCGGTGCGCGGCAGCATGGCTGTCACCGTCCGATTGGTCCTATAGCGGGCCAGGAGATTGTAGATTTGCCGGACCGTCAGCCGCAGCTCGGCCGCCGCACGCGCAATGGCAGTCTGCCTTGGGCCGCCATCATCAAGAATCTTGTCCAGCTCACGCGCTATGCGGCGCGCCGTCGACCATTGGTCGGCCGAGATTGCTACAGCCGTCGTCGTTGTTCGATCGTGCAATCGCTTTGGCAAGATTGGAGGTTCACTGAAATCGTTAGCGGAAAATCGTGTTGCATTTATCTCCTAAACCTAACGGGCGTATGACGTTTGCGGGTTTGAAATCACAAACTAAAAGCCACACCGGCATCGCGCTCGCGCGTCTCGACGAGCGCATCGCCCGTTCGCAGGTTGGGCAGGGCTGGATCGAGCGCGCTCATTTCACCGACGCCTGCGCCTCGCTGTGGATCGACGGCGAACTCGTCCACTTGGAAGACTTGGTCCTTCATGATGCCACCCGCGACATCCGCACGCCCACCCACGAGCTGACCATCGCCCGCGACGTGCTGCGCACCCGCCGGCGCATCGCCGCGCAGCTGCCGGGGTGGGCGTTGTCGGCCGACGGCATTCGCACCTTGCGCAAAACCGCTGAGATCACATCGGCCGATGCGGATGATGCCCAGGCGATCGGTACCGGCCGGCGCGCGGTCGCAAGCGATCCGGAAGGGGAGGGGGAAGGCACCGACGACATCGAAACTCTTCCTGGCGTCGACTATGCCGCCATCGATGCGGTGCTCGCCCGATCGGAGGCCGCGATCGAGATCGCAACACGGTCCGGTCGCGCCGACGCGGTGGAAAAAGATCCGCTGGTGTATGATCTCGACTGGGACGAGGACGCACGGCTCGACGAATGGCGGGGTGTGTCAAGACAGACCCAAGACTTGCCGGCGGTTCTGCAGGCGATCGTCACCCTTGATGCCTGGAACGAATTGTCGGTGCTGCAACATGCGCCCTGGCTCGGCCGGCTGTTCGCCGCTTCCATCCTGCGCCAGGCTGGCATCACCAGCGGTGTCCATCTCGCCGCGATCAATCTCGGCCTGAAAACCATTCCCGTCGATCGACGCCGGCATCGCGACCGGGAAACCCGGCTGCTGGCCATCGCCCACGGTCTGATCGCCGGTGCAGAAATCGGGATGAAAGAGCATGACCGGCTGACGCTGGCTAAGACAATGATGGACCGAAAGCTGGACGGGCGCCGGACTTCTTCAAAACTGCCGGAACTGGTCGAGTTGGTGATGGCAAAGCCGCTCGTGTCGGCCGGAATGGTGGCGAAGGCGCTCGACGTCACGCCGCAGGCGGCGCGGCGGATTGTTTTGGAGCTGGGCCTGAGGGAGATGACAGGGAGGGGGAGGTTTCGGGCGTGGGGGATTCTCTGACGAGTCTTTTGTCTGCTGTTTGTCGTCTTTGATGAGACCCAAGCTACCTCATGGCAAAGGGGATCACATTGTCACTTTCGTCATGCGCGACCGGCGGTAACTGTAGTCCCGATACACTGGCAAACATCATATCATTTAAACCCGCCTCGTAAGCCAGCCGCCTCACTGCACCTGGGAAAGCTTTCTCAAGTTCCATCATGGCGGTTTGGAGCAATTCGGGTTCTTCGGCAGGAATTTTATCGTCGTAGCGCTCAGACTTTTTCTGGCCCGTTTTACTGAGGTGGATATAGCCCGTGCGATACTGGTCCGCAGAAATAATATTGAGATCATACGCTCGACGTATGATTGCAGCGGCAGACACTTTCCACCGCAACTTCATATCATATATTGCCTGCCAGTTTAGACTTCGCGCTCGACTGAACTCATGGATAAACGATGACCGAGGCAGCAGAAAAGCACTCGCGAAGCGATTAGCTTGCCCTTCAGTGACCTTGTCGCCCGTTTCGATGCCCCGGTGCATGACCAAATGTCCGCATTCATGTGCTAAGTCAAAACGTAGTCTAACAGCGGCGGGTTTGGCCTCACTTCGTATGATAAGTGGGCGAGGACGATCTATTGAAAGTGCATCAACCCTCTCCGAAACGCCGTTGAAGAAGCCGACCACGGCCCCAGCATTCTCCACAACGCGCATCATGCTAGAGATCGGACCCGAACCAAGTTTCCATACGCCTCTAGCAGCGTCTGCTGCTTCCTCTATCTCAGAAGCAGTATGGGCTTGGACGTCAGGAAAAGAAACTTGCGGCAGGTCGAGTTCCCGATCCAACGAGGCTACAAACTTGTCGAGCAAGGTGCCACGCGCTATGACTTGGCTGACAACGGACATTGGCGTGGTGCGCTGTTTGCGGAAATGACACTGCTCTGGACGCACGCTTCCCTTCAACGCCATGTAAAAAAACTGCGTGGTTACGCCGATCGCAGCGGCCAGCGCGTCAGTCATCTGTCCAGTAGGCAGTTTTGTGCCTTGCTCTAACTGGTTCAAATACTGACGTGTCGCGCCAACTCGCGCGCCCAGATCATCAAGCGTTAAACCTTGGGCAACGCGTGCTAGGCGCAAGCGCTCCCCTTCGAAAGTCAGGTGGTCAGGCATTTTGGTCTTTCGTCAGACTACCAGGCTCAGGAGCCGGTGGCACCGTCATCGCGCTTACGGTCAGAACGAACACCAACGGACGGCGGATCCAGTTTGACGATCTCCGAGGCTTCTCTACCCACTGTGCCCGTAAAGCCAAGGGTGCTATCAAACGGGACATTCCAATTCAGTACGGCAGTCTCTCCGTGAAACCCGACAAAGCTGACAGCAAGAACCGCGCCGTCAACGTCCGTTTCGACTGCGAACCGATAGGCCAAATCCTGTGCTTTTTCGTCCCGAAGGAATAGAAGGCCCAGCTGATTGAGTTCGCCAAAACTCTGTCGAAGTGTTCGAGATGTCGGTTCATCCGGCATCCCTTTATAAATCCGGACTGGGACTTCCCCAATTTTGAAAACCAACTGAAGAGTCCGGTCAATTACGGACAGCCAAGGATAACTTCCACCATCTGCAGCATTGAGAATGCGGAAACGGCCAAATTGGAACGCGCGGCAGCCGTGGGTCCAGCTATTATCACCGGCAGCTTCGTCATAACGCTCCAGCGCCGAATGTCGCCCATCAACAATCATGGACGCGACGGCGCAGAGCCTCTCCTCAGTGAGATCTGGATGATAGTCCCAAGGGGTGAGTTCCGTCAAAGCCGTCTCCTATCTCTGTGTTCCCTATAATGGGCATTTCCGAGATTCTGTCAACTAGCCTTGGATTTGTAAACCGGGACATATTTTCTCCCCAGCTACAGCGTTTTCAAGCTTGTTGGGCTTGACGCAAATTGAAAAGCGCAGTCTCTGGCTGAGCGAGCTGTCGTTGGAAGTATATGCTTCCGATTGTGGTCGCTGCATTAAAAGCTGGGGTGGGTGGGAGTATATGGATCATTGGCAGATCAGAAAAAGCGAATGGACACCGCAGCCAGAAGACGCACGCGGACCGTTCGATGTCGACTACGCGAGGATTGTGCATTCAGGCTCGTTTCGAAGGCTTCAAGGGAAGACCCAGACACTAAATCTCGGCGATAGTGATTTTTATCGCACGCGCCTGACGCACTCCTTGGAGGTAGCTCAGATCGGCGCCAGTATCGTACGGCAATTGGCGGCGGCGAAGACGCACAACGCGCACGACTTCCTGCCACCTACAAGTCTGATCCAAGCTATCGGCTTCGCTCACGACTTAGGTCATCCACCATTTGGTCACGGGGGTGAGGTCTCGCTAAATTTTTGCATGCGTAACAACGGCGGCTTCGAAGGGAATGGCCATACGCTACGCATACTCTCGAGACTGGAGAACTTTTCGGAAAAGCATGGCGCGGATCTGACGAGGCGGGCCCTCCTGGGAATTCTGAAATATCCAGTCAGCTTCAAAGAGGCTGCAAATCCAGAAATTAAGCCTGAAATTGACGCTGCGCCCCAGTCGATCAGGGTAATCAACAGAGAAAGCTCGAAACCACCGAAATGTTATCTTGATAGCGAGCGCGAGGTCGTAGATTGGATCCTAGAACCGCTTAGAGACGAGGACCGGGATCTATTCATCAGTGTTGATCCCGAGCTTGTTGATGCAAAAGGAAAGGCCAAGCATCGGAAACCACTTCATAAGTCATTGGATTGCAGCATTATGGATGTGGCCGACGACATTGCCTATGGCGTGCACGATTTGGAAGACGCGATAGCAATGGGTTTGGTGTCTGAACGCGATTTTCGGGAAGCTGTTAACGAAAGCGCGTGCGCGCCATTCTTGAACTCGTTGAATGAGAAGTACTCGCTCGCTAACTCTAATGACGTCTACGAGTCCGTCGTGAGAGCTCTGTTCGGTCTCGGGAAAGAGCGGAAGCACTGCATCGGCCGGCTCGTTCATCATTTCGTCACGCATATCGAAATTACTGAGCTTGAAGATTTCAAAGAACCGTTGATCAGGTACCGCGCAAAACTGCACGCTCCGCAACGCATTTTCCTGGATGCGCTCCAGGCGCTTATCGTTACCAAAGTGATCAGGAGTGCTGAGGTTCAACATCTAGAGTTCAAGGGGCAGAAAATGGTCGTATCTGTTTTCGAAGCGTTCGCATCTGACCCGAGGGCTTTTTTGCCAGTTGATGCATATAGCGATTTTGTTAGGGCAGAAGACGGTGCCCGGGTAATTTGCGATCATGTTGCGGGTATGACTGACAGCTTCCTACTGAAGACCTACGACCGTCTATTCAGCCCACGTATGGGGTCCGTCTTCGACAAACTATAATCCGAAATCTTGCGAACGCGGCGTTCCAGCCGCATTCGCCTCGAAGCTATCCATCGCTTACGAGAGGACGTAAAACAGAGGTTTCCGAGCCCACTTCGCTACCCCATTCGTGCTTGGATAAGCGGTGCCGGTTAAGTCGCCAAGCGTTCTACCGATCAAAAGCGATATTCGGCGGCGATCGGCATCAAACTTAGTGTTGCAAATTGGATCGCCTTCAGAACTCTGAGCCGGTGCGAGCATGATAAACACACTTGTCTTGGTCGTGCCCATAATGCAACCTTAAATCGTTGAGTTCAGCCGAGATTCAGACGGGGGATCATGCGAGTATCTCGAATAGTGATCCAGAATTTTCGCACGTTCGCGTCACTCGACGTGAATGTCGCGGATGATTTGTGCTGTATCATTGGAGAAAACAATACTGGCAAGACCGCGATCCTTCGCGCAATCCAAATTTGTCTAGACAATATGCTGCCGTCGAGTTTCCGGGCACTGATGCGCGAGGACATCCACTCCGCGATCGATATCGCCCAGCCCAGCCAGGTTCTGATAGGAATTGAACTGGCTGGGTTCGAGGGACGTGTGAATGAAGAGGCGCTAGTTAGTACCTGGAAGACGGCTGCGGACCGCGCGCGTATATTCTACCGCTTCCGTCCGCGGCCAGCTATCCGGGAGCAGCTTGCAAGTGGCGACATCCTACCCGGGGCGCTGACCCTCGAAGATTATCAGTGGGAAATCCGCGGTGGCGGTGACCCTGCCATCGACCTCACGGAGATTGCCTGGGATGACGACGGGATCGGCGAGTCGGTGCGCTTTGCAGATCTGCAATCTTACCTTCTTGTTCATCTGCCTGCGCTCCGCGATGTCGAGGGCGACCTGCGTAATCCCCGCCAGTCGCCACTCATCCGTCTGATCGAGGCGTTTGAGATTGATGCGGCCGAGCAGGATGCCCTAATTGCCATCCTCGACGAGGCCAATCAGGCGATCGCGAACTCGGCGACTATTGCCGAAATAGCAGGGGCAATTGACGCACGGTTCAAGGAAGTCTCTGGCCCCGCGTTCGAGATGGACGCCACTCTCGGCCTCTCCGCTGCGACCTTCCGCGCGATCATACGCAACCTGAAAATCATTCTATCGGACCTTTCGCTCACCTCGTTCGAACCTGGCCGCAATGGTCTTGGGATGAACAACATTCTCTATATCGCGATCCTGATGGAATACCTGCAGCGGCGGATCGCGCTCAACCGCTCGGCCGGCCAATTGATACTGATCGAGGAGCCAGAAGCGCATCTTCATCCTCAATTGCAGTTCTCATTGATCGCGGCACTACGCGCGATCAACGTGCAGACCATCTTGACCAGTCACAGCACCCAGGTGACCTCTCAGGTTCCACTGAGCAGCATTGTATCTCTCACCAAGCGCGAGGACGCGACCATCGCTGCCGGCAATCTCGCGCTAAATGCCGCGCTGACTGCGCCAGAAATTGCCGATCTCGAACGCTACCTCGACGCAACCAAGAGCGCCTTGCTCTACGCGCGCAAGGTCATGCTGGTCGAAGGTCCAGCCGAGATGTTCCTGATCCCGGCGATGATCGAGCAAGTGTATGGCGTGAGGCTTGAGCGGCTCGGCATCTCAGTTATTGCGATTCATGGCGTCCACTTTGACGTCTATGCCAAACTGTTCCGCGCCGGATCGCTCGAGAAGAAATGCGCCATCGTGGCCGATGCTGACATGAAGCCGTCCGACGCCGAGGACTTCGATCCGGAAACCCACGCGCCCGATTTGGTGGCACTGGAGAACGACTTTGTGTCCACTTTTGAGGGCGCCACCACCTTCGAACGCGAGTTGGTATCGCTCGGGCGCCTGCCAATGCTGATCGAGACCGTCCGCGCTCTCGGCGCGCCGCAGATCCTTGCGCAGATGGAGCAAGGGTTCGCAACGCTTGCGCTCGGGGGACAGAGCCCCGCCGACGAGACAGCGCTACGCATTGAGCTTGGTCGTATCACGCTCAATACCGCCAAACGCTTTGGTAAGGCGCGTTTCGCGCAGATAGCTGCGCGCTATGCTCACCTCGCGACCGATCTGCCGACCTATATCGAGGAGGCGTATGAGTGGCTTACCGAATGATCCGGCTGACATCGGAACAGCGCGAGGCCGTCGAATACGACGGCGATCTGCTTCTCACTGCGTGCCCAGGAAGCGGCAAGACACGGGTCATTCTCGCCAAGCTGCTGACACTGGCCGATCAGGTTGTCGGTACGCCACAGTTCATCGGCTGTATTACCTACACCAATGCTGCAGTCGACGAAATCGAGACCAGATTGCGCACCTACGGCAATAACGCGGTCGCAGACCGCTGTGAAATCTCCACGATCCACGCTTTCTGCCTGCAATTCATTCTTCGTCCCTATAGCTGGCTGTTACCCGAGGTGCCGGCGTCGTTTCAGGTGCTCTCCCGGGAGAACAGTCAGTTTGAGCTGATTGTGACGGCAGTCGAGGACGCTTTCGGTCGCATGCCCGCCGGGCAGGTGTTCGAGGACTATGAATCGCTTCGCATCGACGTGAACGGCGACCCCTGCGGCCAAGGGATCGAGACAGGCATTGTCACTGAGGAATCCGCCACGCTCTACTGGGAGCGGGTCCGCGCCCACGGATACCTCGATTTCGCGATGATCCTCTATTACTCATGGAAGATTCTCGAACAGCATCCGTTCGTAGCACGGGGCATCGCGAGTCGCTTTGCCTGGCTGCTGATCGACGAATTCCAGGACACCACAGACATCCAGATCGCCATCTTCGGCGCACTCCGGCATTTCCTCTACACGCGCTTCTTTCTCGTCGGCGACCAGAATCAATCGATCATGCGCTTCGCCGGCGCTCGCCCCGAACTCGCCGAGGAGTTCGGCGATCAGATCAACGCGCACCGCGACACTGCCTTGACCGGCAACTTCCGATGTGGGCCGGCAATTGTCAGCACTGCTTCAACACTGATCCCGACCGTCCCGGGGATGCAGTCGGCGGGCGATGCGGCCCAGCTCGCGGCGCAAGTGAACTACGTCCATGTCGGCCGACCAATCGACGCCATCACCGACCATTTCCTGCCCGCCCTGCAGGATGCTGGCATCCCGCTCGGCAAGGCCGCAATCCTTGCGCCATGGTGGACGCATCTCATCCCTGTCGCCCGCGCCCTCCGCGAATTGGACGTGCCGGTCTTTGGTCCGGGGGCACGGCCCTATAGGCGTCGGCGTCTGCTTGCCGGACTTGCCGAGCAACTCGGAGCTTGCGCCGAAGCCGGCAACTACCTCGGACTCCCGGGTGTCGAGCGGGCACTGTTTCGGCTCATCGGCGATCTCACCGGAAACTCGCGCTACGACATGTTCAGCTATCAAGGGCGTCGTGTGGCACTCGGCCTGATCTATCTCGCTCGTGCACTTGCTGAAAAGCATCCCGGCGGCGTCGTTTGGCTGCGCGCCATCGCCCGCGAGGCTGGTAACTATCTCGAACACGAGGAATGGTTGCCGGGCAGCGCCAAACAGCCGCTGATCGGCTCCGCCGAGGAAATGCTATCTGACATGAAGGCCAGCAAGGTTGATCTCGCGAATCTGCTAATCTCCGATATGGGCCTGTTCGCCAATCCTGAGCAGGCGCTCAAGCTAATAACGCTGCACAATTCCAAGGGACGCGAATTCGATGGTGTCGCCCTGATCTGCATGAACAATGGCAGTATCCCGCATTTCTCGACATCGACCCAGGAGGCGTATGACGAATCTCGGCGATTGTTCTATGTTGGCCTGACCCGGGCTAAGCGCATCCTACTCGTCGCGTCCGACCAGTCCCACTGGAGAAACAGACCGACACCCTTCATCGCAGAAGCCGGCCTTGGATGAGACTTCTCCCTCCTTAAATTCATTAATGCTACTAGAACCGTGGCGCGTTGACGGAAAATGCTAATGCTCAGGAGTTCAGCGATCTTGTCAAGGACCACCAGAAGCTGCAATCTACGGGCAATAATGATTAGCAGGAAGCCGGTGAATTCTAATGCGTTTTACAGTTATCCCTTATTCTGAGCGCGCAAAGAAGTACGAAACCATCAGCGGCCAGGATGAGGTGTTCCTGCTTCGAGACAATTGGGACGATTACGGCTTTAAGACCAAATGCTCACTAATCTACTTTGATGAAGAGGGTGAGCGCTTCGATGTGGGTGAAGTGAAAATTATGCAGGCTGGCATGACCGGCGGCTATACCCCGATGGATGAGGCGTTTGAGACACTCGATCCCGACTATGCTTCACTTGGCCAGGGACAAGAATATTACGAGAACCTGCTGGCGTTAGAGGAAGAAGTTCGCTTCGCCATCCTGAACAATCTTCGTGATGTCGTGTGGAGCGCCGTGATTCGTGCGGCGGTTGACGAGGAGCAAGCCTATGGAACGTCCTTGATGAGGAGCGTGGGTGAGAAGCGCTTTGCAAAGCTTGATTCCATAGTTCACCATAATCCGGAATTGACCCCCTTTAATTTCACCTACCTGTTTCCAGGTTCGACGGAAAAGATAAGCTTTTCGGTCACTCCCCATAGCCTTCCGCCATCCAACATTCATGTTGTGATCGGCCGTAACGGCGTTGGCAAAACGCGTCTTCTCACTTCGATCAGCGCGCTTTTGCGCAATGGCCGCGACAAGCGTCTCGGCCGGCTTCGTTTTAAAGATGAGGACGAGGTGGCGCCGAAGGATCAGTTGGCAAACCTTGTGACTGTGGCGTTCAGCGCCTTCGACAAGTTCGAACCTCCCCAGCGATCGTCTGCCGGTCGCCTGCGAAGCCTAAAGGCCGGCACGAAGAGCGGTATCGAATACACTTACGTCGGCCTCAAGAAGCGCGTTGGCCGTGGTGAGGAACAAGCAATTGCCAACAAAAATGAAGTGGACCTACAGAAAGATTTCGTTGGAAGCACTTTGCGCTGCCTGAGGAGCGCAAGCAGACCGCGGTGGCAGGCAGCGATGCGTACGCTGGAGGCAGACCCGCTTTTTGCAGCCCTGCAGTTGTCCGATCTTGCAAATCTCCCGGCGGAAGAGGTTGAAGATCGTGCGGGACAGCTCTTCGATACGGCTAGTTCCGGGCACAAAATTGTTTTGTTGACCCTCACACAGTTAGCCGAGGTCGTCAGCGAGCGAACCCTTGTTCTTATTGATGAACCAGAGGCCCATCTTCACCCGCCGCTCGTCATGGCATTTGTCCGCGCTCTTTCGGACCTGCTAATCAAACGAAACGGCGTTGCTATTTTAGCGACCCACTCGCCGGTTGTTGCACAGGAGGTTCCGGCCGACTGCGTATCCCTAATGTTTCGGCCGGGAGGTGAGATACAGATCGAGCGGCCGGAAATCGAAACCTTTGCCGAAAACCTTGGAGCCCTCACACGGGAGATATTCCGTGTGCAAGTCACGGAAAGTGGTCACCACAATCTGATCGCCAGGATCGTCAACGATGCCGAAAACATTGATGAAGTCCTTGATCGGTTCGGTAACAAGGTGGGCGCAGAAGGCAGGGCGTTGGCTAGAACTATGCTTCGGACGGGCCGCTAATGCTGAGCATCGCATTGCCTGAGGACGATGCTGGCGTCGTATTCTCCGCCTGCGCCACTCGCACCAAATCGGTCGTAAAGAGAGCGGCGTTACTTGCCCAGCGCGCTTGGGTCGAGGAGCGGGCCGCGCTCTATATCGAGCATGCTCAGCAAAATTCGCTTCACGCCTTCGCTCCGGACGACCCCGTTGATATCGAAGCCGCCGAGCTCAGCGGCGTATACGGTCGCGTGCTGGTCAAGGGAGGAGAACGACCGACTTATCTCCGCTTGAAGGGATTGGCTCGATACGGTCGGTGCCCTCTTTGTGCACAGCGTGACGTCAAGACGCTCGATCACTACCTATCGAAGGACGATTATCCTGAGCTGTCCGTGTTTCCCGCAAACCTCGTTCCTTGCTGCTTCGATTGCAATCACGAGAAGGGGACCTATCGGGCGCAGCATGCCAATCAGCGGCTCTTCCATCCCTATTTCGACGATTGGAGCCAGCATTCTCTCATCCAGGCTTCGCTCAATATTGGGGAAGGCGTCACGGTCACCTATTCGGTACAGCACCCGGAAGGTGTCGATCTCGAGGTCGTGACGAGGGCACGTCGCCATTTCAGGAAGCTCAACCTTGGACAGCTTTACAGCGACAATGCCGCGGTCGAGTTGGTGGACAAAAAACTAATCTTTCAGGAGACGTTCGATGCAGACGGGCCGGAAGGTCTGCAGGATGAGGTGGAGCGCGAAGCCCGTAGCCGCTGGCGTCGGAACCGCAACAGCTGGCAGTGTGCCTTGTATACGTCGCTTTCGTTGAGCGATGAGTTCTGCGGTGGAGGGTTCGAGCGAATTGATGATCCTTGAGACAACGCTGCGTATTTCATCTCCGCTAGCGGCGTATCGCTTCCGGCCGAGCTTGGAGTCTTAAATGATCGGATATCGCAAGAGATCTTTTTTCCTTGCCCATAAGCTCCTGACAAACCTGAGGACGGATCAGGACGATCTTAAATCGCTAAGAGAATTGCAGGTGCTTCTCGCGCACGAGATTGTCCGAACTGAGCGCGGTGTGCGCAAACTCAAAGCCGAACTGAAGGGGTCTTCAGTCGATGACAAACGCCAAACCTATCTGCGAAAAAGGATCGAGGGCTATAGATATTGCGCTTATGTCTGGCGATCTTTCGGCGATGCAATTGCCTTCGTTTACCTCGACAAGTTCGCCTTAAAACATACCTATTATCAGACTGGGAGAAAAAGCCCGAAATCTGACGCAGGTTTCCTCAGTGACAAGGATGGCCTTGAGCACGAGTTACGTCTCTTGTTCACTGCACTCGATCACAATGTGCCAGCAATTCTGACTGATCTCACAAATACGATCCGCCACGGCGATGTTTGCCTTATGGGCGCCAGTGATCCTTTTCTCATGGAGGTCAAAGCCACGCCTTCGCGAAACGAGCGCGCGCGGAGGCAGAAGGACAGCCTCGATATCCTGCATAACTTCTTCGAGACAGATGGATCGACCAGGCTTTGGGGCAACCCGGATCTGCGTCGGGAAGCTCTGACGAACCCCGAGGTCGCGTACATCCAACAGCTGAATGAATGCATCAGATCATCGTTGGCAGCTGGCTTTGGGTCCGCAAACCCCGAAAGCGGGCTGCAATACTATGCTCTCAGGTCCGATAAGAGTTTACCCGAGGCAGTAGCAACTTTTGGTAACGCGAGAGCACCATGGGCCTTTGTGTGGAACGATCCCTTCGGCCGACGCAATTGGATGCCCTATTTGCCACCAGTCTTGTCTATCGCGAGTTCGGATCACTTATGGGCATTTGTACGTGGAGAGATAGTGATCATGATTGTCGTGGACATGATCACTCTCGAGGAAATTGTCGCAGAACTAGGTTTCGAAGGTCGTTTCGATCCTGAAGAGGCGAGCCACCCGCTGAGCATCAAGTTCGGCAAGGACGGTGGCGGCATGTGGATCTCCGAAGATATGCTGGGGCGCATCGGTATGGAGTGTGCGTCACCACGGTGGATCACCAAAAATGGTATCGAGACCTTTCTGCGAGCGACGTCGGAAACTTCGAAGGTCTTGGATAGAGACCTTGCCTCTAATGGCCTCCGGATGATGGATGAGAAGTCCAGGCTGGAGCTGGTTCGCATGGGCATGCCAGAAGACATGCAGGTTGTTATCAAAATGGATGCGATCCTCGATGAGACCAAGGGGCACCCAAGAAAATATCAATGACAGCGGATTGCTGACGGTGATGTAGGGGACCATCAGCGACCAAACTACTCAAGGAAATGGAAATGTCTGGCAATATCGACGTCATCGTAACGGTCAACACTCCTCTTACCGCCGAGGAGAGAGTGCGCCGTGCTCTACCAGGCAGCAGCGCAGTAGCGCAAACCGCCCATGTCTCACTCGACAGTGCTCAGGTCGAAGAGAATATGATCGAGCTGATCAACAAGTTCGGGAACCGATTGCTGGCCCCGCCGCCGGAAACGCAACCGTTTCAGGTGGATGAAATCGAGCTAAGCCTTTCGATCGATGCGAAAGGCAAAGTCTCATTGATTGGAAGTTTTGAAGTAGGTGGCCATGCCGGGATCAAGGTCACACTGAAGCGTAAGGTGATCGGCAAGTGACCCGAGCTTCAGTAGGGCGAATTAAGAGACGACAGGAAACGGACACGCTCTCGTGGGTTGCAACAAGGGTTGAGCGTGCGCGCAATAGCAAACGAAAGCTCGACCCGGACAAGCTCGCCCGTGGCATGGTCACGCGGGCGTGGAAGGAGGCTTTTCGGCGAACCCATCAATGCTTCGGGAGGTCGATCGACAGGTTTTTCCGCCTTGAAGTATCGCCGGAAGGTTCAGACCTCGCATCAATTAACCTGTCGAGCGTCCCCTATCAGGTCAATGTCAGCATTGGCATGCCCACCTTTCTATACAAGATCACAAGGCTCCTTGCGGCGCGGTCAGCACCATTCTCGGACGGGCAAGTGCCAGATCAACACGGGCCCGACGTTACTGTCCCGTACGACGAGTCGGTTCTACGGATGAGCCGAGCGTTCTTTTGGTACTCGGCGACACGGAGCTCCACCGTGTTTCAAGATTTTGAGATTGATGAGCATCAGGCAGTCGTGGCCGGAATGCTGGCCATGGAAGCGGAGATCTTTTTGATCTGCCACGAGTTCGCTCACGGGCTTCTGGCTGATATGCCGCCAGGTTCTGACGCTTTTCTCAAAGAGCTACAAGTCGGCTTGGACGGACTTTCCGCGGACTGGCGAGAGGAATTGTCGGCTGATCGACTTGCGCTGTTCCTCGCAATTGGAAAACGGCCGGGCCCTCGAGACGGTCATCAGTTCTCGATGCAATATGCAGGCTGGGAATTTGCCCTTCTTTTGCACCGTGAATGGGAGCGTTACGAAGAAACGGTGACGTCCGCGAGCGTGAGCTTTACGACGCATCCGCCTGCACGAGACCGTGTGCAAGACTTGCGCGACACGCTTCGCCGGTACACGGGTTTGCCTGAAGCATCCAATGCATTTTCCGCCGCTGAAGCCTTTGCGACGGTATTCAGTGGAATTGTAAACTCGATGTTCTCCGAAGAGTTTCGACAAGGCGCGGGTCGGCGTGATGAATTGAGGGCCAATAAACTTGTCGCCCTGGCGCAGATGTGTTCCGCTGGCGCGGTCCCTGACTATTCGCGATTTGTGCCTGAAGCGATGGACCTGTTGCGGCAGGCAGAAGGCTGGACGCTTCTGCAGCACGTTTGCGACGCAACGGCACCTTTGCGCGATGAAGTCGCGATGGATTTTAAGAATTTGCAGGTTGCAAAGCTGATCTGGCGCGCCTGCGAAGGCTTGGAAGAGCCTTTGTATTCGGTATTCAAGAGGGTGACAGCACTTCCAGACCTGTTTTGAGCCTGTTGAGCCACCGACTTCTCACTGTCGATTGATCAAGGACTTTATCTCGTAATTTCAGCATCGTAGACTTAGCTGGCTAACGGGCCGCAGGTTCAGATCCGTTCAAGGCGATGGGAGGCCCCGAAGGCGACCTCCCATCGGACGAAGTTTAACCAGACGAGCGTCGTCATTAGCCAACGGCGAAGTCGGTCGACACCGAGACGGTGCGCCATTCGGAGAGGATGGCAGCGTCTTGTGCGTGCTTTTTCTCGATCGCGGCGACTGTGTCGCTACCGAGCGGCAGGCGCACTGGCGGATTGGGGGCGTCAGTGAAGGCGATCAGAACCTCTGCCAGCTTTTGAGGATCGCCGGGTTGGTTATGGCTGAGACTTGTAGCTACGGTGCGCACCTTGCCGACAGTCTCTGCGTAATCGCCGATGATATCGCCGCTGACCGACAAGGAGGAGCTATCGAGGAAATCTGTGCGGAAATAGCCCGGCTCGATGACCGTGACGTGAATGCCAAGCGGTGCCAGTTCGTCATGCAGAGCTTCGCTCAGCCCTTCGACCGCGAATTTCGTCGAGGAGTAGACACCGAAGCCAGCGGCGCCGCGATAGCCGCCGATCGATGAGATATTCAGGATGCGGCCGGAACGCGCTCGGCGCATCGAGGGCAGGACCGCGCGGGTTACGTTGAGGAGGCCGAAGACATTGGTGCGATAGACAGCCTCTATTTCGGATGCCGTCGCCTCCTCGACAGCCCCCATCAGTCCAAAGCCGGCATTGTTGAGCAGGATATCGATCTGGCCGAAGCGATCGATCGCGGCTTTCACCGCTGTGGTCGCCTGGCTGTCGTCGGTCACGTCGAGGGCGACCGGAAGCAGGTTGGGGTGTTCGCCGAACCGCTCGGTGATCGCCTTTGGATTGCGGGCGGTGGCGACGACGGCGTCGCCCTGTGCAAGAGCACGCGTAGTGATGAGGGCGCCAAAGCCGCGCGAGGCGCCGGTGATGAACCAGATTTTCATGAGGATATTCCTTGATTTTCGATGAGATAAGGGAGGGGGCGTCTGGCCACCGCGATGTCGGGATGGCCAACCGGGTGGGAAAGGCTCACGGCAGGACTTCGGCGAGTTCGATCAGGTTGCCGAAGGGGTCGCAGAAGAAGGCGAGGCGGCGGCTGATTGCCAGAAGCTCGAACGGCTCGGTGACGATGGTGACGCCGCGTGCGCGCAGTTCCTCGACAGTGGCATCGACGCTTGCGACATTCAGGCAGAAATGGTGGTAGCCGGCATATTTGAGGCTGTCGCCAAGATCGGTATAGGGACGGACGTCTGTTGGCGACGGATCTCCGCCGCCAAGGATTTCCACATAGAAATGGTCGTCAGTGGCGGGTGCCAGATAGGCGAGTTGTTCGTCGGCATAGTCCCACTCGGCAACGACACGAAAGTCGAGCTTCTCGACATACCAGCGCCTGGCGGTTTCGAGGTCCGGCGTGCGGACGGCAACGTGATGACCGCGCATGTCAGCGAAGGGCGATGCAGTGTTGCGTGCGGGAGGAATGAAGTCGGCCATTGTCTTGTCTCCTGTGTGGTCCGGCACCAGCGCCGGTTTGCAAGGAGAAATCTGGACCTTTTCAACGATAAGAATTAGAGGGATAATCTTCCTGTCAATGATGAGTGAGATTTGACAATGCGCAGCACGGATCTCTCGGAACTGGCGGCCTTCGATGCGGTTGCCCGTCACCGCAACTTTCGCCGGGCTGGCGAGGAGCGCGGGGTGACGGCCTCGGCGATAAGCCATGCCGTTGGCAATCTCGAGGCGCGCGTCGGTATTCGCCTGCTCAACCGGACGACCCGCAGCGTGGCCCTGACCGATGCCGGCGCGATGCTCTTGTCGCAACTATCGCCGGCTTTCGGCGAGATCGGATCGGCGCTCGATGCTCTCAACCAGTTTCGTGACACGCCGTTCGGCAAGGTGCGCATCAACGCGCCCAATTCGGTGGCGCCGTTTGTGTTCCGGTCGGTCATTGGCCCGCTGATTGCAAAAAATCCCGGTCTCCAGCTGGAAATCGTCGCCACCGACCGGCTTGTCGACATTGTTGAGGAGGGGTTCGATGCTGGTATTCGTCTCGGTGAAAGCCTGCGCGATGGCATGACGGCTGTGAAGATCAAGCCGCGGCTTCGGTTTGCTGTCGTCGGTTCTTCAAACTATTTCGAGCGTCATCCGCTCCCCAAAACCCCGGATGATCTGCGTCAGCATGTCTGCATCCGCAATATCTATCCAAGCGGCAAGCCCTATGCCTGGGAGTTCAGTCGCGCCGGAAAGATCATCGAATTCGAGCCGACCGGGTCTCTGTCGCTCGATGACCATGAACTGATGGTCGAGGCAGCACTTTCGGGCGTGGGGCTGGCTTATGTCTGGGAGGAGCGGGCGCGTCCCTATATCGAGAATGGCCGCTTGGTCGAATGCCTGGCATCCTGGAGTGCGCCCGAGGACTGGCTTTATCTCTATTACCCGACGCGGAAATACCTGTCGGCCGGCCTGCGCGCCGTCATCGATGCGCTGCGTGTGTGAATGGAGGGGTGCATCGAACGTTCGTTCTTGACAGCGCGAATAGAATATCTGCGAACATCAGTGCGGCAGACCTCTTTAAGCGGACCCGCGCGCCGGGGGCTGTCGGTCCCGGTTTCCAGCGTTGCCGTCGCTATGCTAAACCTCCTGCGGCAACCCTTTTAACCGGTCTTGCGGGAGGCGAACGGCTTTCGCGGTGCCCGCTACAGCTGTTATGCCTTTTCCTGTTTTGAACGCTTCTGCGCAACGACCTAAGTGCTGTCACTGCGTGAAACGGCGCGGGTGTGAACTTGCTAGCCAGATTGACTGAGATCGCACCCCACCAACAAGGTTGATCTGCCGATCGTGTCGTGTTTTGAAGTAAGCAAATTGGCGGCGAGGCTTCGACAACAGGAATGGCAGAACAGTTTGACATGTTTTCGGAGCAGGTTCCGCGCGACCATATGGTCGTGCGTGGGCCCTCAAAATCCGCTGAACCGGACAAGCATGCCATCCCCATGAGTGAAGAGGACATGGTCCGGCATCTGTCGGAGACTGGTCGATATCGTATCCTTCAGAAACTTGTGCCGCGCGCAATCGCACCATTCGTCCGGCCAGGGTACCCCCTCAGGGGCATCATTCTCGACACCGAGACCACGGGCCTCAATGCTCGCAAGGATGAGATCATCGAGATTGGCGTGATCGCTTTCACCTTCGATGAGACAGGTCGTATCGGTGACGTGAGCGGCATCTACGGTGGACTCCAGCAGCCGAGCGTTTCCATTCCCACTGAGATCACCAGGCTCACCGGGATTACCGACGACATGGTCGCCGGGCAGTCGATCGACACGGCGGCGTTGCGGGCGCTGATCGAGCCAGCGGATCTGCTGATCGCCCACAATGCCGGTTTCGACCGGCCATTCTGCGAGGCATTCTCTCCTTTATTCTCCGGCAAGGCCTGGGCTTGCTCCAACTCCGAGATCGACTGGTCGTTGCGGGGATATGAAGGCACCAAGCTCGGATACCTGATCGGGCAAGCGGGATATTTTCATGAGGGTCATCGTGCTGTTGATGATTGTTTCGCGCTCTTGGAAGTTCTCGCCCGGCAAGACGATGGATCTGCGTTCTCCGCTTTTGCCGAACTCTATGAGGCAAGCCAGAGGTCGCGTGTCCGGATTTTCGCGGAGAACAGCCCCTTCGATATGAAGGATCATCTCAAGACCCGAGGCTACCGGTGGTCCGACGGAAGCGATGGCCGCCCGAAATCCTGGTGGATCGAGGTGGGTGAAGATGCGCTTGACAATGAACTTCGCTATCTCCGAGCCGAAATCTATCGTTATCCAGACGCCGATCCTCCAATCAAACGCCTCACTGCCTTCGACCGGTTCCGGGCCTGATGCCCCCTCAGCCTATCTCTGATCGGACCCATGCTTTGAGCGCATGGCCGACCTGAGACCTTGTGCCTTATCGACGGGTGTCCAAGGGCCTATATCTCAATCATCGAAACGACGTTGGAACCAAAGCAAGGTTGCTGGCGTCAAGAGACCTCACGAAAGGGGATCATCATGAACGTAGCACGCTCTTTCAACAGCTGGCGCAAGTATCGTCAGACCGTTACCGAACTCGGCCGCATGAGCTCGCGCGAGCTGCAGGACCTCGGTATCAATCGTGCCGACATCCACAGCGTTGCTCGCCAGTCGGTCGCTCGCTAAGCGGCTTTTTCCTGCCCATCCTGAATGACACTACGCCCGCTGATGACGCGGGCGTTTCTGTGTCTGACCGCCGCGAGGCGCTGTGCTGGAGATCGCTCTCATCAGAATTAGGCCGTGCATTTTCCACATAGCTGCAGTGCAGCAAAGTCTATTTAATGTGCGGCGTGAATGGGTATCTTGGTTTTCATCGAAGCGATGCACCTCCTCCCGCAGAGCTTCGAATTCAGACGGCCCACTCCTCCTCCCAAGGGACGTCTGTCGGAACAGCGGCACTCCTCCTCCCAGCCGTTGTTCGGTTCTTTTCGAAAAGCCTGCCGCACCTCCTCCCGCGGCAGGCTTTTTTGTTTTCAGGGCCGGCTGCATCAGAGCCCGAGATCTAGCTGCGGTTCTTGCCCGCTTTCTTCCGTGTTGAGCGATGAAAGGGTGACCCCT
Source organism: Hyphomicrobiales bacterium (assembly GCA_900473795.1). GTDB lineage: Bacteria > Pseudomonadota > Alphaproteobacteria > Rhizobiales > Rhizobiaceae > Pararhizobium. The sequence goes on along the minus strand of UCMT01000044.1, from coordinate 91,798 downwards.
AAGAGCCGCACCGGACGTTTGAACGGGAACACCGAGGCGAGCAGGGTCTCTGCAATCTCCAGCATATGGTCGACGTCGGAGACGGCTGCCGACACTGTCTGGCTGCGTGTCGCCTGGCTGAAATCCGAATATTTGATTTTGACTGTTACGGTCTTTCCCGTGATGTCGTGCGCCTCGCAGTAGCGCAGGACTTTCTCGGCTAATGGCCGCAGCTCGGCTTTGGCGAGATCGAAATTGTCAATGTCCTCAACGAACGTGTCCTCGGCGCCAACAGACTTTCGAATGCGATCGGGTCTCACCCGGCGTTCATCGATCCCACGGGCAATGCCGTAGAAATAAGGACCGGACTTCCCGAAATTCTGCTGAAGGAACGCGAGGGACTTCGACTTGAGATCAAGCCCCGTCTCGATTCCATGCCGTTTCATCCGCTCGGCCGTGGCCGGCCCGATCCCATGGAATTTCTTGACGGGGAGGGCTTCGACAAAACCCGGGCCGTTCTTCGGCGTGATGACAGCCTGTCCGTTCGGCTTGTTCAGATCGCTCGCCATCTTGGCGAGAAACTTGTTGTAAGAAATGCCTGCCGAGGCATTGAGGCCTGTGACCGCCTTGATCTTAGCTCGGATCTCCAGCGCAATCTCCGTGGCGATCTCCATGCCCTTCAGGTTCTCGGTGACATCGAGATAGGCTTCGTCCAGCGACAGCGGCTCGATCAGCGGCGTATATTCGGCGAAGATCTCGCGGATCTGCTGCGATACCGCCTTGTAGACGTCGAAGCGCGGCGGCACAAAGATCAAGTCCGGACATTTGCGCTTGGCGGTGACCGACGGCATGGCCGAATGCACGCCGAAGACACGGGCCTCGTAACTTGCAGCCGCTACGACACCGCGTGCCGCCGACCCGCCGACGGCCAGTGGCAGGCCACGCAGCTCCGGATTGTCACGTTGCTCGACCGAGGCATAAAAGGCATCTATATCGACATGGATGATTTTGCGCACGTTTTGCGCGCTCCCCATGACGTCAGTGCCCACAGGATAAGCCGGCATTTGGTAAACGGCCATTTGACTGCCCTGGTCGTGCTCTGTGTTGGTGATCAAAGCAACAGACCTTCCTCGTCCGGCTTCGGTTTGGCCTGTGGCGGCACGATCACAAGCATGTTGCCCGGGAGCGGACGCTGTAGGTGGCGGGCTTCATCCCACGGTGCTATCAGCCAGGTCTCGACTTCTTCAGGCGTGGTCAGGATGGAGGGCATGGCCTTTTGATGGATCGGCGAGACAATCTCGTTGGGCGAGGTCGTCAGAAATCCAAACAGCTCGTATTCCTGCTCGCCATCCCTGACTTTGCGCACGCCCTTCCACGGGGTCCAGAAGCCCGCGAAAAACATCAGCGGCCGATCTTCATTGCCCGCGAACCAGGCGTTCGGCACGCGTCCGCCCTCGAGTTTGCTGGCAGGATCAGGTTCGGCAAAAGACGTGAACGGCACGACGCAGCGGCTGGTCGGGCCAAGCCAGCGCCGCCAGTGCGGCGAACTCACATTGCGAATATTGGTGACGCCGGGATCGTAGTTTTTCACATAAGCCGGCGGCGACGGCATTCCCCAGGTCGCCCGGGCAATCTCGCGCTGTCCGTCCTCGGCAACGCGGACAATCGGCGCCTGATAGCCTGGATATACGTCGAAGGAGGCTTCATTCCAGCCGGCTCGATCCCGGAAGGCTTTCGTGAACTGGAGAACCGCGTCACGGGTGGTGGTCACGTTGTAAAGGTTGCACATCGATCCTCTCCCTATTTCCACATGCTTCGCATACGCGCGCCGACATCGATACGGATCTGCTGGGCGCTTCGCTCAGACGCAGCTACCGAGACCTTCGGCCAGGTCGTCGTCTCGAAGAATTGCAGCAGCGTTGCCGGAATGAACCGCGTTCTTGCGGCATAAACGTGCCGGTCGCCCTGCGCGTTCTGTCCATGGGTAAAAAACCGCTGCGGCGTGATCAGCGCCAAACTGTCCCTGGCGCGCGTCATCGCGACATAGAGCAGCCGGCGCTCTTCCTCGAGTTCCTGGCTGGTCCCGGTTCCCAGATCCGAGGGAATGCAGCCATCGACCACACTCAGCATGAAGACCGCGCGCCATTCCTGGCCTTTTGCCGAATGAATGGTCGACAGGATCAGATAGTCCTCGTCGAGCAGCGGCACGCCGGCCTGGTCGCTGGTGGCATCCGGCGGATCAAGCGTCAGTTCGGTCAGGAAGCGTTCGCGTGACGGATAGCCGCTGGCGATCTGCTCGAGCTGCAACAGATCTGCCTTGCGGGTGTCGGCATCCTCATGGATGCGGTCGAGATGTGGCTCATACCAGACACGTGCTTGTGCGATATCTGAGGGCCAGCCAGCTTCCGTCTTGCGCAGGCCTGCGAGCAACTGGACGAAGGATGTCCAGTCTTCGCCGGTCTTGGGCGGAGGCGGGATTTCGGCAAGAGCCAGCAATGGCTCGGGGTCAGCCGCGATCGTGTCGAGAATATTGCCGGCCGTCTTTGGCCCGATGCCAGGGAGCATCTGCAGCAGGCGGAAACCGGCGACGCGGTCGCGCGGGTTTTGCGCGAACCGCAGCACCGCCAGCATGTCCTTCACATGGGCGCTGTCGAGAAACTTTAGGCCGCCGAACTTGACGAAGGGAATGTTGCGGCGGGTGAGCTCGACCTCCAGCGGGCCACTATGGCTGGACGTGCGGAACAACACGGCCTGGTTCTTCAGCGTCATGCCGGTTTCGCGATTGGCGAGCACGTGATCGACGATGAAGTTCGCCTGCTCGGTTTCATCCTTGACTGTCACCAGTTTCGGCCGCTCCAGCGATTGCCGGTCGGTCCACAGGTTCTTGGTGAAGCGTTCGCGCGCCAGTTCGATGACGCCATTGGCCGCAGCCAGGATCGGCTGCGTCGAGCGGTAATTGCGGTCAAGCGTGATGATATCGGCGGCCGGACTGAAGGATGATGGGAAATCGAGGATGTTGCGGACCGTCGCTGCCCGAAAGGAATAGATCGACTGCGCATCGTCGCCCACAACGGTCAAGCCGCGGCCGCCGGGCTTGAGCGCCATCAGCACGGACGCCTGCAGCCTGTTGGTATCCTGGTATTCATCGACCATGACATGGTCGAAGCGATTGCCGATATCATCTGCCAGTTCGGGATCGCTGACCATCTGGGCCCAGTAGAGCAGAAGATCGTCGTAATCGAGCACGTTCTGGGCCTGCTTGGCTTCGACGTAAGCGGCAAACAGCTGCTTCAGCTGTTCTTCCCAGCTTGCCACCCAAGGATAGTGCTGGCGCAGGATCTCGTTCAATGGCGTTTGCGAATTGACCGCCCGCGAATAGATCGACAGGCACGTGCCCTTTGTGGGAAAGCGGTTTTCGGTCTTGGAAAATCCAAGCTCGTGACGGGCAAGGTTCATCAGGTCGGCGCTGTCCTCGCGATCGTGGATGGTGAAATCCGCGTTCAGCCCGATCTGCTCCGCATAGATCCGCAGCAACCGTGCCCCAATCCCATGAAACGTGCCGGACCAAGCCAGCGCGTCGGTGAGCACGCCGGAATTGGCGCCAAGCACCTGTTTGCAGATCCGCTCGACGCGGCGCGACATTTCTGACGCTGCACGTCTCGAAAACGTCATCAGCAGCATCCGCCGCGGATCGGCGCCAGTGACGATCAGATGGGCGACCCGGTGAGCCAAGGTATTGGTCTTGCCGGATCCGGCGCCGGCGATGATCAGAAGCGGTCCCGCCGTCTGTCCGTCCGCCAGTCCAACGCCGTGTTCCACAGCCTGGCGCTGCTGCTCGTTCAGTTTTTCCAGATAGGCAACCGTCATGCTGTGATCCCTGATAAGTGCCTGTCTGTTCTGGCTGTTTTGGTTTGGATGCCCGACGCATGTGCGTCGCGTTCCGTAATCACCGCCGTACCTATCGCCAGAATCAGCATTGACTCATTGGGACGATAAGAACAAATAATGAACATATCAGCCGCGATGGCCGCTGGAAAGCCCTGAACAGCATCAGAAAGATATTCGCAGCCTATGCTTAACTCCGCCGTCAACCCGACCATTGCCGATCTTCGCGAGCGCATCCAGCGCCTCGAAGGTGCGGCTGTGCGCAAGGGCGAAGTTCTGTCATTCGGTCTTGCCGATATCGATGCCCGGCTTCCGGGCGGCGGGCTTGCCTTCGGTGCCTTGCATGAGGTGGCCGGTGGTGGGGCCGATGCGGTCCATGGGGCTGCGGCCGCTCTGTTTGTCGCTGGCATCGTCGCGCGAACCAAGGGCGACGTGCTCTGGTGCTTGACACGGCCCGACCTGTTTGCCCCGGCATTGGCGCAGGCGGGGCTCCATCATGATCGGGTGATCTATGTTGAAGCCGATCGGGAAGAGGACGTGCTCACCAATTTCGAAGAGGGTCTGCGTTTTGGCGGGCTTGGTGCCGTCGTCGCGGAATTGGTGCGACTGCCTATGACCGCCTCGCGGCGGCTGCAACTGGCGGCGGAAACGTCCGGCACCATCGGTATCGCGCTGCGCCGATGGCGGCGACCGACGGAGGCGGCCGATTTCGGTCAACCGACGGCCGCCACGACACGATGGCGCATCAGCGTCCTGCCTTCCGAGCCGCTTCCCGTGCCGGGCATCGGGCGGGCGAGATGGCTGGCGGAATTGATCAGAGCAAGAGCGGGAGAAGCCGCGGAATTTGAAATAGGTGCCTGCGATGCCACGGGTCGTATCAGTCTTTCTCCCCACGCTATCAACGGACAGGATCAGGCGCGCCGAGCCCGGAATCTTGCCTGAAACACCAGTCGTGGTTATTGCGCGCAGTGGATCGAAACGCACCGTCGCGGCAATCGATGCTGCGGCCTTCAAGGCCGGCGTCCGCATCGGCATGCCCGCCGCCAAAGCCCAGGCAATGATATCCGGCCTGCATCTGGTCGATGCCGACCGACAAGGTGATGCATTGGCAATCGAGCGCCTGGCGCTATGGATGCTGCGGCAATATTCCCCGATTGTTGCCATGGATCTTCCCGACGGTATTGTCATGGACACGGAAGGTGCCGACCATTTGCGCGGCGGCGAATTGCCGATGCTGACCGGTCTGGTCAACGCCTTGCGCGGCCGCGGCCTTCAAGCCCGTGCCGCCATCGCCGACACCTGGGGCGGCGCCCATGCGATTGCCTGTGCCACGCGGCGCGAGGTGATCATCGTCCCGGTCGGTGAGACGCCCAAGGCCGTCGTCAACCTGCCGATTTCCAGCCTTCGCCTGCCGCCCGACATCGTCAGCGGTCTGGCCGTGCTCGGGTTTCGCACTGTCGGAGAGGTCTCAGCAACGCCGCGGGCGCCTTTGACATTGCGTTTCGGGCCGGAGGTCGGCCGCAGGCTCGATCAGATGTTCGGACGCCTTGCCGAACCGATCGACCCCATTCGCACTGCGGACCTGATCGAGGTGTCCCGTTCGTTCGCCGAGCCAATCGGCGCGGCTGAGACCATCGCCAAATACATCGGCAAGCTGGTGGTCGAACTCTGCGCCGCGTTGGAGACGCGCGGGCAGGGCGTTCGCCGCGCCGATCTGATTATCTACCGCGTCGACAACACTCTGCAGTCCTTGCGCGCCGGCACCGCAAAGCCGGTGCGCGATATTCCTCGCCTGACAAAGCTTCTCTGTTCCAGCATCGAAAACATTGATCCCGGTTTCGGCATCGAGAAACTGACCCTTGCCGCAACGATGATCGAACCATTCGAGGAAAAGCAGTCCATCTCCTCGCTTGTCGAAGAAACCATCGTCGATGTGACGCCACTGCTCGACAGTCTTGGTAATCGCGGCCAACGGATGTACCGGCTGGCGCCGGTCGAAAGCGACGTTCCCGAGCGCAATGTCGGGCGTGTCTCCCCCGTTTCCGCAAAACTGGGTCAGGCCTGGCCGACCCGCTGGCCCCGGCCGAGCCGGATGCTGGCGCGTCCGGAACGGATCGAGGTGATTGCGCTCACACCCGACCATCCGCCGGCATCCATGACCTGGCGCGGCAAGCGCCGGCGCATCAAGCGCGGCGATGGGCCGGAACGGGTATTCGGCGAGTGGTGGGTTCGTTCGTCCGAGATGGAGGCGGTCAGGGACTACTATTCCGTCGAGGATGAGGACGGTAATCGCTTCTGGGTCTATCGCTCCGGCGACGGTGTGGATCCCGCGACCGGAACGGCCAAGTGGTTTCTGCACGGGATCTACGGCTGATGCGCTACGCCGAGCTCCAGGTCACCAGTCATTTTTCCTTCCTGCGCGGCGCGTCAGGTTGCGATGAGCTGTTTGCGACGGCCAAGGAAATTGGCATCGAGGCGCTTGGCATCGTCGATCGCAACAGCCTTGCCGGCATCGTGCGTGCCTGGGAGGCGGCCAAGGAAACCGGCGTCCGGCTGGTCGTCGGCTGCAGGCTCGATCTGGCGGACGGAATGTCGATGCTGGTCTATCCGACGGACCGGGCTGCCTATTCGAGGCTTTGCCGGCTTCTGTCGCTTGGTAAGGAGCGAGGCGGCAAGGGCAAATGTATCCTCGATCTGTCAGATGTCGCCCTTTATGCGGACGGACTGCTCGCCGTCCTGGTTCCCGACGAGGCCGATGACGCATGCGCCGTCCAGCTGCGCAAGGTGAAGGAGATATTTGGCGACCGCGCCTATATGGCCCTGACCTTGCGCCGGCGGCCGAACGATCAGTTGCGCCTGCACGAGCTCAACAGCCTGGCGATCCGGCACAAGGTCCGGCCGGTCGTCACCAATGACGTGCTGTTTCACGAGCCTGGCAGGCGGCAGCTGCAGGATGTCGTCACCTGCATTCGCCATCGCACCACCATTGATCAGGCAGGCTTCCTGCGCGAACGACACGCCGATCGTTTTCTAAAGGCGCCCGAGGAAATGGACCGCCTGTTCGGCCGGTATCCGGAGGCGCTGGCCCGCACACGAGAGATTGTCGACCGCTGTCGCTTCGACATGAGCGAGCTGACCTATCAATATCCCGAGGAAGCGATCATCCCCGGCCTGACGGCGCAGCAGACGCTGGAAAAATTCACCTGGGAGGGCGTTCGCGATCGCTATCCCGAAGGGGTGCCGGACGACGTGGTGAAGACCCTCAATCACGAACTCGATCTAATCCGCAAACTCGACTACGCACCGTACTTCCTGACCGTCTACAGCATCGTCCGCTTTGCGCGATCTCAGGATATCCTCTGCCAGGGTCGCGGAAGTGCTGCCAATTCCGCCGTCTGCTATGTGCTGGGGATCACGGCGATCGATCCGGCCGCCAACGATCTGCTGTTTGAGCGCTTTATCTCGGAGGAGCGCAACGAGCCACCCGATATCGACGTCGATTTCGAACATGCCCGGCGCGAAGAGGTGATCCAGTGGATCTACAAGACCTACGGCCGCCAAAAGGCTGCCCTTTGCGCGACCGTCACCCGCTACCGCGCCAAGGGTGCGCTTCGCGATGTCGGCAAGGTGCTCGGCCTGCCCGAAGACATGATCACGGCGCTGTCGGCCGGTGTCTGGGGCTGGAGCAAGGAGGGCGTCGGTGAAAAGCAGGTCAATGAGCTGAACATGAACATGTCCGACCGCCGCCTGCGGCTGACATTGGAACTGGCGCAGCAGCTGATGGGGGCGCCGCGTCATCTGGGCCAGCACCCCGGCGGCTTCGTTTTGACTAATGACCGCCTCGACGAACTGGTGCCGATCGAGCAGGCCCGGATGGAGGATCGGCAAACGATCGAATGGGACAAAGACGATATCGAGGCGCTCAAGTTCATGAAGGTTGATGTATTGGCGCTTGGAATGCTCACCTGCATGGCCAAGGGCTTTGCCCTTTTGCAGGAGCACAAGGGGATAACGCTCGATCTTGCCACCATCGAGCCGGAAGATGCGCCGACATATGCGATGATCCGAAAAGCCGACACGCTCGGTACCTTCCAGATCGAATCCCGCGCGCAGATGTCGATGCTGCCGCGGCTGAAACCCCAGACCTATTATGACCTGGTCATCCAGGTGGCGATCGTTCGCCCCGGTCCGATTCAGGGCGATATGGTGCACCCATATCTGAGACGGCGCGAAGGCAAGGAGGCGGTCGTCTATCCGAAGCCGGAACTGGAAGCTGTGCTTGGCAAGACGCTGGGCGTGCCATTGTTTCAGGAGAGCGCGATGAAGGTGGCGATCGTCTGCGCCGGTTTTACCGCCGGCGAGGCCGACGCGCTGAGGCGTTCAATGGCGACATTCAAGTTCACCGGCGGGGTCAGCAAGTTCAAGGACAAGCTCGTCCAGGGGATGGTGAAGAACGGCTACACCGAGGAGTTTGCCGAGAAGACCTTCTCGCAGCTCGAGGGCTTTGGCTCCTATGGCTTTCCCGAAAGCCATGCCGCCTCCTTTGCGCTCATCGCCTACGCCTCGTCCTATATCAAATGCCACTATCCGGATGTGTTCTGTGCCGCCCTTATCAATGCACAACCGATGGGGTTCTACGCGCCGGCGCAGATCGTCACCGATGCCCGGGCTCATGGTGTTGCGATCCGGCCGGTCTGCATCAATCGATCACGGTGGGATTGCACGCTCGAAGAGATCGAGGGGACCGACCGCCATGCCGTGCGTCTGGGAATGCGCCTGGTCAGGGGGCTGCCTGAGCAGGATGCGGCAAAAATCGCGGTGGCGCGGGGTGAGGATCCGTTCGTTTCCATCGACGATATGTGGCGGCGCGCCGGCGTGTCGTCGGCCTCCCTGGTAAAGCTTGCCGAGGCTGATGCGTTTCGACCTTCTCTCAAACTTGAAAGACGCGACGCGCTTTGGGCGATCAAGGCCTTACGCGACGAGCCACTTCCACTATTCGCCGCGGCTGCCGATCGCGAGCGGGCGGTGATCGCCGAGCAGCAGGAACCGGATGTGGCGCTCCGGCAAATGACGGAAGGCGCCAATGTCGTGGAGGACTACGGCCATACCGGCGTGACGCTGCGCGCCCATCCGGTCAGTTTCCTGCGCGGGGATCTCGCTCGCCGAAACATCGTCACATGCGCCGAGGCGACCTCGGCGCGGGATGGTCGCTGGCTGATGACAGCCGGCCTTGTTCTCGTCCGGCAGAAGCCCGGTAGCGCCAAGGGCGTCATGTTCATGACCATCGAGGATGAAACCGGGGTCGCCAATATCGTCGTCTGGCCGAGCTTGTTTGAAAGACAGCGCCGCGTCGTGCTCGGATCCGCGATGATGGCGATCAACGGCAAGATCCAACGGGAAGGCGGCGTCGTGCATCTGGTGGCGCAACGGCTGTTCGATCTGACCAGCGATCTGGCGAGCCTTGGCGAGCGGGATACCTTCCGGCTGCCATCAGGACGGGGCGACGAGTTCGCCCATGGTTCACCGGGCAGTCCGGACAGTCGCGAGCGGCCGCCGATGGGCGTCAAGGCTCGGGAAATTTATATACCTGACCTGCACATCGACACGCTGAAAGTGAAGAGCAGGAATTTTCAGTGAGTGCGGTGGGCGGCTACAGAGGAGATGCAGTCAAAAGCAAGGCGACAGGGACACTGAGCGCTGAAGCGGTCAATGCCCACACAGATGCCAGCTTGATCAGGCGCATTTTTCGTGCGCGGCCTTCGTCCCACTCATATGCCATGCTCGTCCTCCGAGCGGTAATGAAGCATTCCGAGGGATTTGAGTCGAGTCCAGAAAAATATAGGACAGCGGTTCGTATCTCTTCAAGAGCTTCTATGAGCACGTCCATTGACGAGCTGTTCGCAGACCTCGGGCTTAGTCCGACGAACGGCAGCTTTGCACCTACATGCACGAACGTCGCTGCAATTCGTTCGGCCAGCTCAAGGCAGCCGTTCCGCTTTGTGGCTTCCGCCATGCGTCATGTGCAGTCATCAATTGCAGCCCTGCAAGGCAGATCTAATTTCCGCGCACTGTTGTCGGCGGCATGCCGAATTGTGCCTTGAAGGCGCGGCTGAAGGCCGCATCGGATCCGTAGCCGACTCGGCGGGCCACTTCGCTGACCAGGATATCGGATCGCCTGAGCATGTCGCTCGCCAAAAGCAGGCGCCAGCGCGTCTGGTAATGCAGAGGTCCGGCGCCGACTAGCGTCGAAAAACGCTCTGCGAAATTCGAGCGTGACATCCCGGCCATACCTGCGAGCTCGGCCACTGTCCGGCGCAGGAAAGGCTCGTCGTGAAAAACCTTCAGCGCCCGGCTGATCCTGGCATCGGCCAGCGCCGCCAGCCAGCCCTTATCCTCAGTCTCGAGCGAGCCCGGAATGTGGATAACCGAGGGTAGGACCGCCAGCATCGAGGGTATGTTGTCGCCTTCGAACCGGAAAGCACCTGTGATCATGCGGGTGCATGGCCCGCTGTCTCCGATATGGATCGCCAGACTGTCGTCGCGCAACTGCGCAGCCAGCACGTCCCGGGCCTCCGCCGGGCTAGCGCCCGGCGTGCCGATCGCATGACCGGTGCCTTGCGGCATGACGAGCAGGTCGCCGGCAAGGGCATGGACGACCTTCCCGTCTTGAGCCGCCAGTAGGAGCTCACCCTCGGAGACCACGTGAAAGTAGCCCGACCCGGGTTCGAATCGGAGCGCCCAAGGCGCATGCAGTTTGGCGGAAAAGACGACTTCGCCACGCAGCCGGATCAGCGTGAGGATCTGCGACAGGAAGTCTGTCCGGGACGCCAGTGCGGGAAAGCCTGTTTCGGACGCCAGGGCATGAGGTTGGGAGACGCGATCATGGCTTGTCATGCCGAAGTTCCTTATCTTCCACACATCGCCTGAAGCGAAAACACAATCAAAACCTGACGATACGGAGAAATCCAGTCGACGGCGCCGTGATCGGCACCGATGGGAGGAACATTGCCGATCGTCCAGAGCTTAACACGACCTATGGAGATGGAAATGAAAACTATCCTGTCAACGCTCATGCTCAGCGCCGCTGCTTTCGGTGCCGCTCCCGTACTCGCTCAGCCGGCCAAGAACATTGTTCTCGTCCACGGCGCTTTCGCCGACGAGACCAGTTGGGACAAGGTCGCCGCGATCCTCGGCGCCAAGGGCTATCATGTCACGCAGGTCGCCAATCCACTGACCTCGCTGTCCGACGATGTCGCCGCCACTAAGGCCGCGCTCGCCGCCCAGGACGGCCCAACTGTGCTGGTCGCCCATAGCTGGGGAGGCGTGGTGATCGGCGAAGCCGGCGACGACCCCAAGGTCAAGTCGCTGGTCTATGTCTCGGCCTTCGGCCCGGACAGGGGTGAATCGCTTGCCAAGCTGCTGGCCGGCGGCCAGCCGAGCGAAGGCACCAAGGCCATCCGTCCGAACGAGAAGGGCGGCTTGATCGTCGACCCTGCAGCCTTCCCCACCGTCTTCGCCGGCGACCTGCCCAAGGCCGAAGCCGAGGTGCTGGCCAAGAAGCAACTGCCGTTGAACCCGGCCAATTTCGAAGCCGTGACCGAGGTCGCTGCCTGGCATGACAAGCCGAACTTTTACGTCGTCACGACCGAGGACAAGACGGTCCCGGCCGATGCCCAGCTCTTCTTCGCCGGCCGCATGAAGGCCGGGGTCACCGAGATTGCGGCAAGCCATGCCGGGTTGATTTCAAAGGCCGCGGATGTCGCTGACGTGATCGCAAAGGCGGCACAGTGAGGCCGTGCCCCAGGCTCCTCCTCTCCCCAGCGGGGAGAAGAGGGGCAGACCCTACCCCATCTGTGAATTCCCTTCGCAACTCCTGCGAACCTCACCCAGCTACCGCCTGAACCGGGCTTCTTCTATCTCTTCTGCCAACAGGGGCCCTAGTCCACACAGCCAAGAACGAAAGGTAAAGACAATGACTCTCAAGCAAATTCTCCGCAGCAGGCTCGGTTTCGGTGCTGCTCCCCTCGGCAACATGTTCCGTGACATTCCGGAAGCCGAAGCGCAGGCCACGGTCGAAGCCGCCTGGAGCGACGGCATCCGCTACTACGATAGCGCGCCCTTTTATGGCGCCGGTCTGGCCGAGATCCGCATGGGCGAAGCCTTGGCCGGCAAGCCGCGCGAGAACTATGTCATCAGCACCAAGGTCGGCCGCGTCATTCTCGACGAGATCGAGGATATCAACGCCCGCGACCTCGGCGAGAAGGGCGATGTCTTCAAGTATGGCCGCCCCAACAAGATCGTCAACGACTACACAGAAGACGGCACGTACCGGTCGATCGAAGACAGCCTGAAGCGGCTGAAGACCGACCAGATCGACATCGCCTTCGTCCATGACGTCGCCCAGGATTTTTATGGCGACGAATGGCTGAGCGTGTTCGAGACCGCCCGCAAGGGTGCCTTCAAGGCACTCGACCGGCTGCGCGACGAAGGCGTGATCAAGGCCTGGGGCCTTGGCGTCAACCGCGTCGAGCCGATCGAATTGCTGCTGGCGCTGGATGGTCCGCGCCCGGATGGCTTCCTGCTCGCCGGCCGCTATACGCTGCTCGACCATGACCGCGCGCTTCAGCGTGTGATGTCCGAAGTTGTCAGGCGCGGTCTCGGCATCGTCGTCGGTGGTCCCTACAGCTCCGGCGCGCTGGTCGGCGGCCCGAACTTCGAATACGCCCCCGCAACGCCAGAGATTCTCGACAAGGTCGCCCGGATCAAGGCCATCGCCGACCGCCACGGCATTAGCATGAAGGCTGCAGGCCTGCAATTCGCGCTCGCCCATCCCGCCGTCGCCGCCGTCATCCCCGGCGCCAGCAAGCCCGGTCGCATCGCCGAAGACAGCGCTGCACTGGCGGAACAGATCCCCGCCGACTTCTGGGGCGAAATTCGCGCGGCCGGTCTCGTCAACCTAGAAGCCCCGCTTCCCACACTGGAGTGAAGGTCATGGCCTGCAAGTTCAAGAAGAGCTTAGGCGTTGGTTACTACGGTGTCCCCAAGGGGATCGGCGCCAAGGAATTTCTGCATCCGCGGTACCGTGAAATCGAGGAAGGCGCGTACGCGCGCCGGCAGGAGCTGCGTGCCCCGGTAGAGCGCGTTGATATCGTCGAAATCACTGACCGTGCTGTCGGCGAGAAGCTCTACCAGCTCGCCGCGCGCGATCGGGCCGCGGACATGGTAGTCCGCGATGCGGCCGATGCCGACGCCCGCGATCGCCATGCGGCGGATCGTTTCGCCATTGTTCACCAGAAGCGAGCCGCTCAGCATTCGTTCGACGATCCGACCTCCTTCGCGCATCGGCCATACCGGGTTCGCCCGACGGAAGTTGAAGCCCAGGCAGTTGTGACGGAGGAGGTCCTCCGGCGCTTCGGGGACGCCCCATTTTTCGAGATAGGCGGGCGAGGCGACGATGCGGCGACGGGTCGTGCCGATCTTGCGGGCAATGAGATTGGAGTCCGCGAGCTTGCCCACCCGGATCGCCACGTCGGTCCGGTCGAGATAGAGGTCGACCGTTTCGTCGGACAGCGACAGGTCCACGACAATGCCCGGATAGGACTGCCAGAATTCCGGCAGGATAGGCTCCAGTGCCGCTACGCCGAAGGTGACCGACGAGCTTACCCGGATCAAACCCTCCGGCTCGGCGCCGCCCTGCGCGATCTGCTGCTCCGTTTCGTTGAGATCGGCGAGCAGTTGCTGACTGCGTTCGTAGTAAAACTCACCTTCCTTGGTGAGAACCAGCCGCCGCGTCGAGCGCTCCACAAGCCGGACGCCCAACCGGGTCTCCAGCCGCGCTACAAGCTTAGAGACCGTCGATGGCGTCATCATCAGCAGCCGGGCAGCCTCGGAAAAGCTGCCGGCCTCGACGACCTGAACGAAAACCATTGCCTCACCGGCCCTGTTGTCCATGCCGCCACCCCGCTCCAGCCTAAAAGTGGGGCCGACAATAGCCGCTGATACGGGCGCTGTCTCTGGCTAGGCAGAGCCATCTGTGAATTTTCTTCTCAAATCGTGAGAACACGACCTGGCTACAGCGGTCCGGCCGGACGTGAGATCCATGTCCTCACACAACACGCGGTTTTGAGTTCCGCCAAACGACTTTCACCAATCGCTCCCTGAAGGATCACCCCAATGTCCATCACCTCGGAAACCCAGATCATCGCCCCCTCCGTAGCAGACACTGCCGCCCGTTCGCAGAAGCTGACGCTCCTGGCTCTTGCGCTCGGCAGTTTCTCGATCGGCACGTCGGAATTTGCCAGCATGGGCATCATCCAGCTCTTTTCCGACAGCCTCGGCATCAGCGTTCCGGATGCTACCCACGCCATCGAGGCCTATGCTTTCGGCGTCGTCCTCGGCGCTCCCTTCGTCACCCTAGCCGCTGCCCGGCTCAATCGCCGAACGCTGCTGCTTTTGCTGATGGGTCTGTTCATCGCCGGCAACGTTCTCTCTGCAATTGCTTCCAACCTCGGCTTCCTGATGTTGGCCCGCTTCATCAGCGGCGTGCCACAGGGCGCTTATTTCGGCGCTGGCGCCGTGGTCGCTTCCTATATCGTCGGCCCCGGCCATGCAGGCAAAGCCTTCGCCATCGTCATGACTGGCCTGACTGTCGCAACGATTGTCGGCTCGCCGCTTGCCACATTCCTCGGCCAGACCATTGGCTGGCGCGAAACCTATCTCGCGGTGGCTACCTTCTCTCTGGTCGCTTTCGGCGCAATCTGGCAGTGGGTGCCGCGCACCAAGGCGCTTGACGGTGTCCCGGTCATCCAAGAACTGTCGTCGCTACGCAAGGGTTCGGTCTGGGGTGTCATGCTCGTCGCGGCCCTTGGTGTAGCCAGCATCTTCGCGGTCTATACCTTCATCGCCCCCATGGTCACTGACACCGTCCGCCTTGCCCCTGAAATGATCCCGGTGGCGCTCACAGTGTTCGGCATCGGCATGACCGCCGGCAATGTCTATGGCGGCAAGCTCGCAGACCTCTATCCGGCTCGCGGCATTGTCATCGGTTTCGGCAGTGCCCTCGTCATCATAGCCATCCTGGCTGTCGGCGGTTCCAACCCCTTTATCTTCTTCCCAGCCATGTTCGGTGTCGGCGCCGCCATGATGGCCGCCATCCCCACCATCCAGGTTCGCCTGACCAAGTTCGCTCCCGAAGCCCCGAGCCTGATGGGCGCAATGAACCTCGCCTCGCTCAATGTCGCCAATGCGGTCGGTGCCGCGGCTGGTGGTGCCGCGATCGCCGCTGGATACGGTCTTCTCTCGGCAGTCTGGGCCGGCTTCGCCCTCACCTTGGTCGGACTGGTGATCTTTGGCGTGACCCTACTGGAGAAGCGAACTGTCGTGGCCGAAACCATTCAGCATTGAGCGGCCAGGGCCAGGTCTTGCTCAGTGTTACATCGGCATCGCTGGTCGGCGTTTTTCTGGGTCAGAGATGTCTGGTGTTCGCAGCGGTGCTCTGGAAGCAGACGGTCCGCAAGCGGCCCCGAACCGGTCATTCAACCCAGACCAAATTCATGTCCGGGTTAGAGAATTTGACACTGATGGACGTTGTAACAACAGGGTCGACGGTTCTGATCCCTTCACATCAGGATTTTTGTCAATTGTTCATTCGAGTGGCATCGAATTTCTCCTTCGTAGGCGGATCCACGGTCTGAGCCCATAGCAATTACCGGCCCGGTTCTCGGGCCAATACAACCTCACATGCGGTCGCCGCTCTCACGCGGCTGCACCATTATCCCGCTTTCGACGGGCACGGGCTCACGAGAACGGGGCCAAACTCAAGGTCGGCGGTTAAAGCCAAAAGGATCACACGTTCACCTGGATCCGTCAGGACTGATCAGGCCCTGAGGATTGGAATTTGCTTTTCACAGGCACTTCCGGCTTCAGGCGTTCTTCATGACTGCACCTTCGATCACGACGCCGGAGCTCACATACTTCCAGAGGGCCACGAGCAGCTTACGCGCGAGCGCAACGATCATCGGCGTCTTTAAGCGGCCGGCGTTCCGCGCGATGCGTTCTTTGAACCATAATGTTAATGTCGATTTCGGTTGATGTCGCAACCATAGCCAGGCGAGCTCGACCATGGTGGCTCGCAAACGCGGATTTCCCGCCTTAGACACGCCCTGTTCGCGATTGACGTTACCGCTTTGCCAGGGGGAGGGGGCAAGACCTGCGTAAGATGCGATTTGGCGTCGATTGTCGAAGTGTCGGAACAGGCCCTCCGTGTAGAGTATTGTAGCGAATTCCGGCCCTATTCCTTTGATGCCTAAAAGAGCGGTCGCTTCTTTCGGCGTTTCCGGCGTCTCCTGAACGATCAAGGCATCTCGCTCGGCTTCAACAGCCTTGATTTGTGTGAGCAACAATTCGAGGCGATCGAGTTCTCTGCAGATTTCCCCTTTCAAATGCTTTGAGAGCGGCCGACCATCGCCAGTCCGAAGTTCTTCCAGACGTTGGCGGCGATCTCGATTGACAGGTTGGTATTCTCGAATTCCTTGCGTGAAGAGTAGGCCCTTTATGCGATTGACGTGGAAGACACGCTCCGCAATCAGAGTTTTCCGCTCCCGCCCGATCCGTCGGTTGTCATCTTCCTCGGGTGTGAGAAGTTTGACCATCGAGCACGCACGAGGCTCGCCACGTTTCCATGCCATCAAAGCGCGGATCAGCGTTTCGCCGTCGATGCGGTCGGTCTTCGCCCGGCGATGCCGGCGCGGCATGGCAATTGATGCGGCTTCTACAATGTGGCTCTCGATCCATGCTTCTTTGCTAAGCACTCGCCCCAGCCAGAAGCCATCCAGCCCGGCCTCTTGGATCACTACCAGTGGATAAAGTATGTTCTTTCGCCGAGTGGCTTTCTGACGAAGCGTTGCAAAGCATGCGAACAAGCCGGCGATATCCCCTCCAGTAACGGTGTGGCGGGACATCTTCTCGCTGCCAGGTGACAGAGCTGTCACCAGCCACGTCGATTTACTCAATTCCAACGAGACGAATATTGCGCCAAGATCGACGGGGGTAGTGGTCTGCGCTTGAGTTTGATCTGCTGTTATCGGCATGATTGGCCTCCAGAGAGTTTTCTAGCGACCTCACTCTGCCACGGTGCAGGCCGCTACTCACCCCTGATGGGATCTCAAGGCGACCATCACTGTTTTGGATTTAGAGCGAGAGCTTGGGGGTGCTGGCCCAATTCAATGGGGGGACTAAACGATGGCTGCTCAGAAACGCCTACGATTTTAGCACTTTGATTCATCTCATCAATCGGGTGTTGGTTACCCGTTCGAACTTAATGCCGAAAAAGAATGGGGTTCCGATGGCGGCACCCCATTCCAACTTACATGAAAGCTGGACCCCGGTTAGTTACGCCGCTCTCTCTTCCGCGGCGTTCGGTCTCCACTTGATAAGTCGGCCTTCCAGAACATCGAGAATTCGGTCGATGATGAGCACGAACATTGCCAGGATGATGATGCCGGCAAACACGCCGACCGCGTCGAAGTTGCCTTCCGCCTGCGCTATCAGATAACCAAGCCCAGCAGAGGAGCCGAGATATTCACCAATGATGGCGCCGACCACCGCGAAGCCGACCGACGTGCGAAGGGAGGACAAAATCCAGCTGGCCGCCGCTGGAAAATAGACATGCCGCAACAGATCGGAACGTTTGGCCCCGAGGATCCTTGCATTTGCGAGGACCACCGGGTTCACTTCGCGCACACCCTGCATGGCGTTGAAGAAGGTGATGAAGAACACAAGCGTTACCGCAAGCGCCACCTTCGACCAAAGGCCGAGCCCAAGCCAAAGAACGAAAATCGGTGCAAGCACGACGCGCGGAATGGCGTTAAGACCCTTGATGAACGGATCGAGGATCCGGGCGGCGCTACGGCTGAGGCCGAGCCAGACACCGGCGGCGACACCAAGACCCGTGCCGATGATGTAACCGAGCACTGTTTCCGTCAGGGTTATCGAGACATGTTTGTAAAAGCCCGGGTCAACAATCCAGCTCACGATCTGGTTGAAGATATCGAGGGGTGCCGGGAAGAAGAATACATCGATGAAGCCGGCCGTTACGCCGAGCTGCCAGCCGCCGAGGATAAAAACCAGCATGCCGAGCTGGATAATGCGTTCAGTCACGACGTTCATAGCTTTTCTCCACTTCGCCGCGCAGGGACGCCCAGATATTGCGATACAGATCCATAAAGCGTGGATCGAGTTTGATCTCGGCCACATCCCGTGGCCGCTCAAGATCGACCGGGAAACTCTCGATGACCCGCGAACGAGGACCGGCGGCCAGAATGGCGACGCGGTCTCCAAGCGCGATTGCCTCTTCAAGGTCGTGCGTGATCATGACCACGGCGCGACGTTCTTCCTGCCAAAGGCGCAGCAACTCATTCTGCATCAGGTGCCGCGTGTGGATATCGAGCGCGGAGAAGGGCTCGTCCATCAGGATCACCTTCGGACCGGCAATGAGGGCTTGCGCCATCTGGACACGTTTGCGCTGGCCGCCGGACAGTTGATGCGGATAGCGGTGTTCGAAGCCCTTCAGCCCGACCTTGGCAAGCCAACTCATCGAACGCTCGCGGCGCTCAGCGGCTGCAACACCCCTGAACATCAGACCGAGCTCGACATTCTCGATGGATGTCTTCCACGGAAGCAGCGCGTCCTGCTGGAAGAGATAGCCAATGTCGTTCTGCACGCCCTTTACCGGCGTGCCGTCAATCGACACCGTTCCACTCGCGGGTTTCAAAAGCCCGGCGATCGCGTTCAAAATGGTGCTCTTTCCGCAACCGGTCGGGCCGACGATGGCGAGAAACTCACCATCGGCCACCGTGAGATTGACGTCCTGTACCGCGACATAGGAACCAAACGACATTGTCACGGCGTCGATCGAAACCATCGATTTTGCGTTTTGCCGTCCCGTCTGGATAGGCATGGGGTTTACGACAGCCAAAGACATGGCCTCCTCCTAAGATCAGTTGGTGGTCTTATCCGTTACCTTGTCCACGAAAGCGTTCGTGTAGGTTTTGGAAAGATCGATTGTCGCGGCAGCAACCTTTTCGTTGAAGCTCTTGAGAACAGCCAGCGGCGTCTGTGTGTCGGTCTCGCTGAATTTGCCGTCCACCGAGAAAATCGGTTTGGCATTCTGGACGGCCTTCACATAGGTATCCCTGTCGCCGGAGATGAATTCTTTCGGCAGTTTTTCGACGATCTCTTCAGCGCTATGGGTGTTCATCCATGCCAGTGCCTTGACCGTCGCGTTCGTGACCTTCTGGATGGTTCCCGGGTTCTCATCGATATAGGCCTGCGTCGCATAGAGGACGGAAGTCGGGTAGATTCCACCGTAGATCTCCTTGGCACCCTCGTCGCTGCGGGCGTCGATCAAAATCTTGCCGACACCCTTGGCTTCAATAAAGGTCGCCGCGGGATCGTAGTTGACCAGAAGATCAACTTTCCCCTGTTCGAGCGCCGCGACTGCGGCTGCGCCGGAACCGACGCCGATCAGCGAGATGTCGTCGGCCGACAGGTTGTGGCGCTGCAGGTAGTAGCGCACGAAGAAGTCGGAAGAGGATCCAGGCGCGGTGATACCGATCTTCGCGCCTTTGATCGTCTCGGGTTTTGCCGGATCGAAGGTTGCCCCCTTGCCGCCAGCCAAAACCAGGCCCGAATTGCGCGCAAGCTGGACAAAGCCGACGACCGACTTGTTCTGCGACTGCATCTGGATCGTATGATCGTAGAAGCCGACAGCGATATCCGTCGAGCCGGCAACGAGGGCCTGCAGCGTCTTGGAGCCGCCAGATGCGAAGTTTTCGACGGTCACCTCAAGACCTTCCTTCTCGTAAAGACCGAGGCCAGCTGCGACCGGGAAGGGCAGGTTGTTGAGGTTGTAGGACCCGACGCTGATGCGGACGGGTTCCGCAAAAGCCGAACCGGCGAAAGCCACCGTTGCCGCAAGGGCGAGTATGATTTTACGCATGTGTATTCCTCCCTGATGCGTGGCGCCCTCCCGGCAACCACTTTCGATTATGCCGCGCAAACCATTTGCACGATAGGTTTTGCAAAGACCCGGCCCTCGAAGAGGCGTCGGGCCGTCCGCAGGATTCCGGCGACTGTCTTGCCGTCGCGGGTATCCAGTTTTACTTCCAAACGACCGCTTGGATGTTCCAGAATAAGGAGGACCGGCGGCTTGCGGTCGCCGATCAGCTGCGCGGCGACGGTTCCGTCGCTGATGCAGGCCGTGGCAATCCCAACCGCGCCGGTCGTGGCGAGAGACGGGTGGCACTGGTGCGGCATGAAATAGCGCACGCGGAGATCGCCGCCGTTGTCGGGCCTGGCGATCAGCACCGGTTTTGGCGTTACCTGATTGCTGACATCGCCCATGCCCATGCGCCGGCCGGCCTCAAGCCTTAGCGTTTCGAGCCGCTGCAGCAATGTGCCGTTGGCATTGAGCTGGGCAGCCGTTTCATTGCCCGTCACACCGAGGGCGGCGGCCTCGAGCAGCATCATCGGCATCGCGCAATCGATGCAGGTCACATCGATGCCATCGATCCTGTCGCGCGGGTTGCCGGTGGGGAAAAGCTTGCCGGTGCGTGCCCCGGCCGCGTCCAAGAAGGTCAGCGCGATCGGCGCAGCATTGCCGGGCACGCCGTCGATCGAGGCATCTCCCATATAGGCAACGCCGCCATCGGGGGTCGGAACCTCCGCTTCGATGAGTTTGCCGGTATTGACGTTGTGAATGCGCACGCGGGTTACGCCCGTCACCGCCTTGACCAGGCCGGCCTCGATCGCGAACGGCCCGACGGCCGCCAGCATATTTCCACAGTTGGGCGAGGTATCCACGAACTGTTGGTCGATGCGGACCTGGGCGAACAGATAATCCACATCGGCATCGGACACGGTTGCCGGGCCGACGATGGCAACCTTGCTGGTAACGGGGTTGCCTCCGCCGATGCCATCGATCTGCAGAGGATGACCGGATCCCATGACCGAAAGCAGAATCTGATCGCGTTGACGCGAATCCGACGGAAGGTCGGATGCGAGAAAGAACGGTCCTTTGGAGGTGCCGCCTCGCATCAGAACGCAGGGAATGGAAATCAGGTCGTTCATGGTTGTGTCCGCATACTGATGTGATTTAAATATCAATCAGCTTCTTTGTTGCAGTAAGCGACAAAACGATTGATATGTGAAATGCGAATATCAGAGGGAATGATGCGTTATGAGCATTAATTGCGAGATATTGGATCTCCGCGCGTTTCTATCGGTCGTCGAATTGGAAAACTTCCACCGCTCTGCCGAAGCGCTCAATCTGTCACAGCCGGCTCTCAGCCGTCGAATTCAGAAGCTGGAGCTGGCAATCGGAGCCCCGTTGCTCGAGCGCACCACGCGTCATGTCTCGACAACCGCCCTTGGCGCGGAGTTGATCCCGTTGGTAAGGCGCATGCTCGAGGAGTTTGACACGTCCCTGTTCGCGGTACGCGATGTCGGCTCTCAGCGCAGCGGCCTTGTGACGATCGCATGCCTGCCGACGGCTGCTTTCTATTTCCTGCCGACGGTCATCAAGCAGTTCAGCGCCGAGTATCCGAATATCCGGTTTCGCATCCTCGATCTGCCGGCCACCGACGGTCTGCAGGCAGTCGCCCGCGGGGAAGTCGAGTTCGGCATCAATATCATGGGCTTTTCGGATCCCGACCTCATCTTCGACAGGCTCATCGAAGATCCATTCGTGCTGGCGGCACGCAAGGATCATCCGCTGGCAGCGAAGAGCGAACTCGAATGGGACGATCTGGCGCCCTATCAACTGATCACAGTTCACCGGTCCAGCGGCAACCGTACGCTTCTTGATGCCGCGCTGGCGAAGTCGAACCTGAAACTGCGCTGGTCCTATGAAGTCACACATCTGTCGACATCGCTTGGTTTGGTGGAAGCCGGGCTTGGAATTTCGGTTCTGCCGAAACTCGCTACACCACAAGAGGAACACCCGTTTCTCGTTACGAGACCTATTCGCAATCCACACATCTCGCGAACGATCGGTATTGTGCGCCGTCGCGGTGGGACGCTTTCGCCCGCGGCCGAGCGCTTCATGGCCATGCTGATTGGAACTTGGGCCGAAGGAAACTGAGCAACGAAAGAGCGACCGGTAGGGTAGCGGTGTATGCTTGAGTTTGATCTGCATTCATGGGTATGATTGGCCTCTAGAGAGTTTTCTAGCGACTTCACTCCGCCACGGTGCAGAATCGGATCGCAATGCGAGCACCATAGGCCATTCGATTTTAGTGCCTGGGCATCAGAGATCGACATTGGGCAGCGCTTTCGAACGAGGCCCAATGTGGTGAGATCCCTGCTCAAGTTCGTGAATTCCTCAGGGAATCCGTTGCCCATTTTCATCAAAGCGGTGAAGATGCTCTTGCAGGAATTGAAACTGCAGCATTTCCCCTGGTTTCATCTTGTGGTCGCCATTGATGCGAATGATCAACTCCCCAAGTTCAGAATCAATGTAAGCGATGGTTTCGTTGCCGAGATGTTCGGCAAAGCGCAGCCGGCCCTTCCAGGCACCACGCTCGCCCAGCTCGATATGTTCGGGCCGGACACCAATCGTCTTCGCGCCCTCTTTTGCGGCGGCCTCTCCGGTAATCAGGTTCATCCGGGGGGAGCCGATGAACCCGGCGACGAAGAGTGTCTGTGGATGATTGTAGAGTTCCATCGGTGCACCGACCTGCTCGATTCTTCCAGCATTCATCACAACGATCTGATCGGCAAGCGTCATCGCCTCGACCTGATCGTGAGTCACGTAAATCATCGTCGATTTCAACCGCTCATGAAGATCCGCGAGTTCGACTCGCATCTGGTTGCGCAGAGCCGCGTCAAGATTGGACAGGGGCTCATCGAACAGGAAAACGTCAGGGTTGCGAACGATCGAACGGCCGATCGCAACGCGCTGCCTCTGACCGCCGGAAAGTGCCGCCGGCTTGCGCTTCAGAAGTGGCTTGAGATGCAGGATCTCGGCCGCCGCATCCACGCGTTTCTGCCGTTCCTCCGGTGGTGTCTTCGAAAGCCGGAGACCGAAGTCGATATTTTGCTCGACCGTCATATGGGGGAAAAGCGCGTAGGATTGGAACACCATCGAGATGCCGCGCTTGGATGGCTCCTCATGGGTGACATCCCTGCCACCGATCGAAATCTTGCCACGGCTTGGCTCCTCAAGACCTGCCACCATGCGCAACAAAGTCGACTTTCCGCAGCCGGAGGGGCCAACAAGCACCGTGAAAGAGCCGTCCGGAACCGAAAGCGTCAAATCGGGGATCGTCTCGACTGCTCCGAAGGTCTTATTGATGTTGCTAAGTTCTACATTTGCCATGTTCTAGTCCTCCCAAAATTAAGTTTCAGCCTTTGACTGCGCCGCCCGTCAGGCCGGCAACGATGTATTTCTGCGCGGCGATGAAAAACACGACGGCCGGCAGGATGGTGAGCGTGATGAACGCGAGAACCCTGTTCCATTCGACGAGGAATTCTCCACGGAACTGCATCATGCCGAGCGGCCAGGTGAACAGCTCGCGCGAGTTGATCACCACGAGCGGCAGCAGGAAGTTGTTCCAGCTCTGAACGAAGGCAAAGACGCCGACGGTGGCAAGGATCGGTGTCGAAAGGGGCAGGGTGAAGCGCCAGAAGAAGCGGATATAGCCGCATCCTTCAACATAGGCCGCTTCGAAGAGCTCCTTGGGCAACTGCTCGAAGAATGTCTTGAAGAGCAGGATGGAGAGCGACAGGCCAAACGCCGTCTGCGGCAGGATCACGGCCCAGTAACTGTCGAGAAGGCCGAAGTCGCGCACCTTGATGAAGAGCGGGAGGATTGCGGTTGCGAACGGAAAGACGAGACCCGCCAAAAGGTAGGACATCATCATCCTGGAGCCGAAGAAGCGGATCTGCGCAAAGACGTATGCGGCGGCGGCCGCAACGATCAGCGTCAGGACAACCGTGGACAGCGAGATAATCAGCGAATTGCCGAGATATTTCCAGAAGCCCGGATCGTTGAGCAGTGCCGAATAGAATTCGGTGTTCCAGTGCGAAGGAAGGCCGAAGGGGCTGGCCAGCAGTTCACCATTCGTTTTGAAACCGCCGAACACGGCGACCGTCAAGGGGCCGAGCACGAACGTTACGACAATCAGCAGGATCGCCAGACGCGCGAGCTGCGGAACCAAGCGAGCGTAGGTCATCACTTGCTCCTCTTGTTGGTTTGACTTTGGTAAAAGATCGAGACCCCGACGGCGGCAATGAAGAGCAGGACGCCGACAGCGCTGCCGAAGCCGATCCGGTTGCGGGTGAGGCCGAAACTATAGAGATAGGTGACGATGGTGTGGGTCGAATTGGACGGCCCGCCATTGGTGAGCGGAATGACCACATCGAAGAGCTGCAGAGACCCGACGACGGCGAAAAAGGCGGAGACGCCGATTGCCGCCCCGATCAACGGCACCTGGACAAAGCGGACGACCTCCCAGCGCTTTGCGCCTTCGAGCCTTGCTGCCTCCAGAAGTTCCTTCGGAACGCTTTGCAAGGCGGCCACGAAAATCATCATGTGAAAGCCGAAATATTTCCAAACCACCACGAGCGTGATGGCGAGAAAGGCCCAATTGCGATCGGCGAGAATGAAGACGGGGTCCATCCCGAGTGACTTGAAAACGGCACTTGCGACGCCGGAATTGCCGTCGAAAACGAAGCTCCAGATCAATCCGGAGGCGATTTCCGCCAGGATGTAGGGCAGGAAGAAGACCAGCCGGAACAAGGTGTTCGCGGGCGTCTTCTCGTAGATCATCAGCGCAAGGCCGAGTGCGAGCGGCAGCTGGATGAACAGCGAAACGGCGAGCACGATCAGGGTGTTGCGAACGGACTGCCAGAAGATGCCGTGATTGAGAACCTGACGGAAATTGTCGAGGCCGACGAAATCGGTCGGCGTGCCGTAGCCGTTCCATTTGAACAGGCTGTAATATGCCGCATCGAACAGCGGCAAGGCGACGAAGAGGGTGAACAACAGCAAGGCTGGCGGCAGCATGAGAAGGACTGCCTGGCCTTTGCTGGACATGAGATCGGCGATTATCGAATGGGACTTCCGGGTTCGTATGTTTGCTGCGTTGGTCATGGCTTCGCTCCACTGGATGGGACCGGCAGGTCAAGCCTGCCGGCGAGATGCGAATTTCAACGAACGGACCATGCGTCCTGAACGGTTTTCGCAGCCTCTTCCGGGGTTGCCGCCCCCTGGGCAATATCTGCTGCGGCATCGTTGATGGTTGCCCCGACGTCCGACCCCAACGCCTGATCGAGGAAGATCTGGTGGAAGCTGGACGCGACCAAAGCGGCCGACATCTGCTTGAAGAAGGGATTGCTCATCCGGTCGTCCGCACCCTTGGTTACGGGAATGAAGAGGCCTTCAGCACCGGCTTCTGCCTGGTTTTCCTTGCTGGAGAGATATTTCAGGAATTCGACCGCTTCGGGTTTCGCACCGGCGACGACGGCAAATCCATTGATGCCGCCGAAGGTATCGGTTGCCTGCCCGGCACCGCCGGCAACCACCGGGAACCGGACAGTCACCATCTTTTCGTCAGGGATACCCTTGCCTGTGGCGGAATTCTGCTTGGCTGTGCCGTAATCCCAGTCACCCATCAGGTGGAAGATACCCTTGCCGTCGCCGAACATGCCGGTCGCCTGCTCGAAGGTCGTGTCCATGAAACCCGGCTGGAAGGGTTCGAGATCGAGAAGTGCCTTGAAGTCCTCTCCCGCTTTAATGAACGGTGCTGACGCAAAACCATCGCCTTCTCCTGCGATGGCCGCAGTCAATCCGTCCTTGCCCGCCTCGCGCACCATCAGATAGCCGTAGTAGAAATGAAGCGGCCACTTGTCCTTACCTCCGGCGAGGATCGGCGTAATACCGGCTTCCTTCGCCTTCTTGACCCCGGCGAGGAAGTCGTCCCAGGTCTTGATGGCGCCCAGATCGATGCCAGCCTTGTTGGCGAGGTCCGTATTGGTCCAGAACACAACCTCATTGGCGTTGGTGGGTATGCCATAGACCTTGCCATCGACGGTGAACGCCGCAAGGCTTGCTGCCGACAGACTATCCGCCCATTCCGGCGACATCACCGCAGTGATATCCTGCAAGACCCCGGCTTCCGCCTGTTGGGCCAGCACGCCGCCGGCCCAGCTGTAGATCAAGTCGGGCTTTGCGTCGGATTGCAGAAGCGTGCTCAGCTTTTGCTTGTAGGCTTCGTTTGCGAGGTATTCGAACGCGATGTCGACGCCGATATGCGTCTTCTCAAATTCACTGACAACCCGGTCGTAGTAGGCCTTTTCGTTGGCCGGTACTTCCGGGCGCAGAATGTTGACGGTCGTCTGCGCCAGCACGGTGGACGCAGAAAGCGACAGAAAAAGCGCGGTATTCCTGAGCATGCGTATTGAAAGGTTCATGTACTTCCTCCTCAAGCAAGGCAGACGGGGATCGTCCACCAGAACAGTCAAAAACGGATTGTGTTGATCGAGCGCGCGGGCAGGGGGAACGTTGCCGCCTCCTCTCCAAAAGACAGGGGGACGTTGCGCGGCGCATCGCTTGGATTCTGGATGACGAAGATGGTCGTGCCGTCAAGATTGCGGAAGGCAAGCGCGTTTGCCGCCATCGGCCCCACGGTGGCAAGCACCTTGGCGCCCGGCCGGACGAAGGCGCTGAAGTGCTTCATCACGTAGAATTCGGGATTGTAGATCACGGCCAGGTTTTCAGGATCGATGGTGATCATCGCGTTCTGCTGCCAGCCCCAGGTACTCTCGCCCTGCGGCTCGAGAACCATGTTCCAGTAGACATAGGCTTCAGTACCGTTTGAAACATAGTGCTGGATCAGGTCGAAGACGTGGTGAGCATGGTCCCACGTGTTGGTCCCATCGCCGCACTCGTTCTCCGTTTGGATGATGGGCAGATTTGGAAATGCCTGGCGGGTCCGCTGGACGGCATGTTTTCCGGCCCATTGAAATCCGGCCCCGGTGATGTAGGCCGCCGCCTCGGCATCGGAAAAGATCGTGCCGGCCCAGGCGTTGAAGTCGCCTCGTTCGATCGTACCCGCCCAGATTTCCGTCTTCAGGCCGGCGGCCGAGAATGCCGGTCCGAGATCATCGCGGATGAAGTCGCGCATCTTGGCTCCGGTCCAGATACAGGACGGGAACTTCTGGTCGGAATTCGGTTCATTCTGGACATGTATGGCGTCGATCGGAATGCCAACGGCGCTGTAAGCCTGCACAAAACGGACGAAATAGTCGGCATAGGCCTTACGGTATTCCGGCTGCCAGACAAGTGTGCCGTAATTGTAAGCCTGCGGGAATTTCATCCAGGTCGGCGGGCTCCAGGGCGAGGCAAAGAGGGTCAACTCTTCGCCGCGCATTTCCCTGGCGGCTTCGATAAACGGGATCAGATATCGATGGTCGCGTTCGATGGAGAAATCAGCCATGGCGAAGTCGCCAGCCGTTTCGTTGTGGCTGTACCAGATTTCCGAATAATCGTTCGCGCCGATCGGCAAGCGGCAGTAGTTGAATGCACAGGCGTCCTTGGAGAAAAGGTCCGCGAGGATGGTTTGGCGCGCGTTGTCGTCGACAAGCTGGAGTGCCTTCCAGCCCAGCTCGTTGAAGCAACCTCCAAAGCCTTTGAAATTCTCAAGGATGGTTGTGCCAGTGGTCAACGCCGGACCGCGCATGGCACTGAGTGGCTGGTCGATTGACTTGGCGACCCATTGCTCTGCCGGAGATGTTGAAATCCAAGAAATCGTCATTGTCTCGTTCCATCTTGGGCGCGCAGAAATCCATGGCGTGCGAAAGGGATCGCACACCACATCCGGCGCATCCGTGCCTGAATATGTTCGTGTTTGCGGGTAGGCCCGCGATTTGCTGGAAGACTGTCTGGACTCCTCCCAGACGCCAATCGGCTGTGCTACAGCAACAGGTGATTGATCCTCGCAAGCCTTATAATTCAGCGTGGGGATTATAGCAATACTTTTTTCACTTAATGAAATAAGATGGGCGCATGGCACTCAAAGTCGATCAAGGCACCGCAAAGGCACTCAACCGGAGGCTGGCCCTCAATCTCCTGCGCCGGGAAGGGGGCTTGAGCCGCGGGGAGCTGGCCGCAAAAACCGGCCTTAGCAATGCCGCGATAACGGGACTGGTCTCCGAGTTGATCGAGGAAGGGTTTCTGAAGGAGGGCGAGAGCACCCAGAGCACAGGGGGGCGAAAGCCGGTGCTGGTCGAGCTTGACTACGCCGCGCGATATTCGATCGGCCTCAAGCTGATGTCTGATCGCCTTGAAGCGGTGCTTACGGATCTTTCCACAGAACCGCTGGCCACCACGGTGATCGCACTGTCAAACGTGGAGCCTGAAACCGTGGCGGAAGCATCCAAGCAGGCGGTCCAACAACTGATCCCAGACAGCGATCTGCGCAGTGAAAAGCTGATCGGCGTGGGGCTTGCAATGCCCGGATTGATAGACGTCGAGCATGGTGTCTGTCGGGTCTCCCACCGGTTCGGCTGGCACAACGTGCCGATTGCCTCCCTTCTTGCCGAGCAGGTTCATGTTCCTGTTTGGGTGGACAACGATGTCAATGCGTTCGCCATCGCCCAGCAACTGTTCGGCGCGGCACGCAGGCGTTCTTCGGCGCTTGTGCTGATTATCGGCACGGGTGTCGGGTCGGCGCTGATCTTCCATGGACAAATCCATCGCGGCGCGCGTTTTGCGGCCGGTGAGATCGGTTTTGCCGTCGATGGTGACGGGGTGAAACCGGACGCTTTTTCGAATTGGGGCCATCGGTTTGCGGAGCCCGCCATCGAAAGGCAGTGGTTGGAACTGTGTGCCAAGAATGCGGGGCGCAAACCGGTCAAATTGCAGGCAGCTGCCGAATCCGAGGACCCGCTGGCAGTCGAACTTCTGGGGTCGATCGGTCGCGACATCGGCATCCGCCTCGTCGGCATGATCGACCTGGTCGACCCGGAAGTGGTCATTGTTGGCGGGGAAGCCATTCGATTTGGCAATGCTCTGATTGATCCGATGATCGAAGCAGTCGAGCAATACAGCTTTGAAGTGCCGCCGCCGATCGAGATCGACTGGGAGAACAACATCTGGTCGCGTGGCGCTTCCGCCCTTGCGATCCAGAAATTCTTCGATTTCGAAAGTGCAGACGGGGTGGCGCTGAGTTGAAAACACTGGCCAATTTCTGACGTCTGTATCGCCGAGCAAGCGAGTTTTGCGAGCCATCTGGGTTCCAGATCTCTACTCTCCGGATCGGATAACATCGGTGGAAGGATTCTAAACGGCCGACCGCGACGATGTCATTCACGGTGGAGTTTAAGATGTAGATATCTTCCCCGTAGGCTGCGGCTATCCGCTTCCTCACAACCGGCGACGAAGGAGCGGAGGAACCCGCTCCTACGGAAACTGGAAAACCGTGCATCATTACCATCAATAACAGCGATCTCCTCGAGTGGATCGCCTCCGAAGCTCGCTCGTTGCTTGCTCGGGGAAATCTGCCCGACCGCCAATGGATGGGTTCGCTCGCCATCCCCGAAGATCCCGCTGCGGCGGCGACAATCGTACGTCGGCTGCAAAAGGGAGCCGCCAAGCTCGAGCTCACGGGCGCGCTCGATGCTCTGGATGCTGTGGTCGCCCGGACCCTTGGCCTATCGGATGTGCAGCTCGCACACGCCATGCTTCAACACGTTCGTCCGCAATGGAAGCACCGCCGAACCATCATCACGGAGCAAGAGAGCTAGACGTTGCTCTACTTCAGCCCGGGCTGACCTACAGTCCGAGACTTGGCTGGCACAATGCAATAGTCTCGAACGGCCATCAGGACAGCAAGTTGTGGCTGACCCGGTAAAGCAAGGGGCGACCTCTGCATCTCGTTTCCTCGTGTGAGCCAACGGGGCGACGCTGTGCTCGTGATCCGCAATCTCCAAATAACAGGCCAAGAGCCAACGGGCCTTTAAAGCCCAGACCAGTTCACCGACCTGGCCGAGTTTTTCAATGGATTGAAAAATTTGCAACGATGGAAGCTGAAACAGCGGGGTCGTAGGTTTTGATCCTTTCAAGGCGGTCACGATTATAGTGTCTCCTCCGGCGGCGAAAAGTCCGGCTGGGCGAGCCCCACTGCCCGGAGTTGACTTGGCAGGCGGAGTTCATTCTGACTTTTGATTACCTCGTTTGTTTATTGCGTGGCTATTACCTGCGGCGACGGGTGGCCATGCGGTGCCCTACATCGGCGCGCAATGTGCGTGCGTAGCCGTCAAAATTCTCTTCAAGACGATTTACCCGTAGCGTGTGACTGCGAGGTCAGTAGCGTCGATCTCGGGTTGCCTGCCTGAAACGAGGTCGGCGACCACCCTCGCGGAACCGGAGCTCATCGTCCAGCCGAGTGTGCCGTGGCCAGTGTTGAGGAAGAGGCCGGCAACCTTCGTCGGCCCAATGACCGGAGTCCCATCCGGCGTCATCGGGCGCAGGCCCGACCAGAAGCTGGCCCTCGACACGTCACCGCCCGGGAAGAGATCGGTCACGGAATGCTGGAGCGTCAGGCGACGCGGTTCGCCCAGATCGTTGGTGTAGCCGGAGATTTCCGCCATGCCTCCGACACGGATCCGGTCGCCAAGACGCGTGATGGCAATCTTGTAGGTCTCGTCCATAACGGTGGAGACCGGAGCGCGGCTCTCGTCGGTGATCGGGATGGTGAGCGAATAGCCCTTGACCGGATAAACCGGCAGACGGATACCGTGCGGGCGAACGAGAAGCGGAGAGAAGCTGCCAAGCGCCACGACGACAGCATCGGCCTCAAGTCGGCCATGGGCGGTGACAACGCCGGTGACACGTCCGCCCTCCACGTCGAGCCCGCGGATAATGCTGCCGTAGGTGAAGCGAACACCGAGGGCTGCGGCTTTGGCGGCAAGCGCACTGGAGAACTTGAAGCAGTCGCCGGTCTCGTCTTTCGATGTCAGCAGTCCCCCGACGATCTTTTCGCGCACGTGCTTCAACGCCGGCTCGACGCGGATGCAGCCTTCCGGGTCGAGCACTTCATAGGGAATGCCATCGGCGGCGAGCGCCTTGACGTCCTTGGCGGACGCGTCGAGTTGGGCCTGCGTGCGGAAGAGCTGCAACGTGCCCTGCATGCGCTCGTCATAGGAGATGCCGGTCTCCTCGCGCATGGCGGCAAGCGCAACGCGGCTGTAGTCGGCGAGCCGCAGCATGCGGCTTTTGTTAAGCGCATAGCGGACGGAGGTGCAGTTGCGCAGCATCTGCGCCATCCAGCTCAGCATCGCCATGTCGATCTTGGGGCGCAGGATGAGCGGAGCATGCTCCATGAACAGCCATTTCATCGCCTTCATCGGAATGCCGGGCGCTGCCCAGGGCGAGCAATAGCCGAAGGAAACCTCGCCCGCATTGGCAAAGCTGGTTTCCAGCGACGGACCGGGCTGGCGGTCGATGACCGTGACCTCATGGCCTACTCGCGCAAGCTGGTAGGCGGATGTGACGCCGACGATGCCGGCGCCGAGAACGATGACTTTCATGATGCCCTCGATTGAAAGAGACGGTGTCAGCGATAGGTGCGCTGGTAGCGGTTCCCGAGACCGGTCAGGATTTCGTAGGAGATGGTGTTGGCGTCGCGAGCCACGTCTTCCAGCGTCTGGTGCGGGCCTAACATCTCGACGCGGCTGCCGAGCGTGAGGCGGCCTTCCGGCAAGGCGGAGATGTCGATGGTGATGCTGTCCATGGAAACGCGTCCGATGATGGGCAGACGAAGACCGTCGCAATAGACCGCGCCACGCCCCGAAAGGCTGCGCGGCAGGCCGTCGGCATAGCCGGCGGCGATGGTGGCAAGGCGCGTTTCGCATGTGACAACATGGCTGCCGCCGTAGCCGACACGTGCGCCCGCCCGCACCGTGCGGGTCTGCACCACGCTGATGTCGAGGCTCACGACCGGCTCCAAGGGATTTACACCGCTGGCGTTGGGTGCGCCGCCATAGAGGGCGATGCCGGGGCGGGCGAGCACGCCATGATAGGATCGACCGAGGAAGATGCCGCCGGAATTGGCAAAGCAGACGTCGAACTGCGGAAAGGCGGCTGCGACCAGCTGCATCTCCGCAAGCTGGCTGTCATTCTGTCCACTACCGGTATCGTCCGCACTGGCAAGGTGGCTCATCACGAACAGCACCGCGATGCTGGTTTCGGCTTTCACCAACGTGGCGAGGGTGTCGCGATCCTCTGGCGGTACGCCGAGGCGCGACATGCCTGTGTCGAACTGGAGCACAGCGGACAGGGCGTGGCCGGCCGCCTTCGCAGCACCTGCCCATCGTCGCCACTGGTCGAGCGAATTGATGACCGGTACGATGCCATGACGTGCGCAGTCGCTTTCGTGGCCCGGCTGAAGGCCGTTCAGCACGAAGATGCGGGCATCGTCGCCCAGAAGCGGGCGCAGCTGCAGCGCCTCGACGAACTGGGCGACGAAGAAGTTGCGGCAGCCCTGCGCGTAAAGGTGGGGCGCAACCCGGTCGGCGCCTAGCCCGTACGCATCGGCTTTGATCACGGCGGCCGCGCCTGCCGGGGAAACCTCCTTGACAAGTCGCTTATAATTGCGGGCGAGCGCCGTCAGATCGATCGTGAGATAGCCAGAAGCGGCGTGGGTCCCCTCTCTGATGTTGCGTGATGTCGCGCCGTTCATACCCGTCTCCTATCCGTCATGCAAAGACTAGTGAAACGATCGTGGAATTTCCGGCCGATGTGCGCTTGATTATTGCGATTCCGCATGATTGTTGGAAGGAACGTTGATGTTTTGGAGCAATCTGCAATGGCCTCTCTTGATACGATTGACCGCAACATCTTGCGGCTTCTCCGGCTCAATGCGCGCAGGAGCAACGCGGCCCTCGCCGCCGAAGTTGGGCTCTCGCCCTCGGCTTGCCTCAGGCGGATCAAGCTGTTGGAGGCAGGCGGTGTCATCAGAGGCTACACGGCGCTCATCGATGCAATGAATGCGGTGTCTACGATTGCCGTCATTATCAACATCACCCTTGAACGCCAGACGGAGGATTGTCTCGATCGTTTTGAGGCCGCTGTACGGAGGTATCCCGAGATCCAGGAATGTTTTTTGATGACCGGCGGCTCTGATTATCTGTTACGCGTCGAAGTGGAAAATGCCGGCGAGTTCGAACAAATACACAAGGAGATACTTTCGAAGCTTCCGGGAGTGCTTCGCATTCACTCGAGTTTTTCGATCCGCAATGTCTTGGTGACCCGGGCGAAGGCACGTCGATAGAGAACCGGAGCATTGCCCAGGTAAGGTGGTTTCGCTTGAAGGACTGTTTTCTTTACACATATTTGTCTCCAGCCGAGACGAATACGGCACGGCTGGAGATGCTGTCGACGTCACAAGTCAAATGCCAAGTTTGAATTTAGCCGGCGCCTTTTGGGCATGTTGTATGCCTTTACGCCGCCATGCGACCCGCGTCCTGGTTGCGCCCGATGCGGAACTGCTCCAGGCGGCTCGTCAGGGCTCTGACCTCGCTGGCAAGTGTGTGGGTCGCCGCATTGGATTCTTCGACCATTGCAGCATTCTGTTGGGTCATCCGATCCATCTGTCCAACGGCGGTATTGATCTCTTGAAGGCTGCTGGCCTGTTCGCGCGCGGCACCCACAATGGCCTCCACGTGGCGATTAATCTCTTGGACCTCTTGCACGATCGTCTCCAACTCTTCACCGGTCTGTCCAACGAGTGAAACGCCTTCCGCAACCTGACTGCTGGACGTGTTGATGAGAGCCTTGATCTCCTTTGCTGCCTGCGCAGAGCGCTGCGCCAGCTCTCGAACTTCCTGCGCTACGACAGCGAAGCCCTTACCAGCCTCACCAGCACGGGCGGCCTCTACGCCAGCGTTAAGGGCGAGAAGGTTGGTCTGGAAAGCGATTTCGTCGATTACGCCGATGATATTCGATATGGAGCCGGCGGATCGCTCGATGGCACCCATGGCATCGACGGCGCGACGGACAACAATACCAGACTGCTCCGCCCTTTCCCGGGTTTGCGAAACTCGCTTACCAGCGGTCTCGGCACGTGACGTGGAGTCCTTTACCGAACTCGTGATTTCCGCGAGCGCCGCTGCAGTTTCCTCAACGGATGCCGCCTGCTGCTCAGTTCGACGGGCCAGATTGTCGGCGGCATTTCGAATCTCTTCGGATCCGCCATGAATTGTGTTGGCGTTCTCGGAGAATGCGAGCATGGCATCTTCGAGCGTTTCAACCGAGTGATTAAAATTGAGGCGGATTGGGTCGAGAGAAGCGGTAAAGGGTCGCCCCAAGCGAACCGTCATGTCGCCGCCTGACAGTCTCTTCAGGCCCTCTGCGAGTTCGTGGACTGCAAACTCCACCTCAGCTTCCTGTGCTTCAGAAATGCGCGCACGTTCAATCCGTTCGGCTTCCTGTTGCTCACGAGACAGTTCTGTCTCGCGTTCGAGTTCGATCTTGCGCCTTCCGGCATTGCGCAGGATCTCCAGTGCGCGCGCAAGGTCGCCGATTTCATCGTTCGTTGCGGTGTCAGACAAGGCCACGTCAAAATTGCCTCGCGCCAATTCAGTAGTCTGGCTGATGGCACCAGCGATGCGCCTGCTGAAGCGGCTCGCGACGAACCAGCCGGCAAGGCACATGACAATCGCACACGCTACGATTGTCGCAGTAGAGGTGATGATCATCCGATCCAGATCAGCCAGAACCACTGATTTTGGCACTGAGACGATGACATACATAGTCGCGCCCTCGAAAGGGGTGATCCGCTTGGAAACGGAAATGTCTGGAGCGCCGCCCTGTCCAATTGTTTCGGCATAACCGCTCTCTGTTGATACCAAAGCATCCAGGGATTGGCCATTTTTGGTGTCATCGGTCAGCGGTTTTGTCAGGAGTGCCGCATCTGAATTGACGATAAACGTCTTACCAGCAGATATCAGCATGACGCTGCCAACACCCATTGGCTTTGCCGAAGCCAGGCGGGCGGCAATTGTCTTCAGGTCGAAATCCATACCCAACGAGCCCGCAGTTTTGCCATTGATATGGAGCGGCATTGCGATGGTCGTCATTAGCAGCTTCTTGTCGCCGATCGGGTATAGATAGGGGTCAAAAAGCAGTGCTTTTCCTTGCGGTAGCGCTCCTACCACGCCGGCTAGTTGGGGGTCATCGTAGCCTGGCGTAACCATGCTTCCCACCCCGGCGCCATCACGGAAGAAATAAGGCACCAATCGACCGGTCTGGTCGTGGAGTGGCTTTCCGGCGAATTCCTTGTCTCGTCCATCGAAAGCATCTGGATTCCAGACAGTGAAAGCCGCGAAGGCCAAAGGATTGTTTCCTACCGTTTCGGACAAAATGTCGTTGACGGTGGCGCGGCTCTCATTATTTGTATGCTTCTGCAGTTGCGAGAGTGTCGTCTTGAGGTCGAAGACAGTTTTATAAGCGTCGCGAAGGTCAGCTTCGACCTGAAACGCCACAGTAATTGCCTCCGTGGAGACCTTCTCGATACTTTGGTTGTAAGCGCGCTCATAGGACGTCAGGAAGAGTGCACCTGCTACAGCAAGCGTTGATACCAAACCTAGCCCTACAATGGAGAAGGTGTTTCTGAGTGTTGCAGATCGAAACATGGGATTCCTCTTTGAAGCGGCAGGTCGCATATGCGAAACACGCAAGAAATCAGTGACGGACGCCGGCTGTAAAGTTGCTATCGCAACTACTGTATAATCTGAAAATACTAATATGGCGTCAACGCGATCGTCACTCATAGCTGTCGGCCTTTCGTCGGCCGCGGCTACGCTTTTGCCTGAAGCGACAGGGAGCAAGGTCAGGTCCGCGCGAGTCGAACCGGTGGCGAGGCCAGGGGTGGAGATCGTCATGCGCGATATTCTGGCTCGGGCGGGCGGTGATGTTGCCACCTGATACCCGGCGAAGGTTTTGCCGGAGGCTCGCCCTACTACATGATCGGCTCTGATAATCGTTCAGAGACGTATTGCTTTAGGTGCGGGAACCACAAAAGCACCAAGTGCTGAATGTGGGTTCAAATAGCTGGTGCTTCTAGTCATGATTGTCAGGCTATGCAGGGTGGCGATAGCGGATTCCAGCACAGTCACAAATCGAGGACGAGTTTGGGCGTACAAGAACGTGAACAGCAGATCGTCATGATCCTATTGCTCGCCCGCTCGTCGTCGGAAAGCAGATCGTCGTCTTGGTGGTCGGGCACACCCTCCAGAACAGCTGTCAGGCAGGTGCCGCAATAGCCTTTCTCACAGGCGCTTTCAACATGTATGCCTGCTCTGCGAACGACGTCCAGCAGCGACTCCGAAGGCCGCACTTCGAGGAGAAGGCCTGATCTACGAAGCTCTACTTGAAACAAGCTGTTCGTCGCCCTGACGCGGTCGTCGTTCTGAGACGAAGGGGCGAAAACCTCCCAATGAAGATTAGCCTGCGCCCATCCGCGCGCCGTGCCGGTTGCGGAGATAGCATCGATTAGGCCGCGCGGCCCGCAAACATACACATGTGCGTCGGCTTCCAAGCTGTTGAATAGAGATTGTATGTCCAGTCCTTGGCTCGGGTCGCCATTATCAAAGATGAACGTTGTGTTCCCGTCACCGAGTTGTTCGACTTCTTCAACCAGTGCAGCCTGTTCGCGCGTCCGGGAGCAGTAGATCAGGCGCCAGTCTCTTCCCTGCTGGTGGAGTTCCCGAGCCATTGAGATGATCGGGGTGATACCGATGCCGCCTGCGATAAGTACATGCGAGGCCCCATCTTCCACCAGAGAAAAATGGTTGGCAGGCTTTGAGATAAATAGCCTAGCGCCCTCGGTGAGCGCATGCATTTCTTTCGAGCCTCCACGTCCGGAGGCCTCATGGAGAACGGCGATGTCGTACGAGTTTGGAGTCCGCGACCGCATCAGGGAGTACTGCCGGACCGTGCCGGATGGCAAGCGAACCTGAATATGCGCTCCTGCGCTCCAGGTGGGAAGAGTCCACTCCTTCGAGGTAAGCGTGAAAGTTTTCACGCGCTCTGTCTCCTGTCGAACACCGACAACGACTACCTCGATCCAATGCTCGTTCATACGTTTCCTCCTCGTAAGCCCGACAGCCAGCGATCGTCTATCGTGGTATAGCGAAGGGATCGTAACGGGTTCTGGAAAGGACTCATCACGATCACTCTCTCGCACATTAATCAGAGTGCCTGCGGCCTGGCCGACACCGCTTCCATGTACCACTTTGCAAACTCAGCGATCCGGCGTTCCTGGGTGGAGTAGCGGCCGGGCTGGTATCGCGCGGAGTTCACCCCCAGCTGATTGTTTTCGGTGATCGTCTTGTCTTCGCCAAGTGTTACGTCCCAGACCCTCATCAGATCGGCTGGCTGATAGTCCTGTCCTTCCACCGCGTGCGGAGCGACCAGCCATATTGCCTCGACATCGGTCTGGTGAGCCGACTTCGGGATGAAGTGAAAGAGCACTGCGTGATCGTTGTTGACGAGGACGGTGCCTATTGGATTGAAAACGCATCCTGTTTGACCGCCGTCGAAAACACCAAATTCGGTCATTAAGGGAGCAAGAGGCTTTCCATCCACGCTTTCAGTTTTGGCATCATCCGCGATTGGCAGACGATTGCCGGACCGGAAGTAGACGCTCTCCGCCTTGTCTGCGAACATGCCGACCGGATAGCCCAGACCCTCGGAATGCTCCTCCCAGCGCTTCAGCTTTTCTTGGTAGAGAATTGTGTCCTGATCGTCTCCTGATCCCGCACCTGCGCCGAATGCTAGCATTTTCATCTTGTCATGGACCGAGCAGTAGGTCGGGTGTGCGGAGTTGCAGTGGTAGCATTCAAAGAAATTCTCGACGACGAGCTTCCAGTTGGCAGCTGTCGGATATAGCTTTCGCGCCGCTATCTTCGCGGACGCGAGACCTTGTCCGCGCAAAAGTGCTTCGAAGGGAGCGCTGAAGGCGTGAAAGTCGGGAGGCGTCCCCTTCATGAAGTTCAGGAAGATAAGGCCCTCGAACACTCGAACATGAGCAGGCGCCAAAGCGATATTTGTCGGGTCGAAATCCGACGGCATGAGATGAGCACCGCGAAGCTTGCCGTTCAGGTCGTAACTCCATGAATGATAGGGGCATGTCAAAACGCGCTTATTGCCTTCATTCTCCAGACAGATCCGCGATCCGCGATGGCGGCAGACATTAAAGAACGCATTGACGTCGCCGCTGCGATTGCGGATGACGATCACGCTTTCGGCGCCAAATTCGAAAAGAAAATAGTCGCCAGGTTTCGTAATCCGGCTCTCGTGGTCGACAAGCAGCCATTGGCTGGTCGAGAGCATTTCCATGTCAGCGTTAAATGTCATTCCGGATGTGTAAAAAGACTGGGGAAGCGAGTGCCCCTCTCTCCATTCCGCAACTCCTGTCTTTGCAGATGCCATGAACCCCTCCATTTGTTTTATAGTGGTTTCATCCGTTGGTGCGCTACGCGACCGCAGGTGAAATTGGACTTGAACTGGTGACATTACAGGGACGCGACGCTAGATCAGAAGTCCAATAGCTGGTAAGAAAAATACATACCTTCTGGAAGGTATGTATCAAGGGAGCTACATTTTGGCAAGAAGAAAGTTTACTCGTGAGCAGATGATTGCAGCAGCACGAGACATTGCCCTGCACCGTGGCGCCGGCCGTGTGACATTGGAGGCGGTTGCAGAGGTCATCGGATCGACAAAGGGCGCCGTGCTCCACACCTTTCCCAACAAGCTAACGCTTTTGGAAGAGCTGCTACGTTCAATGTGCCAGGAATGGGATCGTCGTTTTGACGAGATCCAGTCTAAGACGACCGGTGATGCCTTGTCTGCCTACATTGAGACCTGGGAGCAGAGCGACCCGCAAGCGCCATCATATCTCGAGGCTGTTGCCGTGGCGAGGGCGGAAGATCCCAAGTTGCTTGAGCCAGTGAGGCAGGCCTACCAACGCTATGGAAATCTCATGCAACTTGACGGGCCTATCGCCACCGACGCGTTGGTGGCCTGGATGGCATGTGAAGGTCTGGTCCTGCTTGAGCTTCTGGGACTACATCGGTTTGATCAAACCACAAAGGACGCCTTTTTCTCCCGTTTGAAAGCTATTGCGGCAGCCGACAATGGTGAAGGCACCTGAAGTCGCGTGCTAACGTATGGCCCTTTGTGAGGGCGTTGGGTAGCCGTCAACGCTTCATCAGCATCCCCAGCAAATGGATAAGTTCGGCAGAAATCTGCTCCCCAAGGTCTGCCCGCAATTTTCTATCATACTCGTTTGCGCGATGGCCAAGATCGCGGAACACAGTCATTCCCTGCTCAGTAAGACTGAGAAATTCTGCCCGTCGGTCATCCTTGCTTGGCGTTCGCAGGAGAAGACCTGCCGACTCAAGCGTGGAAACGGCTCGGCTAACTTTGCTCTTTTCAATATGAGAGATGTCGCAGATGTCCTTTGCCGTCATCGCGCCGAACTTGCCAAGGTTGGCCATGACGCGCCACTGCGTGCGTGTCATCCCGTAAAGATCAACATAGACCGCCTGAAATGAGCGGGAGGTTGCTTCTGCCGCCTGATTGAGCAGATAGGGGAGAAACTGCTCTAGATCGAATTCCGGGTCCGTATCGTGCTCTGCCATTCCGACTTCCAATATCCTGCCGCCCTAACGTGCCACAGGATTCGGAACAAGTCACGATTGGGGACTTGCCCTGTCTGGGTGGGCGTCGGCAAATGCCTCTAGCTTTTCTAGCCGCGCGGCGATAGCCGCAGTTTTTGGAAACTCTGCCATATCCACGTTCCAGCGCGTCGCGTTGTAGACCTGCGGAACAAGGCAGATATCGGCAAGGCTAACCACGCCGCCGTGGCAGTATTGGCTTGGGCGTTTGTTCTGGGCGAGCATGGCTTCGAAATCGGCAAGACCATCACGGATAAAATGCTTCATCCAGTCTTCAAGCGTCGTTCCGCCAAGCGAAACTGCATAACGCGCGACGCGGAGATTGCAGACCGGGTGAACCTCCATTGCTATCGCATATGCCAGCGCCCGGATACGGGCCTTCTCCAGTAAGGCCGAGCCAAGCCAACCGGCGGCATGCGTCTCGTTGAGATACTCAAGGATGGCAAGTGATTGCGTCAGTATGACGCCGTCAATTTCGAGGGCGGGTACAAGCCCCTGAGGGTTGCAAGCGAGGTAATCGGCACTGCGCTGCCCCCCCCCAAGCAAATCAACGGATACGCTTCGATAGGGCAATCCAAGCAAATTTAGGCCTATCCGCACCCTGTAGGACGCTGAAGACCGCCAATAGTCATGAAGAATCGTCTGCATCACCGTTCCTGCCTTACCATCCATCAAACTTTATCTTGACAAAGTTGTGAATGCAACTAGTTATTCGATCGATCAGAAGACATGCTCCTTCAGGAGGAAACGATGCACCACCATCCGCTTGCCCCAGGCATGACCAGAGCACTCACAAACACGGGCCCCCATGATGGTTACATGCCCGGGTTCGGAAATGATTTTGAGACCGAAGCGTTGCCCGGCGCGCTCCCTCAGGGGCAGAATTCGCCGCAAAAATGCAGCTACGGCCTCTATGCAGAGCAGCTGTCCGGGACTGCCTTCACCGCTCCGCGAGGGCAGAACGAGCGTACCTGGTGCTACCGCATACGCCCCTCGGTCAAGCACACCGGGCGCTTTGCGAAGATCGACATCCCACATTGGAAGTCTGCTCCACATGTTCTGCCTGACGTGGTCTCATTGGGTCAGTATCGTTGGGATCCAATCCCGCATGCCGCTGAAAGGCTGACCTGGGTGACTGGCATGAAAACGGTGACGACCGCCGGCGATGTGAACACGCAGACCGGTATGGCGAGCCATGTCTATCTCGTGACGGACTCGATGATCGACGAGTATTTCTACTCCGCCGATGGCGAACTCCTCGTCGTACCGCAGGAAGGCAGGCTTCGCTTCTACACGGAGCTGGGGGTGATCGATCTTGAGCCGAAGGAAATCGCGATCCTGCCACGCGGTCTGGTCTATCGAGTCGAAGTTCTGGAAGGGCCTTGCCGCGGGTTCGTCTGCGAGAATTATGGCCAGAAGTTCGACCTGCCCAATCGCGGACCGATCGGAGCCAACTGCCTGGCCAATCCACGGGATTTCAAGTGCCCGGTCGCCGCATTCGAGGATCGCGAGGCGGCTTCACGCGTTATCCTGAAATGGTGCGGTCAGTTTCATGAGACCAACATCGGTCACTCCCCGCTCGATATCGTCGCATGGCACGGCAATTACTGCGCCTACAAATACGATCTGCGCACCTATTCGCCCGTCGGCGCGATCCTGTTTGACCATCCCGACCCATCCATTTTCACGGTGCTGACGGCGCCATCCGGGCAGGAGGGAACCGCCAACATCGATTTCGTTCTGTTTCGCGAACGCTGGATGGTGGCCGAGCATTCCTTCCGCCCGCCGTGGTACCATAAAAACATCATGTCCGAGCTGATGGGCAACATCTACGGGGTGTACGATGCCAAGCCACAGGGCTTTGCGCCTGGTGGCATGAGCCTCCACAATTGCATGCTCCCGCACGGACCCGACCGCAACGCGTTCGAGCATGGTTCGAACGAGCCGATGGTTCCGCATTTCCAGTCGGAGACCATGAGCTTCATGTTTGAAACACGCTTCCCTCAGCACCTTACGGAATGGGCGGCCAAGGACGCGCCGATGCAGGACGATTACATCGACTGCTGGGACAGTTTGGAGAAGAAGTTCGACGGCACGCCGGGCGTAAAGCCGTAAGCAGCCCACAGGTTGACGTACACCTCCTTAGAAATGGATTTTTAAAATGCCGCTGAAACGCAGCTGGGTCGAAGGCGCCAACGATGCCGGATGTCCTTTCCCGCTCAACAATCTGCCGTGCGGCGTCTTTTCCACCGCGGACGGTGCAAGACGTTGCGGCGTAGCCATAGGCAATCGTATTCTTGATGTGACGGCACTGGAGAAGATGGGCTTGATCAGCCTGGACGGGGGGCCGCTTCTCGATCAGCCCCGGTGGAATAGCGTGATGGCGGCCGGTCCCGCAGTCTGGGACGCACTGCGGTTGCAACTGACGGAACTTCTCCAAGAGGGCGCCGCGCGTCACGGCGCGGTCGAGGACCATTTGGCGCCGCTTGCAGGGGCCCAGTTGCATCTGCCATTCCAGGTCGTCGAGTACACCGATTTCTATGCGGGCCGCCATCATGCCATCAACGTGGGCACTATGTTTCGAGGGGCGGAAAACGCGCTGCCGCCCAACTGGCTGCATATTCCGATCGGCTATAATGGCCGCGCCTCGTCGGTGGTGGTCTCTGGCACTGACGTGCGTCGTCCTTGGGGACAGTTAAAAGGCCCCGATGATGTAGTGCCGCGATTTGCTCCGTCTCAGCGGTTCGATATCGAACTGGAAATTGGCGCGGTGGTTGGCCTGCCCTCTAAAAGTGGGCAACCCGTCACCGTGGCCGAAGCGGATGCGATGATTTTTGGATACGTGCTGCTGAACGATTGGTCGGCGCGTGACATCCAGGCATGGGAATATCAACCGCTCGGACCATTCCAATCGAAGGCGACCGCCACGACAATTTCGCCCTGGATCGTGATGAAGGCGGCGCTTGAGACATTCCGGGTGTCGACACCGGCACGCGAAGTTCCGCTTCTGCCACATTTGGCGGAACCGGGGCCGCTGCTCTACGATATCGCGCTCGAAGTCGGTCTTACGCCTGAAGACGCTGCCGAAACGATCCTCAGCCGCACCAATTACCGGGAAATGTATTACTCGGCAGCCCAGCAGCTCGCCCATCATACAACCGCCGGCTGCCCGATGAACACCGGCGATCTTCTCGGCTCCGGTACGATTTCCGGACCGCTGAAGGAAAATCGCGGCTCCCTGCTTGAGCTGAGTTGGGGTGGCAAGGAGCCGCTCACGCTTGAGAACGGAGAGACGCGCAGCTTCCTTCACGACAACGACATCGTCACCCTGCGCGGAGTAGCGAAGGGAGACGGCTACATCATCGGTTTTGGCGATTGTACGGGACGCATTCTTCCGGCACTCGCCGACCCTTACTCACGACAAGGATAGTTCCATGGCCAAAGCATTTGCTTCGCAAGGCGACCTCGCCGACAAGACGATCAGCTTCACAGAAGTCGGGGAGGGGCTCTATGCCTTTACCGCCGAAGGCGATCCTAATTCGGGCGTCATCATCGGTGATGACAGCGTGATGATCGTGGAAGCTCAGGCCACTCCGCGTCTGGCGCAGAAGGTGATCGACTGCGTCCGCACCGTCACCGACAAACCGATCAGCCATGTCGTACTGACGCACTATCATGCGGTGCGGGTGCTCGGGGCCAGTGCCTTCAACGCCGGCCAGGTGATCATGTCGGACGCTGCGCGTCAGATGGTGGTCGAGCGCGGTCAGGAAGATTGGGAAAGCGAATTTCAGCGCTTTCCACGCCTGTTCCAGGGACATGAGTCCATTCCGGGTCTGACTTGGCCTACAACGACCTTCAACGGCAAGATGTCTGTTTTTCTGGGTAAGCGCCGCGTCGATATCATGCAAGTCGGCCGCGCTCACACT
Organism: Hyphomicrobiales bacterium; assembly: GCA_900473795.1. Lineage (GTDB taxonomy): Bacteria > Pseudomonadota > Alphaproteobacteria > Rhizobiales > Rhizobiaceae > Pararhizobium. The sequence goes on along the minus strand of UCMT01000044.1, from coordinate 48,269 downwards.
GCCGGCGACGCCGTCATTCACGTGCCGGACCAGAATGTCATGTTCACCGGCGATATCGTCGAGGCGCATTCGGCCTGCTATTGCGGCGACGGGCATTTTGCCGAATGGGGTGCGACCCTGGAGGCAATCCGCGCCTATGACCTCGCGGCCATCGCACCGGGCCGTGGCGATGCAGTGATCGGCCGTGATGCGGTGAATGGCGCGCTCGACCGAACCAGGGATTTCGTGGACTCAACCTACAAGCCGGTGGTGCGCATTGCCGCACGTGGGGGCTCGCTCCGCGAGGCATGGGACGCTGTTCGTTCCGAGTGCGATCCGAAGTTCAAGGATTATGCCATCTACGAACATTGCCTGCCGTTCAATGTGGCGCGGGCCTATGACGAGGCGCGCGGTATCGACCATCCACGTATCTGGACAGCCGAGCGCGACATGCAGATGTGGGCAGACCTTCAAGGCTAACCGTTTCCCGGAGGAGGGATCATGAGAACTCCCGTCACGGAGCGCTACCCGCTAGCGTTCCGCCTGTATCCTTACGTCAAGTCACCGGACCAGACCGCCGTAACGCCGATCAGGCACAAGGTGGTCGTCGCTGGCGGCGGGCCAGTTGGGCTTGCAACCGCACTCGATCTTGGCCTGCGCGGCATTCCGGTTCTCGTTTGTGACGACCAGGAGGGAGTGGGGCTCGGGAGCCGGGCCATCTGCTTTGCCAAGCGAACGCTGGAAATATGCGATCGCCTTGGCGCGGGTGGGTCTATGCTGGCGAAAGGCGTGCAATGGAACATTGGAAAGGTCTTTCACGACAACAGGCTGCTCTATGAGTTCAATTTGTTGCCGGAAGACGCTCATGCCTTTCCCGCCTTTATCAATCTCCAGCAGCCGCTGTTTGAGAAGTTCCTCCATGAGGCCATCGTCAAGGCGCAGAGCCAGGGCGCGCCAATTGAGATTCGCGGCAGCAACCGTATCGACGCCGTGGTGCGGCATGAGGATCACGTAACGATCGATGTTATGACACCGGACGGTCCTTATGTGTTGGAGGCGGATTGGCTGGTCGCATGTGATGGCGCTCGCTCTCCCATACGTTCCATGCTGGGTCTTGGCTTTGACGGACGCGTGTTCGAGGACAACTTCCTGATTGCCGACGTAAAGATGAAGGCGGATTTTCCGACCGAGCGCTGGTTCTGGTTCGAGCCGCATTTCAAGTCGGGCGACAGCGCCCTTCTTCACAAGCAACCCGATGACATCTGGCGCATCGATTTCCAGCTTGGCTGGAATATCGATCGGCAAAAGGAACTCAAGCCGGATAATATTAGAGCGCGCGTGAGCGCAATGCTCGGGCCAGATGTGGACTACGAGCTGGACTGGTGCTCGATCTATACATTCCAGTGTCGCCGCATGGAGAAGTTCCGCCACGGGCCGGTTCTCTTTGCTGGGGACTCGGCGCATCAGGTCTCGCCCTTTGGCGCACGCGGCGCGAATTCAGGCGTGCAGGACGCCGACAATCTCGGCTGGAAGCTTGCCCTCGTGGTGCAGGGACTTGCGCCTGATACGCTGCTCGATAGCTACGACAGCGAGCGGGTCTACGGAGCGGACGAGAATATCGCGAACTCGACGCGGGCGACGGATTTCATTACCCCGAAATCAGCCATTTCAAAGCTTTTCCGCGACGCCGTGCTCCAACTCGCCGAGACCGTTCCCTTCGCGCGAACGGTCGTCAACTCCGGTCGTCTGTCCATGCCTTGTACCTACGATGGTTCTCCACTAAATGGTCCTGACGTGGCGAGCTTTCCTGCGCGAACGCGACCCGGGAGCCCCTGCCCGGACGCGCCTATCGGCGCTGACTGGTTGCTTCGCCTCCTTGGCGGCAATTTCACCCTTCTTGCTATCGATGCCGATGTTCCGACGACATTTTCCGCCTGTGGCATCCCGTTGAGCGTACTCTCGGTCTCAGGCCGTGACAACAAGGCCCTTGGCGAACGCTATCTCGGGAATGCGACGAGCGCTGTTTACCTTATACGCCCGGATCAGCATGTGGCCGCGCGCTTCGAGCATTTCGATGAAGAGGTCGTCGCCGCCGCCGTTGGCCGCGCCGTTGCAAAGGATGTCGTGGATGCTTGAGACTAGGCCCAATTTCGACCGGCCCGACGAATCCTATGCGCTTTTGATCAAGGCGCATGAGGGCCTTTCGGAAGCCGAGAGCCACGCCATGAACGCCCGTCTGATCCTCATCCTGATGAACCAGATCGGTGATCATGCCGTCATCGCCGAGGCACTCGCCCTTGCACGAAACGTGCGTGCCGCGACCTGACGGTGTTACCGGCCTTATCTGTCGGATCGGCACATGAAGCAGGGGCGTGGTGGCTTTGCGAGGAAGCGACCACACCAACAGGGTGCGTTCGGTCGAAGTGAGTTGGCTACTATCCGGCCCGTCATTCGCACTATCGTTTGGCACTGCCACCCCTGGCATGGCGGCGTGATGCCGGCGAACAAAGCGGAAATGATAGGCTGGTGGCCCCCAAGGCCGCGGCCGTTTTTTGGAGAGGATCGTGTGATGGAGGGAAACATGGCGCTGCATTTTACGCCGAGTAAAACGCGCATTGAAGAGGCGGAGATCACCCGCTTTCGCACTTGGTGCGCAGAAAGGTTCGGCGTTTCCCTGCCATCCCATGACGCATTTCACCAATGGTCCGTCCTCCAGCGTGGCTCTTTTTGGTCGGGGCTCTGGGACTATTGCGGCGTGCAGGGCAATAAGGGTGGGACGGCGTTACTTGAAACAGGCAAAATACTGGAGGACAGGTTTTTCCCAGAGGCCAGACTGAACTTCGCGGAAAACCTGCTCGCAAAGCGCGGCGTCGACGATGCGTTGATCTTTCGCGGTGAAGATAAAGTGGCAAGCCGTTGGAGCTGGGACAGGCTCACTGAGACCGTCTCGCGTGTTCAGCAGGCCTACCGTTCACTCGGCATTGGACCGGGCGACCGCATCGCCGCCATGTTACCAAACGTGCCAGAAACGGTAGCCTGCATGCTCGCGGCAGCGTCGATTGGGGCCATCTGGTCGTCCTGTTCTCCTGATTTTGGCGAACAGGGTGTGATGGACCGTTTCGGCCAGATCGAGCCAAAACTATTCCTAGCCTGCGACGGCTACTGGTATAACGGCAAACGCATCGATGTCGGCGAGAAGGTGACGGCGCTGGAGCCACGGCTCGGCGTTCCGGTCGTTATCGTGGAGTATTGTGGCGGAGCGGAAAGCCTTGCCGCTACGCTGTCGAATGGGCGTACACTTGAGGCTTTCATGTCCTCCCATGACGCGCGCGAACCCGTGTTCGAGCAATTGCCATTTTCCCATCCGCTGATCATCCTGTTTTCATCGGGGACGACGGGCGTGCCGAAATGCATTGTCCACTCAGCCGGGGGAACGCTGCTCCAGCATCTGAAGGAACACCGATTCCATTGCAATATCGGGGTCGGAGACCGACTCTTCTATTATACGACCTGTGGCTGGATGATGTGGAACTGGCTGGTTTCCGGTCTGGCGAGCGGGGCCACGCTTTGCCTCTACGATGGCTCTCCCTTTTCGCCCGATGCAAAGGTCTTATGGGATTATGCCGAAGAGGAGCAGTTTTCCATCTTCGGCACCTCGGCTAAGTATCTCGATGCCCTTGCCAAGGCAGAACTAAAACCGCGCGAAAGTCATCGGCTGGACCATCTGACAGCTGTACTGTCAACCGGCTCGCCCTTGTCGCCCGCCAGTTTCGGCTATGTATACCGAGACATAAAGCCCGACGTGAGCCTCGCCTCGATGTCAGGCGGCACCGATATCGTTTCCTGCTTCGTGCTTGGCAATCCGGTGAAGCCGGTTTGGTCCGGCGAAATCCAGGGGCCGGGATTGGGCATGGCAGTCGAGGTTTTCGACGACCTCGGCCAGCCGCTGGCGAGCGGCAAGGGCGAACTGGTTTGCACCTGTGCATTCCCTGCGATGCCAATCGGCTTCTGGAACGACCCGGACCGCTCGCGCTTCCGCTCTGCATATTTCGAGCGCTTCGAAGATAACTGGTGCCATGGGGATTTTGCGGAATGGACCGGCCATGGCGGCATCGTGATCCATGGTCGCTCGGATGCAACGCTGAACCCCGGCGGTGTCCGGATTGGCACGGCCGAGATTTACAACCAGGTTGAGCGGATCACCGAGATCGAAAGCGCCGTCTGCATCGGCCAGGATTGGGACAACGACGTTCGCGTCGTCCTCTTCGTCAAGCTCCGCAGCGGCGTGACGCTCGACGCGGCCCTGACGCAAAAAATCAAGCAGAAGATCCGAACCGGGGCCTCACCACGGCACGTGCCAGCAAAGATTATCGCCGTTGCCGATATTCCGATGACCAAGACCGGCAAGGTGGTCGAGCTTGCGGTGCGTGAGGTTGTGCATGGGCGGCCAGTCAAGAATCAGGAAGCGCTGGCCAATCCGCAGGCCCTTCTCCTCTTAGCCGGTCTAGCAGAGCTGGCAGGCTGAGCCCAAAGGTGGTCGCCTGCTGCGGCTTGCGTTGCCTTTGTAACACGCGTGCCCACAGAACGTCTTCCATAGACTGGTGACCGGGAGGTCCAGCCTCCCGGTCGCCGAAAATGGTCAGTTCTGCGTGGACTTCAGCCCTGCATCGAGAGCATCAAGAATACGCGTGACATCGGCCTTCGAAATGATCAGCGTCGGCGACAAAATGATGTTGTTGCCCGAAGTGCGGATCATCACGCCGGCGTCATAGGCGCCCTGGTAGACCTTGCCCACGACATCTTTCCCGGCCGGCGTCTTATCGTCCCTGTTGGCGACCAGTTCAAGTGCGCACATAAGACCCTTGCCGCGTACATCGCCGATGATCGGGTGACCGGCCTGCAAATCCTTCAGGCCATCAAGCAGTTCCACACCGCGCGCAGCGGCATTCGAGGGAAGATCCTGTTTGATCGTCTCGGCAAGGCAGGCGAGGGCCGCCGCGGCACCAACAGGGTGACCGGAGTAGGTGTAGCCATGGCCGATGCTCCCCATAGCTGTACGGTCTGCTTCGAAAGCCTCCGCGATGCGACTGCCGATCATCACAGCGCCGAAAGGGAAGTAGCCATTGGTGATGGCCTTTGCAGTGCACATCATGTCCGGTTGAACGCCCCAGAGTCGGCTTCCTGACCACGCACCGGTGCGGCCGAAGGCGGTGATGACCTCATCGGCGATCAGCAGGATCCCGTTTTTGTCACAGAGCGTGCGCAACCCGGGCATAAGGCTCTCATGTGGAACGATGACGCCCCCAGCGCCAAGTACGGGCTCCATGATGAGGGCGGCAATTGTGTCCGCGCCATTGAAGACAATCTCGTCGGCGAACTGCCGGATGATTGCGTCTGCGATCAGCTTCGGGTCATCGGTATTGAATGGGTTGCGATAGGCATACGGTGCTGCCAGATGGATAGTGCCTGGTAGAAGCGGCTCATAGGCGCGACGGAAATTCTGATTCCCGTTGACACTCGCCCCGCCGAAATGTGTGCCGTGATAACCTTTCTTAAGCGACACAAATTTCGTCCGCTCCGGTTGGCCATTGATTTTGTGGAACTGCCGGGCAAGGCGAAGTGCTGTTTCAACGCTGTCGGATCCACCCGATGTAAAGAAGCTGCGTACCATGCCATCGGGGCCGAAAAATTCGGCAAGAGCTACGGATAGTTCTATTAAAGGCCCGTTGGTGGTGCCGCGGAAAGCTGAGTAATACGGCAACTCGTTCAGTTGCGTCGTGATCGCATGTTTGACCGCATCGCAGGAATAGCCGAGGTTGACATTCCAAAGGCCTCCCACCGCATCGAGCAACCGTTTGCCGTCTATATCAATGATTTCCGCCCCTTCCCCACCAGTTATGATCGTCGGAGGATTGGCCCGCATTTCTGCTGGATGTGCCATTGGATGCCAGACATGGCGGGCGTTGTGCTCGGTCAGGAAGTTGCTATCGGCCATCGTATCGTACTCCTTGGAATCGGTTTTGTTCAGGCGGAAAGAAGCGAGAGGGCGCGCTCATAGCTAGCGCCTGGGCGGGTTACATCGAAATGCACGCAGGACATCCCAACGGCCTCACCACCACGAATGTTCTTCAACTGATCATCGACAAAAACGCAGTCGCCGGCGGCTATGGAAAGGCCGTTGGTAATAAAGGCGAAAGCGCGTGGGTCGGGCTTCAGGATCTCGGTATAGGTGGCATCGACGATCACATCGAAATCGGCGAGGAACGGCAGCTTGGCGCGGAACTCCTTGCCATAGAAGAGATCGAGTTCATTGGACAAAATGGCCAATCGATGGCCCGCACGCTTTGCTGCGCCGATCGCTTCAAGCGCTTCGGGACGGATGACCTCCGATGGATCGTTGCCGCGAACGGCGGTCAGGAACGGCGGTAGGGTGTCCCAATCCTTGCCCACAAGCCGTCCGGTCTCGCGCGCCCGCGTCGTCCAATAGTCTCGTTCGGTGATGACGCCGGCTTGCATGTCGCGCCAGAGCGGATCCGTCTCGACGTCAAAAGGGCCACGCCAAGTCAAAGCACCAGCGGCAAGGTCGAGCGCCCTTTCGCTCAGGTCGTGCGTCTCGAAGAGGGTCTTCGATATCACTCCTCCAAAGTCCAGCACCAGTGCTCTTCGCGTCATTTATGCGTTCTCCTTGATCTTCATGAGAAAGGTATTCGGCGGCTCTCCACCCATCGCCCGGGTTGCCGTGACCGATGCCCGCAGCACGACGCCCTCAATTTCGCGTTCCAGCTCTGGTGTCATGCGCGTGGAGATGCATGCCGCTGAGATCGTCGCCTGGATCTTGCCGTGCCAATTGAAAATTGGAGCGGCGATACCAGTGACGTCATTTTCAAAACTCCTGCTGGAGATGGCGCAGCCGTTCTTCCGTATCTCCTCAAGCCGCTGTCGAAGCTCAGTCTCAGACTTGACGGTGCTATCGGTATAGGTTGTCGGGACATTGAGGCGCCGCAGAGCTTCATTGACGATCGCATCGTCTGCGTAGGCCAGAAACACCAGGCCGGAAGCTGTGGCGTGGATGGGAAGAGGCTGCGCCGGATCAATAAATACTCTCGTAGATCGGTGCGGCTCGGCAATAGCGATTGTCGTCATGCCCTTGCCGGAGAATAAGCATGCATGCGTCGATTCCCCGACCTCTCCCGTTAGGGTCTCAAGTATCGGCTGTAGTACCGCAATCACCGGAAAACTCGCCTCACGGATGCGGGCGAGCCGCAGGACTGCGGTGCCCAGACGGTAGCGCCGGGTCTCCGGGTGCTGTTCCACAAAACCACTGGCAACAAGCGAAGCGAGGATCCGCATCGTTGTGACCTTGTCCATGTCAGCTGCGCGCGCAAGATCGCTAAGTCGATATTCAGGCGTTTCAGGCGCGAAAAAGCCAAGTAAAAACATGGCTTTGTCGATCGTTTTCATGGTGGAACCAGGGCGCTTGTCTTTGCTCTCGATCATTTTCTAATCCCCGCAATCTTTAGATACTTGACAGAAACTAGTCGCGGATGCAACATGTTTGAAACAGCGTAGATAATAATGGAACAGCACGCAACCCAACTGGAGGAATCGAATGAAAAATTTCCTGAACGGCGCTCTTGTTGCGCTCATGGCGACAACCGGAATGGTCGGAAACGCTCTCGCCGAATACCCGGAGCGGCCTATCACGATCATCGAACCCTGGCCGCCGGGGGACGTCGATGATCAGCTAGTGCGCCTGATAGCGGAAGAATTTACGAAGCAGACAGGCGTCCCCGCGAAGGTTGTCAATCGACCCGGCGGATACGGTGTCGAAGGTGCCCAATCTGTGCTGACCTCCGCCGCCGACGGCTACACGGTTGGCAACTTTCTGATCGACATACCGACGAGCTACATCGTTCAAGGCATCACGCCCTTCGGGCGCGAAGACATGGAAGTCGTCGGCCTCAATATGAACTTCCCCTTTATCCTGGCCGCAAAGAAGGATGCGCCCTACAATAATCTTGCTGAACTGGCTGAATATGCGAAGAAGAACCCGGTCAAGCTGGCGCATTTCGGCTTCGAGACCATCCCCGCACAACAAACGTTTGAGGCTGCGCGTCAGCTCGGGTTTAAGTTCTCAACTGAAACCGGCTATGACGTGACGGACTGTACGACGCTAGCCAACGGCGATGCGGACGTGATGAACTCTACGGTTGGGCTGGTTCTAGCTTGTAAAGACGACATCAAGGTTCTCGCCGCCTACACCGAAAAGCCGATTTCTGTCTTCCCTGAGGCGCCTCTGCTGCGGGACCAGATCACGGGTCCCACCTTTGCTCTGTGGTCTGGTCTCTTTGTCCCGAAGGGCACGCCCCAGGAGGTGAAGGATTTGCTCGGATCAATCGCGGAAAAGGCGATGATGTCAGAGCAGGTTAAGCAAATCTCGGCCACAACCGGCGCAGAAGTCTATTGGCAGGGCCCAGCCGAGGCGCAGGCACGCATCGACAAGGATTTTGAAGCGGTCAAAGACCTCTTCTCGAAGATGAAGAAATAAGTCTTCGCATCGGTCTATAACGTGTCAGGATATCGCGCCATGACTGCCCATGTCGATCACATCCCAACGGCTGCGGATGCGGAAACGCCGCAGTTTGAGGATGAAGTCACACCCGAAGCCGCATCCACGGCAGGGACCCTATTCTGGATTTTTGCAGCGTTCGCGCTCATTCTTCTGCCCTTTGCGACGGTCGCAGGCAAGCGTCCACTCGGCTGGATCCAGGAGCCGTGGTCCTGGCCTTTCATCGTGCTGATAGTCGCCCTTCTCGGCGGCGGCGGACTGGCCTTAGATTGTCTCAGGCTGCGCCGGAACCCGGGATTTTCTGCGAAGGCAAAGGAAGCCTTTGCAGGGATGGGGAGGTGTCTCGCCTATGCAGCCACCTTCTTGGCCTTCATCGGCGGGGTATGGCTGATTGGGTTCACGTTGGCCTCCATCCTCTTCATGCAGGTCCTATATTTCATGTCAGGTCTTCGGGGTGCGAAGTGGAGCCTTACCGGGCTCGCTGTCACCGTGGCAATCGTTCTCGCCTTCCGCGTCGGCCTCGGCATCTGGTTCCCACTCCCCCCTATCATGCTTGTCTTCCCTGATTGGGTAGGCAACGCGCTTGGAGAATATCTATGATGGATTCGATCATCCTCGGCTTCCAGGAGGTCGCACAATGGCAGGTGATCGCCGCGCTCCTGATCGGTGCCATCGCCGGGATCCTGGTTGGCGCAATTCCAGGCATGGAGCCCGCCGGCGCGATGGCCATCGCCCTGCCGTTCACGCTGACTATGGAGCCGCTTCCAGGCATTATCCTTCTGCTCGGATGCTATGGTGGTGCATGGTATGGTGGAGCCATTCCGGCGATCCTGATTAGAGTACCCGGAACGCCGGTCAACGTGCTGACGACATATGACGGCTATCCGCTGGCGCAAAAGGGCCAGCCGATGCGGGCCCTGTCGCTGGCCTATTCATCGTCCTTCGTCGGCGGCATAATCTCGATTCTCGCACTAATCTTTCTGGCCCCCTTCATGGCCAAGATTGCTGCAAAATTCGGCCCGCCGGAATTCGCGGCGGTCATGATCCTCGCATCGGTTTCGGTCGTTCTTGCTCATCACCAGAACATCCGTGGCGCGATCTTGACGTTCGGCATCGGAATGTTCCTCGGAACCGTCGGCTTCGAGAGCCCGCACCATACGCTGCGCTACACCTTCGATCAGACTTGGCTGCTGGGCGGTATTCCAATGGTGCCAATGGTCATCGGCCTCTTTGCGCTGAGCCAGGCCTTCATCTTGCTCGAAACTAAGTCGCCGCCAAAAGTACCGGAGAACCTCTCGTCGACCGGACGGTTTGTTGGTCTGTTCGAAGTTTTCAAGTACCGTGCAACCGTGATCCGGTCATCGCTCATCGGGCTCGTTATGGGGCTGCTTCCGGGCGTCGGCGAATTCGGGGCGCAGTTCCTATCCTATTCGCTTGCCCGCCGCTTCTCGAAGAAGCCGGAGGAGTTCGGCAAGGGTTCGCCTGAAGGTCTGGTGGCGTCCGAAGTCTCTATCAACGCCTGCACCTCGACCGTTCTCGTGCCGCTGCTTTCGTTGGGCATTCCGGCCGATCCGCTGATGGCTATGCTGCTAGCGGTGTTCATGATCCACAACATCGTGCCCGGGCCGCAGCTTTTCATTGAGCATGCGGACTTCATTTCTGGCCTCTACATTTCACTGTTCCTGCTCAACATCTTCGTGATGATCTTCCTGCTGATCTTCACCAAATATGTTGTGCGCCTGTCGTCAATCTCGCCGCGCGTTATCGGCGCTGCGATCATGATTCTGGGCTTTATCGGCACATATACGCAGAACTTCCGCATTACGGACGGTTTGGTCGCACTGGCATTCGCCATTGTGGGCCGCTTCATGTTGAAGAACGGAGTGCCGGCTTTCCCGATGGTAGTCGGGCTTGTGCTCGGACCAATGATGGAAGGCAGGATCAAGCAGGCCTTCAGCATCTCAGACGGAGATCCGACGATTTTCCTGACGCGTCCTCTCGCTGCGGCGTTTCTCACGCTTGCTGTCGTCGCCGTCGCGACTTTTACCTGGAACCACTTCAGGAATAAGACTGTGGAGGCAAGCTGATGCAGGACCAGATCAATGCGATGCGGGGGGATCACATCCCGCCGCAAGGCCTACTTATTGACGGCAAGTTGCGCTCCGCCCTATCCGGTCACGATCTCGAGGTTCTCTCGCCGCTCGACGGAACGCGTCTAACAACCCTTGCCGATGCGGGCCGGGAGGATGTCAATCTCGCCTGCCAGTCGGCCCGCGCCGCGTTTGAGGCGGGAGTCTGGTCGCGGACGGCGCCTAGCCACCGGAAGAAGGTGCTGCTGAAGCTGGCCGACCTCATCGAGAAAGAAGCCCTGAAGATCGCGGTCCTTGGCGTGCGCGACAACGGCACCGAAATCGCCATGGCGTTGAAGGCCGAACCCATGAGTGCGGCTTCGACCTTCCGGTACTATGCGGAGCTGATCGATAAGACATACGGCGAGATTGCGCCGACCCAGAGCGATGTGCTCGCGCTGGTGCACAGGCAGCCGATTGGTGTGGTGGCTGTCATTGTGCCCTGGAACTTCCCGCTGATGATCGGCGCCTGGAAAATTGCGCCCGCACTCGCAGCCGGCAACAGTGTCGTGCTGAAGCCTGCGGAGACCGCTTCGCTCACTTTGCTGCGGATTGCCGAGTTGGCGCTTGAAGCCGGCGTTCCGCCTGGCGTCTTCAATGTGGTAACGGGACAGGGTGCTGTTGCCGGCGAAGCACTTGGGTTGTCGATGGACGTCGACGTGATGGCCTTCACCGGCTCCGGTGGCGTCGGGCGAAAACTTCTCGAATATTCCGCCCGTTCCAACCTGAAGCGGGTCTATCTCGAACTTGGTGGCAAGAGCCCGAACATTGTCTTTGCCGACGCGCCCGACCTGGACAAGGCAGCGAAAGTCGCTGCTTACGGCATCTTCCGTAATTCCGGTCAGGTCTGCATTGCAGGGTCGCGTCTCCTGGTCGAGGCGTCAATTGCCGACCAGTTCGCAGACAAGGTGGCAAAGATCGCTGCGTCCATGAAGGTTGGAGATCCGCTTGATCTCACGACCGAAGCCGGCGCCCTCAACTCTGAGACACATCTGGACCGTAGTCTCGGCTTTGCCGCGCGGGCTCAAATGGAAGGTGCTGAGCTTTTAACCGGCGGCGGCCGCGTCCTGCAGGAGACGGGAGGGTGGTTCATGGCGCCTACCGTCCTGTCAAAGGTTCGTCCGGAAATGGAAGTTTCGCGGAACGAGGTCTTTGGCCCTGTCCTCGCCATCACGCCCTTTACCGACGAAGCGGATGCTATCCGCGTGGCAAATGGCACTGATTTCGGCCTGGCGTCTGCGGTTTGGACCTCCAATCTTTCGCGGGCACATCGAATGGTGGAGAGCCTTCGCGCTGGCTTGGTACACGTCAACACCTATGGCGGCTCGGACCTCACCGTGCCGCTTGGTGGTGTCAAGCAGTCTGGCAATGGCCATGACAAGTCTCCGCACGCACTCGATAAATATCTCGACCTCAAGACTGCATGGATACAGCTGTGAACGTGACCAAAGCTCTTCCGCCATCCGCACCGGCCGTCATTATTGGCGGCGGCATCATCGGTGTCTCGACACTTTATCACCTTGCGAAGAAGGGGATGGAAGGAGCCGTCCTTTTGGAACGCAAGCAGCTTGCGTCCGGCACTACGTGGCATGCGGCCGGCATTGTGGGCCAGTTGCGTGAGAGCTCAGCGCAGACCGAGCTTTCGAAATATACTGCGCGCCTCTTTACAGAACTGGAAATCGAAACAGGGCAGGCAACCGGTTACAAGCAGAACGGAACCCTGCATCTGGCCTTGTCGGATATCCGCGCCGAGCAACTGCTCCGGAATCAGGATCATGCGGCCCGCATGAAGATCGAAAGTCGCATTCTCTCGGTCGAGGACATAAACGAGCTTTGGCCACTCGTCGATACGTCCGATGTGCATTGCGGCTTCCTTGTTCCCTCGAACGGGCAGGTTAATCCACTTGACGTGACCCAGGCTTTGGCAAAAGGCGCCAAGGCACGGGGCGCGCAAATCTTCGAGAACACGAAGGCCATTCGTATCCTGACACGGAACGGCAAGGTGGCGGGCGTCGAGACAGACCAGGGCGTTATTGCAACGGAGAAGGTTCTTCTGGCGGCGGGCATGTGGTCGCTGCGTTTTGCCGCCGAGCATGGCGTGACGGTTCCGCTCCACGCGGCCGAACATTTCTACATCCTCACCGAAGCCATTCCCGACCTGCCGCGCACATTGCCTGGTCTCGTCGTGCTTGAGGAACGGCTTTACACCAAGGAGGATGCCGGCAAGCTTCTGATAGGTGGCTTCGAAGCGCGCGGCAAGGCCTGGGGGCGTCGGGGCATCCCGGAGAGTTTCGAGTTCGACGAGCTACCCTTCGACATGGATCATGTGGAGCCGGTACTGGAGAAGTTCTTTACCCGTTTCCCGGCTCTTGAAACGATGGGTATCCAAACCTTCTTCAATGGACCGGAGAGCTTCACACCGGACGGACGGCCCTACATTGGTCCCGCTCCGGAAATGCCCGGTCTTTTCATCGCCGCCGGCATGAACTCGAACGGCATCCTCAATTCTGGCGGTGTCGGTCTCACCATGGCAGCCTGGATGACCGAGGGCCAACCACCGCGCGCTGTCGCCTCGATGCTGGCCGCACGAGCGCATCCTTTCCAGAAGAACATGGCCTACAATGCCGAGCGTGTGACCGAAGGCGTCGGTCTTCATTGGGGCTTGCATTGGCCGGGCCGGCAGATCGAGACAGCGCGCGGCGTTCGCCGGGTACCGCTGCATGACCGTCTACTTGCGGCCGGGGCCGTTATGGCCGAGCGTATCGGCTGGGAAGTGCCGATGTACTTCGACCTCGAAAACCCGAGCTGGACTGAGCGTGCAAGTCTGGGTTGGCAGGACTGGTCGGAACGGGTCAAGGCAGAGTGTTTTGCAGCACGCGATCATGCGGTGCTCATTGACCAGTCGATGTACGGAAAGATCCTCGTGCAGGGACCGGATGCCGTCAAGGCTCTGAACCGTGTCTCCGGCGCCGAAATCGATGTTGCGGTCGGCACCTCGGTCTACACGCAGTTTCTCAACGAGAAGGGCGGGATCGAGGCGGATGTCACCGTGACCCGCATCGCCGCGGAACAGTTTATGGTCGTGACCGGTCATCCAAGCCAGATCCGCGACCAAACCCACATTCGCGCCCATGCAGAACCCGCCTGGCGCTTCGAGATTTTCGACGCGACCTCGGCCTATGGTCTTTTGACCATACATGGCCCGCAGTCCCGTGCGATCCTCCAGCAGCTTTCGGCGGACGACCTGTCCAATGAGGCATTCCCGTTCGGCGCGGCGCGCGAGATTGACCTTGGCTTCGCGCGCGTCTGGGCCATCCGCCGCTCGTTCCTGGGCGAGCTCGGTTATGAGTTGATGATTTCGAGCGAGTTCACGGCGCACGTATACGACGAAATCATGCGTGCCGGCGCTCCACTAAGTCTGCGCCACGCCGGCATGTTTGCACTCGGTGCTTGCCGCCTCGAAAAGGGCTTCCGGCACTTCGGCCACGATATCGGTGAGGAAGACACGCCAATCGAAACCGGCCTCGGCTTTGCTGTGAAGCTCGCTAAGGAAGGTTTTGTCGGTCGCGAGGCGCTGATGCGCCAGAAGCAGTCGTATGGTGCCGCCACGCCGCATCGCAGCGTTTCCGTGTTGGTAGAGGGTGCGTCCGCTGAGACAGGTCCATATCTCATTCACAACGAGCCGGTCTTCAAGGATGGCGCACTCGTTGGTCATGTCACGTCCGGCGGCTGGGGTTGGAGGCTGAACGCCATGATTGGACTTGCTTCCCTCAACCGCGAGAATGGCGTCACCAAGGATTGGATCGATGAAGGCCGTTTCGAGGTGCAGGTGGCAGGTAAGCTTTATCCGATCCGTGTCCAACTCGGCGCTTTTTATGACCCCGCCGGGGCGATCATGCGAGGCTGATACACTAAAAAAGGGGAACTGAAGATGAGCGCAATAAAAACAATTCTCGTGATCGGCACCTACGATACGAAGGATCAAGAGCTCAATTACGTCGCGGACTGCATCAAGAAGCTCGGCGGGAACGTGATCTCGATGGACGTCAGCGTGCTTGGGGATCCGTCGCAACCGACGGACATTTCTAAACACGAGGTCACGGCCGCCATCGGCAAGACGATCGATGAGGCGGCCAACGCCGGTGACGAGAATCTGGCCATGCAGATCATGGCTTCTGGTGCGTCCACGCTCTGCGCCAAACTCTATGCCGAAGGTCGCATAGACGGCATGATTGCCCTTGGTGGCACCATGGGTACCGACCTCGCATTGGATTGCGCCCGCGCGCTGCCGATCGGCGTTCCGAAATATGTTGTCTCGACGATCGCGTTTTCGCCGCTGATAGCGCCGGACAGGCTTTCCGCGGATATCCAGATGATCCTGTGGGCTGGCGGTCTCTACGGCCTCAACGACATCTGCAAGGCGACGCTCAGCCAGGCGGCCGGCGCCATCTATGGTGCAGCGCTCGCAGTGGAGCCGCCGGACCCGGACCGGCCAGTCATCGGTATGGTGAGCTTCGGCTCTTCCGCTCTTCACTATATGGTTCATCTGCGTCAGCCGTTGATCGACCGCGGCTTTTCGGTCGCAGTCTTTCATGGAACGGGCATGGGCGGCATGGCTTTGGAATGCCTTGCGGAGCAAGGCTACTTCGCGGCCGTCCTGGAGCTTGCCGTCGCCGAGATCGGCAATCTCATGGTGGGCTCTGTCGTGAACGCCGGCGCCAGCCGCATGACGGCCGCCGGTCGCCTGGGCACACCGATCATTGCCGCACCCGCCTTTGGCGACATGATCGACTTCGCGACATGGCAGCCCGTACCCGAACGGTTCCGGGATCGGCCCTATCATGCTCACAACCGCCTGCTCGCCTCCGCCTCACTGAGCGCGGACGAACGCCGCGAACTTGCTCGTGAGGTGGCTCACCGGCTGCAGCAGTCCAAGGGACCGGTTCATTTCGTGCTTCCCACGCAGGGCATTCATGCCTGGGACGTCGAGGGCATGCCCGCGCATGATCCGGAAGCACTTGGCGAAATGGTAGACGAATATCGGAAGGTGATGGTCGATCCGATCGAGCTTTCGGTGCTCGATTGCCACATAAACGACTTGGCCTTTTCGGAAAAGGTGCTCGAGATCATCGATCGGTGGATCGCCGACGGCACCATCAAGATGACGCGGTAACGATGTGATGGATCCGCGCTATTCAATTCTTTTCGAGCCGCTGAAGATCGGGCCAGTCACCGCACCAAACCGGTTCGTGTCGATGCCGCATGCGATCGGCCACAGCTATCTGATGCCGAACGGAGCCATTGGCATCCGCGAAACCCGCGCGGAAGGCGGTTGGGGCATTGTGGCAATGCAACTGAGCGAAATCGATCCCACCTCTGATCTCGCCGGTTTGCCATATGAGCGGCTTTGGGACGAGGGCGATGTCGCCGCGCATGCGCGATCTGTCGAGCGAATCCATTCTCATGGAGCGCTCGCCTCGATTGAACTTGCGCATACGGGAATTCGTTCGCGGGGGATATCGACAGGATATCCGGCGATGGGGCCATCCGTCGTCCCTATCCTGAAGCCGGACATGCCCTTCATGGCGAAGGCTATGGACAAAGACGATATCCGCAATCTGCGACAGATGTACCGCGCGGCAACGCGACGGGCAAAGGCCGCCGGTTATGATATCGTCTATGTCTACGCCTCGCACGAAGCCTCGATTTTGTGGCACTTCCTGTCTCCTGCTTACAACTTCCGCACAGACGAGTATGGCGGCAGCTTTGAAAACCGGCTGCGACTTTTCCGCGAGGTGTTGGAGGAAACCAAGGAGGAAGCGGGTGACGACATGGCGGTTGCGGTGCGCTTTGCAGTGCATGAGCTTTCCGGCCCGAAGCGTATCCTGAATAGCGGCGAGGGCAAGGATGTCATTGAGGCGCTCGCCGACCTACCTGACCTTTGGGATGTGAATGTCTCGTCCTGGAGCCGAGACAGCGGCACGGCTCGCTATGATGCCGAAGGTTTCCAGGAGGAATTTACCAGCTTTGTGAAGCAGGTAACCGGCAAACCGGTCCTGGGCGTCGGGCGCTTCACCTCTCCGGATGCGATGGTCAGCCAGATCAGGCGTGGTGTCCTCGATCTCATCGGTGCAGCCCGTCCGTCTATTGCGGATCCATTCCTGCCTGCAAAAGTCCGTGAGGGCCGGATCGAAGACATCCGAGAGTGCATTGGCTGCAACATTTGCGTCGCGGTCGAGACGATCGGGGTGGAACTGCGATGCACGCAAAATCCGACGATTTCCGAGGAATGGCGTCGCGGTTGGCACCCTGAGAAGATCCCCGCGGCCGGCAATGCAAAGACCGTACTGATCGTGGGCTCCGGACCCGCGGGCCTTGAGGCGGCGCTGGTGCTTGCCAAGGCGGGCCACGAGGTGACGGTGGCCGAACGCGCCGAGGAAATGGGTGGTCGCTCAGCGCGCGAGGCTCGGATTAAGGGTCTTGCTTCCTGGGGGCGGGTCAAGGACTATCGACTCTACCAGCTTCAGCAGATGCCAAACGTCAATCTCTATCCCGGTAGCGAGCTGGATGCCGACGGCATTGCTGAGTTCGGGGCTGACCATGTCCTCCTCGCAACCGGTGCTCCATGGCGCGGCGATGGGGCTGGGCGAACGCGCCTCACTCCAATACCTGGTTTCGCGGGTGCAGCTCTGACACCCGACGATGTCATGGACGGGGCTGCCGTAGGCCATTCAGTCGTCATCTACGACGATGATCACTATTACATGGCCAATGCGCTGGCGGCTGATCTGGCTGCGAGGGGACACGCCGTGCATCTGGTAACTCCCATGCCATCGCTTTCGGCCTGGATGGGCCATACGCTCGAGCAACCCCGCATGCTGGCCGAGATGAAAGCCGCCGGTGTGCGTATGTATCCGAACAGCGTCGCAACCGGCTGGAGCGGGGAGGGGCTTGCTGTCAGCCGAGGTGACACGGGGGAGGCGCTGCCGGCAATTGCGGCTGCAACGTTGATCGCCGTGGGCACACGTCTGCCCGACACGCGTCTTGGGGAAGCGCTCATCGCGCGAGGCTTGCCTTACCGCACAATCGGCGATGCAGAGTGTCCGGGCATCATCCAGGGCGCAGTCTATTCCGGCCATCGTCATGCGCGCGAACTGCTCGGCACGGAGCCCGACGACCGCGTTTTCAAGCGCGAGCGCCCAACACTTTTTCTCTGAGATCGAAGGAATCGACAATCATGACCGCAAAACGGACGCCGCTTTATCACGCCTTCAAGGCGCGCAATGCAGAGATGGCCGAGAAGGCCCATTTTCTCACCGCCAACGTCTTTACGGATGCGAAATCAGAACATGAGGCCGTGCGAAACGCGGCAGGCCTGTTCGAGATTTTCGGGCAGTTTCTTGTCGAAGTCGCAGGCGCAAAAGCCGAGACATTTCTGAACGAGACGTTCGTGGCGGATATGTCAAAGGTCGCTCCGGGAAGGGGCATCTATGGCGGCATCCTGAACGAAAATGGCGGCTTCATCGACGATGTTATCACCTATCGTCCGGCGCCGGACACGTTCTGGGTCGTTCCTGCGCCCCATCGTGTCGAAAAGGTCGAAGCCTACCTCAAGGAGTGCGGAAAGCCTTACGGCGTGCACGTCGTTTCGCTCGGATATCGATACGTGTCGCTTTCCCTTCAGGGGCCGCAGTCGCGTGCCT
Source organism: Hyphomicrobiales bacterium (assembly GCA_900473795.1). Lineage (GTDB taxonomy): Bacteria > Pseudomonadota > Alphaproteobacteria > Rhizobiales > Rhizobiaceae > Pararhizobium. Next base: position 29,889 of record UCMT01000044.1, on the reverse strand, counting down.
GCCTGGAGCGCGTTACAAGTGGGGATGTTTCCGGCCAAGCGCTTCCTGGTTTCGGGATGGTCAAGACAACGGTAGCCGGCGTGGACGACGTCATCGTCACGCGAACGGGTTTCACCGGCGAACTTGGCTACGAACTTTGGGTGCCGACCGAGCACATCGAGAGTTTCTATGACGCCCTCCTGGAAGCTGGCAAGCCGCTCGGGCTCGTGCCGTGCGGGGCCGGGTCGATGGGCTCGCTTCGTATCGAGAAGCGTTATCCGATCTGGGGCCGGGATATCGGTGAGGACACCACACCCGTTGAAGCGGGATTGGGTTGGACCGTGAAACCGAAGGACGCATCCTATCCTGGCAAGGCGGTTGTCGAACGACAGAAGCAGGACGGAGTGGAGCGCATGCTCGTTCTTCTCGAACTTCCTGTGGGTTCTGTTCTTCCCGCGATTGGAACGGTGGTGAAGCTCGGTGGTGACGCCATCGGAAAAGTCACCTCGGCTGCGCATGGACACACTGTCGGGCACGGACTTGCCTTGGCTTACGTCCAGATCGCCTGCGCAGGCGACGGACAAGTTCTCACACTGGAAGATGGAACAGGTGTCACGGTTCGCAGGACCGCCGTCTACGACCCAAAGTCCATCCGTTCGCGTGCTTGAGCAGGAGGATCGTTCATGAAAATTCTGGTCACAGTCAAGCGCGTTGTCGACTACAACGTGAAGATCCGCGTCAAGGCGGACGGTTCGGGCGTCGAGCTTGCCAACGTCAAGATGTCGATGAACCCGTTCGACGAAATTTCGGTCGAAGAAGCCCTGCGCCTGAAGGAAGCCGGCAAGGCGTCCGAAGTCGTTGTCGTCTCCATCGGCCCGGCCAAGGCGGAAGAAACGCTGCGCACGGCACTCGCCATGGGCGCGGATCGCGCCATTCTGGTCGAGACCGATGACGTTATCGAACCGCTGGCAGTGGCCAAGATCGTCAAGGGCGTCGTCGAGGCCGAACAGCCCGGCCTCGTCATCGTCGGCAAGCAGGCGATCGACGACGACAGCAACCAGACCGGCCAGATGCTGTCCGCCCTTCTTGGCTGGGCACAGGGCACATTTGCCTCCAAGGTCGAGATCGGCGACGGCAAGGCGCAAGTGACGCGCGAAGTCGATGGCGGTCTGCAGACCATCGAGATCAAGCTTCCGGCCGTGGTCACCACGGATCTTCGCCTGAACGAGCCGCGCTACGCCTCGCTGCCGAACATCATGAAGGCCAAGAAGAAGCCGCTCGACAAGAAGACGCCCGCCGATTTCGGCGTCGACACGACGCCGCGCCTCAAGGTCCTCAAGACCGAAGAGCCGGGTGGCCGCAAGGCCGGCATCAAGGTCAAGTCCGTCGCCGAGCTTGTCGACAAGCTGAAAAACGAAGCCGGCGTTCTGTAAGGTTCAGGAAAGGAATATACGATCATGACCATTCTTCTTCTGGCTGACCACGACAATGCAACGCTTTCGGACCAGACGACCAAGACGCTGACCGCAGCCGCAAAGATCGGTGGCGACGTGCATGTGCTGGTCGCCGGCAAGGGCGCGCAGGCCGCAGCCGACGCAGCCGCCAAGCTGTCGGGCGTCGCCAAGGTGCTACTGGCCGATAGCGACGATCTGGCCAACAATCTGGCCGAGCCGCTGGCAGCCCTGATCGTCTCGCTGGCGCCGGCCTATGACACCATCATCACGGCGGCGACATCGGTGGGCAAGAACGTGCTGCCGCGCGTTGCCGCCCTGCTCGACGTCGCCCAGATCTCGGAAATCACCGAGGTTGTTTCGGCCGACACCTTCAAGCGGCCGATCTATGCCGGCAATGCCATCCAGACCGTCCAGTCGGGCGATGCCAAGAAGGTCATCACCGTGCGCACGGCCAGCTTCGCCTCGAACGGTGACGGCGGTTCGGCTGCGGTTGAAGCCATCGCGGCTGCCGCCAATCCCGGCCTGTCCTCCTTCGTTGGCGATGCTTTGTCCTCGTCGGACCGTCCGGAACTGACCTCGGCAAAGATCATCATCTCGGGTGGCCGCGCACTCGGCTCGTCGGAAAAGTTCCAGGAGGTCATCCTTCCTGTTGCCGATAAGCTCGGCGCCGCCGTCGGCGCATCGCGCGCCGCTGTCGACGCCGGTTATGCACCCAATGACTGGCAGGTCGGCCAGACCGGCAAGGTGGTCGCGCCGCAACTCTATATCGCCTGCGGCATCTCCGGCGCTATCCAGCATCTGGCCGGCATGAAGGACTCGAAGGTCATCGTCGCCATCAACAAGGACGAGGAAGCCCCAATCTTCCAGGTGGCGGACTACGGTCTCGTGGCTGATCTCTTCGAGGCACTACCTGATCTTGAGCAGGCCATCTAATCAACACAACATCAAATGGACCTGAAAATGAACACGTACATCCTCAACGTATCATGCGTATCCACCCGCGGAATTGTGGCCGCTATTACCGGGTTGCTGGCGGACAAAGGCTGCAACATCGTTGACTCCTCGCAGTTCGACGATCTCAACACGGGTATGTTCTTTATGAGACTTACCTTCACCAGTGAACAAGGTGTAAGCATCCAGGAGATCACAGAGGCTTTTGAGCCCGTCCAAAAGAAGTTTGGCATGATCAGCGACTTCCATAGCGGCGACACAAAAATGAAGGTGTTGCTGATGGTGTCGCGTTTCGGCCATTGCCTCAACGATCTGCTCTACCGCTGGAAGATCGGCGCGCTGCCGATCGAGATCGTCGGCGTCGTCTCCAATCATTTCGACTACCAGAAGGTCGTCGTGAACCACGACATCCCGTTCCACCATATCCCGGTGACTAAGGCCAACAAGCCGCAGGCGGAAGCCCGTATCATGGACGTGGTTGAGCAGACCGGCACCGAACTCATTGTGCTCGCTCGCTACATGCAGATCCTGTCTGATCAGATGTGCCAGAAGATGTCGGGCAAGATTATCAACATCCATCATTCCTTCTTGCCGAGCTTCAAGGGCGCTAACCCCTACAAGCAGGCCTTCGAGCGCGGTGTGAAGCTGATTGGAGCGACGGCGCATTACGTTACGGCCGATCTTGACGAAGGACCGATCATTGAACAGGACGTCGCCCGCATCACTCATGCGCAGTCAGCCGAGGATTATATCTCGATTGGTCGTGATGTCGAAAGCCAGGTGCTGGCCCGCGCCATCCACGCGCACATCCATCACCGCACCTTCATCAACGGGAACCGCACGGTCGTATTCCCGGCGAGCCCAGGCTCCTACGTTTCGGAACGGATGGGCTGACTGATGGGGAATATTATCGACGGCAAGCAGATTGCTGGGTCTGTGATTGACTCGGTGAAGACCTCCACTGAGGTCCTGGAAAAGGAGGCGGGCGTCACACCTGGTCTTGCCGTTGTGATTGTCGGCAATGATCCAGCGAGCCGCGCCTATGTTGCGTCCAAAAGCAAGATGGCGAAGGAGTGCGGCTTCCTTTCCGTTCAGCACACGCTACCGGAAGAGACGACGCAAGAAGAGCTTGCGCGTCTGATCGAGACACTGAATGGCGATGAAGCCATCCACGGCATCCTTGTGCAACTGCCGCTGCCTAAGCATCTCAGCTCCGAGCCAGTCATTCAGTCGATCAGCCCGGAGAAGGATGTCGATGGCTTGCATATTGTCAACGCCGGCAAGGTCGCGACGGGCGATCTGGATGGCGGGCTCCTCTCCTGCACGCCCGCTGGCGCGATGGTGTTCGTTCGCCGTGTCCACGGTCAAGACCTCTCAGGCCTCAACGCGGTCGTGATCGGCCGGTCCAACCTTTTCGGTAAACCAATGTCGGCCCTGCTGCTCGCCGCCAATGCCACGGTCACGACGGCGCATTCACGCACGAAAGAACTCGCCAGTGTCTGCCGAAACGCGGATATCCTTGTTGCCGCAGTAGGCCGTGCGGAGATGGTAAAGGCCGACTGGGTAAAGCCCGGCGCGACAGTCATCGATGTTGGCATCAACCGCGTTGATGCTCCGGAAAAGGGTGAGGGTAAGTCCCGCCTCGTCGGTGACGTCGCATTCGAGGAATGCGCCAAGGTCGCCAGTGCCATCACCCCTGTTCCCGGTGGCGTCGGTCCGATGACAATCGCCATGTTGATGGCAAACACCGTTATCGCCGCCCACCGTAAGGCCGGCAAGACGCCACCAAAATTCTCGTAGGTAATGAGGCCCGTGCTAAATGAGAGAGATGCCTGAACGCGAAAGCATGGAATTCGACGTGGTGATCGTCGGTGCCGGACCGGCCGGTCTCTCGGCTGCGATCCGGCTAAAGCAGGTCAATCCGGAGCTGTCCGTCGTCGTGCTGGAAAAGGGCGCCGAAGTCGGCGCGCATATTCTGTCCGGCGCTGTGGTCGACCCTATTGGCATTGACCGACTTTTGCCGGGCTGGCGCGAGGAGACGGATCATCCCTTCAAGACGCTGGTGACCGACGACCAGTTCCTGCTGCTCGGTCCGGCCGGCTCCCTGCGTCTCCCCAATGCCGCCATGCCTGGCCTGATGAGCAATCACGGCAATTACATCGTTTCGCTCGGCAATGTCTGTCGGTGGCTGGCCACCAAGGCGGAGGAACTCGGCGTCGAGATCTACCCCGGCTTTGCCGCGACCGAGGTTCTCTACAACGAGGCCGGTTCGGTCATCGGCGTGGCCACCGGCGACATGGGCATCGAGAAGAACGGCGAGCCCGGCCCGAGCTTTGCCCGCGGCATGGAGCTTCTCGGCAAGTACACGCTGATCGGCGAGGGCGTGCGCGGCTCGCTCGCCAAGCAGCTGATCGCGAAGTACGATCTCCAGAAGGATCGCGAACCGCAAAAATTCGGCATCGGCATCAAGGAACTCTGGCAGGTCAAGCCCGAGAACCACAAACAGGGCCTCGTCCAGCATTCGTTCGGCTGGCCGCTCGGCATGAAGACCGGCGGTGGCTCGTTCCTTTATCACCTCGAAGACAACACCGTCGCCGTCGGCTTCGTGGTTCACCTGAACTACAAGAATCCCTATCTCTACCCATTCGAGGAGTTTCAGCGCTTCAAGACGCATCCGGCCATTCGTGGCACGTTCGAGGGCGGCAAGCGGATCTCCTATGGCGCCCGCGCCATCACCGAAGGCGGCTGGCAGTCTGTGCCGAAGCTGACCTTCCCCGGCGGCGCGCTGATTGGCTGTTCGGCCGGCTTCGTCAACGTGCCGCGCATCAAGGGCAGCCACAATGCGGTGCTGTCGGGGATGCTGGCGGCCGACAAGCTGGCGGAAGCGATCGCGAGCGGTCGCGCCCATGACGAGGTGATCGAGATCGAAAATAGCTGGCGCGCCTCCGACATCGGCAAGGACCTGAAGCGGGTGCGCAACGTCAAGCCGCTGTGGTCGAAGTTCGGCACGGCGCTGGGCGTGGCGCTGGGCGGTCTCGACATGTGGATCAACCAGATCTTCGGCAGCTCGCCGTTCACGCTGAAGCACGGCAAGACCGACGCCGCTTCGCTGGAGCCTGCGACCAAGCACAAGAAGATCGACTATCCCAAGCCCGACGGCGTGCTGACCTTCGACCGCCTGTCGTCGGTGTTCCTGTCCAACACCAATCATGAGGAGGACCAGCCGGTCCATCTGAAGGTGAAGGACATGGACCTGCAGAAACGGTCCGAGCACGATATCTATGCCGGCCCGTCGTCGCGCTACTGTCCGGCGGGCGTCTACGAATGGGTGGAAAAGGATGGCAGGCAAGTCTTCGTCATCAACGCCCAGAACTGCGTCCACTGCAAGACCTGTGACATCAAGGACCCCAACCAGAACATCACCTGGGCTCCGCCGCAAGGCGGCGAAGGGCCGGTTTACTCGGAGATGTAGGGACGATGAAAATTGAAGAATATACCGAGAAGCTGCGAGAGGCTCATTTTGGGGAACTCGTCGGTGAAATATTGTATAGAGAGATGGCAATTCTCTTCCCCGATAAGGCACAAGATTTTCAGACGCTCTCAATAGTAGAGCAACTCGTCGGAAATGCCCTTGGTGAACTCCTGGAGCGATACCAAGTGCGACCGGTGGAGAATGCGCGTGTTATTGAACTTACCAGGCACCTTCTCGCAGACATACAGCCGGACGATTGGAACGGCTGGCTACATCAGTTTCGCGAAGTTCTAAAACCATTTGTGCAGGAATTTGACGACCTGTACATTCACGGCCCGTCATCAGATTTAGTGCAATTGCGTTTACTGCGCGATCACGAGCGCATGTTGTTGTACTACGTTGATCTTGAGATCGCCGGACACGACGGCCTATCTGTCATTCAGTCCTTCCTGGAAAGCTTCAATTATCGAGGCGAAAGATAATTCCATAAATATGGTTACCTGATTTTTGCTAAAGCATTGATAAATTTGATAAAGAGTGTCGAAACCGTCCCCCTCTCCTGTTCCCAAAAACACTGTCGCGGAGTCAAGGTTGGCAGTAAAGTCGCCCGCATCAAGTGGTACGATGCGTTGGCTTTAAGCGTTCGCTCCACCCTGCCTATCGCGGTCATTTTGCTGTGCTATCGGCCTACTTTCGCTTTCTAGCGATGTGATCCACACGCGAATGTCGTTCCGCTTCGAGAGCGGAACTCGGGGCAATTCAGGGCGAGCCATAGTTTACATCCCCAATCCCAACCCCTTGTTGAGACTGCGCTTCAGTTCGTACTGACGCGACAGCTCAGCCCGCTGCGCTCGATCGGCAATGCGGGCAACATCCTTGATCCGATCAAGCTTGGCGATGACCTCTGGCCCAAACCGCAGGTTTTCCGTCTTCAGGTCGCGCGGATCAGCGCTGCCGAACCGCTGTTCCAGCGCCTGCGCGACTTGTCTCGCCTCATCGAGCGCCTGCTTTCCTTCCGGCGTGCCGGACATCTTCTCAAGGAATTTCGGCTTGTCGGCCTGGGGCAGCCCATCAAACTGCTTCAGGATAGCCTCGCTGCGCTGGGTGAGTCCTGGAACCTCGATCACATCCCGCTTCTCGCGGTTCCACGTCTCCGACTGGCGCTCTGCCTCGAGCCGACGCTCCCAAGTCCGACCGGCCGACGCAACGTGATTGCTGAGTGCCTTGGCGTAGTGACGCGCGGCCTTGCGCTCCTTGTTCTCGCCCAGGAGCCCGGACTTGCCGCGCAACTCCCCGAACTGCTCCGGCCACTCGACAACAGACCTGGCAAGCGCCTGTCCCTCGATGCCCTTGTCCACGATGGCAACGCTGAGCTTGCCGGCCACACCATCTGCATCGGCATAAACATTACGACCAACGGAACGCACCGTCTCCATGGCCCGCTCGAAGTCCGGCCGCGCCTTGTCGCGAGCCACGGCCTCAATGCCGAGCGAATGCTTCGTCAGCGCCGGCACAAGCGGCTCGACCTTCTCGGCTGGCCCGGTCGGCGGCGCCTCAACGGCGCCTAAGGGCTGAATGGCAATCTCGCTGCGAACGCCAAACTCCTCCGCAAGCCCGCGCCGCTCGGCAAAGGCCCGGGTATAATCCAGCGTCGTTTCCTTCGCCCCCGATCGGCCCATGCTGGCGCTGAGCCCCTTCATATCCTTCAACTCGTCGCGGCCGGCATAGAGCTGCACACTGTCACGATGGCGCGTCATCGCCACATAGGTCAGATGCCGATCCATGGTGCCGGAGGCCATGACGAAGGCGCGATCAACCGTTGCTCCTTGGGATTTATGAATGGTCGTCGCGTAGCCGTGGTCAAAGGCTTGGTAACTATTCACAGGTATGGATACGGCACGGGCATTGTTCTGCCCTGCGCCGTCGAGACGTATTTGTAGTGCGTCCGGCTCGACGGCTTCAACCGTTCCCAGCATGCCGTTTTTCACACTGAGGTCGCGGTTGTTTTCCAGAAGCACGATCCGGTCGCCTGGCGCGAATGACCGCTTGCCGTCGTTGGTCTGGAATGAGAGCTCGCCACCCTCTTCACCGCGGCCCAGCCGACCGCTGTCCTGAAGCGAGGCGCGAATATCGGCATTGATCGCCCGGACATCGACCCGACGATGCGCCAATGCAATCCGGGATCCCGACGCGCGCTCCTCCAGATCAGAGAGATAATCGCGGACCAGACCTGCTCGCGCCTCATCCCGGTTGTCCGAGAAGTTTACAGCACCCCGATCGGCATAGGCGGCAAGACCCTCGTCTGTGCGATGGGTGGCAAACGCAATCGACGCCTCCCGCTGCCAGCCTTCACTCTGCCGGCGGATTTCGGAAAGCTCGACCGCACCTACACGCTCGGCAATCGCACGGAACGGAGATCCCGCCCCGATCGCCTGAAGCTGCTCGTGATCGCCGACCAGAACAAGTTTGGCGCCACGCGCCTCGGCCTCGATTACGAACCGGGCCAGCTGCCGACTTCCGACCATGCCGGCCTCGTCGATGACGAGAACATCACCCTTGCCGAGCTGTCCCCTTCCGGCCTGCCAACCATATTCCCACGACGCCAATGTGCGGGATGCAATACCAGAGGACTCTTCCAGCCCCTCGGCAGCCTTGCCGGCAAGTGCTGCACCATGAACCCGATACCCCTGCCGCTCCCAAGCATCACGGGCGGCCGCAAGCATGGTGGACTTGCCAGCGCCGGCAAAGCCGATCACCGCTGCCACTTGCTCCGGCCCGGTGATGTGCTGAACGGCCACGCGCTGTTCCTCACTCAAACCGGATCGCTCGATCGCCCGCTCCCGATCGATGAGCAGCATTTCACCGCGTTCAACTTTTCCAGAAAGTGAGGCCGCGGTTCTTGCCCTGATCGCATCGTCCTCTCGGCTCAATGCCCGATCGACATGATGTCGATGAACGCCATGGCTGGAGGACTGTCCCATTCGCTCAGCACTCGCAGCCATGGCGTGCTCGATCTCCAGCATCTCCCTCGTCGAGTATCGCGCCAGCTCGCCATTCTGCTCCGGACGCAATTCCACCAGTGCCCACGACGCCATGACGGCGGCAAAGGCATTCTGGAAACCCTGGCTATCGTCGATATAGCGATGCAGCGCCCGAGCAACATCATACCGATCGAACACGCTCTTCTCGCTGGTCAGGATCGACAGCACCTGCTCCGGCTTTTCCCGGATCAGCTCGGCGTTGCGGCGTGCCGCCTTATCGTCGATCCGGGTGCGCGACACCTCCAGCCCACGCCGATCCATCTGCGAGGCAAAGACACCCATATGTTCGGTTGGCTCGATCTCAAGTCCGCGCTCCAGATGCGAGCGATGATCGATCCGGACATCAAGACCAGCCCGCGCCAGATGACGGTTGGCGTGGTTCTCCCAAGCCTGGCGGATATCCCGAAGCTGCATATGCGAGGTCGGCTGATCGTGGTTCAGCAGCCACTTGTTCTCCCGCTCGATCAGCGTCTTTTCGCCAAGACCGTCGGGACCGACCGTCCGCGTCGTCATCAGCACATGGGCATGGAAGTTGCGGACATCGCCTTCCGTATGTGGCTGGTGAATGGCGAAGTCCACCGCAGCGCCATACCGGTTCGCCAGATCGCGGGCAAAGTCCCGGGTTAGCTCCAGCCGTTGCTCTGAAGTCAACTCATGCGGAAGCGCAATTTCGAACTCGCGGGCCACCCGCGCATCCTTGCGTTTCTCGGCATGTTCGACCGCATTCCACAGGCGAGAACGATCAAGCGCCCAATCCGCTTCCACACCTTCCGGAAGAACGATCTCGGCATGCTCGACGCCCTTCTTGCGGGTGAAGTCGTGCACCAGGCCGTCGCGCTCATTCAGCATCATCGTCGCAGTCCGATAGGCGGCAGCCGCCACGGCACTACGGCCGCCGCTGCGGGCTATCGGCTTCATGCTGCAATGATAAATCGCCAAACGCCGTTCTCCGAATTGTAAATGAGGATATCAAGCACTGAGTTGCTATGCAACTCGTAAGTGCGCCCTTGTAACTTCACTCGCTTCGCTCCCTCCGTCGGGATTATGCTAGACGCAACAACACCAGTACATATTTAGGGTTGTTGTAGACGAACCGCTGTGTAGTCTCGTTGCCTCATCGGGAGGAGAAAATGGCAACCGACAATTCCGGGACACTGGCACTGCTGATCGACGGCGACAACGCTTCGCCAAAGATCGTCGTTGGTCTCATGGCAGAGATCGCCAACTACGGGACGGCCAGCGTCAAACGCATCTATGGCGACTGGACAGGCCCCAACCTCAAAGGTTGGAAGGAATGCCTGCTCGAACATTCGATTCAGCCCATTCAGCAGTTCGCCTATACGACCGGAAAGAACGCCACAGACGGCGCGATGATCATCGACGCCATGGATTTGCTTTACACAGGCCGCTTCTCCGGTTTCTGCATTGTCTCCAGTGACAGCGACTTTGCCAGGCTCGCTGCCCGCATCCGTGAACAGGCCGTCACGGTCTATGGGTTCGGTGAGCGCAAGACCCCTCGTCCGTTCATCACTGCTTGCGACAAGTTCGTCTATTTCGACGTGCTCAATGCTACGGCCGAAGAGATCGAAGAAGCAGCGGTCCCTGCCCCCCAAAAGCAGGCAGAGGCAAAGCCTGCCGTCACTAAAGCCGCGCCCAGGAAGGCGGGCCTGGACAAGGCGGCACGGGACATGCTGACCAAAGCTGTAATCGCCACCGCTGAGGAAGACGGCCGGGCCAATCTGGCTCAAGTGGGCGGGCACCTGGCAAAGCAAGCACCCGACTTTGATGCACGCAACTACGGCTTCCCGAGGCTGAGCGATCTCGTCAAAGCGTCCGGCATCGTCGATGTCGAGCGGGCCGCGGAAAATCCCAAAACAATCCTGGTTCGTCTCAAGAAGTCCTCGTCCGGCAATGCGAAATGAAGGGATAAAGATGGCGCGCAAGACGATCGAACAGCGCATCTCCGAATTGGAAGAACGCAAGAAGATGCTCAAGGCACGGTTGGGAAAACAGGAGCGTGCTCAGGACACCAGGCGCAAGGTTCTGCTCGGTGCGCTCGTGTTGCATCGGTTGGAGAATTCCAACGATGCCGACTTCACCCGGCGCCTGGGCGACTGGCTGCGCAAGGAGCTGCCCGGGTTCCTCACCCGTGATGGTGACAAGGCCCTGTTCGACGATATCCTCCTGCCGGCATCATCGCCTGAAGGGATCAGCCGCGGAAATCCGGAATGACGGTTTCGCTGCTCCTCAAATCGATCGTCAAGGCTCCGGTCCTTGCCGTCCTATGCGTTATCGTCGGCATCCTGTTTTCGGCGCTGCTGCTGTCGGCGAACTTTCTCATTCAACTGATCGGCGGCTTTGAGCACGGGCAGATCGGCCAGCTCGTCCATATCGTCGCCAAATATCTGCCGCTTGTGTTCGGCGTGGGAGGTTTCTTCTCGGCCTTCATCACGGATGTCCCGATTTCTTCCGTGTTCGGCTCCGCCCGCTGGGCGACGCCCAAGGAACTGCAGAAACTCTCGACAACCGATGACGGCCTTATGATCGGTCGCGATCCGGAGACAGACAAGATGCTGCGGTATAACGGACCGGCGCATCTGTTGACCATTGCGCCGACGCGAACCGGCAAGGGTGTTGGCACCATCATTCCCAATCTGCTCACCGCCAATCGCTCGGTGATCTGCATCGATCCGAAGGGAGAAAATGCCCGGGTGACGGGGCGCGCGCGAGAACAATTCGGGCCGGTTCATATCCTCGATCCATTCGGGGTGACGGGCAAACGCTCCGCTGCCTTCAATCCGCTCGACATGCTTGATCCCGATGGCCTCGATGTGGCGGAGGACGCCAACACGCTGGCCGACGCCCTCGTATTCGATGAGCCGGGCATGGCGGGTGACGCGCACTGGAATGAAGAAGCCAAGGCGCTCATTGCCGGGCTGATCCTCAAGATTGCGGTGGCGGAATCTCCGGGTCGCCGACACCTCGGAACGCTGCGTGAATACCTGACGCTTGCTCCGGATCGTTTCTCCGGTCTCCTGGCCCGAATGCAGGACATGGACGAGGCAAACGGGCTGATCGCACGCGCCGCCAATCGTCACCTTGGCAAGTCGGATCGTGAAGGAGCCGGTGTTCTATCGGCCGCACAACGCCATACCCATTTCCTCGACAGTCCGCGCATGACCGCCGTGCTCGGTCGATCGGATTGCCGCTTCACCGATCTCAAGCGCAACAATGTGACGGTGTTTCTGGTCCTGCCGCCCGATCGGCTGTCCACCTATTCCAGGTGGTTGCGGCTGCTGATCACCCAAAGCCTCACCGACATGGCGCGCGAGCCCGCCTCCCCTGCCCGGCCCGTGCTTTACCTGCTCGACGAGTTTGCTGCTCTCGGCCACCTGGCGCCGGTCGAACGCGCCATGGGCCTGATGGCCGGCTATGGCGTTCAGCTCTGGCCGATCCTCCAGGATACCCATCAACTGCGCGCCACCTATGGCCAACGCGCCGGCACCTTCCTGTCGAATGCCGCCGTCCTTCAGGTCTTCGGGGTGAACGATATCGAAACGGCCGAACTCATCGCGCGCTCGATCGGCAAGACGGATGCGCAATACGTCACCCGGTCATGGGGCGAGGGCAAAAGTTCTGCTTCCGAACACATCTCGGCGCGTGATCTCATCAATGCCGATGAAATCATGCGACTACCGGAAGACAGGATGATCCTGCTCAGACAAGGGAAACGGCCGGCGTGGGTCCGAAAGCTCAAATATTATACCGATCCGGAATTCAAAGGGGCCTTCGATCCAGCATGAGCGACGAGACCAAACATTTATCTCAAACGCTGGTCTTCACCCTCAGCGTCATCATCGACAGCGATGCGGAGAAACGGCAGCGTATAGCGTTGGCCTATCAGGAAGCCGAGCTCCTCGTCGCAACGATCCCGTTGGACAATGGCGACGCCCGCCCCCGCATCGACGCCTGCTTCAAGCGCGTTGATAGATACAAAGCGGCTGGAGACGTTGCCTGCGCCGGATGGATGCTGAAAGCCGTTGAAGAACGCGTCAACGAGCAAAATCTGCCCGGATGGAGAAAGCTGCGAAAGGTCATCGACCAGGCGAGCACGCTTTTACCCCTCGCGACTCCTACTCGCCACTGAAGGAGCAAACCTGCTTGGTAATATCGTACGGTGGCGGTCTCCGCCTCCGTTACAAGTCATATGAGCGAGAGCCCCATCAAGCTCTAGTCACCAGCCAACACGGAAATCGCAGCTTTTTTGACCCAGATCCCGTAGCCGTCTCTGTTTTCTGGAATGAACTCTATGCCTGCTGCTTCAAGGACATGTCTTAAGCTATCGACAGTGCCGCCCCGAAGCTGCTCACCCCTCTCCAACCGGCTTACTGTCTGGGTTGAAACATTTGCCGCTTGTGCGAGCTCCCGCACTCCCCAGCCCAGTGCAACACGAGCAAGTTTGCACTGAACGGCGTTCATTTCACAACACTGTTGTGATTTGTCTTGCTAATCTGCGTCCGCAATTGTACCCTCCAGATCTTAATCGGCTGGCTTTCGTGTTCGTAGCACTAGGGCCAGCCTAACCACACCCAAGCTAGCTGGAGCTCGGATCATGGCTGATTCTGAGAATAGCAGAACTCTGCCCGCAATTACCCGCAGAAAAACTAATCCAAAGGGATGCGCGGCAGAAAAATTGCCGCGCATAATCGACCGGCGAAATCTTCTCCCCGTTGCCGCACGTCTGCTCAGTGCAGGTGTCGTAGAACCTGGTGGTCAGCGAAGAGCGCCCGGTCCAACGCCTGTGAGAGAGTTGTGGCCCCAATGGTACGCACTCTATCAGCACCAAATGCGGGCTTATCACTTCAGAAAAAAGCTTGAAGCCGAGCTGTTGAAAAATTCCCCCTGTTTGTCCGTGGCGCTGCAAATTGAGGGAGCCGACCGGCCGGTTATCGTTCACTCCTTTGCCGACATCCAACGACTGTCCTTCCAACTGGACGCCGAACAGATCACCCAGGCACGCGCCGAACTTCGGCAACGTCGAAGATCATGGAAAAATGCCGACCGACGGTTGGGGTACAGTGCCGCTGTTGCGCTGGAGCAAGACCTTGCCCAAGAGGCGGGGATAACAGGTCGTGTTATGGGGCTTACAAAGCCGTCTTCCCTGATCGAAGTGACCGCGAAGCTCCATTGCCTGATCGTCACGCAAGATCCCGCCCTGAAACTCAAAACGACCCCTTGGCCGGAACTGCGGACCATGTTGAAGGATCTCATCCTCATGGAGCTAACAGGATGCTGAGCAACGTCACCGAACCGAATCTGAATAAGGTTCCAGCACATTTCAGGGCTCGCTATTGGCCCTTTAACCGAAATCGAGTTGCAGGGAGCTCGGATCATGACTGATTCTGAGAGTGACAGAATTTTGCCGGCAGTAACCCGCAGAAAAATGCTTTTTGCCACAACGGCCTATCTGAGCGCCCTGGCCCCCGGTGCATCCCACCCCTCCAGCGATCAAGAAAGCATCGCCCCAGGAAACGGGTTGGCACTTTGGCGCGCCTGGTACGACGCGCATGAAGAAGGAAAGAGGCTGTGCCACCAGCAACAGAGACTGGAAACGGAAGTCCTGAAATCCGCCGGCGGTTTTCCAGTCCTAAAGCTGGAGATACCGGGCGAAGACAAACCCGTCGTCGTCCGCACCTGCCAGGAAATCGACAGCTGGTTACCGGGGGACGCAATGGCGGAAGCAAGGAAGACGGCGAAAACCGAATTGGCGGCCAGGATCAAGAAATGGAACGCAGCTGATGAACAGTTCGGCTATAGCAGGACCCGTCATGCGGAAACCCAAATCGCGGGCATTGAAGAAGCTTCGGCAAACTCCCTTTGGGAGGCGCCCGCTCTTACAACCTCGGACATCATTGCCAAGCTTCATTCGATCATTGAAACAGAGGACCCCGGCTCTCACTTCAAGGAAAGGCCATGGCCGCAGTTGCGGATAATCCTTGCCGACCTCGTCCGCATTGAACATCCCGCATGACCAATATGGTCTAGTGATGTACAAGACAGACAGCGCATCATCTGCTTTGCGCGCTTCCCGTCCCCGTCGTAGCTCATGCAGATTTCCTAGACCTTGGTGACGGTACGGATTAGTGCCGCAACGAGGTAACAGTGCGCTCCTTAGGCGTAGGCCCGCTCAGGCTCTGCTAAATGGTAAGGTTCAACCAAGCGGTCGGAAGGGATGCCCCACTCTTTGTGGAGTCTATGGATCATATCGACGGTGAGGGCTCGCTTCTTATTAAGCACCTCGGAGGCGCGCGGGGTCGAACCAAAAAGTTTCGCCAGATCGCTCTGTTTTCGACCGAGCATTGCCATGTGGGCCTTCAGGAATTCAATGGGCTCCGGCGCGTCGATGGGGTAGTGCTCATCTTCGTAAGCTTCAATCAGGACGGAGAGAACGTCAAAGCGATCGGCTTCCGCAGTTCCCGGATCCGGCTCATTGACAAAATACTGTTCGACCTCGGCAATGGCCCATGCGAGGTCGTCATCGTTTCGGATGGCTCTAATGTTTTCCATTACACTGTCTCCGGATCAATCGCGTCATAAGCGGCATGGGTGCCTATGAACTTGATAAGAACACGCTTGAAACGGTAGGAAACATGAACAATGAGGCGGTATTTGTTGCCGGAAATGTCGAAGATGAGGCGATTATCACTCACAAAATCGACATTGGAACCAAACATCGCCTTAACATCTGATGGCCCTACCCAATCAGCGCCGTTGACTGTCGCATACCAAATTTTCAAAGGCGTTTCGGCTTGGTCATGGACCTCCCAAAACTTCTTCAACGTGGACTTCGCGACAACCTGCATGGCTTTATATATTCCCAATATGGGAATAAATCAACATGAAGTTGATCTATTCATCAGATGACCTCGGGGAAATGAACCACTGATGCGAACAGGAAGTGCTTCAAGGCCGTCCGAGAAGTAAGGCGACGAAACCGCACGCGAGCACGATCACCATCCCGAAAGTGATGCTTTGAAGGATACTCATCCGTTTCGCGCGCTTCCCGTCCCAGTCGTAGCTCATGCAGTTTTCGTAAACCGAAATAGTTAAAACCCGGTCGACACCTCGCCTAAAGCGCCGCAGCAATTCCCCGGCCGGACATCGACAACAGCCACCCGGTCGACTAACCCGCCTTTGAGACCGCCGAACCATTCGCCCGTAACAAGGCCATCAACATCGGACCAAGCGAGAATTCGCCGTTCTCCGCTCGTCGGGTGAGATCACGCAGATATCCGCCGGCGGAATTGATCTGCCCTCCCCTCTCCAGGATGCAAGCCATCGCCGCGGCCGCGTTTTCCGGCCCCATGATTTCGCAGGCATCCTGGTACGCCGACGGACTGACGCCGAGCATCGACCGCACAACAACGGCCGCCGCCATCAGGTCTCGCCAGTTCCCCACCGATCCGCTTGGCCCATACATCGCGATCTCGGGGCACGCCCTCAACACCATGCCAAGCGGGAATGCTTTTATCGGCTCACTGGCAGGTCTGATCGCCTGGCTCGGGTTTGCGCCCTGCTTCGTTTCGGAGCTAGGTTCAGATTCATGGATGGAATCGGTATTTGAATTCTGTATGTGGCGTTCAATTTGAACATCATTGCTGTCTGTTTTTTCTGAATTTACTTGCATTTCCAGCAGATTGACGATTTCGTCGCGAAGCATCTCCATTTCTTCGATAATTGGTTCCAGATCACCAATCTGCGGCGTGCGTGGCAGCCGTGCGAGAAGCCCGATGAAATGCTCCTCAATCATTCCCCAATCCCCCGACGCCCCCTCCTCCATGGCAGCGGAGATGAGCTTGCGGACATCACGACGGCAGATCGACAGACGTTCCTTCAAGAGGCGGAATGCCTTGCGATCGGCAGCGACCTGCTGGGCCATGTGAGCGAGTTCCTCGGCGCGGGAAAGCATCGGCGCCAGGCTAAAGCCGAAAGCGTCTTCGACCGTACCGGCCTTGTCCTTGTGAGCGTAGCGCTTGCCGTTGGGGCTGTCCTTGCGGATAATCAGGCCGGCATCGACAAGAGCGGCCAGGTGCCGGCGCAGGGTCGTGCCGGTGATACCGTGCGCGCGCACCGTCAGCTGGTTGTTCGAGGGGAAGACGACCAATCCACTCTTCTCCCCCAGTTGCTGATCAGGATAAAACGACAGGAGCGCGTTGAGTACAGACAGCGCCCGATCCGTGACACCGAGTACAGCTCGAGCCTCACAGGCGTCGCGAAACACTTTCCACTTGTCGACCGATCGACCCGTCTTTGTTTCGGCCGTTGCCAGTTGGCCTTTCACCAAGGCAAGGGTCATCGGCCGCCGCCCGAAGGGCGTCGTCACACTTCCAACCTGCATCTTCTTTCACCTTTCAAAAGGCAAAAGAAATCTGCTCACCAAAACGATGCCAAAGACTCTTGACTGTGATTCGAGGAAGTGCGATTCTCAGATTGCTAGATATGAGGAAGGCTTCCACGACGGAAACGTTTGGGGGCCTTTTTCTTTTGCGGTTTCGACTCCTAATTTGTGCGCCGATTGTCAGCTGACAATCACGCTAATCCGTTGCACCACCGTCGTTTCCCGTTTCGAAATCCACGACCAGAGCTGCCATCTTTTTAACGAGGAAGTCGGCAAAGGCCGGCGACGTGACAGTGATCCTCACGGCGTTCCTCGAGTGAATCATCGATGCGACCGGCAAGCCTTTTTTCGTTCGAACGGTTTCGACGGTATCTCTTGTCCTGGTCTTCGTCGGCTCCAAGGATTTCCAAAGGTTCTCAAAACGCTTGTTTGTTTCCGCGGCAGAGAATGTTGAGCTGCAGGTCTCACTTTGAGCCTTTCGGCGCAGTGTCTCATCCTTGAGCTTCTCAGCCAGCGCGAGCCAACGTGGCCGCCCAACCTTGGGGGCTGGACCAATCGCTAGGATTATCTCGGGGTCAACGGTTTGAGCCACCTGAAGGAGACGGGATATCTCGGGCTTATCCGTTGCCAGGGCCTTAGCAATCGTGTCCCGATCGAAACCATGCTGCTGCATGCGGTGTGCAAACAAAGCGCGTTCGATGAAGCTGAGATCAAGGCGTGGGCCATTCTCCTGCCCCTGTGCGAGGACCAGTTCCTCATCAGTAAGGTTTCGGACAATGGCCTTGACCGGGATCGCCAGATCCAATGCTGCCTTGAGGCGACGATGGCCATAAGCTGCCTGGTACGTGTTTGTCTTTGTTGGATGAGGCCGCACGAGGATCGGCACTTGCTGGCCACTCTCCTGAATAGAGAGTTTTAAGGTGTCGAAGTCGGCATCATTGTCGATCGGGATGCGATCTCGAATGAACGACATCTCTACCAGTCCAGGCTCTAGCTCCACAACCGTCTGTCCGGATGCCAGGGATTCGCGAAGGGATTTGGCAGCGGCCGCTTCCTCGCCCAACTTCCCCAGTGACAAGTTCATCGCCCTGACTGCGCCTGTCGGACGATGGGCATGGCCGCTGGTTGGCGCTTCAGTCTTGGCTTGATCTGCCGCGCCGAGCATGCCTTTGAGGATATCCCGGCCCTTCATGTTCTGCTCCATGCGCTTCGAATAAGTTGGTCGACCTCGCCGTTGACGCTATCCATGGATTCGACACCCCGGTCGTAGGTCTGTCGATGCATCGTGTCGCGACCAGCCTCATAGATGGTTTGCTTGGACAAGCCCGCGTCGGAGACAGCCGTCGATTTCACCATCATCGAGGTCAGGACACGTTCTCCGAACAGGCTGCGCAGGAAAGCGACGATCTGCGCCTGCGGACCGTCGTTGGGCTCATAGCGCGTGATCAGATAACGCATCCAGTCGTATTGAAGATTTCCGCCCGCAGCCTTGACCACCGAGAGAAGGTCGGAGGTCATAGCCAGAAACTGGTTCATCGATGCGACGTCCAGCATTTGCGGATGAACGGTGATCAAGACCGAGGTTGCCGCGCACAAGGCGGACAAGGTCAGGAAGCCGAGTGTTGGCGGGCAGTCAATGACGACGACGTCATAGGCACTTTCAAGCGACTGCAGCGCGTTGCCAACACGCATGAAGAACATTTCGTTCTCGTTGCGCGATGTGTCGGCGAGCGCCGTCGGAGTGTCATGCTCAAACTCGTGGAGTTCCAAGTTTCCGGGAATCAGATCAAGCCCGGCAAAATACGTTTTGCGGACCACCTCAGAGACGTCGCGCCGATTACCATCGTAGCGAATGGCACCGTATAGCGTTTCGTTCTCTCCTACGTCGAACTCAGGCTGGAAGCCGAGCATGGCCGACATCGACGCTTGGGGATCGAGATCAACCGCCAACACCCGGTAGCCCCGCAGAGCCAAGTACTGCGCGAGGTGGACCGACGATGTCGTCTTGCCCGACCCTCCTTTGAAATTTGTGACCGCAATAACCTGAAGATGATCGCCTTCGCGCCTCCCCGGCAAATAGCTCGGCTTCGTGCGGCCTAGGTGATGTCGGATCGTATTGACTTCCTCCAAGGAGAATGTGCGCCGGCCTCCCGATGTCTTTTCCGATGTCACGCCCTCGCCTTGCGTTGCCAAATGTCGAACGTAGCTATCGGTTACCCCCAAGAGCCTTGCAGCTTCGGCGCTGCTAAAGCGCCGAAGCTCTTTCTGGGCATTCGGAGAGAAGAGTTTTTCAAAAAGAATTTGAAGTTGGCCACTCAAAATGCCGGCGTCATGTGCGATCGTCTCATCAATCGAATGCTCGTTCGTTTTCTTAGCTTTCTCGACAATCGCGGCCTTGATCGACATTCACGCAAATCCTGATGAATAGGAAGAATTACCGCAAATGACCGCGAGTCTGGGGTGGCCGTCAAGCTCTTTTTAGTTAACGCAACCTTAACATTGCGACTCGCTCGGAAATGTCTAAGCAATACCGGTAACTTAACTCGATTGTCAGCTGACAATTTGCGGGAAATATCGCCTTGTCAGCGATTTGTCTTCAGCCACTCCATGCAGCAGGCACCGAAAGCAGCGGAAGCATTATGGCCCGGCATAACTTCACGTGCCACGACGGATTGAACGCGATCTAGGCCGCTTTTTGGTCCCTGACCAACTAGGTGCTGGCATTTCCAAAACCTGACTTCAAGGGTCTGCGTAGAATCCCGTGACATCGTGCGAAAATGCCGCCCGTGATGCCGGCGACGTATAGAACATATGTCCACCTCGATAGAGCCCGAGCTTCAGCCGTCCCGCGCCAAGCGCCGGCGGTAGATGGTCGAGGACATATTTGCTGAAACCGTAGGGCGTCAGCGCGTCGCTGTATCCATGCGCCACCATCATCCGAAACTGAGGGATCACCGATAGGAGGTCGCGGATATCGGTTGCCGCGGTTGCGGTCACGCGGCTATCGCCGCCCCTCCCACCGTTCCATTCCCAGCGGCGGTTCACATCCTCGTTCAAGAGTGTGTATGTCATATCGGTTTTGAAGCCGAGTTCGTCGCGGGCGTAAGTGGCAAAGGCAGCGCCGTAGGCCCGGGTGAAGCCGTCGAGGATGGGATCGTCATTTTGGCGAGTGGCCGCCTCGGGATAGGCATCGGCAACCGAATGGGCAGCATCATAGGGGCTGACAACCCTGCCCTCACCCGCCGACTGCTTCGTATAGATGTCGCCGACGAAACCGCGCGTTCGCGAGACCTGCTGCTGCGGGATGCCCGTAAGCGCCGAGACGCGGGCATAGAACGCATCCGCAGAAGATCCGTGCGAAGGCGGCCCCGCAAGCGAGACAAGATAGTCGGACATTGCGAAACGTTCAGCGTCCTCCATAAGGCTCGGGTCGAACGCATTTTTCCGCTCAAGTTCTGCAGCGGCGAGTGAGGGCAGGCGCAGGGCCGCAGTCAGCGGATCGTCATCAGCGCGCCACAGAAACCGGCCCTCGATCATCGGCGAAATCATGACGATGCCTGAGACAAGAATGCCTTGGGTTTCCTTCAAGGCTGAAGCAACTTTGGCGGCGCGAAAACCACCGTAGCTTTCGCCCAGAAGATATTTTGGAGAAGGCAAGCGCCCGTTCTTCTGCGTGTACAGGGCGATGACCTTAGCAAGGCTCTCGGCGTCTTGCCTGACCCCATAGAAACTTTTGGTATCCTCATTGTTGGTGGGGCGGCTCCAGCCGGTCCCAACGGGATCGATCAAGACGAGGTCTGTGAAGGAAAGCCAACTGTCCGGGTTGTCGATCAGCGAGGGGCGAGTACCATCATCCTGCCGTTCGCCGAACTCAAGGACACGGGGACCGACCAGCCCGAGGTGAAGATAGGCCGAGGCGGCGCCAGGTCCGCCGTTAAATACGAATGTGAGAGGGCGATCGATCGGCCGGTCCTTCGCGACATAGGCCGTGTAGAAGATTTTCGCGGAGCGTTGGCCGTTCTGGCCGAACAGGTCGAGCGTACCTGCAGCCGCCTTATAGGGCAGCATGTCAGTACCGAGCTTCAGGCGATGCTCGGTGATCGAGTCCGGCGGGATGAGACTGAAAATCCCGCCCTGTACGCCTTGTTCCGGCGGGCGCCCGTGCTGATCCTGAGCCAATGCGGACGTGCCGAAAAGAACAAACAGCACTGCGACTATGCGTGTGATGTGGAACGCTCGCAAGATATCACTCCTCCTCGGTAACTTCGCTTTGAGAAGTGTAGTGCGATCGGCCTCGTTCAGAGAACTCAACTCCTCTTGATCACCGCCGTGATGGGAAGCGCGCCGGCGCGATTGAAGCTAAAGGCGGTGTCCCCTTCAATGTTCCGGTGCTAAAAGCCGCGACTGTCACCAAAAACACTGGACAGAAATTCCATGAACGTTGCACGCTACGCCGACTACATCGGGGACCTGAGGGCACTTTTTGCTGAACTGGACCGGAGGTCCGAACGATTCCAAACATTCGATGTGCGGCTGGAACTGGTCGCAGCCGGCAGCCTTGTCGTGTACGAGACTAAGCGACGCAAAGGCCAGACGGACAGTTTGTATTACGGTCGCTCCGCAGCCACTGGCCAGAACCAACAGATTTCACAGGCGGCTGCGTTTTCATCGATCGATCGGTTTTTCGCGCTTGGCCAGTTTGTGGCATTAGCCGACCAGGCGGAAGCCGGTAGGGCCTCCCAGGCCCGATCGGTGAATGCGCAATACCCGCACTGCGCGGTCAATTTTTCCTTTCGCAAAAACGGTCAGGCAGTCGCTCGCTCCATGCTGATGGTCTTCGTTGGATTCAATGACGAAACCGATGCATTGGAATTCATTTCAATGACGGATGAGCCGACATTCGTAACGCAACGACCGTACTACACAGCAAAGTCCCATGAATGGAAGTGAGTGGGGTAGGGAGCATGCGTTCTCCTGACGAAATGGATGGTGCAGTGGGCAACGACCGCGCCACGAATATCGGCGGCCAAACTGCTTTGCACGGCCGGCAATACCCGAGCTGAAAGGTTCTACGAGCGGGAAGGATGGAGGCTAGCTGGCTCCTTTGAGGATACCCTTTGGGTGCCTGAGGGTGTCAGGAGAAATTCGTTGTCCCTAACCATCGATTTCAGAAAAATCTGATACCGGCAGCCCGAAGGCTCCCAGCGCGGTTTTCAGGAAATCTGCGTCACTATTGATTGAGGCTTACTGAAAACTGCAATGGCGGAACAGACGCCGGCGAACTGCAAAGTCGCTCCGATCGCCTCGGTGGGAGATGGAAACCGGCCCTCGAAGATGAAGCCGTAGGCGAGGCCGAAGACCGTTTCGGCAACGATGAGCTGGGCGCAGAGTGCCAAGGGCAAGCGACGAGAGGCAACCACCCAACACCACGTCGCGAACCACGAGCCGACCAGTCCCATCACCAACGCCCACGCGACAAAGCGCAAGGTTTCCGAAGCGGATGTCGTACCGGCCAGATCGAAAGAAGCCAACGGCAGCAGGAGCAGGCTTCCGATCGCCGCCCCGACACCTTGCACCCCTGTCCATTGCAGACCATCCGGCGCGTTGGCCGACCGCATCACAGCCGCATTCGCCAACCCGTAAGCGATCCAGATCGCTAGCGCTGTCGAACTGGCGAGAACGCCGAGCAAAATCGACGGCATGTCCGTCACCTCTGCCGCGCCGATCGCCGCGACGTTGACGATCCCAACGCCGATCGCAATCAACACCAACGGTAAGGCGAATGTTCGCCATGGTGCGGAATGGTCTCGCATATTGGCGATGATCGCCAGAAACACGGGCATAGTACCTATAATAACGGGCGGAACGGCTGCACCTGCGAACTGGACGGCAAAGGCAGCACTGACGAAATACCCGACATATCCCGCCCCACCGAGTATTAGCCCGATCAGAAGCCGTGAGGAGGCGATGCCGGCGGGCCGGAACCGTCTATCGGCCATCAGGAGAAGGCAGGCCAAACCGAAGATACCATAGCGGGCAATGGTCAAATCCCATGCGGTGAATGGTGCGACGGCGCGCGGGGCGACGAAGGTCAGCCCCCATAAGGCGCAAGTGGTCAGACCGGCTATGATCCCAAGCAGCATGATGTTCTCCTATTGGAGCCATCATGCAGTGCGATCCGACCGATTTATATGGAATAGTAAGAGCGGTTCGCATAGATTACTTGCCATGTCGAAGGCAAAAGCACCTCAGAACCTTCAAATTGGAAAATCGACGCTGGACGAGACGGACGCACGTATTCTTGCGGCGCTCGATTCCGATGCCCGCCTGTCGATGAGCGAGCTTGCCCGCCTAGCCGGCATGTCCGCTCCGAGTATATCGGAGCGAGTTCGCAGGCTCGAAGCTGCCGGCATTATCCGGGGCTTCACCGTCGATGTGGATACGCGCGCCATCGGCTATCAGATACGGGCGATGGTGAGAATCCGGCCGCTACCCGGCAAGCTTCACCTGGTGGAACGGCTCATACAGGAGCGGCCGGAATTTATCGAATGCGACAAGATCACCGGTGATGATCCTTTCCTTGCCCGGCTGGTCGTCCATTCGATCGAACAAATGGACGATGTTCTCGAAGCGCTCTCCGAGCACGCCGTCACCAGCACGGCCGTCATCAAGGGAACGTCTGTCAAACGGCGCTTGCCACCGTTATAGCGAAAGTGAGGGTTTTCGCATCAAACGGCAGAAGCTGATCATTGATTTGAACCCGATGCCTTCAGCGGCGACTACGGTAGAAGCCGTGCGGCTTTGCCGGTGCGCCTTGTGGCGTTGTTGTAATAGCTTGAGGCTTGTTGCACCGAGCGATGACGCGATTGCTCCATCGCCTCGGGTAGCGGCACCCCTCGGTTGGCGGCCTCAGTGAGATATCCCGACCGTAGCCCATGCGCGGAAAACTGCCCAGCCTCAAGCCCGGCGAGGGCCGCACGCTGCTTGACAATATCGTTGATCGCTTTCGGATCGATGGCGCGCTTGGAAACATTGCCCCAACGATCGATCGCCCGAAACACGCTTCCACTGTCGATCCTTGCCGCAGCAAGCCACGCGTTCAGCGCATCGACGGGACGGCCGGTCAGATAGACCACTTCATCATGCTCCGTGCCGCTGGTCTTGGTACGGCCCAGATGGATCGACAGCGAGGGGAGGGGAGGGCCGTCTTCAACGGTGATCGGCGCCTCGATCGTCAGCTGGTCCTTGCGAAGGCCAGCAATCTCACTGCGCCGACGGCCACCGGATGCAAAGCCAACCATCAAAATGGCCCGATCGCGCAGATCCCGCAAGCTTTCGCCTGCGCATGTCGCCAGCAGTTTTGCCAGCACGTCACCGGTGACAGCTTCGGCGCTTTTGCGGCGGCGTTGCCGCGGCGTTGCCCGCACGGCAAGGCGGATGGCAGACTTCAGGGCAGGGGAGGAGAAAGAACCGGTCAGCCCCCGCCATTTCGTCAGAGTCGACCAACTCGCAAGCCGACGGCGCACCGTATCGGGCGCGTGTGGCCCGGTGGATCGAAGGAACCGCTGGTCCCGCAGGCTTTGCTCGACGATATCGGGCATGCCGTGGTGTGGATCGATCTCGCGCTGTTCGGGCTGCCACAGATGGTGCGCGACGAATTTCAGAGCCAAGGCTTCGGGCGCCGGCCAGGGGAGAGAGGCACCAGTTGCGGCCAGCGACCATGCCTGCAGATAGGCGAGGTCCGACGTCAGTGCTCGAAGCGTGTTGGTGCCCATCCCTTCGTTGACCAGGTGGCGTAAGGTCTCGACATCCTGGTCGGTAAGAAGTTCCGCCAGTTCGTCGCGGCGGTCGATCGGCAGGACCGCGGCGATCGTGTCCAAGGTCTCGGTGCGTTTCTCGATCGAACGTGACGACGAGCTGCTCATTTCGGCAGTCCATTCCCGTCATAAAATTCATCGGGGTTCGAAGTCTGGCCATTGGTCGCAGGTCTTCCCTCGGCCATCGGCGCCCAGAGATCATCCATTGTTCCCTGGCCTTTCTGCGCCACGGGCTCGAGGGCCGCAATGGGATCGCCTGCTCGACAGATGACAACCTGATTCTCGCGCGAAACAAGGTCAATCAGTTCTTCAAGTTGCTCCACTGCCGCGGCAATTTCCACAAACACCTTCACCGCCATTGCCCTCTACCAGACCCGCTCATGGAGAATTGCGTCGAACATCACATCGGTTGAGACGAAAGTGCAATGCTCAAGTCGCGCTTGAGCTGCGAGAATGCGGTCCCACGGATCGCGATGGTCCCAGTCAAAAGCCGCCGCGAGTTCGGCATGCAGATCAGTGATCGCCAAGGTCTGCAGACCGCTTTCTGTCACGGCTGCCCGCAGTTCCTGTGGCTTGAGATCAAGCTTGTTCAGGCGCATCTTGTTGTCCAGCTCATAGAAGGTGACCGCGCTGACGAGGATGGCGTTTGCCTTGTCCTCGATCAGCGATCGTGCCTTTGTGGACAGGCGATCACTGCCGATTGTCCACCAGTAGACTGCGTGGCTGTCGAGCAGGACTTTCATTGCGTGCTTTCGTGATCGCTGGATTTGCCTTGCCAAACGCCTGTATCATCATTCCAGTCGCCAGCGTCGATCGCAGCCTGTTCTGCATCAACTGTATCAAACAGGGTGTCGGGCAGACCACGGTGACGAAGCAGGCCAAAGGGACGCTTGCCGCCGTCGGCCGCTGGACCAATACGGGCATAAACTTCGTTGCCGCGCATGATGACGATTTCCTCGCCCTGGTTGGCGCGTTCGAGGACTTCTGCGAAATTCTTGCGGGCTTCGCTGATCTTGTAGCTGGTCTGGGGCATCGGAACCTCCGGATTTTGGCTGTAGACAGACACTATCACAGCCTTTGTGCGTGTACAATCCAGATGTACATATAACCTCCGATAACCTATACCTATCGATTGTTATAGTCTCGACTATCAATCATACGCAGTGAGGAACCTTAATTTTAAGATAGAGTTCCTTTAACAAATCATTTACCATGATTTCAATGCGTTACGATCTTGCCAGATTGCCCATCCAGAGCCTGCTGCGGCCGATTTCCGACGCGACTGTGGCTTTTACTTCCCGATTTCAATTGAAGCGGCAAGCTGAAAATCTGGCACCCAATTTTGACTTAACGGCTTCACGTCGGTAGGGGAGGGCGCGCTTCAAAGCCCGGAGGCCATTACCAGATTGACGAGAAAGCGGTCGCGTCGCCGCTGATATTTCCGCGTTATCTCCGTGCTGGCGAGCCCGAACTGCTTCTGGGCATAGCGCTCATCGACCTCGGCCGTGGAGGCAAGACCGCGTGCAGCGGATGCTGAGATTTTTTCCTGCGCTTTCAGCTTCACTCGGTTGGTCCTCGGTCCCGAAGAAGCAGTGATCACTCCGGTGTGGATCACTGTCATAAAACATCGCAGGCAATTGAGATAGAAAAGAAAATTTGACACGCTCAATTGTCATGACGTCAGAGAAACCAGGCAGCCCGCCCGCGGCGGGCAAATCACCGACGCTGCTCCAGCAGCTTGCTCGAACTCCGAACAAGCTGTTCGGAAAAGCGTTTGGCCAGCAATACGGTGCTCTCTGCTTTCGCTACAAGGAGGGTGGTCCCGAGATCGAGATCCTGGTCATCACCTCGCGCGAAAGTCGGCGATGGATCATTCCCAAAGGATGGCCAATGAAGGGCAAGAAGCCCTACGAGGCAGCCGCTATTGAAGCATGGGAGGAAGCCGGCGTGCGCGGTAAGGCAGAAAAGAGGCCAGTAGGCCACTATACCTACCTGAAAGAACTCGATGACGGCAATGTGGCCCCCTGCATCGTGGCGATGTTTCAGATTGAAGTGACGGAGATCAAGACCGATTTCAAAGAGCGCGGGCAACGCGTTTTGGACTGGGTGAGCCCGAGCGAGGCGGCGAGGCGCGTTCGCGAAATTGAGCTGAAATCCCTGCTGGTCAACTTCAAGCCGAATGCGAGCAAAACCCGCGGCTGACACCTTCGCGGTCGATAGCATGTTCCAGGTCGGAAGGTCCGAATGCGTCGGTCGGAGCAGTTGATGCCCGCTGGCGCCGTCCGCGCCCGTTATCTACGAAACTGAGAGCAGCCTGCCGAGAAATTGGCTCATATTGGGCGTGATTCAGAGCCCGGACGCCTTGGTGAGATTGGTGCGGAAGCGGTCGCGCCGCCGCTGATATTTGCGGGTCATCTCGGCCGAGGCGTGGCCGAGTTGTTTCTGAACGTAGCGCTCCTCGATGTCGGCCGAGGAGGCAAGGCCGGCGCGCAGCGAGTGCCCTGAGAACAGCAACTCACGTTCCCCTTCCGGCAGGTCGGAACGGACGCCGGCGGCGAGTGCGGTCCGCTTGACCAGGCGGGCGACATGCTTGTCGGAGAGCCGCTCGACGTCGACGGTCTTGTTATCCTTGAAGATGCGCCGGAACAGCGGGCCTCTGGCGATCCGGCCGAAGCGAATCCAGCTTTCGAGGGCAGCAACGGGGCAGGTCTGGTCGGAAGCGCCGCGACCGACCTCGACCTCGCGCCATCCGGTCTTGCCGCGCAGCGTTACCAGAACGCCCTGGTTGGGAAAAATCTCGATCCAGCCATGGCCGTCGCTATCGTCGTCGCGGACAACATCGAGCCCGATGATCTCGGAGCGCCGTAGGCCGCCGGCGAAGCCCAGCAGCAGGATGGCCCGGTCGCGCAGACCCCTCAGATCATGGCCAAGGGTGTTGACCATCGCCTTGATGTCGTCGCCCAGCACGGCCTCTTTCTGCCGTGGCGGCGTTGCGTGCTTGCGGCGAATGCCGGCGAGTACCGTCGCAATATGCCGATCGGAGCGATCCATCGGCGCGCCGCGCTGGGTAAAGTTCCAGCCCAGGCCGGAGAGACGCCGCTCGATCGTCGCGACCGAAAGGCGAGGGACTCCGCGCTTTGGATCGCCGGCAGCGGTGCCCGAGGCAGTGCCTGATGCACAGGCGCCAATGTAGAGGCCGATGACCTGGCTCGACGGCGGCAGCGGATCAAAACCTTCGCGACGGCACCAGGCGGTGAAGTGGCGCCAGTCCTTGGCGTAGGCGTGGCGGGTGTTTTCGGAACTGGCGGCGTTGGCGTAGGCGGTGGCGGTCGCGACCAGGGCCTCCAGCCGCGCCGGGACGTGGGGTGTCGGGACACCAGGTGTCGGCTGCGGGGCGAGCGTCGCCGGCGGGGCGGGGGGTGGTGCCCCCATTTCCATGACGAGATCGACATCGTCGGAAGGATCGCGATCGGCAAAATCGTCGATTTTGGGCGTGTTTGTCGGGGGCTGTTGCATGATTGGGAGGCTATCAGAATATGTCCGGTAATGGAAGGTTACCGGACATAAAATGGAGGCGACGGGCGGTGCGGTTTAGGCGAAATCTGTTGGTATAAACCGCGCGCCGCGATTAAGCTCTCGGCATGGATTCGCGCCTCCGCTCACCGCTCACCACCCCAGTCCCGCCGGCGGCCCGTGCCTCCCTTGCCGGCTTGGGCGACCGGGCGCGCTACGATTTGAGCGAGGCGGACGCCGCCTTCGTCGCCGAAGGCACGGGACCAGTCTGTTGTGACGCGTGGTCAGCGGCTAGCAACGACCGCCACGCCAGCGCCAATCATGACGCCACCGGCGGCTCGGTTCACCCTCCGCACGATGCATGCGCTGCGCAGAAGCCTGCGAGCTCGGGTGGCAAGGATCACATGCCCGCCGATGACCAGCACTTCAACGACGAGGATCACCGCTGCCAGCGCTCCGAGATGGCCGAGCGTCAATGAAGCGCCTACGACATTCGGCAACAGCGCTACATAAAACAGCGGCATTTTTGGATTGCCGAGGTTAAGAGCAACGCCGGTCGCAAAAACCGTGGTCAACCCACGCCGGCCGCTGACAGGCTGCAATTCGGGGACAACAGGCTCGGCCGTCCAGAGTTTCACGCCCATCCAGATCAGATAGGCAGCCCCTGCATAGCGCAGGACGATCATGACGATGCCCATCTCGGCCGCGAGAAACGAAAGGCCGAAGGCGGCGAGTGTAAGAAAGATCAGGATACCGACGACAGTTCCCGCGCCATAGGCGATGCCAGACGCCGCGCCGTTGGAAATCGTGCGTGCGACAATGGTCATGTTGTCCGGGCCGGGACTGGCGGCGAAGACGAAGAATGCCGCCGCGAAGGCGAGTAAGGTCGAAATGTCCATGGAACCCCCGAAATGTCGATTAATCTCGGGAATTCAGAATAACTGATTTGCGGCGGCACGATAGTCGGAAAATCAGGGATGGGGGGCAGGGAGCCCATCCTCCACGGCGCGCGGCAAGGATTTAGGTGTCGTTGGAAACGCCGTCTCGGGTCGCCAGCCAAGTGCGGTCTATGCACACGATGCGCGCGCCTCTCAATGCCGCCTTCATGGCGACCATGCTGCTCGGCGGCGCGGCCTATTCCCTATGGGATTGGACCGGCACGTGCGCGTTCGGTGCGATCTCGGCCGCACTGGCATTTGTCGCTGTCGCGCTGACCATGATCGCGATGCGATAGCGGCCTTCTTGGGGTCGGAACAAGAGCAGT
>UCMT01000098.1 GCA_900473795.1 Hyphomicrobiales bacterium | reverse complement strand
TGATGAAGTTGGAGTAATTAATCTTGATGGTTTGGGAGATTGGTTGATGTATGAGGTTGATGATGTTGGAGTTATGTTGGAAGGAGGGATTGGGGTAGCGGCAATATATAGTTGTGCTACTTGAATGATGGTAGTAGCTGGGTGATCTTTGTTTGCGGGTATTTTTATTATTATCGAGATTACTCGAGATTAATTGAGTATAAGATAATAATTAAGATGATGTTAATTAGGAATGATATAAAGTACAATTTAATTAAGCCTTTTTGGTTGGTTGTTAAAGTGGTTATGTTTGTGTGAAGAGTTGAGGTGGATTTTGGGATGGTTTTTTCTAACCAGATCAAGTCTAGGAGAGTTAGGGATGTTTTTAGGCTTAGGTTGAGAGATTTTATGGGTGTAATGCGGTGAATAATAGATGGGAAAAACCCCAGTAAAGTTGAGAAGGATGAATATGGATTTGCTTTATTTATTGATAGTTTTATGGTTAGGTTGTTTAGTTCTAGTGCGATTAGGAATCCTAATACTGAAATAATTAGGGCTGTGGTTTTTAAAAATCATGGTATTGTGAGGACTGGAATGCTGGTTGGTGGAATATTATATGAGATGACAAATCCTGCAAAGATGCTTCCGAATGCTAGGCGTTTGATTGGGTTTATGAGGTCTGGGTCATTTTCGTTAATGGAGATTAGGGGGGGAAAACGCGGTTTTGTTATTGTTACGAAGTAAATGATTCGTATGCTGTACATAGCTGTTATAGAAGTGGCGATTAGTGTAATTAGTAGGGCTCAGGCGTTGGTGTTGCAGGTATTAATTGCTTCAATAATTAGGTCTTTTGAGTAGAACCCTGTTAGGAATGGTATTCCTGTGAGGGCGAGGCTTCCGATTACTAGGCATGATGATGTGAATGGTATGATTTTTGTGATGTTTCCTATTTTTCGGATGTCTTGTTCGTCTGCCAGGCTATGAATGATTGAGCCAGAGCATATAAAGAGTATAGCTTTGAAGAATGCGTGGGTACAGATGTGTAGGAATGCTAGGTGTGGTTGGTTTATTCCTAGCGTCACTATTATCAGGCCTAGTTGGCTTGATGTAGAGAAGGCAATGATTTTTTTGATGTCGTTTTGGGTGAGAGCACAAATAGCTGTAAATAATGTGGTTAGGGCTCCGAGGCAAAGTATAGTTGTTAAAATAAAGTTATTATTAGTCGTGAGGGGGTGGAATCGGACCAGTAGGAAAATTCCTGCAACTACTATTGTACTTGAGTGTAGTAGTGCTGAAACTGGTGTAGGGCCTTCTATTGCTGATGGTAGTCATGGGTGGAGGCCAAATTGTGCTGATTTTCCTGTAGCTGCGATTAATAGGCCTATAAGTGGAATTAGATTGTCGTTGTTGTTGGAGAATATAATCTGTTGAAGTTCTCATGAGTTTATGTTTAGGGAAAATCAAACTATAGCTAAAATGAATCCGATGTCTCCGATGCGGTTATAGAGGATTGCTTGTAGGGCTGCAGTATTTGCGTCTGTTCGTCCGTACCATCATCCAATTAGTAGGAAAGATATAATTCCCACCCCTTCTCAGCCAATGAAAAGTTGAAATATGTTGTTGGCTGAGGTGAGGATAAGCATGGTAATCAGGAATAGTGTAAGATATTTAATGAATCGATTGATGTTTGGGTCTGAGTGTATATATCATGAAGAGAATTGTATAATTGATCATGTGACAAAAAGGGCTACAGATGTAAACAGGATAGAGAAAAAGTCAGTTTTGAAGCTTATTTTAAGTTCTATTGAATTTATGGTGACTCAGTGCCAGGTTGTAATTATATATTCTATATTATTGTGGAAAAATATTAATAGGGGTAAGAGGCTAATAATGAAGGAGAATTTGATTGATGTGGTGGTGTACAGTGGGAAGTTGATGTGTTTAATTAGGTTTGATATTGAAATTAGGATTGGGGATAGTAGAAGAATGAAGATTAATAAGATTGAGGTTGTGAAAATATTGATTACTTTTATTTGGATTTGCACCAAGGTTTTTGGTTCCTAAGACCAATGGATTACTATTATCCTATAAAAGTAAGAAAGCCATGTTTTTAAACATGGAAGCATGAATTAGCAGTTCTTGCAATCTTTCTTGGTGAATAAGGAGGTTTATTTCCTGTTGTCAGATTCACAGTCTAATGTTTTTTGTAAACTATATTCACATATTGTCAGGCCTGTAATTAGTTTTGGACTGGTAGTTAGAAGAATAAGTGGAATTATGTGAAGGGCTATTAGTGTTAGTTCTCGTGTGTGTGAGGGTTGGAGGTTAATTATATGGTTGGTTAGTTTGCCGCGTTGGGTGGTAATAATTATGTATATTGAGTATATACCTGTAATAATAATGTTAATTCCTATAAGAATAATGGTAAAGTTTGATCAAGAAAATAATGATATGGTAATGAATAATTCTCCTATTAGATTGATTGAAGGGGGTAGAGCTAGATTAGCTAGACTTGCTATCAGTCATCATGTGGCTATAAGTGGGAAGACCATTTGAAGTCCTCGGGCCATGATTATAGTACGGCTGTGGATCCGTTCGTAGTTGGAGTTTGCTAGGCAGAATAGGAGTGATGATGTGAGGCCATGTGCGATTATTAGTATTGTTGCTCCTATGAAGCTTCATGGAGTTTGGATTATGATTGATGCAATAACAAGTGCTATGTGGCTAACTGAGGAGTAGGCGATTAGTGATTTTAAATCTGTTTGGCGTAAGCAGATTGAGCTAGTTATAATTATTCCTCATAGGGAGAGAAGGATGAAGGGGTATGCTATATATTTTGTTAGTGGGTCTAGAATAATGGAGATGCGAATTATTCCGTAACTACCTAATTTTAGAAGAATAGCTGCTAGAATTATTGACCCAGCAATTGGAGCTTCAACATGGGCTTTTGGTAGTCATAGGTGAACTCCATATAATGGTATTTTAATAAGAAATGCTATTATGCATGCCAACCATAGTAAGTTGTTAGATCATGAAGCGTCTAAGGTGTGTGTTGTGAATGATAAAATTATGAGGTTTAGGGTTCCTACATGGTTTTGGATTAAGATGAGGGCAATTAGCAGTGGAATAGAACCGATTAGGGTATAAAATAGGAAATAAATCCCTGCGTTTAGGCGTTCAGTTTGGTTCCCTCATCGGGTAATAATAATAAGTGTTGGGATTAAGGTTGCTTCAAATAAAATATAAAATATAATTAGTTCAGTTGCTGAAAAGGTTATGATTAGGAGAATTTGTAAGCTGATTAGTATTGAGATGTAGAGTTTTTGTAGTACGTTATTATCTTTTTTTAGGTGGTTTTGGCTAGCTATTAATATTAGTGGCAGTAATCAGGCTGTTAAAATAATTAATGGTGTGGATAGGGGGTCTGAGGAGAATATATTTGAAAAGTTTTTATAATTTTCGTCGGTTTGTCATAGAAGTGTTAGGCTGGTTAAACTAATTAGAAAACTATATGAGGTTACGTTTGTTCAGGTTTTTTTAGGGCTTGATAGTCAGGTTAGTGGTAGTAGCATTAGTGAGGGAAGAATAATTTTTAGCATTGTAGTAGGTTGAGATTTTGGACGTAATCTGTTCCGTACGTGTTTGAAACTTTTACTAGTAGGGCTAGTCCTACAGCTGCTTCGCAGGCTGCGAAAACTAAGATGGTGATGGGGATTGGTATGGAGCTTATGGAGTTGGAGTTTAGGGAAGTTACTGAAGTTATAATAAATAAGGATAATACTATGCCTTCCAGGCATAGTAATGTGGATATTAGGTGAGAGCGAAATATAAGTGTCCCTAGAAGTGATAGTGAGAAGGCTATGGTGAGGTTGAAGAAGGTAGATGGCATATTGGTAATTATGAACATCATCATAATCTAATGAGTCGAAATCATTAATTTTTTTTAAACTAATTACCATTTACTCTGTTCATTCTAATCCTTTTTGTGTTCATTCATATGCTAGGCCTAGAGATAGAATTGTGACTAGAATAAAGGCTATAATTATTATAGTAGAGGTTTTAATTGTTTGAATTGCTCATGGTAGTGGAAGTAGAAGAGCAATTTCTAGGTCAAATAATAGAAATGTAATTGCTACCAAGAAAAATTTTATTGAGAATGGTAGACGTGCAGAGCTTGTAGGGTCGAATCCGCATTCATATGGATTTGCTTTTTCTGAGTACAGATTTATTTGGGGGAGTCAGAATGCAACTAGAATTAGCGTTAGGGATAATAAAATATTAATGAAGATAACAGTGTACAGGTTAATTACTCTCTTCTGGGTTTATTCAGAATCTACTAATTGGAAGTCAGTTATATTAATTATACTAAGGGAGTAAGATCCTCATCAATAAATGGAGACGTATAGGAAAAGTCAGACTACGTCTACAAAATGTCAGTATCATGCTGCGGCTTCAAATCCGA
>UCMT01000100.1 GCA_900473795.1 Hyphomicrobiales bacterium | reverse complement strand
TCTGGGAAAAATAATACTAGGGTTATGAGAATTAAGAATATGATTAGGATACCTAGGATATCTTTGATTGTATAGTAGGGGTGAAATGGAATTTTATCTGCATCTGAGTTTAATCCTGTTGGGTTGTTTGATCCTGTTTCGTGGAGGAAGAGGAGGTGAACGATTGCTAGGGCCGCGATAATAAATGGTAAGATGAAGTGGAAAGCGAAGAATCGGGTCAAGGTGGCTTTGTCTACTGAGAAGCCCCCTCAAATTCATTCGACTAGGGTTGTTCCAATATATGGGATGGCTGATAGGAGGTTTGTAATAACTGTGGCACCTCAGAATGATATTTGTCCTCATGGAAGGACGTAGCCTATAAATGCTGTGGCTATGACTGCGAACAGTAGAAGTACTCCAATGTTTCAGGTTTCTATAAATGTATATGATCCATAATATAAGCCTCGTCCGACATGAAGGAATAAGCAAATAAAAAATATTGAGGCTCCGTTTGCGTGTATATATCGGATTAGTCACCCGTAATTTACGTCTCGACAAATGTGTGTTACTGATGAAAAGGCTGTTATTGTATCTGATGTGTAGTGTATGGCTAAGAAAAGACCTGTAATGATTTGGACTATTAGGCAGACTCCTAGAAGGGACCCAAAGTTTCATCATGATGAAATGTTGGATGGGGCAGGTAGGTCAATGAATGAGTGGTTAATAATTTTAAATAATGGGTGTGTTTTTCGTATGTTTGTCATTAGGTGTTTCTGTAGTTGAATTACAACGATGATTTTTCATGTCATTGGTCGCAGTTGAATGCTGTGTAGAAATAATGAATAATTATATTTTTGTTTTAAGTTCATTATTTTTGGTTGGTTGTCTTGGGTTAGCATTAAAGCCTTCACCTATTTATGGAGGTTTAGGTTTAATTGTTAGTGGGTTTGTTGGTTGTTTAATGGTTTTAGGGTTTGGTGGATCGTTTTTAGGTTTAATAGTTTTTTTAATTTATTTAGGGGGGATGTTGGTTGTGTTTGGATATACGACTGCTATAGCTACTGAGGAATATCCAGAGACTTGGGGATCTAACTGATTAATTTTGGGTTTTTTAGTATTGGGGGTGATTATAGAGGTTTTTTTAATTTGTGTGCTTAATTA
>UCMT01000101.1 GCA_900473795.1 Hyphomicrobiales bacterium | reverse complement strand
GTGTCTACATCTAATCCTACTGTGAATATGTGGTGGGCTCATACAATAAAGCCTAGAAAGCCAATAGACATTATTGCTCATACTATTCCTATATAGCCGAAAGTATTTAGCTGACTTGCAACCCTACACGGAGGTAATATTAAATGATCTCCAGCTATACTATGAGCCTTAGGCTTTATTTTCTTATTTACAGTTGGTGGTCTAACCGGAATTGTTTTATCCAACTCATCCCTTGACATCGTGCTTCACGATACATACTATGTAGTAGCCCATTTCCACTATGTTCTATCAATGGGAGCAGTGTTTGCTATCATAGCAGGATTTGTTCACTGATTCCCATTATTTTCAGGCTTCACCCTAGATGACACATGAGCAAAAGCCCACTTCGCCATCATATTCGTAGGAGTAAACATAACATTCTTCCCTCAACATTTCCTGGGCCTTTCAGGAATACCACGACGCTACTCAGACTACCCAGATGCTTACACCACATGAAACACTGTCTCTTCTATAGGATCATTTATTTCACTAACAGCTGTTCTCATCATGATCTTTATAATTTGAGAGGCCTTTGCTTCAAAACGAGAAGTAATATCAGTATCGTATGCTTCAACAAATTTAGAATGACTTCATGGCTGCCCTCCACCATATCACACATTCGAGGAACCAACCTATGTAAAAGTAAAATAAGAAAGGAAGGAATCGAACCCCCTAAAATTGGTTTCAAGCCAATCTCATATCCTATATGTCTTTCTCAATAAGATATTAGTAAAATCAATTACATAACTTTGTCAAAGTTAAATTATAGATCAATAATCTATATATCTTATATGGCCTACCCATTCCAACTTGGTCTACAAGACGCCACATCCCCTATTATAGAAGAGCTAATAAATTTCCATGATCACACACTAATAATTGTTTTCCTAATTAGCTCCTTAGTCCTCTATATCATCTCGCTAATATTAACAACAAAACTAACACATACAAGCACAATAGATGCACAAGAAGTTGAAACCATTTGAACTATTCTACCAGCTGTAATCCTTATCATAATTGCTCTCCCCTCTCTACGCATTCTATATATAATAGACGAAATCAACAACCCCGTATTAACCGTTAAAACCATAGGGCACCAATGATACTGAAGCTACGAATATACTGACTATGAAGACCTATGCTTTGATTCATATATAATCCCAACAAACGACCTAAAACCTGGTGAACTACGACTGCTAGAAGTTGATAACCGAGTCGTTCTGCCAATAGAACTTCCAATCCGTATATTAATTTCATCTGAAGACGTCCTCCACTCATGAGCAGTCCCCTCCCTAGGACTTAAAACTGACAGC
>UCMT01000102.1 GCA_900473795.1 Hyphomicrobiales bacterium | reverse complement strand
GAAATAAGAGGGCTTGAACCTCTATAATTTACTCTATCAAAGTAATTCTTTTATCAGACATATTTCTATATGTATGGTGGTACTCCCGCTGTAAAAATTGGTAAAGAAATATGTCACATACATAATGCTAGTGTTAGGGGTAGAAAGTTTTTTCATAGAAGATGTATAAGTTGATCGTAACGGAAGCGTGGATAAGATGCTCGGATCCATAGGAATGTTGATGATAGTAGTAGAGCTTCTATTATGAAGTTAGTTGAGTAGAGTTCTGGTAAATTGATATAGTATAGGGGTCCTAGGAAGATAATAGTTGTTAGGGCGTTTATTAGAATAATGTTAGTGTACTCTGCTATAAAGAATAACGCGAATGGGCCGGCTGCGTATTCTACGTTAAACCCTGATACTAATTCTGATTCTCCTTCTGTCAGGTCGAAGGGGGCCCGGTTTGTTTCTGCTAGGGTTGAGATAAATCATATTATGGCTATGGGTCAGGCTGGCAGAAGTAATCATATGTGTTCTTGGGTTGTAATAAGTGTTTGTAGAGAGTAGGATCCATTTATTAATAGAACTGATAAAAGGATAATAGCTATGGTTACTTCATATGAAATTGTTTGGGCTACGGCTCGTAAAGCTCCGAATAGTGAGTATTTGGAGTTTGAGGCTCATCCTGATCATAGAATGGAGTAAACTGATAGGCTAGATGTTGCTAAAATAAATAAAATCCCTAGGTTTAAATTAATTAATGGGTGTGGTATTGGTAGGGGAACTCATAGACTTAATGCTAGTGTGAGTGATAGGGTAGGTGCAATAATAAATAAGGATATAGAGGTTGTTAAAGGGCGTATTGGTTCTTTTATAAATAATTTTATGGCGTCTGCAAATGGTTGTAAAATGCCGTATGGACCAACAATGTTAGGGCCTTTTCGTAGTTGTATGTACCCTAAGATTTTGCGTTCTACTAATGTTAGGAAGGCTATGGCGATTAGAATGGGGACGAGGAGTGTTAGGATATTAATAAAGAACACTATTAGGGAGAGGATTTGAACCTCTGGGAACAAGGTTTTAAGTCTTACGCAATTTCCTGGCTCTGCCACCCTAATAACCTTCTCTAGGTTTGAGGGTGTACGTATATATTTTATTTAGATTTTATTCATAAATTAAGTTGAGAGCGCTTATTTGTAAGGTGGCTCTATTTCTCTTGTCCTTTCGTACTGGGAGAAATCGTAAATAGATAGAAACCGACCTGGATTGCTCCGGTCTGAACTCAGATCACGTAGGACTTTAATCGTTGAACAAACGAACCATTAATAGCTTCTACACCATTGGGATGTCCTGATCCAACATCGAGGTCGTAAACCCTAATTGTCGATATGAACTCTTAAATAGGATTGCGCTGTTATCCCTAGGGTAACTTGGTCCGTTGATCAAAATATATCTGGGTCAATAAGATATGTTGATTTTACTTTGACTTGTAAGTCTAGGTTATAATCATTCGGAGGATTTTTTATTCTCCGAGGTCACCCCAACCGAAATTTCAAACTTATACTATAGTTTTTGGGCCATTAGGTTTAATAAATTAAATAGATAAGTTATATAATTTAAGCTCCATAGGGTCTTCTCGTCTTATTATTATATTTCAGCCTCTTCACTGAAAGGTCAATTTCACTGATTAAAGATAAGAGACAGTTGGACCCTCGTTTAGCCGTTCATGCTAGTCCCTAATTAAGGAACAAGT